>NZ_JBXAGB010000001.1:1110760-1346130 GCF_058793715.1 Pseudoxanthomonas sp. GW835-FHT14C01
ACGGCGGTGGTGAGCAGTCCGGCCTGCCCGGCGGGCAGCACGAATGCGGGCTGCACGACCACGATCGACACCCCGGTGCAGAACCCCGTGGTGACTTTCGGCAAGTCGGTTGTCCTTCCGATCGGCCAGACCGAGGTGTCGGTGGGGGATACCCTGACCTACAACCTGCAGGTGGTCGTCGGCGATGCCGCGACCACGTCGCCGGTCACCCTGACCGACACGCTGGGCCAGGGCCTGACGCTGGGCGCGGTGACGGCGGGCCGCCTGAGTTGCGGCGCGGCCAACCCGCTGGTGTGCACCTTGCCGGCGAATACGGCGCCGGGGACCTATCTGGTGACCTACACGGCGTTCGTGAACGAGCTGGCGACCGGCTTCGTCCGCAACGTGGTGGTGGCCGCGGGCGATGACGCGCCGACCTGCCAGGGGACGTGCCAGACCGAAACCATCGTGACCGAGCCGCTGCCGGCCATCGTCAGCTATGGCAAGTCGGCCGTGCTGCCGGCGGGCAAGACCCGCGTGGTCGCGGGCGATGTCATCACCTACACGCTGACCGCGACGGTGGCGGCAGCGCCCACCTCCAGCGCGATCACGCTGACCGATACGCTCGGCGCAGGTCTGACGTTCGGGACGGTAACGGCAGCGGGCGCATACACCTGCAGCGCGGCCAGTCCGCTGGTCTGCACGTTGCCGGAAGGGACGGTGCCCGGTGTCTACACGGTCACTTACACGGCGACCGTCAATGGCCAGGCAAGCGGCGTGGTCCGCAATGCGGTGATCGGTACCGGCACCGACAACCCCGTGTGCGCGAACGAGTGCGACATCGAGACCCCGGTGGCAACCCCGACGGTGGTCGTGAACAAGAGCTCCGACCCCGCCAATGGTGCGACGGTGCAGCCCGGGCAGGTGATCACCTACACCTTGTCGGTGCAGGTCGGCCAGGCCGCCCTGGATTCCGCCGTGACCCTGGTGGATACGCCGGATCGCGGGCTGACGCTGGGTGCCATGCCGGCCGGCTGTGTCTACAACGGCACGACCATCACCTGCACGCTGCCGGCCGGTACGCCTGTGGGTACGCAGGCGTTCACTTACCAGGCGACCGTGAATGCGTCGGTGGCAGGGCGCGTGACGAACGTCGTGGCGGCCAGCAGTGCGGATCCGACCGATCCGCCCCCGACCTGCCAGAGCTGCAGCACGGAGCACCTGGTCGGACTGCCGGAAATCCGCCTGGGCAAGTCCGCGGGCGCGCGTGAGGTGCGCATCGGCGACCTGGTCCGGTACACGCTGACGGTGGAGAACGTGGGCAGTACCGATCTGGTCAACGGCAGCATCGTAGACACACCGGCGGCAGGCTTCACGTATGTCGAGGGTTCGCTGCTGGCAGCCGATGCCGACCGGATGGTGACGGTCTCGGGTAACCGGCCGCTGCGTTTCGCTGGCGTGGACGTGCGTGCCGGCGAGACCGCCACGCTGGTGTACGTGATGCGGGTGGGCGCGGGTGTCCGTCCGGGCACCCACGTCAACCAGGCGCAGGTGCGTTCTCCCACCGATGAGCCGGTATCGAACGTGGCCACCGCGGAAGTCCAGCTGACCGCCGATGCGATGCTGGACGACAGCCTGCTGTTCGGTACGGTCTTCAACGACCGCGACGGTGACGGCTGGCAGGACAGCGCCGCGTTGAGCGGGGTGAAGGTGCAGGGCGGCTTTGCGCCGGGCGCCTACATCGCCCATTCGACCACGGTGGATCACGGCGCCGGCCCGCAGCCCGAGCCGGACGCCAGTTCGCCGATGTTGCATGGCATCGCGGTGGGCACGATCAGCGGTCGCCAGTCGCCTGCTGATCCGGTGGATGCCCGTGCCGTGGTCGTCCGGCAGCGCTTGAGCGAACTGGCCTTCACCGATGACTTCGTGCTGACCAGCGACCAGGGTGTCACGGTGCGCATGGATGCGGCGGGCAACACCCGCATCGAGCAGTCCGGTGAGGCGGCCAAGGGTCTGACCGCGGCGGCGCCGACGGTCGAGCGCCGCGTGGCGCAGGGCGAGGGCGGCTACGTGGTCGACTACGTCATCCGCAACACCGGCATCGACGAACGTGGCATTCCGGGTGTCCGCATCGCGTCGGTGGAAGGCTTGCTGATCGAAACCGACCAGTACGGGCGCTACCACCTGGCCGGCATGTCGGGCGGGGCATGGGAACGTGGCCGCAACTTCGTCCTCAAGGTGGATCCGTCCACGCTGCCGGCGGGCGCCGAGTTCACCACGGACAATCCCCTGCTCCGCCGGATCACTCCCGGTGTGCCGGTTCGCTTCGACTTCGGCGTGAAGCTGCCGGAGCAGGTGATCGAAGGCGGTAGCGAGCAGGTCGAGCTGGAGCTGGGCGACGTGTTCTTCGCCCCGGGCAGCGCCGAAGTGCGCGCGCAATACCAGCCGGTGATCGAGGCGATGGCGGCCCAGGTGCGCAAGCACGGCGGCGGCGAGGTGGTGATCAGCGCCAATGGCGATGCCCAGGCGCTGGCGTTCGACCGCGCCAACGCCGTCAAGACGGCATTGCTGGACACGCTGGAGCCGACCGTCGCGCAGGCGCTGGTGGTCAGCGTACGCGGCAACGTCGACGACCCCGGTTCGCTGGTCGTCGGCGTGGACGAAGGGGGGGCGTTGCTGGGTACCGTGCTGTTCGATACCGACAAGGCGGCGATCCGGCCCGAGTTCGAGCCACTGCTGGACAGGATTGCGGCCGCACTCGAGAAGCGCGGCGGCGGCAGCATCGCCATCGTCGGCCATACCGACGTGCGCGGCTCGCATGCCTACAACACCGCCCTGGGCATGCGCCGTGCGAAAGCGGTTTACGACGCCCTTGCCAAGCGACTGAGCCCGGACGTGCGCGCACGGGTTCGCGTGGAATCCAGTAACGATCCGACAGCCCCTGTCGGCGTGCGCAAGTGAAGGGGCGGATCATGAAGAAGCGTATGAAGATGAAACTGCTGGATTACACGCTGATCGGGCTGCTGGCGGGCGCCACGCCGATCGCCGCCGCGCAGTCTGCGCCGCCGGCGCCCGCGCCGGTGAACACCGACGGTGCGGCGAAGCCAGTGGACTGCGATGACCGGCAGTGCGCCGGCGAGGATGGCCTGCTGTTCCGGCTGCGTACGCGCAGCTACGACAGGCCGGTCACCGAGGGCACCAGCGAACAGTCGTCGTCGCCGGCGCTGCAGCCGGATCGCCGCGTGACCGTGGCGACCGAGCAGCCGGGCAAGGCGACGGCGATGGGCAAGTTCTCCATCGACCTGCCCGGGGGTGGCGTCATCTGGGCGACCGAAGACCCCACGCTCGGCCAGCCGGAACTATCGGTATCCGCGCCGTCCATCGTGTCGTTCGACGGTCGACGCATCACCCGGCCGGTGCAGTTCTACGTGCGCGGCAACTATCCGGCCTTCATCAAGCGCCTGGAAATCTCGTTGTACCGGAGCAGCGATGCCGACCTGATCGAGCCGATCGCCACCGTGCCGCTGGAGGTAGCCGGAGTGGTCCACGCCGAGTGGCAGGGCGAGCTGCCCGCGAAGTATCCGTTCCGCCAAGGCGACGAACTGGTCTACGTGTTGCGCGCCTACGGCGAGGGCGACAGTTTCGACGAAACCTATCCGCGGACGCTGCAGCTGGTTGCCCCTGAAGAGGCAGAGCGCGGCGCCAACCTGCTGCGCGAGAGCGCGGAACGCGCCCTCGGCACAGCGCTGTCGAGCGAGCAGGCACAGGCGCAGCGCCAGCTGGACGACGTGTTCGCCGGCAACGGCCTTCGCCAGCAGAACATCCCGATGTACGGCTCGCGCATCCGCATCCAGGGACGCAACATTCCCGACCGCGCCCAGCTGACCATCAACGGCGAACAGTATCCGGTGGACATGGAACGCAAGTTCGTGGCCGAGTATCTGGTGCCGGTGGGCCGTCACCGCTTCGAGATCGGGGTGGGCGACATCGGGAGCGAGGGCGGCGGCGCCCGCCGGGCCGCGACGCACGCGCTGGACGTGGACGTGACCGGCCGTTACTTCTTCGGCGTCGGCCTGGCCGACGTGACCGTCTCGCAGAACAAGGTCAGCGGTTCGGGCGCCGCGTTCGCCAACGACACGCGCTACCAGGACGATGTGATCAGCGACGGCCGCCTGGCGTTCTACGGCAAGGCGAAGTACGCGGGCAAGTATCTGGTCACGGCGCAGGCGGACACGACGCAGCGGGATCTCGAGCGCCTTTTCGACGGCTTCACGAAGGCCGATCCGCAGGACATTTTCCGACGCCTCGACCCCGACCTGTACTACCCGGTCTACGGCGACGACTCCACGACCTACCGCGACGTGGACACGATGGGCCGCTTCTACCTGCGCGTGGACTGGGACAAGAACCAGGCGTTGTGGGGCAACTACAGCACCGGCATCACCGGCACCGAGTACGCGCAGTACCAGCGCTCGCTCTACGGCGCGGCGCTGAACTGGCGCTCCAACGCAACCAATCGCTGGGGCGATCCGGGCAGCGAACTGCGCGTGTTCGGCTCGCAGGCCGAGACCGCGCCGGGACACAACGAGTTCATCGGTACCGGCGGCAGCCTGTACTACCTGCGTCACACCGATCTGTTGCCGGGTTCGGACGTAGTCACGCTGGAAATCCGCGACCTGACCACCGGGCGCACCGAGAATCGCGTGGTCCTGCAACGCGGCACCGATTACGAGATCGACGAGTTGCAGGGCCGCATCCTGTTGACGCGCCCGCTCGCCCAGATCACCCGCGAGAACACGCCGACGCTGACGCGCGACCTGCCGCTGGACGGCTTCGAGCAGCGCCTGATCGTCGACTACGAATGGGTGCCGTCCGGCTTCGATGCCGACGACGTCACCGCCGGTTTCCGCGGCAAGCACTGGTTCGGCAACCACGTCGGCGTCGGCGCCACCTATGTGCAGGAGAACCGCGCGGGCGAGGACTACACGCTCGCTGCCGGCGACCTGACACTGCAGGCCGGCAAGGGCACCTACATCAAGGCCGAGTACGCGCAGACCGAATCGTTCGGCGCCCCCGTATTCTTCTCCGACAACGGCGGCCTGAGCTTCATCCAGCAGAACGACACCGCGCTGTTCCGCGAAGGCGACGCCAAGTCGCTGGAAGCGCGCGCCAACTTCAAGGAGCTGGGCTGGACCGAACAGGACTGGAGCGTAGGCGCGTGGTGGCGCAATACCAGCGCAGGCTACTCCATCTCGCGCTACGACACGGGCCGTCCGGTGACCGAGTACGGCGCGGAGCTGCTGGGCCAGTTCACGCCCAACCTGGGCCTGTACACGCGATACACCCGTGCCGAGAGCGGGGCGGAGTCGCTGACGCAGGCGCAGGCCACACTGGAATGGCGCGTCAGCGACGCCAGCACCTTCAGTGCGGAAGTGCGCCGGGTGGACCAGGAGGGCACGACGGCCGATGCGGCCGGCACGCTGGGCGCGCTGAAGTACCTGCACCGCTTCGGCAGCTCCCTGGAGCTGTACGGCATCGGGCAGGTGACGCTGGATGACGATGGCGGCCAGTACGCCGACAACAACGCGCTGACGCTGGGCGGCAAGTACCTGTACGGCAACCAGTCGTCGGTGGGTGCGGAAGTCACGACCGGCGATCGCGGCGAAGCGGCCACGGTCAACGCCGAGCATCGCCTGACCGCGGAACACTCGGTCTATGGCGCCTACACCTATTCCACCGACACCACCGACTACGACTCGGTGTTCAACCGCAGCTCGCAGAACGGCTGGACGCTGGGCCAGCGGTGGCGCCTGTCCAACCAGGTCAACCTGTACAACGAAAGCCAGTTCCTGAAGGAGCGCAACGTCTCGGGCCTGGCCCATACCTTCGGCATGGACTTCTATCCGGCCCAGGGCTGGAACATGGGCTTCACGCTGTCCGACGGCGAGCTGACCAATTCTGACGGCGGTAACGTCGATCGCCGCGCGATCAGCGTGTCGGGCGGGCGGACGTCGCCGGATACCGATTGGCAAAGCAAGCTGGAATGGCGCGAGGACCGCGGCGCCGAGCAGCGGGAACAGTGGGTCAGCACGAACCGCCTGACCCACAAGTTCAACGAAAGCTGGCGCATCGCCGCACGATTGAACTACGCCGATACCGACGACCAGCTGGATCCTCTGGCGGGCGCGCGCTTCATCGAAGGCAACGTCGGCTTCGCTTACCGTCCGTGGAACAACCAGCGCTGGGGCCTGTTCGGCAGGTACACCTATCTGTATGACCTGGCGACGCTCGGCCAGATCGGTGGCGCGGACTACGATCAGAAGTCGCAGATCCTGTCGTTCGAAGGCGTGTACAAGCTCGACCAGCGCTGGGAGTTCGCGGGCAAGCTGGCGCGTCGCGAGGGTGAGGTGCGCATGGGGCGTGGCACGGGCGTGTGGCTGGACTCGGCGACCACGTTCGGCGCGGCCCAGGTGCGTTACGACCTCCGCACGAAGTGGCATGCGCTGGCGGAGTACCGGTGGCTCGACGTGGAGGACGGTGGTTCGAAGCAGGGCGTCCTGCTCGGTGTCGATCGCGATCTCGGCAAGAACTTCCGTATCGGCGTGGGCTACAACTTCACGGAGTTCAGCGACGACCTGACCGACTTCGATTACGACCACAAGGGCTGGTTCCTCAACCTGGTCGGCACGTACTGATCGTTGCCCGCGGGCGGGTCTTCCCGCCCGCGCACCTCCACGGGATCGACGTCAGGATGAGGGCGGCGCGCCTGTGTCTGGCGGTGCGCCCGACGTAGCCGCCGGCTGGAAGTCCCGGATCAGTGCGTCGCGGATCATCACGGTGGTGGCATGGTCGGCGCCCAGGTGGCGGCGGGCTTCCACCAGCGCGTCCTGCAGCAACGCTTCCGCCTGGCGTCGGTCAGGCACGGAGACCTGTCCGGGGCGATGCAGCATCACGTGCGCAAGCCAGTACCGGGCGGTCGGTGCGGGCCAGCGACGCTGGCGAGCGGCATGGACGCATTCCTGCAGCAGGCCTGCCGCCTCGTTGCGCAGGGCGTCGGTCTCGTCTGTCGTCGCATCGCCCGCCACGGCGATCATCACGCGCGCCTGGGTTTCCTTCGCGTCCAGGGTGGCGGGGTGGCGCGGACCCAACGTCTGCTCCAGCAGCGTGGCGGCCTGCCGCGCGAGCGCGAGCCCATGGGCGGCGTCACGGCGCGACGCCACGCGGGCCTCCAGCAGCAGCGCACGTGCGTACTCGGGATGCCGTGTGCCGTAGGCATGCGCGATGGCGCGGCGCGCCGTCTGCAGCGCGGTCTCGGTGATCGCGTCGGGATCGGGCGCGAGTGCGGCCGCTTCCAGCTGAAGGCGCAGGCTGCGCGCGGTGTCGGGGTGCGCCGGGCCGAGGCGTTGGCGACGATCGGCCAGCAGCGACGTGGCCAGACGCTCGGCATCCGCCCGTCGCTGCTGCAGGAGCAACAGCGACAATCGCGCCTCGTCGACATCGTTCGCCAGGGCCGGCGCATCCCGGCGCACGGCCGCATCGGCTTGCTGCAGATCGCGCTCCGCTGCGGCCAGATCCAGCAGCTGCAGATGCCACTGCCCGCGTAGAAGCAGCAGCGCGGCGCGTGCTTCCCGGGCGTCGTGCGAGGACGAACGCCCCGCGCTTTCCTGCGCGAAGGCGAGGGCATTGAAGGCGGCATCGTATTCGGCCAGTCCCCAGTGCGCGCGGGCGAGTTCGACCAGCAGTCCGAGCGTGGCGGGATCCGCGACCGGCAGCGCATGCGCCGACTGCTCCAGTCCGCGCGTGGCGATGTCGTGCGCGTCGGCATGCCGGGCCTGCAGGTTCAGCAGCATCGCCAGCATCGCCCGCGTGGAGGCAGACGCCGCGGGATCGTCGGCCAGCAGGCGATGGGCTTCGCCCGCCAATGCGAGCGCACGGCGATAGTCGCCCAAGCCCGCATAGCTGCGCGCCAGCGACGCCATGGCCCGTGCCCTGATCGTCGGATTCGTGCGCAGCGGCAAGGCACGCAGCTGCTGCTCGGTCTGTTCCAGCATCTGGCGCGACGAGGGACGCGCCTCGGACAGTCCCGACAGCGTGACCGTACCGAGCGTCTGTTCGAACACGGCCGACACCGCCTGCATGTCGCGCAGCGCCTGGCGGTCGCGCACGTAGGACCATCCGAGTACGCCCGCGCCGCCGGCCGCCACCACGATCACGCTGCCGGCGAGCAGGCTGGCCAGCGCGTTGCGCTGCAGGAAGCGCAACGCCACGTAGGCCCGGCCACCGCCACGCGCCGCCACCGGCCGTCGCGCCAGCCAGCGCTCCAGGTCGTCGATCAGTGCCTCGACGCTGGCATAGCGGTCCGCGGGCGCGTGCGCGACGGCGGTCAGCGCGATCGCATCCAGGTCGCCGCGCAGCCGGTCGTGCAGCCGGCGCGTGGTGCGGACGGCGCGTTGCCACGCGATGCCGGCCGGTGCGGCCAGCGCGAGCGCCGACGGTGCGGTCGCGGGAACCTCGACCCCGCGGCCCAGTAGCCCGGCGTGCAGCGGTTGCAGGGGGCGTGGCCAGGTGCCGACCAGCAGCTGGTACAGCATCACGCCGATCGAATGGATGTCGCTCGCGGCGGTCGGGACACCGCCGGCGAGCACCTCGGGCGCGGTGTAACCGCTGGAAACGGCCAGTCGAGGCGTGTGCTGGCCCTCCAGGCCATCGACCAGCGCCGACAGGCCGAAGTCGATCAGTTGCACGCGGCCGTCATCGGATACCAGCAAGTTGCCCGGCTTGATGTCCTGGTGCAGCAGGCGGCGTGCGTGCGCATACCGCAGCGCCTGGCAGGCCTGCAGCAGCAGCCGTACGCGTGCGCTCAGCGGAAGGCGTCGCTGATCGGCATACAGATCCATGGCGGTGCCGTGCACCAGGCGCATGGCGAACCACGGGCGGCCATCGTCCTCGATGCCACCGTCGAGCAGCGTGGCGATATGCGGATGGTCCAGTTGCGCCAGGTGGTTGCGCTCGCGCATGAAGGCGTCGATCAGCGCCGGCGTCGACATGCCGGCCCGCATGCATTTCAGCGCGACCTGCTTCTCGTACTGGCCGTCGGCGCGGCTGGCCGCGTAGACCGTCCCCATGCCGCCGGACTCGAGCACGCGATCGATCCGCCATGGACCGAGACGGTTGCCGATGCGGGCCATCGCCGCATCGAGGTCGTCGCCGTCCTGCGGTTCCAGCAGCGTGTCGAGGGCGACGTCTTCCAGCGGATGCCCGGCGGCATCCGCCGCCAGCAGCCTGAGCAGCACCCGGTGGAGTGCGGGGTCCTGCGCCTGCAGGCGCAGCAGGGCGGCATCGCGCTGCTGTGGCGCGCGTTCCGCGAACTCGTCGAACAGCGCCAGTGCGCGGGCTTCCAGATCGGACATCGTCGACGGTCGGTAGAAGGCAGTGATCGCGCTTCGTGCGGTGGCGTGGGCACGCCACTGAAAAACAAAGAGAAAAAACAGAAAACCGCGAGAGAGCAAGATACTGCGTGAAGCGTTGCATCCCGTGGCAGTCCGTACCTGCCGTCAGCAATCCAATCCATCTTGTCCATAAGCGCCAGGGAAACTACCGGACCGGACGGGCTGAAACAGCCACGCCATATTAGAGACATCCTCATCCGTAAGGAAATGCGGCGCGATTAACACTACGGCGTGTTTCAAGGTCACGGATGGTGCTCTGCTACGGGTCACGTCGATGGGAAGACCATCAGACCAAGGAAGCGCCTTGTCTCATTAAGCATCGTCATGGTCCGTGTCCGAGGTCTATCCGAAGCCAAACCCGTGCGTGCGAGCTGCACACAGCGCCGCATGCCATCGGAGGATGTCAGGAACTGGTGCCGCGATATCGAGTCTTTGCCGCAGAAGGCCGCGCGCCCGGCATTGATGTCACGCCCGCGATGCCCGGCGTGTTTCGATCGGCATGCTGTCCCAGTGGTCGTCAGGCCACCGCAGGATCGAGAGTACCGTCGCAGCCTGCGGGCCGAAGGGAGGAGGCCCTGCTACATGCGGAGCAGGGCGGAGGTGGCGTGTTCAGCTGCGGGCGCGGCCTCGACCGGTGCCGCGATTACCGGAGAGCGCGAAGGAACCAGGCGCCGACCGCCATCAGTAATAACCGGCGACGTTGAGGAACCATCCCTGGTAGTCGTAGTCGAGCTGGGTCAGGTCGCCGCTGAAGTCGGTGAAGTTGTAGCCCAGGCCGACCTTGAAGTGGTCGCTGATCTGGCGGTCCACGCCGACCAGCCAGCCGCTGCGGTCGCCGCCGTCGCGCACGCGCAGCCAGCGATGTTCGGCCAGCGCATCCCAACTGCGGATCAGGTGGTAACGCAACTGCAGCGCGGCGAAGTCGGTGCGACTGTCCAGCCACACGCCTTCGCCGCGGCCCAGCCGGTACTCGCCCCAGCGGCCGGCGAGCTTGCCCGCCATCTGCCAGCGGTCGGCCATCTGCCAGGTGCCTTCCAGCGACAGCACGTGCGAACGCTGGTCGTACTGGTCCGCGTCGATCTGGCCCGCAGAGACGCGGTCGTACAGGTAGGTGTACTTGCCGAACGCGGCCCAGCGCGTGCTGTCGTGCGGACGCCAGGCGAAACCCAGGCTCGCTTCGGCCAGCTTCGCGCCGGCAGCGGGATTCAGCTCGTCCTGCGTATCGGCATAGTTCGCACGCAGCGCGATGCGCCAGTCCTCGTTGACGCGGTGGAGCAGACGATGGGTGATGACCCATTGCTCGCGCTGCTCGGCGCCGCTGTCGCGACGGTACTCCAGCTTGCTCGACCAGTCGGTGCGCGCATCGGTGCGCCCGCCGCTCACGCTGTACGCGCGACGGTCGACGCGGCCGGTGGTCGCATCCAGCGTGCCGTCCATGACGGTGAAGCCGAGATTCCACGACGGGGCAGGGCGGAAGTCCATGCCCAGCGTGTGCACCAGGCCTTCGCTGCCGCGCTGGCGCTCCTGGATGAACTGGCTTTCGTTGTAGACGTTGACCTGCGAGTTGAGCTGCCAGCGCTGGCCCAGCGTCCAGCCGGTCTGCAGGCTGCGGTCGAACAGCGCATCGCGCGTGGTGCGGTCGGTGCTGTAGCTGTAGGCGCCGTACACGGTGTGGTCCGGACCGAAGCGGTACTCGCCATCCACCTTCGCGCCCTGGCCGCGGCTGCCGCTGCTCGCTTCCAGCCCCACGCTGGAGCGGTCGCCGAACAGGTACTTGCCGCCGAGCGTCAGCAGGTCGTTGCGCGCATAGCGTCCGCCATCGTCATCGAGCGTGTACTGGCCCACGCCGTACAGCTCCCACGTGGCGCCGATCCGTTGCCGGTAGCTCACCGCCAGCAGGGTGGCGTCGGTGCCGACGCCCGAGATTTCTTCCGACACCTGCCGAACTTCGCCGCCGAGGCGGCCGTCGGCCGAGAGTTGCCAGTCGGCGGTCAGCTGGGTCTGTTCCAGCGTGTTGGCGCCGCGCTCGGCGTGCGTGTAGCGGCCGTAGAGGCTGAAGTCCTTGTTGAGGTAACCGAGGAATTCCGCGCCGTACTCCTCGACGGCTTCGCCGGAATCCTGCCGGCTGATAGAGAAGCCGGCATCGACCTCGCGCCGCCATGCGCCCATCGACCACTCGTTCTCCGTCCAGCCCAGCTCCTGCAGGTTGGCGCGGGCCTCGATCAGCCGCGCCGTACCCGAGCGCGCATCCGTGGCCGGGTTGCGCTGCACGAAGCTCAGGCCGCCGTTGTCGGAATAGAACACGGGCGCGATGGTCGCTTCCGTGCGGCTGTTCTCCATCCGTACGTAGGTGCCGCGGCCGGCCTGCAGCGTGACGTCGGCGGCGCGCAGCGAATAGTCGTCGCCGCCACGGTTCTCGTCGACATAGGTGCCGCCCACCGCGAGGTGGTCGCCGAACCAGTGGCGTCCGCGCAGGCCGACGGTGGTGTCGTCGCTGTCGAAGCCGGCCGGGACGTATTCGTAGTCGACCAGCAGCAGATGCCGCCAGCCGTCCAGAGGTGCGTCGCGGGTCAGCGTGCGCACGTTCTCACGGGTGATCTGGCTCAGCGGTCGCGTCAGCAGCAGGCGGCCCTGCAGGTCGTCCATCTCGTAGTCGACGCCGGACTGCAGGTTCACGCGCGTTTCGACGCGGCCGCTGGTCGGATCGCGCACTTCCAGCACCACCTGTTCCGACCCCGGCAACACGTCGGTGTGCCGCAGGTAGTACAGGCTGCCGCCGGTGCCGAGGAACTCGGTGTGGCCCATCGCGGTCTGCGCCTCGGAGCCGAACACCTTCAGCAGGCTGCGCGGATCGCCCAGCGATGTGGCCGCGCGCGAGCGCCAGTCCAGCGCGGCGCCATACAGGGCGCGCGGATACTGCGCGTACTCGGTGCCGTCGAAACCGGTGAGGAAGTTGCCCCACACCGCGCGGTTCTGGTCCCATTCCGCCCGCACGTACAGCTTGCCCTGACTGTCCACGTCGCGGTACGTGCGCGAGTCGTCGCCGTAGACCGGGTAGTACTGGTCCGGATCGAGGCGGCGGAAGATGTCGTACGGCTGCGCATCGAAGAAGCCGTCGAACAGGTTGCCCAGTTCGCTCTCGTAGGTGTCCGCCTGCGCGGTGACCAGGTACTTGCCGCGCCATTTTCCTTTCGCATAGAACGCCAGTCGGCCTTCGCTGAGGAAGCCGTCGTCGCGCTGGATGTCGTCGGCCAGCACGTCGGTCGAGCCGCCGGCCTCGTTGCGCGACAGGGTCAGGTCCGCGTGCGCCGTGACGAACACGTAGCGCCCGGTGACGTCGACATCGAGCGCGGTCTCGGCGACCACCTCCTTGCCGTCGGTGACCTTGACCGCATAGCGATGCGTGCCGACCGGTTGCAGGAACTCGGCGACGAACTTGCGTTCCTGGTCGATCGGGAACACCTGGCCGTCGATGGTGACCTGCATCGTCGACGGGATCTGCTGGCCGAGGATGCGCACGCGCGAGCCGTACACCGGGATGTTGCGCAGGCGCAGGTTGCTGGTGCCGTAGATGGAATCGCTGACCTGCAGCGATTCCGCGCCCAGCGTGTCGACGGTCTCGGTGCGCTCGCGCTGCAGCTGGTCGCGCAGCACCTGCACGCCGCGGGCGTGGTCGGCCGGCGTCACCAGCTGGATCGACTGTGCCGCGGTCTCGTCGAAGCTGCCGTCGGCCGCATGGGCGCGCGCCACATACTGCAGCGTGTCGCCGACCTGCGGACGCAGATCCGCCGGAAGGACGCCGTCCCATTGCGCCTGCGTCACCGCGCCGACCGGCAGCTCGAACGTGGCGACGGGGCGTACGCGGTCGACGTCGGTGCCGCGGTAGACGCGGACTTCCAGGCGGTCATAGAACGCGGCGTAGTTGCTGTAGCCGTGGAAGCGCACCGGCTGGGTGATGCGTCCGTCCTCGAAAGGCACCATCGAGGCGGCCTGCACGTTGAGCACGGGTTCGCCGAGGGTGGGATCCTCGATCGCCCACAGCGTGCCGCCCTGCGGCAGGTCCACGACGAAGCGGCCCAGGCTGCCGGCCGGTCCCTGGAACGCGGGATCGGCATCATGGGGGACGGCGGCGGGCGGTTCCGCCGATTGTGCGTACGCCACGCCGGCCTGCAGCAGCAGGACCAGGCCGATCATTCCCGTCAACGCAGAGGCGCGCATGGTCAGGGCTCTCCGCAGTGGCCGTCGGGACAGTGGGCGCCAGCGTCCGGCGCCTCCCGTGGAGATGGCAGCGGTGCCTGCACGCCGAAGTCGAACCGGGCAGGCACGCCGGGGGTGATGCGCAGCACGCGCGGGTTCTCGGTGGTGAAACGGGCCCCCGGCGGCAGCGTGGCGGTGTCCACCTTCAGCAGGAAGTTGCGGCCGCGCGCCCAGCGACCACCGCTGATGCCGGTGATGTGGAAGCGTCCGTAGGGATCGGTTTCGGTGATCAGCCCCTCGACCGACACCACACGCACGCCGGCCAGGCCGCGTTCACCCGGATCCTGCGTGCCGTCGCCATCGACGTCGTGGAACACGGTGCCGATGATCAGGCTGTCTTCCAGCAGCGGATCGCCGACCACCTGCACGTCGGCCGTGGCTTCGTTGCTGATGGCGGCGCCGTCGGTGTCGCGCATCGTCGCGCGGTTGGTGTGCACGCCGGGACCGACTCCGGCACCCACGCGCAGCGCGTAGGTGATCGTCGCGCGGCCACCGACCGGGATGTCGAGCGCATCGATGCGGAACGGCCGCGCGATCGACGGCGCGCCGCTGGCGTCGGCATCGCCGACCTGGATCGACCCGGCGACCACCGCGAACCCGGGCGGCAGGCTGTCGATCAGCGACACGTTCACTGCATCGACGTCGCCGACGTTGTCGATGACGATCGTGTAGCGGACGATGTCGCCGATGCGCGCGGTGCGTTGCGCAGCGGTCTTGGCCACGCGCAGCACGGCGGGCGCGGCTTCCACGTCGATCACCACGTCCGCTTCCGCACAGACGGCGTTGGGCACCGACACGTCGCAGACGCGATAGCCGAAGCGGTCCTGTCCGCTGAAGCCGGCCGCGGCGGTGTAGGTGCACGTCCCCTGCGCGCAGCGGGCTTCGCCATGGCCCGGCGCGCGGACCACCGACAGGGAGGCCGGATTCAGCGGCGCATGGCTGACCGTGTCGTTGTCCAGCACGGCGATGACGGTGGTGCGCGTCCGCGTGCTGATCTGGTCGTCCACCGCCGTCACCGTGTTCGGCAGGACGATGACGGTGACCGTCGCGGTGGCGCAGTTGTCGGGCGCCGCCACTTCGCACACGGTGTACGCGAAGCTGTCCTGGCCGCTGTAGTACTGCGCCGGCGTGTAGCGCAGGCTGCCGTCGGCCTGGACGGCCACGGTGCCGTTGGCCGGCGCCTGCGGCACCTGCACGGTGACGAAGGTGGGATCGGCGGCGACGCCGGCGAAGGTGTCGTTGGCCAGCACGACGATCACCACGGCTTCGCCCTGCGGCGTCTGCGCGGCATCGTCGGCGGTCACCAGCGTCGTCGCGAGCACCACGACGGTGACGGTCGCGCTGTCGCAATGGCTGGGCGTCAGCGCATCACACAGGGTGTAGACCAGCGTGTAGGTGCCGCCCGGCGTGCCGGCGGCGACATCGACGGTGCCGTCGGCCTGAAGGCTGAGCGGGCCTGCCGTCACCGGCGCCAGGATCACGCGGTCGGGCAGTACCGGCGCACCATCGTAGAGATCGTTGGCCAGCACGTTGACGACGTCCTGCACCGCGTTGCCGCCGGGCAAGGGCGCCGGCGCATCGTCCACCGCATCCAGGCTGGGCAGGGCGACGGTGACCGTGGCGGTGGCCTCGTCGCAGTTGCCGACGTTGAGCCGTTCGCACAGCCGGTAGACCAGCGTGTAGGTGCCACCCGGCGTGCGCGGCGCGACGGTGACCGCGCCGGTGGCGACGTTGAGTCGCACGTTCGCCTGCGTGCTCGACACCTGCGTCAGCAGGACCTGGTTCAGCGCCACGGCGACGCCGCCCAGCGTGTCGTTGACGGTGACGTTGGCGATGGCCTGGCCGCCGGTGCCCGAGGCGACCGGTGCGGGTGCGGTATCGTCCACCGCGTCGATCGCGATGACGGCGACGCCCACCGTGACCGTGGCCTGGTCGCAGTTGGCGGGATTGAGCACTTCGCAGATCCGGTAGGTGGCGCTGTAGCTGCCTGCCACGGTGCCCGCCACCACGTCGACGCGACCGTCCGCGTGCACGATGAGCGCGGGCGATGCGGTCACCACCGCCAGCGTCACCTGGCCTGCGCCGATCGGTGCGCCGGCGAGCGTGTCGTTGGCCAGTACGTTCACTACCGATGGCGTTCCACTGTCGACGGGACCGGCGGAATCGTTGACGGCGTCGATCGCGGCGGCGGTGACGGCGACGATCACCAGCGCTTCGACGCAATTCGCCGGCTCGGCCCGCTCGCAGGACCGGTACCGCAGCGAGTAGTTGCCCGCCGGCGTATCCGCGGCCACCGTCACCGCACCGGTGGCGAGGTCGAGCACGATGCCGGCGTTCGTCGGTGGCGCCACGACCGACAGCACCACCTGCGCCGGGGTCGGCGCGCTACCGCCGAGCGTGTCGTTGGCGAGCACGTTCGCCACCGCCACGCCGCCGCTGCGGCCGTCCACGCTGCCGGTGTCGTTGGCGGCGGTGAGGCTGCCGGGGCCGCTCGCCACCGTCACCGTCACCGTGGCGGTGGCGCAGATCGACGGCGCACTGCGCACGCAGAGCGTGTAGGTGCCGCCATAGGCGCCGGCAGGCGTACCGGCGCGCACGCGCACGTCGCCGTTCGGTTCCAGGCCCAGCCGACTGTCGAACACGCCGCCCCAGAGGGCGGTGGCCGCGTTCGGCATGCTGCCGTTGAGCATGTCGTTGTCCAGCACGTTGCCGGCCACACCGCCGAGCGTGCCGCTGGCCAGGCTGAAGCTGTCGTTCTGCGCGTCCACGCGCACGACCTGCACGACCACGGTGGCGGTGTCGCAGTTGCCCGGGTTGCCCGCGTCGCACAGCGTGTACGTGGCGGTATAGGTGCCGGCGGGGGCGTTGGGGAGGATCGCCACCACGCCGGCGGGGGAAATCGACAGCGGCGCGGCGGCGGTGCTCGCCAGCGTGAAGGCCGCGATGTTGATCGGTGCGCCGTCGACCGTGTCGTTGCCGAGCACGTTGCCGAGGTTGGCGCTGCCGGGCGTGCCATCGACGGGGCCGAACACATCGTCCACCGCATTGATGGCCGCGCTGGCGACGACGGCGACCGACACGCTGGCGCTGTCGCAGATCGAGGGCCACGAGGCCTCGCAGATCTGGTAACCGGCGCTGTAGGCGCCGGCGGCGGTACCCGCCGCGACGGTGACGGTGCCATCGGCACCGATGCTCACCGGGCCGCTGTTGGCCGGCGTGAGCAGAACGGCGCTCGCGGCGAAGGGCGCGCCATCGAGACGGTCGTTGGTCAGCACGTTGCCGGCCACGCCGCCCAGCCCACCGTTGACCGGGCCCAGGACGTCGTCGCTGGCGACCAGCGTGGTGACGGTGACGATGACCTGCGCGGTGTCGCAGTTGGCGGGATTCATCGCTTCGCACAGCTGGTAGCCGGCGACGTAGGAACCGGCGGACGTGTTCGCAGCGATGCTCACGCTGCCGTCGGCGGCGATCGTCACCGGTCCCGCACTGGACGGTGTCAGCACCCCCTGACCTGCGGTCACGGCACTGCCGTTCAACGTGTCGTTGGCCAACACGTTGCCGGCAACCGCACCGCCGGTCATGCCGTCGACGGGACCCAGTGTGTCGTCGTTGGCGGCCAGCGTGCCGACACTGACCGTGATGCTGACGGTGGCGGTATCGCAGATCGCTGGTTGTGCGACCTGGCACGCCTGGTAGCTGCCGGTCAGCGTGCCGGCCGGTGTATTCGGCGCGACGGTCACGACGCCATTCGGGGCGAGGGTGAAACCGGGCGCGCCACCGGTCTGGGTGAGCGTCACCGTGGCGGACGTGGCCGGCACGCCGTTGACGACGTCGTTCGCCAGCACGTTGCCGGCCGGTGCGCCTGGCGCCACCGGTCCGAGCGTGTCGTCGTTGGCGACCAGCGACGACACCACGACCGTCAGCGTCGCGCTATCGCAGTTGGCCGGGTTGGCGATATCGCAGATCTGGTAGCTGCCGCTGTAGACGCCGGCGGCGGTGCCCGCCGGCACGGACACGGTGCCGTCGGCGGCGATGACGAGCGGTGCGCTGGCGGTGCTGGTCAGCGTGACGCTGCCGGCCACCACGGCGACGCCGTCGCGCGTGTCGTTGGCCAGCACGTTGCCGAGGCCGGCGCTGCCGGTCGCGCCATCGACCGGTCCGAAGGCGTCGTCCACGGCGTTGATTACCGCGTTGACGGCAACGGTGACCGAGACGCTGGCGCCATCGCAGAGCGACGGCCAGGCGGCCTGGCAGATCTGGTAGCTCGCGCTGTAGGTGCCCGCCGGCGTGCCGGCGGCCACGGTCACGGTGCCGTCGGTGCCGATGGTCAGCGGACCGCTGTTGGCGGGCGTCAGCACGACCGCGCCTGCGGAGAAGGGCGCGCCGTTGAGGCGGTCGTTGGTCAGCACGTTGCCGGCCACGCCACCGCCATTGCCGTTGACCGGGCCGAGCACATCGTAATCGGCGACCAGCGTGGCCACCGCGACCGTCACCTGCGCGGTGGCGCAATGGGCCGGGTTGAGGGTTTCGCACAGCTGGTAACCGGCCAGGTAGCTGCCGGCCGCCGTGTTGGGCATGAGGCTGACGCTGCCATCGCTGGCGATGCTGACCGGCCCTGCGTTGATGGGCGTCAGCACGACCTGGCCGGTGGTCACCGGGGCGCCGTTGAGCGTGTCGTTGGCCAGGACATTGCCGGCGACCGCGCCGCCGGCAACGCCGTCGACCGGGCCCAGCGCGTCGTTGTTGGCGGCCAGCGTGCCGACACCGACGGTGATGCTGACCGTGGCGGTGTCGCAGAGCGTGGGCTGCGCGACCTGGCAGATCCGGTAACCGCCGGTGAGCGTGCCGGCCGGCGTATTCGGCGTGACGCTCACGCTGCCGTCGGGCGCCACGGTGAAGCCGGGCGCACCGCCGGTCTGGGTGAGGACCACCGTGGCCGGCGTCGCGGGGGCGCCGTCGACGACATCGTTCGCCAGCACGTTGCCGGCCGGTCCACCCGGCGCCACCGGTCCGAGCGTGTCGTCGTTCGCCGCCAGCGACGACACCACGACGGTGATCGATGCGCCATCGCAATTGGTCGGGTTGGCGGTTTCGCAGATCTGGTAGCTGGCGCTGTAGACGCCGGCGGCGGTGTTCGGAGCGATCGCCACCACACCGGCCGGCGAGATCGACAGCGGCGCGCCCGCGGTGCTGGTCAGGGTGACGGTGCCGCTCGTCACCGCCACGCCATCCAGCGTGTCGTTGGCCAGCACGTTGCCGAGGTTGCTGCTGCCGGCCGTGCCATCGGCGGGGCCGAAGGCATCGTCCACCGCATTGATGGCCGCATCGGCGGCGACGATGACCGACACGCTGGCACCATCGCAGATGGTCGGCTGTGCGACTTCGCAGATCTGGTAGCTCGCGGTGTAGGTGCCGGGGGCAGTGCCCGCCGCGACGGTGACGCCGCCATCGGCGGCGATGCTCACCGGGCCGCTGTTGGCCGGCGTCAGCACAACGGCGCCCGCGGCGAACGGCACGCCGTTGAGGCGGTCGTTGGTCAGCACGTTGCCGGCCGCGCCGCCGAGGCTGCCGTTGACCGGTCCCAGCGCATCGTCGTCGGCGACCAGGGTGGTGACCGCGACGGTCACCTGCGCGGTGTCGCAGTTGCCCGGATTCACCGCTTCGCACAGCTGGTAGCTGGCGATATAAGCGCCCGCGGCCGTCCCGGCGGCGAGGGTGACGCTGCCGTCGGCGGCGATCGTCAGCGGTCCTGCGCTGGCCGGCGTCAGCACTACCTGACCTGCGGTCACGGCGCTGCCGTTCAACGTGTCGTTGGCCAGCACGTTGCCGGCGACCGCGCCGCCGGTCACGCCGTTGGCGGGTCCGAGCGTGTCGTCGTTGGCGACCAGCGTGCCCGCACTGACGCTGATGCTGACGGTGGCCGTATCGCAGATGGTGGGCTGCGCGACCTGGCAGGCCTGGTAACCGCCGGTGAGCGTGCCGGCGGGAGTGCCGGGCGCAATGGTCACAGTGCCATCGGCGGCGATCGTGAAGCCGGGTGCGCCGCCGGCCTGGGTAAGGGTGACGGTGGCGGACGTGGCGGGCGCGCCATCGACGAGGTCGTTCGCCAGCACGTTGCCGGCCGATCCGCCCGGTGCCACCGGTCCGAGCGTGTCGTCGTTCGCCACCAGCGAGGACACCACGACCGTCAGTACCGCGGTATCGCAGTTGCCCGGATGGGCGGTTTCGCAGATCCGGTAGTTGCCGCTGTAGACGCCGGCGGCCGTGCCCGCAGGCACCGAAACCGTTCCATCGGCGGCGACGACCAGCGGTGCGCTGGGGGAGCTGACCAGGGTGACGCTGCCGGGCGCCAATGCGGCGCCATCCAGCGTGTCGTTCGCCAGCACGTTGCCCGCATTGGCGTTGCCGGTCATGCCGTCGATCGGGCCCAGCAGGTCGTCGACGGCATTCAGCACCGCGTTGACGGTGACGGTGACCGACACGCTGGCGCCATCGCACACCGACGGCTGCGCGGTCTGGCAGATCTGATAACTCGCGGTGTAGGTACCGGCCGCCGTGCCGGCTGCGAGCGTGACCGTGCCGTCCGCGCCGATGGTCAGGGGGCCGGCATTGGACGGCGTCAGCACGACCGCGGCTGGAGCGAATGGCGCGCCATCGAGACGGTCGTTGGTCAGCACGTTGCCGGCCACGCCGCCCAGGCCGCCGTTGACCGGTCCCAGTGCATCGTCGTTGGCCATCAGTGTGGTCACCGCGATGACGACCTGGGCGCTGTCGCAGTTGCCCGGATTGAGCACTTCGCACAGCTGGTAGCCGGCGATGTAGGCGCCCGCAGGCGTGCCCGCCGCCACACTGACGCTGCCGTCGGCGGCGATCGTCACCGGTCCCGCGTTGGTCGGCGTCAGCACCACCTGACCGGCAAGGGCGGGACTGCCGTTGAGCGTGTCGTTGTCGAGCACGTTGCCGGCGACCGTGCCGCCCGCGGCGCCATCGACCGGGCCCAGCGTGTCGTCGTTGGCGACCAGCGTGCCGGCGGCGACGGCGACGCTGACGGTCGCCGTGTCGCAGATCGTCGGCTGTGCGACCTGGCAGGCCTGGTAACTGCCGGTGAGCGTGCCGGCGGGGGTGCCGGGCGCAATGGTCACAGTGCCATCGGTGGCGATCGCGAAGCCGGGTGCGCCGCCGGTCTGGATGAGGGTGACCGTCGCCGGTGTCGCAGGCGCGCCATCGACGACGTCGTTCGCCAGCACGTTGCCGGCCGCTCCGCCCGGTGCCGTCGGTCCCAGCGTGTCGTCGATCGCGCCCATCGTCGATACGCGCACGGTGGCGACCGCGGTATCGCAGTTGTCCGGTGCGGCGACCTCGCAGATCCGGTAACCCGCAAGGTAGGTACCCGGCACCGCATTGGCGGCCACGCTGAGCGTGCCATCGCCGGCGATGGTGACCGGCGCACTCGCCGCGCTGATCAAGGTGATGCTGCCGGCGACGATGGCGGCGCCGTCGACGGTGTCGTTGGCCAGCACGTTGCCTGCGTTGGCGCTTCCGGTGGCGCCGTTGACGAGCCACGGGCCATCGTCGTTCGCTGCCAGTGCCGCGGCGACGCGCACGTTGACGGTCAGCGTCGCGACGTCGCAGTTGGCCGGATTGGCGATTTCGCAGATCTGGTAACTGCCGCCGTAGACGCCGGCCGCGGTGCCGGCGGGAAGGGACACCGTGCCGTCGGCGGCAATGGCGATGGGCGCACCGGAATGGTTGATCAGGGTGACGCTGCCTGCGGCCACGGCCGTCCCGTCGAGGGTGTCGTTGGCCAGCACGTTGCCGAGGTTGCCGCTGCCGAGGGCGCCATCGACGGGCCCGAACGCATCGTCCACCGCGTTGAGAGCGGCGTTGACGATGACGGTGACCGACACGTTGGCGCCGCTGCACACCGCGGGCGAGGCGGCTTGGCAGATCTGGTAGCTGGCGGTGTAGGTGCCCGCTGGCGTGCCGGCGGCGACCAGCACCGTGCCATCGGCGCCGATCGTCAGCGGACCGCTGTTGACCGGCGTCAATATCACCTGCGTGCCGCTCGGCGGCAGGCCGTCGAGCTGGTCGTTGGTCAGCACGTTGCCGGCGACGCCGCCGGTGTCGCCATTGACCGGTCCGAGCGCGTCGTCCGCAGCCACCAGCGTGGTGACGGTGACGGTCACCTGGGCGGTGTCGCAATTGGAGGGATTGAGCGTTTCGCAAATCTGGTAACCGGCGACGTAGCTGCCGGCCGCCGTGTTGGGCGCGATGCCGACGCTGCCATCCGTACCGACGGTGACCGGTCCGGCGTTGGCCGGCGTCAGCACCACCTGCCCTGCGCCGACGGCGGCGCCGTTGAGCGTGTCGTTGGCCAGCACGTTGCCGGTCGCAGCGCCTCCGGTCACGCCGTTGACCGGTCCGAGCGCGTCGTCGGCGGCGATGAGCGTGCCGGGTGCGACGACGACGCTGACAGCGGCGGTATCGCAAAGCGTGGGCAATGCGATCTGGCACGCCTGGTAGCTGCCGGTCAGCGTACCCGCCGCCGTGCCGGCGGCGATGGTCACGCTGCCGTCGGCGGCGATGGTGAAACCCGGCGCGCCACCGGTCTGCGTCACCGCCGCGCTCGCCGATGTCGCAGGCGCAACGTCGACGAAGTCGTTCGCCAGCACGTTGCCGGCGACCGTGCCGGGCAGGGCAGGGCCCAGCGCATCCGGCGATGCCGAAAGCGTCGCGACCACCACGGTGACGCTGGTGCTGGCGCAGTTGTCCGGCACGGCGGTTTCGCAGATCCGGTAGCTGGGCGTGTACGTGCCGGCCGGTGTGCCGGCGGCGACGGCGACCACGCCATCGGCGCCGATGGTCACCGGTCCTGCGTTGGTCGGCGTCAGCACGACCTGCCCGGCGCCGATGGCGCTGCCGTTCAAGCTGTCGTTGCCTAGCACGTTGCCGGCATTGGGCGTGCCTGCGCTGCCGTTGACGCCGGTGTAGGTGTCGGCATTGGCGACCAGCGCGCCCGGCGTCACCACCACGACCTGCACGGTGGCGCCATCGCAGACCGTCGGCGCATCCACGTAGCACAGCGTGTACGACGCGCTGTACGTGCCCGCCGCGGTGCCGGGCGGCACGGTGATGCTGCCATCGGCATCGAATACGATCTGCGCGGTGCTGCCGCCCGCCAGCGTGACCGCGCCGGGCACCTGCGGTCGCGCGCCACCGGCGCTGTCGTTGTCCAGCACGTTGATCACCGAGACCGCACCGCTGCTGCCGTTGACCGGGCCGGCGCTGTCGTCGGCGGCCACCAGCGCAGGCAGCACGCGTACGCTGGCGCTGGCGGTGTCGCAGTTGGTCGGATTGGCGATTTCGCAGATCCGGTAGCTGGTGGTGTAGACGCCAGCGGGCGTACCCGGCGCCAGCGTCGCACTGCCATCGCCGGCGATCTGCAACGGCCCCGTGTTGGCCGCCGTCAACGTCACCAGACCCGTCGCCGGTCCACCGTTGATCGTGTCGTTCGTCAGCACGTTGAACGCAGGCAATGCCGTGCCGCTGGCGAGCGGTGGCAACAGGTCGTCGACGGCATCCACGGTGGCGATCGCATTGACCGACACCGTCACCTGCGCGGTCGCGCAGTTGCCGGGATCGGCGGTCTCGCAGATCTGGTAGCCGGCGGTGTAAGTGCCGGTCGGTGTCCCCGGCGCGACATTGACCGCGCCGCTCGCCGTGATCGTCAGCGGCGGCGAGGCCGAGGACACCAGCGTCACCTGGCCCGGCGTCACCGCCACGCCGCTCAGCGTGTCGTTGGCGAGCACGTTGACGACGTTCGTCTGGCCCGGCGTGCCGTCGATGGGGCCGGCGGTGTCGTCGAGCGCTATCAGCGCACGCGGCGCTACCGGAATGGTGGGCGTGGTGGCGCTGTTGTCGCCGGGGGTGGGATCGGTGGTGCCGGGCGGTGGCGCGATGGTCGCGGTGTTCGCACCGATCGTCGCCGGCGTGAGCGAGGGTGCGATCGCGGTGACCAGCACCACCAGGCTGCCGCCCGCGGCGAGATTGCCGCTCAACGCGACGTTGCCCGTGCCGCTGGCGGTGCCGCAACTGGAACCGGCACTGGCGCTGCACGTCCACGTCACCGAGGTCAGCTGCGACGGCACGTTGTCGGACAGGGTGGCGCCGAGCGCGGCCGACGGTCCCGCGTTCGCCACCTCGATGCGGTACGTCACCGCACTGCCCGGACTCGCCGGCGATGCACTGGTGACCGTCTTCTGCACACTCAGGGAGGCGACCGCGGCCAGCGCATTGGTATCCGTGCCGCTGTTGTTGCCGGGTTCCGGATCGGTCACTCCCCCCGGCGGCGCGACGGTCGCCGTATTGCCGAGGTTGGCGGGATACGTCTGCGCCACCGCCGGCATGGCCGCGATCAGCACGAGGCCGGCCATCACGCCCTGCAACAGGTGGCGGAAGGCGGAGCGTGCGTCCATCACGGCGGTGTCGTCCATGCGGTGCCTCGCGATGAGAAGAAGTGCGCTCGGGATCAGTACGTGGCCGGGTCTGCGCTGTAGGCGACGGGCACGGTGATCGTCGCCGTGCCGGCCGCATCGACGTTGACGCTGAGGTTGACCGCCGCATCGCCGGCAGCGCCGCCGCTGGCGGGACAACTGCCGCCGCCGCTGGCCGTGCAGGTCCACGGTCCCGACAGGCGCATGCCGGCCGGCAACGTGTCACTGACCGCGACGCCGCTGGCGGCATCCGGTCCTGCGTTCGACACGGTGATGACGAAGGTGCTGCCGGCTCCCGGCGTGTACGTTGCCTGGTTGTCGCTCTTGGTGACCGATACGTCGGAACGCAATGCGCGCGTGTTGGTCACGCTGCAGGTGATGGCGACCGCGGTGGAGCTCGCCGCCGGCGCGGTGAGGGCGAAGCTGGTTCCGGTGCCGGAACTTATCGCGGTGCCATCCTGGTCCGCGCAAGCCCACGTGGTGGTGTAGCGGTCGAGCTGCGTACCGGTGCCGGCGGATTCGGCCAGCGTGTAGCTGAGGCCGGGCGTGGTGACCGCCGGCGCAGTGGTGCCGCCGTTGCCGACATTGCTGGCGCTCGCGATCGGCGTCGCGCCCTGCGTGATCGCCAGGGTGAAGCGCCCGGGGTCCGCCGCCGGCTGCAGCACCTTCGCCAGCGTCAGCGTCGCCGAGCAGGAACGCGCGACGCCTTCGACGGTGAATACCGCATTGCCGATGCGGATGCCGAGCAGCCCCAGCAGGTTGTCCGCCAGATCGCGCAGCAGCAGGTTGAACACCGGCTGCAGTACCGCGGTGGAGAGACCGCGCAGCGTGGTCTCCACGACGTTGACGACGGAGTTGAGGATCGGCGTCAGCAGTGCAGGCGGCAGGATCGGGATGCCGAGCAGGGTCACTTCGGGCGAGCCGCTCACCACATGCAGATCGAGGGTGCCGAGCAGGCTGGTGACCAGGCTGCCCGCGCTGACCGTCCCGCTGCTGGCCGTGCGCGTCTGTGGAAATGGCGCATTGACGGAGAAGTTCTGCAACGCCGGCGATCCGGTCGCGGCGGCGCGCGCGGTGACCTGCAGCGGCACGCGCACGGACACCAGGCCGATGCCGAGCAGGTTGACGTTGAAGCGAAGGTCCAGGTTGTTGATCGTCAACGGGGTGACATCGGCGGGCGTCAGCACGCGCGAGCGGTTGAAGAACAGGCTGTCGGCAACGTTGCCGGCATACAGGTTCACCAGGCCCGGCCGCGCCTGGAAACTCACCGCGCCGGCGACGTAGTCCACCGCGGTGATCGTGCCTTCGGCGCGCGCCACATCCGCGTACAACTGCAGCTTCAGCACGTCGGCGGTCAGCGACACGTTCGTCAGTCCCAGCCCCGCCACGTTCAACGCGTTGATCACGGCCTGCAGGTTGAATCCCTGCACGACGTCGAGATTGAACTTCAAGCGGATCGCGCCGGTGTGGAACGAGGTGCCTTGCGGCCCGCAGGCGTAGGCCGGCGGCTCCACCACCTGCAGCCACAGCTGCACGTTCGCCACGCCGGTCAGGCCGAGCGCGGCGGTGTTGACCGTGACGGGCGTGGGCGTGGTGAGGACGTTGCGGAAGTTGTAGAGCTGCACCGACCCGGTGACCAGGTCCAGCAGGTCGAGCCGTATGTTGGTCAACGCGCCCGGCGGAAGATCGATGCGCAGGATCTGCGACAGCCGGATGGAGCCGGTCAGCGAGCCCACGCTGAGCGGCAACAGGTTGAGCGCGTTCGCGGCCGCCGTCTGGCCATCGGCCTGCAGCACCTGCACCATCGCCAGCCGCAGCTGCGCCAGCGTGATGTCGGTATTGAGCACCTGCGAGGTGTCGCTGATGCCGAGGTTCACGCCCAGGCGCGTGATCAGGGCATTGAGGTTGATGTCGGAAGCGGCCAGCGCGTTCCAGTCGAGCACGCTCAGGTTGACGGTCGTGCCGGGAAGCAGCGCCTGGAACAGGAGGTTGAGGACCGGTCCCTGCGTGCTGTCCACGGCGACCAGTCGCGGCCCCGCGGATACGCAGGCTCCGGTACTGCAGCCCGCTTGCGCGAACGACGCCTGTCCCCAGGACAGCATGAGCATCGCCACCGTCGCGATGACCCATGCGCGCAGTCTTCCTGTCTGCCCGAACTGCCTGTGCATCCACCTACCCCTGAGTAGTCGATGTACGGAACCGTCGTGTGTCTCCCTCTGCGTCAGCAAGTAAATCCAGTTACCGGCGTTGGCACTTGCTTGACGCAGGTTGCGTTACTAATGTGATTTGAAGCGCATGGCAATGGCGCGCTGCGTCGAAGGTGCTAAGCCGCGCTGACTGCGCTGTCTGCATGCGCGACGTTTTGCAGGGGAAAGATGGGTGGGTTAGGCAATCGAGACAAACGTCGGTTAGTTCCGCTTCCTGTTGAGAAGCGCTTACCTGAAAAGGATTGAGGGAAGCACGATGACGAATATCGCCTTGCGTATCCGGCGCGCACGTGTGCAAGCCAGGCTGTCCCAGAGCGAGCTTGCCAGCGCGGTGGGGGTGTACCGGAGTGCGGTGGCGCAGTGGGAGCGCGAAGGAGGTACGCATCCCAGCGTCGAACATCTGGCGACGGTCAGTGTCGCCACCCGCGTGCCGTTCGAATGGCTGGCGACCGGGCGTGGCGATCCGGCGGAGTCTCCGTCGTCCGAAGTGCCGGCGGTGGCGATCGAGTTCGTGGTGGACGACACGGAAGCGCGGTTGCTCGAAGCGATCAGACGCCTGCCTGCGAAGAAGCGGCACGCGGTCTGCAGATTGATCGAAGAACTCGCCTAGCCCGTCGATGCCGCGTTCTGTCAGGCGTCCGCCTTGGCGGGCGCAGGGCGAATGATGATCGCGCCCGTTTCCGAAGAGCGGGCAGTGTCGCACGCGGGTCTCGTGGGGCCGCGCACCCCATGGGAGGAAACTGCAGAAAGAAGCGACAGGGCCAGGATGGGCCGCGCGAGAACGCGTGGCCGTCGGCGGGCGCTTCGAGGGATCTCACCGCTGCACGTAACCCACCGCGCCATCGGCATAAAGCACGATCTGGTCCCAGACGCGTCCACCCTGTTCCACCACGCCGCTGCGGCGATAACGCTCCCCGGCCTTCAGCGTCTCCAGGACGTGGGCGTCCGTATCCGGGAACTCCCGCACCTGTACCGTCGACGGGGCCTGCCACTGTCCACCCTGCGGCTTGACCCGGTAATCCAGCAAGGCCATGCGTGCCATCAGCGGGTCGTGAACGTAGGCCTTGCGCTTGTCCAGGCCCCACGGCGCCACCTCGATCCACCCCGTCGTTCCCACGATGCCGCTCACGGGCACCAGCAAATCCTTGGCCAGGTCATCGATGGCAGGCGCCTGCGGCGACGGCGCGGCCCGGAAGATCATCGGCGTGTCGTTGAGGTGCGCCCACTTGGGCAGATTGCGGCTGCGCAGGAGCGTGGGCGGCTGTGCCGCGAGCGCGAGGCCCGCAGGCACCAGGGACGCCGCGCGCGGTTCGTTCGATACCTCGGCGGCCAGGCTGGCGAGGTTGCGCGGATTGCCGGCGACGACCTTGACGCTCTTGCCATTGCGGTACACCAGGGTCGGGAATGCGAACGTTTTCGAGCGATCGTAGGGGCGAAGCTGATAGCTGATGCTGTCCATCACGCCCTGGTTGTAGGCCACGCCGCGCTGGGCGGCGGCATCGACGGCGCGCGCGCTCCGGCCACCGAAGGCGTCGCCGACGCTCGCACTGTCGCGCCCGGCCACCACGGATGCGGCGGTGTTGCCCGCCACGGGAATCCAGCGCAACTGCACGTTGCCCGCTAGCGCGCGTGTCTCGTCGAACAGGCGTTTGCTCCAGGCACACTCGGTGCTGTAGACCACGTAGACGGCTTTGGAGGCCGGCTTGCCGTCGGCGGCCCAGGCCGCATTCTCCACGGCATCCATCAGCCGGGCGGCATCGTCGGGCCGGGTGACCACGACCTGCCTGCCGCGGTCCACCGCCAGCCCGTGCAACGGCAACAACATCAGCAGCGCCAGTGCGTGCAGGCGGCGTGCGCGCCGCTTCGACCATGTCGTCTTCGTGCGCTGTGCCGGCAGCGAGGATGCGCTGCCAAGATGCAGGATGCGTGTCGCCATGGTGCTGTTCCTTTCGAGTGGACATGGGAGCAGCGGACGCACGGTCCGCCGCCGGATCGTCGAGCGAGTCCTACTTGCGGCGGATGTCCTGCAGCGCTTCATTGATCTTGAACAGCACGATCATGATTTCGCAGTAGATGCGCGCCAGCAGGGCGGAAAGCACGGCCAGGATCGGCGCGGCCACGACCATGCCGAAGCCCGCGAATCCGGAGTAGCGCATCAGGCCGAAGCCCTTGACCATCAGCACCAGTCCGGACACCACGGCGCCAGCCAGGAGGATCCAGTAGATGAAGGTGATGATCTTGGGCGTCACCATCGTGTCGAAGTAGAGCCAGTCCCGCATGGTTTGTTTCTCCTCGTCGTAGGTCATGGAATGCCGCGCCGTTGGCGCGGCTGGCGTCCTGCGCGACTCAGTCGCGCACGCGCCGGTAGGTCACGCCCATCGGGCCGGACAGCGTGTCGCCATCCACCCGGGTGAGCACCAGGGTGGCGCCTTCGATATCGGGATGCCGCATGCGGACGCGATCGCCTTCGACGTCGTAGCGCATCTGCCGCTCCACGCCCGTCAGGTCCGCGGACTGCACGACCGTGCCGCCACGCTCGAAGCGCAGCTGCGTCAGGCCCATCTCGTCTTCGTACGTCCCGCTCATCCCGGCGCCGCATGCCGACAGCAGCAGCGCGATGAACACCGGTGTCGTCTTGCGCAGGCCTGCCATGTCAGCGCTCCCCGCCCGCATCGAACCGTCGCTCCCCGAAGGTCGCGGGACGGTTGTAGTGGTCGCTGCCGATCACGTAGCCGGCCAATCGCGCGGTGATCACTCGCCCCTCGTTGCGGCGGCTGATCCCGGTGATGACGAAGCGGCTGTCCAGCACCACGCTGCGGATGCCGCTGTTGCGCGTGAGCACATCCTGGGCCGCCGCCGCATCCAGCGGCCAGAAATTCAGCTCTTCCGGGTTGTCGATCCGCAGGCTGATGTGCTGCGCCGGGACCGAGGGCGAGGGCTGCGCACTGAAGTCGAAGGCGCTGCCGGGCATGAACGCGTCCAGGTAGTAGCCTCCACGCGTGGCGTCGTACTCGCCGAACCGCGCGTTGACGTTGATGCGCAGGCGTCCGACATCCGCAGTGCCGTCGTAGATGCCCTGCAGGCGCTCCTGCTCTTCCTTCAGCAGGGCGGGACGGGCGAACTCGTCCGCGTACACCACGCGCGACTGCGCCGCCGCCCACGCGTCGATCGGAGGCGCCCGTCCCTCCAGCCGGTAGGCCAGCATCAGGATCTGCAGATGGTCCGGATGATCGAGCTGGCGCTCGCCGAACCGTACCGGCGCCGGCGTGGTCGCCGCCGATGCCGGAGGCGTGGAAGGCGACGGAGCGCCCGCTGTCGCAGGGACCGCGCCCGCGCCGCCCTGCGGGTCCGGCGGCGCAGTGGCGTCACCGGCCTGCGTTCGCCCGCCCTCGCACGCCGCGAGCAGGGCGGCCAAGGCCATGGGCAGCAGGACGCGGACGCGCATGCGCGCGTCAGAGGCGGACATCGCTGGCATCGCCGGCCTCCTTCACTTCGGCATCGCGCCGGCTCTGGCCGATGCGCTGCAGTTCCGCCTGCATGCCTTCGATATGGGCGTACGTGTCGCTCTGCTGGATCATCGCGGTGTGCAGCGCCATCGCCAGGCCGGGGTTGTTTCCGCTCAGCACGATGCGTGCACTGATGTTCAGACCACAGCCTTCGGTCCAGCTGGCGCTCGTGTTCTCGCCACCGCCGTACACGCCGTTGCGGCACCGACCGAAGAGGGGGTTGGCCTCGGACAGCGGATTGCCTGCGCGGTCGTAGACCCATTGCAGGTCGCGCGTACCGGCGGAGTAGCCGCGCGGCGAGTCGATGTCCTCGCGCACCTGCGGCTGTCCGTACTTCGAGGTCAGCGCCTCCAGCGTGGCGTCCACCGAGGGCATCTGGCCATCGCGGAACTTCTGGGTGCGCCATACAACCATCGCGGTTTCCTTGCCCGGCACCCCCGGCGTTGCGACGCTGACGATCTCGTCGCTGTGCTCCCATTTGTACTTGCCGCGGCACTCCTGCCATTCCCGGGCGAAATTGCAGGGGCGGTAGCTGCCCTTCTCGACGGAGAAGAACTGCGTCCCCAGCGGAACGCCATGGGTGTCGAGACGGTCGAGCCAGCGCTTCTCTTCGGTCACCACGGCCTCTTCGCCCAGGCTGCAGCGCGTGGTGGCCATCGCTTCCGGCAGCGTCATGCCCAACCGGAGCCCGATGATGTCCGGACCGGCGAGCTCCTTGCGCACCTTCGCAGGACAACGCAGCGGCGCCGGACCGTCAGGCCCGGCCATGGCGGCTTCTTCCAGTTCGTCCAGCGGCACGCCGCCTTCTTCCTGGCCATCGGCCAATTCGTCGCCGCCGCCGCAGGCGGACAGCAACAGCAGGGACGTGGCCAGCATCGCGGTGTTCTTCATCGGCATCATTCCTCTCCAGGTGGGCTACACCGCGCGCGATCGACGCGCGCGGCGCGGCGATTCAATCCAGCAGCACGATCTCGACGCGACGGTTGGCCTCCGCCTCCGGCGACGCGGGCCGCTTCAACCGGCTTTCGCCGAAGCCCTGCACATCGAAGCGCGACGGCGCGATGCCGAACGCCTGGCCGAGGTACTCCGCGACGGCCGTGGCCCGCTGCTGCGACAGCCGCAGGTTGGCGGCGGCCTCGCCCACCGCGTCGGTATGGCCGTGGATGCCGATGCGGTGCGTGGCCAGCGCGGGCGCCAGCAGGATGCGGCCCAGTTCGTCCAGCTGCGGCAGGCTGTCCGGCCGCAGCGTGGCACGCGCGAAATCGAACCGGATGTCGAGGTCGATGCGGCCTTCGCCGGCCAGTGCGTCGCCGATGCGGCCGGCATCGCGCAGGTCGGCCTGGGGCGGTGCGGCCGCGACCGCGCATGCCGCCGGCGCTTCGACGGGCGACGGCGCGCGCGCGAGTTCGAACTGTTTGCACGAGGGACGGCCACTGACCTTGCCCGTGAAAGACCTGCCTGCGGCATCGACATGGCCATCGAAATGCACCACGCCGTAACCGCCCGGTCGCAGCAGCCAGTCCTTTCCCTTCAATTGCAGACGGCCGCTGCCGGGGTCGTAGGTACCGGCCATGGTGAAGCAGCCGGTCGGCACGCGCGGATTGCGCGGATCGGCATAGAAGTGGAACAGCGCACGGGCGCGGGTTGGCGTGGCCTCGGTGATGTCGAGCGTCAGACCGGTCAGGCCCTGCATGCAGACGTAGGTGCCCGCCCAAGGCCCCAGCACGCTGCGCGCGGGTCCGGGGGACTGCGCGTAGGCCGTGCATGCCATGCCGCACGCCAGCACGGTCGCCGCCAGTCCCAGGCCCCTCGTCCGCTGTCGCCCCCTGCTCTCCACGCCTGCCCCTTATCGCCGGTTCCCGCCGGGTGTCGGGCAAGACTGCGGGCGCCGCCAACGCCCTGTCCTCACGGCGCTTTCAAGAAACCTTCAAGCGCGCCGGTTCGGCGTTTCCCTGGATGCGGGTGCTCGGAAACCGACGCTATCATCGGCCGCATGCCGCCCTCTCCTCCGCCCGATGCACGGCTCTACCGTTGGCGCTTCGGTACCGTCGAGTTCGACGAGACCCGCCACGAACTGCGTGTCGCCGGCCTGGCCGTCGATATCGAGCACAAACCCCTGCAGGTGCTGTCGGTGCTGCTGCGCCACGTCGGCGAGGTGGTGACCAAGGAGGAACTGTTCGACCAGGTCTGGACCGGGCGGATCACCGTCGACCACGTCTTGGCCACCGCCATCGGCAAGCTGCGCAAGGCATTGGATGCCGCGGGCGAGAACCGCATCGCCACCGTTCCCCGCGTGGGCTATCGCCTGGATGGTCCGGTCGAGCGGGTGGCGCAGGGGCACCGTCTGGGGACGGCACTGGACTTCGTCGCCGGCCAGCCCGTCCCCGGCCGCGAACACTTCCTGCTGGAGCGTCCGCTCGGGCGCACCCTGGGCAGCGAGGTGTGGCTGGCATGCCAGCCCCGCACCCGGGACGTGCGCGTCTTCAAGTTCAGCCGCGGCGGCGAACGGCTGGCGTCCATCAAGCGGGAAGCGACGCTCATGCGCGTGTTGCGCGACACGCTGGGCGAACGCGACGACTTCGTCCGCGTGCTGGACTGGAACTTCGAAAGCGAACCCTTCTTCCTCGAGTGCGAATACGGCGGACAGGCGCTGCCGGAGTGGGCGGAAGCGCAGGGTGCGCTCGCCGGCTGGGACCGTGCGCGCAAGCTCGCGTTCTTCCTGCGCGTCGCGGCTGCGGTCGATGCCGCGCATGGCGTCGGCGTGCTGCACAAGGACATCAAGCCGGCCAACGTGCTGGTGCGTGCGCGCGGCGACGACGGATGGCAGCCCTGCCTGACCGACTTCGGCAACAGCCGCCTGCTGCAGCCGGAACGGCTGGCCGAACTGGGCATCACCGGCATGGGCATGACCGTCACCACGGCGCACCGCGGCGACAGTTCCGGAACGCCGCTCTACCTCGCCCCGGAACTGATCGTCGGCCAGCCGGCCACGGTGCGCAGCGACGTGTATGCGCTCGGAATGCTGCTGTACCAGTGGCTGGTCGGCGACCTGCGCCGGCCGATGGCGCCGGGGTGGGAACGCGACATCGACGATCCCCTGCTCGTGGAGGACATCCGGCGCGCCACCGATGGCGACCCCGCGCAGCGCCTGGGCAGCGTGGCCGAATTGATCGAGCGGCTGTCTTCCCTGGAGCAGCGCCGGATGCAGGCGGAACAGCACGCCGCCGCCACGCGGGCTGCGCAGCAAGTGCAGCGCGCGCTGGAACACACGCAGGCCCGCAGGCCGTGGGTTATCGCCACCATCGTGATGTTGAGCATCGGATTGCTGGCCAGTTCGGGCCTGTGGTGGCGGAGCGAACAGCAGCGCAGGAGCGCGGCGATGCAGGCCGCGCGCGCGGAAGCGGTGACGCGCTTCCTGAGCGACGACCTGATCGGCGCACTGAGCCCGGGCGGCGCAGGCTTCGAGCGCGATCCCACGGTGCGGCAGATGCTGGAGGAGGCGGGCAAGCCGCTGGCTGCGCGCTTCGACCAGGATCCCGCGGTGCGCGGAGGCATCCATGCTGCGCTCGGCGACGCATGGCGCACGCTGGGCGATCGCGAACGCGCCGCCGGCCATCTCAGGCAGGCGGTCCAGGACTATGGCCGTGCGTTCGGCGTGGATGACGAGCAGACCTTGATCGCGCGCTATGGCCTTGTGCGGACACTGGCGTATGCCGGCACGCCCGAATCCTTCGCCGAGGGAACACGCCAACTCGAGGAGGCCGACAGGCTCGCCGGCAAGGTCCGGCTGGACGGCGAAAACGAGGTCGCCCTGTATGCGGCGATCGCGCGTGGACAACTCCATTTCCAGCAGCTCCAGGTCGAGCCCTCGCTGGCGGCCCACCGGCGCGCCGATGCGCTGCAGCGAAAACTTCGACCCGACGACGCATCGATGGCGGCGCTCGTGCGTTCCAACATCGCCGATGGCCTGCTGCGCTCGGACAAGGCGAGCGAGGCGATTCCGCTCCTGCAGGCGCTGCTCACCGACCCGTTGCTCAGACCCGACCGTATCGGCGAATCGACCGTGGCCGGCTATCGCGTGATGCTGGCGCGCGCCCTGCGCAACCTAGGGCGCTACGCCGAAGCGTTGCCGATCGCCGAAGCGGCCGCGAAGACGACCGAGCGCATCCTCGGCCCCGACGACTACACGACCCTGGTGCAGCTGTCGCTGGTCGCGAGCATCCACGACTACGCCGGCGACTGCATGAAGGCGCTCCCCATCGCCCGCACGGTGCGCGAGCGCATGGCGAAGCGCTATGGCGAAGCGCGCCAGGCCACCCTGATAGAGACGGGCAATCTCGGCTTCAAGGAGTACGACTGCGGAAGCCGCGAGGCCGGCCTGGACTACCTGCGCCAGGCGGAAAGCGGGCTCCGCAAGCACTTCGGGGAGGACAACGTGGCCGCCCACAGCTTCCGATATGCGCTGGCCGGCAACCTGGCCGAACAGGGACGGTTCGCGGAAGCGCTCGACATGACCGAAGGCCTGAGTGTCGCCGCGCTGACGGCCGGCGACTCCACCCCGGGCTGGGAACATCGCCTCCAGGCGCTGCGTGGCCAGATCCTGATGCAGTCCGGACGCACGGCCGAAGGCCGTCCGCTCCTCGGTTCTGCCGTCATCTCGCTGACCGAACTCGGCGCGTCGGACCAGGACCAGCTCACGGCATGGAACCAGCTCCTCAACGCGGAGTAGAACGGGCGGTCAGCCTCGACGGATACCTTCGAGCCCCCGGGACGCCTTCCGGTCCGTCGTCTCGATCAGGCGATGTAGCGGCTTGTTGGTCGCAGCCGGCCCGCCCTGGATCCGGCGGCACCACGGCGAAAATCATCGGGCACGGTGCAAGGGTGCGCTATCCGCACACGCGGCGTTGTCACGGGGAAGATGGCGCGCCTGGAGGGATTCGAACCCCCGACCAATGGCTTCGGAAGCCACTACTCTATCCGGCTGAGCTACAGGCGCACGGGACCGGCATTCTAGCCGCAAACCGGCGCGGGTGCCTCGATCCGGGCGGGTGGACCGGCCTGTTACCCTTTCGCGCATGGGATACGAGCGTTTCGAAGAGGCGGGTACGTCGCGCTGGCGCGGGCGGCTGGGCCAGTACTGGAAGCTGGTGCGCGGCGATCGTCCGATCGGCGTGCTGCTGCTCCTGTGGCCGACGTGGTGGGCGCTGTGGCTGGCGGCCGACGGCGTGCCGCCGGGGTGGACGCTGTTCGTGTTCACGGCCGGGGTGTGGCTGACGCGGTCGGCGGGATGCGTGATCAACGACTATGCGGACCGCTGGCTGGATCCGCAGGTCGAGCGCACGCGCGGTCGGCCGCTGGCGACCGGCGCGGTGTCGGGCCGCGAGGCGCTGGTGGTGTTCGCGGTGCTGATGCTGGTGGCGTTCGCACTGGTGCTGACGATGAACCGCCTGACGGTGTGGCTGAGCGTCGTCGGCCTGTTCCTGGCGGCCAGCTATCCCTATCTCAAGCGCTATACCTACCTGCCGCAGGTGTACCTGGGGCTGGCGTTCGGCTGGGGCATTCCGATGGCCTTCGCGGCCGTACAGGGCGAGGTGCCGACCGTGGCATGGGTGCTCTATGGCGCCAACATCCTGTGGGCCACCGCGTACGACACCTGGTACGCGATGGTGGATCGCGAGGACGACCTGCGCGCCGGATCCAAGTCCACCGCGATCCTGTTCGGCGATCTCGATCTGGTCATCCAGGGCGTGCTGTACGCCCTGGTGTTCGTGGCGTTGTTCCTGGTGGGGCGGCAGGCAGGGCTGGGCGCCTGCTACTGGGCCGGCCTCGTCGCCGCCATGCTGCTGGTCACCTCACAGTTCTGGATGGCCCGCCATCGGCAGCGCGACGCATGCTTCCGCGCGTTCCTGCACAACAACTGGGTGGGTGCGGCGGTCTTCGCCGGACTGGCGTTGGATCTGGCCCGCTGAACGGCGGAGTGCGTGTTCGATAAAGCGTGAATTGCGTGATACGGTTCACACTTATTCGATGTGACAGCGTGTGACGCACGAGATGGCAAAACAAGGCAGGGGCGCGGGAATCGCAGGCTTCCTTTCCGTGGGGCGTGGGCGCTGGATGATCGGCGCGGTGTTGGCGGCATGCCTGGGCAACGCCACGGCGCAGACGGTGCGTTGGGAGGACTATCGCGGCAACGATCGCGTCGGCACCGTCTACACCGGCCCGGCTGGCGCGCCCACGTTCGCCAACAACACCGGCAGCGGCGCGGCCCGCCTGAACGCTCTGCGTGCGATCGCCACCAACCCCGCCAATGCCGTGCGCACCGGCACGGCGGCGGACATCAACTACCGTGCGGCCGCCAACAATCTCTGCAACCTGGATTCGCTGGCCACCAGTGCCGCCTCCTGCAACCTGCAGGCGATGGGGCGCGTGTCGTATGCGTTGATCCAGTTTCCGCAAGCCGGTACCTATACCGTCAGCATCGCGCACGACGACAACGTCGAACTCGGTTTCTCGAGTGATTACGCCAACACGGCGTACCGGACGGCCTCGTACGACATCCCGGTCGGCACGGTGAACGACTGGACCGCCAACGAGGACACCTACGTCAGCCTCGGTACCTTCAGTGCCGCCAACGCCAACAGCTGTGCGCTGGTGCGCATGTACTGGCTCAACCATGGCGGCATCAATCATGCGCGCCTGCGCTGGACGCTGCCGGGCAGCGGCACGCCGGCCATCATTCCGTCGACGGCCTTCCGGGATCCCGCCGCCGCCGCCAGTGCGAACGGCTGCAACGGTTCCATCACCGGCAACGGCACCACGATCACGCTGAACAAGGTGCTGGGCGCGCCGCGCGCCGACGCCACGGACCAGTTCACCGTGCAGATCGGCACCACGTCGACCGCCGGCACCGTGCGCGAAGCGACCACGTCCGGCGCCGATGTCGGCCAGCAGGCCAGCACCGGCGCGCTCCCGGTGACGACCGGCACGACCTATTACCTGCGCGACACCATGGCGGCCGGCAGCGCATCGACGCTCGCGGGTGCGTATACCGCCTCGATCAGCTGCACGCGCAACGGCGTGGCCTTCACGCCCGGCGGTGCCTCGCCCACCTGGAGCGTGGTGCCGGCGGCCAACAACCAGATCGTCTGCACCATGACCAACACCGCGCGCCCGATCCTGCGGCTGAGCAAGGAACTGCCCGATGGGCGCCTGCAGGCCACGGACCAGTTCGCGCTGGCCATCGCCGGAACAGGTGCCGGTGCCGGCGCTGCCGTGACGACGACCGGGGCGACCAGCGCACCAGCGCAGGTGGCGATCGTCAGTCCGGCGACGGCGGGCGCCAGCTACACCTTCTCGGAAACGGGAGCGGGCGGCGCGAACCTGGCCGACTACACCACGACCTACGCCTGCACCAATGCACGCAGCGGCGGATCGGCCCCGAGCGGCACCGGCGCGACGTTCGCCTTCTCGCCGGTGGCGGGCGACCAGTTGAGCTGCAGCTTCCGCAACGTCCGCGTTCCGCGCGCCAACGTGGCGATCACCAAGGCGGCCAGTCCCACCACGGCGGTGTCGGGAAGCGTGGTGACGTATACGGTGACGGCCACCAATCCCGGTCCGAGCGCGGCCAACGGTACGGTCCTGCGCGACACCCCGGGCGCCGGGCTCAACTGCAGCGACCCCGCGACCACGGCGGCCTGCGCCGCCTCGGGCGGTGCCAGTTGCCCGGGCGCCACGGTACCGGTGGCCGACCTCACCAGCGCCACCGGCGTGACCATCGCGACGTTCCCTGCGGGCGGCCAGATCGTGCTGACGCTGCAGTGCCGGGTCAGCGCGAGCGGCTTCGCGCCCTGACGCCGCGCGCCGCGTCAGGGGACGCGCGCGCAGACCCAGGCATCCACGCGCAGCGCGCCTGCGCTAAGCAGCACGCGCGCTGCGGCCTGCAGGGTGGCGCCGGTCGTCATCACGTCATCGATCAGGCACACATGTGCGGGTGGCGTGATGGCGGGCGGGACGACGAACGCCCTGGCGACGTTCCGCTGCCGCTCCGCGGCGTGGAGTTCGGACTGCGGTGCCGTGGGGCGCGAACGCTGCAGCAGGTCCGTCCGCAAGGGAAGGGACAACGCCTCGGCCAGCGGACGGGCGAGTTCGAGCGCCTGGTCGTAGCCGCGCTGGCGAAGGCGGCGCGGATGCAGGGGAACCGGCAGGATCGCGTCGGGCCGAGGCGCCGTCGCCAGCGCCTCCGCCATGAGCGCCGCCATCAGGCGCCCGGCCGCGAGATCGCGATGGAACTTGAGGCGCGGCACCAGCCGATCCAGCGGGAAGCCGTAAACGAACACCGCCCGCGTGTGCGCCAGCGCGGGCGGATGGCGCAGGCATTCGCCGCATTCACCGGCAGACGTGGGCATCGGCAACCCGCAGCGCGCGCAGGCGAGGGTGTTCCAAGGCAGCTGTTCGCTGCACGAGCTGCATAGATCCACGCCATTGCTGCCACGTTCGCGGCAGATCAGGCAACGGGGAGGGAGCAGCAGGCAAGTGGCATGGCGCCACCAGCCGTCAACTTTCAGCGCATCCATGCGGTTGACAGGGCCAGGCCCGGTTTCCAGACTCTCCCGACTGTATTCCGCCGAGGCTGCGATGTCCGCTCACATTTTTCCCGACGCGCCGGTCGTGCGCCACGACTGGCAGCGCGACGAGCTGCTCGCCCTGTTCGACCTGCCGTTTCCCGAGTTGCTGCATCGCGCCTCGACGGTGCACCGCGCCCACTTCGACCCGGCCGAAGTCCAGGTCTCGACCCTGTTGTCGGTGAAGACCGGCGGTTGTCCCGAAGACTGCGCCTACTGCCCGCAGGCGCAGCGCTACGACACCGGCGTGTCCGCGCAGAAGCTGATGGACGCCGACGAGGTGCTCGCCAAGGCCGCGCAGGCGAAGGCGGCCGGCGCCTCGCGCTTCTGCATGGGCGCGGCCTGGCGTTCGCCGAAGGATCGCGACATCCCGAAGGTGGCCGAGATGATCCGCGGCGTGAAGGCGCTGGGGCTGGAGACCTGCGCCACGCTGGGCATGCTGAGCGGAGAACAGGCGCATGCGCTGAAGGCCGCCGGCCTGGACTACTACAACCACAACCTGGACACGGCGCCCGATTTCTACGGCGACATCATCCATACCCGGCAGTACCAGGACCGCCTGGACACGCTGGAGCACGTCCGCGATGCCGGCATGAAGACCTGCTGCGGCGGCATCGTCGGCATGGGCGAATCGCGCGACCAGCGCGCCGGCCTGCTGCAGGCGCTGGCGAACCTGCCGTCGCATCCGGATTCGGTGCCGATTAACCGGCTGGTGCAGGTGGCGGGCACGCCGCTGCACGGCACCACCGAACTGGATCCGTTCGAGTTCGTGCGCACGATCGCCGTGGCCCGCATCGTCATGCCGGCGTCGATGGTACGGCTGTCGGCCGGCCGCGAGGCGATGAACGACGAACTGCAGGCACTGTGCTTCCTGGCCGGCGCCAACTCGATCTTCTACGGCGAGAAACTGCTGACCACCGGCAATCCGGACACGGCGCGCGACCAGGTCCTGTTCGCCCGCCTCGGTCTGCGGCCCATGGCGGTGCAGGTGGAAAACGTGCACGACCATCACAGAACCGATGCCCCGGGCAGCGGTACGGTGCATGCCGACATCACCCGTTCCGAGCCGTCCTGCGGCCGGGCGGCGTAAGTCGGGGCAGCAGGGGGCGGTACAGGACGCAGCACGCTGGCGCGGAAACGCGGACCGGCGTGTCGTCGTCGACGGCCTTCCTGCGCCCCGGCGCCCTCCCACGCCAGGCCTGCCGACATGACCCGCACCGACCTGCACGACCGCATCCTCGCCCAGCGCCAGCAGCGCATCGCGCTGGGCCGGCAGCGTACGCGCCGCACTGTCGCGCGCCGCGATGGCGTGCGCGTCGAGGTCAACGGCCGTTGGCTGACCGAGTTCAGCAGCAACGACTACCTGGGCCTGGCGCAGCAGTTCGAAGTGACGAACGCGCTGCAGGACGCCGCCGCGCGCGAGGGCGCCGGAGCCGGCGCATCGCATCTGGTCAGCGGCCACCGCGCGTCGCATGAAGGCCTGGAGCGCGACATCGCGGACTGGCTGGGTTATCCGCGTGCGCTCCTGTTCGGCAGCGGCTTCCTCGCCAACCTCGCCGTGCAGCAGGCGCTGCTCGAGGATGGCGATGTCTGCGTGCAGGATCGGCTCAACCATGCCAGCCTCCTGGACGCCACGCGGCTGGCGGGCGCCAAGCTGCGCCGCTATCCGCATCTCGATCCCGAAGGCGCGCTGCGCCAGCTGAAGCTGCAGCCCGACGGTGCGGCGATGCTGGTCACCGACGGCATCTTCAGCATGGACGGCGATGCCGCGCCGTTGCGGTCGTTGAGCCTGGTCGCCCGCATGCAGCAGGCGCTGTTCTTCGTCGACGACGCGCACGGCGTCGGCGTGCGCGGACCGGAAGGCCGCGGCAGCGTGGCGGATGCGCGGATGGGCGTGGCCGACGTGCCGCTGCAGCTGGTCACACTGGGCAAGGCGCTCGGGGGCTACGGCGCCGTGGTGGTGGGTGAGGAAACGCTGATCCAGCACCTGGCCGAGACTGCGCGCCCCTACATCTACACCACGGCGATGCCGCCCGCGCTGGCGGCGGCGACGCGCGTGGCGGTCAAGCACGCGCGCCGCGACCAGTGGCGGCGCGAGAAGCTGCAGTCCCTGGTGGACCGCTTCCGCAGCGGTGCGCAGCGCGCAGGGCTGCAACTGATGGCATCGGATTCGCCGATCCAGCCCGTGCTGTGCGGCAGCGACGGCAACGCGCTGGCGCTGTCGGCCGCACTCGACAGCGCCGGCTACCTGGTGCCGGCGATCCGCCCGCCGACCGTGCCGGATGGCAAGGCGCGCTTGCGCGTCACCCTGTCCGCCCTGCATTCGTCGCAGGACGTGGACGGCCTGGTGACGACGCTGGCGCGGTCGTGGGATGCGGTGCAGCGCGTGCACGGCGCCGTCGCCTGACGGAATCGCCACTCGTGCGGTCCCGCACCGGGCGGGATCGGCGACAATACGCGGCATGCATATCGAAACCCTCGGCAACGGCCCCTCCCTGGTGCTGCTGCACGGTTGGGCGCTGCATGGCGGCGTGTTCGCGCCGCTGGTGCAGCGGCTGTCCGACCGTTACACGCTCCATCTCGTCGACCTTCCGGGCCACGGCCATAGTCGCGACAGCGAGGTCGCGCTGACGCTGGAAGCCACCGCCGGGGCCATCCTCGCGCGCACGCCACCCGCTGCATGGCTGGCATGGTCGCTCGGTGGCCTGTTCGCGTTGCACGCCGCAGCGACGTCGTCGCAGGTGCGCGGACTGGCCATGGTTGCGGCCACGCCGCGTTTCGTCCGCGGAGAAGCATGGCCGCATGCGGTGGAGGCGAGCGTGTTCGCGCAGTTCGGCGACGACCTGCGCAACGACTACGCCGGTACGCTGGAACGCTTCCTGGCGCTCGACACGATGGGTTCCGAGCACGCCCGCAGCGAGCTGCGCACGTTGAAGCAGGATCTCTACGCGCGCGGCGAGCCCGCGCCCGCGGCGTTGCAGCGCGGCCTGCAGCTGCTCGAACAGACCGACTTGCGCGCGACCCTGCCCACACTGTCCGCGCCCAGCCTGTGGCTGGCCGGTCGCCGCGACCTGCTGGTGCCCTCGAAGGCGATGCGGGCGGCGGCGGAAACTGCACCGGACGCGCAGTTCGTCGAGATCGCCGGTGGCGGCCATGCGCCGTTCCTGGGCCATGCCGATCTGGTCGCCGCGGAAGTGGATCGCTTCATGCGGGCGTTGCCGCAAGGCGTGGCGACATGAGCACCTTCGACCAGCGCCACATCCGCCGCGCGTTCTCGCGCTCGGCGGCGGGTTACGACGCGGCGGCGGCACTGCAGCACGAAGTCGAGAAGCGATTGATGGAATCGCTGGACTACCTGACGCTGCGCAAGGGCGCTGACGGCACCGATCCGACGCTCGTGCTCGACGTCGGCTGCGGCCCCGCGCACGCCGCCGCCGCGATGCGCAAGCGCTGGCCGAAGGCGCAGGTCATCGCCCTGGATCTGGCGCTGCCGATGCTGCGCGAAGCGAAAAAGCAGGTCGGCTGGTGGAAGCCGTTCCAGCGCGTCTGCGCCGACCTGCGCGCGCTGCCGTTGGCCGAAGGCAGCGTCGACGTGCTGTTCTGCAACCTGAGCCTGCAGTGGGTGGACGACCTGCCTGCCGCGTTCAACGGCTTCCGCCGCGTACTGAAACCCGGCGGCCTGCTGGTGTGTTCCACGTTCGGTCCGGAAACGCTGCAGGAACTACGCGATGCCTTCGCGCACGCCGACGACACGCCGCATGTCAGTCCGTTTCCGCCGATCGCGCAGTTCGGCGATGCGCTGGTGCTGGCGGGCTTCCGCGATCCCGTCCTCGACCGCGACCGCTTCACGCTGACCTACGACGACCTGCCCGCATTGATGCGCGAACTGCGCGCGATGGGCGCGACCAACGCATTGCAGCGTCGTCGCCACACGTTGACGGGTCGCGCGCGCTTCGCCGCGGCGGCTGCGGCGTACGAGCCGCTTCGGCGCGCGGACGGCAAGCTGCCGAGCACGTGGGACGTCATCTACGCGCACGCGTGGGCACCGCCGCCGGGCGCGCCGATCCGCGGGCAAGGCGAAGACATCGCGGCCGTGCCGCTGGCGAAGATTCCGATCCGGCGACGCGGCGAGTGACGCGCGGGCGGCGTCAGCCGCCGACCTGCCGGATCCAGTCCTGCAGGTTGTAGTAGTTGGTGACGCGTGCGATGCGGTCGTCGCGGATATCGAAGAACGCGCCGCCGGGCAGCACGTAGGTCTGTCCGTTCGCCGGCGGCAGACCTTCGTCGGTGTTGAGGTATTCGCCGTGCACGATGTATTCGGCTGCCGCATGCTGGCCGTCTTGGGTCACCAGCACCACGATGTCGCGCAGCTGCTCGCGGTAGCTGGCATTCATGCGCCCGAGAAAAGTGGCGAAGGCTTCGCGGCCGGTTTCGCGCGCGCCCTGGTTGAGGTCGTGCACCACGTCGTCGGTCAGCATGGCCAGCATGCCTTCCCAGTCGCCGCGGTTGAAGGCGGCGTAGTAGGTGAGGACGAGCTCGGTGGCGCGGTCCTGCCGGCGCGTGCCGTCGATTTTCATGCGGATTACCGTGGGGTGGGCGACGTTCCGATCATACGGTATGCCGTCAGCGCGGCAGCCGGTCGCGATGGAAGAAATAGACCTCCTGCAGCAGGAAGCGCCAGCGCGTGGCGAAGCTGCGGAAGCGGCTGGTCGGCGTCGGCGAGCCGACCGAGCGGATGCCGAGGTCGCGGCTGATCCGCAGCGCACGCGCCATGTGCAGCGGGTCGCTGACGATGATGACGCTGTGCAGCCTGTGCTGTTGCATCAGCGCGCGGGCCTGGCGCAGGTTGTCGTGCGTATTGCGCGACAGCGATTCGATCAGGATCGCCTTCTCCGGCACGCCCTGGCGCAGCGCGTAGCGACGCGCGACCTGGGACTCGGAGAACCGCGCGCCGGTGCCGCCATAGCCGCCGGTGAAGATCAGCGTCGGCGCCAGGCCGCGCTTGTACAGGTCGATGCCGTGGCGGATGCGTTCCTCGAACACCGGCGACGGCTTGGCGTCGTAGGCGGCCGCGCCCAGCACGATGATGGCGTCGGCCGGCTTGGCGTCGTCGCGCTGGCCTACCCAGATGATGTAGGCGGCCACGCCGGCCAGCCAGATCAACGCCAGCATCAGCAGGCGCCACGTCCATCCGATGGCGCCGCGCTTCGATGCTTTCCTGCGCGCCCTCATGCGGCGCGTCCCCACGGCAACGCATCGATATCGACATTGCCACCGGACAGCACCATGCCGATCCGCTGTCCTTCGAAGCGCTCGCGCTGCTGCAGGACGGCAGCCAGCGCGATGGCGGACGACGGCTCCACCAGCAGCTTCAGGCATTCCCAGAGCAGGCGCATGGCAACCAGTGTTCCAGCGTCGGGCACCGTGATGACCTCTACCTGGTGCGCACGCAGCAGGGCGAAGTTGGGTTCTCCGAGCGTGCCGCGGAGGCCGTCGCAGACCGTATCGGGCGTGAAGTCGATGCGGCGCTCGCCGGCGGCCAGCGACACGGCGGTATCGGCGGCGCCTTCCGGCTCGGCACCCACGACGCGGCACCCCGGCGCCGTTGCCGCGACGGCGATCGCAGTGCCCGACAGCAGTCCGCCGCCGCCCACCGGCGCGACGACCGCATCCAAAGGCCCGCACGCGTTCAGCAACTCCAGTGCAGCCGTGCCCTGACCGGCGATCACGTGCGGGTGGGTATAGGGGTGGATCAGCGTGGCGCCGGTATCGGCCTGGACGCGGGCCGCAGCGGCTTCGCGCGCGTCGATGGTCGCGGCGCAGGTGTGCACGTGCGCGCCGTAGCGGGCGATGTTGGCCAGCTTGACGGCATTGGCGCCCTCGGGCACCACCACGTGGCAGGCGATGCCGCGGGTACGCGCGGCCAGCGCCAGCGCTGCGCCGTGGTTGCCCGACGAATGCGTCACCACACCGCGTGCGGCCGTGGCGTCGTCCAGGGCCCAGACCGCATTGCAGGCACCGCGGAACTTGAATGCACCGGTCCGCTGCAGCGGCTCGGCCTTGAAATGGAGTTCGCAGCCGGCCAGCTTGTTCAGCGCGCGGGAGCGCAGGACGGGCGTGGCGTGGGCATGTGGGGCGATACGGGCGGCGGCGGCGAGGACGTCGTCGAAAGCAGGCAGGGGCATCGGCATGAGGAAAGGTTAGCGCATCGCTCCGCTCTGAACCTCAGCCAGCCAGGTGGTCGCCGATCCACCCGTACCGGCAGGGTTAAGCACGGATTCAATGCCCCGGGCCGATCCTGCCCCTGCACAGTAACGGGGGTTCCGCCATGAAGCGCTCATCTCTTTTGACCATCGCCTTCGCCAGCCTGGCGCTGGGCGGCTGTGCGACCTACGACTACGTCGGCGATACCGCCCCTGGCGGCTACTACCACGGCCGGCCGAGCACGCAGTACTACGATCCGTATGGCGGCTACTACGGTGGCAGCGTATATGGCAGCTATGGTTACGGGTACGGCGGACCTTACCGGTACAACAATTACTACGGATATCCGTACTACGGATATTACGGCTCGCATTACCCGTACTACCCGCCGCGTCCTCCCCGTCCCCCACGCCCGGGTGACGACAACCCGCCTCCCCGTCCCCCGCCGACCAGCGGGGGTGGCAATCGTCCGCCGCCGTGGCGCGATCCGACTGGCCGCTGGCGCGAGGGTGGGTCGCAGCCCATGATCCCGGGTCGTCCGGGCCAGGTCGCGCCTGCACCGAGCCAGCCCCGTGTGGGTGAAGGCGGGTACCAGCCGCCGCGCGTGATGCCGTCTCCGTCCATGCCGCGATCCGCCGAACGCCCGCAGCGGATGGAAAGGGCGGCGCCACCCCCGCGTGCCGAACGGTCCGCGCCGCCCCAGCGCATGGAGCGTCCCGTTCCGCCGCCGCGTGCCACGCCGCGCGACAACGGCGGCACGCGCGAACTCGAGCGGTAATGCGGTCGCGCGGCGGCGCCGTCCGTCGCCTGTCCTCCACCGCTGACGCGGTTGCGAACCTGGATTGACCGGTTGCGTCGCTTTCTGACGTAAGCGGCAATTAAAGGTTCAATGTCGACGTCCGGTGGGGAAATCTGGATCCCCCCTGTTCCGGCCCCATCGGGCGTCGGCACCCAACAAAAAGCCCGGCTTTGCCGGGCTTTTTTCTTGCTCTGGTATCCTGCGCGCACAAAAAAGGGGCCGGTAGTCCCCCGACTACCGGCCCCCGGCATCCCCGGCGTGCGCATGGCTGGCCCCTGTTCCAATTACCAACCCGGCGCCCCTGGTCGCTTGCCACGACGGGTGCATGGGAATAGAGCAGGAAGCGTGCCAACTTTGCCGGGTCGCCATGCGCATCCCGTCTTCCCGCACCGGCCCAACGCCCACCGGCCTTTGCTACCGGACCCAGACCATGAGCTCCAGCTTCCACCACTACGACGTCATCATCATCGGCGGCGGCCACGCCGGCACCGAGGCCGCGCTGGCCTCCGCGCGCGCCGGTGCGCGCACGCTGCTGCTGACGCACAACGTGGAAACCGTGGGCGCGATGAGCTGCAACCCGGCCATCGGCGGCATCGGCAAGGGCCATCTGGTCAAGGAGATTGACGCGCTGGGTGGCGTGATGGCGTGGGCGGCGGATCGTGCCGGCATCCAGTGGCGCACGCTCAATGCCTCGAAGGGCCCGGCGGTGCGCGCGACGCGCTGCCAGGCCGATCGCGCGCTGTACCGCAGCGCCATCCGGCATGCGGTGGAAGCGCAGCCGAACCTGACGCTGTTCCAGGCCGCCGTCGATGACCTGGTCATCGAGAACGGCGCCATCCGCGGCGCGATCACGCAGACCGGCCTGACGTTCCACGCGCCAGCTGTCGTGTTGACGGCGGGCACCTTCCTTGCCGGCAAGATCCATGTCGGCGAAACGCAATACCCCGCCGGTCGTGCCGGCGATCCGCCGGCGACCGCATTGGCCCAGCGCCTGCGCGAAGGCGCCTTCGTGGTCGATCGCCTGAAGACCGGCACGCCGCCGCGCATCGACGGGCGTTCGCTCGACTACAGCGTGATGGAAGAGCAGCCCGGCGACGATCCGCTGCCGGTGATGTCGTTCATGGGCAGCGTGGCCGATCATCCGCGCCAGGTGTCGTGCTGGATCACCCACACCAGCGAGCAAACCCACGAGATCATCCGTGGTGCGCTGCACCGCTCGCCGATGTACTCCGGCCAGATCGAAGGCATCGGTCCCCGCTACTGCCCGTCGATCGAGGACAAGGTGGTGCGTTTCGCCGAAAAGGCCAGCCACCAGATCTTCGTCGAGCCCGAAGGCCTCGACGTCGCCGAGATCTATCCGAACGGCATCTCCACCTCGCTGCCGTTCGACGTGCAGCTGGCACTGGTGCGCAGCATCCGCGGCATGGAGAACGCACACATCACCCGTCCCGGCTATGCCATCGAGTACGACTTCTTCGATCCACGCGGACTGAAGGCGTCGCTGGAAACGAAGGCCGTCGCCGGCTTGTTCTTCGCTGGCCAGATCAACGGCACCACCGGATACGAGGAAGCGGCGGCGCAGGGCCTGCTCGCGGGCCTCAACGCGGCGCGGTTCGTGCAGCAGAAGGACGCGTGGTCGCCGCGTCGCGACGAAGCCTACCTCGGCGTGCTGGTCGACGATCTGATCACGCATGGCACCAAGGAGCCGTACCGGATGTTCACCAGCCGCGCCGAATACCGGCTGCAGCTACGCGAGGACAATGCCGACCTGCGTCTGACCGAGACCGGCCGCTCGCTGGGCTTGGTCGACGATGCGCGCTGGCAGCGCTTCGAAGCGAAGCGCGAGGCCATCGCGCGCGAAACCGGCCGCCTGCGCGCCCTGTGGGCCACGCCGGCGAACGCGCTGGGCCGCGAGGTCGCCGACACGCTCGGCGTGCAGGTCAGCCGCGAGACCAACGTGCTCGACCTGATCAAGCGTCCGGAACTGGATTACGCGAAGCTGGTCGCCGTGCCGTCGATCGGCCCCGGCGTGGACGATGCACAGGTCGCCGAGCAGGTGGAGATCGGCGTGAAGTACGCCGGCTACCTCGATCGCCAGCGCGACGAGATCGAGCGCCAGCAGCGCAACGAGTCCACGCCGATCCCGGCCGGTTTCGATTTCGCCAGCGTGCGCGGCCTGTCGGCCGAAGTGCAGCAGAAGCTCGACCGCGTGCAGCCCGAGACTGTCGGCCAGGCGCAGCGTATCCCCGGCATGACGCCCGCCGCCATCTCGCTGCTGCTGGTGCACCTGGAGCGCGCGCGGCGTACGCGGGTGGCGTAAGCCGCCGTTGCCGCCTCTGTAGGAGCGACGTCAGTCGCGACCGCACGTCTTCCGACCTACGACATCCCATCCACCGGCTGTCGACGGTTCGCTGCCGCAGGAAATCGGCGGTCGCGACTGACGTCGCTCCTACAGTGAACGTTCGGGATGCCGTTCCATCCACGCCGCCAACTGCTCGCGATAGTGCTGCAGCTGTTCCGCATACAGGTCGTGTACGCAGATCGGGCAGCCGCTGTTGCAGCAGTCGCTGGGCAGCGGCGGCTCGGGTGCGATCGGACGCGGGTCGTCGCCGGGCGTCACTGTGCGCCCATTTCCTTCAGCAGGTGCGGCGCCGGATACACTTTGGCCATCAGCCAGCGCAGGTAGCGCATGTCGACGTGGACGGCGCGCTTGTAGCGCGGGTCGAACATCCAGCTGGCGCTGACGGATTCCCAGTTGCTGTCGAAGTTCAGGCCGATCAGCTCACCTCGCGCGTTGAGCACGGGCGAGCCGGAGTTGCCGCCGGTGGTGTCGAGGTTGGTCAGGAAGTTGACCGTCTGCGTCTTCAGTGCCGGATCTTCGGTGCCGGTGAAATCGCCCGTCGCGATGGCGTCCAGCAGCGGCGTCGGCGCATCGAACGGCGCCGCGCCGGTGTTCTTCTCGACGATGCCGGCCACCGTGGTCACCGGCGTGTATTGCACGCCGTCGCGTGGCGAAAAGCCGTCGACCTTGCCGAAGCTGACGCGCAACGTCCCGTTGGCGTCGGGATAGAGCGCCCGACCCTGCTGCGTGCGCCAAGCGAACAGCGCGCGCATGTAGGCGGGACGCAGGCGAAGTTGTTCGCCGTCGCGTGTCTTGCGTTCCTGCTCCAGCGCCAGCTGCGTGGGAACCAGTTTCACGGTCAGGTCGATCAACGGATCGGCGGCGACGGGCTTGCCCTCGCGTGCGGCAGCGAAGCGCGACAGGCGCTCGGTCTCGTCGCCGAGTTTCGTGCCCGCGTACAGCGTGTCGAGCGACTGCTGCAGCGATGCAGGCGTGCGTCCGAAGGCGGCATCGAAGGCCGGCAGCCGCTGGACGTCCGGCAACTGCTGGTAGCGGGTCAGCAGGACGGTCAGCAGCGCCTTCTCGACGCCGGGCGCATAGCGGCGCTGCACCTGTTTCAGGATGCCCTCGATCATGGCGTGGTCGCGCATCTGGTAGCCGCTCTCTCGCTCGGCGTCCGGCTTCATCGACTCCACGCGCAGGCGCTCCAGGGTGATCGCGGCACGCATCAGCTGCGACTGTGCGCCGAACAGGTTCAGCAACAGCTCGCGCTCGCGCACCGCCGAGCCGCTGGCGATCGTTGCGGCCAGCGCGTCGATGTCGGCGCGTTCCTTCGTCGCGGCGTCGGTGGCCAGCATGCCGCGCTCGTCCTCGGCACGCAGACGCACCGCATCGCTGCGGCGCAGGCCTTCCAGCTCACCGGCGGCGCGCTTGCGCTGGTTCTTCAGCGACTGCAGTTGCGCGGCGTAGCGCGTCTTCGCGTCGGCATCGTCCGCGCCGGCGGCTTCCACCACCTCGATCAGCTGGTCGAACACCGCCACGCGCGTCGGCAGCGTCCAGTTGACCTGTTCCTCGAACTCGGCGGCGGTGCGGTGGCGGAAGGTGACGCCGGGATAGCCGGCCAGCATCGCGTAATCGCCGGCCTTCGGGCCGTCCTTGGCGAATGCGAGGTGCGCTGGCGCGGCGTACGGTACGTTGTCGGGGCTGTAGGGCGCGGGCTTGCCGTCCTTGCCGATGTAGGCGCGCAACAGGGTGAAGTCGCCGGTATGGCGCGGCCACATGAAATTGTCGATCTCGTCGCCGTAGTTCCCGATCGCGCGTGGTGGCGCGTAGACGAGGCGGATGTCGCGCAGCTCCAGCTGGGTGATGCGGTAGAAGTCGGTGCCGTAGTACATGTTGGCGACGCTGCAGCGCACGCCCCCCTTCGCTTCGCAGTCGGCGACGATGGCCTTGCTGGCGCGGTCCACCGCATCGAAGTAGTCGCGACCGGTCTTGCCGGCGGTCTCCTGCAGCACCGTGTCGGTGACCTTGTCGTAGCCCACCGTGACCAGCACGCGGAAATCCGGGTTCGCCGGCAGTTCGCCGGAGCGGTCGGTCGAAATGAAGCCGTCGTCGATCAGATTGTGGCCGGGCTTGCTGTTGTACTGGATCACGCCATAGGCGACGTGGTGGTTGGTCAGGATCAGGCCGTCCGGCGACACGAACGCGCCGGTGCCGCCACCCGCGCGCACCACGGCGCTCAGCGGCGCGGCAGTGACGTCGGCCAGTGTCCCGGGATCGCCCTTGAAGCCTGCATCGCGCAGCGTTTCGGCCAGCTGCGGCAGTTGCGACGGCATCCACATGCCTTCGTCGGCGTGGGCGGGCAGGGACAGGGCCACGCCCAGGGCGAGGGCGGATGTCGAACGTCGGCGGCGCATGGTCAGCATCCAGCAGAAACGAGGAAGACGGTGACGATATCGGGCCGGCCGCGATGCGGCAACGACAGCGGTGCCACGTCCTCAGCGAGCGTCGCCGAGGAAGCGTCGCCAGCGCTGCGCGGCACGGAGGATGCCGGCGCGTTCGACATCTTCCAGCACGCGCAAGGGATCGAGTGCGACGTCGCCGTCAGCCGCACTGCCGCGCTTCCATGTTGCCGCCACTCGGCCGTCGACGATCACCGTGGGGGCCACCAGTCCGTTGACGCTGAATACGCGCCGCATGAGTGCGGCATCCAGCACCGGGCTGCGTTCGCGGTAACCGATCAGGTATTCGTCGAAGGCCGGCAGCAGGTGGATCGCGCGCGATGATGTCGGGACCGCCGGCGTGCCGGCACGCGACCACCACGTCGTGCCGTCATGCGATTCCTGCTCCAGTTCCGGTGCGGCCAGCGCCAGTGCGTGCAGCGCATCCTTCTGCGTCAGTCCCGACCACCACGCCAGGTCGGCGGTGGTGGCGGGTCCATGGCCCTGCAGGTAGCGCAGCGCCAGCCGGTGCAGCGCCTCGTCTCGGGAGAGCGATGCACTCGCGGGTACCCAGGCATCCATCAGCACGAACGTGGGCTGCTTGCCCTGCCGAGGCCCTTGGCAGATCACGCTCTCGTGCGCCAGCCAGTTCAACAAGTGCAGCCCGCGCTGATGCGCGCTGGCGATGCCGGCCGCGTCCAGGCGCGCATACAGTTCGGCGCGTGCGACCGGTGCGCCCGACGCCAGGGTGCGCTCCACGACGCGTCGGCCGCGTGCGAGGGTCGACGCATCCAGGCCGAGGTCGCGTGCGAGGCGGGCAGCGTTCGCGGCCTGCACGCGTGGCGCCAGCAGCGCGACCATCCAGCGTATGTCGTCGCGCGCCACCAGGTGCAGGGTGCCGCGCATCGGCCAGGTGCGGACGATCTCGCCGCGCACGATGGCGTCCTCGACCTGCGCGAGCGTCGCCTCCTTCGTCCGCAGGCCGACCGCCCACAGGGCGGCAGGGTAGTCCTGCGCCTGCATCGCGGTCATGTGCCGCACCGCATCGGTGGGCGAGGCCGCGACGGGCGTGCTGATGCACTGTGCGTACAGACGCCGTGCCGTCAGCGACGGCGGCACGGCTACTTTTCCTTGCGCCAGTTGATGGAGCCGCGCGTCTCGGTGGTGCTCGACTCGATTTCGACGTCGAAGCCCTTGCGCAGCAGGTACTTCAGCGTGACTGCCGAGCCGGAGCCGACCATCGACACGCCGTAACTGACGTACAGCTTCGGCGACAGGTACTTGCCGACGCCGAACACCGAGCCTCCCAGCGTGCGCGACTCCAGCACGCCGGCGTCGTCCAGGCCGATCTTCGCGCCCAGCTGCGAAGCCAGCAGGCCGGCGCCGGCGCCGAGCGCGGACGAGGCCGCATTGATGCGCTGGCTTTCGTCGCTGCTCGCAGTGTTGAGCGAGCGGCCCAGCACCAAGTAGGCGAGGGCTTCGGACTCGGACATGGACGGATTCGACCAGACGCGTGCGCGCGGCTGGCTGGCGCGGCCGGTGACGTCGATGCCGGCGGTGACGCCGGCGCTGACCACCTCGCGTTCGGCGCGGATGTTGATGCGCGGATCGGAAACGGCGTTGTTGCTCCATGTCAGTTCGCCGCGGGTAATGCGCAGCTTCTGCCCATAGGCTTCGTAGCGGCCGTCCACGTCGAGCCGGCCGGTCGCCAGCATTTCGCGGCCCGGTTGCGAGCGCACGTGCATCGTGCCGGCCAGCGTGCCTTCCAGACCGTAGCCCTTCAGCTGGACCTGATCGCCGACCTTCAGGGCGAGATCCAGGTCCAGTCGCGAACTGGGCGCGCGCTCCGGATCGACGGGGTCGAGGATCACCACGTCTTCCGACGCGGACACGCCGTCGTCGAGCTTCTCCACGTCGATCGTCGCCGACGGGATGCCGACCTCGCCGCGCACCTGGATAGTGTTGTCGGCGAAGCCCACCTGCAGGTTCGGCGATGCGACCGCACGCAGGTCGGTCGTGTCGGATACGAGCACGTTGTCGCCGCGGACCTGGAACTGCAGCGGCGTGGTGTCGTTGTTCCAGCCCAGCGTGCCGGTCACGTTGAGCACGCCGCCGGTGCCGGTGCCGCCGGTGGACGAGACCGTCTTCATGCTGCCGGCGATGCGCGCGCTGCCATCGGACAGCGCAACCAGTTCGGCACCACCGTCGGCCAGCGACACGCCGAGCGCGGGCAGTTCGCCGCTGAACTCGGTAAGTGTCGCTTCGCCGCTCAGCAGCGGACGCCCGCGCGTGCCGGCGACGCCGATGTGGCCGGCCAGCTTGCCCTGCGGACGCACCAGATCGGGCGAGAACAGCTCCATCCAGAACAGGCGGGAGTTGTGGAAGTACAGGTCGCCCTTCAGCGGCGCGAACGCATCCCAGCCGGTGTTGAACGTCGCATCGACGTAACCGTCGCCCTTGAAGCCGGTGCCCAGGCGCCCCTGGATGCGTTGCGGAGTGAAATCGACGTCGAGGGTGAAGTTGTCGTAGCGGATGATCTCGCCGCGCGCGGTGGTGCCCATCTTCAGGCCACCATCGAGTGAAGCGAGGTGCACCTCGCCTTGCCAGGCGTTGCCGGCCGGGCGCAGCGTCGCGTCCAGCGTGAACTCGCCGCGCAGCGTCAACGGACGGCCGTCGGCCGGCGGCAACCAGGGCTGCACCAGCGCTAGCGACAGGGCTTCGCCGCGGACTTCCAGCCCCTGCCGTGGCCAGTTGGCGCTGGCGCACAACGCGCCCCCGATGTCCGAGCCGAGGCAGCTTTCCGACAGCGTCCAGTTGGTGCCGTTCTGCGCGTAGCGCGCGGGTTGCCGCAGCGTCCACGGATTCCCCTTCGACGGGGCGACGCGCAGGGCGTCGAGGGTACCCTGCCAGTTGGCGCCGCGCTTCTCGGCGCTGCCCGACAGCGTGATCGCGCCCATCGCATTGCGCGCATCGCCCTCGACGCGAAGGTCTTCCACGGCGCCCCGTGCGTTGACGGTAACGGTGTCCAGCACCATGCCGACGTCCACCGCACGCCCCTGCAGGGCGAGGCTGCCATCACCGCTGCGCCACGGCAGGCGACCGCGCAGGCTGAGCGCACCGGCGCTCCAGTCGTTCCAGCGCAGGTTCTCGCCGCCGAGGTCGGCATCGATGTTCGGTGCGGTGCGTGCGCCGGTGAGGTTGACCGTGCCGGCGAGCGTGCCGCTGGCATCGGGCAGCAGGTCCGCCAGGTTGAGCGGACTGAACGCGGCATCCACATCGAGCGTGTCGCCGACCTTGCCTTTTGCCGTCACGCGGCTGCCGCCGAGCGACAGGGCGAGATCGCCCGAGCCGTTGTTGCCGTCCAGCGCGAACGCACCGCGCGCATCCAGCGCGCGATCGCGCAGGCGACCGGTGAGCTTCGGTACGTCCAGCGTGCCCTGGAACTGGCCATCTTCGCGCTGGCGTCCCTTCGAGGCCAGGTTGCCGGAGACGTTGCCCTTCCATCCGGCCGCGAAATAGCCGGGATCGAAGCCCGCCAGCGTCGCGGTGACATCCCAGTCCAGCACCGGCGACCAGCCGACCGTGCCGGTCGCATCGAGCGTGCCGGTAGGCATGATGGCGCGCAGGGTCTTCAGTTGCGCGCGTCCGGCGTTGCCGCTGCCGTCGAACTCCAGCACCGCGCTGTCGTCGCCGCGGGTCAGCGTGGCCTTGCCGACGGCGGCCCAGGCTTCGAGCTTGCCGGCGACGCCGAAGTCGCCTTCGGCGCCGATCATGCTGTCCGCCTCGGTGCCCCAGCGCAGTCCACGCGCGTTGACCGCGAAACGGAACTCGGGATTCTCCGGCACGGTGAAGTCTGCACGGCCCCGCAGCGAGGCGTACCCGTCGAACGCACGGATCGCCAAGGGTTCCACCGTCAGCACTTCGCCGTCGATGCGCGCATGCGAGGGCTCGATGACGACCGCGATGTCGCCCTGCTGCACGCTGCCCCGCAGGTCCGCTGCGCCACCGGCGCCCTTGGCGACCAGATCGAAGGCGACCGGCGTGCTGTCGTCCATCACGCCGAGCAGCGACAGGTCCAGCGCCTCGGTCTTCGCGGCGAAGTTCCAGGTCGGACGGGTTTCGCCACGGAGCGTGAGCGTGGCGCGCACCGGCGCCGGCGCGGCACCGGACACGCCGACGTTCATGCGGGCGCGGTTGCCGCGGGCCACCAGCCCGATGCGCGCCGGCGTGCGCCCCAGCGAGGCGGGGAACACGCCGGTCGCCGTGAGGTCGGTGGCATAGCCGTCGCGCGGGGCATAGCTGCCGTGCACGCCGAACGCGCCGCGGTCGCTGGCGATCGCCAGTTTCTCGGCATGCACGTAGCCGTTGCCGATATCGATGGCGCCGGTCGCGCGCGCAATGTCGATGACGGGCTGTCCGCCCTGGCGGATCAGGAACCGATCGATCTCCAGCGCATCGGCCTGGATCGCCAACGGCATCTCGATCTGCGGCAGCACGTCCGGCCAGTGCGGCAGTTCGAACGGCTCGTCGCTTTCGGGCACGTCGAGCATCGCGCCGCGCAGCTTCAGCACGTCCAGCCGCAGTCGCTTGCCGAGCAACGGGCGCAGGTCCGGTTCCAGGTAGACCTCGTCGGCCGTGAAGCGGATCGCGTCCCAGCGGAAGACCACGCCGCGCAACGTCAGTGGGCCGGCGATCGGTCCTTCGACTTCGCGGTACTCGAGCGAGGCGTCCGCCGGCAGCCGCGCCTTGATCTGCGCCAGCAGCACGTCGCGGCCGGCGACGGTCTGCAGCAGCCAGTACAGGCCGATGCACAGGAGCACGGTCAGTACGCCGGTGCCGATCGCACTGCGGATCGCCAGCGTGCGCATGCGCGCCTTGCGGCGCGCACGCAGTTCGGCGATGCGCGCTTCGCGCTCTTCCGGCGTCAGGTCGTCGGGCAGCTTGTGCTTCCTCACAGATCCGTCCCGATGTTGAGGTAGATCTGGAAGCTGGAATCCGGGTCGTTCAGGCCGTGCGCGACGTCCAGGCGCACCGGACCCACCGGCGAGCGCCAGCGCAGGCCGACGCCGATGCCGGTGCTGAGATCGGGGCGGGTGCCATCGAAGGCACTGCCGGTGTCGACGAACACCGCGCCGCCATACGGACCGCCCTTCGGATAGAACTCGTATTCGACGCTGCTGGTCAGCACGTTCTTCGCGCCCAGTGCGTAGTCGCCGCGGCGCGGACCGACTTCACGCCACGCGTAGCCGCGGATGCTGCGGTCGCCGCCGGCGAAGAAGCGCAGCGAAGGGGGCATCGCCACCAGCGAACTGGTGAAGGTGTGGCCGTACTCGCCGCGCACGATCAGCGCGCTGTTCGTCTTGTAGCGCTGCGACCAGCGCGCGCGCATGTGGAACTGCAGGAAGTTGGCGTCCGAGCCCGCGCCGTCCACGCCGCCGCGCAGCAGGATGGAGCCGGCCAGCTGGTCCGGACGGTTCGAGCCGACCGGCGAGTTGGTGTAGTCGGCGCGCAGCGAGGGGTAGGTGAACGTGGCGTATTCCACCGTGGTGTCGGGCAGCCCGGTGAGCGGATCGTCCTCGACGTAGCGCCAACGCTCGCGCAGCGCGTGGATCGACGCCACCGCCGTCCAGTCCTCGCTGACCTGGCCGCTGCGGCTGCCGGTGAACTCGACGTGGCGCAGGTCGATGTAGTCGGTCTGCTCGTCGCTCGCCTGCAGGCCGACGGTGTACCAGCCGTCCAGCCACTTGAACGCGGGGATGCGGTACTGCGTCAGCAGCGTCTTGCGCTTCTGCGCGTAGTCCAGGAACGTGGACAGCTTGTGCCCGCGCGAGTTGACGTAGCGGCGGTCCAGCCCCAGGCGGATACCGGGACCGCTCTCGGTGCCGTAACTGACGCCGGCGGTGTAGATGTCGCGCTTGGCCAGTTCCAGGTTCACGTCGATCGGCACGCGACCGTCTTCGGCCTTGTCCGGATTGGCCTGGATGTCGATGCTGGAGAAGTAGTCCAGGCCCACCAGCGATTCGCGCAGGCGGTCCAGCTTGCCCTGGTGGAAGTAGCTGCCTTCTTCCCAGTACACCAGCTTGTCGAGCAGGCCCGGGTCGAACTTGTCCTGGTGGAAGGTGGTGGCACCCATGTCGTAGCGGATGCCGCTGACCCAGCCCAGGGCGATGTCGGCGGCGTGGTCGGCGCGCGTGACCTCGACGCGGCGATGGGTGAAGTCGGCATCGAAGTATCCACGGTCGGCCAGGCGCCGCACGATGGTCAGCTTGCTCGCCTCGTAGGTGGTGTGGTCGAAGACGTCGCCGACGTTGGGCGCGAACGCGGCCAGGTCTTCCTTCAGGTAGCGATCCTCGCCGCCCTCGCCCTCGATGGACAGGTCGCGCCGGCGTACCCGTACCGGCTCGCCCAGGTCGACGCGCACGACGACGGTCAACCGCTCATCTCCGGCGCTTTCGATACGCGGCGCGTCGATGGTGACGGTGGGCGAGTAGTAGCCGAACGGCTCCAGCGCCTCGCGCGTCTCGGCGACGGCTTCGCCGAGCAGGTATTCCAGCCGCGACTCGCCCAGGCGTTTGCCCAGCGAGTCGTTCAGCGACAGCGCGGCGTTGATGTTCTCGACCATCAGTTCGTCTTCGAGCCCCTCGACCTGCACCTTGTCGACGATGGCCGCGGCCCAGGCAGGAGCCGTGGCGGCGAGCAGGACGACGAAGGTGGCGAGGCGGGAGAATCGACGCATGCGGGGAGGATACCCGGTGCGGGTTAAGCGGGGTGAAGGGTGGGTGCGATCACGCGGTGCATCGTTCACGGAAGCATTCGATCATCGCGATGCGCTCGTTCGCCCGCACGCGGGGGAAGGTCGGGATGGGGGCGAGGGAGATACGGCGCGCGGGATGCCTGCGCAGGCCGTCCATGCATCGCGGTCGCCCCCACCCCAGCCCTCCCCCGCAAGCGGAGGAGGGGGCGCAATGCGAAGGCGTCAGCCCGACAGATGCTCGATCGCCGCCACCGCGCGGAAACGGTCGGCGAGTCGCTTGAGCAGGGCCAGGCGGTTGGCGCGCACGGCCGGATCGTCGGCGTTGACCATCACGCTGTCGAAGAACGCATCGACCTGCGGACGCAGGCGGGCGAGGTGGTTCAGCACGGTCACGTAGTCGTGGTGGTGCAGCGCTTCGTCGGTCTCGCCGAGCACGGCTTCCACCGCCTCGGCCAGTGCGCTTTCGGCCGGGTCGTTCAGCAGCGACCGGTCGATCGCGTGCGGGATGGCGATGTCGGCCTTCTTCAGGATGTTGCCGATGCGCTTGTTGGCGGCCGCCAGTGCTTCGGCTTCCGGCAGCGTGGCGAAGGTGCCGATGGCATCCAGGCGGGTGTCGAAGTCGTACAGCGAGGCCGGCTTCAGTTCCGCGACAGCGTTGAAATGCGCGGCCGGTACGCCCTTGTCGGCGTAGTAGCTGCGGAGGCGGTCGAGGATGAAGTCGTAGAGGTCGTTGCCATCGGCAGATGCCGAGGCGTTGTCCTTGCCGATCGGCAGCGGGCCGATCGCCTCGATGGCGTTGTTGATCAGATCCTTGATCGAGACATTGACCCCACTCTCGATCACCGTCCTCGCCAGACCCAGCGCATTCCGCCGCAGCGCAAACGGATCCTTGTTGCCGGTCGGCTTCAGCCCTGCCGCGAAACCGCCAGCGAGTGTATCGAGACGCTCGGCGATCGCGAGCACCTTGCCCAGCGGCGACAGTGCGATGTCGTCGCCGGCGAAGCGCGGCTGGTAGGCCTCGTCGATGGCCAGCGCGATCTCCTTCGGCTCGCCCGCCGCGAGGGCGTAGTGGCGGCCGGCGATGCCCTGCAGCTCGGGGAACTCGTTGACCATGCGCGATTGCAGGTCGTTCTTCGCCAGTCCGGCGGCGCGACGCGCCTGCGCCGGATCGGCGCCGACCTGCGTCGCGATGGTTTCCGCCAATGCGGCCACCCGCGCGACCTTGTCGGCGACGCTGCCCAGCTTGGCCTGGTAAGTGACGGTCTTCAGGCCGTCGCCCATCGACGCCAGGCCTTGCTTCAGGTCTTCGTCGAAGAAGAACTTCGCATCGGAGAAGCGTGGACGGATCACGCGCTCGTAGCCCTTGCGGACTTCGTCCACGTTCTGCGACTCAATGTTGGCGATGCCGATGAAATGCTCGGTCAGCCTGCCGCCGTCGCTGAGAACAGGGAAGAACTTCTGGTTGATCTCCATCGTTTCGATCAGCGCTTCCTGCGGCACGGCCAGGAACGCGGATTCGAAACTGCACAGCACCGCCGCCGGCCATTCGGTCAGGCAGACCACCTGCTCCAGGTTGTCGTCGGTGATGCGCGCGCTGCCGCCGGCCTGCGTCGCGGCCTTCTGCACTTCATCGACGATGCGCGCACGGCGCGCGTCGGCATCGACCAGCACCTTGGCGCTCCGCAACGCGTCCACGTAATCGTCCGGCTGACCGATCCACACGGGCTTGTCGTGTTCGAAGCGGTGGCCGCGGCTCATGCGGTCGGACTTCACGCCGAGCACCTCGGCATCCACCACGTCCTTGCCCAGCAGCAGCACCAGCCAGTGCACCGGCCGCGCGAACGCGTAATCGTGGTCGCCCCAGCGCATCGGCTTCGGGATCGGCATGCCGGCCAGCGCCTCGCGCACGATGTCGGCGAGCAGGTCGGCGGTCTTCGCGCCGGGCGTCACCGCGCGGTGGACGAAGCGCTCGCCCTTGCCGTCGGTGGTGCGCTCCAGCTGCGTCCAGTCGATGCCGGCCTTCGCGGCGAAACCTTCCAGCGCCTTGGTCGGCGCACCGTTCGCGTCCAGCGCGATGTTGAGGTACGGGCCGAGCACTTCGGACCTCTGTTCCGGCTGCTCGACGTCCACTGCCGGCAGCAGCACCGCCAGGCGGCGCGGCGTATACAGCGGCTTGGCGTCGCCACGCTCGAAGCCGATGCCGCGCTTTTCCATCGCGGTGGTCACGCCGTCGAAGAAGGCCTGCGCCAGGCCGGGCAGCGCCTTGACCGGCAATTCTTCGGTGCCGAGTTCGATCAGCAGGGAGGAGGTCTGGCTCATCGGTTCAATCCTTCGCGGAGGCCGCGGCGCCGGTCACCGGCGCATCGAACGGCACGTAGTATTTCTTCAGCACCGGCAAGGTCTCGTAGCGCGCCAGGCGCGCGGACAATGCCGGAAATTCGTCGAGCTCGAACGGCACCGCGTCGCGCACGTAGGTGCAGTAGCAGGCCAAGGTGATGTCGGCCAGGCCGATGCGGTCGCCCACCAGCCATTCGGCGTCACCGGCGTCCAAGCAGGCCGCTTCAAGCACCTGCAGTGCGCCACGCATCTGCGCATTGCAGCGGTCCAGCCACGGCTGGTGGCTTTTCTCGGCGGGACGGAACACGCGCTCCATCACCTGCAGCAGCGCCTTCTCGACGGCGCCGGTCGCATAGCCGACCAGCTTCAACGCCTGCCGGCGCTGCGCGCCGTGAGGCGGCAATAGCGAGGCGCCGTCGGCGGCCTGGCCATCCAGCCAGTCGAGGATCACCGCCGATTCGGTCAGCGCTTCGCCATCGTCCAGCACCAGCACGGGCACGCGCCCCAGCGGGCTGTACTCGCGGATGCGCTCGAAGTCGCGGCCGACCGACCAGTCGCGGTGCTCGAATGGCACGCCGTGCAGGCCCATCGCCACGGCGACGCGACGCACGAACGGCGAATCGAACATGCCGATCAGGATCACGCGGCGCTGTCCCGCTTCAGGCCCGGGAAGCCCAGCTTCTCGCGCTGTGCGTGGTAGGCCTCGGCCACCGCCTGCGCCAGCTTGCGCACGCGCAGGATGTAGCGCTGGCGCTCGGTGACCGAGATCGCGCGGCGCGCGTCCAGCAGGTTGAAGCTGTGGCTGGCCTTGGTGACCTGCTCGTAGGCGGGCAGTGGCAGGCCGGCCTCGACCAGCTTCAACGCTTCCTTCTCGCAGGCGTCGAAGCGGTGGAACAGCTCGGCGACGTCGGCGTGTTCAAAGTTGTACGTACTCTGTTCCACCTCGTTCTGATGGTAGACGTCGCCGTAGGTCACCACGCCCTGCGGACCGACGGTCCACACCAGGTCGTAGACGTTGTCGACGTTCTGCAGGTACATGCAGAGACGCTCGAGGCCGTACGTGATCTCGCCCAGCACGGGGCGGCATTCCAGGCCGCCCGCCTGCTGGAAGTAGGTGAACTGGGTGACTTCCATGCCGTTCAACCAGACTTCCCAGCCCAGGCCCCAAGCGCCGAGGGTCGGCGATTCCCAGTTGTCCTCGACGAAGCGCAGGTCGTGCACGCGCGGATCGATGCCAAGCGCCTTCAACGAACCCAGGTAAAGCTCCTGGATGTTGTCGGGGTTCGGCTTCATCACCACTTGGTACTGGTAGTAACGCTGCAGGCGGTTGGGGTTCTCGCCATAGCGGCCGTCGGTGGGGCGGCGGCTGGGCTGCACGTAGGCGGCGTTCCACGGCTCCGGTCCCAGCGCGCGCAGGAACGTGGCGGGGTGGAAGGTGCCGGCGCCCACTTCGAGGTCCAGCGGCTGGATCAGCACGCAGCCCTGGTCGGCCCAGTACTGGTTCAGGGTCTGGATCAGGGCCTGGAAACTGAGGCCCTGGAAGGTGGTTACCGGTGAAATGGTTTGTCCGGCCATCGCGTTATCGTGCACTGCGGAAAAGCGGGCTAGTATACGGGCAAGCCCTTGTCCTTCCGCCGCTTTTCGCCTGTTCGACACTGTCGTGGATATGCCCGTGAAAGCCCCCTTCCTCATCGTCGAAACCGGCCAGCCGGTGCGCTCGATGCGGCGTTATGGCGGCTTCCCGCACTGGATCCGCGTGGCGGCCGGACTGGAAGCCCACGAGACCGTCGTGGCGAACGTCGAACGCGGCGATGCGCTGCCCTCGCGCGAAGGCTTGGCCGGCGTCATCGTCAGCGGCTCCGCCGCGATGGTTACCGACCGCGCCGACTGGAGCGAGCGCAGTGCCGAATGGTTGCGCGACGCCGCCCATGAAGGCCTGCCGCTGCTGGGCATCTGCTACGGCCACCAGTTGCTGGCGCACGCGCTCGGTGGCGAAGTCGCCTACAACCCGGCCGGGCGCGAGTCCGGCACGGTCCACATCGACCTGCACCCGCACGCGCAGGACGATCCGCTGTTCTCCGCATTGCCGCTGAAGTTCGCCGCCCACGCGACCCATGTGCAGACCGTGGCGCGGCCGCCGGAAGGCGCCACCGTGCTGGCGCGGTCCGAACAGGACGGCTGTCACGCGTTCCGCTGGCGCGACCGGGCCTGGGGCGTCCAGTTCCACCCCGAATTCGCCACCCACCACATGCGCGGCTACGTGCACGCCCGGGCCGAGCACCTGCGCAGCGAAGGCCGCTGCCCGGGCACGATCGCCCGCAGCGTGACGGCGGCACCGCAAGCCCGCAAACTATTGCGGCGGTTCGTCCGCCATGCGCGCGGCCTGCACGCGCGCTGATTCCCCGCTGCACTTCCCTCAGAGAACCCGATGTCGACGATCAACAAGGTGCCGGCCAGTGCCGGCGCGGAATGGCTGCTGGCGGGCTTCGCCCTGCTGAAGCGGGCGCCGGTGCCGCTGGCGACGCTGGCCGTGCTGTGGGGCCTGCTGTCGATGGTCGTGGCGCTGGTGGCGGTGACGCTGCCGGCGATGACGCTGGCGATGCAGTTCCTGCTGGTGCTGGCGGGGCCGTTGTTCTTCGCGGGCATGCTGTGGGCGGTGCGCGAAGTGGACCAGGGGCGCACGGCGCAGCCGTCGAACCTGCTGCAACCGGTCCGGGACGGCCACGCGCCGGCACTGCTGGCCACGCTGTTGCCGCAACTCCTGGCCGCCCTCGTGATGGGTGCATTGCTGTTCGTGATGGTAGGAACCGAACAACTGCAGCACCTGGCCGATGTCTACCAGAAGATGCAGGCCATCGCGGCCGCCGGGGGCCAGCCCGATCCGTCGCTGGTGGAAGGACTGCCGGCCGGTCGCCTGCTGCTGTGGCTGCTGCTGGTGGCCATCGTCTTCGTGGCGGTGAAGTGGATGACGTTCATCGCGTCGCCGCAGATCCTGTTTTCCGGCACGCATGTCGTGGATGCCATGCGCAACAGCCTGCGCGCCTGCGCGCACAATTGGACCGCGATGCTGCTGTTCTACCTGCTGGCCGGCATCGCCATCTTCGCCGTCGGCATGGGCTCGCTGCTGGTCGCCTCGATCCTGGCGCTGGCCGTCGGCGGCACCATCGCGATGGGGTTGTGGCAATTCACCCTGATGGCGCTGGTGATGCCGGTGCTGGCCGGGGCGGCGTACGCCGCGTGGCGGCAGATGCTGGGTGAAGGGGCGGTCGCTGCGGGCGCATCGCCGTCAGCACCGTCCCGGATCGAGGTCTGACGCCGGCGCAGGCGCCGACGCCGCGTTCCGTAGAGCCGAGCTTGCTCGGCTGAGCTGCCGACCAACGTCGGCAGGAGAGCAGCGGAACACGCTCCGCTCTACGACAAGCGATCATCCGCGGTCGAGACTATCTTGCCGAGCCGCGCGATTACGGCGTTTCGGGGGCAGGCTTCGGTTTCAGCCAGCCGGCGGCGACAATGCCCAGCTCGTACAGCAGGCACATGGGGATGGCGAGCATCAGTTGCGACACCACGTCGGGCGGGGTGATCAGCGCGGCGATGACGAACACGCCGACGATGGCGTAGCCGCGGCCCTCGCGCAGCTGCTGCGGCGTGACCCAGCCCAGCAGCACCATGATCACCAGCGCCACCGGCAATTCGAAGCTCACGCCGAAGGCCAGGAAGATCACCATCACGAAGTCCAGGTACTTCGCCGGGTCCGGCGCCAGCGTCACGATGTCCGGCGTGAACACCGTCAGTGCGTGGAACACGCTGGGCAGCACCAGGAAATACGCGAACGCGCAGCCGGCGTAGAACAGCACGATGGCCGAGACCAGCAGCGGCATCGCCAGCCGCTTCTCGTGCTTGTACAGGCCGGGCGCGACGAAGCTCCACGCCTGGAACAGCAGCCACGGCGAGGAGAGGAACAGGGCGAGGAAGAACGCCAGCTTGATCGGCGCGAAGAACCCGGACGTCGGATCGCTGGCGATCATCTGCGTGGCCTGGCCCGCGGGCAGCTGGGAAATCAGCGGCTGGGCGAGTCGGTCGTAGAGCTGTCGCACGAACGGCAGCAGCGCGAGCAGGATGATGGCGGTACCCGCCAGGCCGCGCATCAGTCGCGTGCGCAATTCCAGCAGGTGTTCCATCAGGCTGCTTTCTGCTTCCTGTTCCGATGATCCGCGATTCATCGCGCATCCTTCGGCGGGAACAGGTCGGCGGTCGTGCCGGCCTCCGGCTCGGGCGTCGCGTCCTGCGTTGCGCCATGGTGCGTATCGATCGTCGAGGCGAGGCGGCCTTCGTCTTCCATTGCGGGATCGGCGGATGCCGCAGCGTCCGCCGCCGGGGGTCTGGCGAGCGCGGGCGGCGTGATGGCGGATTCGACATCGTCGCGCAGGGCGACCGCATCGGCGCGCGCCGCCTGCCGCACGTCCTCGAACTGGCGTTCGGTCTCCCGCGCGCTGTCGCGGATACGCTGTTCGGTGTCGCGCAAGGCGTCCTGGGCGTCCTTGAGGTTGCGCTTCAGCTCCTCGGAGGCGAGCTCGCGTTCCAGCTCGTCCTTCACCGAATACCATTGCGCGCGCGCGCGCCGCACCCACAGGCCGGCGAAGCGCGCCGCCTTGGGCAGGCGCTCGGGACCCAGCACGATCAGCGCGACGACCGCGATGACCAGCAGTTCACTGAAACCGATATCGAACATGGCCGCGGCCGCGATGCCGCGCGATCAGGAGGCGTCGCGGTCGCGCTCTTTGGCGGCGCTGGATTCGTCGGTGCGCGACTGGTCGTTCAACTGCCCGGTCGGCTTGTCGTCGTCCTTCATGCCCTTCTTGAAGCCCTTGACCGCTTCGCCCAGGTCCTGGCCGGCGTTGCGCAGGCGCTTGGTGCCGAAGACGAGCAATACGACCACCAGCACGATGATCCAATGCCAGATGCTCAAACCGCCCATGGTGTGCTCGCAGGAAAGTTGGGGCGCTCAGGATAGCGCAGGCGGACCGCCGGGATGGCGATCCGTCGCCCATTACTTCCGTCAGGGATTGCCGTTCAGCGGTTCGGTGCGCACTTCACCGTCCTGCACGGGCTCGAATCCCTGCGTCTGGGCAGGCGCTTCGACGACCACCGGCGCAACGGCGGGTGCAGGCGCGCGGGCCGTCGCCTGCGCCGTGGTGCCGCCGGTACCGCGGTTGCCGCGGGCGAGTTCGGTGACTTCCTCCAGTTCGTCGCGGAAGCCGACCACCGCACTCGACGGCTGGCCCGCACGACTCTCGAAGATCGCGCGCGGGGTCGCGGCGCTGCCGTAAACGGCGGTGTTGGCGTCGTCGTCGATCTGCAGCACCGCGCCGTCGAGCGCCACGCCGGCGAACAGGCCGCGGGCGCGCGACCACGACCAGATTTCCGCCTTCAGCTGGCCATCGGTGGACGCGCTGGCGTTGCGACCGACCGGACCGGCGGCCACGCCGGCATCGGCACCGAGGGTGAACTTGCCGTTGACGATGGAGTCCAGCGAACGGTCGTTGCGGAACACCAGTACGACGTCCGACGACTGCACGCCGGCCTGGAAACCGATGCTGCCGCCGGTGAGCTTGATGAAGACCGGTTGCGACCAACTGCCGTCGGGATTCTTCACCGACATCAGGCCGTGGCCGCGGCGGCCGCCGATCACCAGGCCCGCTTTCAGCGTATCGGGGATGACGACGATCGCCCGGCCTTCATCCAAAAGCTTGTCGGGGATGCCGTTCTCGGGGATGCGCTGGATTTCGTTGAGCACGCGCACCGCGTTGGTGGCGCGTTCGTCTTCCTTGGGACCCGCGATGGCCTGGCCGGCGAACAGGGCGGCGGCCAGCGCGAGCGCGGTGGGCGGCAGCAGGCGGCGGGAGGTGCGGTTCATGGCGGCTCCATAAGGGGATTTCGCAGCAGGAGGCTGCAACTGCCTGAAAGTAGGCGGGGGCGGATGAATCGGTGCTGACAGCGGCGGCGCGATGCGCCTGCTCTGCCACAATACGCGGATGCCCGACTCGCCCGCCACCGCGCTGCTCATCGTCAATCTGGGAACGCCGGAGGCGCCCACGCCTCGCGCTGTCCGTCGCTATCTGGCCGAGTTCCTGCACGACCATCGCGTGGTGCAGCTGACGCGCTGGCTGTGGTGCCCGCTGCTGCACTTCCTCATCCTGCCGCTGCGCGGGCCAAAGGCGGCGGCGAAGTACGCCAGCATCTGGTTGCCGGAGGGCTCGCCATTGGCCGTGTACACGCGCCGCCTGGCCAGCGCCCTGCAGGCGCGACTGCCGGACTGGCGCGTGCTCGATGCGATGCGCTACGGCGAACCATCGCTGGCCAAACGGCTGCAGGCGCTGCGCGCTGAGGGCATCCGTCGCGTGGTGGTATTGCCGCTGTATCCGCAGTACTCCACGACGACCACCGAATCGGTCCGCGATGTCGTCGTGCGCGCGTCGGCGGAACTCGAGGTGCGCTTCATCGACGACTACTCGGTCGATCCCGGCTGGGTAGCCGCCGTGGTGGCGTCGATCCGTCAGTGGCGGGAACGCCACGGCGCGGGCGAGCATCTCCTGTTCTCTTACCACGGCCTGCCGCAACGGCTGGCGCGCCAGGGCGATCCGTACCCGCAGCGGTGCGAAGCGAGCACGCGGGCCATCGTTGCGGCGCTGGGCCTGCGCGACGACGCGTGGACGCTGACGTACCAGTCGCGCTTCGGCAAGGAGCGCTGGCTGGAGCCGGCCACCGACACCACGCTGCAGGCCCTTGCGGCGCGAGGTGTACGCAAGGTGGATGTGGTCTGTCCCGGCTTCGCGGTGGACTGCCTGGAAACGCTGGAGGAAGTCGGGATCGGTTTCGCGGAGCAGTTCGCCCACGCCGGCGGCGAACTGCGCTACATCGCCTGCCTCAACGACGATGACCTGCACGCCGACGCGCTGGCCGTGCTGGCACAGCGCGCGGACGGTACGGGCACATGACGCTGCGCGAGTTCAGTGTCGACATCCCGCTGGGCCGCATCACCGGACTGCGCAGCGGCGATGAAGGGCCTCGCGTGCTGGCACTGCACGGCTGGCTGGACAACGCCGCCAGCTTCATTCCGCTGGCCGGGCATCTGCCGGGCGTCCAGCTGGTGGCACCCGACCTGCCGGGCCACGGCCGCAGCGCGCATCTGGCATCCGGCGCCGAATACACCAGTGGGGTGGCGGTGAACGCCGTGCTCGACATCGCCGATGCGCTGGGCTGGGAGACCTTCTCGCTGTTGGGCCATTCGATGGGTGCCGGCATCGCCAGCCTGATGGCGGCGGCGGTGCCGCAGCGCGTGCAGCGGCTGGTCGCGATCGAAGCCCTGGGCGGGCTGGCGGAAACCGTCGAACGCACCGCCGACCGGTGGCGCGAAGCGATCGCGGCGGCGCGGGCGTTGCCCGGCAAGCAGTTGCGGGTGTTCGCCGATCTGGCCGCGCCGATGCGGGCACGCATGCTGGCCAACCAGTTGAGCGAACCGGCGGCGCGACTGCTGGTCGAGCGTGGCGTCAAGCCGGTGGACGGCGGCTTCGTCTGGAGCAGCGATCCGCGGTTGACGCTGCCCACGCCGCAACGCCTCGACGAAGCGCAGCTGTCGGCGCTGGTGGCCGGCATCGCCTGTCCGACCCTGGTGATCTATGCGCACCCGGCGCAGCCCTATTTCCCCGAACCGTTGCGCTCGCAGCGCGCGGACCGGCTGCCCGATGGCCGGCTGCACGTCATGGCCGGCACGCATCACCTGCACATGGAAGATCCCGCCGGCGTCGCGGCCGTGGCGTCAGGCTTCCTGGCGTCCTGAACCGGCCCGCTTGGCGGCGTGGAATTCCACGGCCAGCGCCACGTCGCCCTTGCGGATGGGCGCGCTGCTGCGCCACCAGGCGGTGGTGACCGCATCCAGCTCGCCGTCCTGTTGCGCCAAGCGCCGCAGCAGTGCGATGTCTTCCGCACTCGCCAGTTGTTCGTTGGGCAGGTAGTACTGCTCCAGCGGCGCGCGCGCCGCGGCCGGTGTCCGCGTCAGGCGGGCGATGAGTCCCGCCGCCGTCAGTCCCGACAGGATGTAGCCGCCGAGCAGCAGCGGGATGGAATCATGGGCGCTGCCGAGCCAGGCCACGCTGCCCGCGGCGGGCAACAGCAGGACGAGCAGCTTGCCCAAGCGGTCGAAACGCTGAATCCGGCTGGCCTCGTGGCGTCGCTCCCGGGCGCGGGCGCCGGCCTCTTCGACCGACAGGCTCTTGCGGCTCATCAGCGCGCGGCGTGCTTGGAGGCTTGCCGCCGTCTCGGTGAGCGGAAGGTTGTAGAGCGAGAACCCCCGCATGGCATTGCCGGGCCCGGCCCGACGGGAATGGTCCGCCGCGTCGGGAACGGCGGGCGGGCGGGATGCAGGCGGACGCTGGTTCATGACGGGCCGACGACGGGAAAGAGGGGCCGGACGGCGGCCCAACGCTCCTTGCTGGCCCGCCGGCTCCGGCTTGCCCCTGAATTCGTGACGAACGTCTCACTCAGGACATCGGGACGGCCGCGTTGCGACCGGTGTCCCCGGCGGCATCAAGAAGCCGGTGCAGCTGCGCCTTGAGCCGGCGGCCCTCGGCGTGGAACCACGCCCGCTCGTCGCGCCACGCCGGAAAGCGGGCCTCGACCTCCCGCCAGAACGCCGGCGAATGGTTGGCCTGCAGCAGATGGCAGAGCTCGTGGACAAGGACGTATTCGAAGGCCGAGGGCCGGCCGAGCACCAGCGCCAGGTCCAGGGTCAGCGTGCCATCCGGCGCCAGCGAGCCCCATTGCGAGGACATCACCTTGAGGCGGATCTGGCGCGGCGCGCGCGGCAAGCCGCCCAGGTAGGCGGGAAGCCAGCGGCCGATGTCGGCGCGCGCTTCGGCTTCATAGAAGGCGCGCAATGTCCGCCGCAGGGTGGCGTCGCTGACGCGGGCGGGCAGGTACGCATGGATGCCGCTCTCCTGCCGTTCGATCCGGGCGAAGCGGCCCTCGTGCCAGTGCAGGGGAATCTCTTCGCCGCGCAACGGCAGGTAGGCCGTCACGCCCGGGACGCATGCGGGCGCGTCGTCGTCCGGTGCGTGGCGTGCGAGCTGTTCGGCCAGCCAGTCGCGATGCTGGTGCAGGAAGCGTTCGCCCGACACCAGGCTGGCGCGCCATGGCAGTGTCAGGCGCGCACCGCGCTCGTCGATGCTGAGCTTCAACCGTTTCGCGCGCGGGTCGCGCACGCGCTGGACGTCCAGGCTGCGGCCGTCCTCCAGGTGCACCGTCACCGTGTCGCGCTCCACGCTGCGGGGCGTGCGGGTGGTCAGGCGCTGGAGCAGGGACGGCATGGGGCGATGGTAGCGGATCGGCCGCGGCGGCCGTGTGCGCTCATTCCGCCTTGCTGAGCTTCAGTGCGTGCTCCAGTACCAGGAACAGGCGCTTCAGTTCGCCGGCCATCAGCGCAAAGCGGGCATCGAGTTCGGCGCGCAGGTCGTCGTGCTCGGTGTTCTCCAACTGGTCGACCGCGCCGTCGAGGAACTTCAGCTTGCGCACGATCAGGTCTTCGCCGAGGACGAACGAGACGTGGTCGTCGAGCACCAGCGCGAGCTTGGTGACCTGCTTGCCGGCTTCCAGGTGCTTGGCGATCTCGTCGCTCTGCAGCTCCTGGTTCTGGCACTTCACCACCGCGCCGCCTTCCATCGCGTCCTTGAGCTCGCATTCCTCGCCCAGCGACAGGCCTTCCGGCAGCGGTTCGCCCGCGATCCAGCCGGTCAGCACGTTGCGCGGGGCCACTTCCGCATTGAGCGGCAGCGCCGGGAAGCTGCCGAGCGCACGGCGCACTTCCGACACCACGTTCTCGCCGGTCTTGCGCGAGGACGCATCGACGGCGATGAAGCCGAGCTCCAGGTCGATCAGTGCGTCGGTGCGCGACGGCTTCACGAACGCGCGCGGCAGCAGTTCGTGCAGCAGGTCGTCCTTCAGCCGCTTGCGGGTCTTGCCGCCGGGCTTGCGGCCTTCCTTCGCCTCGATCTCCAGCAGCTTCTTCTGCAGCAGGTCGTTGACCACGGCGCCGGGCAGGATCTTGTCCTCGCCGCCGACGCTCAGCCAGATCGCGTCGTTGATGCGGTGGGACAGCGCCTCTTCGCCGCGGCCGAACGGTGAAATGAACCCGCGCGAGGACAGCTCCAGCGGGCCGACCGGCTTGAGGACGGCTTCCGGGAGAAGCTCATCGAGTTGGGAGAAATCGAGGGAAGTGGGGAAGCGGAACAGCGTGAGATTGCGAAAGAACATCGACTATCCAGAGTGAAGAAAGATCGCTCCGCCCGTGCAGGCGAAGGCGATGGAAGGGGTGAGGGTTACGGCCGGTTTTCGGCGTGGGTATGCGGATCGCCGGCCAGCCAGGCGTGCGCATCCGGCAGCGCGGCGCCGTCGCGATGGCCCAGCGACAGGAAATCGAACAGCCTCGGGTCGCTGAGCTGCGACGGGCGGATATCGCCCAGCGCACGTGCGATGGTCTCGATGCGGCCCGGCGTGTCGCGTACCCAGGCATCCATCATCTTCTTGACCTGCTTGCGCTGCAGGTTCTCCTGGCTGCCGCACAGGTTGCAGGGAATGATCGGGAATGCCTTCGCGTCGGCGTACTCGGCGATGTCGTCCTCGCGCACATAGGCCAGCGGGCGGATCACCACGTGCTTGCCGTTGTCGGACAGCAGCTTTGGCGGCATGCCCGAGAGCTTGGCGTGGAAGAACAGGTTCAGGAAGAACGTCGCCACCAGGTCGTCGCGATGGTGGCCCAGCGCGATCTTGGTGAAGCCGTTCTCCTCGGCGTAGCTGTACAGCGAGCCGCGGCGCAGGCGCGAGCACAGCGAGCACATGGTCTTGCCTTCCGGGATCACCCGGCTGACCACCGAGTAGGTGTCCTGCTCGATGATGTGGAACGGCACGCCGACGCGTTCCAGATACTCCGGCAGCACATGCTCGGGAAAGCCGGGCTGCTTCTGGTCCAGATTCACCGCCACCAGGTCGAAGCGCACCGGCGCCTTCTTCTGCAGCTGCAGCAGGATGTCCAGCATCGTGTAGCTGTCCTTGCCGCCGGACAGGCACACCATCACCTTGTCGCCCTCTTCGATCATGCCGAAGTCGGCGATCGCCTGGCCCACCTGCCGGCGCAGGCGCTTGGCCAGCTTGCCCTGCTCGTGCGCGACGCGACGCGGATCGGCGGCAGGGCGGCGCAGGACGGGGTCGGGCAGGGGCAGGACGGTGCTCATGCCGCCATTGTACCGGGGCGCGGTGACGGCCTCGCCGCCGGCGGTGTACGCTCGCGGCGTGGACATCGACAACCCCGCCGACATCGCCGAGAAGATCGCCGCGCTCCGGGTCGAGCACCGCGACCTGGACGAAGCCATCGTGCGCCTGGTCGATGAGGCGGACGCCGACGAGGTCGCGATCAAGCGCCTGAAGAAGCGCAAGCTGTGGCTCAAGGACTGCATCGCGCGGCTCGAGAGCGCGCAGATCCCGGACGAGCCCGCCTGACACGGCGGCGCTTTCCGATCCACCTGCGCCGTTGGAATCTGACGCTGGGCGTCACCCCTGACCGGGCCAGCATGGTCTGCGGCTCGCCGCGCCGATGTCGCGCGCCCGTGGAATGGTTCCTTTCCGCGTGTTTTCCGCCGATCGTCCCGGTTGGCCCGATGCTTGCTTGATAGCCGGGGCGTGGGGATGTCCCTCACCGAACGACCGTTTGCCGTCCTGCCGGCGCCGCGGTTCCCGAAGCACAGGCCCCGTGCGCTGCCGCGCCGTGGCGAGGGAGTGGCATGGAGCAGGACAAACCGTTCAACCCCCGGATGCCGATGACCGCGCGCGAGGCGCGGATCGCGTCGGCCTCGACCGAGGCCGCGCTGGCCGGCATTGGACTGCGGATGCAGCGCATCCTGCCGGGAGAATCGCTGGGCGACGTGCCGCGCCTGCGCCGCGAGGTGTACTTCCACGAACAGGGCCAGTTCGGCGACCGCAGTAAGCGCGTCACCGACGGCCTGGACGATTGCGGCACCACGCTGGCGGTGGAGAAGGGCCAGCAGGCGATCGCGACGCTGCGCCTGCACGACTTCTCGCCGCTGGCGGTGCAGGTGGAGTACGGCAGCCTGTTCCGGATCGACGAGTTCGCACGCAGCTGGCCGCTGTCGCAGGTGGCGGTGGGCACGCGCTTCGCGGTGCAGGCGGACCAGCGCAGCAAGCCGGTGGTGGACCGCCTGATGGAAGAGGCCTACCGCTGGGCGCAGGAGTCGCGCATCCAGTTCTGCCTGCTGGCGTGCGAGCCGTTCCTGCATGGTGTGTTCGAGCACTACGGTTTCCGCGAATACCTGCCGCCGGCGATCCTGCCCGGCGGCGTGGACCTGCTGCGCATGGTGCTGGTGATGGAGGACGAGCCGTACCTGTCCGAATGCGGATCACCGTTGCACCGGCTGATCCGCGAGCCCGCACGCGCGCTGCCGTCGAAGGCGTGGCTGACGCGCCAGTTCCATGCGATGTCCTGAGCCGGGGCGTTTCAGCAGACCGCGTTGAGCGCACCGAGCAGCCGGAGCAGGGCGGGCTGACTGCGTTCGCCGGTCTTGTCGAACACCACCTTCAACCGCGTCTGCGCGGTGGAAAGCGCCACGCTGCAGGCCTGCGCCGCCAACGCGAGGTCGGCATGCTGCAGCAGCGCCACCGCCAGCCGGCGCTCGGCGTCGGTCAGGCCGAACAGGTGCTGCAGGGCCTGCTCCAGCTGCGCGGGATTCGCCGAGGCGACGGGTTGCGCGAACACCAGCAGCGCCGCTTCACCGGCCAGCAACGGCGGCGCCAACGGATGCGCGGTAATCGCCACGGCGCCGATGCCGGGCGCCTGCACCACCAGCTTTTCGACATCGCCTGCGCGGCCATCCGGCGGCGCCAGCGTGGCGCGTGCGAGCAGCTGCTGCAGGGCGGCGTCCTGCCATCCCGGCGCGGACAGCTGACCCGATGCGCGATACAGCACGCCAAGTCCTAGCAGGTGCTCTCCGGCGGCATTGGCGCGCAGCACCTGGCGGTTGGCGGACAGCGTGAACATCGCCATCGGCGACTGGTCCAGTGCCGCCTCGAGCGACTGCACGCGCTGCTGCAGCAGGTCGAGCCGGCGCATGATGGCGTAGGCGTTCACCCAGTGCGGCACCACGCGCCGGAACAGCCCCAGCTCTTCGTCGTCGAACAGGCGGTGGCGGTCGTCGCGGCAGATCGACAGCGTGATCGAGTTCAGGCCGTCGTAGTGGCCCACCGCCGCGAGCTGCTGCTCCACGCCGAATATGCGGTAGTAGGCGTTGTACGCGTCGGTGCGGCGCATCTGCGCGATGGGCAGCAGTTCTTCGGTGTCGAACACGCGGCCCGTGGCGAAGTGGGGCGTCGCGCGGCTGACCCACGGGTCGACACGCAGGTCGAGCGACTGCAGTTCCCTCGCTACCTGCTCGGGGTCGACGCCGTGCAGGCGCGCCACGCTGCCACGGCCGCAGGCGACGTCGTGGCCGAGGATGGCGGTGAGGTGGCTGCCGGTGGCCTGGCTGAGCTGCTGGGTGAAGTCGTCCAGCCGGCCCGGCTCCAGGATCGCCTCGTACAGCGGCTCAATCACGCGCGCGAGAGCGTGGTCGTCGTTCATCGGTGTCCCCTGTGGCGGTACGCGGATCGCGTGCGGCGCCCTCTTCGTCGCAGTTAATTACGAAATGCGTCCCTGCACAAGCCGAATCCTTCTGCAGCGTCAAGTCCGGAACGGGAGTGCGCACGCGCGCCGCAGGTCGTTATGGTCCCGCAAGGGGGCGTGATCGCCGCATGCGGCGGATCGCACGGGGCCATGGGGAGATGGCGACCGGGGATGCGCGGACTCAAGGAAGACGAGCGGGGTGCCGATAAGGCTGCGAGGGAATGCGCCGTGGCACCGCGTCGCGCCATGGCCCCCCGACCGTCCCGTCCGGAATCCGATCATGCTCCTGCTCCGCGTGTTCCTCGTTCTCGCCTGTCTCGTCGCCGGCTTTCGCAGTGCGCAAGCCCAGGAGGCTGCGCCGATCGCGCCCGCCATCGACACCGCGGCGTGGGGCCCCTATGTGCGGTTGGCCGAGCGCAGTTGGCAACTCGGCGACGGATATCGCGTGAGCTGGCAGTGGCTGTCGCCTGGCGAGGAACTCCGCGAGCAGTGGGTCAATCCGCACGACGGCAAGGTGGTCCAGACCAACGTCATCCGACCGGGCGACACGCCAGGCCGGCTCCAGCTGACCTCGTCGCTGCTCGGCATGAACCTGAAGTGGCAGGGGCGCATCGCCTCCGCCGATGAAGTGGTCTGGGCGCGCGAGGGCATGGTCAAGCTGCCCTACCGGCTGCGCTTCGCAGGTGATGGTCAGCTGTTGTACGAGGGCGTCAAGCTCAAGGACGAGCAGGTCACGGACGTGAAGTACACGCACGTGATGAAGCCGATGTCCCTGGACACGGTGGCATCGGCGGTTGCGGAGGCCGCCGACGCGCCGGCTGGCGCCGTGGTCGCACCGTCGACCGCACCAGGCGTCGAAGCGCCCTCGACCGCGACCGCGCTTGCGCCGGCGAACCCGCCGGCGCAGACGCCCCTGATGGCGTCCGAGCCGGTCATCACCGGCCTGGGTCCGCTGTCGGCGTTCGCCGGACAGACGTTCACGTGGTGCAAGCCCTCGCAGGTCGGCGGCAAGAACTGCTACATCCGCTTCATCGAGACAGGCGATGGCCTCCAGATCTGCTTCTTCCCGGCGGACTTCAGCACCAGCTGCGAATTCACCTACGCGGCCGTGCCTTCCGACAAGAAGCCGGGCGAACTGAAGCTGACGAACGTGACCTCCCGGAAGGGGGAGTACTACGTCAGCACGGGCGCGCGCTGGAAGGAGGGCGGTCAGGTGCTCGAATTCACCACGCGCAAGAAGTACTACGAGAGCCTGCTGACCGAGGCCATCAAGCTGACCATGGCCCCGCACACGGGCTGGGTGAGCAACGCCGATTTCTGGGTGGCGCGCGACGGGACGCCGAGGTGGCGCAGCTACGGCTGGACGGCGGGCATGCTGGGCGGCAAGTCCGACGCCTACGACACGACCTACGAGCTGAAGCCGGCGACACCCGCACTTGTACAGGAATACAGCACCATCTACGCCAGCTGGAAGGTCCAGGACGACTACCAGCGCCAGATCGATGCGCAGCGCCGCCGCGAAGAGGAAGCGCAGCGCGAGGCGAATTTCGCCGCGTTCATGGGCGGCCTCAGCACGGTCGCGACCACGATCCAGCAGGACATGGACGAAGTCGACCGCGCCAACCAGCGGGTCGCCGATGCGCGGCGCGCGATGGAAGAAGCGCAGGCGCGGGAGCAGGCACGCCAGCAGGCCGAGCAGGCGGAGCAACGGCGCGCGCACCAGCAGGCGCAACAGAGCGCCGTCGCTCAGCAGCAGGCCCATGCGCAAGTCGCCGAGCAGGCGCGACAGCAGGCGGCGCGGGAAGCGGAGCAGCAGCGCGTGGCGCAACAACAGGCCGCCGACCAGGCACGCAGGAAGCAGCAGGAAGAAGCCGAGCGCAAGCGCCAGGCCGACGCACAGCAGCTGGCCGAAGACCAGGCGCGACAGCGCCAGCAGCAGGAATGGCAGCAGAGCCTGTTGCAGGCCCGCAACAGCCTGCGCCTGCGCGCCGACACCTGCTTGGGCGGCAGTGGTCGTTACTACGTCATCGGCCCCAAGACCAGCGTGAAAGGTTGCGCCACCGTGCATTACGAAGCCCGCTGCCCGGGAACCGCCCAAGGTGCCGGCGTGCAGGGCACCCAGCACAACTACATCGGTGGCAGCTGCATGGGCGTGGGCGATGCGATCGCCATCCCCAGCTCGCCGCTGTCGTGCCCGGTCGAGCAGGTGATCGTGCGCGTGACCGACGTGACGGGGTGCTGATAAAAACGAAGGCGAGAAACCGCTCGGCGATCTCGCTGTCTGCATGCCGGTTTACGGCCTGCGACTGCGCAGCTGCCCCTTCACGCCATCCCATGTCTTCCACTGCCTGAAGCGAGAACTCCTCCATGATGCCGTTTCAATACACTGCCCCGTCCCGCTCGCAGCGCGCGTGCATGGTGCTACTGGTCATGCTGGTCGCCGCTGGGGCGCCAGCCGGTGCAGAAGAAAAGCCGCAATGGCGTCGCGCTGCCGAGGCGGCGAACGAACTCTCGTATGAATGCTTCGGCGAGAAGAAGAACGCCGACTGCGAGGCGATGATCCGCCATTACGACACGGCGTTGGCGGCCCCGGACGCGGATGATGGAGTCCGTCATGAAATCTTCAAGTACCGCCTGAACGCGGTTGCCGTGCATGGCGGCCACCTCGTGGAGGCCGGCGATACAGAGCGGGCGCTGTCCGTGCTGTACGCCGGGCATACCGAGATGCAGAAGCACTTTGACGGCGGCAAGCATGCGCACACCGTGATCGACAACCTGCGCCTGCAGGGCCATTTCCTGAAGGCGCTGGTCGCGGCCGGTGACCTGAAGAATGCGGACGCGGTGGTGGACCTGCCTCGCCAGGTGGTGCCTCACTATTACGGGCAGATCGACAAATACCGCGACAACGAAAGGACGACGGCGCTGATCGCCGAGGGCGTGGTGCGCAGCGAAGAGCTGGAGACCGGCTATGGCCACGCGTTGATCGCTTACGCCAACGAACTTGAGAGCGATCCACTCGCGAAGGCGGTGCGCGCCGACGCCATCGTAGCGTACCGCAACGCGTTGCAGTGGCTGCAGCGCGGCGACACGGAGGGCTGGTCGATGCCGTTCGAGGGCACCAACGCGATCCGTTTCGCGGAGCTCAACAATGCGCTCGGCAAGGCGTTGTTCGCGTCCGGTGATCGCAAGGGCGCAGTCGAGGCGCATAACCTCGCGTTTGTCGCCGCCAGCTGCAAGGGGTTCGACGACGGCTCGCTGCACGACTTCGACAAGATCACTGCGGCCAGGCCGTGTCGGGAAGCGGTGGCCGGCTACATGGCGGCGTCCGGGGAGACGCAACGCTTGGCCAAGGACGCGGCGGAGGCGATGTACCGACAGCAGATGGAGCTGTACGGGAAGGACATCAGCGGTCTGCTGCGCGCGGCGCCGAAGCAGACCGACTGAGCCGAATCGATCCGGGGAGGCATGCTCGCTGGATCGAGACAACGCTCTGCGTAATACGTGCGGGTTCCGGTGTTCGCCGGGCAGCAGCAAGCAGCCAGGCAGGATATCGCCCGCAGGAACTACAAGGGACATCGAATGAGCATCACCAAGAAGATCTGCGCCCTCGCCCTGCTGGCCGCTGCTTGCCACGCCCACGCGCAACAGCAGACGGTGGAAGGCGCCCACCTGTTCCTCTCGAAAGTGGTCGAACAGGGAGCTACCACCTTCGAGATCGACAACGGGAAGGGCTGGAACACCGTGAGCGCGGACAAGTCGTACGGCCGCTACTACAACTACGACACCGCATCCGGCATCAGGGCCGGCGAGTACGGCTGCAGCAACTACAAGACGTCGGCCCACGGTGTTGCGGACTTCAAGCTGACATCGATCATCAAGTTGACGCGATGCGCCTCGCAGATATCGACGCCAGCGATTCATGCAAAGGAGATCGAAGGCGACGCCACATCGGGGACGGGGTTCTGATGCGCAGGACTCTTTCCCGGGCATTTGCTAGGAACGGTGCATGGCTCATGCTTCCGCTGTTGATGACGCCGTGTCTGGCCCATGCTCAGCTTTCCATCGACGCTTCCTGCTTCAGCAGCACCCTCCGCGCCGAGGGACGGACCGTCGATCTCGCGCGCCTTGGCGCGCCAGTCAATTACCCGATCGCGATCGAAGATTACAACGCCCGCTACTGCGTCACCCGTGAGAAGTGCGTCGCCCTGGGCTACTGCAAGGCCGCTTCGCCCGCGGAACAGGCTGCCGCCGACAAGGCGAACCCGGGCGCCGCCGCCGAACGGGCGCGCCTCGAGCGCGAACAGCGGCAAAGAGAGGCGCAAGCCGAGCTCCAGCGCAAGGCCGCCGAGGCGGAGCGCAATCGCAAGGCGGCGGAAGTGGCGCACGAAACCCAGCGCCTCGGCGGCCATCGCGAGGCGGAGGCGCGGCGGCTGGTGGAGATGCGCGAGGCGGCGGCGAAAGCGCGCGGTGGCTCGGCGGGCGGAAGCGGCCGTCTGCCCGAAAGCGCCGGCGAACCGCGCAAGGTCTGCACCAGCGCGCCCTTCAGGACTACACCGACGTCCATGTTCAAGACCGCCGAAGCCGATGCCCGCGCAGCATTCGCACGGGATGCGGCCCATCTGTGCAGGATCAATACCGGCAATGCTGCCTATAACGCGGGCGGGATCTCCTGCGTCCGCGAGGACAGGTCGTTGTGGGCGCAGATGCCCGTCGCGCAGCTGGCCAAGCGACCCGCCAACGATCCTCCCCGGTTCGAGTTCAAGTGCTCCGGCCCCGTCGTGTGTGCTGCGCCGAAGGAGACCTGCAAGACCGTCGGCACCGTTAGGAGTTCAGGGCAGTGAGGAACCATGTCATGAGGGGAGAGCAAACCGTGAAAGCCAGTCCGACTGTAAGCAGCAGGCTGTCCGTCGTGGGCATGCTGCTGGCGATGGTGTTGTCGCCCGCCGTGGCGCATGCCCAGGATGGGGTGCAGACCGTCGAGAACGCGCAGAAATTCCTGTCCATCGTGCTGCCCGGCAATGGGTACATGAAGGGAGCGGTGAGTACTGCCCTGTCGGCAGTCAATGGGCGGGATGCCAGCGGGTACTACATGGACGCGCAGGTGCACGGCGAGGCGAAGATCATCGACGCCTCATCTGTCGGGCGATGCAGATCGAAGCTCTTGTCCGACTATTCCAGCGTGGAAGTCGAGTTGCGCGTGCGCAGGAATCCCGGCGCTCCCGTGCTGGAGCGCAAACGCATGCCGATCGCTGAGGCAGCACCGGACGGGTTCTCCGCCCAGCATGGCGGCGTCCAGCGGCACGGCGACCAGGCAGGCTTCTCCTGGTCGGAACTGAAGTCGGTTCGGACAGTAGGCGACAATGTCTACCTGATGTTTGCCGGCAACAAGAGCGAGTCGGTCATCTACCTTCGTTCGGCCGATCTCGCTTCACGCGTCGGTTATGCCCTGGAGTTCCTGCGCTTGCAGTGCGATGCCGCCGCGGGCACCGGGTTCTGAGGTCATGGCCCGCCGGTGCATCGCGTGGTCATCGCTGAGCTTGTTCCTGCTTGTTTGCGCGGGGGCAAGCGCCGACTCCTGGGCGCCGCCACGCGTGCAGGTGGTGGCCAGCGGATCCGGCGAGCAACTCGTGCGCGTGGAACCGGCGCGGCGCGGCGCGGATGCGCCGCGGGCCGTCAGGTATCGCCATGACGCGGCAGGGGAACGGTACGTGAAGGACGCGACTTTCGCGCTGCCGCACCGCACGGCTCCGGTCTTCGTGTTGCTCACGGATGACGGTACGCTCGTGACACTCGATGAGTGGGCGCAGGTGGGACGCGGCCCCGTCCTTTTGGTGCACGACGCCGCCGGCAAGCAGAGGCATCGCTACACCCTGGCCGGCCTGCTCGGAGAAACGGCCGCCGCGGCCGCACCCGCCAGCGTCAGTTCCACCTGGTGGCGTTGTGGCGAACCCTTGCTGATTTCAGGTGGGCACGTGCTGCGCGTGACCATCTACGACGAAGGCGAGCTGCGCGTGGACCTGCGCGACGGCAGTGTCGACTATCGGCCCGGCAAGGGACGCTGCCGGTAGACGGCAGCGTCTCCGTCAGTCCTGCGGCGCCACCGCCGGCTCGGCTGGCTTGGCCGCCTCCGGGCTGACCTTCTCGATGGTGTGGCGCAGTTCGCGGCCGAGGATCGCCTTGGCGTCGCGCGCCCAGGCGTCCAGGCGCTCGTCGAACAGCAGCTTGCTGTTCTCGTCGGGCCAGACCAGCTTCAGTTCGCGCAGCTTCTGGATGAAGCCGCGGAACAGCGTCTTGTCGAAGAACTCCGGCGCGGCCGGTGCGTACAGCAGGCTCAGGCGCTGCGCGGCCTGCTGGCACAGGCTCTCCAGCTCGGCCGCGCCGAGCGTGCCGGGACCGTTCTTCACCAGCACCGAGATGGCGATGTAGTAGCGCTCGAACGCCTGCTGCAGCGAGTGGCCGATCGCGCGCAGGCGGAACACCTCGTCGGTCTGGCCGGCGCTGCGCGCCAGGATGCCGCCGTCGTCGTCGTTGACCTGCTGCAGCAGGCCCTCGCGGACGAACACTTCGATGGTGCGCTCCATGCGCTCGGCGAACTCGTCCTCGCTCCACGGCAGGAACAGCTCGGCCTGCAGGAACGGATACAGCGTACGGCCCAGACGCAGTACGCCGGCACGGCTCATGCGACGGTTGTTCTGGAAGCAGCAGGCGATCCACGACGACGCGGTGAACAGGTGCAGCACGTTGTTGCGGTAGTAGCTCAGCAGCACCGCGGTGTCGTCGTCCACGCTCAGCACGTCGCCCAGCGGATGCTTGATCCGCTGCAGCATGTTGATCTCCTCGGCGTGGGAGATGATGCGGTCCGGCGAGTGCGGGGTGACGGTGACGCGGTCGGAGTAGGGCAGTTCGGCCAGCAGCGTCTTCGACAGTTCGATCTGCGCGACCAGGTCGGCTTCGCCCATCGCGTGCTTCGGCGTGGACAGCAGCGCCAGCGCGAGCAGGTTGATCGGGTTCACGTCGGCGGCGCGATTGATGTTGACCTGGATCTGCTGCGCCAGCGCGTCGACCGTGTCGGACAGCCACGCGGGCTTTTCCTCTTCGCCCACGGGCGTGCCGTCCCACTCGGGCGCGTGCTTGGCCAGCGCGTCGTTCAACGGGATCGGTTCGCCGAAATTCACCACCACCTGGCCGTAGTTCTGCCGCAGCACCTTGGGGATGCCCCACAGCACGGCCCAGATGGATTCCTTCTCCTTCGGCCGACCGCTCAGTTCGTCCAGGTAGCTGGTGCCTTCCAGCAGTTTTTCATAGCCGATGTAGACGGGCTGGAACAGCACCGGCTTGCGCGGCTGGCGCAGGAAGGCGCGCAGCGTCATCGAGATCATGCCGCCCTTCGGCGGCAGCAGCCGGCCGGTGCGCGAGCGCCCGCCTTCGATGAAGTACTCCAGCGAGTAGCCGCCGGAGACCAGCTGCGCGACGTATTCGGTGAACACCGCCGAGTACAGCGGGTTGCCGCGGAAGCTGCGGCGCATGAAGAACGCGCCGCCCTTGCGCAGCAGCGTGCCCACCACCGGCAGGTTGAGGTTGATGCCGGCGGCGATGTGCGGCGGCACGATCCCGCGTTCGTACAGCAGGTACGACAGCAGCAGGTAGTCCATGTGGCTGCGGTGGCAGGGCACGTAGACGACTTCGTGGCCGGGCGCGGCTTCCTTGAACTTGTCCAGGTGGTGGACCAGCACGCCGTCGTAGATCTGGTTCCACACATGGCTCAGCAGGAAGCTGGCCGAACGCACCACCGGGTTGGAATAGTCGGCGGCGATTTCCCAGGCGTAGGCGTGCGCCTTCTTCCACGCGTCCTCGGGCTTGGATTTGTCGCGCTTGGCCTGTTCGGCGATCGCGTCCTTCACCGGCTCGGCCGCCAGCACCTGGTCGACCAGCAGGCGGCGCGTGGACAGGTCGGGGCCGATGACGGCTTCGCGGATGCGATGGAAGTGCGTGCGCAGCACGCGCGACAGCTTGCGGACCGTGCGTTCGGGCTCCAGCCCTTCATCGACGGTGCCGCGCAGCGACACCGGCGGCGCGAAACGCACGATGGTGCCGCGGCCGTTGAGCAGGATGGCGAGCAGGCGGCGGAAGCGGCCGACGATGGCCCAGTTCTCGGAGAACAGCACCGAGAACCAGCCGCTCTGCTTGTCCGGCGCGCGGCCGACGAAGATCGACACCGGCACCAGCTGCACGTCCAGGTCCGGTTGGGCGCGATGCGCCTGCAGCAGCTTGGCGAGCGAACCGGAATGCGTCTTGGCGCTGACCTGGTCGGGGATCAGCGTGCTGGCGTTGCGGCGCGACAGCGCCACGTAGGCGCGCTTGCGGCCGAGCGGATTGCCGCCGACCGGCAGCGGCACCAGGGGCGACGGCAAGCCGGCGTCGCGGCAGGCGCGATCCAGGATCAGCGCGTTCGACAGGCCGTAGTCCTCCAGCACGTAGCAGACGGGGCGCCCGTCGAGCAGGTCGGCCGGCACGCCGGGTTCGATATTCAGCGCCAGCCACGGATCGGCCAGGCGGCCCAGCAGTCGCGCCCACAGCGGACGCTTGGCCTGGCGGGCGGCCACGGGCGGTGCCATGGGCACGCCTGCCGTCACCGGCGCTTCGTCGCCGGGCAGCGGATCCGGTGCACCGTCGGGCGTCGCCGCATCCGTCGTCGGCTTCTTCTCCGGCGGCGTCGGCTTGGGGGCGTCCGGGAACGGCAGGGAGTTCTGTTCAGGCATCGACCGCATTATGGCGCACGCCTGTGGCCGGCTGGAAAGCGGTTACAGCGTCCGTCGCCGCCCCTGCCCGCATTCCGGAGACCCTCGGGCGGCCGGAGGACATCCTGCAAGTAGCTGAAACGCAAGGATTTACCGGCCCCGGTATGGCTCGCAGCCCACGCCATCGTTGTCGCGGTCCAGGTGAGGCCCGTAGCCGGGATCGCCCCGCCGCACCGGCGCCGCGCCGTGCGCGCGGGCCCCGTCACAGTTGCGGAAAGCGCGCGCCGGCCCTGGGCCGTCAAGGCGCGAAGGCCTGGAGGATGCTGGTCCTCGGTCGGGCGCCGGCGCGGGTGCAACCAGCGTCGTGCGAGCCGGGGCGCCCCCCCGATGGCAGTGGTACTCACCGGTCTTCCGGTCCGTATGGCAACCGTGTTTGTCGATCCCGCCCGGGTGCGCCTGCGTCGTGGATACGCTCGCCAGTAGCGTGGCCAGTGCGAAGGCCGTGATCGCGCAGGCCCGCCGGTTCGTCACGGCGGCGACGGCGCCTCTTCGTCGGCGGGCGGCGCCGCCAGCGTGTCCGGTGCGGGCAGCGCGGCCGCCAGCACCTCGTCGGCGTGCCTCAGGTAGTCGGTGAGGTACCACCGACCGTCGCGCCGGGTCAGGCTGACCACGGTATCGATCTCGCGCTCGCCCAGCGGGTAGTGGATGCGCACCGTAGCGGTGTCGCCCTTTTCCTCGACCAGGCCGGTACGCAGGTCGGTGAAGGTCGTATCCAGCGGCAGGCCGTAACGCGCGAACGTCGCCTTGGCCTCGATGAAGAACGGGGTCAGCCGCTGCAGGCTGGCGCCCATGCCGGCGTCGTTGAGCGCCTGTTCGGTGACCAGGCCGCTGCGGCGCGCGGCCGGGGCCAGGCGCGCGAGGGTGGCACGCGCCAGCGCCGGGTCGCCGAGCGGGGCCTGCTGCGCCCAGTCGCCGAGCGCGGCGATCACCTGCGCGTAGTGATCGCGCTCTTCCTGGGTGTAGTCGCCTTCGTTCTTCACGTACTGCACGCCGAACAGGCCCAGCGTCCGCGCGGCCTCCTTGAGGTCGCGGTCCTGGCGTGCGAACTGGCGGTCGAAGCTGCGCTGCAGCGTCTTCTCCGCGTCCTTGGCCGACAGCGCGGCCAGCATCGGCACCAGCTTGTCGTCCAGCGGCAGCTCGGTCAGCGGCCAGCGACTGTGGCCGGCGCGCCAGGCGGTATCCAGTCGCACGTAGACGTCCGGCGGCACCGCATCGCGTGCGAAGCCGACCAAGTCGTTGTGCTGCAGGCGGGTTGCCAGCTGGCGCACGGCGGCGGCGGGCTCGCTGGCGGCACCGGCGAGCTCCACGGGTTCGCGCTGCTTCTTGCAGGCGGCCAGCAGCGCCAGCGACAGCCCGACGGCTGCCAGCACGCGCAGGACGGACGCGGACGGCTTCGGCTTCATGCGATGTGACTCCCCAGTCGCTCCGCATCTTCGCGGCCGGCAGCGGGGGCGGCAAGCACGGCGGTCGCAAGTTGCCGCTCGCCGGGCCATAAAAAAGGGGTATCCGGAATCTGGTGTGGGTTCAGAGTTTTTGAGGTGCCGTGGCTTTCACTTCAAACAACGGATTTTACTGTTGGATTCGGACGTGAGCGTGTTATTGTAAAAGACGGATTTCAGTGTGGGTTTTCCCGAGGGGCTGAGTGACCGACTTCCTGCAATTGCGAAGCCTGAAGACGCTCGAAGTCGTCAGTGACGAAGACCGCTACGTTGTCAAAGCCGAGGGCGTGTCGGGCTGGATCACGTGCCCGCTATGCGAAGTCGGCCGCTTGCATGGCCACGGATCGCAGGAACAGTCTTTCCAGGACACGCCGTCGCATGGCAAGCCGGTCGAGGTCTTCATCCAGCGCCGTCGCTATCGCTGCACACGCTGCGGCAAGACGTTGTTCGAGCCGGTGGCTGACCTCGATGGCAAACGCCAAGCCACAGCCCGCCTGGTGCGCTACATCCGCGAGCAGAGCTTCAGCAAGACTTTTGCCGCCCTCGCCCGGGAAGTGGCGCTCGACGAAAAGACGATCCGCCACATCTTCGACGACTTCGTTGAGGAGTTCGAGGCCAAGGTTCGGTTCCGAACGCCGCGCATCCTCGGTATCGACGAACTCAAGATCATCGGCCAGTACCGGGCCATGATCACCAATGTCGAGCGCAAGACTGTCTTCGATCTCCGGCCCAGCCGGGCGAAGGCCGATCTGCTGCCCTATTTCCGCACCCTACGGGACAAGGACTCGGTTGAGTGGGTGGCGATGGACATGTACCACGTCTACAAGCAAGTAGTGCGCGCTACGCTTCCGCAAGCACGCATCGTGGTCGATCGATTCCATATCCAGCGGATGGCCAACGACGCGCTTGAGAAGCTGCGCAAGCGCATCCGCAAGGACATGCCCGCCCGGCAAAGGCTCAAGCTCAAGGACGAACGGTTCTTGCTGCTCAAGCGGCAGCACGACCTAAAGGGCGGTGACATGACACGGGCCATGGAGTGGTTCCGCCAATTCCCGCACTTGGGTGAGGCCCACGCGCTCAAGGAAGGCTTCCTGTCGATCTGGGATCACCAGACTCGGGCCGACGCCGAAGCGGCCTGCGTCAAATGGTTGGGAAACATCTCGGCGGAACTGACGCCCGCATTCAAGGAACTCACCACCGCTGTGCATAACTGGCATGACGAGATCTTTGCCTACTTCGAGCAGCCGATCACCAACGCCTATACTGAATCCGTCAACCGACTGGCCAAGGATATGAACCGCATGGGCAGGGGCTACAGCTTCGAAGTGATCCGGGCACGGATGCTCTACGACGCCAAGGCGCGCAAGGACGGGGCAGTGGTCGAGACCGTGTTGGTCGATGACGAGGGTTCGGCGACTACGAACTTCGAGTTCCAACGGATGAGCATGGCGTCGGTCCGCAAGAAGCAGGTTAAGCGCGTGGTTGAGTACGGACCTTACATCCCGACACTAGCGCGGCTGCTGGAAGATGGGTATTTCGAGTAACCCCCCAATGACTGCGAACGCCGCCACGGTGAAACTGGCCACGTCCGACCTGCATCGAGGACGTCAAGTCCTAGCTTGTCCTCAACGGTTGGGTGCTCGCATATCGCCGCTATTCAGCCGACTACGTTGCCGCCGAAGAGATCGCGCAGTCCCGTCAGACAGGCCTGTGGCAGGGCGAGTTCGTGCCGTCGTGGGAGTGGCGCCAGAACGGCAGATGGTCAGACGAATGAAACAGGAGGCGTCATGAGCTTACGAAATATCTATGGCCGGGCCTTCATCCCGTTGGGATGCAAAGGCAACCCGATCCGATGTGACGGTGCACAGGGGCAACACTTCTATCTGGATCGTTTGCGGGATCCCAACGGCAACGGCATTGAATATCAGCGGGCTGGGGCGGCTGGCCAAGGACCCTATGGCCGATTGCTCGATGAGTATGTTATCCGGGACGGCGGACCACTGGGACGCTCCCTGTTCCTGGACATGTATCACCCGGGCTATTCCGAAACCAAGGCGCCGGAAGGACTGTTCATCGTGAACTACCTGTCCCGGAAACATGACCTGAAACTCCCCAAGGACGCCGATTTCTCCGAGATAGAACGGCACGCATGGCGGATCGCAAAGGCTTTCAAGGACGACGCCAAACCGCTGTCCACCATCCTGCGAAATGCCTTCACCGAAGAGCAGTGCCATCAGATCTTGGTCTTTGCAGGCGCCCTTGTCGTTCATGACTACCGCATCAAGAAGGACAAGTTCGTCAGTATCGTGATCAGCAACAAGAAGCTCGCGCTCGATGAGGCCGTGGCCTCGACGGTCTTCAACTTCCTTGTAGGTGTCTATTCAGATGACGAAGAGACAGACACTCCAGCCGCCCAAGCGCCGCCAGTTCCCACGCCGGTTCCGGCAGCACCACAGGCCACGGATGAAGCACCTGCCGCGGAACCCGCGAACAAGGACCTAATCCTTGAAATCGGGTTGATCAGGGCCATCTCCCAAGGCACAAGCCCAGAGCTCAAAGCGCTCGATGCCCTAATGGACGACGAAATGCTGTATCTCATTGCCGAGGCCAGTGAAATCGGTGAGGAGGATGACGGCACCCGCTGGCACTTTGAATACGACAAGCATGGTGTGTTGGAGCGTGCTTGGTATTTCTACGGTGGCCAGACCGTGGAAAAGTCATTGAACGAGCTCACCAAGTTCATCCTCCCGAAGATCCAGAAGAAGTTGGCCCAGTCTGGTCACGGATCCTAAGGAGCACCTATGTCCCCATTTTGATCCGCAGCGCTTTCTGGGCCAGGCTGGCTAAGATACCCGCGAAGCGGGTTCGGCTTGAATGACTGGTTAGGCCACAAATGCAGCGACCCAGATTGCCACGGAGAGAGCGGGCATAGCGACCCATCCGATCTTGTGCAGAAAAGTACCGTGATGCCTGGCCGATACGAGCATGTAAACAAGGCCCACCAGGTATGCCCCGAAGACAGTGACGGCTCCCCAAAGCCAGCTAACACGGAACCCGTAAACGAAGAAGAAGATGACGAGATTAAGCGCGGCGATGTTGCCTAACAGGTTGCTCGCCGACGATATCTGAGATGGCACCTCTAGCCCGGCCTCACTCATCTGCTTAAAGCGCATAGTCCAGATGTGGTGCTCGGTGAAGAATACCCAGATCGCCGCGGAAATCATGAAAAGCGTCCAGTTCATACCCCCCCTTTTGGCCTAACGCCTTATGTCTTTGAACTTCCCTACTGTAGTGGCCGAGAACCCGGCGTGCGCGCCCGATAACGCCTCGGTGTAGCCGCACCGTAATTCAGCAGGGGCCGCACGCCGGATCTCGCGCCCTGCGCCCGGACAGTTGATCGAGGTTTCCCTCGAACTGATAAGCGTGGGCCTCGGGCGCGATGTTCTCGACAGGCCAACTCTAGCGGAGAAGCGGGCATGACGGCAGTGGGAATCGACGTAGGCAAGGCGTCACTGGATGTGGCCATCGATGGGGCGCCCGGGGTGGCGCGTTTCGCCAATACTGCCGCCGGGATCGGCAAGCTGATCAAACGGTTGAAAGCGGTCGTCGAGGCGCGGGTGGTGGTCGAGGCGACCGGTGGCTACGAGGACGCGGTGCTCGATGCCTGCTGCGATGCCGGCCTCTGGGTGGCCCGGATCAACCCGCGCCAGGCACGGGATTTCGCCCGAGCCACCGGTGAGTTGGCCAAGACCGATGAGATCGATGCGCGGCTGCTGTGCCTGCTGTCGCGGTTGTTCGCTGGGCGACTGCGCCGCTACGAGGCGGCCGCCCCCTGGCAACGCGACCTGCGAGGCTGGTTGAGGCGTCGCGGCCAAGTCGTGACCACGCTGCAGGCGCAGAAGCAGCAAGCGGCCATGGCGCCGGCCACGATCGGCAAACTGATGGCGCGTACGGTCGCCGCGCTCCGGCACGAGTTGGCCGCCATCGATCGTGAGATGAAGGAACTGCTGGATGAACACCTGACGCCGGCGCTGCGATCCTCCAAAGGTATGGGGCCGATCTTCCAAGCCACGAGCCTGGCGCTGTTGCCCGAGCTCGGCACGTTGACGCGGCAGCAGATCGCCAAACTGGTCGGTGTGGCTCCGATGAACCGCGACAGCGGCCAGACGCGAGGCAAGCGTAGGATCCGCGGAGGTCGTGCACCCGTACGTGTGGCGCTCTACATGGCCACCTTATCGGCCGTGCGCTGGGATCCGGTGATGAAAGCGCACTACCAGCAACTGCGCGAACGCGGGAAGGTGGCCAAGGTCGCCCTGGTGGCCTGCATGCGAAAGCTGCTGACGATCGTCAATGCACGGCGTCGCGATGAGCTGATGGCAGGAGCCTCGATGGCGGCCTGACCATTCATCGGAAGACAGTTGCTGAATTAAGCCGCGCCGCGAAGCGGCGTCGGCTTGAATGATGGGATGGACTCCTCCCGCGTCACCAAAAGGCTTCGAAGAGCCAGACTGATGTTTCCATCAGGACACGGGATCACGAGAGGAGTCCACGCCATGCATGCTAGTACCGTCGCCATCGATTTGGCAAAAGAGGTCTTCGAGCTGGCCTTCGCCGATGCGCAGGGCCGGATCATCGAGCGCAAGCGCCTCTCGCGCAGGGCGTTCATCCGGTCGCTGGAGACCCGGCCGCCGTTGCGGGTGCTGATGGAGGCCTGCGGGGGTGCGCACTGCTGGGCGCGCCGCTTCCAGCGCCAGGGCCACGCGGTGCGCCTGCTTCCTGCGCGGGACGTGCGCCCCTACGTGCGCGGCAACAAGACCGACCGCAACGACGTGGCCGGGATACTGGAAGCTGATCGCTGCGCCGGCATTGCGCCGGTGCCGGTCAAGACCCCGGAGCAGCAGGGCATCCAGGCGCTGCATCGGTTGCGCGAACACCTCAAGGCCGAACGCACGGCCACGCTCAACCTGCTGCGGGGCGTGCTGCGCGAGTTCGGCGTGGCCGTGCCGCTGGGGTCGACCAAGGTGCCCGCCGCCGTGCGCGATGCGCTGGAAGACGGGGACAACGACCTGCCGATGGCGCTGCGCCACAGCCTGGCCGAGCAGATCGACAGGCTGTCGCAGCTGGCCAGGGACATGCTGGCAATCGAACAGCGGCTGGAGGAATTCGCCTCGCGGGACGTGGCAGTGCAGCGTTACCGCATGGTCCCGGGCGTGGGTCTGCTGACGGCAACCGCGCTGCGGGCCAGTGCCGGCGATCTGTCGCGCTTCCGTAGCGGACGCCAGTTCTCGGCGTGGCTGGGCCTGACCCCGCGCGAGCATTCCTCGGGTCAGCAGCGCCGGCTGGGAGGCCTGACCAAGCGCGGCGATGTCTACGTAAGAACGCTGCTGATCCACGGCGCCCGCGCGGTACTGCAGGCGGCGCGGATGAAGCAGCGGCGCGGACAAGCCCTCGATCCGCTGCAGGCCTGGGCGCTAAAGATCCAGGACGCCCGAGGTCACAACAAGGCCGCCTGCGCACTGGCCAACAAGCTGGCCCGACGGCTGTGGGCGATGGAACACCACGGCATGCCGTTCGATCCGCGCCACGTCAGCGAGCGACCCCGCGCTGCGTAGCGCGACGGCTCCGACACAGGTTCACCGCTTCAACTTCGGGAGTTGCCTGACACGATCTTGATCATGGCGAAGGGTTCGGTCCCGGAGCGGACAACGCCGATAACAATGCTGGCCTGGCAGGCCGCTTGAACGATAGGCACCCGCTCCGTGGATTCCATGATGGCCCGGGCATCAACGCCCACCCCAAGGCCGGATACACGACTGCAACCGCACCGCTTCCCGACGATCAGCGATCACTTACGGCAACGACTGCTTGACGGAGGAGTCCATACATGAATTGTTAGGCCGTGACTCCGCGCCCCGAATCATTGCCACGACCTTAAGCCCCCGAGACAGATAGCTGTCTAAGCGTTCACCAAGCGCCATTGGCAAATTTTCTGTGGCTTGCTCAAATCCTGCTTGGCGATAGAAGTTGACCAAGTGATCGTAGGGTAGACAGCAACACCAGCGGTTGCTGATTTCTTCATCTAATCGTTTCAAGATTCTGGCGCCGATGCCTTGACCCTGAAATTGTGGCTCAACCTGCATGCCGCGGAGCCAGAGCAAATCATGCTCCTGACACAAGCGGCCGACGCCAACAACCCTATCGCGCTCCTTTGCGAGCACGACAAAATCCGACGGAACGACGGCCGCGCCACCATATCCACGCGACTCGTAGAATCGCTGCGCCACGGGCAATTCGTTTTTATCGGCAACGGCTACGTCGATATCTGTCATCACGGCCTAACTACCTTATAGCCTGATTCCTGGGTCCGGTTATACGACTTATCCACAGCGCACCGTATGGTGGGCTATCCCCTTGATACGGTTCGATCTTAGGGCGACTGGGTCCGGCTAACAAGCTGACGTATAACCGGTCCCACGGAGACCTTGCCGAGAGCGCGCTGCCCTCGTTTGACCCCCAACCGGAGCGACCCTCATGGGGTGAACTTACCTGCACCACCCCACCTCCTTTGCGGCTCATGGAGCAGGTGTCAGTGGTGTGCCGACGCCGGCACCTAAGTCGCCGAACCGAGCAGGCATGCCCAATCCATTAGGTGCCGCTGCCGAGAATGATTGGCGGCAGCGTCCAGTTTGTTTGGCGCTCAGCGCCCAACTGATTGGCGTATAGCAACTGCGCCTTCAGGCTGGCAAGCCGATCTGAAGCGGCCGCAGCAGGCGTTGCTACCGCAAGCAGAAGCGCTGCCAACCATACAAACCAGCGTCGGTGATCCGAATTCCCCATGCGTCCATGCGTTCGGCCAAGTGACCGAAACCCTAATCCTGCCAGCCGGAGGCTGTCCAACCTGGGGAAAGCCAAATCCCACACTGGAGACTGATCCAGGAGGACAGGCAAGAGCGGAAGAACCTACAGACAGGCGCTCAGGAGCCAGAAGCAGCTAAACCCCGCACCCCACACTAAAATCCGGATACCCTAAAAAAGGAGGCCGGGCGTCTTGCGACGTCGCGGACCTCCTGAAATCCGGCCGAAGCCGGAGGACGAAGTGTTGTGGCACATCTCCGGCCCTGAGGCCGGATGCGCACAGCCTACCTGCGCCCGAATACTAAAGCAATACTTGAAATAACTCGCTTCAAGTTATTGATTTTATTTGAATGAAGCGGCGATTTCCGTCTGGATCGCTTCGGCCGCCGCGCGCGGATCGGCGGCCTTGCTGATCGGCCGGCCCACCACGATGGCGTCGGCCCCCAGCGCGAAGGCCTCGGCCACTCCGACCGTACGTTTCTGGTCGTCGCCGACCGGGCCGCCGGGGCGGATGCCCGGACAGACGATGGAAAAGCCTGCTCCGGTCGCCGTACGGATCATGCGGGCTTCCTGCCCGGAACAGATCACGCCATCGATGCCGGCGGCCTGTGCCGCCAGCGCACGTTGTACGACGATATCGGCAGGTTCGCCGCCATTGATCCCCATGGCGCGCAGATCGGTGCCGTCCATCGACGTCAGCACGGTCACCGCCAGCAGCCGCAGCTCGCCTTGGCGCGCCTCGGCGGCGGCCTCCATCATCCCGGCGTGCCAGCCGTGGATGGTCGCGTAGGTCACCGGCCAGCGCGACAGCCCGCGGATCACGCCGGCCACGGTGGCGGGGATGTCGAAGAACTTCAGGTCGACGAACACGCGCTTGTCGCGGCGGGCCAGCGCATCCAGCACGGTGAAGTAGTCGCCGCTGGCCAGCAGCTCCATGCCGATCTTGTAGAACTGCACCGCATCGCCCAGCCGGTCCACCCACGCCAGCGCGTCGGCGCCGGACGGCGCGTCCAGCGCGAAGATCAGGCGTTCGCGGGCGCTCAGCGCGACCGGACCGCGGGTGCTCACGGGGCGTAGTCCAGCGCGTCGCGCTTGGCCTGCGTGCGGGCGGCGGGCGGCTGGTCCCAGGCGTTGTTGAACAGCGCCGGCTCCCACGAACCGTAGGTCGGATTGGGCAGCATCCACCAGCGCTCGCCGAACCAGTCGTCGTATTCGTCGAACAGCGCCTGGCGGCCGTCGCGGGTATTGGCTTCCACCTGCACGAAATCGCCGATCTGGTCGCCGAACTGCATCAGCACGCGGTACTGCTGGCCGGCCAGGCGACGGCGGCAGTTCTTCTCGCTGCCGTTCTGCTCGCAGCCTTCCAGCACCGTGCCCAGGCCGAGGAACACGCTGTCGTCGGCGACCGGCAAACCGGCCTCGCGCAGGTTGGCCAGCGTCGCTTCCTTCAGGTGCACGGCGCGGTTGGAGATGTAGAGGATGGTCACGCCCTTCGCGGCGGCGGCCTTGGCGAAATCGACCACGCCCGGCAGCGGCTTGGCCTTCTTCTCGGCGACCCACTGGTCCCAACTGATTTCGTCGTATTCCTTGCCGTCGCGGATCAGGCGGGCCTGGTAGGGCGAGTTGTCCAGCACGGTCTCGTCCACGTCCATCACCACCGCTGGCTTCAGGCCGGTGGCGGCGTTGCCGCGCTCGCTGGGCACCAGTGCGTCCCAGTGCTTTTCCTTCAGCGCGATGTCCAGATGGTCGGCCGCCGCGCGGAAGGTCTGCGTGGTGATCGCGCGGTACTCGACCGAGGTCTGTACCCATGCCACCGCGTTGAGGTTGTCGTGCGTGCCGGTGGGCTTCGTGGTCGCGGCCGCAGCGGGAGCAGGCGCGGCGGCGTCGGCCGGTGCCGTCGCGGGTTCGGTGCGTTTGCAGGCGGCCAGGGTCAGCAACGACGCCGCCAGGCCGGCGGCAAGCAGGGAAACGCGCATGGAAGATCCCATTTCGAATGTGCGGGAATTCTAGCCGACCGGTGTTACGCCCGTCGTTCGGCGCAACGGCGTGCGGGTTATCCTGCCGGCCCCGTTCCTGTTCCCGATGCCTCCATGGAAGACACCGCGCCCGTCCTGAATGCCGCCGAGGCCCGCCTGCTCGGCTGCCTGATCGAGAAGGAAGCCACCACGCCGGAAACCTATCCGCTGACGGTCAACGCCGCGCAGGCCGCCGCCAACCAGAAGACCGCGCGCGAGCCGGTGATGGCGCTGGATCCGGGCGCGGTCAATCACGCGCTGCGGCAACTGGAACAGAAGGGCTTGGCGAAGCAGGTGTTTTCCTCGCGCGCCGAGCGCTACGAGCATCGCACGGCGGCGTTCTTCGGCATCCCCCAGCAGCAGGCCGTGCTCTTGGGGCTGCTGATGCTGCGCGGCGCGCAGACCGTGCACGAACTGCTTGCGCGCAGCGAACGGCTGTTCAAGTTCGCCGATGCCGACGACGTGCGCCACCATCTCGATCGCTTGGCGCAGCGCGAACCGGCGCTGCTCGTGCAGATCCCGCGCGGTTCCGGCCAGCGTGAGGACCGCTACGCGCACCTGTTGAGCGGACCCGTGGATGTCGCGGCGATCTCAGCGCGTTCGTCGTCATCGCCGGCGAGCGAGCCAGCCAACGTGGAACTGGAAGCGCGGGTCGCCGCGCTGGAAGGCGAAATCGCCGCGCTGCGCGAACAGGTCGAGCGCCTGTTGGCCACGCACAACGGGTGAGATCACTCGGCGTCGGGCATCGCCACCAGGTCGGTGGCGCCCATGTCGACACCGGCCTGCGACAGCAGCGTGGTGATCTGGCCGCGATGGTGGGTCTGGTGGTTGAACAGATGGGTCACCAGGCCGAGCACGCCGCGTGTGAAGCTCACGCCCTTCGTGTTCGTGTAGATCAGCGATGAGGCGATGCGGTCCGCTGTGAGCGTGGCCGCCCACTGCAGGATCAGCGCATCCAGCCATTCGCGGCGTTCGCGTAGCAACGGCAGCGTGGGATACGGCATCGCGTCCAGTGCGGTCGGCATCGGCGTGTCGTCCAGCGCGGCCAGGACGGCGGGCGCGTCCGGCGCGGCGGCGAAGCGTTTTAGCCAGATGGTGTCGGTCACCACCAGGTGGTTGAGCGTGCCGAGAATCGAACCGAAGAACGCGCCCCGGTCCGCAACCAGAGCCTCATGCGACAGCGTGGCGGCCGTTTCGTACAGACGGCGGTTCATCCATGCGTTGTAGGACGCCATCATCGCAACGCGCGCATCGGCGCTCATGCGTCGGCACCGCTGCGCTTCTCCTCCATCAACCCGACCGGATTGCCGTCCGGATCACGCAGGAAGCCGGTCCACAGTTCGTGGTCGGGCATGCGTGCGGCCAGCTGCGGTGGACGCTCTTCGGTGGCGCCGCGCGCTACCAGCGCGGCCTGCGTGGCGACGATGTCGTCCACGCTGAAGTAGAGGATCGAATTCGCGCCGACCGCACCGGCACCCTGAGGCGTGGTCAGCATCAGGCGTACGTCGCCGGCCTGCAGGAAGGCCAGGGTCGGTGCAGGCTGGAACAGGAAGCTCAGTCCCAGCGCATCGCGATAGAACGCGAGCGCCGTGTCGACGTCGCCGACGGTGATGGCGATCTGGCGGATGTCGGAGAGGCGCGGTTCCATGACGAAAGCCCCGAAGGAGGTCACTTCGGGCGACGGCTGCTGCGCAGCAGGAACAGGCTGCCGATGAGCATGCCGACCAGGGATGCGCCGAGTCCGAGCACGCCGGCGACCACGACGTCCGCCACCGGCGCGCCGGTCGGTGGCAGGTGACGCATCGCATCCCATGCCATCCGCACGAGCACGGCTGCCGGCACCGCGCATGCAATCAGGAGCCATAGCGTGGCGAAACGGCCGGTGCCGAAGGCGCGCAGCAGCATCGCGATCACGCCGACGGCGACGAGTCCGGGCCCGTAGAGCGCGCGTGGCAGCCCCGCCAGTTCCGGCGGCAACTGCCAGTAGGGAAAGCCCACGCCGACGAGGGCAATCAGGAAGCCGATCCACCGCCAAGCCTTGCTGTCGCGCGTCATGCCCAGGTCCATCGGAGTGCGATGCCGCGCAGCGTAGCGCAACCGCCGGCGTCGCGGGTCAGTCGAACATCGCCTGGATCGCGGCCAAGCCGGCGCTGGCGCGCTCCTTCTTGCGCTCGGCATCGGCGACCGGATCCGCGCCGTCGCGTTGCAGTTCGTCGGCAGGCAGTTCGTTGATGAAGCGGCTCGGCTGCAGGCGCATGCGCTCGCCGAAGCGGCGCGTCTCGCGGTTGTGGCTCAGCCACAGCTGTTCCTTGGCGCGGGTGATGCCCACGTACATCAGGCGCCGCTCTTCCTGCAGGTTGCCTTCCTCGACACTGGTTTCGTGCGGCAGCGTGCCGTCCTCGCAGCCGACGATGAACACGTAGCGGAACTCCAGGCCCTTGGCCGCGTGCAGGCTCATCAGGCGCACCTGGTTGCCGCCGTCGTCCTTGTCGTTGCGGGACAGCAGCGCGAGCTGCGCGGCGAGATCGCCGGCCGAACTGCCGCGCGGTCCGCCTTCGAACCAGTCCGCCAGCTCATCCAGGTTCGCTCGACGGCGCTGGAACGAGGCTTCGTCCTTGCATTGCGAGCGCAGGTCGGCGAGCAGCCCGGAGCGTTCGCTGAGGCGACGCACCAGGTCGGCCGGCGGCAGCTCCTCGGCATGCCGGCGCAGGTCGCGCACGATGTCGACGAAGGCGCTGAGGCCGTTGGCCGCGCGCGGCGGCAAGGCCTTCAGCGCGCCCATGGACTCGGCGGCGCGCGACAGCGGCAGGTGCGCGTGCTGGGCCATCTCGGCCAGCTTGGCCAGCGAGGTCGCGCCGACCTCGCGCTTGGGCGACTGCACCGCGCGCAGGAACGCGGCGTCGTCGTCGGGGTTCACCAGCAGCCGCAGCCACGACATCGCGTCCTTTACTTCCTGGCGCTCCAGGAACGCCGTACCCCCCGTCAGGTGATAGGGAATGCGCAGCAGCTGCAGCGCCTTCTCCAGCGCGCGCGACTGGTGGTTGCCGCGGAACAGGATGCAGAAGTCGCTCCACGCCGCGCTCTTGGACGCGTGCACGAACGAGATTTCGGCCGCGACCTTCTCGGCTTCATGCTCATTGTCGCGGCATTCCCACACGCGGATGCGCTCGCCGTCGGCCTGGTCGCTCCACAGCGCCTTGGGGTGCTCATGCGGGTTGTTGGCGATCAGCGCGTTGGCGGCGCGCAGCACGCGGTTGCTGCAGCGGTAGTTCTGTTCCAGCTTGATGATCTGCAGGGCAGGGTAGTCCTTCGCCATCTGCAGCAGGTTGTCGGGGTTCGCGCCACGCCACGCGTAGATGCTCTGGTCGTCGTCGCCCACGCAGGTGAAGTCACCGCGTTCGCCGGCGATCGCCTTCAACAGGCGGTACTGCGCGTCGTTGGTGTCCTGGCATTCGTCGACCAGCAGGTAGCCGATGCGCTCGCGCCACGCCGCGGTGATCTCGGGATTGTTCTCCAGGATCTGCACCGGCAGGCGGATCAGATCGTCGAAGTCCACCGCGTTGAACGTGGTCAGGCGGTCCTGGTAACGCTGGTACAGCAGCGCGGCGTCCTTCTCGCGATTGGTGCGCGCTTCGGCCAGCGCCTCGTCGGGCGACAGGCCGGCGTTCTTCGCGCGCGAGATCAGGTTCTTTGCCGCTTCCACGTCGTCGGGCTTGGCGCCGTACATCAGGTCCTTGACCTGCGCATGGGCGTCGTCGGCATCGAAGATCGAGAACCCGCGCTTCAGGCCCACCGCGGCGTGCTCGATCTGCAGGAACTTCAATCCCAGCGCGTGGAAGGTGCAGATCGTCAGCCCTTCCGCAGCATCGCCGCGGATGCGCTTGGACACGCGCTCCCGCATTTCCTTGGCGGACTTGTTGGTGAAGGTGATCGCCGCGATCCGGCGCGCCGGGAAGTGGTTGCCGGCGATCAGGTGCGCGATCTTCTCCACGATCACCCGCGTCTTGCCGCTGCCGGCGCCCGCGAGCACCAGCAGGGGGCCCTTGCTGTGAAGGACGGCGGCGCGTTGGGGGGGGTTGAGACCGTGCATGGCGAGTACTGCTGTGTAGGCCATCAGTTTACAGACAACGGCTGCCCGCTTCTCCTAGCATGGGCCCCTGACGGCTTCCTGGAACAGGTTCGCCACGATGAACGCTTTCCACCGTTGCGTGCTGGTCGTCTTCGCCCTGCTCCCGCCGGGCTCTCTCCTGGCTGAAGAAAAGATCGATCCGGCGGTATTGACGGAGGGATTCCTGGCCGCGCACCCGGACCTGCGCTGGCGGGCCGAGGGCATTCGTTCCTATGAAAAGCAGGACTACGCCGTTGCGTTGACCGAGCTCAAACGCGCGGCTTACTACGGTGACAAGCCCGCGCAGGCGGTGATCGCGGAGATGTACTGGAACGGCATCGGCGTCGCGGCCGATCGCCCGCTGGCGTACGCCTGGATGGATATCGCAGCCGAACGGCTGTACCACGATTTCCTGGTGCGGCGCGAAGGCATGTGGACTGCGCTTGGCGAGGCGGGACGGCAGGACGCCATCGTGCGTGGACAAGACGTGCTGGCGGAGTACGGTGACGACGTCGCGAAGCCACGGCTGGAGAGGGTCCTGCGCCGCGCGACGGGACGCATCACCGGCAGCCGCGTGGGTTTCGTCGGCAACCTCACCATCATTCCCAACACCGGTCCACTGGTCGACAGTGGGATGACATTGAGCGGCAACGAATACTACGACCCCAAGTACTGGCAACCCGAGAAGTACTGGCAGTTGCAGGACGCCATGTGGAAAGCACCGCTCAAAGGCCGTGTCAGGGTGGGTGAACCGGAGAACGTCCCGGCGAAGCCGACGACGGGTGAGGGTGGGTAACGCAGCGCGCTAGAATCCGCGCCATGGCCAAGCTCTACTTCTACTATTCGGCGATGAATGCCGGGAAGACCACCACGCTGCTGCAGTCCGCGCACAACTACCGGGAGCGCGGGATGCGGGTCGCGATCCTGACGCCGCGGCTGGACGATCGCGCCGGGGCCGGGGTGGTGGCGTCGCGCATCGGCCTGCGGGCGGAGGCGGCGGCGTTCGAGCGGGATGACGATCTGGAACGGCGGATACGCGACGACATCGCCGCCCACGGCAAGCTCGATTGCGTGCTGGTGGACGAAGCGCAGTTCCTCACCCGGGCGCAGGTCTGGCAGCTCAGCGAGGTGGTCGATGCCTTGCGCATCCCGGTGCTGTGCTACGGCCTGCGCACCGATTTCCGCGGCGAGCTGTTCGAGGGCAGCCAGTACCTGCTGGCGTGGGCCGACGAGATCAGCGAGATCAAGACGATCTGCCATACCGGCAAGAAGGCCACCATGACCGTGCGCGTCAACGAGCAGGGCCTGGCCGTACAGGATGGGCCGCAGGTGGAGATCGGCGGCAACGAGCGCTATGTGTCGGTGAGCCGCGCCGAGTTCAAGAAGATCGCGCGCGGCGAGGGACGCATCGAACCGTTGCAGCCCGCGTTGCCGCTGGAGTGAGCGGCCTTAGCGGCAGGCGGCGAGGATCTGCGCCGCCTCCCGGGGAATCACCCCGCCGTCCGGCTGCGCTACCCGCAGTTCGTTCACCAGCGCGGCGAGCTCGTTGCGGCCGCGTTCGCGTTCCTGCGCGCCGAGACGGCAGCGCGCCTCGCCGAGATAGGCCCGGGCCTGCCAGCGCAACTTGGGCGCTTCGCTTCCGTCGCCTTCGTGTCGCGCCAGACGCTGCAAGGGCGCCAGCGCGTCGGCGGGACGACCCAGTCGCGTGAGGTGGCGCGCCATCGAGAGCTCGGCGAACCACGTGCGCGGGTGGTCGGGACCGAAACCGACGCGGGTCAATCGAACGGCGCGGTCGAAGTGCTCGGTCGCGGCCTCGAGTTCGCCTTGCGCGGCCAGCACTTCGCCGATCATGCGATCGGTTTCGCCGACCAGCGGGTGGCTGGCGCCGATCGTACGCACGCGGATCCGTCGGGTTTCCTCCAGGATGGCCAGCGCCTCGGCGTCGCGGCCCGCGCTGTGCAGCACCATGCCGTAGTTGAACAGACTGCTGGGCAGCAGTTGTTCGTTGTCCAGATGGCGCAGGATATCCACCGCATGGGCGACGTCGCGCACGGCGGCTTCGTTGTCGCCGCGCTCCCACGCGATGATGCCCAGCGAGTTCCAGCTGGCCGCCGCGTCGCGGTGTTGCGGACCCACCGTCTGCAGGGTCAGGGCGTGCAGTTCGCGCATCTCCGTTTCGGCCCGCTGCAGCTGGCCGAGGTCGACATGGACCGCGGCCACCTGGCGGCGCACGGCCTGGGTGATCGGATGCTGCGGTCCGTGGATGTCCACGGCCATGTCGCGCGCGCGCTCGAAATTGGCCAGCGCAGCGTCCGTTTCGCCGCGGTTGCGGTGGAGGATGGCCAGGCTGCGCAGGATCTCCACCGCCAGCGGGTGCCGCGCGAAGCCATGCGCCTGCAGGTGCGCCAGCGCCGCCCGGTAGCCGCGCGCGCCGGCATCGGCGTTGCCGAGTTCGACATCCAGCTGCGCCAGGTCGCGCATGTTCTCCGCGACCCCGGCCTCGTCCTTCAGGCCGCGGCGGATATCCAGCGAGCTGTCGAACATCTGCCGCGCAAGCTGCTTCTCGCCGGCGTCCGCGCGGCAGCGGCCGTTCTGCGACTGGAACTCCGCCACCCGCAACGGCATGCGCGATTCGAGGGTGCGCAGGCGCGTCTCCATCGGCGTCATCGCCTGTACGCACTGCCGCGAGCGGCCCAGCAGGCGCAGCACGCGGCCATGCTGCGTGGCGGCCTGCAGGCGCAGGCTGTCGGGCGCATCGTCGGTCACCGCCAGCACGCGCGCCTGCTTCTCCAGCAGCGCGAGCGATTCGTGGTAGTCGCCCAGGCCGAGGCGCAACCGGGCGATCACTCCCAGCAATTCCGCCTGCGCGCGCGGCTGGTGGGCGAGCTCCCGCTCGCCTCGGCGCTCGCCGGCCGCCAGCAGTTCGCGGGCATCGAAGGTGTTGCCCTGCTGCGACGCACTGGCGTTGTCGAACAGGCCGATCACGAAATCCTGCATCGCCTGCGCACGCGCGGTCTCGCGCATGGCCTGCCGTCCCTGCCAGACGCTGGCCGCGAGCGCGGCCACCAGCACGGTGGTGGCTAGTCCTCCCGTCGCCAGCGCCCAACGGTGGCGGACGAGATACTTGTGCACGCGGTAGCCGACGCTCTGCGGGCGCGCGTGGACGGGACGTCCCTCGATATGCCGCTGCAGGTCCAGCGACAGCGCTTCGACCGACAGATATCGCTGTTCGGGCGCCTTCTGCAGGGCCTTCAGCGTGATGTTGTCGAGATCGCCGGCGAGCTTGCGCGATGTGCGGCGTGCCTCCGGGCACTGGCTACGGCTGCCATCGGTGGTGCGGAGGGTGGCGACCGAGGGCTTGAGCGGTTCCACCGCCAGGATCGCCTGCTCCCATTCGGCGTCGGTCTGCCGGCGCAGGCGGTAGGGCTTGGTGCCGGCGATCAGTTCGTACAGCACCACGCCGAGCGAATACACGTCCGTCATCGCGGTGACGAGTTCGCCGCGCACCTGTTCCGGTGCGGCGTAGTGCAGGGTGAAGGCGCGCACTTCGGTGCGCGGGTGCACCGGCACCGGCTCGGGATCGTCGAGCAGCTTGGCGATGCCGAAATCCAGCAGTCGCACGTCGCCGTTCGGCGTCACCAGGATGTTGGACGGCTTGAGGTCGCGGTGGACGATCAGGTTGGCGTGCGCGTGGCTGACCGCTTCGCAGACCTGCAGGAACAGCGCCAGCCGCGCATCCAGGCCGACATTGTTGGCCTGGCAGTAGTCGGTGATCGACACGCCTTCGACGTATTCCAGCGCGAGATACGGCTGGCCTTCACTGCCGATGCCGGCGTCGAGCAGGCGCGCGATGTTGGGATGCTCGAGACGCGCGAGGATCTCGCGCTCGCGGGTGAAGCGCAGGCGCAGGTTGGGATCGGCCAGCCCGGGCCGCAGCAGCTTCAGCGCGACCCGGCGCTTGTACAGGCCGTCCGCGCGGGTGGCCAGCCACACCAGGCCCATGCCGCCCTCGCCCAGCAGCGACTCCAGCTGGTACGGGCCGATGCGCATCCCCGGTCTCAGCTGGCCGGGCTTGTCGACCAGCGGCTGGTCGATGAAGCCGTCGCCTTCCTCTTCCAGCGCGAGCAGCTTTTCGACGTCGCGCGCGGTGTCAGGATCGTCCGCGCGGAGGATTTCGAGCTGTTCGGCGCGCGCCTCCGGCTCCAGCTCCAGCAGGACGTCCAGCAACGGGGACAGGCGTTTCCAGCGTTCGACGTCCATCGGTACGGCGCGATGTGGGCGGGGTCAGCTGTCCGCCATCGCCGACAGCAGGAACAGCCGCGCCTTCTGCCAGTCGCGGCGGATGCTGCGCTCGGAGCGCTGCAGCAGCTCGGCGATCTCCAGTTCCGACAGCCCGGCGAAGTACCGCATCTCCACCACCTGGGCCAGGCGCTCGTCGGCGGCGGCCAGTTTTTCCAGCGCGTCGTTCAGCGCCAGCATGTCCTCGTCCAGGCGCAGGTTGCCTTCCACTTCTTCCGGGATGTCGGCCACGCGCTTGAGGTCGCCACCACGCTTGCGGGCCAGCCGGCTGCGGGCGTAGTCCACCACCACGCTGCGCATCGATGACGCGGCGTAGGCGAAAAAGTGCGCGCGGTCCTCGAACTTGGCCGTGCCGGTGGAGCCGAGCAGCTTCAGGTAGGACTCGTGCACCAGCGCGGTGGCGTCCAGCGTGTAGCCGTGCTGGCCGGACAGCTGGCGACGCGCCATGGTGTGCAGTTCCTGGTACAGCGTGGCCAGGACGCGGTCCAGCGCGGCACGGTCGCCACTACGGGCCGAGTCCAGCCACAAGGTGATGTCGGATGCGTCGGCCATACGTCTTCCCCACGTGCCAAGGGCGCGAATATAACGTCATTTACCTCACATGACGTGATTGAAATGGCACCCCTCAGGGGATCAGCGCTGGCAGTGCCCGCACCAGACGGTGGCGCGCTGACCGATGCTGGCGTGCTTCATCGGTCGGCCGCAGCGCGGACAGGGCTCGCCTCCGCGGCCATAGGCCGACAGCTCCTGCTCAAAGTAGCCGGGCGCCCCGTCCGGGCTCAGGAAGTCCCGCAGCGTCGTGCCGCCGCGGGTGATGGCGTAGGCCAAGATGTCCTTCACCGCCCCGGCCAGCGCCACGTAGCGCTCGCGAGAGACCTTGCCGGCGGCGCGCAGCGGCGAGATGCCCGCCCGGAACAGGCTCTCGGCCGCGTAGATGTTGCCCACGCCGACCACCACCGCCTGGTCCATCAGGAAGGTCTTCACCGGCGCCTTGCGGCCGCGGCTCAGGTCGAACAGGTAGTCGCCGTCGAAAGCGTCCGACAGCGGCTCCGGTCCCAGCCCCTGCAGCAGCGGGTGGATCTCGCCCACCGGCTGCCACAGCAGGCAGCCGAACCGGCGCGGATCGTTGAAGCGCAGCACGCGGGCGTCCTTGTCCTGCAGCGCGATGTCGACGTGGTCGTGCGTCGTCACCGGCGTATCCGCGGGCAGCACGCGCAGGCTGCCGGACATGCCCAGGTGCAGCAGCGCGCTGCCGGCGGCGGTATCCACCAGCAGGTACTTGGCGCGCCGGCGCACGGCGTCGATGCGCTGGCCCGGCAGGTCCCGCACGATCTCCGGCGGGATCGGCCAGCGCAGGTCGGGGCGGCGCAGCGTCACCGCCTGGATGCGCTTGCCCTCGATATGCGGCGCCAGGCCGCGGCGGGTGGTCTCGACCTCGGGCAGCTCAGGCATGGCCGGGCACCGCGCTGTAGAAGCCGTCCTCGCAGCGCACGCGCACCGGTCCGCCGAAGGCGTGGCCCAGGTGCGCGTCGGTCAGCATGGCCGCACGGTCGCCGTCGGCGTAAACCGCGCCATCGCGCAGCAGCAGCACGCGGTCGATCTCGGGAATGATCTCCTCGATGTGGTGCGTCACCAGCACCAGGGTGATCCCGCGCTGCGCGAGCAGGCGCATCAGGCCGAGGAAGTGCTGCCGCGCCACCAGGTCCAGCCCGGCGGTGGGTTCGTCCAGCAGCAGTGCTTCCGGCTCGTGCACCAGCGCACGCGCGATCAGTACGCGCCGCATCTCGCCGGTCGACAGTTCCGCCACGTGGCGGTCGGCCAGCGCCGACGCCCGCACCTGTTCCAGGGCGTGGCGCGCCCGCGTGTGCATGCCGGCGTCGATCTGCCGGTGCGGCGGTACCACGAAGCTGGAGAAGAAGCCGGTGACCACCGCGTCTTCCACCCGCAGGTGAGGCATCTGCTGCAGGTCGCGGGTCAGGTCGCTGGTCACCACGCCCAGGCGGTTGCGCAGTTCGTTGACGTTCCAGCGGCGCAGGCCGAACACCTTCACCGGCGCATCGCCCTCGCGCGCGAGCGGATACAGCTCGCGGTTGATCAGCTTGATGAAGGTCGACTTGCCGCCCCCGTTCGGCCCGAGGATCGCCGTGTGCTGGCCCAGCGGGATGCTCAGCGACAGGTTGTGCAGGACGCGGGTGGCGCCGCGCACGACGGTGGCGCGGTCCAGTTCGAACAGCGGCGCGGCGGACGTGGCCGCAGCGGGGGAGGCGGGCAGGGTCATCGGTGCGGGGAGGAGTGGTGCGCGTTCAGCGTACCCGAATCCGCCGGCCTGCCGGGAACCGTGGTCCGATGGGAGCGACCGCATCACGTGCCCGGCGACGCCCGGCCTACAATGCGGTCATGCCCCGCTTCCTGCTCCCGCTCCTCGCGCTTGCCTGCCTGCCGATGACGTCGTCGGCCCAGGTCACCGCCACCGGCGAGTATCTGGCGCGCATGGACACCGACCGCGACGGGCGTGTCAGCCTGGCCGAATACCAGGTCTGGATGAGCTACGCGTTCGATGGCATGGACCGCAACCGCGACGGCGTGCTGTCCGTCGATGAACTGCCGGGCGGTCGCGGCAAGCCGATCAGCCGCGACGCCCACCTCGCCCAGCTCGCCGCGCGTTTCAGGCGCCAGGACGCGGATGGCGACGGCTTCCTCAGCGAAAAGGAACTGGCCGCGCCACCGCGGTAGATCGCCTCAGGTGTGGATCAGGCGTCCGCCGGCGAACGCCCAGTTCTCCCATGTCGTTTCCTTGAAGCAGACCATGACGTTCTCCGGGTTGCGGCCCGCGGCGGTGAGACGCTGCATCAGGTCGGCCAGCAGCGCCTTCTTGACCTTCACGCTGCGGCCGACCGACCACAGGATCTCGATCAGCGCGAAGTCCTCATCGCGTGTCCCCGCGACGTCCGGATAGGACGGGTCGAAACGGAAATCCTCGGCCGACAGTTCCAGCACGCGCTGGAAGCGGTCGGTGGCCGGCACGCCGGACGCGACGAGTGCGGCGTGCACGGCGTCGAGGATGGACGCTTTGAAGGCGTCGTCCTTCGGTGCGCGGACGGTGACGGTGACCAGCGGCATGGGGCGCTCCCGGAGCAAAGGGTGGCCAGCTTAGCGGGCCGCCGTCATGCAAAGGAAAACGCCGGCCACGAGGACCGGCGTCGAGGTTGCCGGCCCTGCGAGGGGTCGGCGGGGGAGGACCCGTATTACTTGGTGATGTCGACGTCCTTGGTTTCGCGCAGGAACAGCGTGCCGATGACCAGCGTCATCACCGCGATGCCGATCGGATACCACAGGCCGTAGTACAGGTTGCCTGTGGCCGCGACCAGCGCGAAGGAGATCGCCGGCAGGAAGCCGCCGAACCAGCCGTTACCGATGTGGTACGGCAGCGACATCGAGGTGTAGCGGATCTGCGTCGGGAACAGCTCGACCAGGTACGCGGCGATCGGGCCGTACACCATGGTCACGTAGATCACCAGGATCCACAGCAGGAAGATCGTCATCGGCACGTTGATGCGATCCGTCGGTGCCTTCTCCGTGTAGCCGGCCGCACCCAGCGCCGTCTTCAGTTCGCCGCCGAACGCTGCCGTCTTCGCCTTCAGCTCATCGCCTGCCAGACCCGCGGCTTCGAACGATGCCACCGACGTCTGGCCGACATTGACCTGCGCCAGCGAACCGACCGGTGCCGACTGCACGCTGTACGGCACGCCGGCACGGGCGAGGGCGGCGGTGGCCTGGTCGCACGAGCTGGTGAACTTGCGCGTGCCCGGGATCGGGTCGAACTGGAACGAGCAGGTGGCCTTGTCGGCGACCACGACGGCCGGCGAGGTGCGGCTGGCTTCTTCCACGCCCGGGTTGGCGTAGTGGGTGATGCCCTTGAAGATCGGGAAGTAGGTCAGCGCGGCCAACAGACAGCCGGCCATGATGATCTTCTTGCGGCCGATGCGGTCCGACAGCCAGCCGAAGAACAGGAAGAACGGCGTGGCCAGGAACAGCGCGGCGGCGATCAGCAGGTAGGCGACGGTGGAGTCGACCTTCAGGATGCTCTGCAGATAGAACAGCGCGTAGAACTGGCCGGCGTACCACACCACGGCCTGGCCGGCGGTGGCGCCGAACAGCACCAGCAGCATCAGCTTCAGGTTCCCGCCCTTCATCGAATCGCGGAACGGCGTCTTCGAACCCTTACCCTCGGCCTTCATCTGCTGGAACAGCGGGGACTCGCTCAATTGCATGCGGATCCACACCGAAATGCCCAGCAGCACGATCGAGCCCAGGAACGGAATGCGCCAGCCCCAGGCTTCGAACGCCTCGGTGCCCAGCGACAGGCGGCACGCCAGGATCACCAGCAGCGACAGGAACAGGCCCAGCGTCGCGGTGGTCTGGATGAAGGCCGTGTACAGGCCGCGCTTGCCGTCCGGTGCGTGCTCGGCCACATAGGTGGCCGCGCCGCCGTACTCGCCACCCATCGCCAGGCCCTGCAACAGACGCAGCACGATCAGGATGACGGGAGCGGCCATGCCGATCGTTTCGTAGTTGGGCAGCACGCCGACCAGGAAGGTCGAGATGCCCATGATCAGGATGGTGACCAGAAACGTGTACTTGCGGCCGATGCGGTCGCCGAGGCTGCCGAAGAAGGCCGCGCCGAACGGACGCACGAAGAAGCCCGCCGCGAACGCCAGCAGCGCGAAGATCATGCCCGTGGTCGGGTTGACGCCGCTGAAGAACTGCTTGGCGATGATCGCCGCCAGCGACCCGTACAGATAGAAGTCGTACCATTCGAAGACGGTGCCGAGGCTGGAGGCGAAGATGACCTTCTTGTGGCCCTTCGTCAGCTCGCCCTTCGGCGCATGCTGCGCAGACGTGGAACTCATGTGCATTCCCCTCAGAATGTGTATTTGACGGTGGTGTGCAGACGCTTCAGGTCGCCCTCGCGGTCGTCCTCAAGCGAACGCTGCCCGTAGATGAGCTCCGCGCCGATGTCCAGTTTCGGAAACGGCGAGTAGATCAGGTTGGCATGCATGGACTGCGTGCGCTCGGTGACGCCGAAGCCGGTCAGCGCGGCGTCGTTGTCGAAATGCGAGGCCGCATACATCAGGTTGGTACGGACTTTCGGACTGAACACGTGCCGCCAGGCGACGAAACCGCCGTAACCGTCCAGCGCGCTGATATCCCCGTTCGCCTCGGTCACCACGTCGCTGCCCACGCCGAAGGCGAGGTAGCGGCCGATGCCCTGGCCGGCGTTCACCGCATAGCGGATGTCGTCGTTCTTGCCCAGGTTGAACTTGCCCGAGACGCTGACCGACGCACCGGTGTCGGTGTCGTCCAGCACCTTGAACTGGCGCACCATGCCGGCGACGGTGAAATGGCCCCAGTCGCCCTTGGTCAGCCAGCGCGCGGTGAGGTCGGGCATGACGTTGTCGCCGCTGTTGAAGCGGGTGCCGGTGAGGTACGGGGTGACGGTGGTCTGCGGGTTCTCGGCCGAGAACGACCACGGGCCCTTGGTGTAGCGCACCTGCGCCTGCCGGACGAACACCGTGCCGTCGGTGGGGCCGACGAAGTCCACCGCGTCCGGCAGCGCGGCCACGTCCATGAAGTTGGACCAGGTCTGGCCGGCCAGCCAGTTGTTCCAGGTCACGTAGGCGTGGCGCAGGCTGACGGCGTAGGTATTGGTCGCGGTCTCGTTGCCGGCCAGCGCATTGCTGCCGCCGCCGAAGAAGTCCATCTCCACGAAGCCCTTGAACTTGTCGCCGTTGTCGGTGACATGGTCGGCGCTCAGCCAGAAGCGCGAGAACTGCGCATGGAAGTCGGTGTACGGATCGCCGCCGTCGGCGGTCGGGCCGCCCACCGGGATGGTGCTGGGCACGTAGAACAGGCGGCCGGAGTTGCCGTCGGCGATGCGGCCGTCGCTGGTGTCGGTGACCATCGCGTCCATCTTGATGAAGCCGCCGTACGAGAACGTGGTGCCCGGATTGGCGGCGGTCAGGATGGTGGTGCTCTGGATCGGCTGCTTGCCCGCGGGCAACGCGGCCGGTGCGGCGGCCTGCTTGGCCTGCACCTGCGTCACCTGCTCCTGCGTGGTGGTGATCTGCGTCTGTTGCTGCTGCTGTGCGGACAGCAGCAGTTGCACCTGCCGCTCCAGGTCGGCCACGCGGGCCTCCAGCGCCTTTTCCTTGGCGGTCTGTGCGAACGCCATCCCCGGCGCGATCAAGGCGACGAACAGCGCGGCAGCCAGTGGCCGTCGCGCGAGTGCGGAACGTTGGGTCATAACCCCTCCCGAAAGGTTGATGGCCGCGTTGCGCGGCTGAGGGGAGACTTGCGCCTGCGTGCCGGCACCGCCTATTCGCCATTAGTCGTAACGGCGGTGCAGCAAAAGCAAACCCCTGCAAAAACAGGGGTGCGGCGTTCTGTCGCAGGGCGCGGCGCGCGTACTTTAAGACCATCGTCTAAGCCGGATGCTGCAATGCCGCACGCCGGCATGCGTCAAACTCGATACCCCGGATGCGCCAACGTCGTCCCTCGGGACGCGCGCCTTCCGGCCAGCTTGCTTCAGAATCGACGCATCCCTTGAACGTCCCGGGAGGACCTCATGACTGACCTGTATCCGGTCAAGCCGGAATTCGCCGCCAAGACACGCATCACGCGCGAGCAGTACGCGCGCGACTACCAGGCGTCGATCGACGATCCGGAGGCGTTCTGGGGCAAGGCGGCCGAGCGGCTGGACTGGTTCAAGAAGCCCACGCAGATCAAGGACGTCAACTACGCGCTTGATGACTTCCGCATCCGCTGGTTCGCCGACGGCGAACTCAATGCCAGCGTCAACTGCCTGGACCGCCAGCTGGCCGAGCGCGGCGACAAGGTCGCCCTGCTGTTCGAACCCGACGGCCCCGACACGCCGTCCTACGGCGTCACCTACCGCGAACTGTACGAACGCACCTGCAAGCTGGCCAACGCGCTGCGCGCACTGGGCGTGCAGAAGGGCGACCGCGTCACCATCTATCTGCCGATGATCCCCGACGCCGCCGTCGCCATGCTGGCGTGTGTGCGCATCGGCGCCATCCACTCGGTGGTGTTCGGCGGCTTCGCGCCCAATTCCATCGCCGACCGCGTGGCCGACTGCAGCAGCAAGCTGATCATCACCGCCGACGAAGGCCTGCGCGGCGGCAAGAAGGTGCCGCTGAAGGCGAACGTCGACGCTGCCCTCAAACTTCCCGGCACGAACTCGGTGGAAACCGTCCTGGTCGTGCGCCACACCGGCGGCGCGGTCGACATGCAGATGCCGCGCGACCGCTGGTTCGACGCCGTGGTCGACGCGCAGCCGGCCGAGTGCGAGCCCGAGCGTATGAACGCCGAGGACCCGCTCTTCATCCTTTACACCTCCGGCTCCACCGGCAAGCCGAAAGGCGTGCTGCACACCACCGGCGGCTACCTGCTGTATGCCAGCTACACGCATGAGGCCGTGTTCGACCTGCGCGAGGACGACATCTACTGGTGCACGGCCGACGTGGGCTGGGTCACCGGCCACAGCTACATCGTCTACGGCCCGCTGGCCAACGGTGCCACGGCGGTGATGTTCGAAGGCGTGCCCAACTATCCCAACGTCTCGCGCTTCTGGGACGTGATCGACAAGCACAAGGTCACCATCTTCTACACTGCGCCCACCGCCATCCGCGCGTTGATGCGCGAAGGCGAAGAGCCGGTGAAGAAGACCTCGCGCGCCTCGCTGCGCCTGCTCGGCAGCGTCGGCGAGCCGATCAATCCCGAAGCCTGGCGCTGGTACTACGACGTGGTCGGCGACGGCCGTTGCCCGATCGTCGATACGTGGTGGCAGACCGAGACCGGCGGCATCCTCATCACCCCGTTGGCCGGTGCCATCGACCTCAAGCCCGGTTCGGCCACGCTGCCGTTCTTCGGCGTGAAGCCGGCACTGGTCGACGCCAATGGCGAACAGCTCGACGGCGCCACCGAAGGCAACCTGGTGCTGCTGGATTCCTGGCCGGGCCAGATGCGCACCGTGTACGGCGACCACCAGCGCTTCATCGACACCTACTTCCGCACCTATCCCGGCACCTACTTCACCGGTGATGGCTGCCGTCGCGACGAGGACGGCTACTACTGGATCACCGGCCGCGTCGACGACGTCATCAACGTCTCCGGCCACCGTATCGGCACCGCCGAAGTGGAAAGCGCGCTGGTCGCGCATCCGAAGGTGGCCGAGGCGGCCGTGGTCGGTTTCCCGCACGACATCAAGGGCCAGGGCATCTACGCCTACGTCACCCTCAAGGCCGGTGAAGCGCAGAGCGACGAGCTGCTGAAGGAACTGGTGGCGTGGGTGCGCAAGGAGATCGGCCCGATCGCCACGCCCGACCACCTGCAGTGGGCGCCGGGCCTGCCGAAGACGCGCTCGGGCAAGATCATGCGCCGCATCCTGCGCAAGATCGCCGAGAACGCCCCCGAGCAGCTGGGCGACACCTCCACGCTGGCCGACCCGTCGGTGGTGGAATCGCTGGTCGCCGAACGCAAGGTCAAGTAAGTACGACCGGTCCTTCGCGGGGAGGCGAAGGACCAGCACGGTGCGGGCACGAGACGTCCGCACCTGTGCAGCACGACCCCCACGGATTACCCTTCCCCCACGATGGACCGCAACGCCATGCCCACCCTGCTGATCGCCGACGACCACCCGCTGTTCCGCGAGGCGCTGCGCGGCGCCGTGCAGCGCGTGATGCCGGGGGTGAAGCTGCACGAGGCCGACAGCGTCGACGCGCTGTACGTGCTGGTCGACGCGCATCCCGATGCCGACCTGCTGCTGATGGACCTCAACATGCCGGGTGCGCACGGCTTCAATGCGCTGGTGCACCTGCGCGCGCTGCATCCGCAGTTGCCGGTGGTCATCGTGTCGGCGCGCGAGGAGCCGGCGGTGATGCGCCGCGCGCTGGACCACGGTGCGCTCGGTTTCATTCCCAAGTCCGCCGACTCGGACACCATCGGCCAGGCCATCGGCGCGGTGCTGGACGGCGAACGCTGGGTGCCGGACGAAGCGCACAACGCGCCCGCCACCAGCCGTGACGAGCAGGAGACCGCGCAGCGCCTGCGCGACCTCACCCCGCAGCAGTTCAAGGTGTTGCAGATGCTCGGCGCCGGCCGCCTCAACAAGCAGATCGCCTACGATCTCGGCGTCTCGGAAGCCACCATCAAGGCCCACGTCACCGCCATCCTGCGCAAGCTGCATGTCACCAACCGCACCCAGGCGGTGCTGGCCGCTGGCCGCCTGGCGGTGGACCCGGATGGGATCGTGTTGCCGCCGGAAGAGGCGGAATAGGCGCGTACGCTTTCGTGAGGATGGGCGGTGCGTGGCGGCGGGCTACCGTCGAGGTGCCACCGACACGCCGAACAGCCGCATCACCGGCCCGGTGAGCAGCGCACCCGCGATGGCGCAGGGCGTCCCCCATAGCAGGACCGCCACGTAGATCATCGACGCGCCACCGCCCTGGTAAGGCCGCACGCAGTCGGTGTAATAGGCGAACACCAGCCACGGCGCGAACAGCAGGCAGGCCCCGACCGCCCGCAACGGGTTGGCGGTCGACAACGAGATCAGCGCCGGCAGCAGCGGCACCAGCAGGAACGTGCCCAGCACCTGCAGGAACGTCGGCAAGGTGTGGTCATAGCAACCGGCGCTGTTGAACGCCTGCAAGGCAATGACGAGGATGATGGCAGCGATGCCACCGATCAGGGCGTGCTTGCGGGATACCAGCATGCAATTGCGCTCCCTACTGGAAAGACGGTCGACAAGCAGGATGCATCGCGTTTGTCGCGGTCACATGCAGTGGTTACTTGCCCCAGCGCCAGCGCGGCGGCTCGCCCTTCAGCCAGCAGACCGCGACAAGCGCCAGCAGCACGGCCCACGTGCCGATCAGGAAGGGCACGACATTACGTTGGGGAGGAAAGAAGAGGAAGATCGAAACCAGCAGCCCCAGCGCCACGCCATAGACCAGCCAGCCCTGCCATCGCAATGGCATGCCCCAGCCCCATCCGTAGCGCTTGGCCTGGAACCAGTAGTTGTCCTTCTGCATGAAAGCCTCCGATAGAGTATCCGACGATCGTACGCGCAAGATGCGTGGCTTGGTATGGCGTGATGCGGCCCTCTGGGATATGACCGCTCACCCAAGCTTGTGCCCCTGTCAGGACCTTATGTTGATCGGGTATGGCCGTCTCGCGCCGTCGATCGACCGGACATGGAAGGACTACGCCCTATGTCTTTCCGCGACGCGGCTGGGGCTTGAATGAGCTGTTGGGCCATAGTTGTGGCATGCAACATCGGATCAACTTCAGTCATATCCGGACAGCTTGTGACGCAGAAACGCAAGGCCGCCAAACGAATGTTGAGCCGACCCCAATGAAGATCAACGTTTGCAAAAGAGTCGGGGTGGCACTGTCGTAGAGCATGACATCGCCGGGAGCGCGTGTGTCAGTAACGATGAAGAACGCGACCGCAATAGCGATTGTCGTATAGACCCCTACAATCAAGATGCCGATGGTGCAGAGAATCCTAGCAACGAATCTGATAGTTCTCATGGGGGCCTACTGATCTGTTAGGGGCGCGCCACGATAAGCCAGCAGTACGAAACAGATGCCTGTGGATACGGAGATCAGAATGGGAATCCACATGAGTCCCTGATAGCTCCCGCCAACAACAAGTAGGAAGATGCCTGGAAGCGTGGCAATGGCTAGAGCGACAGCTGGTCCGGCAACGCGCATCCGCAGGCAGCACCACATAAGCGGCAGGGCATACACCATGAGCGCGGCGGCAGCAAATACATACGCAATGAATGACGTGAATAGCGAATCTGCGATAAGGGTCGCCGCTTGCCGCCAGGATGTTGAATGAAACGTGGCGAGCAAGATCGAGTAAAGGAAGCTGCCTGCGAAGACGCCAATTAGCGTAGAAACGAGTAGGTTGCGGTACGGATGATTGGGTTGTTGTTTGAAAAGACTCACTTAGCCCCCCTAACACCTGAGTTAGGTCGCGCCGCGAAGCGGCTCGGCTTGAATGAATTGTTAGGCCCCGCCAGCGGTGGGGCCGAATGTGTCTGGATTGGCCGCCACGTACTTGTACAGCAAGTCAGTCAGATCGTCTGGGTAGGCATAGAACTCAGAGTCAAGATCGTCCAGGTGGCCAGGGGCTGCGGAGGCGGCACGACGGACTATGTCCGCACAGCTGATCGCGCCAATTCTCTGCAGCGCTTCTGGTGCGAACGCGACCAAGGCAGGATCTTCGTACTCAAAGAAGCTCTCAAAGCCGCCGCTATTGACTTGGCTCTCAAGTGCCCAGATGGCCGAGAACACCCGCTGCTGAGGTGTTTGGGCCGCGAAATCAACACGACCGTGAGCTGTGCGGTCGCTTTCAGAGAGTTGGATAAGAAAGTTGTTCCTGTCCATGTGGCGCAGTTCCTTGCGGGCCTAACGCCTGAATTAAGCCGAGCCGCGACGCGACTTCGGCTTGAACGAATTGTTAGGCCGCGTCCCGATCACTGGGTAGCGTCGTTTGGGTAATACAACAGCGCGCTGCCACTGCTCAGAGCCTCCTCATAGAAGCCCGAAAAGCCACGGTACGTATCCGTGTTGAGCACTTCTGTCTGGAGCTTTCCACAACCAGAGAACTGGATCTCCGAGAAGCCATACCGCTCGCACTCGACCAGAGCATCTGGATAAGCATCTAAGTCAGTCTCTTGTAGCAGGAACAGCATGCACTTGTGGGTGACGCCAACATGCGGATGCGACCACTCGTACTCGGACGATCCCGAGTACTGACCGGAAAAACCATAAACAACGACAACGCTCATCAGCGGCCTAACACCTGAATTAAGCCGCGCCGCGAAGCGGCGTCGGCTTGAATGAATTGTTAGCGGGCATACGCGCGCCAGTGCAAGCCGCGGCCGCCCATTTTATGGATTGCTACAAAAGTGAAATCTGGTGAGGCATCCGCTTGGCATTGAAAGAAGTCGAAGGAAGATCCTAGCTCTTCTGTCGATGGCCACCATGACCGAGAGAACTTGGAGGGGCTTGTGTCACTGAACCCAACGGGGCGGCAATGAGACGGAAGCTCCCATACTTGTCCATCCGGGATCTTGAACGACAGTGCGCTCGAACTTGAGTCCAAGTTATGAACCTCCATGAGGTTCGACGCTTCCGGTGGCAGCCATGGGGGTATCCAGCCTTTCGAGACTGCCTGAGCGGCTACAGCATCTGACGTTGAGTCGTACGACGCATCTAATGTGTCGTTAGTGCAGCCGACCAGAAAGACGGCGATGAGTAAGGAGCAGAAGGTATGTTTAGTCATGCCCGCTAACGCCTGAGTTAAGCCGCGCCGCGAAGCGGCGTCGGCTTGAATGAATTGTTAGGCGGCAGCACCTGCGCCCCAGATGAGTGGCCCAACAAGTGCAAACGCCAGGGCTACTGCCAAAAGAACATACACGAGAGCGAAGGCTCGGTCAGCGGCCAATCCGGAAGTAAAGACAAGAGAGGCGTCTTTTGGCTCCCGATTCTTCAGTCTGACGAATAGCGCATGGCACGCGCGAAACAGAAGGAGATGCAAGAGCGGAATTGAGGCTGCGACAGCAAAGACTTGATTAGTCCACCCGAGAAGAGCAATGACCCAAGCAGCCAACGCTACAGCCAGTGCCGAGACACTCAACTGCAACCAGCGCTTCGAGTCCTTGAGTGCAGAGATTTTTCCCAGATAGAGAAGGCCAGGTACGAGCATGGTCGAAATCGCAATGAGTGCATTGATGTTCAATCGGGGCCTAACACCTATTAGACCCCATACATGGGGTGATAACGCCGAGTATTCAGTCAGGCCGGGGTGGGCGTCAACGGCTTAACGGCTTTCCGATCCGTGCCTTGCGAGGCCATGAACTGAGGTCTGCCTTCTTGGCGCGTGCGTTATCCGACAATGCGGTGCAGCCTTGGGATATCAGGGTGTATAGGGGGTGATAACGTGGCGGCGGGGTAGCGTCTCGGCCAATGTGCCTCGGGCATGAGTCCATGCCTGCTGCGTCGTTCATTCGCTCGCTAGTGACGGTGCAGGCACGTGATGCGCTGCGAGGAACGCGCGCAGCGAGGCGGGCTTGACTGGTTTGGTCAGTAACCGATAGCCCCGCTCGCGCGCTTCGCGCTTCAGTTCATCGCGGCCGTCGGCGGTGAGCAGGGCGCCGGCGATGGGGCCGGGGCTGGCGGCGCGCAGGGCATCCAGCGTGGCCAGGCCGTCGAGGCGGTCGTGCAGGTGGTAGTCGACCAGCATGACGGTTGGACTTTCGCCTACCTTCTCCAGTGCTTCGTCCACCGTCGTGGCGGTGATGACCTCCACCTGCCAGCGGCCGAGCAGGGCCTGCATGCCGTCGATGATTTCGCGGTCGTTGTCCACGCACAGCACGCGCAGGCCGGCCAGCGACTCGCTGGACAGCGTGCGCCGCGACGATGTGCGTCGCTCGCTGAGCGCGGCGCCGCGCGGTACGACGATGGAGAACATGCTGCCGCGGTCCACCGTGCTGCGTGCATCCAGCTCGTGCCGGAGCAGGCGCGAGATGCGCTGGCAGATCGACAGGCCAAGGCCCAGGCCGCGCTCGCCCCAGTCGAAGGGTTGCTGGTAGCGGTGGAATTCGTCGTAGATCTGCCGCATGTGGTTCTCGGGGATGCCCGGGCCGGTATCCCAGACTTGCAGCGCGATCCGCTCGCCCTGCGCACGCATGCCGATCACGATGCGACCCTCGCGCGTGTAGCGCAGTGCATTGGCGAGGAAGTTCTGCAGCACGCGCCGCAGCAGGCGGCGGTCGCTGCGGACGGGGATCGCGCGCGCATGCACGTGCAGTTTCAGGCCGCGGCCCGCCGCGACCGGTGCGTACTGCGCCGCGAGCTCGCGCAGCAGTTCGCCCGCGTCGAAATCGGTGATCTGTGTCTGCAGCCCGCCGGCGTCCAGGCGCGACACGTCGAGCAGGCCGTCCAGCAGTTCTTCGGCCGCGCGCAGCGAGGCATCCACGCGTTCGGCCAGGTGCTTGCGCTCCTGCGCCTGGTCGTCGGCTCCTTGTTCGCTGTCGCGCAGCGCGCTGACGAACAGGCGCGCCGCATTGAGCGGCTGCAGCACGTCATGGCTGATCGCCGCCAGGAAGCGCGTGCGCGACTGCTGCGCGTGCTCGGCCGCCTCGCTGCGCTCGGCCACGCGCTGTTCCAGCGTCTCGTTGGTTTCCAGCAGCTGCGCTTCGGCGTGCTTGAAATCGGTGATGTCGTTGTAGCTGGTGACATAGCCGCCCCCGGGGAGCGGTTGGCCACGCATCTCGATCACCTGGCCGTCGGCGCGCACGCGTTCGAAGATGTGCGGCGAACCGGCGCGCATGTAGCGGATACGCTTGTTGATCTGCGCATCGATGTCGCCGTCGCCGAGTTCGCCGCGCTCGGCGTTGTAGCGAATCAGGTCGGCGACCGGGCGTCAGACGTACAGCATGCCGTCGGGATAGCCGAACATCTGCTGGTAGCGGCGGTTCCACGCGACCAGGCGCATGTCCGGATCGACCACGCTGACGCCGGCGCTGATGTTCTCCAGCGTGGTGGAGAGGATCTCGCGGTTGAAGCGCAGCTCCTGGCCGGCCTGGTCGAGCACGGCGACCACTTCGCCCAGCTCCATGCCCGAGCCGCGCAGCACACTGGTCAGCACGATGCGTGCGGAGGCGGCGCCGATCGCGGCGGCGAGCAGGCGCTCGGTGAACTGCACCCACGCGCGGTCGGCCGGCGCGTTCGGTTGCATCTCGCGCTCCAGTACCTGCGCCTGTTCCGCGAACGCACGGCGTGCATGGCGTTCGCCGACCACGCGCTCGGCCAGCGTGCGCAGGTCGCCGACGCGGACGCTGCCTGGCCATTCGCCGGCGACCAGCGCAGGCCGCTGCGCGTACGGATCAAGGAACGGCGCGGCGCGCAGGCGTTCGTCCACGCCGGGGCGCGAACGGGCGGAGACGATCATCATCGTGCCGGTGTTGACCAGCAGCGACCAGAACGTGCCGTGCGTCAGCGTGTCCCACCCGCTCAGGCCGAACAGCTGCTGCGGGCGCAGCCAGTGGAGGCCGAACGGACCGTCGTGCAGCCAGGTCAGGCCGAACCAGCCGGCCTGCGTCATCGTCGGCAGCAGCAGCGTGTAGATCCAGGTGGCGAAGCCGAGCACCATGCCGGCTTCCACGCCGCGCCGGCTTGCGCCGCGCCAGTACAGGCCGCCGATCAGGCCGGGCGCGAACTGCGCGACGGCGGCGAACGCCATCAGGCCGTACGAGGCCAGCGTGCTGTCGTTGCTGCTGCTGCGGTAGTAGGAATACGCCGTCAGCGCCAGCAGCAGGATGGCCACGCGGCGGATCCACAGCACGCGCGAGGCGACGTCCGCTTCCGCATGGTGCTGTGCCCAGCCGCGCCGCAGCAGCAGCGGCATGATCAGGTCGTTGCTGACCATCGTGGCCAGCGCGATGCTCGCCACGATCACCATGCCGGTGGCGGCGGAGAACCCGCCCACGTAGGCGATGATCGCCAGCGCGGTGCGTCCTTCCGCCAGCGGCAGCGCCAGCACGTAGCTGTCGTCGGCCACGCTGGTGCCCCCGAACAGCGACGCGCCCGCGGCCGCGACCGGTACGACCATCAGCGAGAACAGCGCGAGGTAGCCGCCGAAGAGCCAGCGCGCCTTGCGGATGTCGCCCACGTCGCTGCATTCCACCACCGCCACATGGAACTGGCGCGGCAGGCAGACGATGGCGAGGAAGCCGAGCAGCGTCTGCGCGATGAAGCCGACCGGCGGCGCGTTCTCGAACAGCGTGCGCGCCGAATCGGTCACGCGGAAGGCATTGTCGTCCAGCCACAGGTAGGCGAACACGCCCACCGCGATCATCGCCACCAGCTTGACCACTGATTCCAGCGAAATCGCCAGCATCATGCCGTGGTGGTGTTCGGTGGCATCGACCTGACGGGTGCCGAACAGCGCCGCGAACAGCGCCATCAGCAGCGCCACATACAGCGCGGGATCGGTGAAGAAGCCGTGCGTGCTGTCGCCGCCATCGCCGCTCAGCACGCTCAGGCTCATCGCCACGGCCTTGTACTGCAGCGCCAGGTAGGGCACTACGCCGATCAGTGCGATCACCGTGACCAGCGCGGCCAGCCGGCGCGAGCGGCCGTAGCGCGAAGAAATGAAGTCGGCGATGGAGACGGTGTTCTCGCTGCGCGCGATCAGCGCCAGCCGCTCGATGATGCGCCAGCCGAACAGCAGCAACAGGACCGGTCCCAGGTAGATCGGCAGGTAGCCCAGGCCGTTGCGCACCGCACTGCCGACCGCGCCGTAGAAGGTCCACGACGAGCAGTACACCGCCAGCGCCAGGCTGTAGACGACCGGACGCAGCCAGGGGCGGTTGGGATACATCGGGCGACGGTCGCCCCACCACGCCACGCCGAACAGCAGCGCGGCATAGCCGACCGACACCAACAGCAGGATCCAGCTGGAAACCAACGCCCTCTCCCCGGCGCTCGACGAGTGGTCGAGTGTACCGGCTGCCGCGCGTCGCGGCGGCGGATCAGGGGCTCGGGAACAGCAGCTCGCGTACGGCCGTTTCCGCCTGGCCGCGCAGTTCGGGGATGGCGATGCTCTCCCACACGCAGCCGATGCGCAGGCTGCCGAGGATGAACACGCGCGGCTGCGCGTCGCCGTCCGCATCGACCATGCGGCCGTCACGGGCCGCCTTCAGGCCGATGCCGTGCGGTCCCGGTTGCGCATGGCCCTTGCCCAGCACGTCGTGCAGCAGCGGGTTGCGCATGGTCTGCGCGCGCATTTCCACGCCGGTGGCGTTGACCACATAGTCGACATCGAACTCGTCGGTACGTCCGTCGCGGGTGTGCGTGGTCACGCGCAGGCCGCGGCCCTCGTTCATCACCGTGTCCAGCCGGCCGCGATGCAGGCGCAGCTGGCCGCGGTCGAGCAGGGCCTGCAGCGTGGCGTGCACTTCCGGCGCGATCCGGTGTCGGTGCACGTCCCACTGGCGCACGACATGGCGCAGGAAGCGGCGCTGGTCGGCGATCGACAGCGATTGCCACAGCGCCTGTCCATACGGACGGATGCGCTCCATCGCCGCCTGCCACGGCAGGCCGTCGGCGACCGCCTGCTTCGCCGCCTCGCGCAGGAAGCGCATGCGCGCGCGCAGGTCCATCGCCTGCAACAGGGTCGGGTCGAACGTGGCGGCGGCGCCGTGGCAGTGAGGCAAAGGCAGCAGCGCGTGCCGCGACAGCACGTGGATCGTGCCGGTGTGGCCGTTGTCGGCCAGGCTGAGCACGGTGTCGACCATGCTCAGGCCGGAACCGACGATGCAGATTTCGGCATCGGCCGGCATGCCCTTCACCGCATCGAAATCCCACGCTGCCAGCGAACGGCCCTCGGGCAGCTGGGGCGCGCCGCGCGCCGGCAGCGGCTTCGGCGTGTTGCCGACGGCGAGTACCACGCCGCGTGCGTCCAGCGCACCGTGTGCGGCCAGATGCAGCGTCGCACCATCGTCGCGCGCATCGAGTTCGGACACGCTGTCCTGCACGATCTGCAGCGAGGCGGGGCTGGCGGCGATGGTTTCCTGCAGGCGGGTGCGCAGATAGTCGCCATAGCGACGGCGCGCGATGAAGGCGTGCGCCAAGGCCTCGCGGTCCGGGCCACCGGGCGGCGTGGTGGCGACGACATAATCGAGGAAATCCGCAGGGCGGTCGTCGAACGCGCTCATGCGCGCGGCGGGGACGTTGAGGACGTGCTCGCCGTAGGTGGTCGCATAGGCCACGCCCTGCGCCAGCACCTCGCGCGGTTCGATCATCACGATGCGCAGTGGCGTGGTGGCCAGGCGCAGCGCCTGCATCGCCGCCAGCACGCCACCGGCGCCGCCGCCGATGATCGCGAGGTCGCAGGGCGGCAGGGGCGTCGGGGTCGCTTCGGTCATGCCGCCATTGTAGGCGAACGGGCCTCGGCGCCCCTGCGGCGCGATGACGCTACATCAGCGAATCGGCCAGCCGGGCGACGCCTTCGCGGCTGCGCTGCCAGCCGGGACGCCGCCGCCAGGCCTCGCGGTCGACATGGTCGGCGTGCGCCAGGTAATCGGCTTCGATCGCGCGGATGCGCGCCACGATGCCGGCGTCATAACAGACCAGGCCGATCTCTGCGTTGAGCGCGAACGAACGGATATCCAGGTTGATCGATCCGACCAGGGCGATGTCGTCGTCCACCGTCATATGCTTGGCGTGCAGGAAGTGCGGCCGGTACAGCGCGATCTTCACCCCGCAGACCAGCAGCTCCTCGTAGTACGACTGCTGCGCCCAGGCGGTCAGCGGCTGGTTGTTGGTGGCCGACAGCACCAGCTGCACCTCCACGCCCGACAGCGCCGCGATGCGCAGTGCGCTGAGGGTGGCGTCGTCGGGCACGAAGTACGGCGTGGTGAGCACCACCTTGTGCCGTGCGAGGTGGATCAGCGCGTTGACGGTATCGCGCGCGTTCTCGAACGGATAGGCAGGGCCACTGGGCAGCAGCTGCGCGGCGACGTCCTGTGCCTGCACGCCGAGGTCGGGCTGCACGTCGAGGCGCTCCCCGGTTTCGATGTACCAGTCGCTGGCGAATACGCCTTCCAGGTGCGACACCACCGGACCCTGCACGCGGGCGACCAGTTCGCGATTCGGATGTCCGGGCACGAACACGGCGTCCGCCAGGTTCTGCGAGCCCACGTAGCCGATGCGGTTGTCGATCACCGCCACCTTGCGGTGGTTGCGCAGGTCCATGCGCCCGCTGCGCCGCCATTGCAGGCCGCCGGGCAGCATCGCGTGCACCTGCACGCGGGCCGCGCGCAGGCGTGGCGCGTAGGCGCGCAGCCCGCGCTTGGCGCCGACGGCGTCCAGCAGCAGGCGGCAGGTCACGCCGCGCGCGGCAGCGCGGCACAGCGCGGCGGCGGCGGCTTCGCCCACGGCGTCGTCGAACATCAGGTAGTACAGCAGGTGCACCTGCTGCGAGGCGGCGTCGATGTCGTCGATCAGCGCGCGCAGCGACGCATCGTAGTCGTCCAGCAGCGCCACCGCATTGCCGTGCGTGGGCATGAAGGCGCCCTGGCGCTCGATCAGCGGAGCCATTTCGGCGGCGGCGCCGTCGCGCGGCGCCCAGCGCAGCGCGCTGAGCGGGCGCTGCTCCTCGCGGATCACGTCCGACGCGCGTGCCTGCCGCTCGATGCGTTCGCGCGACAGCCACGGATGGCCCAGCAGCAGGTACAGCGGCAGCCCGAGCAACGGCACGAAGCCGACCAGCAGCAGCCAGCTGCGTGCGGCGGCCGGCGTGGTGCGGCTGGGAATCCACCACAGTGCGGCCAGGCGGATGAGCCAGTCGACGATCAGTAGCGCGGTGCCGTAGGACCAGTCCATGGGGCGCATCCGTCCAACAAGGGGATGCGGTGATTCTGGCGTCGGGAGCGGGCAAAAGGAAACCCACCTTGCGGGTGATGCGCGGGTCAGACCTTGGAGCAGAACTCCCAGCAATCGGCCGCCACTACGACAATGGCGATCAGGAAATAGCGCCGATCACGTGAAAGAAGGGCCTTGTATCGGTAGTAGTCGCTCTTGAACGCGGCATACGGGTTGTTGTTGCGCGACATCGCCTGGCGCCTTGGCTTCGGGTACAAGCACCCTGCGCCTGAAGGTATGGCGAAATCCCGCCGATTGGTGACTAACGCGCGTTAGTGCTCGATGGAAGGTGCAGTAGGCAGGTCACTCGCATCTCGGTCTAACCACCCATTCGGGCTGACATCGCTCGCAGGCCTGTCTTAACTAAACTGTTTGGAGGCCCGGAAAACAGAAAACCCCGCCGGAGCGGGGTTTTCTTAGGCGCTGGATCCCGGCTTTCGCCGGGATGAGCTAGTGGCAAAGGCGTTCGCGTCGCGAACGCGCCACTAGCTCACTTGATCTTGCCTTCCTTGTAGATCACGTGCTTGCGCACGACCGGGTCGTACTTCTTGATTTCCATCTTGCCCGGGGTGTTCTTCTTGTTCTTGTCCGTCGTGTAGAAGTGGCCGGTGTTGGCCGAGGAGATCAGACGGATCTTGTCGCGCTTGGATGCCATGTGTAGTTACTCCTCAGACCTTTTCGCCGCGCGCGCGCAGCTCGGCCAGAACGGAATCGATGCCGTTCTTGTCGATGGTGCGCAGCGCGTGCGCGGACACTTTCAGCTTGACCCAGCGGTTTTCGCTGGCGACCCAGAAGCGGCGCTCGTGCAGGTTGGGCAGGAAACGACGACGGGTCTTGTTGTTGGCGTGCGAGACGTTGTTACCGGTCTGCACACGCTTGCCGGTGACTTGGCATACGCGGGACATACGCACCTCGATGGATGATTGTGTCGCCCATAGCCCGGGAGACGGCGGCCCGGCGGACGGCCTGCAGGGCAGGACGGACACCACGCGATACGGTAGGAAAACCGCTGCGGACACAAGCCGGAATCGCGTTTCCGGCCGCAGATCCGGCAATGCCGGACGCAGCGAGCCGCGCATTATGCCGGCGTTTCCCTTGTGCCGCAACCACTTAGCGCCCCAGCTCCCGTAGAGCGGAGCTTGCTCCGCTGCTTTACGGTCCGTGTCCGGTGCCGGTGGGGGTACGGACCCGAGCAAGCTCGGCTCTACGGATTGATCTCGCTTGCTTGTGAGATCAGGGCGCGGCCGCCGCCGGCCTGGCCGGACCGGCCTTGCTCTCGGCGATGAAGGCGCGGATCTGGCTTTCCAGCACCGGCAGGGTCACCGAGCCCTGCTTCAGCACGGCATCGTGGAAGGCCTTGATGTCGAATTTCGGTCCCAGCGCCTGCTCGGCCTCGCCGCGCAGGCGGACGATGGCGATCTCGCCCAGCTTGTAGCTCAGCGCCTGCGCCGGCCAGGAGATGTAGCGGTCGACCTCGGTGGTGACCTCGTGTTCGGACAGGGCGGTGTGGTCGCGCAGGTAGGCCAGCGCCTGGTCGCGGGTCCAGCCCTTGTGGTGCACGCCGGTGTCGATGGCCAGGCGCGCGGCGCGCCACATCTCGTAGGTCAGCCGGCCGAAGTCCTCGTAGGGCGTCTCGTAGATGCCCATCTCCTTGCCCAGCTTCTCGGTATACAGCGCCCAGCCCTCGCCGTAGGCCGAGATGTAGTTGTCGCGGCGGAAGGCGGGTTGCTCGCCCTGCTCCTGCGCCAGCGCGGCCTGCAGCGAATGGCCCGGCGAGGACTCGTGCAGCGTCAGCGCCGGCAGGTTGTACAGCGGGCGCGACGGCAGGTCGTAGGTGTTCAGCCAGTACGTGCCCAGACCGCCCCGGCCGGCGGTCCAGAACGGGGCGATGTCGGCCGGGACCTCGACGATGGTGAAGCGTCCGCGCGGCAGCGTGCCGATGTATTTGCCGACTTCGCCGTCGACGCGCTTGGAGATCCACGCGGCGCGATCGAGCAGTTGCTGCGGCGTCCTGGCGTAGAACTGCGGGTCGGTGCGCAGGAAGGTCAGGAAGTCGGCGAACGACCCCTTGAAGCCGGTCTGCTTGATGACCTCCTGCATCTCGGCCTGGATGCGCGCGACTTCCTTCAGGCCGATCTGGTGGATCTGCTCGGCGCTGAGGTCCAGCGTGGTGTACTCGCGGATCTGCTGCGCATAGAAATCCTTGCCGCCCGGCATCGCCTCGGCGGACAGCGTGGTGCGCGCCTGCGGCACGTACTCGCTGCGGAAGAACGTCAGCAGCGTACCGAACGCCGGCACCACCTGCTGGCTGATCGCCTCGCGCACGTCCTTGCGCAGCGCCTCCTGCTCGGCCGCGGGGATGCTGGCCGGCATCTTCTTGTAGGGCGCGTAGAAGGTGGACTGTTCCGGGTCCTTCAGATCGGCCACGGCGGCGATCGACACGTCGCGCCCGTCCAGCACAGCGCGTGGCACGGTGAAGCCGCGCTTCAAACCGCTGCGCATGTTGGCGATGTGCTGGTCGAAGTAGCGCGGCACGTCGCGCAGGCGCGCGGCGTAGGCGCGATAGTCGTTCGCCGTCTTCATCTGGCGGCGCGCCATGAACGACAGGTTCGACCAGAACGAGGAGTCCGAATTGAACGGCATCTCGTAGGCGCCCAGGCGCACTTCATCGGCCAGGTTCTCCACCTGCGGGCGGTAGATCGCCAGGTTGATGCGGTTCTCCGGCGACAGCGCCTTGGCGTCGATGCCGTCGAGGTCCTTCAGTACCTGCTCCCACACCTTCAACCGCGCCTGCTGCGCGTCGGCGCCGACATCCGGCAGGCGGCGCTTGTCGCCGCTGGTGTCGGCGTCCTCGTCTGCCTGGCCGGTCTGCTCCTGTCGCCACTTCCATTCCTTCTCATACAAGGCCTGGAAGCGCTTGTCGGCGTCGGAAGGAGCGAACGCGAGTGCGTGCAGCGGGGCGCAGGCGAGCAGGAGGGCGGTGCGGAGGTTCAAGGCGGACATCCGGTGGAAGCGGAATCCGGATGGTAATGCAGGGGCACTGTGCCCGTCCGGGCGGCAACGCTGGTCTTTGTGGGAGCGACGTAAGTCGCGAGTTTTTTGCTCGTCGGTGGACCTGCTTCACCGCTATCGCGACTTACGTCGCTCCCACATCCCACATCCCCGCAACAGCCTGAGCGGGTCAGGCTTTCGGGCGCAGGCGCTCGAGCACGCCGTCCAGCGTGTCGAGGTCGGTGTACTGGATGATCAGCTTGCCCTTGCCGCCGCGGCCATGGGCGATGGTGACGCGGGTGCCGAGGCTCTCGGACAGTTCGGTCTCCAGCGAGGCGATATCGGGCTGCGGCGCGGCTTTGGCCGGCTTGGCCTTCTTGCCGGTGACGGGTACCTTGCCGGCGGCGAACTGCTGCGCGCGGTGTTCGACTTCGCGCACCGACCAGCCCTGTTCGGCGGCATCGGACGCCAGCTTGCTGGCCAGGTCCGGCGACAGCGTGAGCAGCGCACGCGCATGGCCCATTTCCAGACGGCGCGCTTCCAGCAGCGCACGGATCGCCGGCGGCAGTTCCAGCAGGCGCAACAGGTTGGAGACCGCGGCGCGCGAACGGCCGACGGCTTCGGCGGCTTCGGCGTGGGTCAGCGAGAACTCGTTGATCAGCCGCTGCAGCGACTGCGCTTCTTCCAGCGGATTGAGGTCTTCACGCTGGATGTTCTCGATCAGCGCCATCGCGATGACGGTGCGGTCGTCCAGTTCGCGCACGACCACCGGCACTTCGGCCAGGCCGGCTTCCTGCGAGGCGCGCCAGCGGCGTTCGCCGGCGACGATCTCGAACTTGCCCGCCGAAATTTCGCGCACGACGATCGGCTGGATGACGCCCTGCGCCTTGATCGATTCCGCCAGCTCGGTGAGCTTGGAGGCATCCATCTGCATGCGCGGCTGGTACTTGCCCGGCTGCAGCTGCTGCACGGGCAGCGTGCGCAAGGCTTCGCCCGGCTGCGCTTCCGGCGGCGGCGTCTCGGCGGCCTTCGGGCCGAGCAGGGCTTCCAGTCCGCGACCCAGGCCGCGCTTCTTCGGGACGCTCATCACGCGTGCTCCATGTGCTTCTGTTGCTTCTTGCGGTCGGCGGCGCGGCGCAGGATCTCGCCGGCCAGGCCCAGGTAGGCGACGCCGCCGCGCGAGGCGCGGTCGTAGCCGACGATGCTCTGGCCGTGGCTGGGCGCTTCGGCCACGCGCACGTTGCGCGGCACGATGGTGCGGAACACCTTGTCGCCGAAATGCGTGGTCAGTTCGCCGGAGACGGCGTTGGCCAGGTTGTTGCGGATGTCGAACATCGTGCGCAGCACGCCTTCGATCTCCAGACCCGGATTCAGGCGCGCGCGCAGCGCATCGATGGTTTCCATCAGTGCGGACAGGCCTTCCAGCGCGTAGTACTCGCACTGCATCGGCACCAGCACGGAATCGGCGGCGGTCAGCGCATTGAGCGTCAGCAGCGACAGCGCCGGTGGGCAATCGATGATGATGAAGTCGTAGTCGCCGCGGATCGGCTGCAGCGCGCTCTTCAGGCGTTGCTCGCGACCGTCGGATTCCATCAGCTGGATCTCCGCCGCGGTCAGGTCGATGTTGCCCGGCATCAGGTCGAAGCCCTCGGCCGTGGTCACCACCGCCGCCTTCGCCTCCACCTCGCCCAGCAGCACGTCGCAGGTGGACGCTTCCACCTCGCGCTTGTCCACGCCGCTGCCCATCGTCGCGTTGCCCTGCGCATCCAGGTCGACCAGCAGCACCCGCTGCGGCGCGCGCGCGAGCGCGGCGGCCAGGTTCACGGCGGTGGTGGTCTTGCCGACTCCGCCTTTCTGGTTGGCGACGGCGATGATGCGGGCCATGCGAGGGCGCCTTGGTCAGTCCGGGGTGAGGGGGGATTATGCGGGCTCGGGCGGGGCCGTGCGAAATCAAAGCTACGGCGCCAGCGGCCACGTCCGGTCACGATCCCTTGCGTGCGCAGGCCCGGCCTGTCTTTTCAACGGCTTACGTGCCGTCGGTACCCGCTCACGCGCCCCGGTCGCGGCGTACGACGACCATGTGGCGCTCGCCGACGAGGCCCGGCACTGCCAGCGGCTGGATCGTCTCTACCGACCAGCCGGCGGGCAGGGCGGCGATCTCCTCGTCGGGGCGCATGCCCTTCATCGCCAGCAGCGCACCGCCGGGCTTCAGCAGGTGGCCGCCGACGGCGATGATGCCGGCCAGCACGTCGAGCGCGCGCGCGGTCAGCGCGTCGTGGGCCTGCGGTTCGTCCAGCGCTTCGGCGCGCGATTCGGCGACGCGCGCATTCTCCAGCTTCAGCGTGCGCACCGCTTCGCGCAGGAAGCGCGCCTTCTTGCCATTGCTTTCGACCAGCGTCACGCGCAGGCCGGGCTTGGCGATGGCCAACGGAATGCCGGGCAGGCCGGGACCCGTGCCGAGGTCGGCCAGCGCGCCCCCGTTCGCGGCCAGGTCGTCGACGAACGGATGCATGGCCAGCGAGTCCAGCAGGTGGCGGGTGACCATCTCGCGCGGATCGCGGATGGCGGTGAGGTTGTAGGTCTTGTTCCAGCGGTCGAGCAGGGCCAGGTAGGCGAGCAGGGGCGGTGCCAGCGCATCGGCGTCCAGTCCCAGCGCGGCGAGGCCGCGGTGCAGTTCATTGCGCAGGTCGGCGGAAAAGGCAGTGTCGGTCATCGCGGCATTATCGCAGGGCGCCACGCGGCGCCGCGCGGATGCCAGGCCAGGGCGGCCCGATAGCCGGGAGCAGGCGCCCATTCGTGCAGGCGCCAGTCGGCGGCACGGCCCAACGCGGGATCGCAGGCGGCCAGCCGCACGCCATCGTCGGCGAGCAGCACATGGAAGCGGTGCAGGCCGAACGAAATGCCCTGGCCATGTGCCTTCAGGATCGCTTCCTTGGCGCACCACAGACGCAGGAAGGCCAGCGTGCGCGCGTCTTCGTCGTCGAATGCATCGAGCCAGGCGGTTTCTTCGGGATGGTAGAAACGCTGCGCCAGTTCCATCGCGCGCGGACGCGGGCGCACCCGCTCCACGTCGACGCCCAGTTCCACCTCCTCGCCCAGCGCCAGCAGCAGCGCCTCGCCGCTGTGGCTCCAGCCGGTCTCCAGGTGGTGCAGCGGGGCGATGAAGTGCGGACGGCCCTGCGTATCGCGGGTGATCGGCAGTGCGTGCGGCAGCAGGCCGAGCGCGCGCGCCAGGTGCTCGCGGGCCGCCGGTTCGCCGCGTTGCCGCGGTGCATGCGGCAGCAGCCACAGCGCGATGCCGTCCAGCCGCCAATCCGCCGGTACGTCGCGCCAGCTCACATCATCGCCCCGGCTTCTTGGTGCGGCACAGCGTGCAAGCCTGCGGCGATGGCGCTATCAAACAGCTGCACGGAGGCTTCCCCCACAGGGTTAACGACGGTTTCACGCAGTGCGTTGGAGATTGAAGCGTGCCCCGCGCGTAGGGGTCCTGTCCATCGAGGGAGAAGCGACGCAATGAATTTTCTCATCTATCTGATCGTGGGTGGCATCGCCGGTTGGCTGGCGAGCATCGTCATGAAGCGCGACGGTTCCCAGGGCATCATCCTGAATGTCGTGGTCGGCATCATCGGCGGTTTCCTGGGCGGCTGGTTGTTGCCGACCCTGGGCCTGGGCCTGGGGGGCGGCTGGGTCGGTTTCCTGCTCACCGCCTTCATCGGTGCGGTGGTGCTGCTGCTGATCGTCAACCTGCTCACCCGCGGCCGCGCGAGGTAGCGGTTCCGCTGCGGCCGCGTGCGCGTCCGAGACGCACCCAAGGCCCGTGGCAACGCAAAGGCCCGGCATTTGCCGGGCCTTTGCTCATTCCGGAGCGGCTGTCTGCGCGCCGGGATCAACCGCCCAGCCGCACCCAGGCGGGCGCGTGGTCGCTGGGACGGTCCCAGGTGCGCGGTTCGCGGTCGATGCCGGACTCCACCGCACTGGCGCGCAGCGCATCGGACACCAGCGTCAGATCGATGCGCAGGCCCAGGTTGCGGCGCAGGCCGCCCATCCGGTAGTCCCACCAGCTGTAGACGTTGGCCTCGTCGCTGTGCAGGCGGAACGCATCGTGCAGGCCCAGCCCGTACAGCCGCTGCAGTGCGGCGCGCTCGGCGGTGGAGGTCAGGATGTGGTCGTCGTTCCACACCTTCGGATCGAACACGTCGCGATCGTCCGGCGCGATGTTGAAATCGCCCATCACCACCAGCTTGGGATGCGACTGCAGTTCGGCGGCGATCCAGTCGTGCACCGCGTCCAGCCAGCGCAGCTTGTAGGCGTACTTGTCCGTGCCCACGTCTTGGCCATTGACCACATACAGGTTGACGATGCGCACGTCGCCGACGGTCGCGGCGATCACGCGCTTCTGCTCGTCCTCGAAACCGGGAATGCCCACCTGCACGTCGCCGATCGGTTCGCGCGACAGCAGCGCGACGCCGTTGTAGGTCTTCTGCCCGGCGAACACGCTGCGGTAACCCGCTTCGGCCAGCGCGGTGTCGGGGAAGCGGTGGTCCTCCAGCTTGGTTTCCTGCAGGCCCACGACATCCGGTGCGAACGCACCCAGCCACTGCGTGAGGTGCGGCAGGCGCACGTTGAGCGAATTGACGTTCCAGCTGGCGATTTTCATAGGCGATATAACCTATTGAATTTATTTGATTTTATCATTTTGTATCTTCGCGATACCCCCAGCGATACCCCCAATTCCCCTGGCTCGCTGGCGCCTGCGACCGACTGTGCTTTCAGACTATAGCCCCCTTTCAGCGTTTGCTGAAACCTGTCGTTTTACTGAACACCCCTTGACTGTTTCACTAGCACTGCTATTTTCAGCAAATGCTGAAACAGGCCGAATCAGTGAAAGGCGTCGAATCCCGTGCTGCTGAGGCGCTCCAAGGCTTGCTCGGGCAGGTGCCTGCCATCACGGAGCTGAGCATCGAACCGCAGGTCGCCGCAGCCGACGAAGCGGTCGACTTCCTCGTATACCTCGAAGCGGCCGGCCAGCCCCGGTTGCTGGTTTGTGAAGTGAAGTCCAACGGCCAGCCACGGTACGTGCGGGCAGCACTTCTTCAGTTGCGGAACTACGTGGCACGGAAAGCGCAAGGTGCCATTCCGGTCTTCATCGCCCCTTATCTATCGCCGAATGCACAAGCATTGTGTCGTGAGGAAGGTGTCGGCTTTGTCGACCTCGAAGGCAATGTCCATCTGTCCTTCGATGGTATCTACATCGAGCGTCAAGTTGCGAACAAGCCAGACAGCGAACGCCGCGAACTCAAATCCTTGTTCACGCCGAAGTCGGCGCAGGTGTTGCGCGTCCTGCTCCGCGATCCAAGCCGGACCTGGCGGGTGGTCGAGCTTGCCGAAGCGACCGCCGTCAGCGTGGGCCATGTCAGCAACGTGCGCAGCAGTTTGCTGGACCGGGAGTGGGCTGAGGTATCAGAGGAGGGACTGCGCCTGTCCAAGCCCGATGCCCTGCTCGACGAATGGGCGGCCGCTTATCGGCCTCCCGCCGGAAAGCGCATGGGCTTCTATACGACGTTGCACGGCGGCGCATTGGACGAGGCAGCCCGACAGGTGCTGCATGCGGGTGGCGACGATGAGGCCCAAGCTGTGTTCGCTTCCTACTCTGCAGCGCAATGGCTGGCGCCCTACGCGCGTACCGGCACCCATTATTTCTACGCAGACGCCAAGGGCCTTGAACGACTTCGTGCGGCCTTGGGACTCTCTGCAGTCGTGAAAGGTCAGAACGTTGTTGTGACGGTGCCCAAGGATGACGGCCTGTTCCGCGATGCGGTCGAGCCGGCATCCGGCGTGGTCTGTACCAGCCCTGTGCAGACCTATCTGGACTTGGTTGTGTCTGGCGAGCGTGGTGTGGAAGCGGCTGACCATCTGCGCAAGGAAAAGCTGGCGTGGCAGAAAAATTGATCCCGCAGGAACCTCAATCCGCTGCCGACTACGATGACCGCACGACAGCCGCGGTGAAGACCGTGTTGGTCGAGATCGGCCAGATCCTCGGCAGCTTCAAGGGAAAGTTCGCCGTGGTCGGCGGCGCAGTGCCATGGCTGCTGCTCGCCAACGAGGACATGCCGCACGTCGGCACGCTCGACCTGGATCTCGGCCTCGATGCGGAAGCGCTGGGCGACGGGGAGTATGCGACGTTGGTGGCGTCGCTGATGGGACATGGCTACCAGCAACGCGAAGAGCTTCGCCGGTTCCAACTGGTGCGGCAGGTGCCCGCCGCCGATGGCGGCGCCCCGATCGATGTCATCGTCGATTTCCTGATGCCGCGTGATGCCGACATCGTGAAGAACAAGCCGCCGCTGATCGATAACTTCGCCGTGCAGCGAGCGGACGGTGCGGACCTGGCAACCCATTTCTACGAGATGGTGGCGGTGACCGGTTCCATGCCGGCCGGCGGCACCAATCGCGTGGAGATCGCGGTCTGCTCGATTCCGGCTTTGCTGGCGATGAAGGGATATGCCATCGAAGGGCGGCACAAGCAGAAGGACGCCTACGACATCTACTACTGCATCCGGAACTATCCGGGTGGCGTCGGGGCGTTGGCGGAAGCCTGCCGGCCGGTACTGGAACGGAAGAGCGGTGAAACGGGATACCACTTGATCGCGGGGAAGTTCGATACCCCGGAAAGCTACGGCCCGACCAGTGTCCGCTTGTTCGTGGAGGAAACGGCCGTGCTCGGAGACCGTACGCCGGAGCAATGGCAGCAGGACGCGTTTGGTCAGGTGGATGCCTGGTTGCGTGCGCTGGGCTTGAGGGACTGACGCGTTAACGGTGCAGCAAGCATGGGGGGGCGATGAAGATCAGAAAGCTGAGTATCCGGAACTTCAGGGGAATCCATCGGCTCGATTGGGATCTCCCCGACGAGAAAACCTTCTGCTTGATCGGCAAGGGCGATTCGACGAAGACGACGGTGTTGGAAGCGATCCGCTGTGCTTTCAGCCCGCAATGGAATCACGCGTTCAACGATTCCGACTTCTACCAGTGCAACACCGACAATCCGATTCAGATCGAGGTCGTCATCGGAGATTTGCTGCCCGAGTTCTGCGCGGAGCAGAAGTATGGCGCACACCTGCGCGGCTGGAACAAGGGGCAGGTCAAGCTGAACGACGAGCCGGAAGACGATGACGAACCGGTTCTTAGCATCCGACTCGCCGTCTCCAAAGACTTGGAACCGAAGTGGAAGGTCGTTACCGACCGCAACCCCGAAGGCGTCGACTTCAAGGCGGCCGACCGTGCCAAGGTCGGTGTCGGCCTGATCGGAACCTACAGCGAAAAGCAACTCACCTGGGCCGCAGGGACTGCGCTCGCGAAAATCACCGAATCCGACAATCTGAACGAATCGCTCGTCGAGGCGACGCGTGCAGCAAGAAGCTCGCTCGATGGGCAAAGGGCATTGGTTCTGAAGAAGTTCGATGCCGCAGCGGCCAAATCGGAGCAGGTGGCGAAGGACCTTGGTGTTCCAATCGGACACGAATACAAGGCACACCTTGATCTCAACGCGATCAGTATCCGGATCGGCGGCCTGACCCTGCACGATGGCGACATCCCTTTGCGGCAGCTAGGCCTTGGCTCGAAACGCATGCTGTTGTGTGGCATCCAACAGGAAAGCCTGGAGGACCAGCACATCACACTATTCGACGAAGTCGAATACGGGCTGGAGCCGCATCGGATAGCGCGTCTGATCAAGCACATCCGCGAGGATAAAAAAGGGCAGTATTTCCTGACGACGCACTCGCCGACCGTGCTGCGCGAATTGACAGTAGGGCAGCTATACGTGCTGCACAAAGAAGAAGATGCTATCCGCGTGGTTGCCGCCGCAGATAAGGAACTGGAGGGACTGAACATCCAGGGCCATATCCGCTCGAGCGCGGAAGCATTCCTGTCCCGCAAGGTGGTCGTCTGCGAAGGAGCGACCGAGGTGGGATTCCTCCGCGGCATGGACAATCTGTGGTCGGCCGCAGAGCGGCTACCGTTTTCATATCTGGGGGTGGTTCCGCTCGATGCGCATGGCGCGAGCAAGGTCAAAGGGCTTGCAACAGGTTTCAAGGCCCTGCACTACGACGTCTTAGTGCTCGCCGATGGAGACGCCCAGGCTCGGTTCTCCGATCAGGATGCAGTGGACCTGGACGGGAAAGGGGTCGCCGTCGTCATGTGGACAGACAAGCTGTCGATCGAGCAAAGGGCGATGGTGGACCTGCCTTGGGTGCAGGTGCTGGCGAGCACCAAGCTTGCCAAAGAGCTCGGGTTCCCAGTCCATGACCAAGTCAGGTCGAAACTCAACGTACAGCTCGATGACGACATCGGCGAATGGCAGGAGTCAGAAGATCTGCGCAAGGCCATCGGCGCTGCCGCGAAATCGTCCAACTGGTTCAAGAGCGTCGCGCACGGCGAGCAATGGGCGCAGACCATTGCCAACGCGTTCAAGGATGCCGCGTTCCAGCAGAAGGAATTCGCAACAAAGCTAAATCAGTTCCGCACATGGGTGGACAATGGATGATGGCCTGCCCAAGGTCTTGGCGGAGTTCAACGGCAAGGGCTATGTCATCGCCCCGGCTGGTTACGGAAAGACCCATCTGATCGCGAGGGCCGTGCAGGCGGCCACCCGCCGCCAGTTGGTACTGACGCATACCTACGCCGGTGTAAACGCGATCCGGCGGAAGATGCAACTGCTGCGGATTCCGCCGGCACAGTACCAGATCGACACCATCGCAAGCTGGGCGCTGCGCACCTGCCTCTACTTCCCGAAGACGTCGAAGTGGAAAAAGGACCACCCTACCGGGAAGGATTGGGGGAAACTCTATTCGATTTGCACTGCAATGCTGGACAGGCCGTTCTTACAGCACATGATCAAGTGCTCCTACGGTGGCGTCTACGTCGACGAGTATCAGGATTGCTCACAACAGCAGCATGATCTGGTCGAGGCTCTGGCAAAGCTGCTTCCGTGCCGTCTGCTCGGCGACCCTATGCAGGCCATCTTCGATTTCGGCGAGCAGCCGGTCGATTGGGATACCGCCGTTTACCCGAACTATCAATTGCTGGGCGAGCTTGTGACGCCTTGGCGGTGGAAGCAGGCGGGCGCGGATGAGCTCGGGCAATGGCTGGGTGAGGCGAGAGCGCTTCTGGCGCAAGACAAAAAGATCCCGCTTGCCGGAGAGCTACCGAATGGCGTGTACAGGAAATCGGTTGATCTCAATGACTTCAAGAATACGAAACGATTGAGCGTGTTCTACGAGCACTTGAAGAACACGGACTCAGTCATTGCCATTCATTCCGGTGACCAGAAATCCAAGAACAAGACACACAAGCTGGCGCAAGGATTGGCTGGAAAATTCTCCAGTATCGAGGAAGTTGAAGGAAAGGACCTGCATCGTTTCATCAAAAAGATCGATGGTGCCAAGTCATCGAACGATCGCCTTCGATGCGTGGTCGATTTCTGCAAGACCTGCTGCAACGCGGTGGATGGCGTCCTCACGGCGGCAACCAAGAAGGGACAGGAGGGAAAAGCTACAAAGGCAACCAGATGCCCCGACATTCTTGCGGCGGCGAATCGTTACCTCGCAACGGGATCCTGCAATGACGCGACTATCTTGCTCAGCCTTATCCGCGACCGTCCCGAGGTTACGATCTATCGCCAGGACCTTCTGAACAGAATGATGGGAGTGCTGCGCACATGGGGGGAGCACCCGAGTCGTACGCTAATAGAAGCCGCCAGCTTGTATCAGCGGGAGTTTCGTTACGCGGGCAGGCCGATCCGACATAACAAGCTCATCGGGACCACCCTGTTAGTCAAAGGACTTGAGTACGACCATGCCATCATTCTCGAAGCGGACGCGATGTCCTCCAGGCACTTGTATGTGGCGCTGACGCGCGGTGCGAAATCTATCACCGTCGTGACGGTGGAAGATGCCATTCCACGGTAATGCGAGGCGCGCCCGGAAAACGGAGCCTGAGTGATCCATGGCAAAGATGATTCCGCCCTTTGGGCCGAAGGAAACAGGAAGCGCGGGCGAGAAGACGGTCTATTCGATTCTGGCGAACGGGCTTCCAGACGAGTTCACCGTGATCCACAGCCTGCCATGGCTGAGCGCCGCCGTGAGGCAGAATGACGCAGGCACTGCGCCCACGGGAGAAATCGACTTCCTGGTGCTGCATCCCGATTTGGGTGCACTGGTGCCGCAGGGCTCGCGGCTGATCGGCCAGTACGACAGCCAGGTCGCCTACGGCCAGCGCCGGGTGCTGCTGGTGTGGACGCGCCTGATCCACCCGGACGGCTCCTCGCTGGTACTCGACCGGCTGCCCACGACCGATGTGGCCGGCCAGTCAGGGCTGGAAGATCGCGTGGACTGGCACTGGAACCGGATCTTCGCCGGCGCCGCGCTCTCGACCCTGATCGACGTCGGTGCCGAACTGGCCGCGCCCGACCGGGTGGACGCCGATGGTCGCATCGTCATCGCCACCCGCGAGAGCGTGCAGGAGACGGTCAACCAGGTTGGCCAGCAGGTCACCCGCCGCAATCTCGACCTGCAGCCGACGCTGACGGTGCGGGCAGGGTTCCCAGTACGGGTGGTGGTCAACCACGACCTGATGTTGCAACCCTTTGCGGAAGACCGCGATGTTTCCCAGCTCGATGCCCCCAAGAGACAGTGAAGGCGTCACGGATTGTGCTGTCCCGGCGTTTTATCGGATGGCCGATCTCGTTCGCATCACGGGTCTGAGCCGCGCCACCTTGTACCGACGCATCGACGAAGGGCGGTTTCCACCGCCAGTGCACCTAGGCGGACGCGCCTGCGGTTGGCGCGCGTCCGCGTTGCAGGCTTGGATCGACGATCCAGAAGGATATGCGGCCTTGCGCAACGAGTGTTTGGAACGTCGTCTCTGAGAGCCGTGGCTAGTCTCGCGCCACGCTGTTGAGGACGCTAATGGGAGCACCGCATGCTTCCCGCTTTCTGCAGCAGGTCCAGATAGGGTCGTGGTAGGCGCTAGACCTTGTCGGGCTCACGGGGGATGGTCGTGACCGTTGCCGTGATCTGCAGCCGCGGGATTCCTGCCGGGCGCGGAGGCGATTCCGCATCGTGCTTCGGGAACAGACTGGCGATGTCGCGGTACACCGCATCGATCAGTCCGCGGAGCGTCGAGAACGCCATTGAAAGTTTCTGCAACTTGATGCCGACACCCTCGCTATCTATGGCTACCAGGATCGGGCCGTTGGCCGTCTCTCCGCTGGCCAAGTGGGTGTGCAGGTGCTCTTGCTTGTTGCGGAACGCTCGCAGCAGGCGCGTGTCCGCCGCCAATGCCACCACCCGAGAATCGGGAAACTCCCCCCTGGCATGCAGGGCTTGGATGCAGGCAATGGCCTTGTCCAGCGACGTGATGCAGTCCTCCAGCTCGAAAGCATAGTCGAGCATCGGCAATGCTTGGCCGCTTGGATGCGAGCCGTTCGTTTCTCTGGCATCCATTAAAGTCAGCTTGCGCGCGTTTTCGTAGTGGCGAGCGGCCTTAGTCAGCGAATGTACCAGCCAGGAGCGCCAGCGCCGCTGCGTCGGCGTCTCCCCCGGCGTGCCCACGAAAATGCTGATCAAGAGCGAATGACTGCGCAGGCCCTCGATGTTCTGAGTCAGTGGCGGCATGCCTTTTGGCTGGGTTGGATTCATGGCTGCGATCGTCGGCTCGACTCGATAGGGTAGGCCGAACCGGCCTGAGGATCCATCGAGCGGCGCTGTACCTGGGTCGGGATAATGTGCCAGCGGGCGATCGGGAAAGGCCAGAGGACATCATGCAGCAAGGGGACAGCAAGGGCGGGCCAAGCTTGGCTGGCCTATCCGACGAAGATGCTTTGCAGATCATCGGTCAGCTCATCGACTTGGCCGACGACAAGGCTAGCCCAAAACTCGTCGACCACGCCTTGGCATTGGCCGATGAGCTTGAAGGTCGCGGTTTGGCAGCGGACCAGAGCGCGCTGCTCGACTACTTCAGGGCCAACGCTTGGGCCTGTAGGTACCACCAGCGGCATGCGGGCCATGAGGCGCTGTGGGAGTTCGAGCAACCAGAGCTGCGCCAGCAGGTGCTGCTGCTGCGCTGTGCAGCCTATGGCGAAGGCTTTCCGCTGCTGCCTCCGCTCCGCCGGTGCCAGATCCTGACCAACCTAGGCAACCAGCTCGATACGCTCGGGCGGTTCATCGAGGCGCGTGCCTGCTGGAATGCTGCCTTGGCGGTCGATCCGGACTTCTGGATGGCGCGTGCCAACCGGGCTCGTGCGCTGATGTTCTACGCAAATGCCCTTTATGACCCTGGGCATCAGTGCGTGTTCGCGCATCACGCACACCGGGAACTGACCCAGGCCGTCGAACTGATCACCAGGCATCCGCACTTGGGCGACCCGCGGCTAAAAGAGATATTCGTGGCGTCCGCTGCTGAGATCAAGCGTCGCTTCGACCTCTCTGCCATTGCCGAGAAGTATCAGCCGAATACGGGCGGTCTTGGCCGCAGTGAGAAGGAACGCACGTACCGTCGCTGGTGCTTGGCAAACACATTGTTCCTGAACCCGTTGAACGACGTTGAACAAGCTTCTATTGCATCAGCTGACGTACTGAACCTGCCAACTTTCACTCTGCCCATCGACGAGCCACCTGTTGTGCTGGGGATGTTCAACGAGCTCAAGCAGACCTTTGCCTCCGCGCGCTGGTTGCTGTGGGAAGGAGTGAGCAGTGACTCGGTCCACTTTTCCGACCGCGGCGTGACCTTGTCCAATACCTTGGACTACCCGTCTTACGGGCTCAACGTCGAGAAGGTCAGAATCGCGTTCCGGATGGCGTACTCGATCTTCGACAAGGTCGCTTACTTTCTGAACTTCTATCTCCGTTTGGGGATCAAGGCGAATCGCATCTATTTCCGCACGCTCTGGCGCGACAAGGAACACGGTCCGCTGCGCGAACGCATTTCAAGCTCACGCAACTGGCCGCTGCGTGGCCTCTACTGGCTGAGCAAGGACCTGTTCGAGGAGGGAATGAAGGATTCGACGGATCCGGATGCGCGGGCCCTATCCGAATTAAGGAATCATCTTGAACACAAGTACGTCAAGGTGCATGAGGATCTGTTGTCGATTCGGCGTGACTTTGATCCGTTTCGCGACAAGCTCGCGCACATGGTTTCACGTCCCGATCTCGAGCGGCGGACGCAAAGGCTATTGCAGCTTGCCCGATCCGCGCTGATCTACCTGTCGCTGGCAATGCACCACGAGGAGCGAAAGCGGAAGCTCGGAGGCGATCAGAGTTTGGCCGCGCCGATGAGCTTTGGGATCTGGAGGGATGACTGGAAGCGGTAGCCTCGTAAATTGTTGAAGCAGGCCCCTTTAATGAGACGGCTATGGTTTGGCGCGCTTGCTGACACCACGGCCTTGAGAAGATTGACCGTGCAGCGGGCCTTGTATCTGGATATTCGATGATCCTGAGGACTTATGCGACCTTGCGCAGCGAGCGCCTAGACTGCCGTCTCTTAGAGCCGCGGCGGGTCTCGCGGCGCACGGTCCGCGGCGTCGGCGGCAACACGGCATTCTTGCCGTGCTTCTTGTGTAGCAGGTCTAAATGGTCCGCCCATTGCTGGAGCATCGCCCGCCGCTCTTTGCGATAGGCATAGCGGTTGTAGGCAGCGCGCACTGCGTTCGCAGAAACATGCGCCAAACACCGCTCGATGACATCGGCGTTGGCGTGGCGACCGTTGAAATGGGTGCTGAAGGCAGCGCGCATGCCGTGGGGGGTCCCCTTGCCACCGAACCCAAGGCGATCCATCAGCGCGTTAAGCGTGCGACCGGCCATCGGGCGGTTCGGATCGCGGCGATTCGGGAACAGATACTTCTGTCCCTTCGGTGTGATCGCGCGCCATTCGGAGAGCAGCGCGATCGCCTGCCTCGGGAGAGGCACCCAATGCGGATGGCCTGCCTTCATGCGTTCGGCCGGAATCTCCCAGCCGCCGTGCTTGAAGTCGAACTCCGACCACTCCGCGGCCGTGGCTTCGACCTTCCGACAGGCGGCCAGCATCATCAGCCGCATGGCGGTGCACGTACCGAGCTCATTGACGCCAAGCGCCATCGCACCCAGGAACTCGCCGATCTGCGGGGGCGACAACGCGGCATGGTTCTTCTGCTTGCGCTTCTTCAAGATGCGCAAGGGCGGCACGGGGTTGATTTCGAGCAAACCCGAATCGATGGCGTACTCGAAAATGCCCCAAAGATAGTTGCGAAGGTTCCGGGCAATCTCTGGCGCCCGCTTCTCGACATCTTTCAGGATGGCCGTCAATTCGAGACGCGTGATGCTGGCAATCGCGCGGGTCTTGAGCTTCGGCAACAGGTCGTTCTTGATCTCGCGCCGGCGTTGCCTGACGGTTCCCGCCTTGAGGTCGACTGATGTTGCGTCGTCCCACTGCGCGCAGATGGCGCCGAACTCACCCTTGTCGCGGTTCAGATACTCGATCGCCAGCACCTCGCGGCGCCGCTTGCGCTCCTGGACCGGATGAATACCCTGCTCCACCAGCTTGCGGGACTTCGCGTGCTCGGCGCGCACGTCGGCCAAACTGACCTCGGGGAACGAACCGAGCGCCTGCAAGCCCTCGACGCGACCGATACGGAACTTGTAGCGCCAGAGCTTCGAGCCGGAAGGCTGCACGAGCAGGAAGAGGCCGCCCGAGTCGGCGAGCTTGTACGACTTCGCTCGCGGCTTCGCGGACTTGATTTGCAGGGTGCTCAGCATCGCGGATACGTCCGATTTGCGTACCCCCAAAACTACCCCCAGCTTGTCGCGCTTACAAGGACGCTTCTGAGATTTCCTGATACAAACGATGCAGAGAATACTGCTGAAAACAAGCCATTTTTTGACATTTATGAGGCGGTGCGAGAAGCCATGAAATGTCGTTTCCCACTTCAGCTGGCGATCTTCATGGCGGGGATTCTAAGTCAGGAAGGCGGATCAGGCGTTCGTGGTCGCCGGTGCGCCGTGACCGGCGCCTTCGCCGTCGCGCATCAGGCGTGCCGCCATCCACGCGGCGAGCAGCATCATCGTCATGCCGAACACGGCGATGGCGCGCATGGCATCGGTGAAGGCAGTGCGTGCGGTGTCGGCGATCAAGGCCCCGGCCTGGCCGCCGACCTCGCCGGCCACCGTCATCACGCCACCCAGCGTGGACAGCGCGCGCGTGGCATCGGTGTTGTCGAGCGTCGCCGGCAATGCGGGATCCAGCCACAGCCGATATGCCAGCATGCCCAGGCTGCCCAGCACCGCGATGCCCAGCGCACCGCTGAGTTCGGCGCTCGTTTCCGCCAGCGCGGATGCCGCACCCGCGCGTTCCGGCGGCGCGGTGGTGATGATCAGTTCGTTGCCGACGGTGAACACCGGCGCCATGCCCAGACTCATCGCCAGCATGCCGGCGATCAGGATCCACAGGCCACGCGGCGGCGTGACCAGCGCGGTGACGCCGAAACCCATCGCCGCGAACAGCAGGCCGCGCACCATCACCCGCCGCGCGCCCCAGTGGCGCGCGAGCCGCGGCGCCAGCAGCGAACCGACCGTGAAGCACAGCGACCACGGGATGGTCGCGATGCCGGCCTGCAGCGGCGTCAGCCCGAGCACCAGTTGCAGGTACTGGGTCATGAAGATGTACACGCCCATCATCGACAGGCCGGCCAGCGCGTAGGCGACGATGGCGGCGGAGAAGGCCGGCCGCTGGAACAGCGTTACGTCCAGGAACGGATAGGCGAGGTGTTTCTGCCGCCGCACGAACAGCACACCCAGCGCCACGCCCAGCAGCAGCACCACGATGCCGCGCGGATCGAGGCCGTACTCGGCGATGCGCTTCAGCCCGTAGACCACGGCCAGGACTGCGAACAGCGACTGCGCCATGCTGGCCGGGTCGAGCCTGCCGGCGTCGGGATCGCGGTACTCGGGCAACAGCCGCGGCCCCAGCACCAGCAGCAACACCATCACCGGCACCGCGGCCAGGAACGCGGCGCCCCACCACCACCATTGCAGCAGCAGGCCGCCGACCAGCGGGCCGATCGCGCCGCCGACCGAGAACGCCGCGATCCATACACCGATGGCGAACTGCCGCTCGTGTTCGTCATGGAACATGTTGCGGATCAGCGACATCGTCGACGGCGCCAGCGTGGCACCGGCTATGCCCAGCAAGGCGCGCATCGCGATCAACATCTCCGCACTGTGCGAGAACGCCGCCAGCACCGAGGCCGCCGCGAACGCGGCCGCGCCGATCAGCAGCAGCTTGCGCCGGCCGATGCGGTCGCCCAGCGTGCCCATCGTGATCAGGAAGCCCGCCACCAGGAAGCCGTACACGTCCACGATCCACAACAGCTGGCTGGCCGTGGGATCCAGTTCCGCACTGATCGCCGGCAGCGCCAGGTTCAGCACGGTCAGGTCCATCGCATAAACCATGCAGGGCAGGGCGATGATGGCTAGGCCGATCCATTCGCGGCGGGTGGCTTTGGCGGGCACGGGGGTGGTCGACATGGCGGTCCGTCAGGGGGTGTCATCCCGTTCGACGAACGGGGCTGGCGATTTTCGACCAGGAACAGACGCCGCGTTAGCCGTCTTCCACGTCCACATGGAGGTGCGGGAAATGTCCCGCCAGGTCCCGCGCCCACTGGATGGCGTCATAGGGCACGCCACGTTCGGACGGGAAGTGCAGCAATGTACCGTCGTGGCGGTACATGAAGAGGCGGTCCTCGCTGTCCTCGGGGCGTTGCACGCGGATGCGCGCGACGTCGTCCAGCGCAATGGCGCGTTCGCCTGGGCCGAGTGCGTTGTCCCACCACCACAGCGTGCGCGTGGACAGGTCCAGGCGGCTGCCCCAGTAGCGTGCATGCACCAGCATCCCCAGCGCGGCGCCGGCGAATACGAACCCCATCACGAACACCAGCGGTACCAGCCACGGCGCGCACTGCTGGCCACTGGCATCGCAGTTGCTGGCCGGATCCACCGTCAGGCCGGCGTAGATGAACCCCGCGCCGACCAGCAGCATGCCGTATACGCGCAGGTCGCGACGGCTGCTGCTGGACTGCCGGAGCTTGCGCATGCGTTGCGCGGTCAGCGGATGATGAAATCGATGAACCGCGCGACCTTCGAATACGGCGGCTTCAGCAGGTCGCTGCCGGCGCGGCGTGGCTGCCACAGCACCGGCAATGCCTTGCTCATCGCGTCGAAGCCGGCGCGGCCGTGGTACGCGCCCATGCCGCTGGAGCCGATGCCGCCGAATGGCAGCGCGTTGATGCCGAAATGCAGCACGGTGTCGTTGACGGTGACGCCGCCGGCCAGCGTCGCACCCAGGATCTTCTCCACGCGCGCGCGGTCGTGGCTGAAGGGATACAGCGCCAGCGGCCGGTCGTGTGCGTTGACGTAGGCGATGGCCTCGTCCAGCGAATCGACGGTGCGGATCGGCAGGACGGGGCCGAAGATCTCGTCCTGCATCACCTTCGCGTCGTCGCCGGGCTCGATCACCACGGTCGGCGCGAACAGGCGCTGCGCGCGGTCGTGCTTGGCTGCCAGCGGAATGACCTCGTGACCGCGCTGGCGGGCGTCGTCCAGATAGCCTTCCAGCCGCGCGAACTGGCCATCGTTGATGATGCGGGTGAAGTCGGCGGCGTCGGACAGGTCGCCGTAGCGCGCCGCGACCTGGTCGCGCAGCGCCTGCACCAGCGCATCGAGGCGCTGGTGGCCGACCAGCAGCACGTAGTCCGGCGCAATGCAGGTCTGCCCGCCGTTGAACCACTTGCCGGTCGCCAGACGTGCCGCGGCCTGCTCCACCGGAAAGTCGTCGCAGACGATGGCGGGCGACTTGCCGCCCAGTTCCAGCGTCAGTGGCGTCAGGTTCGGTGCCGCGGCGGCCATCACCTTGCGCCCTACCGCGGTGGAGCCGGTGAAGACCAGGTGGTCGAACGGCAGGGCCGCGAACGCGCCCGCCACCTCGGCGCCACCGGCGGCCACGGCGACGCGCTCCAGCGGGAACACCTCCGCCAGCAGCGAGCGCAGGAAGGCGGTCGTGCGCGGCGTGTGTTCGGACGGTTTGAGGTAGACATGGTTGCCGGCGGCGATCGCGGTCGCCAGCGGGATCAGCGCCAGGTTGACCGGATAGTTCCACGGCGCGATCACGCCGACCACGCCGACCGGTTCCTGCCGGATTTCCGCGCGCGCCGGCCAGAAGCGCCAGCCCACACCGACGCGCTTCGGCTTCATCCAGCGGCGCAGGTGCGAGGCGAGGTGGTCGATCTCGTTGAGCACGGTCATGCCGTCGGCGATCAGCGACTCATGCCGTGAGCGGTGGCCGAAATCGGCGGCGATGGTGTCGGCCATCTCCGGCAGCCGCCGCTTCAGCGCGTCGCGCAGCCGTTGCAGGTCGTCGCGGCGCTGCGCGTAAGCCGGCTTGCGCGCCTGCCACGCGTCGCGCAGCCGGCGCAGCGATGGGGCGAGATCGTCGACCGGCGTATCGCCGTCGGGCGCACGTGCGTCGTGATCCGGAGCGGGGGTCCCACCCGCATTCGCGGCCGTGATCGCGGCATTGGCGGCGGTGATGGCCGCGTTGGCGGCGGTCGTGGCGGCGTGCGGGAAAGTCGTCATGGCCCGAGTGTATGCCTTCCCTTTCGGGCAGTCGCACTACAATCCGGGCATGGATCCGAATCTGACCGCCCTGCGCCCCTACCTTGACCGCTTTCCCGTCCTCGGGCCGCGCGTCTACGTCGATCCGGCCGCCACCGTCATCGGCGATGTCGAACTGGCGGAGGATGTGTCGATCTGGCCGGGCACCATCCTGCGTGGCGACGTCAACGTCATCCGGGTCGGTGCGCGCACCAACGTGCAGGACGGCACCATCGTCCACGTCAGCCACCACAGCCCGTACAACAAGGCCGGTTATCCGACGCTGATCGGCGCCGACGTCACCATCGGCCACGGCACCATCATCCATGCCTGCACCATCGAGGACCTGTGCCTGATCGGTATGGGCGCCTGCATCCTCGACGGCGCGACGGTGAGGAAGTACGGCTTCCTCGGCGCCGGCGCGGTACTCGGCCCGGGCAAGGTGGTCGGCGAAGCCGAGCTGTGGCTGGGCAATCCCGCCCGGTTCGCGCGCGCGCTCACGGAGAAGGAGATCGAGAGCCTGCACTACTCGGCCGGGCACTACGTCAAGCTGAAGGACCGTTACCTGCAGCCGACCCCGCCTGCGGCATGATGGCCGGCGGCGCATCCCGCGCCGCCTGGGAGTTCCGCATGGCCTGGAAACCGCAGGGCTACACTTCGGTAGCCCCGTACCTCGTGGTCGACGGCGCGCAGCGCACGATCGATTTCCTCGTCGCGGTCTTCGCGGCGGAACCGCTGCGCATGCACCCCATGGGCGACCGGCTGGGCCATGCGGAAGTCCGCATCGACGACACCGTGCTGATGCTGGCCGACGGCATGGAGGGCTGGCCGCCGATCGCCAGCCACGTGCATCTCTACATGCCTGACGTCGACGCCACCTGGTTGCGCGCACTGGCTGCGGGCGCCGAGCCGGTGCAGCCGCCGGAAGAGAAGGGCGACGGCGACCGTCGCGGCGGCTTCCGCGATGCGGGCGGGACGACGTGGTGGATTTCCACGCAGGTCGCGTGAGCGGCGGTCAGCGCGCCGGCAACCGGCGCTCCAGCGCACGGAACGCGAACGCGGTGGCGAGCGCGGCGACCACGATGATCACCAGCGTGACGCTTACCCGTCCGTAGCCCAGCTTGTCGGCATTGAGGAACGGATACGGGTACCAGCCGGTGATCGCGCCGTGCGCCATCGTGTAGGCCAGCCAGGCGACCGGCCACGCGAACGCCCAGCGGATCGTGCGGGCATCGATCCGCGGCCGTGGCCCGAACAGCAGCCAGCCCGCCAGCGTCCAGACCGGCGAGAACTGGTGGAAGCCTGCGTTGATCCAGGTACCGATGCCGCTATGCTGCACCAGCCCGGACAGCAGGGTGGCGAACACCACCCCCGTCACCGCGATGCCCAGCAATGCATCGAGCCGCAACACCCGCCAGACCGGGCCGTCGCGATCGGGCCGGATGACCAGGCTGACGGCGGCGGCCAGCACCAGCAGATTGCTCTGCACGGTGAAGTAGCTGAAGAAGCGCAGCAGTTTCGTCGCCAGCGGGACGGGTGCGACCGTGGAGGTGGTGTTCACGTCCTGCCCGCCGCTCACCAGGAGCACGAGCTGCGCGATCACGGTGGCGGCAACGACCACCGCGAGGACCAGGTTCCAGAAACGCTGCATGCGACGTCTCCTAGCGAGGGGAAAGCGTGGGCGGTGCGGTGGCGCGTTCGAGGGCGGCCAGCAGCACCAGGGCTTCCTGCCGGCTGGCCCCGCACATGTCGGGGCCCGGCCTCAGTGTGCCGCAGAACGTCGGGCGCTCGGGCCGGCCGAACAGCCGGCAGCGCAATGCGTCGTCCAGCTGCACGCACGGCACGCCGGCCGGCTTGCCCTCCGGCATGCCGGGGATCGGCGAGGTGATCGAAGGCGCGGTGCAGCAGGCCGCGCAGCCCGACCGGCAGGAGAAGGGAGTGCCCACGATGGCGTGCAGTGTAGGCCCTCGCGTGGCTGGGCAAGGCTGGCGTTCGCGGCTAAAGTCGCCAGGCATGGGGAAGGCGCATGGACAGCGGGACTCGCAGGTTCCACCACATCGATCCGGTCGCGGCCACGGTGTCGCCAGGGCAGCGCTGCCCGTGGTAATCGCGTGATGCTGGACACGTACCGCGAAGTCGTCACGCCCGAAGGCGTGGGCCTGCACCTGCCGGCGGCGGGTCCGGTGCCGCGCGCGCTGGCATGGAGCATCGACCTGGCGATCCGCCTCGGCATCGTGGTCGTCATGGCGACGCTGCTCGCCCTGCTGGGCAGCGTGGGCCAGGGCCTGTACCTGATCGTGGTGTTCCTGGTGTTCTGGGCCTACCCGATCGTGCTCGAGTCGGTCTGGCGCGGGCAGACGCCCGGCAAGAAGGCGTTGGGACTGCGCGTGGTGGCGGCCGATGGCGCACCGGTGGGGTGGCTGGCGGCGATCACGCGCAACCTGCTGCGGACCGTCGACATGCTGCCGTTCGGCTACGCGACCGGCCTGGTCGCCTGCCTGACCGACGCGCATGCGCGCCGCCTCGGCGACAGGGTGGCGGGCACGCTGGTGGTGCATGCGGGAGGCGAACGCCGCCACGTGCCGGTGCCGGTCAACACGGTGTTCGTGCCGCCGGCGCAGTTGTTGCCGGAAGAGCAGGCCGCGATCGTCGCGTTCGGCGAACGCGCGCCGCAGCTGACGGCGTCGCGCCAGGAGGAACTGGCCAATCTCGCCCAGCCCATCACTGCGGCGCAGGGACAGGCCGGCGTACAGCGGCTGTACGGCATGGCCAACTGGCTGTTGGGGCGTCGATGAGGCAGGAGCAGTTCGTCGCCCGCCACCAAGCCGAGTGGATCGCCTTCGAAACGTGGCTGCACGCGCGCGGCGACAGCGCACGGCGTGCGCGCCGCGAGCGCAATGCCGGCGAACTGACCGACGAGGACGTGCCGGCGCGCTACCGCCGCATCTGCCAGCACCTCGCACTGGCGCGCCGGCGCGGTTACAGCCCGGTGGTGGTGGATCGCCTGCAGGCCCTGATGCAGGACGGCCATGGCGTGCTGTACCGCACGCCGCCACCGCGCTGGCAGCGTGCGGTGCGTTTCCTGCTGGCGGAATTTCCCCGGCTGGTGCGCAGCGAAGCGGGCTGCATGTGGGTGGCGGCGGCGGTCTTCGTGGCTCCGCTGGTGCTGATGTTCGTGCTGCTGCAGTTCCGGCCGGAGCTGGTGTACAGCATCGCCTCGCCCGAACAGGTGGCGACGTACGAACGCATGTACGACCCCAGCGATCCCGGCCATGCGCTCGGGCGCGAGAGCGGCACCGACTGGCAGATGTTCGGCCACTACATCTGGAACAACATCAGCATCGGCCTGCGCACGTTCGCCGGCGGACTGGTGGCCGGCGTCGGCGCGCTGTTCGTGCTGGTGGTCAACGGCATCGGCATCGGCACGGTGTTCGGCCATCTGCAACAGATCGGCTACGGCGACCCGCTGTGGCGTTTCGTCTGCGGCCACGCGCCATTCGAACTGACGGCCATCGTGCTGGCCGGTGGCGCCGGCCTGCGGCTCGGCCTGAGCCTGGTGGCGCCGGGGCGGCATCGACGTATCGACGCGCTGGCGATCGCGGGCGCCAAGGGGGCGAGGCTGTGCCTCGGCGTGGCGTTCATGCTGCTGGTGGCGGCCTTCATCGAAGCCTTCTGGTCGTCGACCCAGTCCATCCCCGCCGTGGTGAAGTACAGCGTGTCCGGCGTGCTGTGGACGCTGGTGGCGCTGTGGCTGGGCCTCGGCGGACGCGGGGTGGCCGATGAGGATTGAACAGCTGACGGTCCGGCTGCGCGCACGCTCGGACTGGGAAGCCATCGAGCTGGGCATGGCGCTGGTGCGCCGGCATGCCGGCGCGGTCTGGAGGCCGTGGCTGTGGCTGACGCTGCCGGTGTTCGCGCTGCTGAACCTGGGTGCGTGGTGGATCGACCGGTTCTGGCTGGCGGCCCTGCTGATGTGGTGGTTGAAGCCCGCCTTCGACCGTATCCCGCTGTATGTCATCTCGCGCGCGGTGTTCGGCAGCGTGCCGGACGCACGCGAGACCTTGCGTGCGCAGGCCCGCTGGGGCCTGCGCACGCTGCCGCACCTGCTCACGTGGCGGCGCTTCAGTCCGGTGCGCTCGCTCTACATGCCGATCGACCTGCTGGAGGGCGTGCAGGGCGAGCGGCTGGGCCAGCGGCGCCGTGTGCTCGGCGGGCAGGCCTACGGCACCGCGATCCTGCTGACCTGGATTTGCCTGCTGTTCCAGGGCGTGCTGGTGCTGGGTGGCGTGATGGCGGTCGTGATGTACCTGCCGCAGGATCTGTTGCCGGACAGCATGCAGGCCGCGTTCCGCGTGGTCGCCATCGAGTGGCCCGCGTGGTTCAAGGTCGCCTGGAATGCACTGGTCTGGGCGGCGGTCAGCGTGATCGAGCCGTTCTACGTCGGCGCCGGTTTCGGCCTGTACCTCAACCGGCGCACGCAGATCGAGGCCTGGGACCTGGAGATCGTGTTCCGCAAGCTGCGTGCGCGCCTGGCCGCCGCCGCGCCGGTACTGCTGGCCGTGGCGGTGTGGGCCGGCATGGCCGGCATCGCCGACGCGCAGGAGCGCCATGGCGCTCCGCCGGCGCGGCCTGCCGCATCGGCGGAGCCGCAGCAGGACGAACAGAAGCCGACGCCGCCGACGCTGCCCATCGTGTTCGGTGACCAGCGCGTGGACGATCGCGCGTTCCGCAAGGCGGCCGATGAGGCGTACCGTGATCCCTTGCTCGGTCGCGCGCACGTGCAGTCGGAGTGGGAGCGCCGCAGGCCGGCGGAGGAAACGCCCGACAGGCGCCGAGACGGCGACGGCGCCCTGCTTGCCGGCCTCGGCACGGTGCTGGCCTTCATCGGCGAATGGGGCCTGTGGCTGGTGGCCGGCGTGCTGGTGCTGGCCCTGCTGGCGACGGTGCGTTACTGGTGGCCGTGGATGCGCGGCATCGCGCGCGCCGCGCCGGACAGGCCGGATGCGCCGCAGACCGAGGCGCTGGCGTTACCGGACGTGTTGCCCGACGACATCGCCACGGCCGCGCGTGCGCTGTGGCGCGACGGCCGCCCGCGTCATGCGCTCGCCCTGCTGTACCGGGCCAGCGTGGACAGCATGAGCCGGCGCGCCGACATCGTGCTGCCCCCGGGTGCTACCGAAGCCGAGTGCCTGCGCGCATCGCGTCGCTTGCCGCAGGCGGAGGACCGCAACGTGTTCGCGCGCATCGTGCGCACCTGGCAGTACGCCGCCTATGCCGAACGCCTGCCCGACGAAGACGAATTCGACGCGCTGGTCGGCGCGTTGCAGCAACGCTACGGGTGGGCCGCATGACGGCCTCGCGCCGCAACGGGCGCCTGGCGGGTGCCGGCGTGCTGGTCCTGCTGGTCGTGCTGGCACTGCTGCTGGCGTGGTTCCGGCATACCTTCCACCGCGTCGAGAAGACGCTGTACCTGCCGCCGTCGGGCGAGGCCGCCTACAACCCGCTGTATGCGCTGGCGAAGACGCTGGAAGCCGACGGCGTGAAGGTCAATGCGCGCCAGCGCCTGATGCTGGACGACAACGCGCTGGCGCCCGGCGACACCCTGTTGCTGTTCAACGATCCGCGCGCGCTGTCGCCGCCCGAGGCCGAGCGTCTGCTGGCATGGGTGGAGGACGGCGGCCACCTGTTGATCCGCACGCCGCTGTATTCGCCGGGCGAAGATACCTCGGGGCCGAATGCCCCGCAGTCGGAGATGCTGGACCTGCTGTCGGCCTGGCTGGTGGACGAGACGCCGTCCTGCGAGGACTTCCAGGTGGAAGGCGAAGGCCACCACGTCGAGTTCTGCCGCGGTCGTCGTTTCGCGTTCGACGATGTCGTGCCCGAGCTGGCCTGGGGCGACCTGCAGAACGGCTACGTCTATGCCCGCGTGGCGGCGGGCAAGGGCCACGTGGACGTGCTGGCGGATTTCGACTTCCTGGCCAACACGGCCACACGCGGTTTCATGCAGGAAGCGCTCGACGCGCCGCCGGACGGCGGCCTGCGGGATGGCCCGCACCGCGCGCTGGCGCGGCAGGTGCTGGCGCCGAACTACCGGCAGGGCACCATGCATCTGGTCTACGCGGCCGAGATGCCGTCGCTGTGGCGCACGCTGTACTTGCGTGGCTGGATGGTGTGGGCGCCGCTGCTGCTCGCGCTCGCGGCCTGGCTGTGGATGCGCATGCAGCGGTTCGGCCCGCCGGTGCCGTCGCCGGCCGGCGAGCGCCGCTCGCTGCTGGAACACGTGCGCGCCAGTGGCGAGCACCTCTACCGCTATGGCCGCGGCGTGATGCTGTACGCCGCCGTCCGCCAGTCGTTCCTCGCGCGCCTGCGCCGCCGCGACCCGGTCGCCGCCGCCCTCACCGGCGAACCGCAGGTCGCCGCCATCGCCGAGCGCACGGGGCAGTCCGCCGAACGCATCCGCACCGCCCTCAACGTTCCTGCCTCGCACGACCGGCAGGCCTTCCGTGACCGCATCTCCCTGCTGATCCAACTGAGAAACCGCCTATGAACGACGAGACCGCCGCCGCGCCGCCCGCGCTCCCGCCGATGCCGCGCAACGCCTTGTCCGACCGCGTCGAGGCCGTGCGCGAGGAGGTGTCGCGCGCCTTCATCGGCCAGCCCGACGTGCTGGACCAGATCCTGATCGCGCTGCTCGCCGGTGGCCACGTGCTGATCGAGGGCGTGCCCGGACTGGGCAAGACGCTGCTGGTGCGCGCACTGGCACAGGCGCTCGAGCTGACCTACGCGCGTGTGCAGTTCACGCCCGACCTGATGCCCAGCGACGTCAGCGGCCACGCCGTCTACGATCCGAAGACCGAGAGCTTCCAGATCCGCCGCGGCCCGGTGTTCACCCACATCCTGCTGGCCGACGAGATCAACCGCGCGCCCGCCAAGACCCAGTCCGCCCTGCTGGAAGTGATGCAGGAAGGCCAGGTGACCATCGAAGGCAAGTCGTTCGAACTGTCGCCGCCGTTCATCGCCCTGGCCACGCAGAACCCCGTGGAACAGGAAGGCACGTACCCGCTGCCGGAAGCGCAGCTGGACCGGTTCCTGCTCAAGGTCTTGATCGATTACCCGGCGCTGGACGATGAGAAGCGGATGGTCGACGCGATCACCACCGGCCGCACCGCCGCAGACTTCGACCTGTCGCAGGTGAAACGTGTGCTGGGGGCGGCCGACATCGTCGCGATGCAGCGCGAGACCGCCGCCGTACGCGTCGATCCGGAAGTCATCGACTATGCGGTGCGCATCGTCGCCGCCACGCGCAAGTGGCCGGGCATCTCGCTCGGCGCGGGCCCGCGCGGCAGCATCGCGCTGGTACGCGCGGCGCGCGCGCAGGCGGTGCTGCAGGGGCGCGACTTCGTCACCCCGGACGACGTGCGCGACATCGCCCGTCCCGCGCTGCGCCACCGCATCACGCTGGCGCCCGAACTGCAGATCGAAGGGCAATCGCCGGACGATGCATTGCGTGCGCTGCTGGCCAAGGTGGACGCGCCGCGCAAATGATCGCCTGCGCTGTCGCCGCCGATCTCGTGATCCGCCCCCTCCCCCGCGTGCGGGGGAGGGGTGGGGCGGGGGCGCGCGGTCAGTGTGATGGCTTGCCGAGATGTCCGGTTTTCGTTTGCCCGCATCCCAGCCTTGCACTCGCCACATCCCTGTGGCTCGCCCTGCGGGCGGCTTGCGCCGTGCACACCGGCAATCCTGCCGGCGTGTCCCCGCGGGCGGGGGAAGGGCCACACCCATGAGGCCCGCAGCTCTGCTCATCGCCCTGATCGCAGGCTGGGGACTGGCAGGCTTGGCCGTGCCGTTCCTCGGTTGGCCGCTGTGGCAGTGGCAGCTGGTGGGTGCGGTGATGCTCGTGGTCGCGGCGCTGGATGCCTGGCGACTTCATGGCCGGCCGACGCCGGAAACCGTGCGCGACGTGCCCGAGGCGTTGCCGCTGGGCATCGAGCGCGATGTCGCGCTGTCCTTCGAGTCGCGGGTGAAGCAGCGGCTGGAGGTGTTCGACCTGCATCCCGGCGGATGGGCGTCTTCCGGACTGCCGCGCCGGCTGACGCTGGCGCCGATGTCGGCGACCCGCATCACCTACCGCCTGCGTCCCGTCGCGCGTGGCGATGCGCACTTCGATGGCGTGCAACTGCGCCTGCGTTCTTCGCTGGCGTTGTGGCGGCAGTCGCGCATCGCCGGCGCGCCGCAGCGCGTGCGGGTGTATCCGAACTTCGCGCCGCTGACCCGCTTCGCGCTGTTCAGCGCGGAACAGGCGTCGCGCCTGGTGGGCGCGCATCTGAAACGGCGTCGCGGGGAAGGCACCGACTTCCACCAGATGCGCGAGTACCGCGTCGGGGACAGCCTGCGCCAGGTCGACTGGAAAGCGACGGCACGCTCGCGCAAGCTGATCTCGCGCGAGTACCAGGACGAGAAGAACCAGCAGTTGGTAATGCTGATCGACACCGGTCGCCGCATGATGGCGCGCGAGGACGAGCTGGGCCATTTCGACCATGTGCTCAATGCATCGCTGGTGGTGTCGTACCTGGCGCTGCGGCAGGGCGACGGCGTGGGCCTGTTCGCGGCCGGCGGCGACAGCCGCTGGATCGCGCCGCAACGTGGCATGGCCGCCATCGAGACGCTGCTGCGCGCCAGCTACGACCTGCAGCCGCGCCCGGTCGCCACCGACTATCTGGCCGCCGCCACCGAACTGAGCCTGCGGCAGCGCCGCCGCGCGCTGGTGATGCTGGTCACCAACGTCCGCGACGAGGACATCGACGACCTGCTCGCCGCCGTTCGCCTGCTGCAAAAGCGGCACCTGGTCTGCGTGGCCAGCCTGCGCGAGACCTCGCTGGACGATGCGCTGGATGGCGACGTGCGCGACCTTCAGGGTGCGATCCATGCGGGCGCCGTCGCCCGCTATCTGGAACAGCGCACGGCGGCGCACGATGCGCTGCGCAGCCATCGGGTGATGGTGCTCGACGTCACCGCCGACGAACTGCCGGCGGCGCTGGTGGAGCGCTACCTGGCGGTAAAGCGCGACGGCGTGCTGTAAACGCTCAGCCGCGTGGCACGGCCTGCATCGCCTTGCAGGCGCCCCAGACCAGCATTACCAGGCCTGTAGCGGACACGACGCTCAGCAGCATGCCGACGGCGCCGAACACGGTCATCATCCCGCTCAACGCGCTGTAGCCATCGGTCGCGTTGTTGATCAGCCACGCCTGCCAGACGCTCATCGCGCCGCGCAGCAGCGTGGTCAGCAGCATCACCACCATGCCCGCCAGGGCCAGCTTGCGGCCAGGCGCCGCCGGCACCCAAATCGCCAGCATCGCGACGCCTGCCGTACAGGCCAGCAGTTCGGGCAGCTGGTAGCCGAGCATCGTCAGCAGCTGGGTGAGGAATCCGTCCACGGGTTACTCCTTGAGGTCAGGCGGAAGGGAAAGGGTCGGGATGGCGTGCATGCTTTCGGAAGCGATAGCGGGCAACGGCGCGATGGCTGGCGTCCGCGGCCCTCAATCCGCCGTCACCAGCACCTTGTCCTTGCCGCGCAAGATGGCGTAGACCGCATCGGTTTCCGGTCGCACGCCATGCCACTGTTCGAAGGCTTCCGCCGCCTGTTCTACCAGCATGCCCAGGCCGTCCACCGCGTCGTGGCAACCGGCGGCGCGGGCCCAGGCGAGGAACGGGATCGCGGCTTCGCCATAGTTCAGATCGACCGCCAGCGTGCGTGGCGTAGCGAGCGTGAAGGGCAGGGTGAACGCGCCCTGGTCCTGGCGCGCGGCCGAGGTGGCGTTGACGATCAGCGAGAAGTCGCCGAGGTCGCGCAGGTCGTCCCAGTAACGCGAATGCGCGCGGTCGGGTTCGCCCAGTGCATCGGCCAGCGCATCGGCGCGGTCTGCGGTGCGGTTGACGATGATCAGTTCGCTGATGCCTGCATCCAGCAGCGCGGGCGCCACGCCGCGCGCGGCACCGCCGGCGCCGAGCAGCAAGGCACGCCGCGCGCGCAGGTCCAGGCCGTGGCGGCCGGTCAGGTCGCGCACCAGGCCGGCGCCGTCGGTGTTGTCGCCATGCCACTGGCCATCGTTGCGGGTCAGCGTGTTCACCGCACCGGCACGCCGCGCGCGGTCGCTCGTCCCTGCGCAGATCGCGAACGCCGCCTCCTTGAGCGGCAGCGTGATGTTGGCGCCCGCGCCGCCGTCGCCTGCGAACCGGTCGAGGGTGCCGACGAAATCGTGCGGCGCCGTATCGATGGCCGTGTACTCCAGCGCGATGCCGACCTGCTGCGCGAACGCGGCATGGATACGCGGCGACAGCGAATGGGCGACGGGGTGGCCGAAGACGGCGTAGCGATGGTGGGACATGACGCGGAACCCCGTCTGGAAGAGTGAGTCGGAGGCGGCAGCGATGCGTCCGCACACGCGGTGCCCGCCACTGTCTTCGTCGCAGTCTACCCCGCACCGACGCCGGCTTGACAGGCCGCACGCCGCGCTGCACTGTGCCGCCGCCGAAGGGGGTGTGCCAGGGAGCAAGGCGACAGGCGAACGGACCGGGGAGTCCGGATGCCTTCCATCGAACTCTGCCACTGCGAGGACGCGTGTCGACCAGGAACCGATCGACGCCGTGTCCGTGCACGCGCCGCCGCCGGCATCGCCGCCGCACGAACCGATCCGCCCCGCCGGTACCGCAAGGACGCGGGGATTCCATCAGCACCGAAAGGGAAACCATCATGAAGCCGTTGCTCCGTTACCTGCCGCTCGCGTTGGCGGTCTTTGCCCTGCATGCGCAGGCGCAGTCGATCTCGCCGGCCTACGAGGCCTTCCGCAAGAAGGAAACCCCGCAGCCCGCCTCCCCCCAGCCGGTAACGCCGGCGACCCAGCCGACTGCAGTCAGCCCTGCACCGCAGGCTCCCGCGCCCGCGCCGACCTATGCCGCACCGGCGCCTTACGTTGCGCCTGCCACCGCCCCCGAAGATGAGGAAGATGGCGGCTTCTTCGTCGGTATGCAGGCCGGCCAGGGCTGGATCTACGAAGACGTCGAACAGGACGCCGTGGCCGTGAGCGCCGGTTACCGCTGGCAGGCGGGCCCGTGGGCGCAGGTCGGCGTGGAACTGTCCGGTGGCCGGCTGGACAGCACCGATTACCGTGGTGTCGAGGTGCCGAAGGCCACCTACAAGGCCATCGGTGCCAACGCCCGCTTCAACTTCGGCAACAGCCCGTGGTTCGCCACCGTGCGCGGCGGTTACTTCGACGCCAAGCAGGACGGATACTACGGTGAACTCTCGACCGATGGCGGCTATGCAGGCGTGGCGATTGGCGTGGATATCAACCGTCACTTCAACATCAGCCTCGGCTACACCGCATTCGTCTATGCCGACGACTACGCCTATGACGACTGCGACGACTACGACCTCGACTGCGACTTCAACCGTGCCGACACGGTGATGCTGGGCATCGAAGCCCGCTTCTGATGCAGAAAACGAGAACGGGAACCTGTCGGCTCCCGTTCTCGTTGTGGTGCCGACCTCTCCGGTCAGTCCGCCGGACGCGCCAGTTGCCGCACATAAACGTGCTGCGTCTTGGCCAGCGCGAAGCCGGCCGAGGGATAGAACGCATGCGATTCCGGCCGCACGATGTTGGAGCGGACGAAGACGTCGCCGCCGCCCTGCTCACGGATCCAGTCGCAGGCGGCATCCACCAGTTGCTGACCCAGGCCGAGGCGTCGCGCCCGCGGATCGACGATCAACGCCGTGATCTCGGCGCGATGACCGGATTCGATCATCAGCCGCCATTCCGCAGCGACCATGCCCAGCAGGTCGTCATCGTCGTCGACGGAGGCGGCGACCATCACCGCATGCGTGGGCGAACCCAGCAGGCTGGCCAGTCGCTGCGCCATGCCATCGCCGTCCACCGGATAGGCGAGCAGCGTGCACAGACGCGCCAGTTCGCCCGCATCGTCATGCCGCGCACCGCGGATGACGACGGCCGTCATGTCAGCCGTCCCGCAGCCAGCGTGCCGCGTCCAGTGCGAAGTAGGTCAGCACGCCGTCGGCGCCGGCCCGCTTGAAGGCGGTCAGTGCTTCGAGCGCGCAGGCCTTCTCGTCCAGCCAGCCGTTCGCCGACGCGGCCTTGATCATCGCGTACTCGCCGCTGACCTGGTACGCGAACGTCGGCACGCCGAACTCGTCCTTCACCCGGCGGATCACGTCCAGGTAGGGCAGGCCCGGCTTGACCATCACCATGTCCGCGCCTTCGTCCAGATCCAGCGCGATCTCGTGCAGCGCTTCGTTCGAGTTGGCCGGGTCCATCTGGTAGGTGAACTTGTTGCCCTTGCCGAGGTTGCCGGCGCTGCCCACCGCGCTGCGGAACGGGCCATAGAATGCACTGGCGTACTTGGCCGCGTACGACATGATGCGCGTGTTGATGTAGCCCGCGTTCTCCAGCGCGGCGCGGATCGCACCGATGCGGCCGTCCATCATGTCGCTGGGCGACAGGATGTCGACGCCGGCGGCGGCATGCGCCAGCGACTGCTTCACCAGCGCCTCGATGGTCTCGTCGTTGAGGATGTAGCCGGTGTCGTCGATCAGGCCGTCCTGACCGTGCGTGGTATACGGGTCCAGCGCCTGGTCGCTCATCACGCCGAGCTCGGGGAAGCGCGTTTTCAACGCGCGGATAGCACGCGGGATGATGCCGTCCTCGTCCCAGGCGATGCGGCCGTCGGCGGTTTTCGCCGCGGGATCGGGCACGCCGAACAGGTCGAGTACCGGCACGCCGAGTTCCAGCGCTTCCTCGCCGACGCGCAGCAGCTCGTCGATCGACAGCCGCTCCACGCCCGGCATCGACGCCACCGGCGCGCGCCCCTTCTCCTCGTGCACGAACACGGGGTAGATCAGGTCGTTGGTGGTCAGCACGTGCTCGCGCATCAGGCGACGGGAGAACTCGTCGCGGCGCATGCGGCGGGGGCGGATGTGGGGATAGGCCATCACGGGCTCCTGGCAGAGCGGCGAATGATACGCCGGTGCCCGGTGGAGCGGCCTGCGACAGGCGGTCGCAGCGCGGAACGCTGCGTCCGCCGCGGGATCAGATGAAGCCGCCGCCCAGCGACAGGCGGATGATGCCCACCACGATCACGATGCCGTTGAGCACCAGCCCGGCCTTCGCGCGACCTCGGTTTTCGGTGCGGGTGAACAGGATGCCGATGGCGGCGATGATCGCGCCGACCGCGGCGAACGGGATCAGGAACCAGTTGCCCCACCCGAGCAGCGGAATCAGGGCCAGCACCATCCACAGCATGGACACGACGCCCCACAGCAGACTGATCAGTCCCATCGAACACTCCGCGATACGGCGCGCGACGTGGCGCCTCATGGCGTCACTATGCGGACGACGGGCTGCTGCTTCAAGCCGTGACGCCGTGCATGCCCTCGATCTCGACCAGCAGTTCGCGCCGGCAGACGTCCGCATGCAGCATCAGCCACGGTACGCGGGTGCCCAGCCGCGCTTCCAGCTGCGCGGCGACGGCATCGGCATCGGCGGCATCGCTCACGTAGACCTTCAGGCGCGAACTGGCGTCCATGTGCGGCGGCAGCGACGGTGCATGCACGCGCGCGGCGCCGAGCAGGCTGTCCAGGTTGGTCAGGGTTTCGTCGAGTTGCGCACGCAGCGAATCGGCGTGCTGCGATGCATGGCCGACGATGCTGGCCGTGCCTGAGAGCAGCAGCGGCAGGGTTGGCGAGGGCGGCAGCAGTGCGCGCGCGAAACTCGGCGACTGCGGGCCGTATTCGCGCGGATAGCGGTAAGCGCTGACCTGGCGCGGGTTCTCCAGCGGCAGGCCGGGCTCGCGCGCGGCCAGCCAGTAGACCTGCAGCACGCGGCGCCCGTCGTGGCTGCCGATCGCGGTGGCGGCGGGCAGCACGCGCGTATCGACGTCACCCAGGCCCTGCACGCGGCCGACGCAGAACTGCCGATAGCGTTCGGCATCGCCCTCGCCTTCGGTGATCGCGTCGAAATAGTTCCAGATGCGCAACAGGTGTGGATAGCCACTGTCGCGCCAGAACGCCGCCATCGCCGCGTAGGCCTGCGCGCTGGCATGCAGGATGCCGCCCTCGGGTTCTTCCCACTCCACCACGCCGAACTGCAGGGCTCCGTCATGGCTGTAGCGCACGGCGCCCTCGCGGCCCGTCGCCACCGGTCCCGTCGCGCGCCAGACTTCGTAAGGCGCAGCGGCTTCGCGCAGCGGCGACAGCGGCACGCGCAGGTACCGGGGATCGTCGATGGCGGCGGTCGAGGGCGCCAGCGCGCCGAAGCCGAACACGGCCAGGGTTTCCGGCAGGCCCAGCAGCGCCCGGGGGCTCGGGGCATGGATGTAGTCGACGGCCAGCCGCTGCGGCGCGGATGGCGGGTCGGGGGCAAAGCTCATCGTGCGGGAAACGGCGGCATGGTCAGGACGAAATGATAACCCGCCCACCCCGTCACGCCGGGCAGCCACGGGCTGTGCCAACATTCAGGGCGTGCGGCGGAAGATCGCCGCGACTCCCACGGAGAAGCCGCCATGACGTTCCGCCTCGCCCCCGTCGTGTTCGTCGCGCTGCTGGCCGCCGGCTGCGCCAGCAGTTCCAAGGTCATGCTGGGGCAGACACGCCCCGCCATCGATCCGTCGCAGGTCCAGGTCTATCGCACGGCGCCCGCTGGCGCGCAGGAAATCGCGCAGCTCGAATCCAAGAGCGCGGTGGGATTCGGTACCCAGGGCCAGACCGATGCGGCAGTGACGCGCCTCAAGCGCGAAGCCGCCGCCCTCGGCGCGAATGGCGTGGTACTGATCGGCGTGGGCTCCAGCGGCTCACCGGTCGGCATGTCGGTGGGGGCGGGGAGTTACGGCCGCCATTCCGGCGGTGGCTTGAGCATGGGTATCCCGACCACGCAGAAGCAGGCCGCAGGTGTGGCGATCTACGTCCCGCCCGGTACGCCGGTGGATCCGGCGCTCGTGGTGCCGGCGCCGGCACCGAGGAACTGAGCGCGCGACGCGTCCCCTCCCTTGTGAAGGCCGCCTGCGGGCGGCCTTCATCGTTCAAGGCTCAGGGAGTGCCCGGCGGCACCGACTCTTCCAGCACGATGCGCTCGCCGCCTTCCACGTTCACGGCAAGTGTTTCGTAGCGCCACTCGCCGGCCTTCTTCTCCGCCACCACGTAAAGCGTGCCGTCGGCCCGTGAACCGTCCAGCGGAATCGCGAGATCGGCGTCGCCGTTCGCACCGTCGACACTGATGTTGCCCTGGACGAGCCAGCCGGCGTTGATCGGCTCGCCCAGCGCGGCGATCACGGCAGGATCGTTCTGCGCCCGCGTGACCGCATGCTGGTACGTGCTGGACGATTTGATGGCCCCGAAAATCAACGCCACGATGCCGAAGACGAACGCGGCGAACAGCGCCAGCAGCAGCGCCGCCAGCACGGGCACGCACCACTTCCAGTTGCGCTGCCACCAGCCGGGCGCTGCAGGGACATGGGTCGACATCGCGATGGCGCTCCCGGGTCGGGTGGAATCAGGGCTTGAGGCAGCGGGCGAAGAAATCCTCGGTCAGCCGGTAGCGGTGCAGCAGGTCGCTGCCGCGCAGGCCGTGCTTGGCGCCCGGGTAGGTCATCAGCTCGAACGGTGTGCCGCGCTTCTGCAGGTCGCTCATCAGCTTGGTCGAGTTGGTGAACAGCACGTTGTCGTCGGCCATGCCGTGGATCAGCAGCAGCTTGGAGCGCAGGCCGTCCACGTGGGTGAACACGCTGGCCTCGCGGTAGCCGGCCTCGTTCGCCTTCGGCAGGTCCATGTAGCGTTCGGTGTAGTGGGTGTCGTACAGCGCCCAGTCGGTGACCGGCGCGCCCGACACGCCGCAGGCGTAGGCTTCGCTGTGCTTGGCCAGCAGCATCAGCGTCATGTAGCCACCGTTGGACCAGCCGTGCACGCCGATGCGCGCCGGATCGACGAAGGACTGCGATTTCAGCCACGCGACGCCGCGCAGCTGATCGTCCACTTCCACCGTGCCCTGCTTGCCGTACAGCGCGCCGCCGAAGGCCGCGCCGCGGCGCGGCGTGCCGCGGTTGTCCAGTGAGAAGACCACGTAGCCCTGTTGTGCCAGGTACTGGTTGAAGAAGGCATCGCTGCGGCCGGGCCAGGCGCGGGTGACGGTCTGCGCGGCGGGGCCGCCGTAGACGAAGACCACGACGGGATACTTCTTCTTCGGGTCGAAGCCGGCCGGCTTGATCAGGCTGTAGTGCAGTGGCGTGCTGCCGTCGGCCGCCGTCAGCGTGCCGAAGGTCGTCGGCTGGTGCGCAGCGAGGTACTTCGCATACGGATGGCCTGCGTCGGCGGCATCGTTCTGGAGCAGCGTCGCCAGCTTCGTACCATCGGCCTTGAACAGCTCGATCTGCGGCAGCACGGTGTCGCTGGACCAGCTGTCGACGAAGACGCTGGCGTTGCGCGCGAAGCTGGCCGCATGCACGCCCGGCGCCTGCGTCAGACGGCGTGGTTCGCCACCGGCCAGCGGAATGGCATAGGCATGCGTTTCGGTCGCACTGTCGCGAGTGCCGCTGACAAAGGCCAGCCCCGCGGCTTCGTCGATCGCCAGCAGACCGTCGACTACCCAGTCACCCTGCGTCAGCGGCGTCACCGTCGCGCCGTCTTCCGACGCCATGTACAGATGCTCGAACCCGCTGCGTTCCGACGACCACAGGAAGCGCCCGTCTTTCAGGAAGCGCAGGTCGTTGTGCAGCGGCACCCAGGTCTTCGAGGTCTCGGTCACCAGCGTGCGCTGCTTGCCGGTCGCCAGCGTGGCTTCGATCAGCTCGAGCTTCTTCTGGTCGCGCGACTGGCGCTGGAAGGTCAGGCGCTGCGGATCGCGCCAATCGACGCGGGCCAGGTAGATGTCCTTGTCGGTGCCGAGGTCGATCCACCGTGGCTTGGCGCCGGTCTTCGGCGCGACCACACCCAACTGCACCAGCACGTTGTGGTCGCCAGCCGCCGGATAGCGCTGTTCGATCACTTCCGTGCGGTCGGGATAGACCTCGTAGCGCTTCTGGATCGGCACCGGCGTTTCGTCGATGCGCGCGAAGGCGATGGCCGAATCATCCGGCGCCCACCAGTAGCCGGTGTGGCGGTCCATTTCCTCGTCGGCGACGAACTCGGCCACGCCGTTGCCGATGGTGTCGCTGCCGTCGCGGGTCAGCTGCACTTCCTTGCCGTCGGCCAGCGCGATGACCCAGAGGTTGCGGTCGCGGATGAAGCTGACGAAGCCGCCCTTCGGCGAGATCTTCGGATCGGTGGCGAAGCCGCCGCCGTTCGTCAGCTTGCGCACCGCGTCCTTGCCGGACCTGGACAGATCGTAGAAGTACAGTTCGCCGCCGAGCGGGAACAGCAGCGCCTTGCCATCCGGCGACCACTGGTAGTCGACGATGCCCGACAGCGCCGCGATGCGCTGGCGCTCGCGGCGTGCTTTTTCTTCGTCGCTGAGCACTTCATCGCCCGGCAGCACCACCGACGAGTCGACCAGCAGGCGCGTCTGCCCGCTGGCGATGTCGTATTCCCACAGGTCCAGCCGGTTGCGGTCGCTGTCCTTGCCGCGCAGGAAGGTCACCCGCGAGCCATCCGGCGCGACCTGCGGCTTGGTCAGCGTGGGGCCGGACAGCGGGGCGCTGCCCGTGATGGCTTCCAGCGTGAGTTTCTCGGCGTGGGCGGGGAGGGCGGTGGCGACGGTCATCAGGGCGAACAGGGCAAGGCGCATCGGAGTACTCGGGCGGCGGGGCCGGTCAGCCCCGGATTATGCCGCGAACGCCCGATGCCGGTTCCTCATGCCTTGGGCGCGCCCTGGCCGAACAGGTGCTTCCGTTCCTCGTCGGTCAGCGGCTTGCCGGCATCCGGATTCACCTGCGTCTTCAGCGCGTACGCGCGCTGCACGGCTGGGCGCGCGCCGACGGCTTCCTGCCAGCGCTGCAGATGCGGATACGGCGACAGGTCCAGCGGTGCCTTGTCGTAGGCGTTGATCCACGGATGGATCGCCATGTCGGCGATGCTGTAGTCCTCGCCGGCGACGAAGGCGTGCTTCGCCAACTGCGTATCCAGCACGCCGAGCAGACGCTGCACCTCGCGGGTATAGCGGTCGATGGCGTACGGGATCTTCTCCGGCGCGTAGACGGCGAAGTGGCCGTACTGCCCGCTCATCGGGCCAAGCCCGGCCATCTGCCACATCAACCACTGGTTCACCGCCACCTTCTGGCGGGTATCGGTGCCGAAGAAGCGGCCGGTCTTGTTGGCCAGGTACAGCAGGATGGCGCCGGATTCGAACACGCTGATCGGCTCGCCACCGTCGGCCGGGGCGTGGTCGATGATCGCCGGCATCTTGTTGTTCGGCGAGAAGGCAAGGTACTCGGGCGTGAACTGGTCGCCCTTGCCGATGTTCACCGGCACGATGCGGTAGTCCAGCCTGGCGCCGGCCTCCGCCAGTTCTTCCAGCAGCAGGGTGATCTTGTGGCCGTTCGGGGTGGGCCAGTAGTAGAGGTCGATCATGACGGAGTCCGCGGATGGGGTGCCTCGGAGTCTAGCGGCCAGCGCCGACTTGGCAGCGTCAAATCCGGCCGGTACCCTGCGCCATCCTTGGAAATGACTGTTCCCCCATGACCGACCCGAAATCCACGCGCCTGGGACCGTTGCCCGCCCTGATCTTCAGCTCGCGCTGGCTGCAGTTGCCGTTGTACCTGGGCTTGATCGTGGCGCAGGGCGTGTACGTTGTCCTGTTCCTGAAGGAGCTGTGGCATCTGGTCCATGGCGCCACCAGCCTCAGCGAGCAGGACATCATGCTGCTGGTGCTGGGTCTGATCGACGTCGTCATGATCTCGAACCTGTTGATGATGGTCATCGTGGGGGGTTACGAGACCTTCGTATCGCGCATGGGCCTGGAGAAGCACCCCGACCAGCCCGAATGGCTGAGCCACGTCAATGCCAGCGTGCTGAAGGTGAAGCTGGCCATGGCGATCATCGGCATCTCGTCCATCCACCTGCTGAAAACCTTCATTGGCGCCAGCACGCTGGGAGGCTTGCCGCTCTGCGGCACGCCCGAGGCGTTCGCCGCCGTCGAGGCCGCCAAGGCGGCGGGATGGATGGCGAAGACCTGCAGCGATTTCACGTCGACCGGCGTGATGTGGCAGACGATCATCCATGCCATCTTCATTCTCTCGGCCATCGGCATTGCCTACACCGATCGGTTGATGAACAACGGAACGCCGGCCAAGCAGGCGGCGCACTGATCCGACGATGCAGGACGACGCTCTGGCGATCCGGGATGCGGACGACGGCGATATCGCCGCCATCGTCGCGCTGAACGAAGCCGAAGTCCGCCACACCAGCCCGATGGATGCGGACAGGCTGCGCCACCTGGCGTCCCTGTCCGCCTGCCACCGCGTGGCGACGCGGGACGACCGCGTGGTCGCCTTCCTGCTGGCGATGCGCGCCGGCGCGGATTACCGCAACGACAATTTCGCCTGGTTCGCGGACCGTTATCCCGACTTCCTCTATGTGGACCGCATTGTCGTGGACGCCGCCGTGCAGGGGCATCGGCTGGGCTCGCGGCTGTACGCCGACCTGTTCGCCTTCGCCCGCGAACGCGGCATTCCGCGCATCACCTGCGAGTTCAACGTGGTGCCGCCGAACGAGCCGTCGCGCCTGTTCCACGCCCGGCACGGCTTCGTCGAAGCCGGCCGTCAATGGCTCGACGAGGGACGAAAGCAGGTCTCGATGCAGGTCGCCGACCTGGCCTGAACGGCCTGCGTCTCAGGGCGTGGGCCGCCGCAGGCCGTAAAATGCGCGGATGGATGTTTCCCACCTGCTCGATGACCTGAATCCCGCCCAGCGCGACGCCGTCTCCGCCGAACCCGGGCATTACCTGGTCCTGGCCGGCGCCGGTTCCGGCAAGACCCGCGTCCTGACCCACCGCATCGCCTGGCTCAACGAGGTCCATGGCGTACCGACGCACGGCATCCTGGCCGTGACCTTCACCAACAAGGCCGCCAGCGAGATGCGCGCGCGCGCCGACGTGCAACTGCGCAACGGCAGCCGCGGCATGTGGATCGGCACCTTCCACGGCCTGGCGCACCGCCTGCTGCGGCTGCACTGGCAGGAAGCCAAGCTGCCCGAGACCTTCCAGGTGCTCGACAGCGACGACCAGCAGCGCTTGGTCAAGCGCGTGGTGCAGGCGATGGAACTGGACGAGGGCAAGTACCCGCCCAAGCAGCTCACGTGGTGGATCAACGAGCAGAAGGACGAAGGCCGCCGGCCCGAACACCTCCAGCCGGCGCCGAACGACGACTGGCTGGAGGTGCGCCGGCAGGTCTATGCCGGCTACCAGGAGCGCTGCGATCGTGCCGGCCTCGTCGACTTCGCCGAACTGCTGCTGCGCGCGCACGAATTGCTGCGCGATACGCCGGCATTGCTGGCGCACTACCGCACGCGCTTCCGCCAGATCCTGGTGGACGAGTTCCAGGACACCAACGCCATCCAGTACGCCTTCGTGCGCGTGCTGGCCGGCGATACCGGGCATGTCTTCGTGGTCGGCGACGACGACCAGAGCATCTACGGCTGGCGCGGCGCGAAGGTCGAGAACATGCAGCAGTTCCTGCGCGACTATCCGTCCGCGCGGACCATCCGGCTGGAGCAGAACTACCGCTCCAGTGCCAACATCCTGGGCGCCGCCAACGCGGTGATCGCGCACAACCCGGGCCGCATCGGCAAGCAGTTGTGGACCGATACCGGCGACGGCGAGCCGATCGATCTGTATGCGGCCTACAACGAGATGGACGAAGCGCGCTTCGTCGTCGAACGCATCCGCCAGTGGGTGCGCGAGGGCGGCAGTCTCGGCGATGCGGCCATCCTCTACCGCAGCAACGCGCAGTCGCGCGCCTTCGAAGAGGCCTTGCTGTCCGAGCAGGTGCCCTACCGCGTCTACGGCGGCATGCGCTTCTTCGAGCGTGCCGAAATCAAGGACGCGTTGGCCTACCTGCGGTTGATGGCCAACCGGGCCGACGACGCCGCGTTCGAGCGCGTGGTCAACACCCCGACACGGGGTATCGGCGAACGCACGCTCGACGAAGTGCGCCGGCTGGCGCGCGGCGCGCGCGTGTCGCTGTGGGGCGCGGCGATGCTGGCGGCACAGGGCAGCGAGCTGGCCGGGCGTGCACGCAACGCGCTGGCGGCGTTCGCCGCGCTGGTGGACCAGCTGGCCGAGGAAACCGCGGACATGACGCTCGCCGAGCGCATGGATCACGTGCTCGCCCGCTCCGGCCTGCGCGAGCACTGGGCGCGCGAAAGCCGCGGCGGACTGGATTCGGAATCCCGCACCGAGAACCTGGACGAACTGGTGTCGGTGGCCTCGCGTTTCGTACGCCGCGAAGACATCGCGGCCGAAGAAGACGGCCAGGAAGGCATGAGCGAACTGGTCGCCTTCCTGTCCTACGCGGCGCTGGAGGCCGGCGAGGGCCAGGTCGAAGCGGGCGAGGACGGCGTGCAGCTGATGACGCTGCATTCGGCCAAGGGCCTGGAGTTCCCGCTGGTGTTCCTGGCGGGGCTCGAAGAGGGCCTGTTCCCCAGCAACCGTTCGCTGGACGAAAGCGGACGACTGGAAGAGGAGCGGCGGCTCGCCTACGTGGGCATCACCCGTGCCCGCCAGAAGCTGGTGCTGAGCTACGCCGAGGCGCGTCGCCTGCACGGGCAGGACATGTACGGCATTCCCTCGCGCTTCCTGCGCGAAATCCCGGCCAACCTGCTCAACGAGGTGCGCCCGCGCGTACAGGTCAGCCGGCCGGCCTCCGGCTTCGCCACCCGCGCCATGCCCGGTCATGCCAGCCTGGAAACGCCGGGGCTCAAGCTCGGCCAGACGGTTACCCATGCCAAGTTCGGTCATGGCGTGGTGACGGATTACGAGGGCAGCGGCGCGCATGCGCGCGTGCAGGTCAACTTCGACAGCGAAGGCAGCAAGTGGCTGGTGCTGGCGTATGCGAACCTTCAGGCGGTGTAGGCGCCGCGATTGATCCAGATCACGGCGTCCTACGCCGGCAGCGCGTGTAATGACGCCATCCCATCAGCGCGAGGTGCGGCATGTATCGGCATATCCTGATCGCAACCGATGGCTCGGAACGGGCGGACAAAGGCGTGCAGCATGGCTTCGCGCTGGCCCGGCAGCTGCAGGCGAAGGCCACCGTGCTGACGGTGAGCGAACCCATCAATACCGGCTTCGACGATGCGCTGGGCTGGAGCGCGGTGGCGACCTCGCTGCCGGATTTCCAGAATGCGCGCGATGAAGCCGCGCGCAAGGTACTCGATGCCGCCACCCGGCAGGCGCAGGAGGCGGGCGTCACGCCACGGCTGTTGCACGTGGCAGACCGCTATGCCGCGGAGGCGATCGTCGACACCGCCGAACGCGAGGGCTGCGACCTGATCGTCATGGCCTCGCATGGCCGGCGCGCGCTGGGTCGGCTGCTGCTCGGCAGCCAGACCAGCGAGGTGCTGGCGCGCTGCGGCGTGCCGGTACTGGTGATCCGCTGAGCGCGGGATCTCACCAGCCGTAGAGCTTCCAGTACACCGGCGAGATGTCGCTGTTGTCCTTGCTCTTGTCCAGGCGGCCGTCGCCGTCAGAATCGTACAGGTAGTAGGGCGCGCCGCGCGCGGGCGTGACCTTGACCATGCGCAGGTTGCCGGCCACGCGGTATTCCTCGATCGTGTCGCCGTTCTTCTCGGTGCGCACCGCCACCTGGGCGTTGGCCAGGTCCACGCCGGCGGGATTGCCGCCTCCGCCGGTCGAGGCGCAACCGGCCATGGCCAGCAGGCAGGACAACGGCAGGGCAAGGGTCGTCATGCGGTTCATCGCGGCGTCCGGTCGGGGGAATGACGGTCCGATTATGCGCCGAATGCGGGCACGCGCGCGTGACGCCGCGCGCGGGGGCGGGGACGTAGAATGCGGGCATGAAACGACTCGTACTGATCGACGGCTCCAGCTATCTGTTCCGCGCGTTCCACGCGCTGCCCCCGCTGACCAACGCGCAGGGCGAGCCCACGGGCGCGTTGTTCGGCGTGGTCAACATGCTGCGTGCGACGTTGAAGGAGCGTCCCGACTACGTGGCCTTCGTGCTCGACGCCAGCGGCCCGACGTTCCGCGACGAACTCTATCCCGACTACAAGGCCAACCGGCCGCCGATGCCGGACGACCTGCGCGCGCAGGTCGAGCCGATGCGCCGCATCGTGCAGGCCCTGGGCTTCCCGCTGTTGTGCGTGGAAGGTGTGGAGGCGGACGATGTCATCGGCACGCTCGCGCTGCAGGGCGCGGCGCAGGGCATGGACGTCACCATCTCCACCAGCGACAAGGACTTCGCCCAGCTGGTGCGTCCGGGCGTGGCGCTGGTCAATACGATGAGTGGCAGCCGGCTGGATTCCACGGAGGCGGTGGTGGAGAAGTTCGGTGTGCGTCCGGACCAGATCGTCGACTTCCTCGCCCTGATGGGCGACGCCATCGACAACGTGCCCGGCGTGGAGAAGTGCGGGCCGAAGACCGCCGCCAAGTGGCTGGGTGAGTACGGCACGCTCGACGCGATCCTGGAGAAGGCGGGCGAAATCAAGGGCAAGATCGGCGACAACCTGCGCGCGGCGCTCCCGCGCCTGCCGCTGAACCGCACGCTGGTGACCATCAAGACCGATGTGGCGCTGGAAGGCGGCCCCGACACGCTGCCGCTGCGCGATCGCCATGTCGACGAACTGCGCGAACTGTACGCGCGCTACGGGTTCAACCAGGCGCTGAAGGAGCTCGACGGCGGCGCGATCGACGCCACTGCCGTCGCCGAAAAGGAGCCCGGTCGCGCGCGCGGCACGGGCCGGGTGGCCTCGGTCGCCACGGAGGAAGGCGAGGTAGACCCGGCGCTGAGCGTTGCGGGCGAATACGCCGCGGTTACGGAACCGGCGCAGCTCGACGCCCTGATCGCGCGCCTGCAGCAGGCCGACGAGTTCGCCTTCGATACCGAGACCGACAGCCTGGATCCGATGCAGGCCAACCTGGTCGGCCTGAGTTTCTCCACCGACCCTGGCCACGCCGTGTACGTGCCGGTCGGGCACGACTATCCCGGCGCGCCGCCGCAGCTCGACCGCGCCGCCGTGCTGGCGGCCCTCACGCCGGTGCTGGCCGATCCCGGCAAGCGGAAGCTGGGCCAGCACGGCAAGTACGACCTGCACGTGCTGCGCCGCCATGGCGTGGACGTCCAGGGCTATGCCGACGACACGATGCTGGAGAGCTTCGTGCTGAACTCCGGAAGCAACCGTCATGACATGGACAGCCTGGCCAAGCGCTTCCTCGGCTACGACACCGTCAAGTACGAAGCCGTGGCCGGCAAGGGCGCGAAGCAGATTCCGTTCTCGCAGGTGGCCGTCGACGACGCCACCCGCTACGCCGCGGAGGATGCGGACGTCACCCTGCGCCTGCATCGCGTGCTCGGTCCGAAGCTGGCGGCCGAGCCGGGTCTCGCACGCGTCTACCGCGACATCGAAATGCCGCTGGTGCCCGTGCTGGCGCGCATCGAAGCCAATGGCGTGATGATCGACGGCGACGAACTGCGGCGACAGAGCGCCGACCTGTCCAAGCGCATGCTGGCCGCGCAGCAGAAGGCGACCGAACTGGCGGGACGCACCTTCAACCTCGATTCGCCCAAGCAACTGCAGGCGTTGCTGTTCGATGAGCTGAAGCTGCCCGTGCTGGTCAAGACGCCGACAGGCCAGCCCAGCACCAACGAAGAGGCGCTGGAAGCCATCGCCGACCAGCATGAACTGCCCCGCGTGATCCTCGAGTACCGCGGGCTGGCGAAGCTGCGCAGCACCTACACCGACAAGCTGCCGGAGATGGTCAATCCGGAGACCGGCCGCGTGCACACCAGTTACCACCAGGCGGGTGCCGCGACCGGGCGGCTGTCGTCGACCGATCCGAACCTGCAGAACATCCCGATCCGCACCGACGACGGCCGCCGCATCCGCAAGGCGTTCGTCGCGCCGCCGGGCCGCAAGCTGGTCGCCTGCGACTACTCGCAGATCGAGCTGCGCATCATGGCGCACCTGTCGCAGGATCCCGGCCTGGTGCGTGCGTTCGAATCGGGCGCCGACATCCACAAGGCGACGGCGGCGGAAGTGTTCGGCAGGAAGCTGGAAGATGTCACCGGCAACGAGCGTCGCGCCGCGAAGGCGATCAACTTCGGTCTGATGTACGGCATGAGCGCGTTCGGTCTGGCGCGCCAGCTGGGCATTGCGCGTGGCGAGGCGCAGGACTACATCGCGCTGTACTTCAGCCGGTACCCGGGCGTACGCGACTACATGGAACGCACACGCCAGCAGGCGCGCGAGCATGGCTATGTCGAGACGGTGTTCGGTCGCCGGCTGTACCTGGAATACATCAACAAGGGCACGCAGGGACAGCGTGCCGGTGCCGAGCGCGCGGCGATCAACGCGCCGATGCAGGGCACGGCGGCCGACATCATCAAGCGCGCGATGATCGGCGTGGACGCATGGCTGGCCGATCACCGCCAGCAGGCCCTGATGATCCTGCAGGTGCATGACGAACTGGTGTTCGAAGCCGACGCCGATTTCGTGCCCACGTTGCTGGAAGAGGCGACGGCCCGGATGGCCGCAGCGGCGCAACTGAGCGTCCCGCTGATGGTCGACAGCGGGGTCGGCGACAACTGGGAAGAGGCCCATTAGCAAGCCCTGAAAACGGTTTCCCTTCCGGAACATGGACTTGCGCAGGCTTCAGGGAAATCCCGTCAGGTATATTTGTATACCGACGAGTTCAATAAAATGAATTCCTCCTGAATCTTACGGTTTTTTAACCGGAATCTTCACGAACCATCCATGTGCCGAGTGGTCATATAGCCCGTGACAGATGCAACGTCTGTCACTGATCTCTCCCATCCCCTGGAGCGATCTCCCCCGGAGCGACGACCCCTCCCCAGGTCCCGCTCCCCTGGCCCCGCCGATCTCCCCCTGGTCTGCGGGGCTTTTTATTGCCTGTCGTTTGCCCCGGCGCCTGCGCTACCTTGCGCGCAGTCCTTCCGCCGGGTGACGCATGAACGCGACGTTTGCCGAGATGTTCGAACTGGCCATGCCCTGGTGGGGCTTCGTGCTGCGGGCCTGCGTGGTGTACTTCATCCTGCTGGCGATGATCCGCATGTCGGGCAAGCGCACCATGGGCCAGTTCACGCCGTTCGACATGCTGTTGGTCGTCCTGCTGGGCAATGCCGTGCAGAACGCGCTGCTCGGCGAGGACACGTCGGTGGGCGGCGGCCTGCTGCTCGCGGCGACACTGATCGCGCTGAACTGGATCGTCGGGCTGGTGTCCGCCCGTTCGCCGAAGGTGGAGCGCTGGGTGGAAGGGTCACCGGTGCTGCTGGCGCGCGAGGGCCAGGTCTACCGCGACGTGCTGCGGCGCGAGCTGATCAGCCGCGAGGACTTCGAGAAGGCGATGCGCGAAGCGGGGTGCCTGGACATGGCCGATATCCGGCTGGCCGTGCTGGAGAACAACGGGCATATCACGGTGGTGCCACGACCGCCGGAGAGCCCCGGTGCGGGAGCGGCGTAAGTGATCGCGACTCCGGCGCTCCTCCGCGACTTACATCGCTCCCGTACGCGCATCGCTCAGGCCGATTCGCCCAGCCAATCGCGCGGGCGCAGGTAGTCCGCCAGGCGTTGTTCATCGCTGCCGTCCTCCGGCGCGTAGCCGTATTCCCAGCGCACCAGCGGCGGCAGGCTCATCAGGATGGACTCCGCGCGTCCGCCGCTCTGCAGGCCGAAGAGCGTGCCGCGGTCGTAGACGAGGTTGAACTCGACATAGCGCCCGCGACGATAGAGCTGGAACTGCCGCTCGCGTTCGCCGTAGGGCATGTCCTTGCGCCGATCCACGATCGGCAGGTACGCGTCCAGGAAGCCGTCGCCGACGGCTTGCAGGTAGGAGAAGTCCCGATCGAAGTCCTCGCTCAGGTCGTCGAAGAACAGGCCGCCCACGCCGCGGGTTTCGTTGCGGTGCTTCAGGAAGAAATACTCGTCGCACCAGCGCTTGTGCGCGTCGTAGCGCGCCTGGCCGCCGAACGGTTCGCACAGGTCGCGCGCAGTCCGGTGCCAGTGGCGGACGTCTTCGTCGACCGGGTAGAACGGCGTCAGGTCGAAACCGCCGCCGAACCACCACGCGACGGTCTCGCCATCGCGCTCGGCGCGGAAGTGCCGCACGTTGGCATGCGTCGTCGGCAGATGCGGGTTGAGGGGATGGAACACCAGCGACACGCCGACCGCGCGCCACGAGGCGCCCGCGAGTTCGGGTCGATGCGCGGAGGCGGACGGCGGCAGCCGATCGCCGGAGACGTCCGAAAAGCCGATGCCGGCCTGCTCGAACACCGAGCCGTCGCGCAGGATCCGCGTACGACCGCCGCCACGGATCGGCGAGGCATCGCCGGGCGGTCGCGACCACGCATCCTCGCGGAAGCGCGCACGGCCATCCGCTGCCTCGATGGCGGCGCAGATGCGGTCCTGCAGGTCGGTCAGATAATCGCGGACGGGCGTGATGTCGTTCATGCCGCACATTCTACCGGGGCGGTCGGACCGTCCCGAATTCCGCCCGCACGGCGGGTCGACAGAACTGCCAGACCACCAGGCCATGCAGGACGGCGAACACGAGCGCGCTGACCCACAGCGTGGCCAGCGTCAGCATGCGCATCGCGGCGAGTTCCGTCTGCATCTGCGCAAGTCCCGGCTGGTGGGGCAGGGCCTGAATCCAGGAGAACGTAGCGTCGATGACCGCGATGCCAGCGAAGTTGACGGCTGCCCCCACGACCATGAAGAACACAAAGCCCCACCAACCCCAGGCCTGCCGGCGCAACAGTCCCACCGAGACGGCCAGGAACGCGACGCTGACCAGCAGGAACCCGACGGCGATCGACATCAGGTGCGTGAGCACCCACACCACCGGCGCGGGCACCGACCGCGTTGTCAGGAAGCCCATAACCGCGTCGGTCTCCACCTGTCCCAGCAGGATCAGCGCCGCGACGACCTGCGCTGCGGCGTACATCGTGGCGACGATACCGATCGTGATCGACACCTTCGCCGTGACAGTGACGAAGGCCGAACCGGTGGCGCTGGCTGGAGCGCGCGACATCGTCTTACTTCAGGTTCTGCTCGAACAGCTTGAGCACGCGCTTGTACTCGTCCAGCCACGAATCCGACCGCGTGAAGCCGTGGCGTTCGAGCGGATACGCCGCCAGCTCCCAGTTGTCCTTGCGGAGTTCGATCAGCTTCTGCGTCAGCACCACCGAGTCCTTGAAGAACACGTTGTCGTCGATCATGCCGTGCGCGATCAGCAGATGGTCCTGCAGGCCGGCGGCGTACTCGATGGGCGACGAGGCCCGGTAGGCCTCCGGATCCAGTTCGGGCGTATTGAGGATGTTGCTGGTGTACTCGTGGTTGTACTGCGTCCAGTCCACCACCGGGCGCAGCGCGGCACCGGCCTTGAACTTGCCGGGTTCGCGGAACAGCGCCATGAAGGTCATGAAGCCGCCGTAGCTGCCGCCGTAGATGCCGGCGCGGTCGCGGTCGCCCTGCTTCTGCTCGACCAGCCAGTCCAGGCCGTCCAGGTAGTCCTCGAGTTCCGGATGACCCATGTTGCGGTAGATCGCCGTGCGCCAGTCGCGGCCGTAGCCTTCGCTGGCGCGGTAGTCCAGGTCGAGCACGATGTAGCCGCGCTCCACCAGCAGGTGGTGGAACATCTGCTCGCGGAAGTAGTTGGGATAGCGCGCGGTGACGTTCTGCAGGTAGCCCGCGCCGTGCACGAACATCACGATGGGATAGCGCTTGCCGGGCTCCATCGTCTTCGGGCCGTAGTACTTGCCCCACACCACGCCGGCGCCGTGCTTCGACGGCACCTGCACGTACTGCGGTTCGATCCACGCGCGTGCCTTGAAGGCGGCCGTGCGGGTGTCCGTCAGCGGCGTGGCCTGGCCGCCATCGATGCCGACCACCGACAGCTGCGCCGGCGTATAGCTGCGCGAGTGGCGGACCAGGAGCTGGCGTCCGTCCGGCGACGCGCTGAAGCTTTCCACGCCGTCCAACGCGGTGACTTCACGCAGCTGGTTGCTGGCCAGGTCGAGGCGGCAGACTTCGTAGTCGCCTGGCCAGTCGCGGTTGCACAGGAACAGGAAGCCGTTGCCATCCGGTGTGATCTCCGGCTCGGAGACCTCCCACTTGCCCGTCGTGCGTGCACGGAACTTCTCCGTGCCGGTCGCGGTGTAGAGATGCGAGTAACCCGACTCTTCCGACAGCAGCCACAGCGTGCGATTGTCGGGCAGCCAGCCGAATTCGTTGAAGCCCCAGTTGATCCACGCGTCGTCGGTCAGGCGATGGCGGGGCTGCAGGCGCGCACCCGCCAGGTCGATCGTGGCGATCCAGCGATCCTTGTTGTCCACCGCATGGATTTGCACGGCGACCTGCGCGCCATCGTTCGTCCAGGCCACCGCATCGCCACCGCGGCCGCCTTCCACCCGCACGTCGCGATGTCCCTTCAGCGGCTCCTTGCCGGCGGTCTTGCGCAACGAGGCGAGCGGATCCTTGTCGATGCCGGGCAGCGGGTCGAACGCGAGCGGCTTCACGCTGCCGTCGGCCAGGTCGACGCGCCACAGCGCGTGCGGCAACGGCGCATTGCGACCAACGCGCGTGCGCACGTCCTGGAATTCCTCGTAACCGGATTCGGTGACGTACATCGGCATCTTGCCGCCCTGTCCGGCATCGGCGCCCTTCTTGCGCGTCACCACCAGCAGCCAGCGGCCATTCGGCGACAACGAGCTGGACTCGATCTCCACCTCGCTGCCCAGGTAGATCGGAGCGGGCGCGCGGGTGGGATCCGCCTTGCGCCAGGCCTGTGCCTGCTTCTGCGCGGCTTCCCGCTGGGCGCGGTCGTCGGCGAGCGTGCGGAGCGTGCGCAGCTGCTGTTCGCGCAGGGCGTCGGCCTTCGGCGGCGCCAGCGGATCGCGTTCGGCCCTGAGTTCGGCGACCGTCGACGTGCCGGTGCCCGCCGTCCAGCGGTACCACGTGGCGCCGGTACGCCAGATCACCGCGCCATCCTGTGCGAAGCGCGCCTGCTGCTCCGCCTCGTTGGTGCGGGTGATCTGGGTCAGCGCTCCACTGCGCAGGTCGCGCACGAACAGGTCGCCGTTGCGCGACAGCAGCATGCGCTGGCGATGGGCGTCGTAGACCGGATCCGCCGCGTCCAGGCCCGCGCGCTGGTCGTCGCCGACGCGGCGCGCGGCATGGCCGTCCAGATCCTGCTCGAAGGTGTCGCGCACGACGCTGGCGTCGCGCTTGAGTTCGTACTGCACCTGCTTGCCGTCCCAGGTCCACCACGCGCGTTCGACCGGCGGGCCGATCCAGTCCGGCTCCGCCATCGCCTGTTCGATCGTGAGCGGCGCGGATGTCTGGGCGTGCGCTGAAGGCGCAAGGGCAAGCGGCAGGAGCAGGGCGAGCAGGGCGGGGCGCATAGGCATCCGTTATTGCGAGGTGAAGACGCCAAGAGTACCAGTCCGGCCATGGCGTTCCGGCAGCCGATGGTCATGCCGGGCGTGAACGCGTGCGGGTTTCGCGCATGGGGCATTTCACGCACAATCCCCGCTTGTCCACACGCGGGGCGCGATACGCGCGGATGCAAGCCTACGTCTACAAAAGCCAGCGCAAGGCCGACACCTTCGTCTACCTGGCGAAGCGCGACGATTTCTCCCTCGTGCCGGAACCGCTGCGCTCCCAGTTGGGCGATCTGTCGTTCGTGCTGGAAGTGGCCCTGACCCCGGATCGCACCCTGGCGCGCGAGGACGCCGACGTCGTCCGCGGGAACCTGTCGGCGCGCGGCTTCCATATCCAGTTTCCGCCACAGCCCGATCTGCGCGTCCGTACCGATGCCTGAGTCGCGTCTGCAGACCCGTCCTGCCGCCGTGGGCGCCTTGCTGGCGGGCCTGCTGCTGGCCGGCGTTGGCGGCTGGGCCGGCGGCGTGGTCGCCGCGATCGCCGCCTGCGTGGCGCAGCCGGTGATCGCACTGGGCGTGTCCTGGTTGCGCGGCACGCGCGTGCTGGCGCCCGCCCGCGCGTGGCGCGAGGATCTGCCTGCCCTGCTGCTGGCGTGGGCGGTCGCGTTCGCCGGCAGCGCCGCCCTGCTCGCCTGGCCGCTGGCCTCGCTGCACGACAGCGGCAGCCTGCCCGCCGCGCTGGGTGTCAGTGCGGTGGTGGGCGCGGTGATCGTGGGATTGTGGCGGACCTGGCCGCTCTGGCATGGGCTGGAACGCGATGGCGGCGCGCTCGCCGCGCACTGGCGCGGACTCGTCGAGCGCGACTTCCATGCCTGGCGCGGTCTGGCCGTGGCGACGCTGCTGGCGCTCGCCGTCGGCGGCGGGCTGTGCCTGGCCTGGCCCGGGCTGGTGCCGGACGCGGCGCGGGCCGGCGCCGCGGTGGCTTACGCACTGCTGCTGCCGGTACTGCACTGGGGCGTCCAGCGCCTGGACGGCGCCGGCGTATTGCCGGTGGTCGAGATGCCGGACAGCGAAGGCGATGATGTCGCCACTGCGCATGGCGAGGAATATCCGGCGCAGATCGTGGATCTGGAGCAGGCGCTGTTCGACGCGGCGCGCAGTGGTCGCGTGGACCGTGCACTGGAGCTGATCGAAGCCGGCGCGGACGCGCACGCCCTGCCTGCCGAGGGCGCGCGCGACCAGCGCAGCCTGGGCGCGCTGGCGGCCGTGTTGCCCGACCTGCGCCTGCTGCGCACGCTGATCGCGCACGGGGTCGATCTCAACCATGCGCATGCCGGCGTCACGCCGCTGCTCGCCGCGACGCGCGACAGCTGGCACGGCCGGCCCGATGCCGTCACCACGCTGCTGGCCAATGGCGCCGATCCGCGCATCACGGATGCCGATGGCAACACGCCGCTTCACCACGCCGCCCGCAGCTCCGATCCCGGCGTGGTCGCGCTGCTGCGCGATGCCGCGGCGGAACTGGACGCGCTGAACCACGACGGCCTGACCCCGCTGGGCGTCGCCTGTGTGGCCGGCAACTGGCGGCTGGCGAAGTTCCTGCTCGAGCGCGGCGCGCGGCCCGATCCGCAGGGCGGGCAGCCGGTACTGCTGGCGGCCGCGTCGACGGAAGAAGACGATCCCGCCGGCGTCCAGCTGCTGCTCAAGCACAAGGCCAAGGTCGATGCACGCGACGCGCAGCGCCGCAGTGCGCTGCACGAGGCCGCGTTCGCCGGCCACGCGGAGATCGCCACCACCCTGCTGTCCGCCGGCGCCGACGTGCATGCGCGCGACGCCCAGCAACGCACGCCGTGGCTGGAGGCGGCGCGCGGCGCGCACCTGTCCGTGCTGGAGAAACTGGCCGATGCCGGTGCCGACCGTCATGCGGTGGATGCCGAGCGCCGCAGTGCGCTCGGGCTGGCCTGTACGGCGGAGCACGCGTCGCCCGCGCTGGTGCGCCGGCTGCTGGACTGGGGCGTGGATCCCGCCCTGGCCGACGCGCAGGACCGCCGTGCGGTCGACGTGGCCGCGGAAGCCGGGCGCTGGGCGCTGGTCTCCGCCCTCGATCCCGGTTACGCGCTGCCGACGGCCGTGGCGGCGGCGGACGACGAGACCCCGCCCGACCGCGCGCCCGTCGCACTGCTGCGCGACGGATTGGCCAGCGGACAGTTCGACGGGCTGGATGCGCTCGCGCGCCTGAGCTCGCGCGAGGAACTCGGTGCGCTGCTGCACGACACCGACATGCATCGTCCGGCGCGGTTGTCGTGGTTGCTGCGCCACGGGGCCGACGCGGAGAGCCGCAATGCGGCCGGCGACACCCTGCTGTTCGCCCTGCTCGCGCAGGGCCCGGCCGGACAGCCGGCCCTGGCGACCCTGCTGGCGCGCGGCGTCGCCCCGGCGGGCGCGGGCGGGCTGGCGCGTTTCATGGCCGCCTGTGCGGCGGACGACCAAGCCGCGCGCGCGCTGGAATCCTGCGCGCTGGACCTGCTGGAGCGAGGCGCCGATCCGTTCGCATCCTCGCCGCAAGGCGATCCGGCATTGTCGCTGGCGGTCCGGCTGGGATGGCAGCGCGTGCTCGACCGCCTGCTCGACATCGGCGTGGACCGCGAAGCGCGCGACAGTCATGGCATGACGGCGCTGCACCTGGCGGCGGTGCTCGGTCGCGAGACGGCGCTGAAGCAGCTGATCGCGAAAGGCGCCTCGCCCGACGCGCGCGCCGCCGACGGCCAGACGCCGCTGGGCGTGGCGCTGGCCTGCGGCCGGCGCGACCTCGCCGACTGGCTCGACTGGCGCATCTGGTCGCTGCCGCGCCGCGCGCTGCGTCCGGCCGATCTGCCGGCGGCGGCCATGGCCGGCGATCGCGATGCGGTGCGCCGGCTGCTGGATCTCGGCTTCGATGTCGATTCCCCCGATGCCCAGGGTTGCACGGCCCTGCTGCGCGCGGCGGGTGGCGGCTCCGCCACCACCGTCGAACTGTTGCTGGCGCGCGGCGCCGATCCGCAGCGCGCGGCCAACACCGGCGCCACGCCGCTGTCGGCGGCGGTGAGCATGCGCCAGGTCGAGATCGTCGGCGCCCTGCTCGCCGCAGGTGCGGACATCGAACATCGCCTGCCCGGAGGCGTCACCGTGCTGATGCTGGCGGCTGCGCTCGGCCTGCCCGAGATCGCCGCACGGCTGATCACCGCGGGCGCCAACGTGCATGCCGGCGATGCGCAGGGACTCACGCCGTTGCACTGCGCCGCGCTCTACGGATTCACTGCCCGCGAGAAGCCGCGGCTGGTGGCGTTGCTCGACACGCTGTTGCTGTCCGGTGCGGAATCCGAGCAGGTCGCCGCCGGTGCGGTGACGCCGGTCCTGCTGCTGCTCGGCGCACGCGCCGAGCCGGGCACCGCCTGCGACGAGGACGTCGTGCTGGCGGGCCTGGAGCGTCTGCTCGACGAAGGCGTTTCGCTGGACGTGCAGGATCCGCGCGGCTTCGGTCCGCTGCACCTGGCGGCGCTGCACGGCCTGCTGCGCGTGGTCAGCCGGCTGCTGCGGGCGGGTGCGGATCCGGAGCTGCGCGATACGCTCAACCGCACGCCGCGCGAGATCGCGGTGATGCGCGGCTTCATCGACGTGGCGGCGGAATTCGTGCCCGCCACGCCGGGTGCCGGTGCCTCGATGGCGCGCTTCCTGCGCGACCGCGGTTAACGCGCCGGCGGCACGTCCTCGCCGGTCGCGTCGGCTTCGAACAGTTTTTCCAGGTCGCTGACGGCGGCGCGTGCGGTCTGGATGACCGCGCCATCGTCGTCGTACACCAGGTACTGCGCACGCAACAGCTTCTCGTCGTGCTGGCGGAAGCGTCGGGTGTGTTCCGCCGCGGTTTCCGGGGGCAGGCCGAGTTCCACGAGTACCTGTTGCGCCATCTCCAGGCTCGAGCCCAGCGTCTCGCGATAGGCCTCCGCACTCAGGTCCATCAGCCGCCACGCATGCTGGCGGTTGCGCGCGCGCGCCAGCACGCGCGCCTCCGGATACATGCGGCGGATCAGGCGCGTCGCCTTGATGTTGGTGTCGGGATCGTCCATCGCGATCACGAACACCTTCACATGCTGCGCGCCGGCCGATCGCAGCAGGTCCGGTCGCGTCGGGTCGCCGTAGTACAACCGGATGTTGCCGAACCGCCGCAGCGTGTCGACGGTGTCCGGGCTGTGCTCCAGCGCGACGAAGGAAATGCGCTGCGCGGTAAGCAGGCGCGCGACGATCTGGCCGAACCGGCCCATGCCGGCGATCAGCACCTGCGGTTGCTCGTCCGGGATATCGTCGAACGCGCGCGGCGCCACGGCAGGCGTGTGCTTCACGTCCGCCAGCAGGCGGTGCAGGCCCAGCAGCAGCAACGGCGTCAGCGCCATCGACACGCCGACGATGGCGCTCAACTGGTTGCGCAGTTCGGCGTCCATCAGGTTGACGCGTGCGGCTTCGCTGAAGACGACGAAGGCGAATTCGCCGCCCAGCCACAACGTCCCCGCCAGCATCAGCGCGCCGCGCGGATCCAGTCGCCCCGGCCAGCGACCGATGCCGAACAGCAGCGCGAACTTCACCGCCAGCAACGCCGCGACGCCCGTCGCGACCAGTTCCGGCGCCTTCACCACCGCATCCAGATCGATGTCCATGCCGACGGCGATGAAGAACAGGCCCAGCAGCAGGCCCTTGAACGGATCGATCTGGGATTCCAGTTCGTGGCGGAACTCCGAGTCGGACAGCAGCACGCCGGCCAGGAACGCACCGAGACCGGCGCTCAGTCCCGCCAGTTGCATGAACCAGGCGATGCCCAGCACCACCAGCAGCGCAGTGGCGGTGAACACCTCCGGCATGCGCGTGCGCGCCACGATGCGGAACAGTTGCCGCAGCACCAGCCGGCCACCGAGGATCACGATCGCGATGGCGCCGACGGCATGCAGCACCATCGTCCAGGTCAGCGTTTCGTTCTTGGCACCGCCGAGCAGCGGGATGGCGGCGAGCAACGGAATCGCCACCAGATCCTGGAACAGCAGGATCGCGAAGCCGAGCCGGCCGTGCTCGCTGGTCAGCTCCTTGTGCTCGGACAGGAGCTGCAGGCTGACGGCGGTGGACGACAACGCCAGTCCCAGGCCGATCACCAGCGCGGTCTTCCAATGGTGATCGAACGCCAGTGCGATCCCGCCCAGCGCCAGCGCACTCAACAGCACCTGCAGGCCGCCGGCGCCGAACACGGGCTTGCGCATCACCCGCAATCGCGATGGCGACAGTTCCAGGCCGATGACGAACAGCATCATCACCACGCCGATCTCGGCCGCATTGAGGATGCGGTCCGCGTCCCGCACCAGCGCCAGCCCGTCCGGCCCCAGCACCACGCCGGCCACCAGATAGGCCAGCACCGCGCCCAACCCGAAGCGCTTGAACACCGGCACCGCGATCACCGCGGCCAGCAGGAACACCAGCGCCAACTCCAGACCACTACCGTGCATGCATCACCTCGTGGCGATAGTATGCGGGCGACGCGCCCGGCATGGGCCGCTTCCATGGAAAAGGGAGAGCGTGATGAAGCAGGGAATCGTATGGCGTGCGCTGGCCTTGCTGGCCGCCCTGGTCGTGACGCAAGGCGCGGGTGCGCAGGGGCCAGGGGCCGTCCGCAAGCAGACCGAGGCGAGCCTCCGGGTGACCGGAACCATCCATATCGCCACCGATGGCGGCGTCGAGAAGGTGGTGCTGGATGAGCGGGACAAACTGCCCAAGGGCATCGCGGACTTTGTCGACCGCAATGTCATGGCCTGGCAGTTCGAGCCGACGTTGGTCGATGGTGTCGCACGACGGGCGGTGACGCAGATGAGCGCGCGGCTGGTCGGCACGTCGATCGGCGATGGCCAGATGCGCGTGTCAATCCGGGGTGCGGATTTCAGCGACGGCAAGGCGGTACCCGCCAACGAACAGGTCAGCGGCAACGTAATGACCCCGCCACGCTACCCGGTCGGTCCTGCGCAAAGTGGTGCGCAAGGCATCGCGTACCTGCTGGTCCGGGTAGAGCGTGACGGCACCGTGGGCGACGTGGCCACCGAGCAGGTCAACCTGCGCATCATCGGCAGCGAGGAGCAGATGTCGCATTACCGCCAGCGGTTCGCGGATGCGGCGATGCAGGCAGCACGCAAGTGGACGTTCGTCCCGCCCACCGCTGGCGAGCAGGCGGGCCAGCCTCACTGGCTGGTGCGTGTTCCCGTGGACTTCTCGTTCCAGGGCAGTGAGCGGCTGCGCTATGGAAAATGGGAGGTTTACATTCCAGGACCGCGTACGCGCCCGGCCTGGGCGCCGGACGAAGACCGTCCCGGCTTCTCCCCGGATACGCTGGCCGAAGGCGGCATACACCTGGCCGGTGCGAGCAGCGGCCCGAAGCTGTTGACGCCGCTGGACGGTGTCTGACGTATGCGCCTCTTTCGTACACACCACACACAAGGGCGGGCATGTTGAGAGGCGTAGTTTTGGGGGCGGCGTTGGCCTGTCTGGGCAGCCAGGCGATCGGCCAGCAGAAAGAGGCTGCCGTGCGCTTGGAAGTTGCGGGCACGCTGCACCTCACCGCCGATGGGAAAGTGACGCAGTTCAAGCCCGACCCCGGGGTAAGCGCTGCCGTCGCCACCCAGGTTGCGACCAGCGTCAGCAGATGGCAGTTCGCGGCACCTGACGCTGAGGCCCGGCCGATCGAAGGGGATACGCATGCGAGGCTGACGCTGGAGGCGGTTCCCCTCGGGCAAGGTTATGGCTTGCGCCTGACCGAAGCCTGGTTCGGCGCACCCATGCTCACGCCGGGCGCGGCATCTCCGGAGTATCCACGTGTCCTGCTCGAGGCCCGCGCGGGCGCACGCGTGCTGCTTGAGCTGGAGATGGACGGGAACGGCGGCGTGGCGAAGGCCACCGTCAAAGAAGCGGCCTTGCTGACCCACATCAAGGATGAACAGATCCGTGGCAAGTGGCGCGAGCGTTTCGGGCAGGCCAGCCTGGAGGCGGCGCGGCGCTGGACATTCGTTGCCGGCTCGCGGCAGGGCGGCGTTGCCCGATATCCGCGCGATGTCCATGTGCTTGTGACGTTCTGGCCGCGCGATGTCCGCGGTGGCGACACGGAATATCGGCACATGGGCTGGCCCATGGCGACGCGACCATGGTCGATCCAGAACCAGACGACGTTGCCGCCCGGCACCGTGCAGGTCGATCCGCGCGTGCTGCCGTTGGACTCCACCCTGGCGCTGAAGGAGGACGTGGTGGGCAAGCTGCTTTGACCCACCGATTCCTGTGGATCCCCGCGCAGCGGAACAAGAAAAACGCCCCGCAATGCCGGGCGTTTTTCTTTCCTTCGCCGGATCAGCGCTTCATCGAACTGAAGAACTCGTCGTTCGACTTGGTGTTCTTCATCTTGTCCAGCAGGAACTCCATCGCCGCGATCTCGTCCATCGGGTGCAGCAGCTTGCGGAGGATCCAGATCTTCTGCAGCAGCTCCGGCTCGATCAGCAGGTCCTCGCGGCGCGTGCCGGAGCGGTTGATGTCGATGGCCGGGTAGACGCGCTTCTCGGTGATGCGACGGTTGAGGTGCACTTCGCTGTTGCCGGTGCCCTTGAACTCTTCGTAGATCACCTCGTCCATCTTGCTGCCGGTCTCGACCAGCGCGGTGGCGATGATGGTCAGCGAGCCGCCTTCCTCCACGTTGCGTGCGGCGCCGAAGAAGCGCTTCGGACGGTGCAGGGCGTTGGCGTCCACGCCGCCGGTCAGCACCTTGCCGGAACTGGGCACGACGTTGTTGTAGGCGCGGGCCAGGCGGGTGATCGAGTCCAGCATGATCACCACGTCCTTCTTGTGCTCGACCAGGCGCTTGGCGCGCTCGATCACCATCTCGGCAACCTGCACGTGGCGCGCGGCGGGCTCGTCGAAGGTTGAGCTGACCACCTCGCCGCGCACGGTGCGCTGCATTTCGGTCACTTCTTCCGGACGCTCGTCCACCAGCAGCACGATCAGGTGCACGTCGGGGTGGTTGGTCGTGATGGCGGTGGCGATCTGCTGCATCATGATCGTCTTGCCGGCCTTAGGCGGCGACACAATCAGGGCGCGCTGGCCCTTGCCCTGCGGCGCCATCAGGTCGAGGATGCGGCCGGCGATGTCTTCCGACGAACCGTTGCCGCGCTCCAGGGTGAAGCGGCGGCGCGGGAACAGGGGTGTCAGGTTCTCGAACAGCACCTTGTTCTTCGACGCTTCCAGCGGCTCGCCATTGATGGTGTCGATGGTCGACAGCGCGAAGTAGCGTTCGCCGTCCTTCGGCCAGCGGATGCGGCCGGCCAGGTGGTCGCCGGTGCGCAGGTTGAAGCGGCGAATCTGGCTGGGGCTGATGTACACGTCGTCCGGACCGGCCAGATAGCTGGCCTCGGCCGCGCGGAGGAAGCCGAAGCCGTCCGGCAGGATTTCCAGCACGCCGTCGGCGGCGACGCCTTCACCGTGGCGGGTCAGCACCTTCAGCAACGCGAAGATCACATCCTGCTTGCGCGCGCGGGCCACGCCTTCCTGGATGTTCAGCTGCTCGGCGATGTCCAGCAGCTTGGGCGCGGGCATGCGCTTGAGGTCGCCCAGCGAGTACTGCGGGAAGCCTTCCGGCACGTTCGGCATCACGCGCGGCGCGAAGTTTTCCTGACCGCCGCCATTGCCGTCCTGCGGCATGCCGTCGTGGCCCTGCCGATCGCGGTTGCGCTCGCGGCGATTGCGGAAGCGGTCGCGGCGGTTGTTGTTATTGAAGCGGTTGCCGTCGCGCTCGCCGCCGTCCTGCTGCTGTCCGCCGCCCTGCGCCTGAGGGGCGGGCGTGTCGGCGCCGCCGCCCTCATGGGAGGGTGCGGGCGCCGCGGGGGCCGGGGCGGGGGGGCGTTCGGCGGCGACGGGGGGCGGCAGCGGGAGCTGCGGTGCCACGTCGGGCGCGCGCTCGGCCGGTGCGCCGGCGTCGGCGGACGGGGTTTTCGGTACACGGGCTTTGCGCACGCGCTTCTCGGCGGGAGCGCCGGTTTCGTTGCTGCTGTCGGACAAGGTGCGAATCCTCGCTAGGTGGCGAGCGCCGGCGTTGCGGCGGCGGGGTGAAGTGAAGAGTGGGTATTCAGATGGGTGCGGCGCATCCCCTGCGCCGGATTTCGGGGCCGACACTATCACCGGGTCCGGGGTGGCGGCAAGCCGCTGGGAGCGGCGGGTTCAAGCGGATTCAGCCTGCGCCCCCGCGTCGGCGGGGGCGGGGCGAGGGAATCAGGCGGCCTGGGAGCCCAGGGCCTTGTCGATCATCTGGGTCAGCTGGCCCTTGCCGACGGCACCGATCTGGGTGGCCTGGATCTGGCCGTCCTTGAACAGCAGCAGCATCGGGATCGAACGCACGTGGTACTTGATGGCGGTGGCGCGGTTCTCGTCCACGTTGACCTTGGCGACCTTCAGCTTGCCGCCGTAGGTCTCGGCCAGTTCGTCGAGGACCGGCGAAATCATCTTGCAGGGGCCGCACCATTCGGCCCAGAAGTCCACCAGCACCGGCTCGCCGGACTGCAGCACGGCAGCATCGAAATCGGCATCGCCGACGTGGGTCACTTTGTCGCTCACGGGGATCTCCTGCGGGGTCCGCGGAAGGGCGCGGACGGGTTCGGGCCGGGACGGCCACCACGATTGGGGTAAACTGGGGCGTTCCGCGACCTTATTCAAGGGTTCCCAGGTGGTCGCGCAACCCGGCACAGGGGGCGCAGTGTGCGACGCCGGTCAGGCCGTTGCAAGCACACCCACCGCATTCATAAGAGACGCGCGCGGAACACAGCGACGCAAAGAAGAAGGCATGAGCGACAAACCGTTAACCGACATCACGTTCTCCTCGTTCGATCTGCATCCGGCGCTGCTCGCCGGGCTGGAAGGCGCAGGTTTCTCCCGTTGTACGCCGATCCAGGCGATGACGCTGCCGGTCGCCCTGGCGGGCCGCGACGTCGCCGGCCAGGCGCAGACCGGCACCGGCAAGACGCTGGCCTTCCTGGTCGCGGTGATGAACCGCCTGCTGAGCCGCCCGGCGCTGGCCGAGCGCAAGCCCGAGGATCCGCGTGCGCTGATCCTGGCGCCCACCCGCGAGCTGGCCATCCAGATCCACAAGGACGCCGTGAAGTTCGGCGCCGACCTCGGCCTGCGCTTCGCCCTGGTCTACGGCGGCGTGGACTACGACAAGCAGCGCGAGATCCTGCAGAAGGGCGTCGACGTCATCATCGCCACCCCGGGCCGCCTGATCGACTACGTCAAGCAGCACAAGGTGGTCAGCCTGCATGCGTGCGAGATGTGCGTGCTGGACGAAGCCGACCGCATGTTCGACCTCGGCTTCATCAAGGACATCCGCTTCCTGCTGCGCCGCATGCCCGAGCGCACCACCCGGCAGACGCTGCTGTTCTCGGCCACGCTGTCGCACCGCGTGCTGGAGCTGGCCTACGAGCACATGAACGAGCCGGAAAAGCTCGTCGTGGAGACCGAGTTCATCACCGCGGCCAAGGTGCGGCAGAAGCTGTACTACCCGGCCGACGAAGAGAAGATCCCGCTGCTGATCGGCCTGCTGTCGCGCAGCGAAGGCGCGCGCACGATGGTGTTCGTCAACACCAAGGCGTTCGTCGAACGCGTCGCGCGCGCGCTTGAACGCGCCGGCTATCGCGTCGGCGTGCTGTCCGGCGACGTGCCTCAGAAGAAGCGCGAATCGTTGCTGAAGCGCTTCCAGGCCGGCCAGCTGGAACTGCTGGTGGCCACCGACGTGGCCGCACGCGGCCTGCACATCGATGGCGTGTCGCACGTGTTCAACTACGACCTGCCGTTCGATGCCGAGGACTACGTGCACCGCATCGGCCGTACCGCGCGCCTCGGCGCCGAGGGCGATGCGATCAGCTTCGCTTGCGAGCGCTATGCGATGTCGCTGCCCGACATCGAGGCCTACATCGAGCAGAAGATCCCGTCCGAGCCGGTCACCGCGGAACTGCTGACGGCGCTGCCGCGTCCGGAACGTCCGAAGCCTGCAGTGGGCGAGGGCGACGACGAAGAAGAAAGCGTCAGCCAGATCTTCCGCGAGGCGCGCGAGCAGAAAGCCGCCGACGAAGAACGTCGTGGCGGTGGCCGCAAGCCCGGCGGCTCCAGCGGTGCCGGTCGTCGCGACGGCGGACGCCGTGAGGGTGGTCGTCGCGAAGGGCCACGTTCGGCCGACGGCAAGCCGCGTCCGCCGCGTGCGCCTCGCCCCGAAGGCGAGGCCCCCAAGCCGCAGGCGCCGCGCCCGGCGAGCGAGGAAGCGCGCACGGACGTCGCCGCAGCGCTGCCGGATGGCGAGCGCAAGCCACGCAAGCGCCGTCGCCGTCGCCATGGCCGTCCGCTGGAGAGTGCGGAGGGCGCCGTGGCGAACGCCGCGCCGGTCGCCGCGAAACCGGCGGCTGCGCCGAAGCCCGTCGACGACAACGCGGGCTTCCTGACCAGGCTGGGCCGCAAGATCCGCTCGCTGGTGTCCGGCGGCTGAGCCGCGCCGTCGCGGTAACCGAGGAGAAGCCGGGCCTGTCCCGGCTTTTTCTTTGCCGCGCGCCATCGCCAGCGTCTCGACCGCTCCGGCATAATCGACGCACATGAGCGTCCTTCGATTCGAAAACGTCAGCAAGCAGTACCCCGGCGGCCACGCGGCGCTGGAGGACGTCAGCTTCGAGGTGGCCGAGGGCGAAATGCTGTTCGTCACCGGCCACTCCGGCGCCGGCAAGAGCACGCTGCTGAAACTGATCCACCTGAGCGAGCGACCCAGCCGCGGCGCGGTGGTGTTCGGGGGGCGGAACCTGCTGAAAGTGCGCGGAGGACGCATCCCGCTGCATCGCCGCGAGGTGGGCGCGGTTTACCAGGACCATCGCCTGCTCACCGACCGCACGGTGATGGAGAACGTCTCGCTGCCGCTGATCCTGCGCGGCGACCGTCGCGGCGACATCGGCAAGCGCGTGCGCGAAGTGCTGGCGCGCCTGGGTTTGGGCCATCGCGAGAACGCACTGCCCACGCAACTGTCCGCCGGCGAGCAGCAGCGCGTCGGCATCGCGCGCGCCATCGTCGCCGAACCGCGCCTGCTGGTGGCGGACGAGCCGACCGGCAACCTCGATCCGACGCTGGCGGCGGAGATCATGTCGCTGTTCGCGTCCATGCCCGAGCGCGGCACCAGCGTGCTGGTGGTCAGCCACGACCTGTCGCTGCTCAAGCGCATGAAGAAGCGCGTGCTGATCCTCGACCACGGCAAGCTGGTCGACGACATTTCCCCGGCGGACCTGGCCGAATGAGCGACGCGAAGAACAGCCGCGCGCAGGCGCGCTCCGGGTTCGGCATCTGGCTGGACCAGCATCTCTACAGTTTCGTTTCCAGCCTCGGCCGCACGGTGCGTCGCCCATGGGCCACGCTGCTGACGATCGGCGTGATGGCGGTGGCCTTCGTGCTGCCGCTGGGGCTTTGGCTGGCGTTGCAGAACGTCGGCCATTTCGCCGGCGACGTGCAGCAGTCGCGCGAGATCGATCTGTTCCTGACGCCGGACACGCCGGTCGCGCGCGCGCAGGCGCTGGCGGAATCGTTGCGCGCCCGCAGCGACGTCGCGCGCGTCGAACTGCGCACGCCCGAGCAGGGGCTGGCCGAATTCCGCGAACGCAGCGGCCTGGCGGGTTCGCTGGATCTGCTGGACGGCAATCCGCTGCCCAGCCTGCTGGTGGTGGTGCCGGACGGCGACGAAGTAGGGCTGATCGCCGCGCTCGAGGCGCTGCCGGAAACCGACCTGCTGCAGCACGACGCCGCCTGGCGCGAACGCCTGGCCGGCTGGATGGGCTTCGGCAAACGGCTGGTCTGGGTGCTCGCGGTACTGTTCGGGCTGGGCGCGCTGCTGGTGGTCGGCAACACCGTACGCCTGGACATCCAGTCGCGGCGCGAGGAAATCGGCGTGCTGCAGTTGCTGGGTGCGAGCGACGGCTTCATCCGCCAGCCCTTCATCTATCTCGGCGCGTGGTACGGCCTGGCCGCAGGTGCGCTGGCGCTCGGCCTGCTGACGCTGGCGGCGATGGCGTTGCGCGCGCCGCTGGCCGCGCTTGCGCGCAGCTACGGCAGTCCGTTCTCGCTGGTGGGGCTGGACCCCGTCGCCGCCGCGGCCGTCGTGCTGGCGGCCACGGTGGTCGGCTGGCTGGGCGCATGGCTGGTGACCGGCCACTTCTTGCGTCAGACTCGCCCGACTGCCACCTGACGACCCTGCATCTTCATGGCCCAAGAGCTCCGGCATCTGATCAGCGACGCGCCCCGCGTGATGGTGGTGGACGGGTCGAAGCTGGTCCGCAAGCTGATTGCCGATGTCCTGCAGCGCGAGTTGCCGGGGGTGCAGGTGATCGGCTGCGCCAGCATCGCCGAAGCGCGCGACGCATTGGTGGCCGGCGAAGTGCATCTGGTCACCACCGCGCTGGCACTGCCCGACGGCGACGGCATGGAGATCGCGCGCAGCGTGCGCGAAGCGGCGGGGCAGGCGTACGTGCCGGTGATCGTCGTGTCCGGCGATGCGCAGCAGCACCTGGAAGAGCGCCGCTTCACCGAATTCGTCACCGACTATTTCGACAAGGCGCTGGGCCACGAAGCCCTGGCGACCTTCATCCGCGGCTACGTGCAGCCCGAGCCGGTGGTCGGCGCCACCATCCTCTACATCGAGGACAGCCGCGTCGTCGCCGAGACCACCAAGCGCATGCTGGAGCGGCAGGCGCTCAACGTGGTGCATGTGATGAAGGCCGAGGACGCGTTCGCGCTGCTCACCGCCGAGTCGCTGGGCCTGTCCACGCACAAGTTCGACCTGGTGCTGACCGACGTGATCCTGAAGGGCGAGCTGAGTGGGCGCGACATCGTGCAGCGCATCCGCGTGGATTTCGCCTACGGCAAGCGACGCTTGCCGATCCTGGTGATGACCGGCGACAGCAACCGCGACAACCAGGCCGAGTTGCTCCAGGCCGGCGCCAACGATCTGGTGCTGAAGCCGATCGCCGAGCGCCTGCTGGTGACCAAGGTGCTGTTCCAGTTGCGCCTGGCGCGCATGGACGAAACGCGCAGTCTGGTCTGAGCGCATGACGGACGACGACCGCGTCAGGCTGGAACCTTCGTGGAAAGCGCGCATCGGCGACTGGCTGCAGCGGCCGGACATGCGCGAGCTGTCGGCGTTCCTGCGCCAGCGCAAGGCCGCCGGCGCGCGGATCTATCCGCCCGGGCCGCAGATCTTCGCGGCGTTCGACGCCACGCCGTTCGATGACGTGAAGGTGGTGATCCTCGGCCAGGACCCGTACCACGGGCCGGGCCAGGCGCATGGCCTGTGCTTCTCGGTGCTGCCGGGCGTGCCGGTGCCGCCATCGCTGCTCAACATCTACAAGGAAATCAACGCCGATCTCGGGATCGCGCCGCCGGACCACGGCTGCCTTCTGCCGTGGGCGCGACAGGGCGTGCTGCTGCTCAACGCCGTGCTGACGGTCGAGGACGGTCGCGCGGGCGCGCACCAGGGCAAGGGCTGGGAAGGCTTCACCGACCACGCCATCGAGACGCTCGCGCGCGAGCGCGAAGGGCTGGTGTTCCTGCTGTGGGGCAGCTATGCGCAGGCCAAGGGCAAGGTGATCGACACGCGCCGCCACCGCGTGCTGCGCGCGCCGCATCCGTCGCCGTTGTCGGCGCATCGCGGCTTCCTGGGATGCGGGCATTTCAGCGCGACCAACCAGTACCTCGCGCAACGCGGTCAGGCGCCCATCGACTGGCGCTTGCCGCCGCGAGACCAGCTGGTGCTCTGAGGCGAGCGTGAGCTGTCGCGCAGTCTGATGGGGAGCGACGTAAGTCGCGATGAAGCGTTACCGGTGGATCATCGCGACTTACGTCGCTCCCACACCATAAAGACGTGCCAGGGTTCAGCGCGTACGGCGCCGCTTCTGTGGCGGCGAGACCGGCGGGGGCGGGGTGACCGGGATGTTCTTGATCTCGCCCTGCAGTTCTTCCAGCATCGGCACCATCTTCTGTTGCACCGCACTCATGATGTTCTGCATCAGCGCCGGGTTCTTGTCGAGCATGCGCTGGCCGGCCGCGCTCTCGTAGAACTTGGTGATCGCACGCACGTCTTCGCGAGTGTATGTCTTCTTGTAGACGTCCAGGTAGACCGGGCGCATCTGTTCCCACGACAGCGCCTTGCGCACGATTTCCTGGGTCTTGGCCTGGATGCGGGCGACTTCGGCCTTCTGTTCCTCGGTCATCGTCTGGCCGGCGAAATGCTTGTCGAACTCCTGCTGCTGCACGGCTTCCATCTGCGGCACCACGCCGGCCAGGAGGCTCTCGGCGCGCGACGCCTTCAACAGGCGGTCGATGTCGGCGTCGGTGGGCTCGGCCGCGAATGCAGGGCTGGCGCAGGCCAGCGCGGCGGTGACGAGGACGAGGCGGCAAAGCCGGCGGGCCGCGGTCAGCGAAGCAGGAATCATGCGGTGCGGGTGGCGTGGAACGGGGGCACAGGGTGCCTGCCGGGGAGTAAATCTGGCGTTAACTGGCGCCTATCCTGCGGCGCTGCGCTACGAACGGCCGCGCATCCTGACTACAATCCGCCGCATGGGGAGTACCGCACTCGAGATCACGCCCACGCTGGCGATTCCGGACGACGAACTGGTCGAGCGCTTCGTGCGCGCGAGCGGCGCGGGCGGCCAGAACGTCAACAAGGTGGCGACGGCGGTGGAACTGCGCTTCGACGTGGCCGGGTCGCCGTCGCTGCCGGAGCCGCTGCGCGAGCGCCTGCTGGCCAAGCGCGATCGCCGCCTGACCGACCAGGGCGTGCTGGTTATCGATGCGCAGCGCTTCCGCACCCAGGACCGCAATCGCCAGGACGCGCGCGAACGCCTGGCCGCGATCATCGCCGCCGCCCTGGTCGTGCCGAAGAAGCGCGTCGCCACCAAGCCATCGCGTGCGGCCAAGGCGCGTCGTCTGGATGCCAAGCGCGAGCGCAGCCAGGTCAAGCGTGGCCGTTCGCAGAAGAACCAATGGGAGTAACCGTTTGAGCCACGACATCGTTCCGCGCATCCCGCCCAATATGCCGCAGGTGCCCCCCAACCGCTTCACCCGCTGGATGGGGCGCACCTTCCTGCGGACATTCGGCTGGCGGATCGAGGGCACGCTGCCGGATCTGCCCAAGCTGGTGATGATCGTCGCGCCGCATTCGTCCAACTGGGACGGCATCTGGGGCATGGCGGCGAAGATCGCGATGGGCTTCCAGGTGCGCGTGCTCGGCAAGGCGCAGTTGTTCTGGTGGCCATTGTCTCCGCTGCTGCGCAAACTGGGCGTGGTGCCGGTCGACCGCAGCTCGCCACAGGGCACGGTCGAGCAGGCGGTCCGCATGATCCGCACGTCGGACAGGATGTGGTTCGCGCTGACGCCGGAAGGTACGCGCAAGCGCGTGGACAAGTGGAAGGGCGGCTTCCTGAAGATCGCGCAGCAGGCGCAGGTGCCGATCCTGATGGCGTACTTCCATTATCCCGAGAAGATCATCGGCATCGGCGACGTGTACTACCCGACCGGCGACATGGAGACCGACATGGCCGCGATCCGTGCATGGTACCGGCCGTGGCAGGGGAAGAATCGCGGCACGGTGTGAGGTGCGGGTCGATGCCGCGCATCCGGCACGCCTGAACCGAAGCGCCGTCGTCCCCGCGAACGCGCGGGGATGGGGATCCATCTTGATCCTGCCTCGTTCGCACGCGTGTATCGCAGAGGAGGCTCCTGCCGCGCCGGACCGAAGGCGGAATGGATCCCGGCCTGCGGCGGCATGACGGGAATGGTGTCCACGTTGCCCGCGCCCGCAGCGCACCCGGAAGAAAAAAGCCCGCCTTAAGGCGGGCTTTTCCCGGAACGCAGCGATCCGAGGCTCAGAGCGCTTCGCCGCCCAGCTTCCACGTCACCTGCAGGAAGTAGGCACGCCCCACGCTGTCGAACCACGCCGTGTCGTAATACGGATAGTTCGACCAGGTCGGATCCTTCGGCGGCATCTTGTCGAGCAGGTTGTTGACGGTCAGCGAGATGCGCAGGTGATCGTTGATGTCGTAGCGCGCGCCGGCATTGAAGCGCCACGACTCGGGCATCCAGGCATCGTCGGCGTAGTTCGGCACGCGCCCCAGGTAGTTGCCGAACAGGCTGGCGCCGAACGCATCCTTGTCCCAGCTCACGCCCAGGTTGCCCTTCCGGCGCGGCAGGGCGGGGCTGTAGGTCTCGTAGTTCAGCATGTCGAGCGTCGGGTCGCCCGGGTACTGCTGGCTCTCGTGGCGATGCACCCAGGTGTAGCTGCCGGTGAAGCGGAAGTCGCCGGCCTGCGCCGTCTGCAGGCGGTAGCTGACGCTGGTGTCGATGCCCGAGGTCTCTTCGCTGGCGATGTTGATCGGGCTGAAGCGCACGCTGGTGATCACGCCATCGCTGTCGCGGATGACGCGGGCGATCGCGTCCTGGCAGGTGGCCGAGTTGATGTCGACCGGCGTGCCGCTGTCGGTGACGCCCAGGCGGCAGTTCGCCTCATCGCGACGGATGCGCTCGCGATCCTGCGTCTGCACCTGGTTCATCACCTTGATCTTGTAGTAGTCCATCGACAGGTCGAAGCCGCTGAACGGCGACCACACGAAGCCGGCGGAGAACGACTTGCTGGTCTCTACGTTGAGGTCCATGTTGCCGCTGTAGACGTCAAACGTGCTGACGTCGTAGCTGCCGTCGTCGTAGCAGTAGTCGTTGGTGGCGTCCGGTTCGGCGGTGCGGCAATCGTAGTAGTCGGTCGCGAAGCGCGTGCGGTAGTAGTCGTTGCCAGCGAAGAGGTAATGCATGTCCGGCGCGCGGAAGCCGGTGCCGTACGAACCACGCACCAGCAGCGTGTCCAGCGGGCGCCATTCCAGGCCCGCGCTGTAGGTGAACTTGCCGGGATTCTTGTTGCCGTATTCGTAGCGGTCGTAACGGCTGGCCAGGCTGGCCTCCAGCGTCGACAGCAGCGGCAGGCGCACCTCGCCGGCCACGCTCCAGCGGTCGCGGTCGCCGCGGCCGTCGCCGTAGCGCGGGCCGTAATAGGCGTCCTCGGTCAGCGCCAGCGGATCGGGATTGATGCGATAGGACTGGCTGCCGTATTCGATCGCGCCGGCGAAGCCCACGTCGCCGGCCGGCAGCGTGAACAGCGACGTCGTGTCGACGGTGAAACTGAGGTTGTCGTTCTTGGCCACGGGACGGAACGTGGACATGGTCGAGATGGACGCGAATTCGGCCGGTGTCAGTGGGGTGAACAGGCGGGTCGGGTCGGGCGCGTAGATCGCATAGCCCCGGCTGGTGTAGCCCAGCCGTTCGCCGAGGAACAGGCGATTGGCCGCGTCGGCCTTGATGCGCGGCATCTCCACGTCGGCCTTGTACTGCGAGTGGTTGTAGGCGCCTTCCCAGTTCCAGTCCTCGCCGAACTGGCCCTTGAAGCCGGTGGACAGCGCGAATGTCTTCTGCACGGTGGTGTTCATGCGGTTGCGCAGGCCGCCGATTTCCTCGGGCGTGAACTGGCGCGTCCAGATCTCGCGCTGATCGGTGAGCGCGTTGTAGAACACCTTGTCGCGGTAGTTGTTGGTCGACGCCGGGTCGTGGAATTCCCAGCCCATGTGGTCGCTCGCCACGTCGTTGCCGTTGGTGCCGGTCAGCAGCCGGACCGTCTGGTGGCCGAACTGCGTATCGGCGAACCAGGAGAGCGTGTCGGAAATGCGGTACTCGAACGCACCGAAGACGTTGCCGCCCTTGCGCTCGTTGGTGATCGTGCGATACGCGATGGCGCGCTCGCTGCCGCAGTAAGGCTCGCCGAAACGGTCGTCGGCCAGCACGGTCGTGCCCTCGTTCAAGCCCGCCATGGCCGCGCATCCGTCGGCCGGCGCGATGTTGGTGTCGTCTTCCCAGTTGAGGATCTGCGCGGTCAGGCGCGGCAGCTGGCGGCGCGCCAGCGGGGAGTCCAGCGTGGAATCCTGGTTGCGGCGCTCGTAGCCCCACAGCGGACGCTTGTCGAGCAACTCCACACCGACGATGCCGCTGAAATCGCCGCGTTCGAAGCCGGTGGTCACGGTCAGCCGGTGCGACTCGCCGCCGCCGCGTTCGGTGTCGCCGTAGCGGTAGTCGAAGATGGTCCCATCGACCGACTTCTTGAGGATGAAATTGATCACGCCGGCCATCGCGTCGGAACCGTAGACCGCCGAGGCGCTGCCGGTCAGCACTTCCACGCGGTCGATCATGCCGAGTGGGATGTTGCCGATGTCGGTGAAGTTGCTGCGGCCGTTGAGCGGCAGCGGGAAGTCGGCGATGCGGCGGCCGTTGATCAGGACCAGCGTGTGGTTCGGGCCGAGGCCACGCAGGTCGACCGCCTGCGCACCCGGCGTGGACTGGGCGCTGGTGGTGTTCTGCTGGCCTTGCACCGTGCCGCTGTTCTGGCTCAGCGAGCGCAGCACGTCGGGCACGGAGGTGAAGCCGGCGGCCTGGATCTGTTCGGCCGTCACCACCGTGATCGGCGCCGGGCCTTCGATCTGCGCGCGCGGGATGCGCGAGCCGGTGACCTGCAGGGTTTCCAGCTGGGTTACGGGTTCTTCGGCTTGCGCGGCACCGCCACCGGGAGGCGCCTCCTGGGGCGCGGGACGCGGCGCCGGTGCGCGACGCGGGGTCGCGTCGGCCTGCACGATCAGCACCGCGCCGGAGGCGTCGCGCCTGGCCTGGAAGCCGCTGCCCTGCAGCAGGCGGTCCAGCGCCTGGTCGGTGTTCGCGGCGCCCTGCACCCCGCTGGTGCGTCGGCCCTTCAACTGGTCGGCGCGATAGACCAGCTGCGTGCCCGACTGCTTCGCGAGCGTATTGAGCGCCGTGGTCAGTTCGCCCGCAGGCAGGTCGATGCGGCCGGGGGCCGCCTGGGCTTGCGCGGCCAGCGCCGCACTACAGGCCATGCTCAACAGCAGGACGCGCACTGGATACCGCATCGACTTTCTCCCCGGGGGCGCTCGGAATGGCGCCTGTTGGCTATCAGGACGAACGAGCCGCGCAAATCCCCCCATGACCTTCGTCGTGGCGTGCGCGGCCTACCGCGTGTGCAGCACGATGCGGTCCGCGTGCCGCTCGGCGCGCACCGGGAATCCCTGCTCGAGCAGGGACGCGAAGCCTTCGGCATTGGACCAGCGGAAATTGCCGCCCACGCGCAGGCCGGCGACGGTAGCGTCGCCCAGTTCCAGCTTGCGCGTATTGAACCGGTTGAACTCGGCGGCGGCGTCCGCCAGCGAGGTGTCGTCGAAGGTCAGGAAGCCGTCGCGCCATTCCAGATAGCGTTCGGCGTCGGCCACCGGCAGCGAACGCACCAGCACGCCGTTGCGTCCGGCCGTCGCCACGCTGCCGGCGGGCAGCAGCGACACCGGTTGCGCGGCGCCGTCGGCGCCCGCGCGGCTCTCAAGCCGCACCTTGCCTTCGGTCACCACCACGCGGATCTCCTCCGGGTCGCGCCTTACCGAGAAACGCGTCCCCACCGCGGCCACGCGGCGGCCCTCGGTCTCGACCACGAACGGGCGTCGCGTGTCGTGGGCGACGTCGAAGAACGCTTCTCCCTTCGTCAGTGCCACGTGCCGCTCGCCGCGGCTGAGGCTTACGTCCACACGGCTGTCGCTGCTCAGCGTGGCGGTGGAGCCGTCCGGCAGGGTGACGGTCTGGATCTGGCCGACGGTGCTGGCATAGCTCGCCTGTTCGCGGCCGGTCAGTTGCCAGCTGCCCCATGCGACCGAGCCGAGCGCCAGCAGGGCCAGCGCCGCCGCCAGGCCGTGCTGCCAGCCCCGGCGGCGAGGGCCGCGGCGATCGCGCGGGGCGAAGGTGATGCCGCGCAGGTCGGGCCGGGCGCCGGCCTGCGTGTCGTCCGCATCGATCACCGCGCCGCTGCGGGGCGGCAGCGTGCCGGCGGGCAGGCCGGCGGCCAAGGCCTGCAGGCGACCGGCTTCGGCCCACGCGGACTGCAGCCGCAGGAACGCGACCTTGTGCCGGGCGGACGCGGACAGCCAGGCATCCAGCGCCTGCTGGTCGTCCGTCGTCCAGCGTTCCGCGTCGCAGCGGGCCAGCCAGTCCGCCGCGAGCGCTTCAATCTGTCTGCTGTCGGCCATGCGCGTCGTCCTCGTCCATGACGGGCCGGGCACGTCGCCCGTCCAGCGCAGGCACGGCGTCGCCGCCGTACAGGTGGTCGGCGATCAGGCGCATCCCTTTGGCCAAATGCTTTTCCACGGTCTTCTCGCTGATGCCCAGTTGGCGGGCGACATCCTTCTGCGGCAGTTCCTCCACGCGCCGCAGCCACACCACTTCGCGGCAACGGTCGGGAAGCCGGTCCAGGGCCTCGACCACGCGCTTGAGCGCCTGGCGGGTCCCGGTCCACCGCTCGGGCGACACCTCGTCGATCAGGTAGACGTTCGAGGACTCGAAATCACCCACTGGCTCGATCGACACCACCCGGCTGCGGCGCAGGCGGTCGGTCATCAGGTGCCGCGCGGTGGCGAACAGGAACGCCTTGGGCGCATCCGGCCGCACCCGCCCTGCCGCTTCGTACACCCGTGCGTAGACCTCCTGCCGCAGGTCGTGCCATTCGTCGCGGTGCGGCCAGCTGCGCTGCAGGAACAGCGCGAGCGCGCGCTCGTGGACGAGGATCTCGCTGACGAACCAGGCGTCGAAGTCGGTGGGCATGGCCGCACTCTAGCCCATCGTCCGCGTGTCCCGCATGGGGGAAGCGCGCCGCCGCTTCGTCTCCACACTGCATCGGTGCGTGGCATCCTGCCGCGACCTTCGACCCTGGGAGTACGGCATGGTGTCTGTCTTCGGCATGTTGCGGCGCGGCGCGGTCTGCGTGGTGGCGCTCGCCTTGTCATTGCCGGCGTTCGCCGCCAGACCCGCGCACTACGTCATCGGCGACCCCGCGGCGAAAACGCCCGGACAGGTGCAGCCCGGCCTGCTGCTGATGGGCGGTGGCGACCGCAACTTCGATGCGATGCGCTGGTTCATGAAGAAGGCCGGCAACGGCCATATCGTCGTGCTGCGCGCGTCGCAGGCAGGCGAGATCGGCGAAGAGTTCTTCAACGAGGTCGGCGGCATCGCCTCGGTCGAAACGTGGGTGTTCAGCGACCGCGAAAGCGCCAGCGATCCCGACGTGCTGCGCAGCCTGAAGCGCGCCGACGGCATCTTCCTGGCCGGTGGCGACCAGTCGCGCTACGTGCGCTACTGGCGCGGTACGCCGGTCGGCGACGCGCTGGATGCGCACGTGCGCGCCGGCAAGCCGCTCGGCGGCACCAGTGCCGGTCTGGCGATGCAGGGCGAGTATCTCTACGGCGCGATGGACGGCGGCAGCCAGATCAGCCCGCGCGCGCTGGCCGATCCGCTCGGTGCGGACAACACCATCGAGACGGATTTCCTAAAGCTGGCCCTGTTGAAAGGCGTGCTGACGGATACACACTTCAGCGAACGCAATCGCCTCGGCCGCCTGATCGCGTTCGTCGCCAAGGCCGAGTCGATGGCCGGCCGCCCGATCCTCGGACTGGGCGTGGATGAGGACGCGGCGGTCGCGGTGGAAGGCGATGGCAGCGCACGCGTCTACGCCACCGCGCCGGGTGCCGGGGCCACGGTGGTGAAGGGCGGCTTCGCGCAGAAGCAGGTCGAAGACGAAGCGATGAACCTGGATCGCGTGGACACCGTCGTCGCCGGCGTCGCGTCGGTGCTTTACCTGCCGAGTGGCCGCGTCGAAAAGCCCGCCGCCGAACGCCACTATGCCGTGCGCAACGGCGTGCTGGTGGCGCTGGATTCGCCGGTGCTGGTGATCCACGGCGGTGCCGGCGTCGAACGCGCCGGCATGACGCCGGCCGACGAGGACGCGGCGCGCAAGGCGCTGGAAGCCGCGCTGCGCGCCGGCCATGCGCAGCTCACCGCCGGCAAGCCCGCGTTGGAGGCGGTGACCGCCGCGATCACGGTGCTGGAGGATGCGCCGCAGTTCAACGCCGGCCGCGGCGCGGTGTTCACCCACGACGGCAAGAACGAACTCGATTCGTCGATCATGGAAGGCGCTACCGGCAGGGCCGGTGCGGTGGCCGGCGTGCACCGGGTCAAGAACCCGATCACGCTGGCGCGCGCGGTGATGGAGAAGTCGCGCCACGTGATGATGGTCGGCGACGGCGCGGAAGCCTTCGCGAAGGAGCAAGGCGTCACCCTCGTCAATCCTTCCTACTTCCGCACCGAAAAGCGCTGGCAGCAGCTGCAGAACGCGCTGAAGGAAGAGAAGCAGGCGCAGGCGAGCAACACGCCGCGGGACCTGCCGGGCAAGGCCTACTTCGGCACGGTCGGCGCGCTCGCGCTCGACGCGAAGGGCCAGTTGGCCGCGGGCACCTCGACCGGCGGCATGACCAACAAGCGCTACGGTCGCGTCGGCGACTCGCCGATCATCGGTGCCGGCACCTGGGCCGACGACCGCTGTGCGTTCTCCGGCACAGGCTGGGGCGAGTACTACATCCGCGCCGCGGCCGCGCACGAGGTCTGCGCGCGCGTGCGCCTGGCCGGGTACAGCATCGCGCGCGCGTCGGAAGGCGTGATCAACCGCGACATCCCCAAGGCCGGCGGCGACGGCGGCGCCATCGCACTCGGTGCCGACGGCAGCATGGCGTTCCCGTTCAACACCGAGGGCATGTATCGCGGCTGGATCGGCGCCGACGGCGTGCCGCACGTGGCGATCTACAAGGACGACCCGCTGCCCGCGCGCTGAAGCGGGATGGCGCTATGCTCCCCGCGTCGACAACGGGGAGCAACGGCATGACGCGATGGATGGTGTTGGGGCTATTGTCCGTGGCGTCCGGCGCGATGGCGGCGGACAAGGCGGCCGATCCTGTCAGGTTCCAGGCCAGTGCGCGAGTGGTGCTGGATGCGCACGGCGTGCCGCAGCAGGTGCAGGCGAACGAAAAGCTGCCGCCTGCCGTGCGCGCCGCCGTCGAGCAGCGCGTGATGCAGTGGCGCTTCGAGCCGGCGACGGTCGGCGGTGTCGCGAAGCCGGGCGTAACGCACGTGTTCCTGGATGCCTGCGCGATGCCGGCATCGGAAGGCGAGATGACGCTCGCCATGGGCTACCGTTCCAACGGTCCCGGCCTCGCCGGCAGCGCAGTGCGGGTCGCGCCGCCGAGGTATCCGGTGGAGGCGGCGCGCAGCGGTCGGGAGGGCAGCTTCAATGTCTTTATGCGCATCGGGCCCGACGGGCGCGCGTCGATCGAGCGTATCGAGCCGGTGGCGGGTGCGGTGAAACCTTTCGAGCCGGCCCTGCGCGAGTGGGTCGGCGCGATGCGCTATGTGCCGGAGGAGGTGGACGCGGCGCCCATCGCGACCCAGATGTCGATGCTGGTGGATTTCGAACTGGGGCACGGCACGCTGCGGCAGGCGGTGCAGAAGGCGCGCGAAAAAGACCGGCAGTCGATGCCATGCCGGGCCGCGGCCGGTGGCGGGGCCGATCCGCGCGCCCCCGTCGTACTCGACTCGCCTTTCAAGCCCGTCACGACGAGTTGACGGCAGGTCGCCGGCGACACGCTCGGTGGCGTGAAGGGGCGGCGGGTCAGCAAGGTCGCCCCGGCCCTTGACCCGGCCGGCATGATCGGCCGGTCTGCGACGACGACCGGGCAGGGTGAGCGTCCGGTTTTCAGTGTGACTCGTGTCGCAAATACGACCCTCGTAAGCTAAGATGCGGCTCACATTTGCGGTCGGCCCCTCCTTGCCTGGAAGGCGTCTTGGGTCGGCTTGCCACAGGGGGCAAGCGATAGGGGTCCGTTGTCGGGAGGGACCTGGGGAGCGCCTCTTCCACAGAAGCGTCAGGGGATCCGTTCGTCGATGTCGTACCGCGCTATTGATGCCTTGCGCCCGCAGGGTGCACGTCCCGTTCGTCCGCCGTCTTCCCGTCCTTCCTTCAGCGACGCCGCGACATCGCGCGGCCGGCGACGCCGCGTCCTGCAGGCCGGCCTGCTGCTGGCCGCCCTGCTGGCCGCGGGTTCGGCGATGGCGTTGATCACCGGGGTCTGGACGCTCAACGGCGCCGCCTCGGCGAACATCACCCTCAACGGGGTCGCGGTGACCTGGACAGGCACCTCCGACCAGGCCTACGCCAACGGTACGTTCAACACGACGAACGACAGCCGCTGGAGCGATCCCTATGGGGAGACGGTCGCCGGCGGCCGGTCGCTGACGCTGCTGCACGAAACCTCCAGCCGCAACTACACCATCACCTTCAACAAGGCGGTGGACAACCCGGTGCTGCATGTCGATCGCCTGGGCGGCGCGTTGGGCAACGATCCCAACAGCTCGCGGTGGACGCTCAGTGGTTCGGCATCACAGGGCGGCGCGGTGACGCTGACGCGCCTGAGCGGCAATGCGCAGTTCCTGGTGACGGGCAGCACGTTCGTGCGCGCGACCGGCACTGCGTTCTCGGGCACGGCGAACGCGGAGTGCCTCTCGGGCAGCGCGGCGACGGTCGCCAGCGGAACGGCCTGCGGTTCGGTCCGCTTCAACGGGACCGGCATCACCAGCCTGACGTTCACCGTGACCCAGGTGGGTCCGTCGGGCGGCGACGAAGTGGAACTGCGCTGGAGCTTCCCGGGCAGCAACGTCATCGTGCGCAAGCAATCCAGCGGCGGCACGGGCACGTTCGGCTTCACCGCCGGCAACGCGTTGTCGCAGACGTTCAACCTGACCACCACCGCCCAGAACACGCCCGTCGCCTCCGCCACCTATCCGGTGACCAACCACGCCGCCGCGATCACGCTGACCGAATCCACGGTGCCGGCGGGTTACGTGCTGACCGGCGCCGCGTGTACCGACCAGAACAACGCCAGCATCGCCGCGACCGTCAACACGAGCACACGCCAGCTGAGCATTGCGGCGGCCGACTACCGCACCAACCAGACCATCACCTGCACGTTGAGCAACAGCGCGACCGCCACGCTGGCGCTGGCCAAGACGTGGGTGAATGCGGCCATCAACGACACCGCCGTGCTGTCGGCGACGGGCGGCACGAACAACGCCACCCTGTCTTCCATCGCCAACAGCGCCTCGGAGACCGACACCGGCGCCGCCGTGCAGGTCGCGCCGGGCAACGTCATCACGCTTGCGGAGACGCTGGGCGCGGGCAATGCGCGTACCTACACCGCCAGCGCCTGGTCGTGCAGCGGCGGCACCCTCGGCGGCAATACGCTGACGCTGACCAGTGCGCATGCGGGTCAGGCCATCGTCTGCACGATCACCAACAGCGCACGCGTGGCCGACGTGTCGGTGGTGAAGTCGACGCCTGCGGGCGCCGCACCCAGCGGACAGGTGCGGACGTTCACCGTGGTCGTCTCGAATGCGGGTCCTGCCGCCGCCGATGGCGCCGTGGTCAGCGACGCGCCCGGCGCGGGCCTGACCTGCCCCGTGTCCGGCAATCCGATCAGCTGTGTCGCCAGTGGCGGCGCCACCTGTCCGGGTGCGGCGGCACTGCCGACCCTCGTCGGCGGTGGTGTGGCGGTGCCGGCGCTGCCCGTGGGCGGCGTGGTGACCTTCACCGTGCCCTGCCAGGTGACCGCGAGCGGATTCTGAGCGGCGCGGCTTCCCAAGCGCGTGCCGAGTCTCCATGATGCGGCTCCGTTCCTGGCCGCACTGATGCAATGAGCCGTACCGTCTGGCTGTGGGCGGTGGTGGTCCTGACCGCCGTCGCCCTGGCCGCGACCTTCCTGGTCACGCCGCGCTTTCCCGTTCCCGTCCCCGATGCAGGTCCGCCGGTCACCCCGTTCGGCTGGACGGGACAGCTGTCGCTGGTCGCCGGCGATGGCGTACGCGGTGCGCAGGAGGGCGTCGGGGCGCAGGCCCGCTTCGACGACCCGTGGGGCATCGTCGTGATGGAGGACGGCACGCGCTACGTCGCCGATGCGGGCGACACCAACCGCATCCGCCGCATCACGCGCGAGGGCGCGGTCACGACGCTGGCCGGCAGTCGCGAAGGCTTCGCCGATGGTACGGGTCCGGCCGCCGCCTTCCACACGCCGTCCGCGCTGGCCCGTGATGCCGAAGGCAACCTCTACGTCGCCGACACCGGCAACCATGCGATCCGCAAGGTGACGCCGCAGGGTGTCGTGAGCACCGTCGCCGGCACCGGCGAGGCCGGCTTCCGCGACGGTCCGGCGGCGCAGGCGCAATTCAACGGCCCGATCGGCGTCAGCGTCGATGGCCGCGGGCGTGTCTTCGTGGCGGATACCTACAACGACCGCATCCGCCTGATCGACCGCGATGGACAGGTCACCACGCTGGCCGGCGGCGACTCGCCGGGATTCGCCGATGGCACCGGTGGCGAGGCGCGCTTCGACACGCCCACGGGCGTGGCCGTGGATGCGACGGGCGTGGTCTGGGTGGCCGATCTGCGTAACGACGCGCTCCGCCGCATCACGCCGCAGGGCAGTGTCAGCACGCTGCCGATGCAGCCGGACCTGCCGGCGCAGGCGGCGCCGCGCCGCCCGTTGTCGCTGGCGCTGACGCACGACGGCCATCTGTATGTCGGCGAGTTGTTCAGCGGCCAGGTGATGCAGGTGATGCGGGATGGTCGATGGCATGCGCTGGCGGGCCATCTCCCGGGCCAGCGCCTGTCGCGGCCGGCAGGCGTGGCGGTCGATGCCGCGGGCCGGCTGCATGTCGCCGATGCAGGAAGCCATCGCGTGCACCTGATCGCGCCGCTGGCGGCGGGCGCGGCGCCGGCCGCGGCGATCGTCGGTCCTTCGAAGGACGATCCGCTGCCCGCTACCGCCGGTCGCTGGCCGTTGCAGCCGCAGGACGGATGGCACGAAGTGGTGGGCACGCTGGGCGAGGTGCGCGGCGACTATCAGGGGGAGAGCCGCCATCACCTGCATGGCGGCCTCGACATCCGCGGCGATGTCGGCGCCACCGTGCTCGCCATCGCCGACGGCAAGGTCGGCAGTCCCTCGGCGGCGTGGAATTTCGACGGCCTGGGCGAAGGATTGGGCGTCGGGCCGCTCGACTATATCCACATGCGCGTCGGTCGCACGCCGCGCGGCGATCTGCTCGATCCCGTCCGTTTCCAGCTGCTGCGCGACTTCAGTGGCGATCCCCGTCGCATCCGCGTGCGCCGCGGCACGCGCTTCGCCGCGGGGGACGCCTTGGGCACGATCAACCGCATGGCGCACGTGCACCTGTCGATCGGACCCTCGGGCTACGAACGCAACGCGATCGCGCTCGGCTTCACCGGGTTCACCGATACATATCCGCCGCGGATCGACGAGGTCGCCCTGTTCGACACGCTGGACCAGCCGATCGACCAGCGCCAGGACGGGCGCGTGCTGGTGCCGCGCGAGCTGCAGGGCGTGCGCATCGTCGTGGATGCATGGGATCAGGTGGACCGCAACCTGCCGCGCCGCCGCCTTGGCCTGTATGCATTGGGTTACCAACTGCTGCACGACGACGGCACGCCGGTCGCCGGTTTCGAAACGCCGCGCATGACCCTCGATTTCCACCGCTTGCCTTCCGACGACGCCGTGCAGGTCGCCTATGCGCCTGGCAGCGGCATCACCGTGCACGGCAGCGCGGTCACCCGGTTCAAGTACAGCGTCACCAACACCGTCCGCGATGGCATGTGGGCGGAAGGCGCATGGCAGGCGGGCGAGTTGCCGCCCGGCGACTACCTTCTGCGGATCACCGCGCGGGATTACAGCGGCAACGAGGCGCAGGGTCGCCGCGACCTGAAGCTGCGCCTGCAGTAGGGCTGGCGCGCCGCGGGCGTCCATCGCGCGGGACCGTGTCGATCCGTGCCATGCCCGTTCGTCGCTGTCCTGAAAGCGGCCGGGATGTCCGGTCCGCACGACAGGAGACAGCAATGCGCGTCATGGTCATCGTGAAAGCGAACGCCGATACGGAAGCCGGGCGGATGCCCAGCACCGGACAGCTGGCGGCGATGGGCGAGTTCAACGAAGCGCTGGTCAAGGCCGGCATCATGCTGGCCGGCGAGGGCCTGCATCCGACCGCGCGCGGTGCACGCGTGCGCTTCGAGGGCAAGCAGCGTACCGTCATCGACGGCCCGTTCGGCGAGGCGAAGGAGCTGATCGCGGGTTTCTGGCTGTGGCAGGTGCGCAGCTTCGACGAAGCGATCGAGTGGATCAAGCGCGCGCCGTTCGACGGCGGCGAAGAGATCGAGCTGCGCCCCGTATTCGAGGCCGACGACTTCGGCGACGAACTGACGCCGGAACTGCGCGAGCAGGAAGCGCGCCTCGCCGCGCAGATCCAGTCGCAGACCCATGCTTGAGGAGTCGATCATGAGCACCCAGATCTTCGTCAACCTGCCGGTCCGCGACCTGGAAAAGTCCAAGGCCTTCTTCGCCGCCCTCGGCTATGCGACCAACCCGCAGTTCACCGACGACAACGCCGCCTGCGTCGTCATCAGCGATGCCATCTATGTGATGCTGCTGGTGGAGCCGTTCTTCCAGGGCTTCACGCGCAAGACGATCGCCGATGCGCGCACGCAAACCGAAGTGATCCTGTGCCTGTCGGCCGACACGCGCGCCGGCGTCGACGCGCTGGCGGACAAGGCGATCGCCGCCGGCGGCAGCGAGACGCTCAAGGCCAAGGACTACGGCTTCATGTACCAGCGCAGCTTCCAGGACCTCGATGGTCACCAGTGGGAAGTCGTGCACATGGACGAAGGTGCGATGCCGGCGGATTGACGTACATGAATGTACGCGTCGCATCTGCGGTGCTTAGAGTGTGAAAGCTTGCGCGCGTGGCGCTTCTGTCGTACAGAAGACGTCACGCATGACGCGAGAGGCCTATCCCATGCAGGGCAGGAAGCCGCCACCCTCCGTACGTTCCCAACGCCACGCGCGCTCGCTGGCGCTGGTCTCGGCGATGATCCTTTCAACCGCAGGATGCCAGGGCATGTCGATGACGCAGGAATCGGGAAACGCAAAGACCGCGGGCAGGATCGACAACACGGTCGCCGACTGGCCGCTGACGTTTGTCAGGCATAACTTCGGTGCCGTGAGCTACTCGACGTACGGGTGCAAGGTTCTCTACAACGGTTTCCTGCACCTATCGGACGATGACGATGTGTTGCGGATCTCCTCGGCGCGCGCGCATCCGGATGCGCTCAAGAAGCTGTCCGCCGGCTACCTGAGCGTCAGGAATTTCCCCGAACCCGCGAAGGTGACGTGGCGATCGTCAGACGGCGTTGCTCACCAAGCGGAAGTGGATATCGGTGAGATATTCAAGGACCAGAAGGTCCTGCATAACGTGCCGAAGGAAGAGGTTTTGGGGGATCTCGGCAATCCCGACATCATTCTGGAAGTGAATGACAGAACCATCAATGTCTACATGCGAGCGTTCGTGCCGACGCGCGAATTGCAGATTCCGGGCAACAGGTACAGCGGATTCCGCGATGACCTGATCCTGGCGTGGAGCAAGACCTACTGACACCCTCATCCAAGGAGAGGAGCATGGGAGGAGAACGACATCCGGACGGTGTCAGCACGATACCGGCGACAGAAGCGGACCTGGCCAGCTTTCCCGAAGCCAGCAGGCAGCTCGCGGCGTTTTCCGCCCCCGTACTGCATGACAGCAACCGGGCGAACGATCGCCTGTTCGTCGCGTCCTTCGACGGCACCGGCAACAGCATGCTCAAGGACGCGCCGGAGAACCACACCAATGTGGCGTTCATCCACGCACAGGTGAAGGCGCTCGAACAGCGTGCCGTGGAAGAGCACGGAAGCAGCACGATCGCGGGCGGGTACGTCGAAGGTCCTGGCACACAGGGAGGGTGGCGAGGCGGCATCGACTTGGCGACGGGCGGCACTTACGAAGCGCGCATGGAGGAGATGTATCTCCAGTTCATCCAGCAGGCATCGACGTGGCTGCGGGACAATCCCAATGCCGACATCCGCATCGCCGCCATCGGATTCAGTCGCGGTGCCGAGCAGGCGGCAGGCTTCACACGCATGGTGGAAGAGCGCGGCATCCAGGACCCGAGGGGTATGGACATCGTGCGCGATCGTAACGGCCACATCGAACGGCTCGAGCCTGCGCGCCCGAACCTCCGCGAACCCGGCACCGTCATCCAGGCCGTCGGCCTTTTCGATCCGGTCGGTACCGGCGAGCCGCGCGATCACGACCGCCGGCTGCCGCCGTCGGTGGTATCGGGTTTCCAGATCACCGCGGACGACGAGCGGCGCAACCTGTTCCAGTCCACGCGCGTGCTCGATCCCGGCGTGACCGACGGCGGGCGCTTCCTCAACGTCACCGTGGCCGGCGCGCACAGTGACATCGGGGGTGGCTACACGCAGGACGGCGTAGGCATCCGCAGCGGCAACGTGATGATCGACTACCTCAACGGACTCAGCGACCGGCCCTACCTGGAGAAGCGCGAAGAGCCGACCGATCCCGCCCGCAACGTCATCCACCGCTCGGAAGAGCATCAGTTCTTCTACCGTACCTCGGTCTACGACAAGGCCGGAACACGCGGTGTACAGGAAGAGCTCGCGCCCGCCTCGCTGTGCAGGATCGACTGTCTGGATGCGCAGCCGCGCAACGAGACGATGGCCTCGGCGCTGGCATGGCGGCAGGTAGAGATCGGTCCGGTACCGGCGACGCCTGCGGTCCCGGCAGAGGCGGTCCGCGAAGGCAGCATGGTCGAGCGGCTGCTCGACGCGGCGAAGCGGGGCGATGGTGGCGCGATCGAACGGATCTCGCGTGACCAGTTGCAGGGAGAGGCGGGTCAGGCATGGCTGCAGGGCGGCCGGCAGCGGCTGGAGCCCGCTCCCGTCGTACAGGTGCCGCCGGTCGAACGGCAGCAGGAGCCGGCCGCGCTGGCGCGCTGACACCGTGATCGCGATGGCGTGACCGCCTGCGCTTGTCCGTCGCCGTGCCGCTGCGCTTTAATCCGCGCGGGGACACGCGATGCCACGGGAGGCGTCCATGGGGTGGGGAACACGGAGTGCGGGCATCCTGCTGGGATGCCTGCTGGCACCGCTGGCGGTGGCGCAGGCACCGGTGGATCTGCAGCCGTTCCTGAAGAAGGACGTGCTGGAGACCCTGAAGATCTCGCCGACGGGCGAGTACTACGCGTTGACGGTGCCGCTCGAGGACCAGACCATCCTCGTCGTGCAGCGACGCAGCGACAAGCAGGTCACCGCCAAGATCACCGCCGGCAGCGACAGCGTCATCGATGACGCCTGGTGGGTCAGCGACGACCGCGTGGTCGTGTCGGTGGCCAAGAAGTACGGCTCCCGGGACGAGCCCTACGCGTCCGGTGAGCTGTACGCCACCAACGCCGACGGCACCATGCGCCGCCAGATCTTCGCGCGCTACGGACTCGAGGGTACCGATCTGCAGCCGCGCGCGGCCGAGCTCGTCGATCCGATGCCGGACGATCCGCGCAAGGTGCTGATCAGCATGTATGCGCTGGATACCTCGATGCCCAACACGCGGTTGATGGCACTCGACACCTACAACGGCAAGCTGGACACGCTCGCTACCGCGCCCGTGCGGCGCGCGGAGTTCGTGGTGGATGCCGCCGGCCAGGTAAGGTTCGCGATCGGTGCGGGCGACGACAACGCCAGCAAGCTGTACCACCGGGCCAGCGACAAGGCGCCGTGGGAGCTGATCAACGACTACAACGCGAGCCGCCGCACCGAGCTTCCCCTGGGGTTCGCCCCCGACGGCCGTACCGCCTACCTCCAGGTCGACCAGCGTACGGGACCGGACGCGATCGTCGCGCTCGATACCCTCACCGGCGATCGCAAGCAGGTGTTGCGCGATGCGGTGGTCGATCCCTATCGGATCATCCGCGCGGCCGGCGACCGCTCACCGGTGGGCAGCTACTTCATGCACGAGAACTTGCGCACGGTGTTCTTCGATGAGAAGTCGGAGACCGCGCGGCTGTATCGCAAACTGGAACGGGCATTTCCCGGCCACGCGATTTCGGTCACCTCGGGCACGCGCGACGGCAAGCTGAAGATCGTGAGGATCTGGAACGACACCAGCCCGGGCGACTTCTACCTGTTCGATACCACCAGCAACGCCGCCGACCTCATTTTCAGTCGCCGTAGCTGGCTGGATCCGGCGACGCTGGCGCCGAGCGAACTGGTGTCGCTGAAGGCGCGCGACGGCCTGCCCCTGCACGGCTACCTGACGCGTCCGGTCGGCAGCCAGGCGCCGTTGCCGCTGGTGGTCATGCCGCATGGCGGTCCGATCGGGATCTTCGACCGGTGGGAGGTCGACGACGAAGCGCAGATGCTGGCGCGCGCCGGCTATGCCGTGCTGCGCTTGAACTTCCGAGGCTCCGGCAACTACGGGCGTGCCCACATGCACGCCGCCGCGCGCGAATGGGGCAGGGCGATGCAGGACGACCTGACCGATGCGACGCGCTGGGCGATCGAGCGGAAGATCGCCGACCCGCAGCGGATCTGCCTGTATGGAGCCAGCTACGGCGGCTATGCCGCGCTGATGGGCGTGGCGAAGGAGCCGTCGCTGTACCGATGCGCTGCCGGTTACGTCGGCGTGTACGACCTGGAGCTGATGCATCGGCAGAAGTCGCGCAGCGCCAAGTGGATCGGCAACTTCATGAACGACTGGGTCGGCGACGACCGGGCCGCGCTGGCCGGGATCTCGCCCACCACGCTGGCGGCGCAGATCCGCGTGCCGGTGTTCCTGGCGGCGGGCGGCAAGGACGAGATCGCCCCGCAGGCGCACAGCGAGCGCATGGAGAAGGCGTTGAAGGCTGCGGGCGTGCCGGTGGAGACCTTGTACGTGCGCACCGAAGGCCATGGTTTCTACACCGAAGCCAACCAGCGGACGTACTACACGCGCCTGCTCGATTTCCTCTCGCGCCACCTCGGCGGCGCGAAGGCGAAGTAGCTCAGGCGCCGACGCGCCGGCGCACTTCGTCGAAGTCGCGCACCGGCCGCACCTCGATGCTGCCGGTGCCGATCCAGGGGAACTCCTGCGCGATCTTCACCGCCTCGTCGAGGCTGTCGGCTTCGATCAGGTTGTAGCCGCCGAGGATTTCCTTCGTCTCGGCGAACGGCCCGTCCACGATGCTGGTATTGCCGTTGCGCACGCGCACGGTACGCGCGGTGGCGCCGTGTTCCAGCTGCTGCGATTCGAGCAGCGTACCCTGCGCCTTCAGGTCGTCGGCGTGGGTGATGCAGCCGTGCATCATCTGGTCGAAGGCGCCCTCGGGCAGCGCTTCGAGCAGGGCATCGTCCGTGTAGATCATCAGCAGGAACTTCATGCGCCCTCCCGGCGTGCGGTGCAGGCCGGGATTGTGCCACGCAGGGATGTTCAGGCCATGTGCTGTGGCGCGGCGCCGATCACTCCGCGGCGGGCGAGCGGTACCAGGCTTCGACGGTGCCCTTGACCTTCATCGTCATCGGATTGCCGCGGCGATCCTTCGACTTGCCCACCGGCACGCGCACCCAGCCCTCGCTGAGGCAGTACTCCTCCACGTTGTCGCGCTCCACGCCGTTGAAACGGATGCCTACGCCCCGGTCCATCGCCACGGCGTCATGGAACGGGCTGCGCGGGTCGGAGGAGAGGCGGTCTGGCGGCGTATCGGACATGGGAAGGCTGCGTACGGAGAACGGGTGGGCAAGGATACCCGAAGCACGACATTCACCACGCCACGCGGTCGCGGTGCAGGCGAGCGTGTCCAGCAGCGCAGCCGGCCGACGCTGCATCACGCCTCGCGTGCATGGTTCCGCAGCACGTCGTGCCGCCGCGCCCTGAATTCTTCCGGCATGCGCAGGTACAAGCCCGGAAACGTGGCGGGAGGCGTCGGCCGGAAATCCGCGGTGGGCCGCCGCACAGGCGGGCATCCGGACCGGCGCCGCCACGATAGACCCTGCATCCGGCGGAAACAGAAACGCCGGGGCGGCCCACCACGACCTCCCCGGCGGTGCTGCCGTCGAGGAATTACGGCATCAGCACCTTGTCGACCACATGGATCACGCCGTTGCTGGCCTTCAGGTCGGCGCTGGTGACCTTGGCGACATTGCCCTTGGCATCGGTCAGGGTGACGCCCCCATCCACCACCTGCGCCTTCAGTTCGCCGCCCTGGACCGTCTTCAGCGTGGCGGTGCCGCCGTTGGCCTGGATCTGCCGGGTGAGCGTGGCGGCATCCACCGCGCCGGGTACCACGTGATAGGTCAGCACCGACGTAAGATCGGCCTTGCTTTCCGGCTTCAACAGCGTGTCGACCGTGCCGGCGGGCAGTGCGTCGAAGGCGGCGTTGGTCGGCGCGAACACGGTGAACGGACCGGTCCCCTTCAACGTGTCCACCAGGCCCGCGGCCTGGACGGCGCTGACCAGGGTGGTGTGGTCGGGCGAACCGATCGCGGTGTCCACCACATCCTTCTGTTCGACCGCCGGCATGGCGGCGTCGGCAGGGGCGGGATCGCTGGCCTCGGCGACCGGGGCCGGTGCGGCGCCGGCATCGGCTTCGGCGGTCTTCGGCGAACACGCCACGGCGGTGAAGGCGGCGAGCAGGGCGACGGAAAGGACGTTACGGTTCATGAGCAACTCCTGGGTGCATGGATGTGGGTTCGTTGTCGCAGGAACATCTACGCCGCCACCTCACACGCGGATGCATCACGTGGCCTTAATATTCAGCGAACCTCGACATCGTCGCGCCCCGTGCGCGACACGCCTTTCCGGACGACGCCACCATGACCCAGCCCGATCACGAATTCGATCCCGACGATAACTTCCGCCATGCCTTCGACGACGAAGACGACATGGATCTCGACGACACCGAAGCGCTGGTCTGGAACCTGCTGGTGCTGATCAATCCCGGCGACGAGGAAACCGCGTTGCGGCAGTTCGCCAGTTACCGCGACGCCGGCGGCGAACAAGGCATCGAGCCGGACCAGGTGCTGTGGACGCTGAAGGACGCGATCGACTGGACGTCCGGCTTCTACGTCGACGTGAAGGACACCGAATCCTTCATCGACTGCGTCAACCAGCTGGCCGCGCGCTACGCCATCGAGATCGACTGGGGCGGCGACAGCAGCGACGAGGAGTTCCTCGACGGCGCCGACGTGCCGACGCTGATGGCCGTCGCCTACGACCGCCTGCGCGAACACGGCTACACGCTGTGGAACTGGAACACCGGCAGCGACGCGTACGCAGGCTGGATGGCGCTGCGCCGCGACGACGACGGCATGCAGCAGCTGGCCGCGGTGATGGGCGTGGAGATCCGGCCGGGCAGCGACGCGTTCTGATCGCTTCCTGTCGACGGTACGCGCGCTAGACTCGACGGGTCGCCGTTCCCGAGATCGCCCGTCATGCGTGTGCTGTTGGCCTGCCTTGCCTGCCTGGCGTTGTTCGCGGCGAACGCTGCGCATGCGCAGGACATCACGACGCTGCTGTCGCCGTCCAAGCCGAAGGCGCCGGAAGCCATCGCGCTGGCCGACGTCCCCGGCCGCGCCGATGCCGACGAGCGCTACGCGGAAGAAGTGTCGTTGCGTGCGGCGCGCGCCGATCCGCTCGGGCGGCTGGTGCCGAGGCTGGCGGCCATCGAGAAGTCGGTGGCGGAGAAGAACGGCCTGTTCGCCTACGGGGAACTGCGCACGCTGCCCGTGCTGCGGCTGGAAAGCATGGAGCGGCACTGGAAGTTCGATGCGCGCCAGTACGCGCGCTGGCGCGGCGACATGCAGGCATCGGTCGCGCCGTATGCGCAGGATGCGGCCGAGCTGGCGTTGCGGCGCGCCGACTGGGAACTCACCCGGCAGGGCATGCCGGGGGACAGCACGCCGGAGGCGTTGCGTACGCGCGTGGACGCGGTGTCGGCGAAACTCCAGCAGGCCGAGCAGGCGCTGTCCTCGCCCCTGTCCGAACAGATCCGCCTGGGTCAGCGCGCCAACCTGCTTGCCGCGCGCATCCAGGCCGGACAGCAGGCCGTGGACGACGCCATCGCCTACAGCGACCGGCGCCTGTTCCGTCTCGATGCGCCGCCCTTGTGGCGCGTGCAGGACACCACCGTGCTCCGCCATGACGTGGCCGGCAGCCTGAAGCGGGAGATCCAGCAGGAGAACAGTTTCGTCGCGCAATACGCGGCGGCGGACGTCGGCAACCAGCGGCTGCTGCATGTGCTGCAGTTGCTGTTGCTGCCGGTCCTGCTGTGGGTCGCGTGGCGGCATCGCCGTCGCGGTGTCGATCCGACCGTCGTGCTGGCGACGGAGGCAGAGGCGCGCGTGCTGGGGCGTCCCTTCTCCACCTGGCTCCTGCTGTCGATGATCGGCGTGCTGGTGTTCGAACCGAACGCGCCGTTGTTCGTCCACCAGTTGGCGATGCTGGTCGCCCTGATACCCGTGCTGCGCCTGATGCCGCAGCGGGGGCGCCGGCTGCTGGGTCCGTGGCCGTATCTGGCGACCGCGTTCTACCTGCTGCAGCATCTGGCCGTGCTGCTGGTGGCCAGCGACTACCTGTACCGCCTCTACTACCTGGGGCTGTCCACGCTGGCGCTCCTGGCGACCGGCTGGCTGCTGTGGCGTTCGCGCGGCGAGCGCTTCGCCGGCGTGGCCGGTCGTGCGGGGCGCCTGGTGCACGGACTGGCGTGGGGCGGCGTCGCCGTGCTGTCGGCGGCGATCGCCGCGAACGTGCTGGGCAACGTGTCGCTGGCGGAAATGCTGACGGCCGGCATCATCGAGAGCGGCTACTTCGCACTGGTGCTGTATGCGGCGGTGACGGTGCTGGACGCTCTGTTGCGCCGGCTGGGCGCGCGCCCCGAGGTGCGTCGGCTGTGGCTGATGCGCCGGCATGGCGGCAACCTGCTCGACACGCTCTCGCGCTGGGCGCGCGTGGCGGCGGTGATCGGCTGGATCGTCTACACGATGAACCGTTTCCGCATCTTCCGGCCGGTCTACGACGTGGCGAAGGCGATCGTGACGCACCGGTTCGAATACGGCGAGCTGTCGATCAGCCTGGGCCACGTGCTGGTGTTCTGCATCGGCGTGGTGCTGGCGGTCTGGGTGGCGCGCACGCTGCGTGCGCTGCTGCGCGAGGAGGTGCTGCCGCGCATGTCGCTGCCGCGCGGCGTGGACAACAGCGTCGCCTCGCTCAGTTACTACGTGCTGTTGATGCTGGGCCTGCTGGCGGCGCTGTCGGCGGCGGGTTTCAAGATCGGCCAACTGGCCTTCATGTTCGGCGCGCTCGGCGTGGGCATCGGTCTGGGCCTGCAGGACGTGGTGAAGAACTTCGTGTCCGGGCTGATCCTGATGTTCGAGCGACCGGTGAAACCGGGCGACGCGGTCGACATCAGCGGCACGGCGGGCCGTGTGCGCAACATCGGCATGCGCGCCACCACCGTGCGGACCTACGAGGGTGCCGACGTGGTCGTGCCCAACGGTCTGCTGCTGTCGGACAAGGTGACCAACTGGACGCTGGTCGACCAGAACCGTCGCATCGACGTGGACCTCGGGGTGGCGTACGGGTCCGACGTGACGCGGGTGATGCAGCTGTTGCAGGAGACCACGCGCACCACGCCCGGCATCGCCGACGATCCGGCGCCCTCCGTGCTGTTCACCGGCTTCGGCGCCAGTTCGCTGGATTTCGCCATCCGCGCCTGGAGCCGGCGCTACGACGACTGGTCCGCCATCCGCAGCAACCTGATGATGCGGCTGCATACTGCGCTCGACGGCGCCGGTATCGAGATTCCGTTCCCGCAGCAGGATGTCCACGTCCGCTCGGTGTCCGAGGATCTGCTGCGCGCGCTGTCGCGACCGGGCGACAGCAGCGGGACCGGGGCTTAGGCGATCAGAGCGTCTGCAGGAACGCGGTGATCGCTTCCAGTTCGGTGCGGTGGAGGTCGAGCGGCTGCAGCAGTGGATCGGTCTGCGGGAACAGCGGGTCGCTTTCCTGGCCGGGCCGGGGCGTCGGCCTCGGCATGCCGGCGTTGTACATGTTCACGACGCCGCGCAGTTCCATGAAGCCACCGTTGTGCATGTACGGGCCGGTCCGGCCGACGTTGCGCAACGTCGGCGTGCGGAACTTGCCGCTGTCGGCAGGATCGCCGGTCACGCGGTAACGTCCCAGGTCTTCCTTCGACCGGCCGTAGAAGTGCAGGCCCAGATTGTGGAAGCGATTGTCCGTCAGCGCAGGGCCGCTGTGGCAGTTCATGCAGCGCGCCTGGGTGCGGAACAGGTGCAGGCCCCAGAGTTGCTGGTCGTCCAGCGCGTCGCGCCTGCCTTCGAGGAAGCGATCGAAGCGGTTGAAGCGCGGCACCAGGCTGCGCTGGTAACTCGCCAGCGCCTGCGCCACGCGCGCCATCGTGACCCTGTGCTCGCCGAACACCTGCGCGAACGCGACAGGGTAGTCGGTCTCGCGGTCGAGGCGCGTCTCCAGTTCGCGTGGCGTAAAGGCCATTTCCGTGGCGTCCTGGATCGGGTGCAGCGCCTGCGCTTCCAGCGTTGCCGCGCGTCCGTCCCAGAACAACGGGGATGAGAAGCCCGCCATCGCCACGTTCATCGCGTTGCGCTTGCCCGTCTGGCGATCGTGGCCGAACGACACGCTACGACCATCACCCCAGCCCAGTTGCCGGTCGTGGCAACTGGCGCAGGCGATCTGGCCGCTGCGCGACAGGCGAGGGTCTTCGAACAGGCGCTTGCCCAGCGCGACCTTCTCCGGCGTCTGCGGATTGTCGGCCGGTGCCGGCGCCGCGTCGGGCAGCGGTGCGAGTTCCTGCCAGGCCACGCCCGCATCCACCGTCGGCGCGGGCCACTCGGCGATGGGCCGCGCATACACCCGGCGCAGGCAATCGGCATCGATGCGGGGCGCACTGACGGCAATGCGCTGGCGGCACTCGGCGAGGGACTGCTCGGCGGTCGCCGTTTCCGTCCGCGACTGCGCGGCCGTCGCGGCGACCAGCAGCAGGCCCGGGATGACGAACAGGGTGGAAGGCCACCAGGCGCGCATCGTTCAGGCTCCTGCCAGCAACAGGCCGCCGATCGCGAGCGGCACCTGGACCAGGGCGATGAACGCGCGCAATGCGAGGGGCCACGCGCGAAGACGCCGCAGCGCCCACAGCCCGGCGCAGGCCGACATGCCGATACAACCCATCGCGAACAGCGCGAAACGGCCATCGCGCCATGCCGGGTCGGACCCGGAGGCGGCGAGCATCAGGACCACGTGCGCCGACACCACGGCGGGCAGCGACCACAGGAGCCCGTGGGGAAGAAAGGATCGTTGCCGCATAGCCCGGCCTAGAAGCGGTAGCCGAGTTCCAGCCAGTAGCTGCGGCCGGGCTCGTAGTAGGAGGTCGCGCCGATGCTCCCGCTCAGCGGGTTGCGTCGGTTGAAGACGTTCATGGCTTCGACGCGCACATAGGCTGACTGCTGGCGCGGAAGTGACAGGCGGTACTCCAGCGTCGTGTCCCAGGTGAAGGTGCGTGGGGCGTCGTAGCTTTCGATCACGTCGATCGTCTCGCCCTGGTAGTCCTCGGCCCCTGTCACCGTGAAGCCGGTGAAGCCGGCGCGATAGCGCAGGAAGTTGCTCCACATCAGGCCCCATGCAGGGATGCGCGTCTGGGTCGAAAGCCGCGCCGTCCAGGGGCGGTTGTAACTCGCCTGCGGCAATTCGTAAGCATGGATCACGCTGCCCTCGTAGCGGACCAGGCGATTGTAGGCGCTGTCCGTGTAGCTGCTCTCGTAATCCACGTAATTGCGGCGCACATCGGTGTGGTCTAAGGCGAACTGCAGGTGCGTTTCGCTGCCGTGCCATTCGAAGGGACGCTGCAGGCCCAGGCTCAGGGTGCTGGTATCACTGCGGCTGCGGCCGGCGTTGACGTACTCGTAGACATTCGCGGAGTAGTAGCCGCTGCCATCATCGCTCGGTACGCGGCGACGAAGTACTTCGTCGCGTCCGTCCCGCCGGACATGCTTGAGATTGATGTCCAGCCCGGCCCAGCGTTGGTTGAGGCCAACGTTGAACTCGTCGCTGTAGGGGATGTCCAGTTCCTCGAAGCGGTTGTTCGCCGTGTACCGTCGGCTGACCGACCAGAGCAGCGACGGCGCGGTGCGGGTGTAGGTCGTCTGGAGGTTGTCGCGCCCCTCGCGCAGCTTGTAGGTGAAGAAGCTGCGGCCGTAGTAGCGGTTCACACCGGCAGTCAGCAACGTGTCCTGGTTGCCCGCCACGTCCCAGGACATCGCGAAGCGCGGCGCCACGGTGGTCTTGTCCATCATGTCGTCGCCATCCACGCGGATGCCGGGCCGGAAGCTCCAGCGGCCCAGTCGGATGTCGTCCTCGGCGAACACGCCCCACTCCCTGAGCTTTGCCTCGAAGTAGCCCGCGCTGTAGAGGTTGCGCGTACGGAAGAACTGGCCTCTTCCCGCCGCCACCGCGCCTGTGCCGCTGACGGTGGTGTAGACCGGCGACAGCGAGCAGGCCTCGGCATCGACGACGCCATTCGCATCCGTGCACGACGTCGTGCGGCCGGGGCTGAGGAAGCTGTAATGGTCATTGAGGCGGTGATAGGTGCCCAGACGGTCGCGGTACTGCAGGCCGAACTGCAGCGCGTGGCGACTGCTGCCCCACGCCAGCGCATCGCGACGCGTAGTGAGCGAGTAGCCGATGCTCCGGTTGCGCTGGTCGATGTCGCCCCAGTTGCCTTCGAAGCTGCTGTTGTTGACGCCCCAGTCGTACGCCGGCGAACGTGCCCAGGCTTTCCAGTAGTTCACGCCCTCCGGCACGCGGCGCGAGCTGTCCAGGTCGCTGTAACTCAAGACCTGGTCCAGGTCCCACGCGCCCACCTCAAGCCCGATCCGCAGGCTGCCGACGGGCCCGCCCTGCTTGAGGTCGAAGTAAGAATTCCTGGCGTTCTGAGTGAAGTAGCGCTCGTCCGTTGGCGCGTGGGTGAAGCTGCCCGACAGCGCGACACCGTCGCCGGCCCAGTCCAGCCTCACGCTGGCGCTGGTGTTCTCGCGGCGCTGCTCCTTGATCAGTTCGTCGCTGACGCTGACGTTTCCGGCCGAGTAGCCGCGCAGCGGTATGTCGGAGCGGGTGCGGATCACGTTGGCGATCCAGCCCAGGCCGTTTCCGGCGCGTCCTTCCAACATCGCCGACACCCGGTATTTGTCGTACACCGGCTGGTTCGTGTACGTCGAGGACTGCGAAATGTCATCGCCGTCGGGCAGGATCATTTCATTCCATACCGAACGCGACATCCGGAACGAGATCTTGCCGCCGAACGCGTCGCGAGCTTTGCGGCTCTCGGCATCCACCACGCCACCGCTGAACCCGCCGTAGCTGGCGGGCACGTTGCTGTCGTAGACGGTCAATCGGCCGATCAGCTCGGTGTCCAGTGCGATGCCCTGGGTGGCGCTGGGCACATCGGCAAGATCGTGCGGATTGGTCGCCTGCGGATCGATGTCGTTGTTGAAGCTGGTGCCGTCCAGCTGCAGCAGGTTCTGGTAGTACTGCCCACCGTTGATGCTGATGTTCGCGGGGCGGATCTCACCCATGCGGTTGGACGAGGCGAAGGCCGAGTCGTCGAACTGCACGTTCGGGTTGATCCGCAGCAACGTGCCGATGTCGCCGTTACCCTTTACCTGGTCCTCGATATAGCGCTCGTTGAGCACCATGCCTTCCTGGTACGGGAACAGGCGCTTGCCCACGACCTTCAGCGTGTCCAGGGTGGTGGGCTTGAGGTACTCCGGCGGGCTCGCCAACGGTGTGGCGGAAGACGAGGCGGGAGCATCGGAAGGTGCGGGGTCGGTCGCGTGCGCGCCGGCGGACAACGCCGACAGGATCGCCAGAGTCAGGAGTTTCATCGAGTTCTCGGAGCGGGTGGGGCCCGGAGGGCACGTTCCGCTGGCGGTGAGAACTTCTGAGAAGCGACTCGGTGCTGGCTGATCGGCGCGGATTGTGCGCGCTAGGTTCAGTTGCGTCAACGCCGCCGATGCTGCATGCGATGTCGAAACCACCGCGCATGGATCGTCGCATCTGCAACCTTCCAGGCGTTTGCGATGACGCGACCCTTCGATGCCCAACGGCTTGACCACATCGTGCTGCGCGTGCGTGACCTCGCGTGCAGCGTCGCGTTCTACGGCGACGCGCGCGGCTGCCGTGTCGAGCGGCGGCGCGAGCATCCGGGGCTCGTGCATCTTCGCGCAGGCGCGCTGATGATCGATCTTGTCGACATCGACGGAACACTCGTGCGCGAGGTGGTGCGCCCGCCGGCAGCAAGCGTCGCAATGCGGACCCTCTCTGCCTGCGCATGGCGTCGTTCGACGCGTCGGCGCTGTTCGCGCATTTCGCCGGCTTCGGCATCGTGCCGGACGGTCGGGCGGAGATGAACGTCGGGGCGGAAGGCGATGACCTGTCGCTCTACGTCAAGGATCCCGACGGCAACACCCTCGAACCGAAGGGACCGGCTGGCGGCGGTTGATGCTGCGTGAGGTGTGGCGATCGTTTGCGGCGGGCCAGACCGGCATCGCCGACGACCCGACGACCCGGCGCCCCGCGTGCGGGCCACCGGCCTCGGCGCCAGCACGCTCGACTTCGCGATCCGGGCGTGGGCCCGCGCGTTCGACGATCCGTAGCGACCTGATCGGCCGCCTGCGTGCCGCGCTGGGGGGGGAGGCGGGCATCGCGATCCCCCTTCCCGGGGGCAGGATCTGCCTGTGCGCTCGGTGTCGGAACAGGGCCTGGCGTCGCTGTTGCCGGTCCGCAGCCCGGGCGAACCGCCCCGTTGACACCCGTGTGGCGCACCGCCTCAAGGGCCCCCGAGGCCTTGTGCGGCCGGCGTTTCCGGCCTTCGCGGGCATGGGCCGGGGGCCGGCATGCGGCTTGCATGGGGTTCCCCTGCCGCCAGAGTGCGGCATAATTCACATTACGGAGTCACATTCGTGACGTGCGTCCTTGCCGGACGCCGTCCAAATCTGACTCGAACAGCACATCGGTCAGGACTGCCGGCCCGTCGGGGGACGCGGCAGTCGGGGGACCGGCGCGCTGTAGGGGACGCCTCCGGGCGATAGCGTTGTTACAGGGGATTGCCAGTGAATCAGGAAGTCGGATCGGCGCGCGTCGCCGATGGCCATTGGACGGTTGTGTGTGGCGCGGTGCCCGCAACCTCGTGCTCTTCTCGCTCCACCGGTTCCATCATGCGCGGCCTCGCCCGGGCGCTGATGGTGGCAGGCAGCCTGCTGGCGGTGCCGGCCTTCGCTGCCGACCTGCAGCTCACCGACCTGTCCGACAGCGGCTACGACCCGGTTCCCGCCGGCAGCGACGTGGTCTACAGCGTCACGCTGGAGAACGGCGCAGGCGACGTCGCCAACAACACCGTCAGCATCTTCGACCTGCCGGCGGGCACCACCGCCGGTACCCTGCCGGCGTTCTGCGCGGCCGATGCGGGCGTCCCCACCCGCATCGTCTGCAACCATGGCGCGCTTCAGGGCACGCTGGCCGGCGGTTCGCCGGTGACGTTCCAGATCGGCGTGAACACCGCCGGACAGTCGCCCGGCACGGTCACCATGCGCGGTGCGGTCGGCTTCGGCGCCAACACGCCACCGCCCGGCACCCCGATCTCCAGCCTCACGCCCGCCCACCCGTTCTTCGCCGGCGACACCAACACCGCCAACAACATCCGCAGCCAGGCGACCACGCTGACGGTGTCGGGCGACCTGCGCCTGCAGAAGACCGCCACGCCGAACCCGGTGGTCGGCGGCGGCGAAGTGACCTACACGCTGACCGTCACCAACGCGGGCCCCAGTCCGTCGACGAACTTCCGCGTGGTCGACACGCTGCCGGCCGCGACGACCTACGTCGCCAACAGCTTCAGCGGCAGCGGCTGGACGTTCAATGCCGGTACCACCACCGCCACCCATGCCGGCACGCTGGCCGTGGGTGGCACGGCGACCTTCAGCTTCCGCGCGCGGGTGAATGCCGGCAGCGGCAACATCACCAATGCGGCGGTGATCGAGGCGATCGGTACGCCCGATCCGGAGCCCGACAACAACGATGCCGAGGTCAGCACCACCATCACGCCGGGTGCCGACCTGTCGCTCACCAAGTCGGCTGCGCCGGCCCCGGCCATCGCCGGCCAGTCCGTCACGTTCACGCTGACCGCGCGCAACACCGGGCCCAGCGCCGCGCAGGGCGCGAGCATCACCGATGCCCTGCCGGCCGGTTTCGTCATCACCGGTGGCACTGCGCCGGCGGCCTGGACCTGCAGCAGTGACGCCGCCAACAGCGTCCGCACCTGCAACCGCACCGGCGGCGACATGCCGGTGGGTGAAGTGGCGACCATCACCATCGTGGCCACCGTCCCGTCGACGGGTCCGAACAGCAGCGGCGACGTCACCAACACCGCCACCATCACCTCCGCCACGGCCGACCCGAACAGCCCCGGCAACGGCACCAACAACAACACCGGCACCACCACGTTCACCGTGCTCGCCGATGGCGCGGACCTGTCGCTGACCAAGGCGAAGACGCCCGCGCTGATCACCGTCTGGGACGGCATCGGCAGCGACACCGACAGCCGCATGACCTCGAACATCGTCGTGCGCAACCTCGGTCCGCGCGCCGCGACCGGCCAGGTGCAGGTGGTGGACGAACTGGCCGCGGGCGAGGAGTTCATCTCCGCCGCCGGCCCGTGGACCTGTGTCGTCGACAATCCGTATGCCGTGCCGCCGGCGCGCCAGCGCGTCACCTGCGACCTCAACGCCGGTTCGCTGCCGTTGGCGGTGAACGCCAACGCGCCGCAGCTGCAGATCATCAGCCGTGCGCGCGCCGCCGGTTCGCTGACCAACACGGCGTGTACGGGCGGCTCCAATGGTTCGCTGGAGCCGCTGACCGGCAACGGCGTCAATACCGACCCGGACGCCAGCAACGACTGCAACGGCGCGGGCACCCGCACCACCAACGAGCGCGCCGACCTGCGCATCGCCAAGCAGACCAACGGCCCCGGCACGGCGGACAACGTGCTGAGCGCCAGCCAGACCACGGTGACCTACACGCTGACGGTCACCAACGACGGTCCCGACAGCACCACCGGCGTGGTCGTCAACGACGCGATCCCCGGCTTCGTCAGTGGCCGCACCACCGTCACCGCCACCACCGTGCCGCCCGGCTGGACCTGCACCACCGGGGCATCGGTGATCTGCCGCTCGGGCACCAACCCGCTCGCCAGCGGCGCCAGCGCGGTCATTGTGCTGACGGTGCAGCGCGCGCTGTTCGACAGCGCCGGCACCGGCGCCAGCACCTGCGGCGGCGTGCCGATCAACAATGCGTTCTGCAACACGGCGGGCGTCGGCATCGACGCCGCCGTGCCCGGTTCCGTCGGCGAGGTGAACACCGCCAACAACAGCGCCTCGGACTGGCTGCAGGTCGACCGCGTGGCCAACGTGCGCACCACGGCGAAGAACATCACCTCGAGCGCGACCGGCCAGGCCGGCGTGAACACTACCTACGTGATGTCGTACCAGAACCAGGGCCCGTCGACCGCGCCGGGCGTGGTGTTCCGCGACGTGTTCACGCTGCCCGCGAACGATGCCGGCTTCGTGCTGGTGTCGGCCACGCGCACGGGCGCCGCGCCCACCGCCTGCACCGCCACGCCGGGCGCGGGCGTCACCACGGCGCCGGCCAGCGGCGGCACGTCGTACGCCAATCCCACCGGCGGCACGGCCACGGTCACGCTGACCTGCGCGCCGCTCTCGATGGGCAACGGCCAGACCGAAAGCATGACGGTGGTGATCCGCCCGAACGTCAACGTCGGCAACACCGGCCGTACCTTCACCAACCTGGCCGACTTCTACTTCGACCGCAACAACGACGGCACGCCGGACCCGGCGACCGGCAGCGACGCCAACGGCAGCTTCGACTACAACCTCGACACCTCCGCCGGCGACGACCAGCGCGCCGCCACGCTGCCGTTCAACAGCGGCACCGTGGACCTGATCGCGAACAAGGAAGACGTCGGCTTCGTCGGCGGCGTGGATCCGCTGGGCTTCAACGCCAACGACCTCAGCCAGAACCTGATCACCTACCGCATCACGGTCAACAACAACGGTCCGTCGCTGGCCACCGATGTCCGCATCGAGGACACCCTGACCCCGCAGCCCGGCCGCACGGTGCGCTACATCGGCGCGTCCGCCACGCCTACCGGCACGTTCGTCGCGGGCGACTGCACCGTCACCACCGGCAGCAATCCGACGACCGGCGCGCCGCTGACGCTGAGCTGCCTGATGCCGGGCGCGGGCTTCGCCCCCAACCAGCCGGGCGTGGTCGCCAGCGGCACGACGAGCCGGCTGTACCTGCGCTTCCAGTACGAGACCGCCCCGGGCGCGGCCGGCGACACGCTGGGCAATACCGTCAGCGTCACCTCTGCCGAAACCGACACCAACCCGCTCAACAACACCGCCGACCAGGACACGACGATCCGCGCGCGCGCCGACATGGCCGTGACGAAGACGACCGTCGTCGCCTTGCCCGACAGTGATCCGGGCGTCGCGCTGCCGCCGACCGTCACCAGCGTGGCGTTGCGCCAGCCGTTCTTCTACGTGGTGGAAGGCGTCAACAACGGCCCGGGCGCCAGCCTGTCGCTGGACCGCACCGGCAACAGCCCGCTCAACGGCACCGGCACCGTCGTCACCGACACGCTGCCGGCGGGCCTGGTGGTCACCGGGCCGATCACGTGGCGCAAGGTGGGCCCGAACCCGGGCGGCGGCGAAGTGCCGCTCGGCACCGGCACCTGCGCGCAGGCCGGCAATACGGTCACCTGCACCCTCGGCGACGTCACCGCCACCGGTCGCGTGCGCATCGTCGTGCCCTCGCGCTGGGATATCTATCCGACCGGCGGCACGGTGAACAACACCGCGACCATCGCGACCGAGCAGGTCGATCCGATCCCCGGCAACAACACCACGACCGTGCCGCTCGGCGTCACGCGTTCGTCGCTGGAGGGCTTGGTGTTCGAGGACCGTGATCGTACGGCCGGCAACGGCGGCACGCAGCAGACGGTCACGGGCGAACCTGGCATCCCCGGCGTCACCGTCGTGCTCACCGGTACCGACCTCTACGGCAACGCGGTGAACCTCAGCCTGGTCACCGCTGCGGACGGCGCGTACCGCTTCGAGAACCTGTCGCCTTCCGATGCGTCGGGGTACACCATCACCCAGACTCAGCCGGCCGCTTACGTCAACGGTCCGATCGATCCGCCCACTGCGGGCGGCAGTGCGCCGTCGCTCGGTGGCACGTATTCGGCGGGTACGCCCAACTCGGTGATCGCCGCCATCCCGGTCGGCGCCAACGACGCCGGCGTGCGTTACAACTTCCCCGAAGTGCGTCGTCCCTCGCTGTCGGGCTTCGTCTACGTCGATACCAACTTCAACAACGTGCAGAACGGCGGCGACGGTGCGATCGCCGGCGCGACGGTGGAGTTGCTCAATGCCGCCACCGGCACGGTGGTGGCCACCGCCACGACGAATGCGGCCGGCGCCTACAGCTTCACCAACCTCGATCCGCTGATCGTCTATACGCTGCGCGAAGCACTGCCGGCAGGCAGTTACCAGAACCGTCCGAGCGCGGTGAATCCCGGCCTGATCGGCGGCGCGGCATGCGCGACCGGCTGCACGCCGGGCACCGGTATCGGCGGAGACGCGCCGACGACCGACCGCATCAGCAACATCGACCTGGGTGCCGGCACGGACGGCACGCTGTTCAACTTCGGCGAGGACGCGGTGGCCGCCATCAGCGGCAGCGTCTACGTCGACCGCAACGGCAACGGCGATTTCGACGCCGGCGATGCGGGCACGGTCAATTCGCGCCCGAACGGCGGCTTGCAGGGCGTGACCGTCACGCTGACCGGCGCGGGCGCGGACGGCATCTTCGGCAACGGCGACGATCCGGCTCCCGTGACGCTGCAGACCGACGCCAACGGCGCGTACCAGTTCACCGGCCTGGTGGTCGGCCAGAACTACCGCGTCACCGAGACGCAGCCGGCCGGTTACGGCAACGGTACCGAGCACCCGACCAACGTCATCGACGTCAACGCGCTGCCGTCCGCCGGCGTCACCGGCCGCGACTTTGGCGAAACGCTGGGCTCGCTGGCGGGTGTGGTGTTCGAGGATTTCTCGGCCACGCCGGCCAACAACGACAACGGCAACTTCGATACCGGCGAGAATCCGATCGCCAACGTCACGCTGACGTTGACGGGCACCGACGTGCTCGGCAATCCGGTCAACGTCACCGTGCAGACCGATGCCAGCGGCGCCTACGTCTTCCGCGACCTGTTGCCGCCCACCGGCAGCTACACGATCACCGAGACGCAGCCCACCGGCTACATCGACGGCCGGCACACGCCGGGCAATGCGGCGACGCCGGGCACTGCGACGACCTCGAACGTCATCGACGGCATCGTCATCAGCGAAGGCCAGGCGGCGACCGGCTACCTGTTCGGCGAGCTCGCCAACGCGATCATCAGCGGCACGGTCTACCTGGATCGCGACGACGACGGCGGCCAGGATGCCGGCGAGCCGGGCATTCCGGGCGTCACCGTGGTGATCGAGGGCGCAGGTCCCGATGGCGTGTTCGGCACGCCGGACGACCCGCCGCCGGTCACCCTGACCACGGATGCCAACGGCGGCTACAGCTATGGCGGTGCGATCACCGGCCAGAACTACCGCATCGTCGAAACGCAGCCCACCGGGCTGGCGGACGGCCAGGAAAACCCGACCAACACCATCACCGTCACCAACCTGCCGGCGAGCGGTTCCAGCGGCAACGACTTCGGCGAACGCGCCGCGTCGCTGGGCGGCAGCGTGTGGCTGGACGCCAACAACAACGGCGTGCGCGACGCGGGCGAGAACGGCATCGCGGGCGTCAGCGTCTCGCTGCCCGCGGGCACCGTGGATGCGCTGGGCAACACGGTGGCGGCGATCGTCACCGACGCCAACGGCAACTACCGCTTCGACGACCTGCTGGCCGGCACCTACACCGTCAGCGAGCAGGCGGCACAGCCGGTGGTCGGCGGCGTGACCACGATCAACGGCATCACCGTGGCCGGCACCGTCGGCGGCAGCGCCAGCGGCACCGCCACGCCGGTCGCGACCGTGCCCAGCGCGGTGGCCGGCATCGTGCTGCCCGCAGGCGGCGCGTCGATCAACAACAACTTCGGCGAGACGCTCGCGGTGTCGCTGTCGGGCCGCGTGTTCTTCGACGCCGACAACGACGGCCTGCAGTCGGGCGCGGCCGAGACCGGCATCGACGGCGTGACCATCACGCTGACCGGTACCGACGACACCGGCGCGACCGTGTCGCTGAGCACCACCACCGACGCCAACGGCGACTATGCGTTCGAAGGCCTGCGTCCCGGCACCTACACGGTGACCGAACCGACGCAGCCGACCGGCACGAGCAACGGCCAGACCGTGGCCGGCACCGTCGGCGGCACGCCGTCGGGTACCGCCACGCCGATCACCACCGTGCCCAGCGCCATCAGCGCGATCGACCTGACCACGCCGGGCGCGAACTCGATCGGCAACAACTTCGGCGAGATCCCGCTCAACAGCTCCATCGGCGGCCGCGTGTGGCGCGACAGCGACAACGACGGCGTCATCGATCCGTCGGAGACCGGCATCGGCAACGTCGTCGTGCGCCTGACCGGCACCGACCTGGCGGGCAACACCATCACGCGTGAAGTGACCACGCAGCCGGACGGCAGCTATGCCTTCACCGAGCTGCCGCCGGGCACCTACACGATCACCGAACCCGAGCAACCCGCGGGCACGTTGAACGGCATCACCAACGCCGGCACCGGCGGCGGCACCGCCACGCTGCCGACCGCCACGCCGTCCGTCATCAGCGGCATCACGCTGGGCGTGGGCGAGGACGTCACCGGCAACGACTTCGGCGAAGTCCCGGCCGGCACGATCGGTGGCCGCGTCTACAACGACGGCAACAACAACGGCGTCATCGACGCGGGCGAGGGCGGCTACGCGGGCGTGCAGGTGGTGCTGACCGGCACCGACGACCTGGGCCAGGCCGTCAACGTCACCGTCACCACCGACGCCGACGGCCGCTACCGCTTCGACGACCTGCGTCCGGGCACCTACACCGTGACCGAACCGACGCAGCCGCCGGAGACGCTCAACGGCATCACCAGCGCCGGCACCATCGACGGCACCGTCGTGGGCACCGCGACGCCGGTGACGACCACGCCGTCGGCGATCAGCGGCATCGTGCTGCCGCCGGGTGGCGAGTCGATCGACAACAATTTCGGCGAGATCGGCGATTCGCCCGACCTGGTGGTCAGCAAGACCGCCACGCCGGCGATCTTCACCGTCAACAACACCGCCACCTACACGCTGCGCGTGCGCAACATCGGGCAGCAGCCCAGCGCCGGCGAGTACGTGGTGGAAGACCGCCTGCCGGCCGGCCTGACGCTGGCCGCCACGCCGGCGGGCATGGGCTGGACCTGCACCGGCGCCGTCGGCGACAACCGCTTCCGCTGCGCCAGCAGCACGGTGATCGGCGCGGGCGCGACCTCGGCCGACACGATCGTGGCGTCCGTGCGCGTCGCCGCGGCGGCCGCGACCGCTTCGCCGGTGAACAACGCGGTGATCGTCGAAGGGGGTGGCGAGAACGAATTCCGCACGCCGACGCCGGACGAACGCGCCGACTTCGAAGGCAATCCGGCCGACCTGCCGGTGTGCGACCCGGCGATCACGCAGAACGCGTGCCGCCTGCCGACGCCGGTGCAGTTGTCGGCCTCGGTGTCGGGCACGGTGTGGTTCGACCAGGGCAGCGACTTCGGCCGCATCGACAGCGGCGACCGCCGCCTGTCCGGCTGGGGGGTGGAAGTCGTCGACGGCAGCGGCCAGATCGTCGGCACGGCGACCACCGGCGCCGACGGCACGTACTCCATCGCCGACCAGGTGCCGGGCGTGCCGTTGAACATCCGCTTCCGCGATCCGGCGACGGGCGTGGTGTGGGGCCTGCCGGTGAGCGGCGAAACGGTCGCCGGTCCGCCGGTGCCCTGCGACGCCACCAACGCGGCGGCCAACGGCACCGCGAGTTCGTGCCGCAGCAACGACGGCGGCAACACGCATCTGGCCGTGGTGCTGGCGCCGGGCGCCAACCTGCCGCAGCAGAGCCTGCCGCTGAATCCGGGCGGCGTGGTCTACGACGCGACGACGCGTTCGCCGGTCCCCGGTTCGCGCGTGACGCTGACGCCGATCGGCACCTGCGCGGGCTATGCGCCCGAGCAGCACGTGCTGAACGCCACGCTGGGCGGTTACACCGTGCAGGGCACGTCGGTGTCGATGACGGTGGGCGCAGAGGGCTTCTACCAGTTCCTGCTGGGTCCGAACGCACCCGCTTCGTGCCGCTTCCAGCTGGCGGTGACGCCGCCGGCCGGCTACACGTTCCAGTCCGGCATGATCCCCGCGGAAACCTCGCCGCTGACGCCGCCGTCCACGCCGGGCGAAGGCTATCCGGTGCAGACCAACGCGACCGCGCCGACCGGTCCGGTGGGCACGTCGACGACCTACTACCTGGAGCTGACGCTGGGTTCGGGCGTGGCGGTGCCGGTGCACAACCACATCCCGCTGGATCCGCAGATCGCGCCGGGCCTGGTCATCACCAAGACCGGCGACCGCAAGACGGTGGAAGTGGGTGACAGCCTGGTCTACACCATCACCATCCGCCAGACCGCGGGTGCGGCGATGGGCACGGTCAACGTGATCGACCGCCTGCCGCATGGCTTCACCTTCATCGATGGCACCGCACGCGTCGACAACGCCGGCATCGCCAATCCGCAGGGCAAACCCGGCCCGACGCTGGTGTTCGACGTGGGCAACCTCGCCGTCGGCCAGCAGAAGGTGCTGACCTACCGCGTGCGCGTGGGCGTCGGCAGCCAGCAGGGCGACGGCATCAACCGGGCGCGTGCCTGGGGCTGTTCGATCGACGGCGGCTGCGTCGATCCGACCACGCTGACGCCGTACCCGAACGGCGGCGTGGTGCCGTCCAACCCGGCCGAGTACCGCGTGATCGTCAGCGGCGGCGTGTTCGCCGACGAAGGCTGCGTGCTGGGCAAGATCTTCGTGGACTGCAACGTCAACCACGTGCAGGACAAGGAAGAGCTGGGCATCCCCGGCGTGCGCATGTACTTCGAGGACGGCACCTGGATGGTGAGCGATTCGGAAGGCAAGTACAGCTACTGCGGCCTGCCGCCGAAGAGCCACACGCTGAAGGTCGATGCCTCGACCCTGCCCGTGGGCTCGCGCCTGACCACCAGCAGCAACCGCAACTTGGGCGATGCGGACAGCCTGTTCATCGACCTCAAGAACGGCGAGCTGCACCGCGCCGACTTCATCGAGGGCAGCTGCTCCAACCCGGTGATCGAGCAGGTGAAGGCGCGCCGCACGCAGGGCGAGATCCGCGCGCCGGAGACCGAGCGCAACCAGCAACCGCTGCGCTTCGAGAGCAAGCCCGCGCGCGCGCCGCAACAGGGCACCGATTCGGCCAACCAGCGGCCGATCGTCGATCCGAGGCCTACAGGCACGGATGAGGCAGGCAACGGAGAGGTGCAGCCATGAGCCGCATCGCCCCGCGTCCGTCGACCTCACTGGAATCCCGTGCCATGCGTGCTTCGCGTCCTTCGTTCCATCCCCTCGCGCTGGCGCTGGCCCTGGCGGTGACGCCGGTGCTGGTGCACGCGCAGGCCGTGTCCGGCGACCAGCGCTTCACGCCGGTACTCGGCCAGGCCACGCCGCTGTACCCGCAATCGCCCGAATCGCAGGACCGCGCGCCGCAACCGCTGTACGCGCAGCCCGGCAACGTCGACTACAGCGTCAACGCCGGCGTCGACCGCGTGGTGGTCGAGGTCGACCGCGACGGCGTGCCGGCCGACGGCCAGTCGCCGGTGAAGGTGGTCGTGCAGCTGTACGGCGCCGACGGCAAGCCGATGGCGGGCGAGTCCTTCGCCACCATCGAGCACAGCGGCGGCCGCATCAAGCTGGCCGATGGCCGCACCGACGAGTTCGGTCCGGGCCGGCTGGACGCCGATGAAGTGACGCCCGGCATCCAGCTGGCCGTCCGCGACGGCCGTGCCGAGTTCGAACTGCTGGCGCCGCACGATCCGCAGGACGTGCTGCTGCGCGTGACCTCGGGCAGCCACAGCGCCGAAGGCGTCGTTGGCTTCGTGCCGGAGATGCGCGAGCTGATCGCCACCGGCCTGATCGAAGGCGTCATCAACTTCCGCCGCAAGGGCGAGAACCTCGTCAACGGCACCCAGCGCGGCGACGGCTTCGAGCGCGAGATCCGCCGCTGGGAGAAGCAGTTCAACAGCGGCAAGGCGAACGGCGCCGCGCGCGCCGCGTTCTTCGTCAAGGGCACGATCAAGGGCGAGTACCTGCTGACCGCGGCCTACGATTCGGACAAAGAGGTGCGGGCGCGCCTGCTGCGCGACATCCAGCCGGAGGAGTTCTATCCGGTCTACGGCGACGCGTCGCTGCGCGGTTTCGACGCGCGCTCGGCCGAACGCCTGTACGTGCGCGTGGACAAGGACCGCAGCTACCTGCTCTACGGCGACTTCCAGACCGGCGACAACATCGCCACGCAGACCGGCGTGGACTTCGGCACGCAGGCGGGCCAGCGCGTGCTGGGCACCTACAACCGCACCGCGACCGGCCTGGGCTGGCATTTCGAGAACGCGCGCGTCCGCGGCAACGTCTTCGCCATCGAGGACTCGCTGCGCCAGGTGATCGAGGAACTGCCGGCCGCCGGCAGCGGCCCGTACGGCCTGCGCAACAACGCGGTGCTGGAAGGCAGCGAGCGCGTGGAAGTGGTCGTGCGCGACCGCAACCAGCCCTCGCGCATCGTCTCGGTGCGTCCGCTGGGCCGCCTGATCGACTACAGCTTCGAGCCGTTCTCCGGCCGCATCCTGCTCAACAGCTTCCTGCCCTCGTTCGACAGCGACCTCAATCCGGTATCGCTGCGCATCACCTACGAACTGGACCAGGGCACCGAGAAGTTCCTGGTACTGGGCGCGGATGCGCAGTTGCGCGTCGGCGAGCGCGGCGAGATCGGCGGCTCCTACGTGGACGACCGCAATCCGTTCGCCGCCTTCGAGATGGGCAGCGCCAACGTCGGCTACAAGCTGGGCGCCAACACCTGGCTGGTGGCGGAAGCCGCGCGCACGCGCAGCGAGGTCAACACCAACAGCGTCAACCAGTACGGCACGCCGGGCCTGCAGGGCCTGAGCGGGCTGGTGGAAGGCGATGCCTGGCGCGTCGAACTGGGGCACGCCGGCAAGGCGCTGGACCTGAAGCTGTTCGCCGGCCAGTCCGATCCCGCGTTCAACAATCCGTCGTCGCCGCTGTACGGCGGCCGTGGCGAGTACAGCCTGACCACGCGCTGGCGCCTGACCGACCGCTTCGAGCTGTACGCCGAGGGCCTGCGCAGCGAGGACCGCAATCCCGATGGCGGCGAACGCGACGCCGCGAGCGCGGGCACGCGCGTGAAGGTCACCGACAAGCTGACGCTGGATTTCGGTTACCGCGCCATCCGCGAGACCGTGGGCGCGTACTACACCTGGGCCACCGGCAGCGGCTACGGCAACATCGGCGGCCTGTCGGGCGGTTACGCCACCGGTTCGGGCGGTGGCGCGCTCGGTTACGGCCAGCAGCCGCTGGATCCGCTGACCGGCCTGCCGATCATCAGCACCGGCAATCCGAACGACGTCGGCAGCGGCCTGCCGATCGGCACCGAGCTGTCGTCGGACATGCTGCGCTTCGGCGTGGGCTACCGCGCCAGCGACCGCTTCAGCATCGGCGGCGAGATCGAGCAGGACATCCACGGCGAGGACCGCAACCGCGTCGCGCTCGGCATGGACTACCAGCTGCGCGAACGCAGCCGCGTGTACGGCCGCTACGAGAAGCAGACCGGCATCAGCGGCGTGAACGGCCTGACCCAGGACGGGCGCGAGGCCGACACCGTGGCGGTGGGCGTGGATACCAGCTTCATCAAGGACACGCAGCTGTTCTCCGAGTACCGTCTGCGCGATGCCATCGCCGGCCGCGACATCCAGGCCGCCTCGGGCATGCGCAACCGCTGGGACCTGCGCGAAGGCCTGCGCCTGGACACGACGCTGGAGCACACCAACGTCATCTCCGGCACCATCGGCGATTCGACCGGCATCGGCTTCGCGCTGGACTACAGTGCCAATCCGCTGTGGCGCGGCAACGTGCGGCTGGAACACCGCATCTCCGACGACGTCGCCGGCACGCCGACCAACGAGGGCTACAACACCACGCTGCTGCAGTTCCTGGCCGCGCGCAAGCTGAGCCGCGACTGGACGCTGCTGGCGCGCAACTACCTGTTGCGCACCGAGTACGACGCGCGCGGCGACGTGTTGCAGGACCGTTTCCAGATCGGCGCGGCCTATCGCGACACGGATACCAACCGCGTCAACGCGCTGGCCCGCTACGAGTACAAGCTGGAGAAGGACGAGAGCGGCATGGACGGCACCGGCTTCGGCTCGGACACCGGCCAGGACATCCGCAGCAGCGCGCACATCGTGTCGGCGCATGCGGACTGGCACCCGTCGCGTCCGTGGTGGCTGACCGGCCGCGTCGCGGCGAAGTGGCAGCAGGACAGCTTCTTCTACGCCGATACCGGTCGCGTCGACGACGACTTCAATGCCGTGCTGCTGTCGGGCCGCATCGTCTACGACATCACCGAAAACTGGGACATCGGCGTGCTGGGCTCGACCTTCCGCGGCCAGGACGGCGCCAACCAGTACGCGTTCGGCCTGGAGGTCGGCCGCCTGCTGCGGCAGAACCTGTGGTTGTCGGTGGGCTACAACGCCACCGGCTTCCGCGGCGACGACGACCTGACCGGTTACGAGTACACGCAGCAGGGCGCGTTCATCCGCCTGCGCTTCAAGTTCGACGAAGACCTCTTCCGCAGGGAAGACGCCCGCTACCGCGATCCGGTGCGCTGAGGATTACCGACATGACCAAGATGAAAACCTCCCTGCTGTGCGCCGCCGTGCTGGCCGGCCTGTCCTTCACCGCCGTTGCGCAGCAGACGCAGCTGACCCCGGCACGCGACCGCATCACCGACGAGGCGATCCATGCCGACCTGTCGGGCTACGAACATACCCAGGGCCGCATCCAGGCCTTGAACGACGGCGCCCGTCCGATCCGCGACTACCACCTGTCGAAAGCGCAGTGCTGGCTGGACGTGTCCTTCCACGAGTACTCGCGCAACGACCGCAGCGCCTTCCCGCAGGAAGCGCTGACCGAGTCCGAGAAACTGATCGTGGGCATGGAGCAGGGCGTCTCGCCGCTGCCGACCGACACCCCGCTGGTCAACGGCGCGGCACGCGTGCGCGAGGACCTGTGGAAGCGCTTGGGCGCGATCCACGGCACGCCCGGGTTCGCCTGCGCGCAGCAGGCCGTCGCCTGCGGCGAGGTGGAACTGGTCCACGCCGGCAACGAGTTCAACCAGCAGCAGTGGCGGCACGCCAAGCCGTACATCCAGATCGCCGAGGACTGGGTGAGCGATGCCGAGGCGCTGTCGCGCCAGTGCGGCGCCAGGCCGACGGTGCCGGCGGTGTTGCCGGCGGACACCGTGCTGACCGCCAATGTGCTGTTCGAGTTCGACCGCTCGGGCCGCGCCGACATCCGCGCCTACTCGCTGCAGAGCCTGGATCGCGAACTCGGCCGTCTGCGCGCCGAGGGGCTGACGCTGAGCGGCGTGGAACTGGTCGGCCATGCCGACCGGCTGCAGGGGCGTGGCCATGACTACAACCAGGCGCTGTCCGAGCGTCGCGCGCAGACCGTGCGTGCGTTGCTGGTGGAGCGCGGCGTCGACGCGGCCAAGGTGACGTACGGCTTCAAGGGCGACACCGAACAGGTCCAGCAATGCGACGGCGTGAAGCCGCAGGCGGCCCTGCGCGAGTGCCTGATCCCGAACCGCCGCGTGGAAGTCCGCCTGCACGTCGTCCGCTGACGTCGCCGGCGCGGTTTCCCGCCTCCCTTGCGCCACGCCCACGGGCCGTGGCGCATCCGCGGTGGCCCGGTGATGTCGATCCGGGCCGTGCCCGTTCGTCGAAGGCAGGACCGTCTTCGAATGGAGCAGGCCATGACGCGCCCTTTCAATGTCCAGCGCATCGACCATGTCGTGCTGCGCGTCCGCGACCTCGCGCGCAGCGTCGCGTTCTACGGCGACGTGCTGGGCTGCTATGTCGAGCGGCGGCGCGAGCACCTTGGCCTTGTGCACCTGCGCGCAGGCGCGTCGATGATCGATCTCGTCGGCATCGACGGCAGGCTGGGTGCACGCGGTGGCGCGGCAGCAGGGAACGAAGGCCGCAACGTCGACCATCTTTGCCTGCGCATCGAACCCTTCGACGAGTCCGCGCTGGTCGCGCATCTGGCCGGTGCCGGCATCACGCCGGAAGGTCCGGCCGAGGTGAACTTCGGTGCGGAAGGCGACGGCCTGTCGCTCTACTTCCGCGATCCCGATGGCAACATGATCGAATTGAAGGGGCCGCCGGGCGGCGGGTGATCGCGCCGGTTCAAGGCGCGGCCGTCGCCTGGGGTGCGGCCGGTGCGGCCGGTTGCGGCGGTGCCGCAGCGTCGACCGTCGCCGTCGGCATCGCGGTATCGGCATCCGGCAACGGCGCGCCGGGCGCCAGCGGACGGCCTTCGCCCTGCAGCGCTTCTTCGGCCGCCCTGGTCATCACCACGATGCTGATGCGCCGGTTGATCGGGTTCTGCGGATTCTGCTTGTCGAACAGCACCGACGACGACAGGCCCACCACGCGCGACACCTTGTCCTCGTGCATGCCGCCCAGCACCAGCGCGCGGCGCGCGGCATTGGCGCGTTCCGCGCTGAGCTCCCAGTTGGTGTAGCCGCGGTTGGACGTGTACTGGGTGACGTCGGTATGCCCGGTGATGCTGATGTGGTTGGGCACCTGGTTGATGAAGCCGGCCAGCTCGCCCAGGATCGTCTGCGTGTACGGCTTCAGCACCGTGCCGCCCAGGTCGAACATGGGCCGGTTCTGCTGGTCGACGATCTGGATGCGCAAACCTTCCGGCGTCAGGTCGAGCAGCAGCTGGTCCTTGAACGGCTCCAGCGCCTGGCTCTTGCCGATCGCTTCTTCCAGCGCCTGCATCAGCGCTTCCAGGCGCTGCTTCTCCTGTGCCTTCTGCTGCTCCTCGGACGCTTCGTTCCCGTCGCCCGGCGGCTTAGTGAACGGGTCGTCGCTGTCGCCTTTCGGCAGGTCCATCGTGCCGCCGAGCTTGATCATCGAGGTGCTGGCCCCGCCCGGACCGGCCGGACCCGGCGCCGGCGAGAAGCTCTTGCCGCTCAGCGGGCTGGGATTGCGGAAGTATTCCGAGATCGCCGCGCGTTCCTTGTTGGTGGTGGCGCCCATCAGCCACATCACCAGGAAGAACGCCATCATCGCGGTGACGAAGTCCGCGTACGCGACCTTCCACGAGCCGCCGTGATGGCCGCCGCCGGCGACCTTCTTGACCCGGCGGACGATGATGGTGGGGCGCTGTTCGCTCATCGCCGTGGCTTACTTGTTGGCCTTCAGGTGCGCTTCGAACTCGGCGAACGGCGGGCGCACGTCCGAGGGCAGCGTCTTGCGCGCGAACTCCAGCGCGACGGCCGGGTTGTAGCCGCGCAGGCAGGCCAGCAGGGCGGTCTTCACCGATTCGTACATGCGGCTGTCCTGCTCGACCTGCGCTTCGATGGCCGCGGCCAGCGGCGATACGAAGCCGTACGCCAGCAGGATGCCGAGGAAGGTGCCGACCAGCGCGGCGGCGACGTGCGCGCCGACCGCCGCGATGTCGCCGCCAATCGAGCCCATCGTCACGATGATGCCGAGCACCGCGGCCACGATGCCGAAGCCGGGCAGGCCGTCGGAGACTTTCTGCAGCGCATGCGCCGGCGCCATCGCCTCGTGATGGTGCTTCTCCAATTCCAGTTCGAGCAGCGGTTCCAGTTCGTGCGGCTCGATGTTGCTGCCCACCATCAGGCGCAGGCATTCGGTCAGGAAATCGAGCAGATGATGGTCGGCCAGGATCTTGGGGTACTTCTGGAACAGCGGGCTGTTGGTGGGGTTCTCGATGTGCTCTTCCAGCGACATGAAGCCGTCGCGGCGCGCCTTGTTGAGCATCTCGTGGATCAGCGTCAGCACGTCCAGATAGTCGGACGACTTGTACTTGGCGCCCTTGAACACCGACAGCGTGGCGGTCAGCGTGCCCTTGACGACCTTCATCGGATTGCTGGCCATGAACGCGCCCAGCGCGGCGCCGCCGATGATGACCAGTTCGAAGGGCTGCCACAGTGCGCCGAGCTTGCCGTGCGAGCCGAGGTAGCCGCCGATCACGCTCAGGGTGACGATGATGAAGCCGACGATGATGAGCATGGCGACACGGGCGCAGGGTGGGGTCACCCAAGGATCGGCGCGGCCGGCGGTTTCTTGAGCCGTGACCGTTCGTCGGCCAAGGGCGGGGGATGACCTTCGGCAGGGTTGACTACAGCTGTCGTCACGGGCAAGTTGACGACAACTGTAGTCACGAGGCGAACCCATGCCAGGCAAGGCCCGCAAGTCCATCGGCGACCAGGAACTGGCGCTGCTCCAGCATCTGTCCGCGCACGGCGAAGCCAGCGTCGGCGAGGTCGCCGCCGCCTTCGGCGAAGCACGCGGACTGGCCCGTTCCACCGTACTGACGATGATGGAGCGGCTGCGCGCGAAGGCGTTCCTGCGCCGCCGGCAGGTCGACGGTGTCTACCGCTATGCCCCGGTCGCGCAGCACGACGATGTGATGCGCAGCGCGGTCGGCAGCTTTGTCGAGAAGACACTGCAGGGCTCGCTATCGCCGTTCGTCGCCTGGATGTCGCAGCGCACCGAGGTCAGCGACGACGAGCTGGCCGAACTGGAAGCGCTGGTGGCCAACCTGCAGTCGAAGCGGAAGGAGGGCTGACATGGACCTCATCGCACTCGCCGATGCCGCGATCGCCCGCATGCTCGCGGTCGGCCTGCAATCGCTGATCCTCGCCGCCCTGGTCTGGGCCCTGTGCCGCTACCTGCCGAGCCTGGATGCGCGCACCCGCGCCTGGCTGTGGTGGCTGGTCGCCACGCAGATGGTGGTCGGACTGGTCTGGCACGCGCCGGTGGCACTGCCGTTGTTGCCGGCGGAGCCCGCGGTCGCGCCCGTCGTGGCGATGGTCGCGGAGCCGTCGATGCCTGCCGCGTCCACGATGACGGTCCAGCCGGCGCCTGCGACGCAGGCGGCGCGGCTCGACACCGGCGTGCTGCTGCTCGCCGCCTGGCTCGCCGGCATCGCAGTGATGCTGGCGAACACACTGCGCCACGCCTGGCGCCTGCGCGGACAGATCGCACGCGCGCGTCTTTGCCGTGATCGCCGCGTCCGCAGCGTGTACCAGACGCTGGCGCGGCGGCTCGGCATCGCGCAGGCCCCGGCGCTGCTGGTCAGCGACGAGATCGACTCGCCGATGCTGGCCCGTCCCTGGCGCCCCGTGCTGATGCTGCCGGCCGGCAGCCTGGTGGCGATGGGCGACGACGACCTGCACATGGCCCTGCATCACGAGCTGGCGCACCTGCAGCGCCGCGATCTCTGGTGGGCGTGGATGCCGGCGCTCGCCCAGCACCTGTTCTTCTTCCATCCGGTGGCGCACCTGGCCGCGCGCGAATACGCCTTCGCCCGCGAGGTGGCCTGCGACGCCGTCGTGCTCGAGGACGAACATCACGCCGCACACGATTACGGACGCCTGCTGGTCAAGCTGGGCGTCTCCACCACGCCGTCGCCTGCACTGGCAGGCGCATCCCCCACGTTCCGCATCCTCAAGAGGAGACTGCTCATGCTGCAGCACACCGCTTCGCCCCTGCACACCCGTGCGCTGGCCCTGACCATCGGTCTCGTCCTGCTGGGCGTGGTGCCGTACCGCGTCATCGCCAGTAGCACGCCGGTCGCTGCGCCTGCACCGATAGCGCCGATCGCCGCCGCCCCGGTCGCTACGCCCGCCGTCGCGCCGCAGGCCGATCCCGTCATCGCGCCGGCTCCCGTGGCGGCACCGCAACCGGTCCTCGTCGCTTCCGCGGCCGACATGCCTGCGCCTCCCGCACCGCCCGCGCCGCCAGCACCTCCGCCGGCGCCGAGGGTCATGCCGCCGTCGCCCCCGCCGCCGCCTGCGCTTCGCATGACAGGCACGATGAGCATCGGGGACTCGCGCAACGGCGACGCCTACGTGCTGATCGACGGCGACGACGTGACGATGGCTGGCCATAGCGACGACATCCGCACGGCACAGCGGTTGCAGCAGGGCAATGCTCCGGTCATCTGGGTGCGGAAGAACGGCAAGCAGTACGTGGTGCGCGATGCCGCCACGGTGCAGCAGATGAAGGCGGCGCATGCGCCCGTCCAGGCGCTGGGCGAGCAACAGGGCAAGCTCGGCGAACAGCAGGGTGCGCTCGGCGAACGCCAGGGCGAGTTGGGCTCGAAGCAGGGCGAACTGGGCGTGAAGATGTCCGAGATCGCCACCGGGCAGGCGGCCGCCGCCCTGCGCGGCGACGACACCCGCGATGGCGCCAACGACCGCCGCATGAAGGCGCTGCAGGACGAACAGGAAGCGTTGGCCCGCCAGCAGGAAGTCCTGGCCCGCCAGCAGGAGCCGCTTGCGCGGCAGCAGGAAGCGCTGGCGCGCAAGCAGATGGCAGCGACCGACAAGATGCAGCGCGACGTCGACCGTCTGCTGAGCGAAGCCATCCGCAGCGGCAAGGCACAGCAGCTCTGACGTCCTGTAGAGCGGAGCTTGCTCCGCTGCTCTCCGGTCCGATGACGGGGTCTGGAAAGATCGCGGAGCCGAGCAAGCTCGGCTC
>NZ_JBXAGB010000001.1:1346226-1521717 GCF_058793715.1 Pseudoxanthomonas sp. GW835-FHT14C01
CTGTAGAGCGGAGCTTGCTCCGCTGCTCTCCGGTCCGATGACGGGGTCTGGAAAGATCGCGGAGCCGAGCAAGCTCGGCTCTACGAGGTGGCGGAACGGGTCATGGCGCTTCCGAGAGCCCGCTCCATTGCGAGCGCGCGATGCGGATGATCGCGCGGACCTGTTCGCGGTCGCGGTGGCGGGAAATGGCGATCGCGCCGAGCCGCAACGCCTCTTCGCGCAAGGCTTCGTTCACGTCGTAGTGCGCGCCGCTGCGCTTGTCCTGGAACGCGCGGCGGGGCATTCCCAGCCGTGCCGCCATCGCATGCAGTTCGTCCAGCGTGTCGGCCATCAGGTGGGCCCAGCGCTGTCCGCGCCAGAGCGTCACCGGGTCGTCCACGTAGACGCTCATCGCGGCACGGTGGCCTTCGGCGGCCGCACCATGCGGTCCATGAGGTGCTCCAGCGTCGCCGGCAGGTCGCCGCAGCGCCCCATGTGCACCGGCGAGGTCTGGATGATGGAACTGCGTTTGGCGGTCAGCCAGTGGAAGCGCGCACGCGGCGCCAGGAGGCCGATCGGCGCGGCGGCCTCGCCACCGCGGCAGATCGCGGGAATGGTGTCCAGGTGGCGGCGCAGCGATTCGAGGTCCAGCGTGGGATCGAGTGCGCGCAGGCGCGCTTCGTCCAGCTCGATGCGCGCTTCCAGGAAACCCGCACGCTCGCACGACAGGATGATGCCGACGTTGACGAACTCCTCCCGCTCCACGCGCGGCACCACGCGGATCACCGCGTAATCGTAGGTGTCATGCGCGTGCACGGATCGCCTCCTGCACGAAGGCGGAGCGCTGCGCCAGGCGTTGCGTGAGGTAATCCACGTACGCCGCGCGCTGCGTCGCGGGATTGCCGAACGCATCCGGCCCCTGCAGCCACGCATCCGGCACGTCGGCGACGATGCCGGCGATCACGTCGTCGGACAGCCGCGATGCCAGCTCCGCATCGACCTCCGCCACGCGCGACGCCCAGCGCAGCAGCACGTGGTCGCGGATCAGCGGGAACGGTTTGCCCGCGCCGGACGTGTCGCCGTCCCAGCCGTGGTGGAAGTACAACGACGCGCCGTGGTCGATCAGGTACAGTCGGCGGTGCCACATCAGCAGGTTGGTGTTGCGCGCGGTGCGGTCGACATTGCTGATGAAGGCGTCGAACCAGACGATGCGCGAAGCGAGGTCGGCGTCGGGCTGTTCGGCGACCGGATCGAAGTTCACGGCGCCGGGCAGGTAGTCCATCGCCAGGTTCAGCCCGGCGCTGGCCTTGATCAGGTCCTGGATCTCGGGGTCGCCTTCGGTGCGGGCGAGGTCGGCCTCCAGTGCCATCAGCGCGAGGTCGGGCATCGGCAGCTGCAGCGCCTTCGCCAGGCCGCCGCCGATCAGTTCGGCTACCAGCGCCTTCGGCCCTTGGCCGGCGCCGCGGAACTTGAGGACGTAGAGGCCGTCGTCGTCGGCTTCGACCACGGCGGGCATCGAGCCGCCTTCGCGCAGCGGGGTGACGTAACGGGTGGCGGTGCGGAGAGGGAGTGTCATCAGGCCGTCAGGATACCCGACCGCGTCGATGGCTCAGGTGGAGCGCGACACGCCCATCCGTCGCAGCGCCAGGTACACCACCACACTCGATGCGGCACCCAGCAGCAGGGCGAACGCGAGGCCGTGCGTGCTGTGCGCGAACGGCAGGCCGGGCAGGTTCATGCCGAACAGGCCGGCCACCAGGCTGGGCGGCAGCAGCAGGGCGGTGACCATCGACAGTACGTAAAGATGCCGGTTGGTGCGTTCGGCCAGCTTCGCCGCGACTTCGTCCTGCAGCAGGCGTGCGCGTTCCTGCAGCGTGGCGACGTCGCCGTCGAGATCGTCCAGCCGCTGGTTCAGGCGGGACACGGCGGGCAGCAGTTCGTGTCCGGCGTCGGCGGGGTGGCGCTGCTCGAACTGCTTGAGCACGCGCCGCATCGCGGTGAGCGGACGGTGCAGGCGCACGGTCTGGTGGCGCAGTTGCGCGAGGTCGCGCCGCTCCTCGCCGATGCTGTCGGCCAGCACGCGATCCTCGATCCGGTCCAGCCGCGCCGACAGTCCGTCGCTGCTGCGCTCGACGGTGTCGGCAAAGCGGCCGGCGACCATTTCGAGCAGGCGCACCGGCGAGTCCGCGAGGGCGCCGCCGCCGACCGCGCGCCGTGCCGTCTCCACCGAACGCAGCGCTTGCCGGCGTGCCGTGACCAGCAGGGTGGGGGTCAGCGCGAAGTGCAACCAGCCGATCCCGTCGTCGCCGTGCAACTGGCCTTCGGCCGCCAGGTCGACGCCGCGCTGGTGCGCCCAGTCGACGAACACGCCGTGCGCGGCGGCGTCTTCGAGCTGCAGGTTGACGTGCGAATCCGGCGACAGCAACGTGGCGTGGGCATCCTCGGGCAGCGGCAGCTTCGCCACTACCTGCGCGCTGCGGGCGTCGCTCAGGTCCAGGTGCAGCCAGTGCCAGCCGTCGACGGCGTTGTGCATGACGCCGGCTCCGCACTGGACGGCGTCCAGCACCTGCGCGCGGCCAGTCGCGTCGAACCGGTACAGCCACAACGCGCCGGGCAGGCCGGCGAACGGCGAGGGAAGCGCTTCGGGTTCGACGGGGGATGCCATGTTGCAGCCGTGCGGCAGCCGGGAGACGGTTGGGTGACGGTCAGGCTACCGCCGTCATATGCCCGTCTCGTGACAGGCGAGGTGCCGGCTATCCGGCGGGCTGTGCTTCCGCACCACCCCGCTGCAGCGGGTCCGGCAGGGCCTCGCCGTTCGGGGTAAAGGCCAGCGACACCGAGTTCAGGCAATGGCGTTCGCCGGTCGGCGGTGGGCCGTCGGGGAACACATGGCCCAGGTGCGACTGGCAGCGGGCGCAGACGATCTCGGTGCGGATCATCCCGTAGCTGGTGTCGCGGATACGGCCGACATGCGCTTCGTCGACGGGCTGAAAGAAGCTCGGCCAGCCGGTGCCGGAATCGAACTTGGCGCTGGAGCGGAACAGCGGTAGCCCGCACAGCCGGCACGTGTAGACACCGTCCAGCTTGTTGTCCAGGAACACCCCGCAGAACGGCGCCTCGGTGCCGTGATGCAGCAGCACGCGGCGTTCTTCCTCGCTCAGGCCCGCGATCAGGGTCTCGCGCTGCGCGTCGGTGGGCGGGGTGAGATCGAAGACGGTCATGAGCATGCTCCGCAGAAGGGATGTGAGCGATATGGTGGCTGCGCCCGCACGCCGCAACCCTGGTTTACCATCGGCGTACTTTCAGGGAGAGCAGCACGGATGCGACGGAGACTGGCCTTGTGGGCGCTGGCCCTGCCCCTGACGGCGGCCCACGCCCAGACCCCTGCGCCAGCGCCGCGCCTGCCGCCCGCGCCCGGTTGCCTGGATGCCAGGCAGATGGACGAAGTGCGCCAGGTGTCGCCCACCCTGCTCGCCGTGCAGGGACGCGATGGACAGCGCTTCCGCATCGATCTGGCGGATGGCTGCCCCGGCGCCAGCCAGGCGCAGGCGGTGCTGCTGGCACGCGAGGGTTGGGTATGCGGGACCGGGCGCGAATACGTGCGCATCGGCGATGCCACGTGCGCCGTCGCCGCCATCGCCACCGTCGATGCACGCGAGTACGCGGCGCTCGCGCGCGCCTCGCAGGTGGCCGACGACGGCGTGACCACGCTGGACACCGTGCAGGTGCGCGCGCCGCGCCGGCACGGCTTCGCAGGCTCGTCGAGCTTCTGCTTCAATCCCCGCTACCTGCGCGCCTGGTCGGAAGACAAGCAGGGCATGCTGGTAGAGCTGTCGCCGCGACGCTCGGGCGGGCACCGCTACTATCGCGTCGAACTCGCGCAGTCGTGCCCGGACCTGGATTCGGCGCCTGCGATCACGTTCCGTTCGGGGGTGGGCATCGGACTCATCTGTGGCAATCCCGGCGACCGGGTGGTGGCGCAGGACAGCGGCGGCAACAGCGTCTTCGATTCGGGCAACGCGGACGCGTTGATACCCGGGGACGAGCGTCGTTGGTCGCGACGCGGCATCCGCATCCAGTGCACGGTCTCGGCCGTGTATCCCCATGAACCGGAGAACGGAAACGCACAGGCCCCGCGATGAGCGGGGCCTGCGGATCGCACGACGGCGTTGATCAGGGCGTCGAGGTCAGTGCCGGCCCGCTGCGGAATTCCTTGCGGAGCCAGTCGTCGATCAGCCGCTTCTCGTAGCGCAGGTTGTCGTTGCTGTTGATCTGCGTGCCCATCAGGAAGGCGTGGTCGACCAGCTTGCGTTCGCCCTCGGCGAGCACCTGTCCATCCGCGCCCTTGAGCGTGAACGCCAGCGTCATGCGCGGCGGATAGAGGTCCTTCACGACGCGGATATCGTTCATGCCGGCCCGTACGGTCGGCTCGTAGCGGCCCGCGCGGTCGATGTCGGAGATGGTGATGTCCAGGGTCTGGCCACGGGCGAGGCGCTGGCCCGCTTCATCGCGCAGGTAGGTGGCGAGCTGGGTGACCCAGGTACCGCGCTCGGCTTCCCAGCGGTTGCCGCTGTACTTGATCTCGCTGAACTGCGCGGGATCGGTCCAGCTGACGCTGACCGCGCCACCGTCCGCAGACACGCTGCGCGGCAGGTTCGGATCGGTAACGGTCTTGGGGGCCGCCATGGCGGGCGCGGCAATGGCGAGCGCGACCAGGGCGGTGAGCAGCAGGGCAGGCGCCTTCATGGCGGGTCCTCCGTAGGTGTCACATGAAGTGTGCGCCCGGCGCAGAGGGCAGACAACCGGGCGGCCGCGCCCTGTCGTGCGGCGTTCAGTCCCTGTTTCCAGGCCGTTCAGAGGTTGCGCAACCGCTCCACGTCGCGCACGGGGGGCGCGCCGAACATGCGGCTGTACTCGCGGCTGAACTGCGACGGGCTTTCGTAGCCCACGCGATGGCCGGCGCTGGCGGCGTCCAGCACTTCGCTGAGCATCAGCCGGCGGGCTTCCTGCAGGCGCAGCTGCTTCTGGTACTGCAGCGGACTCATCGCGGTGACCGCCTTGAAGTGATGGTGCAGCGCCGAGGCGCTCATGTGCACTTCGCGGGCGATGTGGTCGATGCGCAGCGGCTTGGCGTAATGCTCGCGCAGCCAGTGGATCGCCTTCGCCACGCGCTGGCCCTGGCTGTCCGCGATGCCGATGTGGCGAAGCATCGCGCCCTGCGGGCTGCACAGCACGCGGTACAGGATTTCGCGTTCCACCAGCGGCGCCAGCAGCGGGATGTCGCGCGGTGCGTCGAGCAGCTTCACCAGGCGTATCGCGGCATCCAGCATCTCCACGCTGCTCGGTTGCAGGAACAGGCCGCGCGATGGCGGCGGCAGCGGCGCCTTCGCCGATTCGGCTTCGGTGACCATCTCGGCGATGGTGGCGGCCGAGAGTTTCAGGATCAGGCACAGGTAGGGCGCTTCGGCCGAGGCCTCGGTGACCTGGCCGGTCACCGGCAGGTCGACGGAGGCGACCACGAAGCGGCTGGCGTCGTACTCGTAGACCTCGTCGGCGAGGATGGCGCGCTTGGCGCCCTGCACGATCAGGCAGAGCGCGGCCTCCTGCACGCCGCGCATCGGCAGCTCCATGGGGGCGCTCAGCCGCGAGAAGTTCAGGGCCGGGATCGCCGTGGAGTGGAAACCGTCCATGCCGGTGGATCGTTCAATCAGACCGGCCAGTTCGTGGACGCGATCGGCGAGCAACGGAGCGATGTCGGACATGCGGGAGCCTGCGGGGCGTGCGTATGGGATGACGGCGAGTCTACGCAGCGGGCTCGTGGATGGAACGGTTTGAGGACGGCCTCCGCAGGATCAGGCAAGGATCGAAGAGGAACCGGATATCGACGCGGCGGGCACGGCGCCCAGACTGCGCTCCGTCCCGGCGCAGCCCGCGCCGAGTTTCCCCCAATGAGGTGTCCCATGTCCGGAATCCAAGGAAAAGTCATCGCCATCACTGGCGCCAGCAGCGGCATCGGCGAAGCCGCCGCGCGCGAACTCGCCCGCCGCGGCGCCAAGGTCGTGCTGGGTGCGCGCCGTACCGATCGACTGGAAAAGCTCGTCGCCGAGATCGAAGCCGCCGGCGGCACCGCGCGCCAGCGTGCGCTCGATGTCACCCGTCTCGACGACGCGCAGGCCTTCGTCGATTTCGCCCGCGGCGAATTCGGCCGTCTCGACGCGATCATCAACAATGCGGGCGTGATGCCACTGTCGCCGCTGGCCGCGTTGAAGATCGACGAGTGGAACCGGATGATCGACGTCAACATCCGCGGCGTGTTGCACGGCATCGCGGCCGCGCTGCCCGTGATGCAGGCCCAGGGCGGCGGCCAGATCATCAACGTCGCCTCCACCGCCGGCCGTCGCGTGTGGCCCAGCGCGTCGGTCTACTGCGCCACCAAGCATGCCGTACTCGCGATCTCCGAAGGCCTCCGCCAGGAACACGACAACCTCCGCGTCACGGTCGTTTCGCCGGGCGTCACCACCAGCGAACTGGCCGAGACCACCAGCGATGCCGGCATCAAGGCGTGGCTCGAGGACTTCCGTCAGGTCGCCATCCCGGCGGACGCCGTGGCACGCGCGATCGCCTATGCGGTGGAGCAGCCCGACGACGTCGACGTCAGCGAAGTCATCGTGCGACCCGCGGCAAGCGCGAACTAAGCGTTCCATCGCAAGGGGTTGCCGCGACGGCGACGGGGGAGTGCAATGGCGCACTCCCCCGTCCCAGGAACATCCCCATGGAGCATTCCCCTATGGAGTACCGCTATCTCGGCGCATCCGGCTTCCGCGTGCCGGTCCTCTCCTTCGGTACCGGCACCTTCGGCGGGCAGGGCGCGCTGTTCAGCGCGTGGGGCAGCACCGATGTCGCCGAAGCGCGGCGCCTGGTCGACGTCTGTCTCGATGCCGGCCTCAACATGTTCGACAGCGCCGATGTGTATTCGAAGGGTGCGGCCGAAGAGATCCTCGGCGAGGCCATCAAGGGAAAACCGCGCGATTCCCTGATCATCTCCACCAAGGCCACCTTCCGCTTCGGCGACGGCGAGAACCAGGTCGGTTCCTCGCGCCACCACCTGATCAACGCCGTCGATGCCGCGCTCAAGCGCCTGGGCACCGATTACATCGACCTGTTCCAGTTGCACGGCTTCGATGCGCGTCCGCCGGTGGAAGAAGTGCTGTCCACGCTCGACACGCTGGTCAAGGCCGGCAAGATCCGTTACCTGGGCGTGTCCAATTTCTCCGGCTGGCACCTGATGAAGTCGCTCGCCGCGGCCGACCGCCATGGCTGGACGCGCTACGTGGCGCACCAGGCGTATTACTCGCTCGTCGGCCGCGATTACGAGTGGGACCTGATGCCGCTGGCCGCCGACCAGGGCGTCGGCGCGGTGGTGTGGAGTCCGCTCGGCTGGGGTCGCCTGACGGGTAAGATCCGTCGCGGCCAGCCGCTGCCGGAGAACAGCCGCCTGCAGTCGCAGACCGCGCAGGATGCCGGCCCGCAGGTCGACCTCGACTACCTGTACGACGTGGTCGACGCACTCGACGAGATCGCGCAGGAAACCGGCAAGACGATCCCGCAGGTCGCGCTGAACTGGCTGCTGCAGCGGCCCACGGTCAGCACTGCGGTGATCGGTGCGCGCAATGAGGAACAGTTGAAGCAGAACCTCGGTGCCGTGGGCTGGAACCTGACGTCCGAGCAGGTGGCGAAGCTGGACAAGGCCAGCCAGCGACCGAAGCCGTATCCGTACTGGCACCAGGCAGGCTTCGCCTACCGCAACCCGACACCGGTCTGACCGCTCTCGTAGAGCGGAGCTTGCTCCGCTGCTTCTTGCGTTGCCTTGCGATGGTCGTGCTCGCGGTCGGCGTGCGCAGCCGAGCAAGCTCGGCTCTACAGTGCAGGTTGCGGCCTGCTAGAGTCGCGCGGTCCCCGTTCCCGTTTGGAGTTTCGATGCGCCTGCGTGTGCTTGCTGCCGTCCTGTCCGTCGCCTGCGCGCCCGCGTTCGCGGCGACCACCTACGTCAAGGCGGGGCGCGTGCTGGATGTCGAATCCGGGCGCCTGCTGACCGACCAGGCCATCGTCATCGAGGACGCGCGCATCACCGCCATCGGTCCTGCCGGGAGTACGCCGGTACCGGCCGGTGCGACCGTACACGATCTTTCCACGAAGACCGTCCTTCCCGGGCTGATGGACGCTCACGTGCACCTGCATGGCGACGCCGACCTGCAGGGGTACCGCCGCCTGGCGATCTCGCTGCCCGCCGCCGCCATCAAGGGCGCGAAGAACGCACGCACCACGCTGCTGGCCGGCTTCACCACCGTGCGCGTGCCGGGCTCGCCCGGCTATGCGGACGTGGCGCTGCGCGATGCCATCGTCGCAGGCGAAGTCGACGGCCCGCGCATCCTCGCCGGTGGCGTCTCCATCGGGATCACCGGCGGCCACTGCAGCGACAACAACCTGCTGCCCGCCGAGTACAAGGCGGTGGGCGAAGGCGTCGCCGACGGTCCCTGGGCCGCGCGCCAGAAGGTGCGTCAGAACGTCAAGTTCGGCGCGGACTTCATCAAGACCTGCTCCACCGGCGGTGTGCTGTCCAAGGGCACCGAGGTCGGTGCACCGCAGTATTCGCTGGAAGAGTTGACCGCGCTCGTCGACGAGGCGCACGCGCTGGGCCGCAAGGTCGCCTCGCACGCGCATGGCGCCACCGGTATCCGCAACGCGCTGCTGGCCGGTGTCGACTCCATCGAGCACGCCAGTTTCATCGACGACGCCGGCATCGCGCTGGCGAAGAAGAACGGCACCGTACTGGTGATGGACATCTACAACACCGAGTACATCCTCGGCGAAGGCGAGAAGGCCGGGTTCCTGCCGGAGTCGCTGGAGAAGGAGCGCCGCGTCGGCGCGACCCAGCGCGAGAACTTCCGCAAGGCGCACCAGGCCGGCGTCACCATGGGCTTCGGCACCGATGGCGGCGTCTATCCGCATGGACTCAATGCCCGCCAGTTCTCGCGCATGGTGCAGTTCGGCATGACGCCGCTGCAGGCGATCCGTTCGGCCACCCTCGTCAACGCGCGCCTGTTCGGCATCGACCAGGATGCCGGCGTGCTGAAGCCGGGCTATTACGCCGACCTGATCGCCGTCGACGGCGATCCGCTGCAGGACGTGGCCGTGCTGGAGAACGTCGGCTTCGTGATGAAGCAGGGCCGCGTCTACAAGAACACCGCGAAGGAATGAGGCACCGCGCATGTCCAAGCCCGTGAAGATCGATTTCGTCTCCGACGTCGCCTGTCCCTGGTGCGCCATCGGCCTGGCCGCGCTCGAGCGCGCGATCGCGAACGTCGGCGGCGACCTGCAGGTCGAGCTGCGCTTCCAGCCGTTCGAGTTGAATCCCGACATGGGCCCGCAAGGCGAGTCGATCGCCGACCATCTCGCGAAGAAGTACGGCCTGAACGCCGAGCAGCTCGCGCAGAACGGCGAAGCGCTGCGCCAGCGTGGCGAGGCACTGGGGTTCCGCTTCGACCTGCAGAAGCGCGACCGCATCTACAACACCTTCGACGCGCACCGCCTGCTGCATTGGGCGGGCGAGCTCGGCGCCGCGCAGCAGCTCGCGCTCAAGCGCGCGCTGCTGCAGGCCTATCACGGCGAGGGACGCAACGTGTCGGACCGCGACACGCTGGTCGCCATCGCCGCGGAAGCCGGTCTCGATGCCGCCGAGGCGCGACGCATCCTGGAAGCCGATACCTACGCCGCGCAGGTGCGCGAGCGCGAGCATTTCTACCAGCAGCACGGCATCCGTGCGGTGCCCTCGGCGATCTTCAACGACCGCCATCTGGTGCAGGGCGGCCAGCCGGTCGAGGTGTTCGAGCAGGCGTTGCGGCAACTGGGAGGCCTGCCCCCGCCGGCAGCCGGATGACGGAAATGTAATGTTGCGGACAGCATCGGGAGAGCCCGGGGATCGCAGACTGGCGCCACGGTGGGAATCGGCCCACCGCATCCACGCCACACCGAGGAGCATTCCCATGAAGCTGCGCTATTCCCTGATGACCCTGGCCCTGTCGCTGGTGGGCGCCACCGCCTTCGCCGCGACGCCCACGCCGTCCCCGGCGCCCGTCGCCAAGACCACGGCGGCGAAGCCTGCCCACGCCGCGAAGTGCGCCGAGCACCAGAAGCAGGACAAGCAGGGCCGCTGCGAAGACAGCAAGACGGCTGCGAAGAAGAGCTGAACCGGCGTTCCCGGCACCGCCGCCGGGCCGCGCGGCGGCGGTACCATGGGCATCTCCACGGGAGGCGCCATGCGAGCGTTGTTGATCGAGGATGACCCCCACACGGCGGCGTTCGTCTGCAAGGCGATGCGGGAAGAAGGGCATGTGCCCGACCACGCCGACAACGGCCGCGACGGCCTGTTCATGGCCAACACGGAACGCTACGACGTCCTGGTCATCGATCGCATGGTGCCCGTGCTCGACGGCCTGAGCCTGCTCAAGGCGTTGCGGGCGGCGGGCAATACGACGCCCGCGATCCTGCTGACCGCGCTGTCGGACGTGGACCATCGGGTCGAAGGACTGAAGGCCGGCGCGGACGATTATCTCGCCAAGCCGTTTTCCTATGCCGAACTCAGTGCGCGCATGGACAACGTCAGCCGGCGCGGCAAAGGGGATGCCCCCGTCACGGCATTGCGCGTGGCGGATCTGGAACTCGATCTGCTGTCGCGGCGGGCCATGCGCGGAACACGGCGCATCGACCTGCAACCGCGCGAGTTCCGGCTGTTGGAGTACCTGATGCGGCACGCGGGCCGCGTCGTCACCCGCACGATGCTGCTGGAAGCGGTGTGGGACTATCACTTCGACCCGCAGACCAACGTCATCGACGTGCATGTCAGCCGCCTGCGGCAGAAGATCGAAGGGGCGGATGAGCTGGCGCTCCTCCACACCGTCCGTGGCGCGGGCTACCGTCTCGGCGGATGAGTCCACGGCGCGCACCGCTGCGATCGACCACGGCACGGTTGGCGTGGGGCGCGGCAGCCGCGTTCCTCGCCGGATTCTGGCTGCTGTCGGCGTTCGCCTACGTCACCCTGTCGTCGCTGCTGGAACATGACGCCCGCGAGCGGGTGATGGCCGATGCCGGGGGCCTGGCCGACCTCTACCGGCGCGACGGGCGGGAGGTCCTGGTGGCGGAGGTGCGGCAGCGCGTGGCCGACGGGATCGATCCCGACGCCCTGTACGCCGTCATCGATGCGCGCCATGGCACGCGGCTGGCCGGCAATCTGCACGGTATCGAGGCCCGGCCGTTGCGCGCCGGCTGGATGCCGCTGGCGGACGAACCCGCCGGCACGCCGCGCCGCGTCCATGTCCGCAAACTCGATGCGGGCATCTATCTCGCCACGGGCATGCGGATGAGGGCGGCGGCCGGCTTCAAGGCGATAGCGCTGCGCACGACGCTGATGGCGACCGTGTTCGCGCTGGTGCTGGGTGCCCTGCTGGGCCACCTGATCGCGCGCTGGGTCGCGCATCGCCTGCGACGGATCGAGGAAACGGCGGCCCAGGTCGGCGATGGCGAAATCGACAGTCGCGTGCCGCTCGATGGAAGCGACGATGCGTTCGAACGCCTGGCGCTGCGATTCAACGCCATGCTCGATCGCATCGGCGGCCTGTTGACGGGCGTGCGCGACGCCACGGATCACATCGCGCACGATCTGCGTACCCCATTGACGCGCATGCGCAGTCGCCTGGAAGCGTTGCGCATGACGTCGCTGGACGACGAACACGCCTTCGCGCTCGACGCCGCCATCGGAGAAGTCGACCAGTTGCTGGCGTCGTCCAGCGCCCTGTTGCGCTTGGCGCGGGTGCAGTCGCAGCCGAGGGTGGAGGACGATCCCCTGGTGCCGTTGGACCGGGTCGTGCGCGACGCCGTCGAACTCTACGAACCCATCGCGATCGAGCGTGGGGTGCGGATGGAGGCGGAGGTGATGCCGGTGTCGGTGCGCGGCGATGCCGATCAACTGTTCCAGGCCATCGCGAATCTGCTGGACAACGCCATCAAGTACTCGCCCCAGGGGCGAAGCGTACGGGTGGCCGTGCTGTCGTCCATGGCCGAGGCGGTCATCCTGGTGGCGGACGAAGGCGAAGGCATTCCGGTCGCCGAACGGGCACGGGTGTTCGATCGCTATTATCGTCTCGAGCGCCACCGGCACTCACCCGGGACGGGCCTGGGATTGAGCCTGGTGCAGGCCGTCGTACACCGGCATCGCGGGCAGATCCATCTGGGCGATCATCGACCCGGGCTGGAAGTGACGCTGCGTCTGCCGCTGCCCGCCATCGCGGCAGACGATCAGGTTCCGGATCGGGCCTAGCCGTGGCGGGCCAGCAGGATGGCTTCGTTGCTCGGCATCTCGACGACGACCGCAGTCGGGATGCCATGGTGCTGGTGCAGGGTGGCGGCGAGCAGCTTGGCGCTCTCGCGCGCATCGCCCAGGTTGTCGAACCAGTTGCGGCCGTACTGGCCTTCGTAGAGCTGCCAGCCTTTGTCGTTGGCGGCGATGGTGAACAGCAGGCGGGGCATGACGGACTCCAGTCAACACGCCGGGCAGGGAACCGGCGTGCGCACTGTGCGCGAATGTGTCAGTTCTCACATTCGGCGGACACCCCGAATGTGCGTAGGAAAAGTCCTACGCTGATGTAGGTGTGACGCCCGCCATCAACGCAGCAGCGGCTCGAGCGCCTTCCACACGTGGTCGCGCAGTTTCGGTTGCGCGCTGGCGACCGGGTGCAGGTTGTCGGCCTGATAGGCGCTGCGGTCGAGTGCGATGGGTTCCAGCAGGAACGGCAGCAAGGGGGTGTTGTACTGCTTGGCCAGCGCGCTGAAGTTCTGTTCGAACCCGCGCGTGTAGTCCGGTCCATAGTTCGGGGGCATGCGCATGCCCACCAGCAGCACGCGGGCCTTGCCGGCCTGCGCGGCCTTGATCATCTTCTCGAGGTTGGCGCGGGTCTGCGCCAGCGGCAGTCCACGCAAGCCGTCGTTGGCGCCCAGCGCGATAACGACGACGGCCGGTTTGTGGCGCTGCACTTCCGCCGCGATGCGGGCAGCGCCGCCCGCCGTCGTTTCACCGCTGATGCTGGCGTTGACGACGCGCCAGCCCGGCTTGGTCTTGCCGATGCGGTCGGCGGTCAGCGATACCCAGCCCTGCGCCGGTGCGAGGCCGTACGCCGCCGACAACGAATCGCCCATCACCAGGACGGTGCGCGCGCCCTCCGCCGGCGCGGCTGCGGGGGTCTGCGCTGCGACGGGGCGTGCGAACGACGCGACGAGCAGCAGCAACGACAGGCCCATGGCCCATTGCAGGCGTCCACGGACGGCCCCATACCTGTTCAAATTAAGAAACATTTAATCCGTGCTCCCGATGATTCGCGAAATGACCGACGAGACGATCATGGCCGACGCCAGCAGACTCCCCCCTGAAGCCATCGCCCGCCACGCCATCCTGGACGTGCAGGGCCTGGGCAAGCATGTCGCGCTGCCCGATGGCGCACTGACGATACTCGACGACATCGGCTTCCGCATCGAACACGGCGACACGGTCGCGATCGTGGGCGCCTCGGGCTCGGGCAAGAGCACGCTGCTCTCGCTGCTGGCCGGCCTCGACGTGCCCAGCACGGGCGCGGTGACGCTGGATGGCGAGCGTCTGTCCGACATGGACGAGGACGGCCGGGCGCGCGTGCGGGGCGACAAGGTCGGCTTCGTGTTCCAGAGCTTCCAGTTGCTGCCGTCGCTGACCGCGCTGGAGAACGTCATGCTGCCGCTGGAGTTGCGTGGCGATACCGATGTCGAAGGGCCGGCGCGGCAGATCCTGCAGAAGGTCGGTCTCGGCCAGCGCCTCGGTCATTACCCGCGCCAGCTGTCCGGTGGCGAGCAGCAGCGCGTCGCGCTGGCGCGCGCATTCGTCACGCGGCCGTCGTTGCTGTTCGCGGACGAGCCGACAGGCAATCTCGACACGCATACCGGGCAGGCGATCATCGAACTGCTGTTCGCGCTGAACGCCGATGCCGGCACCACGCTGGTGCTGGTCACGCATGACGACCACCTCGCGGCACGCTGCCGGCGCCTCATCCGGCTGGATGCCGGTCGCCTGCAAGGCGCCGCCGCATGAGGACGCTGGCGCTGGCATGGCGCCAGTTGCGGCGCGACCTCGCCGCAGGCGATATCCGCATCCTGTTCGCAGCGCTGGTGCTCGCGGTGGTCGCGGTCACATCGGTCGGCTTCGTCACCGATCGCGCCGAGCGCGCGCTGGCGATCGAGGCGAATCGCCTGCTGGGTGGTGACGTCGTCGTGCGTGGCGATGCGCCGCCGACCGATGCCGTGCGCGCGTTGGCGAAGGCGCCGGGCCTGCGTGTCACCGAGACGCAGGAACTGCAGAGCATGGTCCGTGCGGGCGAGTCGCTGTCGCTGGGCGACCTGCGCGCGCTGGGCGAGGGCTTCCCGTTGCGCGGCAGCTTCCGCGTGGTCGACCGCACCGGCGGCGCCGAGCGCGATGCCGGCGGCATTCCCGCACCGGGCACGCTGTGGATCAGCCAGGCGGGCGCGGAAACACTGGGCGCCAGGCCGGGCGACGAGATCGGCATCGGCACGCGCACGCTGAAACTCGCGGCGCTGGTCACGCAGGAGCCGGACGCGGCGCTCGACTATTTCAACGTCGCACCGAAGGTGTTCCTCAACCTCGCCGACCTGCCGTCCACGGGCCTGGTGCAGGAAGGCAGCCGGCTGCGCTATCGCCTGGTCGTCGCGGGCGATGCGGCCGCGGTCGAAACCTTCACCGCCGCAGTGAAGCCGCAGCTCGCCCGTGGCCAGCGCATGGAGACGATCCAGGACGCGCGGCCGGAAGTGCGCTCGGCCCTGGATCGCGCCAGCCGCTTCCTCGGCCTTGCGGCGCTGGTGTCCGTCGTGCTGGCGGCGGTGGCGGTCGCGATGGCGGCGCGCCGGCACAGCGAGCGCCATCTGTCGGGCACGGCCGTGATGCGTTGCCTGGGTGCGCAACAGCGCACGCTGGTCGGCATCCATGTCGGCGAACTGGTCCTGCTGGGACTGGCGGCCTGCACGGTGGGCGTCCTGATCGCGTTCGGCCTGCAGTGGGGCATCGGCCGCTGGTTGCAGCAGTCGCTGGAGATCGATATTCCGCCAGCGGGCGTGTTGCCGGCCCTGCAGGGGTACGGCGTCGGCATGATCGTGCTGCTCGCCTTCGGTGCGCCGCCGGTGCTGGCGCTGCGCCGCGTACCCGCCTTGCGTGTGCTGCGGCGCGACCTCGACCGTACCGAGCCGAGCGCCTGGCTGGTCGCTCTGACCGGCTTTGTCGGCCTCGGTGCGCTGCTGTGGTGGAAGGCGGGTTCGCCGGCGCTGGGCACGGCGATGCTGGTCGGCATCGTCGGGACGCTGGCGGTCCTCGCATTGCTGGCATGGGTACTGATCGTGCTGGTGCGCCGCCTGCGTTCGCGCCTGCGCGGCAGCCTGCGCTATGGTCTGGCGAATGTCAGCCGGCGCGCGGGCACGTCCATCGCCCAGGTGTCGGCGCTGGGCCTGGGCCTGATGGCGCTGCTGCTGCTGACCTTCGTGCGCACCGACCTGCTCGATCGCTGGCAGCTGGCGCTGTCCGCCAGCGCGCCGAACCGCTTCATCATCAACGTGCAGCCGGACCAGGTGGATCCGGTGAAGACCTTCATGCAGGGGCGTGGCCTGTCGGCGGTCGAGCTGTACCCGATGATCCGCGGCCGCCTGGTCGAACTCAACGGCAAGCCCACCAGTGGCGCCGACTACGAGGAAGCCGACGAACGCACGCAACGTCGCGCCGACCGCGAATTCAACCTGTCGATGGCCGCCACGCTGCGCGACGACAACAAGGTCACCGCCGGCGAGTTCTGGACGGGACGCACGCCGGCATCGCCGGAACTGTCGGTGGAAGAGGATTTCGCCGAAGGATTGGGCTGGAAGCTCGGCGACCAGGTCGCCTTCGATATCGCTGGCCAGCGGTTCGAAGGTCGGATCACCAGCCTGCGGAGCGTGGACTGGGAAAGCTTCCGGCCGAACTTCTTCGTCGTCGCCTCGCCGGGCGCGCTCGATGGCTACTCGGCCAGCTACATCACCGCGGTCAGCGTGCCGTCGGGCGATGCCGCCTTCACCCGCGAACTGGTCAACCGGTTCCCGAACCTGTCGGTGATCGACGTGGAGGCGGTGCTCAACCAGGTGCGCAGTACGGCGGAGCAGGTCTCGCAGGTGGTGCAGGTGGTGTTCTGGTTCTCGCTGGCGGCCGGCCTGCTGGTGCTGATGGCGGCGGTGAGCGCGAGCCAGGACGAGCGCTTGCTGGAAGGTGGCGTAATGCGCGTACTCGGCGGCAGCCGACGCCAGTTGCGGCTGGCGCAGGCGTCGGAGTTCGCGGCCATCGGCCTGCTGGCGGGCCTGGTCGCGGCGATCGCAGCATCGGTGTTGTCGGGCGTGGTCGCCACGCAGGTGTTCGACCTGCCGTGGAAGGCGAACTGGCAGCTGGCCGCCATCGGTGGCGGCCTCGGCATGCTGGCCGCGCTCGGCGCGGGCCTGTTCGCGACGCGCAAGGTGCTGGACGCGCCACCATCGGTGACGCTGCGCGAACTGCAGGGATGATGCATCCGCCCTTGTGGCAGCGACGTCAGTCGCGATGGGCTACCGGTAGAGTCTCATCGCGACTGGCGTCGCTCCCACAACGGCAAGAACGATCCGAAAAAAAGGGGCGAGCCGAAGCTCACCCCTTGATGCACACCACCTGGCGCAGTGTGTGGACCACTTCGACCAGGTCGGACTGCGCGGCCATCACCGCGTCGATGTCCTTGTAGGCGGCCGGCGATTCGTCGATCACGCCGGCGTCCTTGCGGCATTCGACGTGCGCCGTGGCCTCGCGGTGCTGCGACAGCGTGATCTGCTGGCGCGCCGCGGTACGGCTCATGACACGGCCGGCACCGTGGCTGCAGCTGTGGAAGCTGTCGCCATTGCCCTTGCCGCGCACGATGAAGCTCTTCGCGCCCATGCTGCCGGGGATGATCCCCAACTCGCCGGCACGCGCGCTCACCGCACCCTTGCGGGTGACCAGCAGTTCCTCGCCGCCGTGCGTCTCCTTCTGCACGTAGTTGTGGTGGCAGTTGACTGCCATCTTCTCCAACTGGAACTTCGGCAGGCGGTGACGCATCTCGGCCAGCACGCGCGCCATCATCGCCTCGCGGTTCTCGCGGGCGTAGTCCTGCGCCCACGACACGGCCTCCACGTAATCGTCGAACAGCGGTTCGCCTTCCATGAAGAACGCGAGGTCCTTGTCCGGCAGATGGAAGCCGAGCACGCGATGCTCCAACTGCCTGCGTGCCTGCTCGATGAAGTAGGTGCCGATCAGGTTGCCGGTGCCGCGCGACCCGCTGTGCAGCATCACCCACACGGCATCGCTTTCGTCGAGGCAGAGCTCGATGAAGTGGTTGCCGCCGCCCAGCGTGCCGATCTGGCAGCCGAGCTTGTCGGTGCGCACCTTGCGGTGCTTGGCCTTGATCACGTCCAGTCGCTCGACCAGCCCGGATTGCGCGATGCGCGTGCCGATGCTGTCGGGCAGCTTCCAGTGCTCGCCGCCGCGGCCGTTGCCGACCGGCACGCTGCGCTCGATGCCCGCGCGCAGTTGCGCCAGGCTGTCGGGCAGGTCCTTGGCGCGCAGCGTGGTACGCACCGCGGCCATGCCGCAGCCGATGTCCACACCGACCGCGGCCGGGATGATCGCGCCACGGGTCGGGATGACCGAGCCCACCGTTGCGCCCTTGCCCAGGTGCACGTCGGGCATCACCGCGACCCATGGGCCGACGAAGGGGATCGCCGCGATGTTCTGCAGCTGCTCGTGGGCCTGCTGTTCCAGTGGCACGCCGCGCACCCAGCCCTTGATCGGCGTGGCGGTGTGCTCAGCATGCAGCAGTTCGAATCGGGATTGCATGTTCATGTGTTCACTCCATTGAAAGGATAAAGCCCCCTCCCCCGTTCACGGGGGAGGGTTGGGGTGGGGGCGGGCACGTTCGCGGTCGATCCGTTTCCCGGGCTTCGTTTGCCCCCATCCCAGCCTTCCCCCGCATGCGGGGGAAGGGGCGGTGCGTTACTGCTTCAACGTCACCAGTTGCTTCAGCACGCCATCCAGGCCGCCGAACACGGTGAGCTTGTCGATCTTCTCGGTGACCTTCTCCAGCGCCTCGAGCTCCTTCAGGCGCATCAGCACCGGGGACTCGTCGATCAGCTTCGCGGTGTTGAGCAGGGAACGGGTGGCGTTCGCCTCCTCGCGACGACGGATCACGTTGGCTTGCGCCTGCTTCTCCGCCTGCACCACCGCGTTGAGGATCTCCTTCATCTCGCCCGGCAGGATCACGTCCTTCACGCCGACGCCCAGCACCTCCACGCCGAGGCCGGCCAGCTGGCCGCGCACGTACGCGAAGATGTCGGCGTCCAGCGAGGCCTTGTCGCCCAGCAGTTCGTCCAGCGTCTTGGCGGAGACCGCCTTGCGCAGGCCGTACTGCAGTTCGCGGTAGACGAAGTCGCCGACCTTGGCGACCTTGGTGCGCGCGGCCACCACGTCGGTGACGCGGGTGCTGGCGGCGAGGTTCACACGCAGGCTGACCTTGTCGCGGGTCAACAGCTCCTGGCCCGACACCTCGATCGTCTGCACGCGCAGGTCGACCACATCCACCGCCACGTTCTTCCGGAAATTCCAGAAGGCGTAGCTGCCCGCCGCGAGCGTGCGCTCGAGCTTGCCGTCGATGAACACCAGGCCGGCGCACTCCGCCGGCACCTCGGCCACGACCGCCAGCTTCGACAGCGTGCCCAGCTGGCGTAGTCGACGCGCGACGGCGGCGTCCACGTCCAGCGAGGCCAGCGTCACCGCCTGCACGTCGACCTTCACCAGGCCGATCCAGTACAGGCGCCGCGTGCCGGGCGGCAGCACGTCTTCCAGCTTGCCGTTCTTCAGCACCAGGCCGACCTGATCCACCCCGATGTCGGCGCAGACGAAGGTCTCGCCCAGGCGCTCGCCCAGGCCGACGATCAGCGCGTCGACGTCGTGGCCGCTGTATTCCGGCGTGGCGATGTTGAAGAAGCGCACCTCGGTGCGACCCATCGGGTCGAACCAGCGGTATACGCCGGGTGCGAGCACGCGCTCGAACCGACGGTTGCGATACACCAGGCCGCGCTCGCCGTCACCGATCACGACCCTCTTGGTCCAGAACATGGCGTTGTTCTCCTTGTTGGCTCTGGTGGTTCGATCCAAGCTGGAAACCTCGTCGTGGAGGATCGAACGCCACGACGAGGGAGATGTCGACGGCGGGAGCCGCCGACGGAAAAAGGTGGAAACGCCCCTGGACGGCGGCGGTGCGGACAGCCGGCGCTGTCGGCGGAGGCATCGTGGCGACGACGCGATCCGGAGATCGCATCGAACGTCGCGCGCATCCGCGTCGAGGGCGCGGTGCCGGCACCGTCGCCGCTGCGGCGTGTCGTCTTCCTGCAGTCCATCGCGGAAAGACGCCGCGCCGCACGGGGCGTTTCCTGGGTGGGACTTGCGTCCCAGTGTCCAGATTTACAGTCTGGTGTTGGAGCGGGAGTCGAACCCGCGACCGTCGGAATCAACTTCCGATGCTCTATCCCTCTGAGCTATCCAGTGGTGGACGAACCGGATTCGAACCGGTGGCCAACGGCTTGCGCCGCTGCTCTGCCGCTGAGCTTTCGTCCGATCGAGGAGCACCGTCTCCCACACTTCGGCATACGCCACGGCAGCGCCGCGCGCACCGGACGGGATGACAACCCGTACCGCTGTAGCGTGTTCGATCGATGTTCCTCATTGCCGGCTGTCGCCAACCGGCAATGCGTGCAGGCGCCATGCGCCCATGTGGTGTCCATTCACCGCGCCGCTCGCGTCGAAGCATCACAACGCAGCGCACATGCGCCAGTCGCAGCCGCGCCCCTGCCTCGGGGCGCGCGGACGCGCTACCCGGATGCTCCAGGGCGGAAAGAAACTTCCGTGGTGGAATGGAGGGAACCTGGTCGATGCATGCGCATCCTCCGCGAACGCTGAAAACAAAACGCCCCCGGGTGTTGCGACCCGAGGGCGTTCGCGTTCCTCGGGAGATCGGGGTGGCCGATCTCCCAGGGAGTCAGCCGGATGTCAGGTATCCAGGTGCCGTGCGGATTCGTTGCCGGGCTTGGCATCGAAGGCATACGCACGCACGCGCAGGCCGCAGCGCGATGGCTGCAGGTCGAGCGTGTTGGCGGTGTCGTATGCGGGCTTCATGGAAATCGGTCTGGTGAAAAAACAGCCGCAGGGGCCGAAGGCCGCGCACGATACGCCGGTTGTTTTGTTCGCGCAACACTTTTTTAATTTTGTTTTACGCAGCCGATGAGCGGTGTCGGAAACGGCCACCAGTGGCCAGCCGCTAGAATGGCGTCCTCCTTCCCATCGCGTGCCGCCGTGGCCTCCCGATTCTCCGATCCCGCGCTCGACGCATTGATGCTGCCCTTCGCACAGGGTCTACTCACTTGGCCCTCCGGGCCGGTGCTGTTCCTGCGCGCGCGCGATGGCGCCGCGTTGCGTCAGTTCCCGCTCGCACAACTGGTCTGCGAACAGAGCTTCCGTCCGGATGCCGAATTGCTCGAGCGCGCGGGACTGCGCGTCGTCGCCGACGCCGCCTCGGAGGGTGCGCGCTATCCACTCATTCTGGTGCTGCCGCCGCGACAGCGCGAAGAAGCGCGTGCGCTGCTGGCGCGTGCGGTGCAGCTCGCCACGCCCGGCGGCATCGTCGTTGCGGCGATGACCAACAACGAAGGGGCGAAGTCGGGCGAAGCCGACCTGAAGCAGCTCACCGGCATTGCGGGGACGTTGACCAAGTTCCATTGTCGTACGTTCTGGACGCGCGCGCTTGGCGGAGGCACGGATGAGGCGTTGCTGCGCCAGTGGTCGTCACTCGATGCGCCACGCCGCATCGAAGGCGGCCGTTTCCTGAGTCGTCCCGGCGTGTTCGCCTGGAACCGCATCGATCCTGCCTCCGCATTGCTGGTCGAATGCCTGCCGGCCGACATCGCCGGGCATGGCGCCGATCTCGGTGCCGGCTGGGGCTTCCTGTCGCTGGCGCTGCTGGAGCGTTGCCCCGGCATTACGGCACTGGATCTCTACGAAGCCGAGGCACGCGCCCTGGCGCTGGCGAAGGAAAACCTGGGTGCGGCGGCATCCTCCGCGCGCATCGATTTCCGCTGGCACGACGTGACTGGCGGTCTGCCGGAGCGTTACGACTTCATCGTCAGCAATCCCCCGTTCCACACGCAGAGCCGCGCGGACCGTCCCGACATCGGTCAGCGCTTCATCACGGCCGCCGCGGCCGCGTTGAAGCCGGGCGGGCGGTTGTGGCTGGTCGCGAACCGCCACCTGCCGTACGAGCAGACCTTGAACGAGAGCTTCGGCGAGATCCGCGTGGCCGGCGAGCGCGATGGCTTCAAGGTGATCGCGGCCACGAAGGCGAGGCGCTGACGCATGAAGATCGTCAAGCACATCGCCAACCTCGGTTACGGCAGCCGCAAGCAGGTGCAGTGGATGTTCCGCGAAGGCCGCATCACCGATGCCGCCGGCGAGGTGCTGTACGCCGACGATCCGGTCGATCACGACGCCATCCGCGTGGACGGCGAACCGCTGGATCCCGCGCCCGGCGTGACCCTCCTGCTGCACAAGCCGGTGGGCTACACCTGTTCGACCAAGGACACCGGCCGCATCGTCTACGATCTGTTTCCGTCGCGCTTCCGTGACCGCTCGCCGGTGCTGTCGACGGTGGGTCGCCTGGATCGCGAGACCAGCGGTCTGCTGTTGCTCACCGACGATGGCGCGCTGCTGCACAGGATCATCTCGCCGAAGGCCAACCTGCCGAAGGTCTACGACGCCACGCTGGCGCAGGATCTGCGCGGCGACGAGGGTGCGATCTTCGCCAGCGGCACGCTGATGCTGGAATCCGAGCAGACGCCGCTGGCGCCGGCAGGGTTGGAGGTCGTCGATCCACGCCACGCACGCCTGACGCTGACGGAGGGTCGCTACCACCAGGTGCGCCGCATGTTCGCCGCGGTCGGTAACCACGTCGAGGCGCTGCATCGCAGCCGCATCGGCGGTTTGACGCTGGACGACCTGGCCCCGGGCCAGTGGCGCATCCTCGACGCAAGCGACATGCAGCGGCTGTTCGGGACGTCAGCATGACGACGCCGGTGTCGCTGCCGTTCACGCCGGCGGCGGTGATCTTCGACATGGACGGGCTGATGCTGGACAGCGAGCGCGCGATCATCGGCTGCCTCGCCGAGGCCGCGCGCGAACTCGGCCACGACCTGCCCGAGGTGCTGTGGCTGTCGATGGTGGGCCACAGCGAAGCCGTGTGCCGGCACCTGCTGGACGAAGCCATCGGCGAGGCGCAGCGCGACCTCGTCCTTCAGCGTTCGCACGTGCTGTACGACGCGGTGGTCGCGGCCGGTGTTCCCCATCGCCCCGGTATCCTCGCGATGCTGGATTTCCTCGATGTCCGCGGCATTCCACGCGCCGTCGCCACCTCCACCAGGCGCCCGCTGGCGCTGCGCAAGCTGGAGGCGGCGGGCCTGCTGCCGCGGTTCGATGCCATCTGTACCAGCAGCGATGTGGAGCATCCCAAGCCCGCGCCGGACATCTACCTGCTGGCGGCGACGTCGCTGGGCGTCGATCCGGCACAGTGCCTGGTGCTCGAGGATTCGCCGACCGGTGTGCGTGCCGCGCTGGCGGCCGGCATGTACCCCATCCAGATACCCGACCTGCTGGTACCGGACGACGCCGTGCATGCGCTCGGTCATACGATCCTGCCGTCGCTGGATGATGCGCGGTTGCTGCTGGCGCAGCGATTGGCATCGTCTCTAGATATCTGATGTGGGAGCGACGTAAGTCGCGAAGCCTTTGGCTTGAATTCCGAGCCCTCTTCGGGCAAACCGCTGATGGTGATTCCTTCGGTGCTTGTCATGCTCGTCTCTTTCACGGGAGCGTTGGCATGTCGGGATACTCTGAGTTAAGGAAAGGCCGCTTCTCGGAGCCGGGCCAAGCCTACCTGGTGACATTCACCACAGCCGATCGCCGTCCGCTGTTCGAGCAATCGGAGCTAGCGAACTACGCCTGTCAAACCATCACCGCAGCGCGGCTCTGGTATCGGTCGCGGCTGCTGTGCTGGGTGTTGATGCCGGATCATTGGCATGGTGTGGTCGAACTGGGGTCGATGGACGATCTCTCGACCGCTATTCAGCGAGTGAAGTCCAATAGCGCCAGGATGATTCGCTTTCAATATCCCGATACTGGACCTGTCTGGGGGAAGGGTTTCCACGACCGCTCATTGCGTAGTGGCGCTGCCGTCCTGGCGGCCGCACGTTACATCGTGGCCAATCCGCTCCGTGCCGGCCTTGCGCGAAGCGTGGGGCAGTATCCGTGGTGGGACGCGGTCTGGCTTTGATCATTCCGGCGATGGAGAAACAAAAGCATCGCGACTTACGTCGCTCCCACACCCAACACCCCCGCAACGGACATCTCCGCACCCAACATCCCCAAACCCCATGTCACGGGCAGCCTCGTTACTCCGCGAACAGCTTCGTCCACCCCGCATGCCCCAGCGCATCCAGTGTCTTCACGTTGCGCTCGACGATCACGTCGGGGTCCGGGAAGGCGTCCACCGCGCGGTCGATGCTGGCTTCGCGCAACAGGTGCAGGGTGGGGTAGGGCGAGCGGTTGGTGTAGTTGCCGATGTCGTCGGGCATCGTGCCGGCGAACTGGTAATCCGGATGGAAGCTGGCCACCTGGATCACGCCCTGCAGGTCCAGCGCTTCGACCGCGGCATCCGCGTTGTCGAGGAAATCGTTGTAGTCCAGGAAGTCCGTCAGTACGTCCGGGTGCACGATCAGGGTGGTGTCGATCTGCTCGGGATCGGTGTCGCGCAACAGCACCAGTTCTTCCGCCAGCTCCTCCAGCAAGGCCTCGGGCGTGCTGGCGTCGCTCAGCACGAAGCGGACCTGCTGCTTCACGTACACCGCCTTCGCGAACGGACACAGGTTCAGGCCGATCACGGCGCGCTCCACCCAGCGACGGGTCGCGTCGATCGGGTCGCCGCCCTCGGGCAGGTCCGTTGTATCAGTCACGGAAGTTGTCGAACTGCAGCGGCAGCTCGAACTCGGTCTTCTTCAGCAGCGCGATGACGTCCTGCAGGTCGTCCCGTTTCTTGCCGGTGACGCGCAGCTTGTCGCCGTTGATCTGCGCTTCCACCTTCAGCTTGGCGTCCTTGATGGTGACGACGATCTTCTTAGCCAGCTTCTGCTCGATTCCCTGCTGGACGGTGATCTTCTGGCGCGCGCCGGCCAGGTTGGTCTCCACGTCGCCGAACTCCAGGCAGCGGGCGTCGATCTGGCGGGCGATCAGGCGTGCGCGCAGGATGTCGGTCATCTGCTTGAGCTGGAAGTCGCTGGGTGCGGACTGGGTGATCAACTTGTCTTCCAGCACGAACCTGGCATCCACGCCCTTGAAGTCGAAGCGGGTGGAGAGCTCGCGGTTGGCCTGGTCCACGGCGTTGGTCAGTTCGTGGACGTTGACTTCGGACACGACGTCGAAAGAGGGCATGGGGCATTCCTGTAGCGGGGCGCGGGATTCTACCGTGCGCCGGGAAGCGGCACCGCCTCTGCCGAGGGACGCGTGCGGGTGGATCGCCACAGGCCCGCCAGACGACGGACGGCTTCGCACGCGAGCAAGGGCACGATCCAACTGCACCAGAGCAGCGTCGCGATCAGGGTCGGCGACGGCGCGAGTCCACCGGCAATGGCGAGGGGCAGCGAGAGGCGGAAGATGATCGGGGCCAGCGTTACTGCGTAGTTCCGCGTCATCCAGCGCTGATGGCGTTCCACTGCGCCGCGGAGGATGGCGGCCAGGCCGGCGAGCGCAGTGGTGAGCCAGGCCAGCGCGGTCGCGGCGAACGCCATGCGGATGGCGAACGGTGCGGGCGAGGTGGCGATCAGGCCCGTGGCCCCGGTCGCGGCGACCAGCATGCCGACCAGATAGACGCGGCCGGTCACGCGATGCAGGCGAGGATGGCGCCGGCGCCACTGGGTCATGAACTGCACCGGTCCCAGCAGCACGGTGGCGAGACCCCCGGCGAGGTGCAGCCACAGCCAGCCCCGCCGCGCCATGAACATGCTGTAGGCGGACGAATCGAGATGCCGGTACTTGCCGTACGCGGCGAGCAGGAACTCGAGGCTGGCGATCGCAAGCAGCAGCCACAGGCCGGCCCAGGCGAGGCGCAGGGCGAGGCGGGGGCCTGGCGACGCATCGATACCTGAAGTGCTCGCTGTCATCGGCCTGCCTGCGCGGGTGGGTGCGCGCAGGGTAGCGCACGCCGGCGCAACGCTACCGCACGGGGCGATAATGGCGCATGTCCGCTGCCCGTCCCTCGCTCGCCCCCGCCGTCCTGCTGATGTTGGCGGCCGTGCTCATGTTCGCCCTGATGGACGCCGGCCTGAAGCTGTTGTCCGCGGACTATCCTCCGCTTCAAGTGGCGGCGCTGCGCGGGCTGTCCTCGTTGCCGCTGGTGACGCTGTGGGTGCTGGCGACGGTGCCGGCGCGTTCGTTGCTGCGCGTGCACTGGCCCTTGCACCTGCTGCGCGGCGCGCTGGGCGTCGCGATGATGGCGGGTTTCGTCTACGGCCTGCGCACCATGCCGCTGTCCACGGCCTACGCGATCACCTTCATCGCGCCGCTGCTGGTGACCGCGATGGCCGGTCCTTTGTTGAGGGAACGGGTAGGGCCGGCGCGCTGGACGGCGATCGGTATCGGCCTGGTCGGCGTGCTGGTGATCCTGCGGCCGACCGGCGATGGCATGCTGACGGGAGGCGGACTGGCGATCCTGATCGCCGCGTTCTGCTATGCGATGGGAGCGGTGACCGTGCGCATGCTGGCGCAGCGCGACAGCACGCAGGCGATGGTGTTCTGGTTCGTCGTCATGCTTTCGGTGGTTGCGTGGTTGCTAGCCCTGCCGACGTGGAAGCCGTTGCATTCCGCGCATGTCTGGATCATCGCCGGCGTCGGCGTCTCCGGTTCGCTGGCGCAGGTGGCGTTGACCGAAGCCTTCCGTCGTGGCGAAGCCTCGCTGATCGCGCCACTGGAGTACACCGCATTGCTGTGGGGCGTGCTGCTGGACGTGGCGCTGTGGTCCGTGTTGCCGGACGGCATCACCTGGATCGGCGCCGGCATCATCGTCGCCAGCGGGTTGTACCTGCTGCGGCGCGAAAAGGTCCACGTGGAAGCGGAGCATCCCTGACCTCCACCGGTTTTGCGGCATGATGCGGACATGCCCATCATCCTCGTCCTGCTGTTCGTCTTCCTGCTGCTCGCGCTGTGGGTGGTGCTGCTGCCGCTCTCGCTGTGGCAGCGCTACCGCTACGGCCGCGCGCGGCGCATGGCGCGGCGCTGGCTGCTGACGCTGAATGCGTGGAGCCTGCTGGTGTCGGTCGCGCTCTTCGTCGCAGTCAGCGCCTTCGGGCTGTTCTGGTGGCCGGACAGCCTGGTCGGTGCGGGAGCGGGGCTGGCGGCAGGCAGCCTGCTCGGTCTGCTCGGTGTTTGGCTGACCCGTTGGGAGGTCGCGCCGCAGGGTGTGTTCTACCAGCCCAATGCGTGGCTGGCGCTGCTGCTGGTGGTTATCGTGGCCGGCCGCATCGTGTGGGGCGCGCTGCAGATGGCGCAGTACTGGCGTTCGGACAGCGTGCCGGCCACGCATGCCTTGCTGAGCGGGCATGGCAGCCTGCTGGCGGTGGGTGGCCTGTTGCTGGGCTATTACCTGGTCTACGCGTGGTGCGTGAAATGGCGCGTCGCCCGGCTTGAGCGGCTGCGCGGGCGCTAGCCTCGTCGGTCGGCATCGCAGCCGGCGGGTTGCGGAGCAACGGAGCGGGTTCCGCTCCACCGAAAAGAGGCGGCGGACCCGGAGGTCCGCCGCCGTATCGACGCGTTGGAGCGATGGATCAGAAACGCGCGCCGATACCCACACCCACGACCCACGGGTCGATCGTCAGTTCCTCACCGGTACCCTGGCCGCCGACGCGCACGCCGGCGTCGCCCTTCATGTAGCGCGCATCGGCGCGCGCGAACCAGGTTTCGTTGATGTTGAAGTCCATGCCCGCCGTGGCGATGGCGCCCTTGGCGGTCTCCAGACCCACGTGCGCACCATCACCCCCGATGCTCTCGTTGCTGAAGTTGGACTCGTAATAGCCCAGGCCCACGAACGGACGCATCACCTTGTCCGGGGCGCCGAAGTGGTACTGGCCGCTCAGCGCGATCGGCTGCTGGTCGACAGTGCCGATCTTGCCCGGGCCATCGGCCTTGACGCGATGATTGAACTTGTCGGCGGCACCCCACAGTTCCACGGCGATGTTGGGGGTGGCGTACCAGCTGGCGCTGATCACCGGCGCCACGTCACCGTCGATCTTGAGGCCCGGGGCCGGATCGCGATCGGGCTTGAGGATGGCGGCGCCGCCGACCACGGCGAAGCGCTTGTCGTAGGCGGAAGAGGTGGCGTCGCTGGACGCATCCTGTGCGAGGGCCGCGGGGGCGGCGACCAGAGCGGCAAGGGCAATCGTGAGGGTTCGAATGGATTTCATGCAGGAATCTCCTGTGTGTTGTTTTCTTATGTTCCCGTTCGTGCGATGCGATGTGAGGCGTCATCGCCGTCAGGGCGAGCGCACCGTAACCATCCGTGCATGAATGTTCGCTACGCCGCGACGTGAACCAATCGACAATGCAAGCGTCATGCGACGCTGATGGGCGGGTATTTCACGGCGCGTGCATGTCGCTGAGCCTGCAAGCGGTGGTTGTTCAGCGATTCCCGCGACGGCACGCGCCGCCATCCCGTCGGCGCGATGCATGACGCGGCCCGCCGGCTGCGCTACTGTTCGCGCATCAAGGGGTGGTCATCATGGCGAGCAGCGCGGCGAAGACAGTCGACGAGTACCTGGCGGAGCTGCCGGAACAGCGGCGTGCGGTGGTGTCGTCGGTACGCGACCTGGTCAACCGGCATGTGCCTTCCGGCTATGTCGAGACCATGAACTGGGGCATGGTGTGCTGGGAAATCCCGCTGTCCCGTTATTCCACCACCTACAACAAGCAGCCGCTGTCCTATGTCGCGCTCGCCGCGCAGAAGCAGTACTACGCGCTGTACCTGACCACCTGCCATGAGAATTCCGCGCAGGACGTGGTGCTGCGCAATGCCTATGCGGACGCCGGCAAGCGGCTGGACATGGGCAAGAGCTGCCTGCGCTTCAAGGCGCTGGACGACCTGCTGCCGGATGTCATCGGCAGGGTCATCGCGTCGACACCGGTGGATGCGTACATCGCCCGCTACGAAGCCAGCCGCGCACGGACCTGACCTGCATGCCTCCTGCCAAGCCCAAGTCGCGGACCGGACGCGCCACGACGGATCTGCCATCGCCCGGTAGCCATCTGACGATGGCGGACTTGGCGAAGGTGGCCGGCGTATCGGCGATCACCGTGTCGCGTGCGCTGCGCGACAGCCCGCTGGTCAATGCGGAAACGCGCGAGCGTGTGCGCCAGGTCGCGCAGCAGTACGGCTATTCGTTCAACGTCAGCGCGCGCAACCTCAAGCTCCGCCGCAGCATGACGGTGGCGGTGGTGGTGGAAATGAAGCCCACCGTCGAGCGGCAGATGTCCGGGCCGTATCCGCTCGACCTGCTCGGCGGCATCACCCAGGAACTCACCTCCACCGGCTACAGCGTGCTGCTGACGTCGCTGCAGGGGGGCGCATTACCGAACGTGCAGGCGGCCGACGGCGTGATCCTGCTCGGCCAGGGTGCGCACGAAGACGCGATGCACGAAGTGCAGCGCTGGGGCCGGCCGATGGTCGTCTGGGGCGCGGTGAGCCGTCACGAGTCGCAGGTGGTCGTCGGCAGCGACAACCAGCGTGGCGGCGCGCTGGCGGCGGAGCGCTTCATCGCGCTGGGCCGGCGGCGGCCAGCCTTCCTCGGCGATCCGGCGCACGGCGAGTTCGCTGAACGCCTGGAGGGTTTCGCGGGCGCCCTGGCCCGGCACGGCATCACGCCGCTGACGCCGACCGTCGCCAGCTTCACCGTCGGTGCGGGCGCGGAGGCCGTGCACGCGTTGCTGGAAGCGAACCCGCAGGTCGACGCACTGTTCGCCGCCAGCGACCTGTTGGCGATCGGCGCCATCCGCGCGCTGATCGAGCGCGGTCGGCGCGTGCCGGAAGACGTTTCCGTGATCGGTTACGACGACACCCCGCTCGGCGCCACGTATGTGCCGCCGCTTACGTCGGTGCACCAGAACTTCATCGATGCCGGCGTGCTGCTGGCGCGCAAGGTGCGCGCCCTGATCGAGGGCGAAGCGGCGGCATCCGAGACCCTGCCGACCCATCTGGTCGTCCGCGCCACTTGAGCGCATGACGGTGCTGCATCGCAGCGGCCGACCGGTGGACATCCGGTATCCGCCAGGTGACGGGAAATGCCGCTCAAGCTGTTGAGCAGGAAAGGATTTTTGCGCGATCCACGATGCCCTGGCGGCATGCGGAATGCCATCGAGGTGTGAGTTGATATCGATAACTTGACATCGATAACAATGGCTCCTAGCGTCGCCCCGCCCTGGCCTTGTCGGGGTGGCCAGCACAACGGGAGCGGGGATGTCGGTGGAATTGCAGCAGGCGGCGATGGCGGATGGCGAGGTGGGCGGCCGGACCGATCCCTGGCGACTCACGCAGCGCGGATTCGATCCTGCACGCGCCTCGCACGACGAGACCCTGTTCGCCCTGGCCAACGGCACGCTGGGCGTGCGCGGTGCGCTGGAGGAAGACGACAGCGCCAGCGACGGCACCTTCCTGTCCAGCGTGTTCGAACAGAACCCGATCCATTACCACGAGCGCTTCCCCGGCTTCACCCGCAGCACCGACACACGCGTGCCGGTGGCCGAGGGCAAGCACATCCGCCTGCGTCTGGGCGATCAGCCGCTGCGGCCGGCGGAAGCCGACTGGCTCGACTTCGAGCGCACGCTCGACCTCGCGGCCGGCGCGCTGGAGCGCCGCCTGCGCCTGAAGACACCGCAAGGCCATACGCTTGAGATCAGCGCGCGACGCGTGGTGCCGCTGGCCGAGCGCGCACTGCTGGCGATCCGCTTCGAGGTAGCGTCGGTCGACTACGCCGGACCACTGACGCTGGCCTCGTCCATCGAAACCGGACGGCAGGCGATCGAACAGGGCGACGATCCGCGCATCGGCGTGCACGGGGGCAAGGACCTGCAGGTCGCGGACGAACACACCGATGCCGACACGGCCCGGCTGACCCAGCGCACCCATCACAGCGGCGTGTCGCTGGTCTGCGCACAACGGCATCGTGTGTCGCCGGGCCTCGTTTTCGAGGGAGCGGCCAGCGGCAACGGACGCGTCGAGCAGCGGTTCGCGGCGACGCTGACGCCGGGCGCATCGGTGGTGATCGAGAAATTCGTCGCCTACGGCGACGGCAACGGTACCGCGGCCGATGGCGTCGATGCCGTGCTGGCGCGCGCGGGCTCGACGGGCTTCGACGCGATCGCTACGGCGCAGGCCCGCGCGATGCAAGCCTTCTGGCAGCGCGCCGGCCTGTCGGTGGACGGCGATGCCGCGGCGGAACTGGCACTGCGCTTCAACCTGTTCCATCTGCTGCAGTCGGCGGGTCGAGACGGCATCACCGGCACCGCGGCCAAGGGCATCACCGGCGAGGGTTACGAAGGGCACTGCTTCTGGGACACCGAAGCCTTCGTGCTGCCCGTGATGGCGTTCACCGCGCCGGAGGTGGCGCGCGCCATGCTGATGTACCGCTATCGCACGCTGGATGGCGCGCGCGATACCGCGCGGGCGATGAACCATCCACGCGGCGCGCTGTATCCGTGGCGCACCATCGCCGGCCGCGAATGTTCCGCGCATTACCCGAGCGGCTCGGCGGCGTACCACATCAACGCCGCCATCGCGTACGGGATCGGGCTTTATCTCGACGCCAGCGATGATCTCGACTTCCTCAGCGAGGCTGGCGCCGAGATTCTTTTCGAGACCGCGCGCATCTGGCCGCAGGCCGGGCACTTCAATCCGCGCCTCGGCGGCGCATTCTCCATCCATGAAGTGACCGGTCCGGACGAATACACCACGCTGGTCAACAACAACTGGTACACCAACCGCATGGCGCAGCGGCACCTGCTGCGCGCCGTGGACGCGTGGCAACGCCTGTCCGCCGACCGGCCGCAGGCGCTGGCCGCGCTGGCGTCGCGCATCGGGCTGGACGCCGACGAGGTTGCCCTGTGGCAGCGCGCGGCCGATGCCATGCATCTGCCGGTCGACGCGTCGCTGGGCATCCATCCGCAGGACGACGATTTCCTCGCCAAGCCGCGCTGGCCGTTCGCGAAGCGCGAGGGCGCGCACCGTCCGCTGCTGCTCGACTACCATCCGCTCACGCTGTACCGGCACCAGGTCTGCAAGCAGGCCGACGTGGTGATGGCGCTGGTGCTGGCGGGCGACGGGATCGATGCCGGCATCAAGCGACGCGACTTCGATTACTACGAAGCCGTCACCACCCACGACTCGACGCTGTCGGCGCCGGTGTTCGGCATCCTCGCCAGCGAGGTCGGCCAGGACGAGAAGGCGTGGCGCTATTTCGACGCCAGCCTGCGCGTGGACTTGGACGACCTGCACGGCAACACCGACCACGGCGTGCACATGGCCGCGATGGCGGGCAGTTGGCTGGGCCTGGTGCAGGGCTTCGGCGGCCTGCGCGTGGTGACGGGACGACTGCGGTTCGCGCCCACGCTGCCGGCGGCATGGAAGGGATACGGCTTCAACCTGCGCTGGCGTGGATGCGCGCTGCGGGTGGACGTGGACGCGCGTGGCGTGCGTTACCGCCTGGATGAAGGCGATGCGCTCGCGTTCCACCACGCCGGCAGCGACGTGATGCTCAGGCAGGGCCGCGAAGCGGTGCTGCCGCTGGCCGTGCCGGCGCCGCCGAAAGCGACGTTCCCGCGTGGCTGCGATGCGCTGATCTTCGACCTGGACGGCGTGCTGACCGACACCGCGCACACGCACTATCGCGCGTGGAAGCGGCTGGCCGACGAGATCGACGTGCCGTTCGACCTGCAGGTCAACGAGCGGCTGAAGGGCGTGGACCGGATGGCGTCGCTGGAGATCATCTTGGAGCGCGCCCGCCGGACCTACTCGACGGACGAAAAGCGCGCGCTGGCCGACACCAAGAACGGTTACTACGTGCAGGAGATCGCGAGTGTCGGGCCGCAGGATCTGTTCGATGGCGTGCGCGAGGTGCTGGACGCCGCGCGCGCGGCCGGGCTGAAGCTCGGTCTGGCGTCGGCCAGCCGCAACGCGCCCGCGCTGCTCGACAAGCTCGGCATCGCCGACCGCTTCGATTACATCGCCGATGCGGGGCGCATCGTCCGCGCCAAGCCCGACCCGGCCATCTTCCTCGATGTCGCGGCCGCGTTGGGTGTGCCGCCGCACCGCTGTATCGGCGTGGAAGACGCTGCCGCCGGCATCGAGGCGATCCATGCCGCCGGCATGGCCGCCGTGGGTGTCGGCGATGCGCGCGCGCTGCGCCATGCCGACGCCGTGATACCCCGCATCGCCGACTTCGATCTGAGGATGTTCGTTTCACCTTGACCGCACGCGGCCACAGAAGCCGCGGTGGCAGGCGCCACTACCACAACACGCAGTACCTGGAGGGAGAGACCATGCAGTACCGCAAGCCGCACCTGATCCGTTATGCCCTGTCCGCCGCCGTCGCCGCGGCCCTCGCGCCCGCCGCCGTGCTGGCGCAGGACGCCGCGCCCGCCGCCGGCAAGTCCAGCGACGCCACCACGCTGGATGCCGTGGTGGTGTCCGGCTCCGCCTCCGGCGGCGTGCGCAAGCTGGAAGCCAGCTTCAACATCGTCACCGCCAACGCCGAGCAGATCAAACAGGCCAACCCGAAGAGCACGGCCGACCTGTTGAAGATCTCGCCCGGCATGTGGCCGGAATCCACCGGCGGCCAGACCGGTGCCAACATCGAGATCGCCGGTTTCCCGGGCGGCGGCGATGCGCCGTACTTCTCCACGCTGCTGATGGGTTCGCCGCTGTACGGCATGCCCACGCTGTCGTTCTTCGAGACCACTTCGATGTTCCGCCTGGACGACACGGTGGAATCCGTCGAGATCCTGCAGGGCGGTCCCTCGGTCGTGTTCGCCGACGGGCAGATGGGCGCCAGCGCCAACTTCTTCCTCAAGACCGGCACCGACGAGCCCTCCGGCAGCGTCGGCCTGACCTACGGCAGCGAAGGCCTGTGGCGCGTGGACGGCTTTTCCGGCTTCAAGGTGTCGGACAACTGGTACGGCAGCATCGGCGGCTTCTGGCGCGAGTCCGACGGCGTGCGCGACCCGGGCTTCAAGGCCGACAGCGGCGGACAGCTGACCGGCACGCTGTCGCGCGACTTCGACAATGGCCGCCTGACGCTGTACGCGCGTTACCTCAACGACAAGAACCAGTTCATCACGCCGATTCCGCTGATCCAGCGCGGCCGCGACAATTTCAGCGCCTATCCGGGCTTCGACCCGCTGAAGGACACCTACTACAGCCGCGCCATCCAGCACGTGCGCCTGCCCAACTATCCGGGCGGCCCGATCGATGCGGACCTGGCCGATGGCCGCGGTGCGGACGTGGTGTTCGCGGGCGGCAACTTCGACTACTCGTTCGGCAATGGCTGGTCGATCAGCGACAAGTTCCTGTTCACCCAGGGCGACATGGACACCAACGCGCTGTTCTCCGGCAACAACCCGGCGACGCTGCAGGACATGCTGTACAACCCGACTACGCCGGGCGGCTTCTCGAACCGCGACAATCCCGCAGACCGTATTCCGGTAGGCTCGGCCACCGCGAACTATGTCGGTGGCGGCGCGGTGCCGTTGTCGCAGAGCGTGATCCAGCAGGGCTGGTGGCATATCCACAAGGAGCTGAAGGCGTTCAACAACGACTTCCGCCTGAGCAAGGACCTGTTCGAAGGCAATACGCTGACCATCGGTCTGTACGTCAACCACTATTCGATGAGCGACAAGTGGTCCCTCGGCAACCAGATGCTGATGACCAACGAACCCAACGCCACGCCGATCACCGTCAGCTACGTCAATGGTGGCCAGACCTACCAGCGTACCGACAGCCAGGGCTTCGCGGACTTCGGTGGCTACCACATCGCGCAGAACGGCAGCGCCACCAACACTGCGCTGTACGTGTCCGACATGTGGCGCGTCGGCAAGTGGCTGCTGGATCTGTCCGGCCGCGTCGAGAACCAGGACGCCACCAGCAATGTCTGCAACCGCAGTTCGTCGGGTCCGGGCGGCCTGGATGGCAATCCCAACACGCTGTACGACAACAACGTGGAAGTCTGCAACGGTACGTTCGCGCGCAACACCTACGACAAGACCCATCCGGCGTTCACGGCCGGCGCGAACTACGCGTTCACCGACCACATGTCCGTCTACGGCCGCGTCAACACCGGTGGCCACTTCCTCGACTTCGACAACGGCATCCGCGGCACGACCAACGACAACTATCCGCCGATGCAGAAGATCCGCAACTACGAGGTGGGCTTCAAGTACCAGTCGCCGTTGCTGTATGCGGATATCAGCGCATACCGCCGTGTGTTCAGCGGCTTGCAGTACCAGCCGACCAATGGCTTGGGTACGCCGATCGGCGACCCGGCGATCTACGGTTCGGAATCGGTCGGCGTGAACTTAATCGGCGCACTGACTCCGATCGACAACCTTCGCCTGCAACTGGTCGCCAACTATCTGGATGGCGAGTACACCGACTACGACGCGACTGTGCCTTACACCGACATCAACGGCACGCAGCAGTACGCTCGCATCGAAGGCCAGCAGCTCCAGCGCCAGCCCAAGTTCCGTGCGATGTTCACGCCGAGCTATCGCTTCGACGCCAGTTGGGGCGACGTGACGCCGTACATCACCTACACCTACGTCGGCGACCACACGCAGGACCAGTCCGGCCTGCAGCAGCTGGGTTCGTACCAGACGCTGGACTTCGGCGTGACGGCGAACGTGGGCGACAACTGGCAGTTCAACCTGCGCGGCACCAACATGACCAACGAGCTGGGCCTGACCGAGAGCAACTCGCGCATCTTCGGTTCGGCCACCACGGCCGGCGGCGTGCTGCTGGCGCGTCCGCTGGAAGGCCGCGAGGTCAACCTGCAGGCCAAGTACAGCTGGTGAGCGCGGCAGGGGACGCCTCCCTCCTCTCCCGGGAGGCGTCCCCATGGAAGGGCCACGCCGCGTCGGCGGCGTGGCGCACCGTGGAGGTTCCGTTGCCGCGTCCGCGGTGCCACAGTGATGCGCGCGCCCCGTGGCGGGTGCGCCGGAGGCGATAGATGAAGCGAAGCCGCATGGTGCTGGCGTTGATCCTGACCTACATGATCTTCGCGATGCTGCTGAATTCGGTCGGCGCGGTGATCCTGCAGGTGATGCAGGGCTTCGGGGTCAGCAAGACCGGTGCGGCCACACTGGAAGCGTTCAAGGACCTGCCCATCGCCATCGCCTCGTTCCTGGTGGCGTCCACGCTGCCGCGACTGGGCTACCGACGCGCGATGATGCTGGGCCTGCTGCTGGTGGCCGTGGCCTGCGTCGGCATGCCGCTGCTGCAGGCGTTCTGGGCGACCAAACTGCTGTTCGCCACCGTGGGCGTGTGCTTCGCGCTGGTGAAGGTGTCGGTGTATTCCAGCATCGGCCTGCTGACCGACGACGCCAAGGCGCATGCGGGCCTGACCAGCACCGTCGAAGGCTGGTTCATGATCGGCATCCTCGGCAGCGCGTGGCTGTTCGCGGCCTTCATCAATCCCGACGTGCCGGGCGACCCGGTCTGGCTCGACGTGTACTGGGTCATCGCCGGCCTGTGCGTGGCCGTCATCGGGCTGCTCGCGACGGCGGAGATGGACGAGACTGCCGCGCGCGACGGCCACGCGGTCGGCGAATCCTTCGCCGACATGCTGCGGCTGCTGGGCCGGCCGCTGGTGGTGGTGTTCCTGGTGTCTGCGTTCCTGTACGTGCTGATGGAGCAGGCGATCAATACGTGGCTGCCGACGTTCAATCGCGAGATCCTGCATCTGCCCACGGCGCTGAGCGTGCAGGCGGCCGGCATCTTCGCCGGCTCGCTGGCGCTGGGGCGGCTGGGCGGCGGCTTCCTGCTGCGCCGCGTGCGCTGGTTCAGGGTACTCGGCAGCTGCGTCGTGCTGATGGCGGCCCTGGTGCTGCTGGCGTTGCCGCTGGCCGCCAACGTGCAGCCCCGGGCCGAGCAATCCTGGTGGAACGCGCCGGCGGCGGCCTACGTGTTTCCCCTGATCGGCCTGCTGATGGCGCCGATCTATCCCACGATCAATTCGGTGGTGCTGAGCGCGCTGCCCAAGGCGCGCCATGCGGCGATGACAGGCCTGATCGTGGTGTTCTCCGCGCTGGGCGGCACGACCGGCTCGTTCATCACCGGCCAGCTGTTCGCGCATTTCGACGGTACCCGCGCGTTCTATCTGCTGCTGGTGCCGATGGCGCTGCTGATGCTGTCGCTGACGCTGCTCGATCGGAGCGCCCGCCCATCCGACACCGCGGCCGTGCCGGCGGGAGGATCCTGATGACTCATCGTTCCCCTCTGCGTCTCCTGCACCGCTGCGCGCTGCTGTTGCTGCTGGCGTCGCCGCTGTTTCCCGCGCTCGCGAAAGAAGCGCCGCCGCTGGCGTTCCGTATCACCGAAGGGCGCATCGAGAACGCGTTCTTCCAGCAGGGTCCCATCGCGGCCCACCTGCTGCTCAGCTCCGGCACCAAGCCGCGCGTGCTGGTAGCGTTTCCGGCAGGCAACAGCGGTGTCGGCGTATGGTTCGAGGAGACGGCGGAACCGGTGCGGTGGACGTTGCAGGAGATGGATGGCGATCCGTCGCAGCCGGGTCCGGCATGGCACGGCATCCGCGCACAGGCCACGATCGATGCGGATCGCCTGGTGGTGACGGACGCGGTGCTCGGCAGCGTACGCGTGTTGCGCGACTATCAGCTCGGACAGGGCTACCCCCCCGAGACCAAGGCGACGGTGGCGATGACGCCGGGCGCAGTGACCTGGCAGCGCGCGCGACTGGACGGTGCGCCGGGCTACCGCATCGTGCTGGCGACGGAGAACGGACACTTTTCGCAGGAAGGCGGCAAGCTGGTGCTGCGCGCCGACCGGTCGGGCGAACCCCTGCGGTTGCAGGTCCGCGCCGCGACGGGCGAGGCGCCCCTGACGCCGTTCGCCACCGAAGCGTTGCTCAACGACCGGGCCGCCCCCGACGAGCGCAGCCGGCAGGCGCTGCAGTTCCTGAGTTACCGCGAGAAGTTCCTGGCGGGTTCGTGGCGCTTCGACACGTATTTCGGCCGCGACACGCTGATGTCGGTGCGTCTGCTGATGCCGGTGCTGCAGCCGGCGGCCGTGGAAGCGGGGCTGGGCGCCGTGCTGGCGCGCCTGTCGCCCGGCGGCGAAGTGGCGCACGAGGAAGACATCGGCGAATTCGCCGTGTTGCGCCATCGCAGGGAGCAGGGCAAACCCGACGCGGCGCCGATCTTCGACTACGTGATGATCGACGACGACTACATGCTGCCGCCGGTGGCCGCGGCGTGGTTGCTCGATGACCCGCGGGGACGTGCGCGCGCCCGCGACTTCCTGCAGGCGAAGCGGGGCGAGGAGACGCAGGGCGCCGCGCTGGCGCGCAACCTGCTGTTCGTTGCCGGCCAGAGCGCCGCGTTCGCGAAGACGCCTTCGTATGAACACCTGATCGCGCTCAAGGCCGGCAAGCCGGTCGGCCAGTGGCGCGACAGCAACGAAGGCATCGGGCGCGGTCGCTATCCGTACGACGTCAATGCGGTGTGGATGCCCGCGTCGCTGCGTGCGATCGGCGGCTTCCTCGACAGCGGTCTGTTGGACCCGTACACCACGCCGGCCGAGCGCGACCGGTTGCGTGCGGCGTCGGCGCAGGCCGCGCGCTGGGAGATCGAGGCCGGCAAGCTGTTCACCGTGCGCCTGTCGAAGGCGCTGGCGGCATCGCGGGTGCGCGCCTATGCGGCGGAGGTGAAGGTGCCGGATGCCGGCGCGATCGCCGCGCTGGGCAGCGAGGGCGTGGCGTTCCCGGCCATCGCGCTGGATGTGCAGGGCAAGCCGATTCCGGTGCTGCATTCCGATGAAGGCTTCCGCCTGCTGTTCGGCATGCCGGATGCGGCTTCGCTGGATCGCGACGTCGCCGCGCTGATGCGGCCGTTCCCTGCGGGGCTGATGACCGACGTCGGCCTGCTGGTCGCCAATCCCGCCTACGCGGACCGTGCCGTGTGGTCGCGGCTGGGCAACAGTGCGTACCACGGCACCGTCGTGTGGGCGTGGCAGCAGGCGGTACTCGCCGCCGGTCTGCAGCGTCAGCTCGCGCGCACGGATCTGCCTGCCGCCACGCGCACGCGGCTCATCGGCGCGCAACGCACACTGTGGCGCGCGATACGCGGCGCCGATGCCGTCCGCACATCCGAACTGTGGACATGGGCCTATCGCGATGGCCGTTACCAGGTCGAACCGTTCGGTGCGCAGGGCGCGCACGAGGACGAATCCAACGCCGCGCAGCTGTGGAGCACGGTGTTCCTGGCGCTGGCGCCGCCATCGGGGCTGGAGTGAGGGTGTGCCCATGAAACGGAAAGGACAGGTCATGGCGGGGTGGCTGTGGGTACTGCTCGCGACAGCCGGTGGGGTATCGGCGGAAGACGTGTCCGCTGAGGCCACCGATCCGGCCACGCTGCCGCTTCCCGCAACGCCGTTGCCCTACAGCGACTTCGCCAGTGCTGCGGCGCGCGACCGTTTCATCGCCTTGCAGGCGGAGGCGCGCGCAGGGCATCAGCCCGATCCGGCGGATCTGGCCGACCAGCGACGCTTCTACCAGCGTTACAACGATGAGCGCCTGGCCGAGGTCCGCCGCGCGTACGCTGCGGAGGTGCGCGAGACGACGCTGGCGGGCGTGCCCGTGCAGGTGGTGACGCGACGCGGGCACGCAGCGAAAGGCGGGCGCGTGCTGATCAACCTGCACGGCGGCGCCTTCATGTGGGGTGCGGGCAGTGGGGCGCTGGTGGAAGCGATCCCGGTAGCGGCGGTGTCCGGGATTCCCGTCGTCGCGGTCGATTACCGGCTGGCGCCGGAGCATCCGTATCCGGCCGCGGTCGACGATGTCGTAGCGGTCTACCGCCAATTGCTCGAGGAGCACCGTGCCGAGGACATCGGCCTGTATGGCTGTTCGGCCGGCGGCATGCTGGCGGCGCAGGCGGTGGCGCGCATCCTCACGCAGGGCCTGCCGTCGCCTGGCGCGGTCGCCACGCTGTGCGGCACCGGACTTCCGTTTGGCGGCGATACGCTGACGCTGGGGCAGATCGCCACCGGCGCGGCGCCGATGAAGCAGGGCGACCTGCAGCGGTTGCCCTATCTGCGCACGGCGCGGCCCGACGATCCGGTGGCGTTCCCCGGCAACGATCCGGCGCTACTGGCGCGCTTCCCGCCGACGCTGCTGATGGCGGGCAGCCGCGACTTCTCCGTCAGCGCGCTGACGACCATGCACCGCCGCCTGCTGGGGGCGGACGTGGACGCCGAACTGGTGGTCTTCGATGGCCTTTGGCATGCCTTCCTGGTGTTCCCCGACCTGCCGGAGTCGAAGGAAGCCTATTCGCTGATCGCGGGCTTCTTCGACCGCCACCTGGGCCACGCGCACCGCTGATCACACGGGGTGGCGTATGGTGTCGCTCCCTTCGAAGGAGCGATCCATGAACGCGACCGGCGTAGCCCTCGCCCTCTTCATCGGCATGCTGTTGCCGCTGCAGGCGTTGATCAACGCGTCGCTCGGGCGGCAGACGTCCGGACCGCTGTTCGCCTCGCTGTGCTCGTTCCTGGTGGGGACCGGCGTGCTGTTGGCCTGGTGGCTGCTGACGCGTCCGGTGTTCGTGCCGGCGGCGCTGGCCAAGGTGCCGTGGTGGGCATGGACCGGTGGCGTGATCGGCGCGGTGTTCGTCGCGTCGGCGACGTTGCTGGTGCCTCGGCTCGGCGCGGCGTCGCTGATCTGCCTGGTGGTGGCGGGGCAACTGGTCGGCTCCGTGGTGCTGGACCACTTCGGCGTGCTGCATGCGCGGCAACCGGTCGATGCGCTGCGCGTGGTCGGCCTGCTGATGGTGGTGGCGGGTGCGCTGCTGGTGGTAAAGCCCTGGCAATCCGCAGGCGGCTGATCCGTGGGCACCCTGCTGACCGGGCTGCCACCCAGCGTAGGCGAGGACTGCCGCGTGCTGGTGCTGGGCTCGATGCCTGGCGATGCATCGTTGCAGGCCGCGCGCTATTACGCGCATCCGCGCAACCGCTTCTGGCCGGTGATGGCGTCGTTGTGCGGGTTCTCGTCCGATCTTCCGTACGAGGCTCGCCTGCACATGCTCCATCGCGCAGGCGTGGGGCTCTGGGATGTCATCGGCCAGTGCGAGCGCCGCGGCAGTCTCGATGCGCGCATCGTGCGTGGCAGCGAGGTCGCGAATCCCGTCGTCGACCTGCTGGCAGCGCATCGCAGCATCGTGGCGATCGCACTCAACGGAAGGAGAGCGGCGGACGCGTTCCATCGTCATGTCGCGCCACAGCTCACGCGCGTGCCCACGCTGATCGAACTGCCCTCCACCAGTCCCGCCAATGCGGCGCTGCGGCACGATGACGTACGCGATGCCTGGGCCGCGATCGCTGCCTTCCTGCGGGCGACCGACTGACAATGCGGCGGCGTATCGTGTGGATCGAGCGTCGAACCAAAGGGATACCAGTACGCTGCGCCGCCTCGCGGTACCCGCGTGTCGGCACGGATTGTCCCGCCGTGGACAGCAATTAATCCCAATGAATGGTTGGCGCATCGCGCCACTGCGGACACAATAGGGCTTCCCTTCTTCACGCCCCCACCGGAGTAACGCCATGTCCGACATCAAGGAAGCCAAAGTCCCCGATATCGGGGATTACGACGGCGTGCCGGTGATCGAGATCCTCGTGGCCGTGGGCGACACGGTGAAGAAAGACCAGGGCCTGGTGACGCTGGAGTCGGACAAGGCGACGATGGAAGTGCCGTCGCCGTTCGCCGGCGTGGTCAAGGAGATCAAGGTCAAGCTGGGCGACGAGATCGCCGAAGGCGCGGTCGTCGCGCTGATCGAAGCCAGCGACGGTGCGGCCGAGGCCAAGCCCGCCGCCGCCCCTGCGCCGACCGCCACCGCCGAGACCGGCGCCAAGGTCGAGCCGGTCGCCGTGGCGCCGACGCCGGACAAGATCGCGCAGCGCGAGATCGCGCAGGAGCGCGCCGCGCCGGCCGTTGCCCCCGCCGCGTCGCGCGTGCTGGACGACAAGCCGGGCATCGATCCGGAAGCCTCGCCGCCGCGTACGCCGCCCGTGGAATTCAACGCCGACCGCGTGCTGCCCGAGAAGGTCGCCTATGCGAGCCCGGCCGTGCGCCTGTTCGCGCGCGAACTGGGCGTGGACCTCAACCAGGTCACGGGCACCGAGCGCGGTGGCCGCATCAGCAAGGAAGACGTGCAGAAGTACGTCAAGGGTGTGCTGGCCGGTGGCGTGGCCGTCCCGGCATCCGCCGGTGCGCCGGTCGCGGCGGGGGGCGGGCTCAACCTGCTGCCGTGGCCGAAGGTCGACTTCAGCAAGTTCGGCGAGACCGAAGTCGTTGCGCTGTCGCGCATCAAGAAGATTTCCGGCGCCAACTTGGCGCGCAACTGGGCGATGATTCCGCACGTCACCCAGCACGACCATGCCGACATCACCGACCTGGAAGCGCTGCGCGTGGCGCTGAACAAGGAAAACGAGAAGGCCGGCATCAAGCTGACCATGCTCGCCTTCCTGATGAAGGCCAGCGTCTCGGCGCTGAAGAAGTTCCCCGATTTCAACGCCTCGCTCGACGCCAGCGGCGAGAACCTCACCCTGAAGAAGTATTTCCACGTCGGCTTCGCCGCCGACACGCCGAACGGCCTGGTCGTGCCGGTGATCCGCGACGTCGACAAGAAGGGCGTCAACGAGATCGCGCAGGAAAGCGGCGAGTTGGCGAAGAAGGCGCGCGAAGGCAAGCTGGGTCCGGCCGAGATGTCGGGCGGCTGCTTCTCGATCTCCTCGCTCGGCGGTATCGGCGGCGTGGCGTTCACGCCCATCGTCAATGCGCCGGAAGTCGCCATCCTCGGCGTGTCCAAGTCGTCGATCCAGCCGGTCTGGGACGGCAAGCAGTTCCAGCCGCGCCTGATGCTGCCGCTGTCGCTGAGCTACGACCATCGCGTGATCGACGGCGCCGCCGCCGCACGCTTCACCGCCTATCTCGCCCAGCTGCTCGGCGACATGCGCCGCGTGCTGCTGTAAGGAGGCCGAGACCATGGCGAACACGATCGAAGTCAAAGTCCCCGACATCGGCGATTACACCGATGTGCCGGTCATCGAAATCCTGGTCGCCGTGGGCGACACGGTGAAGAAGGACCAGGGCCTGGTGACGCTGGAGTCCGACAAGGCCACGCTGGAAGTGCCGTCCTCGGCCGCCGGTGTGGTGAAGGAACTCAAGGTCAAGCTGGGCGACACGCTGTCCGAAGGCAGTGTGGTAGCGGTGCTCGAAGCCGAAGGCGCTGCAGCGCACGCGCCCGCACCGGCTGCGCCTGCGGCTCCCGCCGCGCCCGCGCCCGCGCCGACGCCTGCTGCTGCCCCGGCGCCTGTCGCGGCAGCACCGACCGCCGCACCGGCGGCTGCCGGTGGCGGTGGCCTGATCGAAGCGAAGGTGCCGGACATCGGCGATTACGATGGTGTGCCGGTGATCGAGATCCTGGTCGCCGTGGGCGACACGGTGAAGAAGGACCAGGGCCTGGTCACGCTGGAATCGGACAAGGCGACGATGGAAGTGCCGTCGCCCGCCGCCGGCGTGGTCAAGGAGATCAAGGTCAAGCTCGGCGACGAGCTGGCCGAAGGCAGTCTGGTCGCGATCCTGGAAGGCGAGGGCGCAGCCGCCGCGCCCTCCAGGTCCGCTCCGGTCGCGCCATCGCCAGCCGCTCCCGCCGCGCCCGCGACCTCGGCACCCAAGCCGGCGCTGGGCACCGGCAAGACGGCCGACATCGAATGCCGCATCGTCGTGATCGGCTCCGGTCCCGGCGGTTATACCGCCGCCTTCCGCGCCGCCGACCTCGGCCTGGATACGGTGCTCATCGAGCGCTACGAAGCCCTGGGCGGCGTCTGCCTCAACGTGGGCTGCATCCCGTCGAAGGCGCTGCTGCACGCGGCGGCGCTGATCGACGAAGCCGCGCATTCCGACGATATCGGCGTCAGCTTCGGCAAGCCGAAGATCGACATCGACAAGCTGCGCAGCTTCAAGCAGGACAAGGTCGTCGGCCAGTTCACCAAGGGCCTGGCCGGCATGGCCAAGCAGCGCAAGGTGCGTACGGTCACCGGCGTGGCGAAGTTCGTGTCGCCGAACGAACTCGAGATTGTCGGCAGCGACGGCAAGACGCAGCTGCTGCGCTTCGAGCAGTGCATCATCGCCGCCGGTTCGCAGGCGGTGAAGCTGCCGAATTTCCCGTGGGACGACCCGCGCGTGATGGATTCCACCGACGCGCTGCAGCTGGCCGACGTGCCGAAAAAGCTGCTGGTCGTCGGTGGCGGCATCATCGGCCTGGAAATGGCGACGGTCTATCGCGCGCTGGGCAGTGAGGTGACGGTGGTCGAGTTCATGGACCAGCTGATGCCGGGTGCCGACAAGGACCTGGTGAAGCCGCTGGCCGACCGCCTGAAGAAGCAGGGCGTGGCCGTGCACCTGAAGACCAAGGCCGCCAAGGTCGAGGCCTCGAAGAAGGGCATCACCGTCGGCTTCGAAAGCGCCACCGAAGGCCAGAAGCCGGAGCTGGAATCGGGCACGTTCGATCGCGTGCTGGTCGCGGTGGGTCGTTCGCCGAACGGCGGCAAGCTGGATGCTGGCAAGGCCGGCGTCACCGTCACCGATCGCGGCTTCGTGCCGGTCGACGCGCAGATGCGCACCAACGTGCCGCACATTTTCGCCATCGGCGATCTGGTCGGCCAACCGATGCTGGCGCACAAGGCCACGCACGAGGGCAAGCTGGCCGCGGAAGTGGCCGCCGGCGAGAAGAAGGAGTGGGTGGCGCGGGTGATTCCGTCGGTGGCCTACACCGATCCGGAGATCGCCTGGGTGGGCGTGACCGAGACCGAAGCCAAGGCCAAGGGCCTGAAGATCGGCGTGGGCAAGTTCCCGTGGGTCGCGTCCGCACGCGCGGTCGGCATTGGCCGCGGCGAGGGCTTCACCAAGCTCATCTTCGATGAACACACCCACCGCATCATCGGCGCCGGCATCGTCGGCGTGCATGCCGGCGATCTGATCAGCGAACTCGCCTTGGCGATCGAGATGGGCGCGGAGGCGGCCGACATCGGCGCCACCATCCATCCGCATCCGACACTGAGCGAGTCGGTGGCGATGGCGGCCGAGGTCTACGAAGGCACCATCACCGATCTGTACATCCCGAAGAAGAAATAAGCCTTCGCAGGATCGTCGAAACGGAAAAGGCCGCGTGGAAGCGCGGCCTTTTCCGTTGGATCGAGCGGCGTCTCACGCAGGCAGCGGCATCGTCTTCGCCGCCCGGCGTGCCTCGATCCGCTTCCACACCTTTTCATGGAAGTGGAAGACGACCGTATTGCAGGCCGGTTCGATCAGCGCCAGCGCACCGCCCACCAGCAGGCTGCCGGTGAACAGGTAGCCCAAGGTGAAGGCCACCGCGAAGTGCAGGATCGCGAAGCTCAGGGTCTTGTTCACGACGGGGCTCCATTTGAGAACAGGTCTCAAGTATGGGCGCCCCGCGCATGCCGTCCAATGGAACGTTCTGCTGGGGTCGATAAGCAGAAGCTATCAATCGATGGCTCAGAACCGGAACGTCACACCCGCCATCGGCCCGTGGACCTTGAACTGTCCGGTCACCTTGCCCGCGACCTCGACCGTGCCGACCCCCGATTCGGCCGGCGCCTCGAACGAGCCCCGGTAGTCGTCACTGAGCTTAAGTCGGAACCAGTCATAGCCCACGTGAATGCCCAGGCGCTCGGTGACCAGGTATTCGACGATCAGGCCGCCGCGTTCGAAATGGCCGCGCTCGTCGACGAAGTCGCCCCAGCGGGTATCCAGATACTGGGCCTGCGCCTCGACGCGCAGGCGCTGGGTCGGCGCCCAGCTGACCCGCGTATGCAGGTTGGGAGACGTGCCGTCCTTTTTCCAGCGGAACGACTCCCACTGCGGGTCCACCTCGCCGGTGCCCGTGCTCGTGCCCGTGCCGCGGGCTTCCAGCACGGCATGGGTGACGCCGGCACCCAGGCCCCATTGGAACCGCGGGGTATCCACGACCGCGAATTCGTAGTTGAGGCTGGCCAGTTCGAAGCTGAGGCGACCGTCGATGTCCACGGCCGGGATTTCCACCGGCTCGCCGGGCACCTCGACCTCGTCGAAGATGTTGCCGGGGTCGACCCAGTCGCCGTCGAAGTTCCACGACTGGTTGCGCCGGTAGTCGTAATAGTTCAGGCGCAGCGACTGGCGTGGCGTCATGTTGAAGGCGAATTCGCCGCGCGGCCGCCAGCGGCCGTCCGAGTCGATGTTGCCCGCGGCCGCCAGGTCTTCCGAGCGCTCGCCGTCGGTGGCCACGCCGGTGCCGTCGAGACGGATGTTGGCTTCCGGGTTGAAGGCCGACAGGCGGATTTCGAAGCGGGAGTCGTCGCCGAAATCCTGCGCGGCGGCGGTGGTGGCGAGCAGCGCCAGCGGCAGGCAGGCAAGCAGGGAAACGAGGGATGGGGTGTTGCGGGGGCAGGGCCGGTTCATGGGCGCTCCATGCGTCGAGGGGGAGCCCTACCTTCATGGCCGACAGGTCGTCGTCGGGTGAATTGGATGAACAACCAGGCGGAGCGACGCGTTCCGACCCTGCAAAAGAGTGAAGCCCCGGGGGCAGCCGGGGCTTCGTGGAAGGCCTGTGGCGGAGCATCGGACGAGGAAGTTGAGCAGCAGGCCTTGCAAGGACTGACAGGGAGTTTCCGGCAAAGTTCCGGAAAATTTCCGGGAAAATTCTGAACAGGGGAAACGGTTACACGCAGGCGCCGCAAGGGCTGTGGGCGGATCGTGGCCGCGGACCGCCTTTCGACCTTTGGCGGTTGTCCCGGAAATTGTCCCGCTGCTATACTTTTGCGGCTCGGCGAGGCGCTTTACCGCCTTGTACCCCGCCAATTCCGTAGGGCTTTCGTGTGCTGAATTCCGTCGCTACGGGCCGGCGGCTAGTGTTGCGCGCCGCTGTCTGGCAGACGGGGGCGGTACTGCTGGTCGCGCTGCTGTTCCTGCTCCGGGGCGTGCCCCAGGCGGTCGCGGCGGCGGTCGGGGGGCTGGCGGTCGTGGTCGGCGCGCTGCTGGCGGCCTGGATGGCCTTCGGTGGTGGGGTGCTCGGGGCCGTTTCGGCGGTGCTGAGGCTGGTCGCGGGCATGGTGGTGAAGTGGGTCGTGGTGATCGGCGTGCTGGTCGTTGGCGCGGGGCTGTACAAGCTGCCCCCGCTGCCTCTCCTGGCGGGCGTGATCACCGGACTGGTGGCACAGGTGCTGGTCGCGACCGGCAAGCAGCGATAACCCAACTAGAAAGGTTTCCGACTCATGGCGGGCGAGGCTCTTACTCCCACCAGCTACATCCAGCACCACCTGAAGAACCTCACGGCCCAGGTGGGCGGTGACGGTCCGTTCTGGACGATCAACGTCGACACCTTCGTGACCGCCGTGCTGATGGGTCTGCTGATCGTGTTCGCCTTCTGGATGGCGACCCGCAAGGCGACCGCCGGCGTGCCGGGCAAGTGGCAGGCCTTCGTCGAGATCATGCTCGAGTTCGTCGACAAGCAGGCCCGCGACACCTACCACGGGACCAGCAAGCTGGTGACGCCCATCGCGATCACCATCTTCTTCTGGATCCTGATGATGAACCTGCTGAAGATGATCCCGGCAGACTTCATCGCCAAGCCGATCGAAATGCTGTTCGGCGTGCACGCTTGGAAGCCGGTTCCCACCGCCGACGTCAACGCGACCCTCGGCATGTCGATCAGCGTGTTCTTCCTGATGCTGGTCTTCGCGTTCCGCTCCAAGGGCCTGGGCGGCTTCGCCAAGGAATTCCTGACGGCGCCGTTCGGCAAGTGGATGATGCCGTTCAACCTGATCCTCAACATCGTCGAATGGGTCAGCAAGCCCATTTCGCTGGCGATGCGACTGTTCGGCAACATGTTCGGCGGCGAGATCGTGTTCCTGCTGATCTGGGTGCTGGGCGGCGCGGGCATCGTGGGCATGCTCGGCGGCGCGGCGTTCGGCCTGGGCTGGATGCTGTTCCACCTGCTGGTCATTCCGCTGCAGGCCTTCATCTTCATGATGCTGTCGATCGTCTATCTGAGCCTGTCGGAAGACAGTCACTGAGTTTCCGCTTCACCGTTTCGCCTTTTACCATCCACCTTTCAAGCACTTAAGTTCCGGAGATCACCATGGAAAGCATCCTCACCAACCTCGCCCAGGTCCAGGCTTCGACCGCCCTCGCCATCGGCATCATGATCGGCCTGGCCGCGCTGGGCGCGGGTCTGGGTCTGGCCATCATGGCCGGCAAGTTCCTGGAATCGGCTGCCCGCCAGCCGGAACTGATCCCGGTCCTGCAGGTGCGCATGTTCATCACCGCCGGCCTGATCGACGCCGCGTTCATCATCTCGGTCGCCGTCGGCCTGCTGTTCGCCTTCGCCAGCCCGTTCATCACGATCTTCACCGAGCAGCTGGCCAAGCTGGCGGGCTGATCCGTCGCGTGCACGCCTGACCACGGACGTTCGTCCGCGGTCAGTCATCAGGCGTAGCTGGGCCGGCGCAATGTGCGCGGGCCCTTCATCACCGGCAGGTTTACGATGAATATCAATCTCACTCTGTTCGCCCAGGCGCTGGCCTTCGCCGGCCTGATCTGGATCATTGCGACCAAAATCTGGCCGCCGCTGCTTGCTGCCATCGAAGAACGCCAGCAGAAGATCGCGGAAGGTCTCGCTGCGGCCGACCGCAGCCAGAAGGATCTGGCGCAGGCCCAGGAAAAGGTCAACGAAGCGTTGAAGGAAGCCCGCGTCAAGGCCAACGAGATCATCGACCAGGCCCACGCGCGCGCCAACCAGATCGTCGACGCGGCCAAGAACGAAGCGATCGCCGAAGCCAACCGCCAGAAGGCGCTGGCCGAAGCCGAGATCGACGCCGCCGCCACGCGTGCCCGCGAAGACCTGCGCAAGCAGGTGTCCGCGCTGGCCGTCAGTGGCGCCGAGAAGCTGCTGAAGCGCGAGATCGACGCCAACGCCCACAAGGCGCTGCTCGACGAACTCGCCGCCGAAATCTGATCCGGACGATCTGATCGATGAGCCAGGCCCTTACCGTCGCCCGTCCCTACGCCCGCGCCGCTTTCGCGACCGCGCACGGCGAAGGCGCTCTCGCTGCCTGGTCGCAGGCGCTGGGTTTCGCCGCGCACGCCGCAGCGGACCCGCGCGTGGCCGCGCTGCTGCCCAACCCGCGCCTGCTGCCCGCCGAAGCGGTGGTGTTGCTGGCGCCGGAAGGCGCGAGCGAGTCGTTCTCGCGTTTCCTCGCCGTGCTGGCCGATGCGCGCCGCCTGGCGCAGCTGCCGGAAATCGCCGGCCTGTTCGAGGAACTGCGGGCCGAGGCCGAGCACGTCGTGAAGGCCAAGGTCACCTCGGCGACGGTGCTGCCGGCCGCCGAGCTCGACCAGATCAAGGTCGCGCTGAAGAAGCGCTTCGGCCGCGAGATCGAGGTCGAGACGGCGGTCGACGCGTCCCTGATCGGCGGCGCCGTGATCGATGCCGGCAGCGTGGTGATCGACGGCTCGCTGAAAGGCAAGCTGGCGCGCCTGCAGTCGGCGCTGACGCACTGAATTCCCATTGAACCGCCGCGCGCAAGCCGGCACACAGGACTTACCCATGGCTACCACGCTCAACCCCTCTGAAATCAGCGACCTGATCAAGACCCGTATCGAGAAGGTCAAGCTGGCCGCGGAGTCGCGCAATGAAGGCACGGTCACCTCCGTGTCGGACGGCATCGTGCGCATCTTCGGCCTGGCCGACGTCATGCAGGGCGAAATGATCGAGCTGCCCAACAGCACCTACGCACTGGCGCTGAACCTGGAGCGCGACTCGGTGGGCGCCGTGGTCCTGGGCGACTACGAGCACCTGCGCGAAGGTGACGTGGCCAAGACCACCGGGCGCATCCTGGAAGTGCCGGTCGGTCCGGAAATGCTCGGCCGCGTGGTCAACGCGCTGGGCGAGCCGATCGACGGCAAGGGCCCGCTGGGCACCTCGCTGACCGCGCCGGTGGAGCGCGTGGCCCCGGGCGTGATCTGGCGCAAGTCGGTCGACCAGCCCGTGCAGACCGGCTACAAGTCGGTCGACGCCATGATCCCGATCGGCCGCGGCCAGCGCGAGCTGATCATCGGCGACCGCCAGACCGGCAAGACCGCGATGGCCATCGACGCCGTGATCAACCAGAAGGGCACCGGCATCAAGTGCGTGTACGTCGCGATCGGCCAGAAGGCCTCGACCGTGGCGAACATCGTGCGCAAGCTGGAAGAGAACGGCGCGCTGGCCCACACCGTGGTCGTCGCCGCCACCGCCTCCGAGTCGGCCGCGATGCAGTACATCAGCGCCTACTCCGGCTGCACCATGGGCGAGTACTTCATGGACCGCGGCCAGGACGCCCTGATCGTGTACGACGACCTGTCCAAGCAGGCCGTGGCCTACCGCCAGATCTCGCTGCTGCTGAAGCGTCCGCCGGGCCGTGAAGCCTACCCGGGCGACGTGTTCTACCTGCACTCCCGCCTGCTCGAACGCGCCGCCCGCGTGTCCGAGGAGTACGTCGAGAAGTTCACCGAAGGCAAGGTCACCGGCAAGACCGGTTCGCTGACCGCGCTGCCGATCATCGAAACGCAGGCCGGCGACGTGTCCGCGTTCGTGCCGACCAACGTGATCTCGATCACCGACGGCCAGATCTTCCTGGAAACCGACCTGTTCAACGCCGGCATCCGCCCGGCCGTGAACGCCGGTATCTCGGTGTCGCGCGTCGGTGGCGCCGCCCAGACCAAGATCATCAAGAAGCTGTCGGGCGGCATCCGCATCTCGCTCGCCCAGTACCGCGAGCTGGCCGCGTTCGCGCAGTTCGCCTCGGACCTGGACGAAGCCACCCGCAAGCAGCTGGAGCGCGGCCAGCGCGTCACCGAGCTGATGAAGCAGAAGCAGTACGCGCCGATGTCCATCGCCCTGCAGGCGCTGTCCATCTACGCCGTCAACGAGGGCTACCTGGACGACGTGCCGGTCGGCAAGATCCTGGCGTTCGAAGACGCGCTGCATGCGCACTTCACCAACACCCAGGGCGCGCTGGTCGACACGATCAACAGCACCGGCAACTGGAACGACGAGATCGAAGGCGCCTTCAAGAAGGGCATCGCCGAGTTCAAGCAGACCGGTACCTGGTAATACGACGTGTAGAGCGGAGCTTGCTCCGCTGATCGGACAGAAAGCGGAGCGAGCTCCGCTCTACGGGAAGAAGAGATGGCAGGCGGACGCGAAATCAAAACCAAGATCAAGAGCGTGCAGAACACCCGCAAGGTGACGCGCGCGCTCGAGATGGTCTCGGCCTCCAAGATCCGCAAGGCGCAGGACCGCATGAAGACCTCGCGCCCGTATGCGCGCGCGATGAAGCAGGTGATCGGCCACCTGGCCCAGGCCAACACCGACTACCAGCATCCCTTCATGGTGGAGCGCAAGGACGTCAAGCGCGTCGGCTTCATCATCGTGTCGTCCGACCGCGGCCTGGCCGGCGGCCTGAACAACAACCTGTTCCGCAAGATGCTGGGCGAGATCCGCCAGTGGAACGAGAAGGGCGTCGAGGTCGACGTGGTCACCATCGGCCAGAAGGCCTCGGTGTACTTCCGCCGGGTCAAGGTCAACATGCTGGCCAGCGTGTCCCACCTGGGCGATGCGCCCAAGCTCGACCAGCTGATCGGCGTGATCAAGGTGATGCTGGACGCCTACACCGAAGGCAAGCTGGACCGCGTGTTCGTCGTCTACAACGACTTCGTCAACACGATGACCCAGCGCGCCGCGTTCGACCAGCTGCTGCCACTGCCGGCGTCGGAGACGCAGGTCGCGCACCACGACTGGGACTACATCTACGAACCCGATGCCGAGACCGTGCTCGACCACGTGATCACGCGCTACATCGAGTCGCTGGTGTACCAGGCCGTGCTGGAGAACATCGCGTCCGAGCACGCGGCGCGCATGGTGGCCATGAAGGCCGCCAGCGACAACGCCAACAAGCTCATCGGTACCCTGCAGCTGGTCTACAACAAGGCCCGCCAGGCGGCGATCACCCAGGAAATTTCCGAAATCGTCGGCGGCGCGGCGGCAGTCTGACGCGCTTCGTCACAAGAATTCATCTAGAGGAATGCAGCAATGAGTCAGGGCAAGATCGTTCAGATCATCGGCGCGGTGGTTGACGTCGAATTCGCGCGCAACGAAGTGCCGAAGGTGTACGACGCGCTGAAGGTGGAGAACACCGCCATCACGCTCGAAGTGCAGCAGCAGCTCGGCGACGGCGTCGTGCGCACCATCGCCCTCGGTTCCACCGATGGCCTGAAGCGCAACCTGGTCGCCGTCAACACCGACAAGGCCATCTCGGTGCCGGTCGGCGCGGGCACGCTGGGCCGCATCATGGACGTGCTGGGCAACCCGATCGACGAAGCCGGCCCGGTGCAGGCCGCCGACCATTGGGAAATCCACCGTTCGGCCCCGTCGTACGAGGACCAGTCCTCGGCCAACGACCTGCTGGAAACCGGCATCAAGGTCATCGACCTGATGTGCCCGTTCGCCAAGGGCGGCAAGGTCGGCCTGTTCGGCGGCGCCGGCGTCGGCAAGACCGTCAACATGATGGAACTGATCAACAACATCGCCAAGGCGCACTCGGGTCTGTCCGTGTTCGCCGGCGTGGGCGAGCGTACCCGCGAGGGCAACGACTTCTACCACGAGATGAAGGACTCCAACGTCCTCGACAAGGTCGCGATGGTGTACGGCCAGATGAACGAGCCGCCGGGCAACCGCCTGCGCGTCGCGCTGACCGGCCTGACCATGGCCGAATACTTCCGCGACGAGAAGGACGCGTCCGGCAAGGGCAAGGACGTGCTGCTGTTCGTCGACAACATCTACCGCTACACGCTGGCCGGTACCGAAGTGTCGGCGCTGCTCGGCCGCATGCCGTCGGCCGTGGGTTACCAGCCGACGCTGGCCGAGGAAATGGGCGTCCTGCAGGAGCGCATCACCTCGACCAAGACCGGTTCGATCACCTCGATCCAGGCCGTGTACGTGCCCGCGGACGACCTGACCGACCCGTCGCCGGCCACCACGTTCGCCCACCTGGACGCGACCGTCGTGCTGAGCCGCAACATCGCCTCGCTGGGCATCTATCCGGCCGTGGACCCGCTGGACTCGACCAGCCGCCAGCTGGACCCGAACGTCATCGGCCACGAGCACTACGACACCGCGCGCCGCGTGCAGTCGACGCTGCAGAAGTACAAGGAACTGAAGGACATCATCGCCATCCTCGGCATGGACGAGCTGTCCGAAGAAGACAAGCAGGCCGTGTCGCGCGCGCGCAAGATCGAGCGCTTCTTCAGCCAGCCGTTCCACGTGGCGGAAGTGTTCACCGGCTCGCCGGGCAAGTACGTCTCGCTGAAGGACACGATCCGCGGCTTCAAGGCGATCGTCGACGGCGAGTACGACCACCTGCCGGAGCAGGCGTTCTACATGGTCGGCGGCATCGAAGAAGCGGTCGAGAAGGCCAAGAAGCTCGCCGAGAAGGCGTAAGCGACGCGCGGCGGGCCTGGCTCGCCATCGCGTGAACGTCCGGCGGGCTTCGGCCCGCCCCACGAGCCAAAGAGAGTTCCATGAGCACCATCCGTTGCGACATCGTCAGCGCCGAGCAGGAAATCTTCCACGGTGAAGCCACCCTGGTCGTCGCCACCGGCGAGCTGGGCGAACTCGGCATCGCGCCGAAGCACGCACCGCTGATCACCCGCCTGAAGCCGGGCAAGGTGGTGGTGACGCTGGCCAGTGGCGAGCAGCTGGACTTCGCCATCTCCGGCGGCATCCTGGAAGTGCAGCCGCAGGTCGTCACCGTGCTGGCCGACACCGCGATCCGCGCGCAGGACATCGACGAGGCCTCGGTCCGCAAGGCCAAGGAAGAAGCCGAGCGCATCCTGTCCAAGCAGGATCCGAAGATGAGCATCGAGGAAGCCCAGGCCCAGCTGGCCATGAGCATCGCCCAACTCAGCGCGCTGGAGCGCCTGCGCAAGAACCTCAAGCACTGAGGTCGATCACTCCGCACCCTCGAAGACGCCGGCCTCGTGCCGGCGTTTCCGTTTCGTAGCCTGCGCCAGGCGCACGGCCTCGCGCCACCGGCATCGCATCGCCGGTCTCAGCGATAGACCACGTGCCGCCACAGGAAGAACGCGACCACGGCGAGCACGGCCTCCACCAGCGGCTTGGCCAGCCAGGCGTGCGCCAGTCCCAGTGTCCCCGCGACCCAGGCGATGGCCAGCGTGCTGATCGCCGTCAGCGGGATCCACACCAGCAGGAACTTCGCGAAACGCCACCACCCCAGCCGCGCACTGCCCGCCTGCGCGAACGTCACCCGTCCGTTCAACCAGAAGCCGAGCAGCGCGCCACCGACGCGGCCGGCGAGATTCGCAGGCGCCGCAGGCACGCCCAACGCGGTCAATGCCACGAACAGCACCCAGTCCACCAGCAACTGCAGCGCGCCGACGACGAGGAAGCTGCCACCCTGGCGGAACAATGGATATCGGGAGAGCGAGCGGAGCATGCCGTCATGGTACGCGTCGTCGCGGCCGGTATTGGCAGGTACGGGGCGCGGATTGCGTTGATGGGGTAATTGTTACCATGTCGCGCATCCTCTCAGGCGCCCCGTCCAGGAAATCACATGAAGCCACTGCACGTCGTCATCCTCGCCGCCGGTGAGGGCAAGCGCATGAAATCCGTGCTGCCCAAGGTGCTGCAGCCGATTGCGGGGCGGCCGATGCTGGCGCACGTGATCGACGCCGCACGCGCGTTGTCGCCAGCCGGCGTGCACGTGGTCTATGGACACGGCGGCGAGCAGGTGCAGGCGGCCTTCGCCGACCAGCCCGATCTGCACTGGGCGCACCAGGCGCAGCAGCTCGGCACGGGGCATGCGGTGGCGCAGGCGATGCCGGACATTCCCGATGGTGCGCGCGTGCTGGTCCTGTACGGCGACGTGCCGCTGACCCGCAGCGAGACGCTGCAGCACCTGCTGGATGCACCGGGGCGGCTGGCCGTGCTGGTCGCCGAGCCGGCCGATCCGACCGGCTATGGCCGCATCGTGCGCGACGAAGCTGGTCGCGTGGCGGCGATCGTCGAACACAAGGATGCCGACGACGAGCAGCGCCGCATCCGCACCATCAACACCGGCATCATCGCGGCCGACGGCAGTGCGCTGAAAGGATGGCTGTCGCGCCTGTCCAACGAGAACGCGCAGGGCGAGTACTACCTGACCGACGTGTTCGCGATGGCGGCGGAGGAGTTCACGCCAGCCGAGATGGTGCTGGTCGGTGAGCCGATCGAGGCCGAAGGCGCCAACGATCCCTGGCAGCTCTCGCAACTCGAGCGCGCCTACCAGCTGCGCGCCGCGCGTGCGCTGTGCACGCAGGGTGCGCGTCTGATCGACCCCGCGCGATTCGACCAGCGCGGCACGGTGAAGGTCGGCCGCGACGTGCAGATCGACGTCGACGTGGTGCTGGAAGGGGAGGTGGAACTGGGCGACGGCGTGGTCGTCGGCCCGTTCTCGCGCCTGAAGGACGTGAAGCTGGGCGCCGGTACGCAGGTGCGCGCGCACTGTGACCTCGAAGGCGTCATCAGCGACGGTGCCGCGCTGATCGGTCCGTACGCGCGCCTGCGTCCCGGGACGCAGCTCGCGGACGGCGTGCATGTCGGCAACTTCGTCGAGACGAAGAATGCGCGCATCGGGGTGGGCAGCAAGGCCAATCACCTGACCTACCTGGGCGACGCCGTTATCGGCGCCGGTACCAACATCGGCGCCGGTACCATCACCTGCAACTACGATGGCGTGAACAAGTCGACGACGACGATCGGCGACCGCGTGTTCGTCGGTTCCAATGCGTCGCTGGTCGCGCCGGTGACGCTGGCCGACGGCGCGACCATCGGCGCGGGTTCGGTGATCTCGAAGAATGCGCCCGCCGAGCAGCTGACCGTCGCGCGCGCACGACAGGTCACGATCGATGGCTGGCAGCGGCCGACAAAGAAGCCGAAGTGACGTAGAGCCGAGCTTGCTCGGCTGAAAGCGTGACCGGTGCCGGAATGCTGGATTGTCCGTGTTAGCTTCCGCGACATCCGGTGGAAGGAGCAGCGGAGCGAGCTCCGCTCTACGCGATGCACGGCATGGTCTGCGCTACGCGGTTTCCGGCAGCTGGATCGACACGCACAGGCCGCCGCCCTCGCGGTTGTGCAGCGACAGCCGGCCCCCGTGCGCTTCGATGATCTCGCGGCTCAGTGCCAGGCCCAGTCCGGTGCCGTTGCGCTTGGTGGAATAGAACGGCACCAGCGCGTTCTGCAGCACCGCGTCGTTCATGCCGGTGCCGCGGTCCATGACCTCGATGCGCAGCCAGTCCGGCAGGCGGATCAATCGCACCGAGACGCCCTCGGCGGTGCCGCCGGCCTCGTGCGCGTTCTTGAGCAGGTTGAGCACGGCCTGCTCCATCTGGGCGATGTCGATACGGCCGTCGATCTCGGTCTCCGTCATCACCAGTTCGAATGCGATCTGCCGTTGCAGGCCCTCGAAGAAGGCGCGCCAGTGCACCGTCTGCAGTTGCGGCGACGGCAGCTTGGCGAAGCGCGCGTAGCCGCGGATGAAGCCTTCCAGGTGGCGCGCGCGATCTTCGATGGTGCCGAACACTTCCTCGAGCCGGTCGTGGCGTCCGCGGCGCACGAGTTCCGCACCGGAGTGCGCAAGCGAAGCCACCGGTGCCAGTGAGTTGTTGAGTTCGTGGCTGATGACACGGATGACCTTCTTCCATGTCATCACTTCCTGCCGCCGCAGCTCGCTGGTCAGCAGGCGCAGCAGCAGAAGCTCATGGGGGCGTCCGTTAAGGCGGAAATTGCGCCGGGCCAGGTGGTACACCTGCTCCTCGCCGTCCTCTTCTTCGCTACCGATGGCGAACAGGCTGTCGCCCCCACGCGCGAGGGCCTCGCGCATCTCGACAGGGGAAGACTCGATCAGCGCGTCGTAGTCCTGCCCTTCCAGCTTCCAGCCACTGTGCAGCAGCTTGCGCGCGGCCACGTTGGCGAAGATCACGCGGCGTACGCCGTCGCCGCCGGGGGCGATCAACAGCATGGCGACCGGCGTGTTCTGGACCATGGTATCGAGCAGCAGCTCGCGCTGCACCAGGCTCAAGCGCTGTTCGCGCAGCACCTCACCGAGCGCGGCGTGCGACTTCACCAGTTCCGCGAGATCGTCGTTGCCTTGCCAGTGGATGCCGAAGTTGTATTCGCCGTCGCGATAGCTGTTGACGCTGCCGGCGAGGGCGCGGAACAGCGAGTAGGTGCTGCGCAGGCCCCGGTGGATCGCCCACATCGCCAGCGGCAGCACCACGATGGCCGACACGATCACCGCTTCGCCCGCGTCGCCCAGCCATCGCGAGAGTACGAGCGGCAGCACCAGCGCCAGCACCAGCAGCGGCAGCAGCCAGGACAGGATGCGGCCGGCGAGCGAGCGGCGGATCATGGGGCCTTGATGCCGAAGCGTTCCATGCGCCGGTACAGCGCCTGCCGGCTCATGCCGAGGTCGGCGGCGGCCTGTGCGATGACGCCGCCAGCCCGCGCGATGGCCGCTTCGATGTCGGCACGTTCCGGTTCCGCGACGATCGCGGTGCGCACCGGGGCAGGGCGCGGCAGGTTGAGGTCGGCCGCCTCGATGCGCTCACCCATCGCCAGCAGGCCCGCGCGCTGGATGACGTTGCGCAGTTCGCGCACGTTGCCCGGCCATGCATGGCGCAGCAGCGCGGCGCGCGCACTTTCGCTCAGCGGCTTGTCGGCGGGACGGAAGCGCTCGGCCAGCGGCAGGATGTCGCCGGGACGGTCGGACAGCGGCGGCAGCGCGAGCTCGATCGCGTTGAGGCGGTAATAGAGGTCTTCGCGGAAGCTGCCGTCGCGGATCATCGCGGGCAGGTCGGCATTGGTCGCGCTGATCACGCGCACGGTGACGTGGCGTTCGCGGTTGGAACCGAGGCGTTCGAAACGCCCGGTTTCCAGCACGCGCAGCAATTTCATCTGTCCGGTCAGCGGCAGGTTGCCGATCTCGTCGAGGAACAGCGTGCCGCCGTCGGCCGCCTCGAATTTTCCCTCGCGCGCCTTGTTGGCGCCGGTGTACGCGCCGGCATCGGCGCCGAACAGTTCCGCTTCGATGAGTTCCGATGGCAACGCGCCGCAGTTGAGCGTGACGAAGGCGCCGGAACGCACGCTGGAATTGGCCTGGATGATCTCGGCGATCTTCTCCTTGCCGGCACCGTTGGGACCCGTGATCAGCACCGGCAGGTCGGAGCGCGCGACCTGGCAGGCGAGCGCGACCACGCGTTCACTGGCGGGATCCTCGAACACCAGGTTGCGCAGATCGTACTTGCTGGAGAGCTGGTCGCGGCCACGACGCTCGCGGCTGCGACGGCGTTCCAGCTCGCTGCGGGCTTCGGCGAGTTCCAGCAGCGTGTTGACGGTGGCCAGCAGCTTGCGGTCGTCCCACGGTTTGGCGACGTAATCGGCGGCGCCGGCCTTGACCAGGTTCACCGCGACCTCGAGGTGCGTCCATGCGGTCAGCAGGATCACGGGCATGTCCGGCCACTGCGTGCGGATGTCGGCGAACAGCTGCTCGCCTTCCGCGCCCGACGTGGTGTCCTGGGTGAAATTCATGTCCTGGATGACCAGGTCGACGGGGTGTTCGCGCAGCAGGGCGAGGCCGGCGCCGGGCGATTCTGCGTGCAGGGTGTCGATGTCGTGCAGCGAGAACAGGACTTCCAGCGCCGTACTGACGGCGCGATTGTCGTCGATGACGAGGATGGTAGGCATGCGCTATAGCCTAACCGAAGGACTGCGGCTGACGAGGTACGGCGGGATGCGCCTCGTCAGGCGGACGGGCCAGATGGCGGCGAGTTGCACCACGAGGGCCGTTCCGATCGCAACGGCCACGCATGTCCCCAGCGAGGGCAGCGGAAGCGTCCACGCCGGTATAAGGCGGGCAAGCAGCGCCGCGACGGCCAGGCCGATCGCGGAGGCGACCACCGCGAGCAGCAGGTATTCCCCGCGCAAGCGATGCGCCAGGTGCGTGCCGGTGGCGCCGAATGCGCGGCGCAGGCTGATTTCCTGCTGGTGGTCCAGCACCCAGCGATGGCCGCCGAGCCCCAGCATGCCCAGCGCCGACAGCCACCAGGCCACGCAGACAGCAAGCGATGTCCACGCGTGCCGTCTCGCGCCCATCGCGGCTTGTTGCCGCAATGCCACGAGGCTGGCGGGGGCCGCGAACACGACATCGGGGTAGGCCGCTGCCAGCGCGGCACGTACGCGCGCGGACACCGACTCCGCGTCGCCCGCATGACGGATGACGAAGTGCGCTTCGCCCGCCCGGGTCATGCGTACGGGCAGGATCAGCGCCGTGCCGTCGCGGCGGTGCGCCGTGGCGGGCAACGGGACCTGCGGCAGCACGCCGACGACATGCAGCCGCTTGCCCGGCAGCAGCTGCAGCGCGCGTCCCAGCGGTTCCGAACGGCCGAAGAGCCTTTCGGCGAAGGCGGCGGAGATGATGGCGGGCGCGGGATCGGCATGCAGGCGATGCTGGTCGCCGCTGTAGTCTTCGTACTCCGTCTGCGCGAAGCGCCGTCCATGCGGGATACCCATGCCGAGCGTCCCCATGAAGTCCTCGTCCGCCAGGTAAAGGGAGACGAGATGACGGTGCTCGCCGTCGCCAGGCTTCCACGCATGCACGCTCCAGGCGCTGGTGCCATAGGGAGCCTGGTTGCCCGCGCCGGCAGACCGCACGCCGGCCACGCCGCGCAGCGTCCGCAACACCGCCTTCGCGCCGGGGTCCCGACCCTGCGCCGGTTGCGTCCAGGGGATGACCAGCACGTCGGCAGCGTCGATGCCGTCCGCTGCCGTCGCTCGCTCGTACATGCTCAGCACGGCCTGTCCCGCATACAGGCACAGCATCACGCCGATGGCGAGCTGCAACACGAGCCACCACGCACCTGCGTGGGAGCGACCCAGCAGCAAGAAGGAGGAGGAGGGCATCGGGGTTTCCGATCTACCGTGCACGCCAGCCCGCGTGCACGGTGTGGAGGCGGCAGGATCAGGCCGTACGCGTCGCCACGGCGGGCGGTACCGATGCGGCCTTGCGCGCCGGTCCGTACACGGCGACCTGGCCGAGCAGCCACAGCAGTACCGCGCCGATCGGCAGGTACAGCAGCGGCAGGCGCGGCAGTTCGTACTTGCCCATCAACAACTGGTTGATGCCGTAGGCCAGGATCATGCCGATGACGATGCCGATGGTCGCCAGCAGGAAGTTCTCGGTCTGGAAGTAGCGCAGGATCTGTCCCTTCGTCGCACCCAGCGCACGACGGATACCGATCTGCTTGGTGCGCTGCTGCACCCAGAAGCTGGCCAGGCCCACGATGCCCAGTGCGGTGACCACCAGCAGCGACACGATCACCGTCAGCAGCAACCACGCCATCGCACGATCGCCGCGGTAGTAGTTGCTCATGATGTCGGTGAACGTGCCCTCGCGCAGCACCAGACGGCGGGAGCTGTTCTTTTCCAGCGTGGCGATCGCCGCCTTCTGCACCTCGGCACGGCGCTCTGGCGTGGTCCGCAGCACGAACGTACCCATGGTCAGGTCCTTCGCCGGCAGGATCATGGTGAAGCCGCCTTCCGCGGGGCCGCCGTTGTCGTTGGTGCGGATCAGGCGCTCGACCACGCCCACGACGCGATGCGGCACGTTGTCGGTATTCCATGCATAGATGTTCTTGCCGATCGCGCTCTCGCCCGGAAAGAGCTTGTTCGCCAGCTCGCGGCTGAGGATCACCGCCGGCATCGTGTACTTGGCGTTCTGCTTGTTGATCTCGGTCCAGTTGACGTACTCGTCCGCGTTGAAGTCGCGGCCCTCGGCCAGCCTCAATCCCAGCGTCTCGATCACGGCGTCGCCGAGGTAGACGTTGGCCGATGCGCTCGGGCGCTCCTGTTGCGGCGCCAGCTGGATGGAGCTGTTCCACGACGAGTTGTCGAACGGCACATGGTTGACGGTGCCCGCCGCCTTGACGCCCGGCAGTGCGCGCAGGCTGGCGACATCCTGCTTCACCAGCGCGTCGGCGTCGGGATTCTCGCCGAGGTTGCCCATGCTGATGCGCACGATCTCCTCGTTGGCCAGGCCGGTGGGGCGGTCGATGCGCTCCAGTCGCTGGGTGATCAGGAAGACCGCGTTGCAGATGATGGCGCACGACAGCGCCACTTCCAGCACGATCAGTGCGGCAGCCGTCTTGTGGCGGGCCAGGGTGGAAAGGATGGGGCGGATGTCCATGGTGGGCCTCTGGGGTTTCAGCCCCTTCCCCCGCGTGCGGGGAAAGGTCGGGATGGGGGCGCTTGGTCGGTGTCGCAAATCACTGCGATTTCAGCTGGATCGCGGGCGTCACCTGCATCGCGCGCCACGCAGGCAGCATGCCGGCGAGCAGGCTGGCGATGATGGCCAGCGCGAACGTGGCCAGCAGCATCTTCAGGTCCATGTGGGCCAGGTCGGCGTAGCCCGCCGGTTGCTGGCGGACCGCCAGCAGGCCGAGCCAGGCCAGTATCAGGCCGAGCACGCCACCGACCAGGCCGACGGTCCCGGCCTCGACCAGGCACTGCGCGAAGATGGCCTTGCGCGTCGCACCGAGTGCGCGACGCACGCCGATCTGCGAGGCGCGTCCAAGGAACTTCGCCAGCAGCAGGCCCACGGTGTTGAGCAGGCAGACGGCCAGGAAGCCGAACGCCAGCCACACCTGCAGGCGCACGTCGCCGGGGACGGCGCCCTGCTTGTCCAGCCACTGCATCACACTGTGCAGGTCGACGTTGGTCGGACGCTCGAAACGGCCCGCCGCGCGCTGCTGGTCGGAGTAGTTCGCCAGATACTGCTTGTACGCCTCGACCTTGGCCGGCGTGCCCAGCTCCACCCAGTACTGCAACCACGAGCACGGGGCATTCGGGCCCTGCGAGCCCTCTTCTTCCTTGCTGGAGTCGCCCCAGCAGTTCATGTTGCCCTGCGTACCCATCTTCAGCGTGCGCGATGTCCAGAACGGCACGAACAGCTGTTCCACTTCGGTGAAGCGGTCCTGCGTCATGTCGTAGAACTTCGGCGCCGGGCGCCATTCGTCCAGCACGCCGATGATGCGGAAGGTGGCACCGGAGGCCTTCAGATCGCGGCCCACGCTGTTGGCGCCGCCGAACAGCTTGTCGTTCAGCGCCTTGGAGATCACCGCCACGCGGGCGCGCGACTCGTCGTCGGCGGCCGACCAGCCGTTGCCGTAGCGGAACGGCACGTCGAACATCGGGAAGAAGTCCGCCGTGGTGTAGCGCGCATCGATGCGGAACGGCTCGATCTTGCCGTCCTCCGATTCGACGGAGGACGCGCCGCCGGTCATCAGCGCCTGGCGGTCGCCCTTCTTGTCGCGCAGCAGATGCTCGGCGTCGTAGCGGGTGAACTGGTCTTCCGGCTCTTCTCCCGGCGTGAAGCCGTTCATCGAGCGGGGATCCACGCGGGGGTAGAAGAGCTTGTCGCTCTTCTGCGGGATCGGATCGCCGGACAGCACGTAGAACACGGTCAGCGTGGTCATGCTGGCGCCGATGCCGAGCGCGATGGCCAGTACCATCAGGAAGGTCAGCGCCTTGTTGCGCTTGAAGCTGCGTAGCGCGAGGGAGAAGTAGTAGCCGAACATGCGTGGCTCCGTAGGGTGGGCGTCGGCCCACCATGTGGTGGTCTTGGTTCTGTCTGCGGTGGGCCTGGGCCCACCCTACGCGGAGGCGCCGGCTTCGGTGGCGTGCGCGGCGCGGATCAGCGCAGGCTCCACCGACAGGTCGGTGGCCATGCCGTCCACGATGTGTACGTTGCGCTGCGCGCGCGCCGCCAGTTCGGGGTCGTGCGTGACCATGATGATGGTCGTGCCCTGGCGGTTGATCTCCTCCAGCAGCTCCATCACGCCGCGCGCCATCTGCGAGTCCAGGTTGCCGGTCGGTTCGTCCGCCAGCAGCAGGCGCGGGCTGCCTGCGAGCGCGCGCGCGATCGCCGTACGCTGCTGCTGGCCGCCCGACAGTTCGGCGGGGAAATGCTTCATGCGCGAACCCAGGCCCACGCGCGCCAGCGCGTCTTCGATGCGCTGCTTGCGCTCGGCCGCCGGCATGCCGCGGTAGCGCAGCGGAACATCGACGTTGTCGAAGAGATTGAGGTCGGGAATCAGGTTGAAGCCCTGGAAGATGAAGCCGATCTTCTGGTTGCGCAGGCGCGAGCGTGCGTCGTCGCCCAAGTGGCTGACGTCCTCCCCATCGAGCAGGAACTGCCCGCCGGTGAACGTCTCCAGCAGTCCGGCGATGTTGAGGAAGGTGGTCTTGCCGGAACCCGACGGGCCGGTGACCGCGACGAACTCGCCCTCGCGGACATGCAGGTCCAGGGAACGCAGCGCATGCGTTTCCACCTGTTCGGTGCGGTAGACCTTGGCGACTTGGCGCATCTCAAGCATGGCGGGATTCCTTCGGAGCGATGGTGGATGGAGAGGAGTGGGACGTGAGGGGGGGGCAGGTAGAGAAGTGAGTGGAGAGGAGTGAGGAGTGAGTGGAAAAGCGGGGCGGCTGCCTTTGCTCACTTCTCACTCCTCGCTTCATCACTCGCTCCTCAATTCACCGAGACGCGCTCGGCGTCGCCGAACAGGTCGCTGCCGGACACGACGACCTTGTCGCCGGGCTGCAGGCCGCCCAGTACTTCGATGTTGCTCAGGCTGCTGACACCCAGTTGCACCGGACGGCGCACGGCGGAGCTGCCGTCCATGACGTAGGCGTAGCGACCGCCGCCCTGCTCGAGGAACGGGCCGCGCTCGACCATCAGCACGTTGCGGCGCGTGTCCATCAGGATGCGCGCGGACAGGCGCTGGTTCTGGCGCAGGCCGGGCGGTTGCTTGCCCGAGAAGCGCAGGCGGGTGACCACTTCGCCGCCCACGACTTCCGGCGACACCGCCGAGATCTCGCCGGGATAGGGCTGGCCGGCGCTGGTCAGCGTGGCCGGCATGCCGATGGCGAGGTCGCGCGCGAAGCTCTCCGGCACCTTGATCTCGACTTCGAATACCGACAGGTCGACGACGCTCAGCACCGGCGCGTTGATCGCCACGTTCGAACGCTGCACGGCCTGCACCTGGCCGACCTGGCCGTCGAACGGGGCGCGCAGCGTCAGCGCGTCGACCTGGCGCTGCACTTCGGCGACCACGGCGCGCTGGCGTTCGGCCAGCAGCTGCTTGTTGCGCGCGTCGAGGCCGGCGCCCTGGCCCTGCAGGCCGGCGTCCTTCTGCGCGTGGGACAGCGCGATCTCGCTCTTGCGCAGGTTGTCCTGCGCCTCCAGCACGTCCACCTGCGGCACGGCACCGCCGTCGTAGCCGCGCTGGTAGCGCTGCAGGGTGCGTTCGGCGGCCTGGCGTTCGATACCGGCCTGGTCCAGCGCCTTCTGCGCGTTGGCGCGGGTGACGCTGGCGTCCAGCATCGCGCGGCTCGCCTCGGCTTCCAGGCCGGCGAGCGTGGTCTGCTCCTGTGCCAGCTTGCTGCGCAGTTCGGGACTGTCGATCTCGGCCAGCGGCTGACCCTGGGTGACCTTGTCGCCCGCCACGACCTTCAACGTGACCACGCCGCCCGCGACGGCGTACAGCGTGGGGCTGTTGGCGGCGATCACGCGGCCGTCCGCGGCGATGTCGCGGACCAGGTCGCCGCGGGTCACCTCGGCGATGCGAAGGCGGGCGCCGTCGACCGAGGCCGTGCCCGACAGCCAGCCGCGCGCGGCGAACACGATGCCGGCCAGCAACAGCGCGCCGCCCACGGCGGGCCACGCCCAGCGGCGCCAGGCGGGACGGGTCTGCGAGGCACTGAGTACACGGTCTTGGGCGGAGGTGTCCCGAATCATCGGCGGCATGCGTTCTTTGGAATGACCTGCATGTCTCAGCAGGATGCGTGCCAAACGCAAGCAATTGATTTGGAAGGGGGTTGTCCGTTCAGGACGACTGTCCGGGTGTCCGCGGACACTGCGCGGACAGGGGCTGTCCAGTGCCGGACACGTAGAATGTCCACTCGTTTCACTCAGATGGAAGACACAGGCTTATGTGCGGAATTGTGGGCGCGATCGCCGATCGCGACGTGGTGCCGGTACTGATCGAGGGACTGAAGCGGCTGGAATACCGGGGCTACGATTCCGCGGGCATCGCGGTGGTCGACCGGCAGGACGTGCGCCGCGTGCGCCGCACCGGTCGCGTGGCCGAAATGGAGGGCGCCGCTGCCGCCGAGGGCTTCAACGCCAGCCTGGGCATCGGGCATACGCGCTGGGCCACCCATGGCGGCGTCACCGAAGCCAACGCGCACCCGCACATCAGCCACGGCGTGGCGCTGGTGCACAACGGCATCATCGAGAACCATGAAGAGCAGCGCGAGAAACTGCGCGCGCTCGGCTACGTATTCGAGTCGCAGACCGACACGGAAGTCATCGCGCACCTGATGCACCACCACCTGAAGGGCGGCGACGATCTGCTGGCCGCGCTGCAGCGCACGGTGAAGGAGCTCACCGGCGCCTATGCGCTGGCCGTGGTCAGCCGCAAGGAACCGGACCGCATGGTCTGCGCACGCATGGGCTGTCCGTTGCTGATCGGCGTGGGCGAGGGCGAGAACTTTATCGCCTCCGATGTCTCGGCGATCATCCAGGCCACGCGCCGCGTGATCTTCCTGGAGGAGGGCGACACCGCCGAAGTCACGCGCGAGAGCGTGAAGGTGTACGACGGGAACGACCAGCCGGTACAGCGCGACGTGCACGTGTCGGATGTGTCGCTGGCCTCGCTGGAGCTGGGCCCGTACCGCCACTTTATGCAGAAGGAAATCCACGAGCAGCCGCGCGCGATCGCCGACACCATCGAGGCGGTGATCGACGCGGGTTTCTCGCCGTCGCTGTTCGGCGCCAACGCGGAAGCGGCGCTGAAGGACATCGAGGGCGTGCAGATCCTCGCCTGCGGCACCAGCTATTACGCCGGCATGACGGCGCGCTACTGGGTGGAGGCGATATCCGGCCTGCCGTGCAATGTCGAGATCGCCAGCGAATACCGCTATCGCGCCGCGTACGCGAATCCCAAGCATCTGATCGTCACCATTTCCCAGTCCGGCGAAACGCTCGACACGATGGAGGCGCTGAAGTACGCCAAGTCGCTGGGGCATGAGCACACGCTGTCGATCTGCAACGTGCCCGAAAGCGCCATTCCGCGCGCCAGTGAGCTGGTCTGCTACACGCGCGCCGGCGCGGAGATCGGCGTGGCCTCGACCAAGGCCTTCACCACGCAGTTGGCGGCGCTGTTCCAGTTGACCGTGGTGCTGGGCAAGCTGCGCGGCAAGGTATCGCCCGAGCAGGAGGCCGACTACCTGGAACAGCTGCGCCACCTGCCGGGCAGCGTGCAGCACGCGCTGAACCTGGAGCCGCAGATCGCCGCGTGGGCGGAGCGCTTCGCGCCGAAGTCCGACGCGCTGTTCCTCGGTCGTGGCCTGCACTACCCGATCGCGCTGGAAGGCGCGCTCAAGCTGAAGGAAATATCCTACATCCACGCCGAGGCCTACCCGGCCGGCGAGCTGAAGCACGGTCCGCTGGCGCTGGTCGATGCCGACATGCCGGTGGTGGTGATCGCGCCGAACGACGTGCTGCTGGAGAAGGTCAAGTCCAACATGCAGGAAGTGCGCGCGCGCGGCGGCGAGCTGTTCGTGTTCACCGACCAGGACAGCCATTTCAGCGAATCCGAGGGCGTGCATGTCATCCGCACCCCGCGCCACGTCGGCGTGCTCAGCCCCATCGTGCACACCATCCCCGTGCAGCTGCTGGCCTACCACACCGCACTGGCGCGCGGGACCGACGTGGACAAGCCGCGCAACCTCGCCAAGTCGGTGACGGTGGAGTAAGCCGCATCTCCGGTGCAGCAAACTGGTACGAGCTAATAGTTGGTCCAACTTGCTAATAGTTGGTCCAACTAGCTTGGAGGCTCGAACTAATAGATGGTCCAACTCACGAGAAGTGCGTGTGCGAGTGAGTCGCTCCGGGTTTGGTAGCCATCTACAGGCCCAAGGGCTGCCAAGCAACATGGCAGCTCATTGAGTGGCACCCTCTCGCTGTGTACCAAGCATGTTCCGCTTAGTCTCAGCTTGCGCGACAAGCATGGGAGATGGTCTTCGAAACGTTCCAGGACGGGGATCAATCATGACCATGCCAGATGAGAGAACTAGGGCGTTGCTGTGGGCCGGGGGCTTTCTTATCGACATCGCCCAAGACGAGTCACTTCCGCTGCCTCTTCGGCGAAGGGCCGTGACGATTGCGCGGCATTTCCCAACGATCGAAGATGTCGCCTGGATAGCCGAGTCCATACGAGATTCGGTCCTGAGTATTGGACTGGCGTCGCCAGAGAACGCCCTACCTGAAGAGGGAGATTGGTGCTTCACGGTCTTACGGCACCCCACAAGGCTTGGATGGCCGGGAGAGGGTTAAGACCCTGGGCACTCATCCACAAAAATGTTGGGCATCGTTGCCAAACACTCTGGGCAGCGGCGCCGAATGAACTGGGCATCTCCCCCAGCCTGTTGGACATCTCCAAACTCGCTGGACAGAATTCCATGGCGAGGATGATCGCCCTCTGAGGCCTACTGCGAACACCAGGTCTCGAAGGTCGCCTAATGAACCCGGACGTGCACATGAGAGATTCACTACGGTCGAACCCCGATGGGTTCGCAGCCGATCCCTTTGGATACAGCGCACTTGCTTGGCATAAGTGGGGCTTGATCGCGACAGCAAACGGGTTCCCTGTGGATGTCTCAAAGCCGCCAACTATCGCCGACCTGAAGAACCCGATTCTTTGGCTTTGCCACGCGCATGCGCTATCAGAGGCGGCAGCTCAGCTTGTCAAGAATCCGCCGAGATTTGATGGCTTCCCTCAAGAGCTCAGGACAATCTGTCACAGCCAGTACCACGCCGTAGTGCTGATGATCGTTGGCTACAGCCTTGAGGTTTGCCTCAAAGCAATGATCCTTATCAGGCTGGGGACTGAGGAATTCACAAAGCAGGAGAAGGAGCACTTCCACCATAAGCTGGAAGACCTTGCTAGCTTCATTCCCGACCTTAGTGACAAGGATAGGGCGATTCTGAAGGGTCTCTCGCACTTTGTTGTTTGGGCCGGCCGCTACCCCGACCCGGGCTCACGGCGCCTGAGCAATGCTGTAGATGTCTTCGAACTCTCGGAGAATCATCAGATCAGTGCGAAGGATCTCTTCGCCATGGCTGAGAGGGTAATGAAACACGTTAGAACCGTGGTCAACTAGGTGGCCACGCCTTCGCTCGGTACGAGCCCCCTAGCGAGCTAGGTTGGCCTGCGCGATCATGGTCTGCTTCTTGCGAATCGCGGACGATGCAGCAGCAGCGCGCAGCGGCATGTTCTCGGAACAGGGCAGGACGTACTTGCTGTGTCAGCATCTAGGCTTGAGCCTAGCCGGCGCACGTATGTTTCAGTGCGCGTGTACCCAAGGTACGGACTCACTGAGATGAGCACTGGACGCCCATGCCGCTAGACAATGACATTAGGACCTACGTCAACCGCACGCACGCCAACGCATGGCGAAGAGTGAAGCCCGGCAGCGCGCCGGACGAGCCAGCGTTGGTTAGCTCGTTTCTGTCCTCGGAGATGTACCGCGGGCTCCGCGTTATCCTAGACAACTACACCACGCCAGGCGTGTCCAATCTGGTGCGGGGCATCTTCACTCACCAGACGCCGAAGGTGAGGATGGCCGGTGCCGCTCATTCCACTGAGATCGGGGACCTAATGCTGGTGCACCAGCATTTCACGGGCCCCAAAGGTCAACGAGTCGCGACAACAGGCAACGCGTTGCTCCTCCAGGCCAAGCGCACGCCCACCACTTCCACCGGCTCGCTCGCATCGCCACTGGAGGCTTTGCAATTCAAGCTCTACCAAAGCTGGGCTCCTTTCAAGAGTGCCACCCGCCGCTTGCCAATAGCGCCCCCCGGCTATACGGAGTGGAATTTCAATCTTCCCAGCGCTACTGGTGGCCCGGCCACGGCAGCCGCCGGCTACTTGGCGGTGTTCGACCAGCAAGCCTTCTCGGTGCCCGCCGCAACCCCGCAATGGAGCGCGCCGCTTGCGCCCAGCGCACCGGGACATGCGTTGATGATTGCTGCCTATCCGGCAAGTAGCACCTGGTCGGTCGGCGATGCGCCTGCGGCCGCCGCACCTCCGTCTGGCGGGGCATCGTGCCCGCTGGACTTTGGAACCGCATTCGTGGAGTTCCTGATGAGAGCGCGTGGCCGGCCATTCGTGCCGGGCGTGCCCGCATCGACAGACCATTGGTCGATCTTCGTAAACCACATGCTTCGAGAATCGGCACGCTCGACGAGCTACATTTACAGGTTGAAGAATCAAGGCATTGCTAACGCGCCTCGTGGTCGGAGCTTCAAGCACTTCGCCGCATCGACCGCGCTGTGGCACGCGCTCGAGGAGGGGGTGGATAACTTCCTCAGTGGTGGGGGCGATCCGTCCTTCAACGTAGCCAACGAGTTGTTGGGTTGGATTGATAACCTGCCAGCCAGCCAAGGGGACGAGCCGCCGCCGGACCAGCCAATACTCGCGACCTCTGCGGAGGGCGGCCACGTTCCGATCCTGCTGGTGTTGACCGTGGGTGGGGATGAGCAACCATTCTCCCGCGTGTATGGCGATCAAGTACGCGGGGGTTGATGGAAAGGCTCCGTGTCATTGGCTCAACGGTCAAACAAGATGAGATTATCGACTCGCAAGATGCCTTCTCAGTTGCACCAGATTGGACGGTCGGAGTCAGAGCCGAAAATGGAGAGAGCCGATGCGCGACCAACGTATCCTCTCTACTCGGAGTATGCCGCGCCCCGTCTTCGGCCCAAGCCCTAAGAGCCCTGCACCAAGTCGGACTCCGACCCTTAGCGGGCGTTTGATCCGAGCGGCAGCAAGTCGTGGTGAGTCATGGCATTCGGAATGTATGATTTCGAAAGCCTTTTGACTGGGAGAGATGGCTGGCAGGCGCACCATTCTGAGCTAGGCCAAACCGATGCGCAGGCGCCATGATGTCAAGCTATAGCGAACCCGCTGCTCGATCGAGGGATATGTGCGAAGGCGCGCTTAGGGCGCAGTCCCTATGCTGGGGTGATTCATAGATGATGACGGTCGCATTGGATACTGGCACAGCATGAACATGCCTAATGGCGATGAAGGTATAGATACAGTCCGCGCATCCCGAGCTGGCCACACTTTCCACGAGAGATGGGCGGCTAGACGGGCGTTGCAACTGGTATTTCCGAACGACGAACTGTTCGCGATCGCCGTGGAGGGGATCTCATCGACCGAAACCGCCAGTCCCGGAGTATGGGCCGAGGATGTTGCTGACCTCGTCCTCTACTACGGTGGTGGAGACAATTTCAAGACTTGTGAGCGGCTGGAGACCATCCAATTCAAGTACAAGCATAGCGGAGAGCCCGTCACTGCTTCTTATCTGAAGAAGACAATTGAAAAGTTCTCTAGCACGGTATCCGGCTATGAGAGAGAGTTTTCGGCCGACGAAGTCACTGCGAAGGCGTGGTTCGCTTTCGTCACGAACGCGGAGTTCAAGGACAGTCTTTCAGAAGCGATCGAGTCCCTCATCGCAGGGAGCACACCCTCGGGTCACGAAGCTGCCGCCCAGGTTCTGTACCTGAAGGAGTGTTGTGTAGCTGGCGGCCTGTCTGATGCAAGACGTCTCTTTTCCAGAATTGCTTTTCGAGCCGGAGAGAAGGGCCTTTCGGGCCAAGACAATGCACTAAGGCGAACACTCACCGACTGGTCTGCCGGCGCCGACGCTGAGGCCAGGATGCGCCTTTACGGGCTTCAGGACCTCGTCTTGAAAAAGGCTGGTCCAAGCGGCCAAGGCAAGAACCTCATCCATCGAGAAGATGTCTTGGATGCGCTCGATTGTGCGCCCGAGGACCTCTTTCCGGCCGATACCCGCTTCATCGACGTAGGTGCCGTAGTCGAGAGGTCAGAACTCTCGATGGTCCATGAACTTATCAGAACTTCAAAGCGGCCCCTCTTCGTCGACGCTGAGGGCGGGATTGGCAAGACTGTGTTCGTTCAGTCCCTCGCCGCAAGGATGGAGAACGAGTTCGAAGTGGTCGTTTTTGACTGCTTCGGCGGTGGTTCTTACCGTTCAGACAATCACTCCAGACATCTTCCCAAAATTGGGCTTGTGCAGATTGTCAACGAACTAGCTTCGCGGACGCTTTGCGATCCGATGCTGCCAGGCGGCGATGACAGTCGAAAGGTCATCAAAACGGCGCGCAAACGATTGGCACAAGCAGCGACAGCTATCCGGACCCAGTCCGAGAAGCTCGGCCTGCTAATTGTCGTCGATGCGGCAGACAACGCCCAGTTGGAAGCCGAGCACCGCCACGAGGATGCGTTCCCGAAACTGCTTCTCGCGGCTATGGATGAAGATCCGATTGACGGTGTGAAGCTGTTGCTTACGGCACGCACGCACCGAAGGGACTTGGTTATTGGTCGTAGCGAGGTGAGTAGGGTCGAGCTTGGCCCCTTCACCGATCCGGAGGCCCGAGAGTTTCTGAAGGCGCGCAAGCCAGACGCTTCTAGCGCCGAGGTTGCGACCGCCCTGGCCCGATCCGGCCGGAATGCACGTGTCCTCGACTACCTAGTCCAGACATGGAATGAGAATGTCCACGGCCGCACGTCGGCCGCCGTCATAGACGTTCCCGAAATCATCGCTCAGCGGTGCATGAAGATAGTCTCCGATCTTCACGTCGCAGGATGGACGGACTCAGAGGTGACCGAGTTCTTCGTCGCGCTATCGCTGCTTCCGCCGCCGATTCCGCTCAACGAACTGGCAAACGCGCTTGGATGGTCTGCGGCTCAGGTTGGTACCGCAGCATCGGATCTGGCCCCGATGCTCGAGGTGACCGCGCACGGAGCGATCTTCAGGGACGAGCCCACAGAAACCTATATCCGTGAAAGATACTCCGAGGGACCGGAAGCGCAGAGGGCCATTGCCGACCGCCTGTTAGCCTCACAGGGGAAGTCAGCCTATGCCGCAGAAGCGCTGCCGCACTTCCTTGTCGTCATAAAAGATAGCGATCGCGCATTCGCGCTCGCTGATTCAACCAGCTTCCCTGCAACGGTGCAGTCGGACTTCGGACGCCGGAGGTTGACACTCGCACGACTTCGTGCGGCTTTTCGACTGGCAGTGGCGGAAGACGACTTGGACCGGGTTCTCGGCCTCAGTATGCGGATGGCGCAGGCCGCGACCGCCGACCTTAGAGGCGACGAGTTCATTCGAAGCTCACCCGCGCTCGCAATCGTGCTCGGCGACGCTGATTCCTATCGCCGTCTCTTTGCGGACCGCTCGGGATGGCGTGGAGCCAGAAGTGCGCGCCTGACAGTAGCTCATCGCTTCGCGAATGACCTTGAGGAGTCGGAGATTCAATGCGCGAGCACGGTGCGGTGGATCAATTGGGGCGCTGCGAAGCTGGGTGACGAGATGCAGCGAGGACGCGCCGGGCCAAAGACAAAAGACTTCGCGGCGGTACTATTTCAGCATGCCGCTGCAGGCAAGTTCGACGCAGTAGATCGTAACCTTGACTCATGGAATGTTCGCTTCTCGCTCTCTGTGAGCGGCGAGCTTCTGCACCTGCTGCAACAGTTCGATCAGGCGAACGTCGCCACGACAATTGCGGATCTCGTATCGTTCGCCACAAGCAAGGAATGCCAGTCACAGGCACTCAAGCTGCGACTTCTCTCGCTGCCAAGCTCTTTGAACAGGCGGCAAGTTAGTGCGCTCGCAAGGGGATTGGAGAGCCATTGTCCATCGACCATGACGTCGATGACGGTGTTCTGGCGGACTCCAAACAGGGGAGTGCTGTATGCGTCGTACAGGCGGCTTTGACGGCGCTCCTCTACAGCTCGCGTGCCGCAGCCGCGGCGATCATCCGCCAAGCGCCGCTCACGCGTCCATCTGCATACGACTACGGCGAGCGTTACGGTCCCTCAAAGGCCTGGACGCCAATTCTGTGCGCGTGTGTTCGTGCATGGTCGGCTGGAAGGCCAGTGGCCTACCATGACCTACTTCCGAGGGAAGTGGGGATCACCAAGCAAGCGAAGGCAGTCTCGACCGAACCAGAACTGCTCGCATTTCTGAAGAAGCTGGACCAGCCGGCACTCAGCGGCTCCGGCAAGAAACGAGGCGGAAAACCACGGCGCGCGAGGTTCAGCGAAAGGGAATGCGAGAACATCAGCAAAGGCGTCGAGATGATACGCCGGCTGACCCGGCCCATCGAGGAAGCTGCCCTCTCGCGCCGGGGGCTGTCGGACGCGAGCCTCACCGCCTTCTTGGATGCATGGCGCAGGCACTTTCGCGAGGGCGTGCATTGGAGGGCTGAGGTCGCGACTGACTTTCTCGTTCGCACCGCCGGACTCGGCTGTATCCACGTTCTACTGGACCATGCGCCCGAGGTATCGGAAGAGCACGCGAAGACCATCATCAGTCTGGCTTCCTCTGAAAAGTTCTCCGTCCGACAGAAGATCTCAGTACTGGCCCAGCTGTCCAAGCGATCGGCCCTTCATGAGCTCGCCGGACAGTTTGCACAGCATGTCGCGGAGCAGATCGGCAGGGATGACGATATTGAGCAGCGCGGCCGTGCATATGCTGATCTCGCTGCTTCGCTCGTTTCCATGAGCACTGACGAGGCGCGTGATTACTACCAGCAAGGTCTGGCTCAATTGGACCAACTTGGGGGAGAGAGCTACGATCAAATCTATTCGCTACTTCGCTTTGCGAGCGCCCAGCAAGGCGGCTTCTTGAAGCCCCAGTTGTCGCACAGATTGATGAACCTCTGCCAGGCGATCGTGCGGAATGAACCAGGCAAGTTCGGATGGACGCTGTTCGCACAAGCCGCAGCCAGTTCTATAGGGCTTCAGGCGATCGCAAAGATCGTGCGCTGGCACGACCAGGACGTTGCGGATCTGTCTTACGGGTTGCCGCAGCTTGCTTGCTTTCTGGCCAAGAACGGACATCTCGACGCGCGGCGCGCCGCGCTCCTTGTCACAGTCTGCGAAGACCAGGGCTCGTGGGACTGGCGTCCCGGTGACGCAGTCGCCGACCTCTTGCGACTGTCCGAACCCGCCGATCAGCGGCGGATATCTCTTGCGATCATCGAAAAGTTACATGCCCGATACCCGTTCGGCGGCTTTAGCGCACTTTGGGAAGGCTTCTTGGCAGCGGGGAATCAGTTCCCGAACGCACTCACGAGCGAAGAGCGAGAGGCGATTGGACGTCTTAGCGGAAGGGCACAACGCGAGGATGATGGGTTCGACAGTCACGATGAGTCGGGGTCAGATTTTGCCGATTCAACTCCGAAACCGAGCAAGGAGGAGATCGACAGCCTCATCGCGGCGCTAGTTTCGAACTGCGATCCGTCATCGGCGCATTCGATCGACCAAGCGCTGATAAACATCAAAGCAGACAATCGACTTACCTATGATGCGCGCCAACGCTTCATCAACGGACTGCGTGTTTCATGCCCGTATCCCAAGCGGTTGGCTTTTCTGTTCGCAGTGTGTGATGCAATCGAACTGAGCCTCACGCAGTCATTGGACATAGTTACCGAATGTATAGACGATTGGAGTAGATCCTCCAAGCACCTCGTTTCCAATGCAAAGTCGTTGGTTGAGCGGCTGTTCGAGTCCAAGGTTGTCGAACTGTTCGAAGGACAGTTTTCAGACATCGTTCGTGGCATCCATCGACTGTCAGAACTTTGCGGCGACAAGCACTTCGTGCTGCGACTCGTGCTCCGAAAGGTGGTAGCGGAAGAGGTGGAACTCGACGGCAACGAGTGGCTACAGTTGGCAACTGCTCTCTGTGACGTCACATCGGGTCGAGCCGGCCTCGACGCATTGGAGTTGTTTCTGTCTGGGTCGGCGTCCCGTATCGCCGACGAAATCGGGGAGGGGGCGTTCCGCCCGGAGCAGGCCGTGGGGAGCGACGAGCTGGCGGTCTTCGTTGACGTCATTTGGCACCTTCTTGGCGACGATGATAGTTATCTGCGCTGGTCGGTCGCAAAGGGACTGAGCACGCTTGTCGAATTGGGCCTCGACGAAGAACTCGGCCTGCTGCTTGAGCGCTTCAACCAAAGAGAGATCCCGGCCCTGGCGTCCGCGGATCGCGGTCTTCCGTTCCAGAACTCCCAACAATGGTTGCTGATGGGGTTGGCGCGGGTCGCCCTACGCCATGGACGGACCATAGCTGGCCTGCGGCGACCGCTGCTGGCGCTTGCCGAGCAAAGCGACCTGCACATCATCGATAAAGTCCACATTGTCAGATGTTTAAGGAACATAGGCTACGACGGTAGCCGCGATATCGAGCTCGAGGCGTTACTCGATCATGTCGACCAACCGCCATGCGGGATTGAGGTCAGCGATGTCTACTCGGGGGGCACGAAGGCGACGTCGAACTTCCGCTTCGACTACGAGTTTGCCAAGACTGAGATCAGTTCCGCGGCTCGACTCTTTAATGTCGGCAAAGCAACGGTGGTCGATGCAATGGCGACTGAGATCACGCGGCGATGGCCGGAGGCCACCTCCCTGGATGATTTTCCGGGCCGGCAGCGCTACGAATGGGAGCGGGGGGATCGATATGAGACCTACCGCGAGCATGTCCAGAGACATGCCCTGCTGAGCGCAGTCACTAGCCTCTCAAAGACACGGCCGGTTGTCGTCCGAAGCTACGAGAGTGGAGGGGACTCGCCTTGGTTGGAATGGCGTAACCGGTACGACATCACGTTCGACGACGGCTCGTGGCTGTCGGATCGGAAGGATCCGGTCCCTAGGCCGGCAAAGCAGTATCTGCTGGGCAAGCGGACAGGAGAGCAGGAGAACCTGCTGGATCAACCAACAGTGCTGCGGAAGCTGGGCCTCGTGTCCACTGCCGCCGACGAACTGGTATTGCTCTATGGCCACTGGTCCTCGCCCGATGGCGTGCGAGTCAGGATCACGTCGGCGCTCACGGAGCGGAAAGGCGCAATTGGTCGCTGCATGGCGTTTGCCAAGCAACCAGGTCATGAACTGTGGCTACCGGAGTTCTGGGACCAGGGAATCTATGACAGTCGTCTCCGCCAGAAGAGCATTTTTCTTCCATTGGTGTGGGCGCCCGAGACACATAGTCTTGGCATCGACGTAGATGATGAAATGGCGGCGGAAGGGGCGGCTGGCAGACCGCGTCTCGGAATCGAGCTCACGAAGAGCTTGAGGTTGTCAAACGTTCTGGGCAGCGGTGATTGGTGCACCCCTGAAGGCAGCCTCGCGCTGAGGAGCCAAGTATGGGGCAGTTGGAAGCCGGATCCCGATGACCATCGTGGGGCCCGTGATCACGATGATGGTGAAGTGCTGTGGGCTTCACCCGATTGGCTCGCTGCGATGTTGTCCAAGGAGAACAAGCTAGTTGTCTCAACGATAACGCTTTGGAAGTATCGCTCCTCACGCGAGAATTCCGCTTCGAGGGGCGTTAGATCCGTCCTTGTTGGACTTCGGCTCGATGATGGGACGCTGCGAACGTGGCATGCGAAGAAGGCGTCAAAGCTAGATCACTGGGGTGCATGAGCTCGTCTACCTAAGGCAATCGATACTGTTCGTGGAAGAGTAATTGTTCCCTCGCCAGCTTCATCTCTAGGTGGGGCAATAAGTTCGATTGTTAGCCCGATCTTTGCACCCAAAGATCAAGTCGCGCGCAGTTCCCAATACCAGTTGGCCATGTCTAGCAGATTGCCAGCGATTTGACGCAGGCACCTCAAACACCACAAGCTTGCTAAACGAAGAAGCCACGGCCTATGTGGGTCAGCAATTCGGGGAAGGGAGGGGGCTCCAATGACAAACAATCCTGCCGGCTCGACTTGGAAGAAGTGGGACTTACACGTCCATACGCCTTCCTCGCTCGTACATGACTATCCCGGAGCCAGCCCAGACGAAGCTTGGGATGCCTTCTTGACAGATCTCGAAGCGCTGCCCGCAGAGTTCAAGGCAGTTGGCATCAACGACTACATCTTCGTTGATGGTTACGAACGCGCACGCAGGGCGAAACTCGAGCAGGGTCGGCTCAAGAACATCGATCTCTTGCTGCCGGTCATTGAGCTGCGACTAGACAAGTTCGCCGGGGTCGTCAAGAAGGAGAAAGATGGGACCTACTCCCAGTCGGGCTGGAACCGCATCAACCTGCACGTCATCTTTGACGCCATGGATCCGGCGCTTATCCAGCAGCAGTTCCTAAATGCGCTGACCCCGAGCTACCAGCTGATCCCCGACTCCAGCAAGTTGCAAGGAAGGTGGAAGGGTGTGATCACCCGAGATAGCTTGGCTGAACTCGGACAGATGATCATCGACTCAGCGCCGGATGAAAAGAAGGCCGACTATGCTCCCCCTCTTCGGGAGGGATTCAACAACCTTTGCGTGAGTTTGGAGAAGGTCAGGGAGGCGTTGGACAAGCCCTATTTCTCTGGCAAGTACCTCATCGCTGTTGGCAAGACCGAATGGGCCAACCTCAAGTGGGACGACCAGTCCATTGCCGAAAAACGCAACATTATCAACCAAGCCGACTTGGTGTTCACCGCAGCCGCTAATCCTGCGGAATACGATGCTGCACGCAAGAAGCTCGTTGAGTCCAACGTGCAGGCCACCTTGCTCGACTGCTCGGACGCTCATGCACCGAGAGCCTCGGTAAACAAGGACCGCGTTGGAAACTGCTTCACTTGGATCAAGGCCGATGCGACCTTCGATGGCCTTGTCCAGGCGATCACCGAGTTCGATGATCGCGTATTCGTGGGTGACACTCCGCCCAAGCGACTTCTGGTAGAGGCCAACCGAACAAAGTACGCCACGAAGATCCGTATCAATCGAAACGCTAGCTCTACATTGGCCGATCCTTGGTTCAACGTTGACATGCCGTTGAGCCACGATCTGGTCGCCATCATCGGCAACAAGGGCAGCGGCAAGAGCGCGATGGCCGACATCGCCGCACTTGCCGGCGACACGAAGAACTTCAAAAGCTTTTCTTTCCTAAAGGACACGCGCTTTCGCAATCCGAGGAACAAGCTCGCACAGCACTTTGTCGGCGCGCTAGCCTGGCACGACGGATCGGAATCTGAGCGTCAGCTAGACCAAGACCCCTCAGAGACCAGCGTCGAGCGGGTTAAGTACCTGCCGCAAAGCTATCTGGAAACGCTATGTAATGAGCTTGGTGATGGTGGCTCGGCTACGTTCGACACGGAGTTGCGCAAGATCATATATACCCATGTCCCAGACGAGGCGCGCCTTGGATACGCTTCGATGGACGACCTGCTGCGTTTCAAGGTCGCTGAGATTGAGAGCGCACGCGAGCAGGTCGTCAAGGAAATCTCCAAGGTCAATGCCGAGATCTTGCAGACAGAGCGACGGCTGACCCCAGAGTTCAGGCAGTCACTTCAGGAGCAACTTGACGCGAGAGTTGCCGAGCTCAACTCCCTCGAAGCGTCGAAGCCCGAGCCGGTCGAGGACCCGACGGCGTCGGACGCGGCCCAAGAGGAGTCAAAGGTGGCGACCGAGAAGCTCCAGTCATTGGAGGACGAGCTCAAGAAACTGCGTGACGAAGATAGGCTGCTTCGCGAAGGAAAAGCCATCGAGTCGAAGCGCCAAGCGGTCCTAAGCCGGATCGCTCAAGCCATCGCCAATCATAAGAAGGCCCATGACCAATTCGTCGCAGAGTTGGCCCCCCTATTCGCAGAGGCGGGCCTTCAGGCGAAGGTGATCGATGTCGTTGAGCTAAAGATCGACTCCTCGCGAATCGATGCGCTCGCCGAGGCCAAAAAGGAGTCCATTGCAGCCATCGATGCAGCACTAGGTAGCCAAGAGCCGACAGGCCTCCTCAAGAGGCGTGAGGCGGCCGAAACTGCCATGGCCGAAATCAAGGGCAAGCTTGGAGAGAAGCAGCGCTTGTTCATCCTCTACAAGGAACAGGTCGCAAACTGGGAGCGGGCGAAGGCCGATCTCATCGGAACCAAAGATAAAGGACAATCTATCGAATGGCTCAAGGCCGAGATCGAATCCTTGGCTGCTCTGCCCACTAAGCTTACTGATCTACGCGCCCAGCGCGTGGATTTGGCCAAGACCGTCCATGAGCAGTTGGGCAGCACCGTGGAGGAGTACCGTCGCCTGTATGGGCCGGTTCAAGAGTTCGTCAAGTCTGCGGCGCGGATGGACATGCACCTGCCACTGGACTTCGCTGTCCGCATTGAAGAGTCGGATTTCCAGGACGAATTCTTTCCTCGCATCAACCGTCAGTCGCGCGGAAGCTTCGCAGGTGTTGATGAGAGCAACCAGCTCATGCGCGGCCTACTCAGAGAGGTCAATTTTGGCGATGTGGATTCCACGCTGAGGTTCCTCGCGACCATTGACGACATGCTGCACTTCGATCGTCGCGAATCCGGCGGCGGCCGCGAAACTAGAATCTCCGATCAACTCCGCAAGGGCGGAGAGCCGCAAGATATTCTCGACTATCTCTACGGCATGGGGTACCTCAAGCCGAGATACTCGCTCACATTCGACGGCCAAGAGATCAGCCAGCTCTCGCCCGGTGAGCGTGGTCTCCTCTTGCTTGTCTTCTACCTGCTGGTCGACAAGGATGACATCCCCATCATCATCGACCAACCGGAGGAGAACCTAGACAACCAGACCATCTTCAAGGTACTGGTCAAATGCATCAAGGAAGCGAAGCAGCGACGCCAAGTCATCATGGTGACGCACAACCCGAATCTGGCCGTCGTTTGCGATGCAGAGCAGATCATCTACGCGACCTGCGACAAATCAACCAACACGTTCAACTACATGTCGGGCGCTATTGAGTCGCCAGCCATCAAAAGCATCGTTGTTGAGATCCTGGAGGGAACTGAGCCCGCCTTCAGGAATCGGAAGCGGAAGTACGGGCTGTGAGGACGACACGCGGACCAGCGACGGACGAGCCGGCGCCTTCATTGAAGGGGAAGCGCCGCTCGTGGTCGGCTATTTTTGTCGGCTGTAAGCTCTGGCCAGTTCAGATCGATCAGCCAGACTAGGGACTCATGCAATCCACGGCACCAAGCAATCGAGCAACCTTGAGAGTCAAAGTGACTCGGGCTTCGATTACGGATCGCAAGATCGTGACCGTCAGCCCGGGTGGTCTAGCTCGCATCAAGAAGTGGAATGTGTCTTCCTGCGTCTATGTGGTCGTCAGAAGTCGGGTTATTCAGTATGTGGGCTGCTCATCAAGCAACTTCTTCGTGCGCTTCGTCAACGGCATAGGCCAAGCTCATGCAAAGGGATACCGTTGGCCCACTTACGACGGCTCTTACCAGCTCTTCGTCTGGAGCATTGGTGAATCTCGCCCTTGTGTAGAGGCTGTCGAGGCAGAGGTTGCGTTTCTGCACCGCGCTGTACTTGGAGACTGGCCTATTGAGCTCAATCAGATATCACCGAAAAGACATCTGGTTTATCCAGAGGCTTCTTCGCGCGGAAAGCTAGTGGCGTTTGGCATCTACGCGTGGCTCCTAGAGAAGGAGCTTGTGGCATCCCACGGCAATGACCTGAACTTTCTTCGAGCACTAATGGATCGCTCAGTCATTTGCTGAGATCAAGTCGGGGGAAGTTGCGGCCGGGGCAGGGCGGGCAGTCCAAGATGGTGCGCCGGTTCTCCGAGGTTTGGAGCCTGAGGCCTGACTCAGCCGCGAACCACCACGGGCTGACCTCTATCGTCGAGATGAACTGCTAGGCAGACGATGCGCGTGCGATGGCCCTGAGGTACCGCTTCCGCCCATGTTCTGGGCGAATCAATGTTGATGAAAACGCCGAGCGGGTAGTTCAGTGCGTCGATCATCGCGACCAGGTTCGCGAGCGCGGCGGCGGCGGTTCGCGGAGTGGCGCGCCGCTTGAGCTCCATGACCGCGTGATTGCCGCTGTCTCGTTTAGGATGCCTATCAGGATCGAAGGGTTCGTGGAGAATGATGTCCGGACGAAGCCGCAGGCCATGAGTCGCCAACCGCTTCTGGTACTCCTCACGAAGCAATGCGCCATCGGGCAGCACTATGTCACGCAGCTGCTGGCGCAATTGTGCATAGAGCTCGCCCTGAAATCCTCGCTCGTCCTCGTAGTAGTGCAAGTCCGTGACCGACGTCAGCGCCGTTCCGATGAGGTTGACTATGTCATTGCTATCCATGCATGAGGCCTTCTGTGACGCATGTTCGGTCAGAAATTGCGCGAAGCTGGCTTGGAGATCGGCTTGCAGTCCGCATTTCACCGTGCATCCGACCCTAGCTTCTACCACATGGCATGATCTCAAGCGATGAGCTGAGAACCAAGAACACTTTCGCTTGCCCGTCCAGGACGATCACAGAGTCGAATCCCTCTTCTGCTCCCGATGGACCCGTATGTCTAGGTACAAGCTGTATGCTGCCGTGAAAGCAGGCAGAAGGTTCTGAAGTACGCCCACAGCGTCTTGCTTGGCTGAGAACAGGAAATAGCTAAGCGCCATCAAACTGCCGCACAGGCTCATATACCAGAACAGGCGCGGAATTACCGGGCGGCGCGCACGACGCGAAGCGACAAACTGAACCAGCCACCTAGCGCCGAACAAGGCTGCACCCGTCAAGCCGATTAGCTTCCACGGTGTGGCATGCAGGCCGGTCCAGCTCAGCCAGACTATCTCCTGGTCCATTACGCTCATTCTTTGCGGCCGCCGATGACCTCGGTGGCAGTGCATACGTGGCTCCGCTCTATGAGCCAAGCCACGCCCATCAGATCACGAATGCCTACTAGGGCGCGCTGCAGGTTGCTGTACTTGGACTGTCCAGAGCCACGCGGGCGATGGGCGACAGGGACACTAAAGGTGTTCCAGCCCGCACGCTGCATCAATGCCGGCAGGTATCGGTGCATGTGGTCGAAATAAGGAAGGTCAAGGAAGGCTGCTCGTTCGAACAGCTTAATTCCACAGCCGGTATCCGGCGTATCGTCGCGAAGAAAGCGCTGTCGAATGCGGTTTGCCCAGCGAGAAGCCCAGCGCTTACTCGTCGTGTCCTTGCGTTCGGTTCGCCAGCCAGCGATGAGCTTGGTCCCGAATTCCGCCGTCTGATAGACACTTACGAGACGCAGGATGTCGGCCGGATCATTCTGGCCATCACCGTCCAACGTTGCGATCCAAGGGGACAATGCCTGACGCACCCCGTTGCGGATAGCTAGGCTTTGACCGCTTCGCTGTTGATGAAGAAGCACGCGCAGTTCGGGGACTGCGGACTTCAGTTCGGCTAGCACTTCACGCGTGTCGTCGTCGGAACGATCATCCACGCAAACGATGTCAAAGACGATCTTTCCCCGAAGATGATGGACCACCTCCTGTACTAGAGGGCCGATGTTCCCGCACTCGTTGAAGACGGGAATGACAATAGACAGCGTTTCAAGAGGCTTACGGTTTTCGCTTTCCATGGGCTTGTGCTTTAACTAGAGTGGCATTGAATACACAGCGATGAGCTAGTCTTCGCTCACATCGGCCGACCATGTAGCGGGAACTTCGCAGCCCTCGATCCACGCGGTGCCAGGGGCTAAGATCCAGGCGCGTCGATTTGACGCCCCGATGTCGATGACCTGCATGGGATCCAAGCAAGGACCAATGGCTTCCTTACGCAGGAACAGCCAGCGCTTACTCGGCGCTTGCAGCAGCCACGCATGAGCTTGCTGCCATTGCTCGACCCAGGGCCGCTTGAATCCAAATTCGGTGATCGGCCTGTCGGCTTGGAGTAGGTGCTGCTCGCGCCAGCCGAGCATGGCCAACTCGGCATCCAGATCTATGGTCTGACTTACGCGATCCATCAACGCTTTGGCCGAACTGCCGGGACTGAGTGCCGGCATGAGCCCTACGCCATAGGTGAACCAGAGCGTCGCTGTTACTACGACCAATGCGAAGGCGACGCGTCGACGTGAGGTCATCATTACGATCAACCCCGCCAAAGAGAATCCGAGCAGCCACGCGCTAAGCTGTCCCAGCGTGGCCGTGTCCATACCGCGTCCCTCGACCAGACTGTGCAGGTGCTCGGGAGTCGCGAGCGTCAGCCACAGGGAAAGTGCACCGGCCGCAGATATCAGAACTGCCGTGTAGCACCACAGAACCGACCTGACCGCGCGGCGACGAAGCAAGCCCACCAATAGCGGCGCGGCCGCCACGGCCAGGGCTGGCAACATGGGGAAGATGTAGACCTCGCGCTTGCCAGGGCTGGAGCTGAAGAAGACCAAAACCAGCAGCGCCCACCCCAACAGCAGCGTATAGCGGGGATCGGTGCGAGACACACGCCGCCACCAAGCGGGCAGCAGCCAGGGTGTCAGGAGGACCCCAGGCAACCAAAGCGTCAGCATTGACTGCAGGTAGTACCACGCCGGTTTCACGTGGTGCCATGCGTTGGCATAGCGTTCGCCCGTCTGCTTGAACAGCATGTCACGTGCGTATGTGTGTAGCTCAGGATCAGAAGACATCAGGACCGTTGAGAGCATGGGCGCCAACCAGACGCCAAGGCCCAGAAAGAACCCCAGCAGGCCCGCCAACGCATGCATGCCTCGATGAGCGGGCAGAACCTGCAGAGTCCTCCATCTCACCCACAGCCAGGGAATGAGCACGATTAGCGGTAGAAAACCTACTCCCTTGGTCACCGTCCCTAAGCCTGCGGCAAACGTACCGAGCATCAGTAGCCAGGGGCTGGGTTTCTCAAGCAGGTAGCGAACCAGTGCCCACAGCGAGAGCGTGGTCATTCCCACCAGTACCATGTCGATCTGCGCCCTTTTTGCCTGCAACATGAACTGCAGGCAGACGAAGAGACCAAACACGGCATAGGCAGCCGTCCGCTTACCCCATAGTCGACGCGCAAGATCTCCCGATAGCCAGAGAGTCAGCAGGGCAGCCAAGAATGAGGGGAGCAGAAAGGCTACATGCCAGCTACGCACCACTAAGTAGCTAACCGCCTGCAGCCACATGAACGTCGGCGGCTTTTCGGCGTAGAGCTCAATGCCACGATGTGGGAACAACCACTGACCTGTTTCCACCATGGTCCTGGCCGCCAGAACGAAGCGCGGCTCATCCGCCGGCATCGGCTCTCGCAGGCCAAGGCCCGCCAGCAAAGACACGATGACCAAGAAGATCATCAGCCATACCTGCGCTTGTGAGGATCCTCGAAGGGAGTAGCGCATTGATGTGTCGCTCATACATGAAGGAGAGGAGGTGTTTGACAAAGCGTCAGGACCTAGACCTGTCGCAATGCACGTGGGTAACTCGGCCTACACAGCGTCTACATCCTCGGCGCCCTGGATACGCGACTCGAATCTGCGCTTGGCGTGCATCACTGAGCGCGACACGATTGGTAGATATCCATCGTGGGAAGGTAGAGATGGGTTCGCACGTCGGTCAGCCCCAGCAGCGTGTGGAACAGATTGTCGTGACTGTAAGCAGCACTGGCGTGCTGTTTGACGCACTGCATGTTCAAGTGCGTCTGGCGTTGCCAGCCGTCGGAGAACCAAGCCACCAACGGTACGTGCAGTTGTTCCTTGGGCGCTATCGCGTAGGGCATGCCATGCAGGAAGAGCCCATTCTCACCGAGAGATTCACCGTGATCCGATACGTAGATCATCGCCGCGTCGTAATCGGACATCTGGGCTAAGGCGTCGATCGTGTTGGCTAGGACATGATCTGTGTAGAGCAGGGCATTGTCGTAGGCGTTGACGATCTGTTCGCGCTCGCACCGTCCCAGGTCCGAAGTAGTGCACTCGGGCGTGAAACGGGCGAACTGGCGCGGGTAGCGCTCGGCGTAGGTGGGGCCGTGATTGCCCAGCATGTGGAGCACAATGACTTGATCGCCGCGATGGGTACGTGCCTGCTGGACCAGATCCTTGACCAGGATCTGGTCGTAGCAACGATTGCCCTCGCAGACATCGGCATCGGTACGGGCGTGCAAATCCTGGATTTCCAGACCACTGCACACGCCTTTGCAGCCGGACTGATTGTCGCGCCAGAGCACCCGCACCCCGGCCCGTTGCAGGATGTGCAGGACGGACTGGTGACCACGAATGGCCTTCTCGTTGTAGTCCTTGCGCCCAAACGGAGAGAACATGCAGGGCAACGAGACTTCGGTGCTGCTGCCGCAGGCGCTTACATCGGGATAGTTCACGACGTTGTGCTTGGCCAGAGAAGGCGTCGTCTGGCGGGCGTAGCCACTGAGCCCCCAATTTGCGGCCCTCGCGGTCTCGCCCACCACCAGCACCAGTAGCCGTGGCTTGCGCGCGCCGGCAGCCGGGCTCTGGACCGCATCCTCGCCGATCGGCAACTGCACCCGGGCCTTGCCAGGTGGCTCCTCGCTGATGACCTTGGCTAGGGAAACCACCACATTGGCCGGGGTCACCAGATAGCGCACTTCACGCTGGTTGCGCAGGAACGAGCTCAAGGCCTGCAGGGAGGTGGCCGCGCCTAGCGCTCCTAGCAAGGCCATGACAACCAGCAGTCCCACGCGGGCCAGAAGTGCGCGTGCCAATGGACGGTGGTTCAGCTCGATGCGGGTGACTAGCAGTACGGCTGGCAACGCCATCACCAGCGGGATGAGCAGATCCCAGCCGAGTAGATCGTGCGCCTCGCGCCAATCGGTCTTGACCACGTTGCGGATCATATCGGCATCGATGTAGATGCCGTAGGCGCTCATGTAGTGGCCCGCCATGGCGGCCAGCGCGACCAGCACGATCAGCGTGGCGCGCCACAGGCGGGGCCACAGCAGCAAGGCGAGCAAGAAGCCGTTGACCGCAGTGATCAAGACCGCCAGGGAGAAGACCCAGCGGATCTGGATCGGGGAAGGTACCGCTGCCTTCCAGAACATGGCGTTGCTGGCCAAGGTGAAGTACACGCTGGCCCACAGGATCATTGCCTCGCTGCTAAGGCGCAGGCGCCAAGTCCATGCCGCCCGCAGATGCTCCCCCCATGCGGCTGGGGCCAAAATCTTGAGCGTGGTACTCATGCCTCGCCCCTGTCAGAGGAGCGTGAGAACAACTCCACTACGCACGCCACCCACCAGCACAGCGTCAAGCTGGCGATGTCGTGGGACAGGAAATGGGCTCCGCGCACTTGTTGGGCCAAGCCAAAGACCATTCCCAGCAGCAGTCCGAGGGCCAAGCCGACCCAGCGCCATGACGGTCGTACCGCAGCGAAGAGGAAGTACAAGCCGATCCATGCGAAGCCAGTGGCAGCGTGGGCGGCAGGAAAGCACTTTGGCGAGCCGAGTGCTTCAGGGCGCGGCGTAAGGAGGGAAATGAACGGTCGGGTGCCGTCAAAGGCACTCAGGTCCCACGGGCAGTCCATGTGGGTCGTGGCCTTGAGTACTCCGACCACGATCGTGCAAAGCAGCGTGGTCAGCAGCAGGCGGGCCAGCGGTGCGTGCCAACGCAAATGCGCTCGCTGCGGCCAGCGCACCAGCAGCAGCACCAAAGCCGTCAGCCATGCCAACAAGCTGAGCATGCGTCCGCCGCGATGCAAGAACGATTCCAGCAGCCAATGCTGCTTGAGCGTCCAGTGGCCGCCCTGCAATTCCAACAGCGCATGAGCGAGCGGGAAGTCGGCCCGTTGGGCCAGCAGGTACAGCGCAATCAAGACGAATGAGGAACCGGCCAGCAAGGCCAGCAGGGAGCGACGCGCAGGCATAGCCATCGCGCGCGGGCTGGATACAACCAACATGAGCACATGGGGGGTGAGAAACGATGGTGCGCATGCTCAGGCACGCATTGTCCGATTGCGGTCGGACTGCTGTCGCCTTCGTGTTAATTCATCATTGACACAGGGCAGGGAACGTCACGGCATTGCGCCGGCATTCATTTGAATTACAAGAAAGCGCCCTACGGATCAGTGCAGCCAAGGCATGGGGCTAGGATTAACACTTCCTGGTCCGAGTAGCCTAGCGCGGCCATCGCCGCGATCAACGTTTTCTCCAAGGCCACCTCCGGTGCAGTCGCTGAGCGTCCGCAGCGCGGACAGGTCAGACGCAGGGCAGGCTGGGCACGTCCCGCGCTGTAAACGATCTTTCCGCCGGGCAGCCGGAAGCTACTGACCAAGTCCGCACGCGCCATTTCGGCCAGCGTCCGATACACCGACACCCGGCTGAGATCGCCGTTCAATTGTTGGCACAGCGCATCCGGAGTCACCGGCCGATCCAGCGCCCGCATCCGCGTGAGAATGCGTACACGCGTTGGATTCGCCGGCAGCTTGGCATGACGCAGGTCTGCAAGGACTGCCGGATCGGCGGCAGCGGTCGCTGCCGGTAGTCCGGAGGCAACCGGGGCGGTACGGCGACGATGAGCGCGATGAGATCGGGGCACGGGCAGCTGGGGTCTCATTCAAAGGCTAACGCTGCAGAGAGCCGGCGGTTGACCCGCCGGCTCCCTGCGTACGCACTTAGAAGCGCCAATCAATACCCACGCGCAGCGCACGCGGCGTGCCGGGCATGATGTTGGTGTTGCTATGGGCCGAGGCGTAGTACTCCTCATCCAGCAGGTTCTCGATGTTGGCCTGCAGACGCAACGAGGGGGTGATGGCGTAATAGATCGCGGCATCCACGCGGGTGAAGCTGGGCAGCACCACCGCCTGGTCCGAGGAGACGAAGACGTCGTCGCGGTAGATCACGCCAAGACCGGCGCCGAAGCGCGGCGTGAAGTCGTAGCGGTTCCACAGCGAGAACGAGTTCTCCGGCACCTGACCCAGCTGATTACCATTCTGGGCTCCCGGGGTCTGCACCTGGCTGTCCTGATAGGCGTAGCCGGCCATGACCTGCCACTGCTCGGTCAGGTTGCCCGCCAAGCCCAGCTCCAGACCCTTCACCCGCTGACCGTCGACCAACAGCGACTGGGTGGGGTTGTTGGGATCGGTGATGGCCACGTTGGTGCGATCTAGCTGGTACACCGCGGCGGTGAAGGACAGCGCATCATGGATATCCCACTTGAAGCCCACTTCCTTGTTGGTGAACTTTTCCGGATCCAGGGCGCGGTTGCTGGCCGTCAGCGAGGCGAGCTGCTCGCCGGCACGCGGCACGTAGGAAATCGCGTAGCTGGCATAGATCGAGGTCGCCTCGGTAGGCTTGTAGATCAGGCCCGCACGCGGGGACACCAGGTCATCGCTGCTGGACAGACTGGTGGCGGTGCGACGGTTGTACAGATCGGCTTCGAAGCGATCAAAGCGCACGCCCAACAGGGCCTGCCAGTGCGGGGAGAATTCGATCTGGTCCTGGACGTAGAGCGCGGCGGTCTTGGCCACACTGTTGTTGTCCGCATCGGTGGCGCTCTGGCGGAACTGCACCTGACCGGTGTAGTGCGTGTTGGGCAGGGTCACGAAATCGGACGTGGCCGTGGGACTGACCGCGGTGAAGTAGCCGGTCTGACGGTAGTTGTCGGTTTCCTGGCGGCCCAGCTCCAGACCGGCCAGCAGCGTGTGCTGCACCGCGCCGACCGCAAACTTCGCGGTCAGATCGGTCTGGTTGAGGATGTTCTTGCGCTCGGTCAGATTGTTATAGGCGCTGATCGCCACGCGGTTGGTGGCCGCCGTATACCCGCCGGGGAAAACGTTCTGGTAGAACTTGTCGTAGTTCGCCACACGCGCCTGATTGACCAACGTGACCTGCGGGCTGAACTCGTGGCGAACGCGCGCCGTCAGGGCATCGATCTCGGCCCATGTGGGGCTCAGCTCGGCGCTGCCAAAGAAGGTCGCCTCGTCGATGCGCAGGGGACGGCCCAAGTAGGACGGCACGCCACGGTCGGTCACGCGGTCGTCCTCGAAATGCTCGTAGCCCACTTCCACTTGGGTGTCATCGCTGAGGCGCCAGGTTAGGGTCGGGTTGACCGCCCAACGCTCCAGGGTGACCTCGTCACGGAAGCTGTCCGAGTCTTCGTAGAAGCCTGTCACGCGCACGGCCGCACTCTCGTTGAGCGCCTGATCCACATCGCCGGTCACGCGATAGCTGTCCCAGCTTCCAACCGTCAGACCCAGATTTCGCGCATTGGACCAGTCGGCCTGCTTGGTGACGCGATTGATCAGGCCGCCAGAAGCGCCGCGGCCGAAGATCATGCCGCCCGGGCCCTTGAGCACCTCCACTCGATCGACGTTGTACAGGTCACGGTAGTACTGCACGTCATCGCGCAGGCCATCGATGAAGAAGTCGGCCGTGGAGGTGTTGCCGCGCAGGATCGGCGCATCGCGGTGGCCCTCGCCCTGGGCCATCTGCACTCCAGGCACATAGCGCACCACATCGCCCATGTTCTGCATGGCTTGATCGCGGATCAGGCCTTGCGAGATCACCGTTACCGACTGCGGCACATCGCGCAGCGGGGTATCGGTCTTGGTCGCTGAACTGATGCGAAGGACCTGATACGCATCCTTGTCACCGACAACTTCAATGCCGTCTAAAGTAGTAGCGTCCTGCGCCGTGGCCTGCTGGGCCAGCGCATTGGTGCTGAGCACCAGCGCCAGCGGCGCACCGTACAAAGCGCGACCGATCAGCTGGGACAACGGATTGACGGGGGTCTTTCGGGTGGTTCGAGGACCGGACATCGGGAAGGGACTCCAAGTGGGAAAGGGTTGTTGCAAACAGAAACGCGAACGATTCGCATTAGGGTAGATTTAGATATGTCAGATCCTTGTCAGACTGTGGTCGCCCGCCGCGCCGCGGCCGCCCAGCGTCAGAACGGGCCGGCCATTCGGGTGCTGTTTGTGGAGGACAACCAGGGCCTGCTGGCCAACGTGTTCGACTTCCTGGAAAAGCGCGGATTCGTGCTCGATGCCGCCCCTGACGGGCCCTCTGGATTGCAGTTGGCTTTGGAAGGGCAGTACGACGTGGTCGTGCTGGATTGGATGCTGCCGCGCATGGATGGCATCGAAGTCCTGCGCCGTCTGCGCAGCGCAGGCTCGGATGTGCCCGTGTTGATGTTGACCGCACGCGATCAGATCGAGAGCAAGCTGGCCGGCTTCGAATCCGGTGCCGACGATTACCTGGCCAAACCCTTCGATATCACTGAACTGCAGGCGCGCTTGCAGGCCTTGTCGGCGCGGCGCTCAGGCCGCCAGCGCGTGCTCAGAGTCGCTGACCTGACCTACAACCTGTCCACCCACGAGATCAGCCGCGGCGACCGCACGCTGCAGCTCTACAGTGGTAGTCGCGCGATTCTGGAAATCCTGATGCGCGAAAGCCCCAATGTCGTACCCAAGGCGCGGCTGGAAGCGGCGATCTGGGGCGAAGAGCGACCCGACAGCGACATGTTACGCACCCACGTGTACGAACTCAGGCGTCGTTTGGACTTGCCGGGCGAGCCCCCGTTGCTGCACACGATCAGTCGGGTCGGCTATCGCCTTTACAGCGCGGATGACACGCCATGAGCCGGCCGAGCCTTCGTCGTCGCCTGATCGTGGGTTTGATGGCCTACCTCGCCATCCTTTCGGCGGTGTTTGTCACCCACGGCTATTGGGTGAACGAACGGACCGAGCAGGCAGTGTGGGAGTCGCTGCTCCGTAGCGAGATGGAGTTCTTCACCACACGCCGCGCGCAGGATCCGGATCACTTCGCTCCCAACACCGATTTGCTGCAGTTCTTTGATGGCAAGACACCCGCGCCCGCAGCCTTCGAACGGCTTGCTCCGGGCGTCCACGATGAACTGGCCATCGGCCATCGCCAGTATGTAGTGCTGGTGGAACAGGTTCCTGGCCAGTCGGGTAAACGGGTGCTGGCGCTGGACATCACCGATCAGGAACAGGACGAAGTCGTCTTGGCCACCCGACTAGGTGCTTCGGTGCTCTTGGTGGCATTGCTCTTGTCGGCGTTGATCTACTTCGGCGTGGACAGGCTGATCAAGCCGTTGACGCAGCTAGTCAAGACCATTCCCACGCTCAAGCCCGATGGGCGCGGCCCCCCACTTGAGGTGGCACCCTCGGCACCCAGTGAGATCGCGCTGATGACCGACGCACTCAACGGCTATGGCCTGCGGATCCGCGATCACATCGAGCGCGAGAAGGAGTTCATCAATCTGGCAAGCCATGAGCTACGCACACCCATTGCCGTGATCACCAATGCCATGCAGGTCGCTTTAGATCATGAGGACACCGCCGATACAGTGCGGCCCTACCTGGAGCGCGCCCATCGCACCTCGGTGGAAATGAACGAGCTGTCCAATATGCTCTTGGCCTTGGCGCGCGACCCGACGCGTATCCAGAAAGAAGCGCGTGAAGTCGATCTAGCCGAAGAACTGCCCAGCATCATCGAAGACCACACCCTGGTGGCCGACAACAAGGAGTTGTCCATCGAGTCGCAGTTTCAGGCGCCGTTCCTAGTCGATGCGCCCCCACAGGTGGTGCGCGCGGTGATCAGCAACCTGCTGCGTAACGCCATCGAGAACAGCGATCGCGGCAGGATCCTGATCCATGCCAGCGGCCTAGCTACGCTTTCGATCCAGGATCCCGGTCATGGCATGTCCGGCGAGGAAATGAGCGCGCTGTACACCCGCCTGACACGGGGCGGCATTGTGCGCTCGGGCGGGATCGGACTGGGATTGATCGCGCGCATCTGTCAGCACTTTGGTTGGAAGCTGCAGTTGGATTCGCAGGTACAGGGCGGCACAGTGGCCAGCGTCACCTTTGCCCCGATCGTGCAGGATCGCCCTCTCGGACATTAGGTAGTCGGTGACAGCACCGACCAGCGCAATGTCACCTGCAGGCCACCCAGAGAAGAAGTGCCCAGCGTGAGTTGGCCCTGCGTGGCCTCGATGATGTCGCGGGCAATGGACAGCCCTAGTCCGTGGTTTCCGCTGCCGGTTTCATCCAGGCGACCGCCACGGGAGAGCGCTTCCTCGGTGCTGATGTTCAAGCCCGGCCCGTCGTCTTCCACAGACAGTTCCATTGCCTGACCATCAGTGTGCCCCGCCACGCGTACCTGTCGCCGCGCAAACCGGGTGGCGTTCTCCATCAAGGCGCCAAGCACTTCCATCAGGTCGTCCGCTGCGATTGGCACCTGCAGGTCTGAGGCGATATCGATGTCGTAGACCATCGCACCACCCCGCTCCGTTCGCTGGAGGACGTCGACGATGCGATCGGCCACGTCGTTGGGATTGGCGTGCACGGTGGTGATGCCGTCGCGAATTGCCGCCGCGCGCGAGCGCGCCAATTCTGCTTCCAGCGCCGCGCCGGCCGTGGCGATGACCCGATCCAAGTCGTCGGCCAGATCTGATTGCTCCTTAGCTCGCACACGCCGGCTCAAGGCTGCCATCGCCGCAAGCGGCGTCTTCAGCGAATGGGCCAGATCCGCCGCCCGGCGGCGCGCGCGTACCACATCGCGTTCGCGCGCCTCGGCCAGTCGGTTGATGGCCATCGTCAGCGGCGTGACTTCGCTGGGGTAGGGGCTATCCAGACGTTCGCTGGGGCTACGTTGAAGGCGCTCTAGCTCCTTGCGCAGGCGGCCCAACGGGCGCAGTCCCAGATAGATCTGCAGCCAAGCCGCGACCATCAACATCAGCCACAATCCGGTCAGGAATAGCCCCAACTCGCGCCGGAACTGGTTACGCGCCACCCGCAAGTCGGCAATGTTCTGAGCCAACCGCACCGTGATCGGACCGCTGGCCCCCTGCACGCTGACAGAGCGTTCCAGCACCATCACCCGTTGGTTGAACGGCCCGTTGGCTTCGCGTACGCGCCACTGATCGGTGGGTGGCGTGCTGGGGGAGGGCAGGTCTTCATCCCACAGGGACAGGGAGCGTGCGGTTCCGCCAGCGGTGGTGAGCTGCCAGTAGCGCCCCCCCACGGGGCTGTCGTAGCGTGGGTCTGCCGGTGGCGTGGCCAAATGAGGCTTGCCGGCGGCATCGACGCTGATCTCGGCGACCAGGCGCAGGGCTTCGCGCTCCAGGTCTTCGGCCACACGCCGCTCGATGTGGCGCGAGAACAGCAAGCTCATGGCAAACAGCGCCAGCGTAAGCGTGGCCAGCATCGTGATCGCCGCGCCGAGCATCAAACGCCATCGCAGCGAGCCCGAACTCATGGATCCGCAGTGCTTGGGCCGCGCCCGATCTGGTACCCGAATCCGCGTCGGGTCACGATGATGTCGCTGCCATGCTTGCGGCGCAGGCGTAGCACCAGCGCCTCGATGGCGTTGGTATCGCCCGACTCGCTGGCCCCGTACAGGTGCTCGGCCAACTCGCCGGCCGAGACTGCGCGATCGGCCTGATGGGCCAGGTAGTCGAAGAAGCGATACTCCAGGGCCGACAGTTGGATGGGCTTGTCATCCAGCGTGGCACTCATGCGGCGGGTATCCAGGATCAGACGCCCACACTCCAGCTGCGCGCTGGTATGGCCGGCGGCGCGGCGCACCAGCGCCCGGGCGCGGGTGACCAGCTCACCGATCTTGAAAGGTTTGGACAGGTAGTCATCAGCGCCGGCTTCGATACCCTCGACCTTCTCGGTCCAGTCCCCGCGCGCCGACAGAATGAGAATGGGGAAGCGGCGTTCGGCCGAGCGCCAACGCCGCAGCACCGACAGGCCATCCATGCTGGGCAGCCCGAGATCCAGAATGCAGACATCGTAGTCCTCGGTATCGCCCAGGAACCAGGCTTGCTTGCCGTCCTCGGCGCACTCGACTACGAAGCCGTGGGCGCTCAGCGCCGAGGCCACGTCCGCGCGTACATCCGGATCATCTTCCACCAGCAGGGCGCGCACTCATTTGTCCTCGATCTTGATGATCTCGCCGGTCTTGGCATCCAGATTAACTTCCCTGATGCGTCCATTGGGCGTGAGGATCTTGACCTCGTACTTGGGTCCGGCCTTGTACTCGATCTCGATGATGTCGCCCGGCACCCGGGTCGTGGCGATCTGCATGATACGCGCCAACGGTAGGATCTCACCGCGCTGCAAGGCGGCCAAGGCGGCCTGCTGGGCTTGCTGTTTGGCCGCGCGCTCTTCGGCCTTGCGATCCTTGTCTTTGCCAAAGGCGGGCACGCACGTGCTGGCCATTGCCACGCAGCAGGCCAGGAACAGCAAAGGCAGACGAGAATGCATGCCGGCTAGGATTCCACCCCCTAGCTGACATGAAACTGACGTGCCCATGCGGGTCGATGTCAGCTGTGGGCGGGTACAACATCACTATCGCCTCCCACCGGGGCGGCCATGGGGATGGGAGCGCCCCCTCACGTGCGGGTTCTCGTCATGTCTCGCACACCATCCCCATGCGTCGTCCCGGACCTCACTGTCAGGTCCTGAAGATGCCCGTTGCTATTGCCACTGTTCGCCCGCGTTGGTTGATAGCCGCCATGCTGTTGCTCGGCGGTGCTGCGATCGCCGGTTACTTCATGCTGGGCAAGGGCGCCAACGCCAAGGTGCCTACTGCCAAGGCCGCTCCGCTGGTGGAACTGGTCAATAGCAAGGTCGTGAATCTGCCGCACATCGTCGAGGCCCAGGGCCATGTGGTCCCGCTCAACGAGGTCGAGGTCCGCGCGCAAATGGACGGAGCCGTGGCGTCGTTGCACTTGGAAGAGGGTCAGGACGTGGCGGCCGGACAACTGCTGTTCGTGCTGGATCCTGGCCAGACCGCCGCGCTGGTGCGGCAGGCTAAGGCCAAGTACGCCCAGATCACGGCTGAGTTGACCGATGCCCGGCGCAACTACACCCGCTCGCAGGAACTCGTGGCCTCCAAGTACATCTCATCCAGCAGCCTCGATGCGGCCGCCAGCAAGGTCGACATGCTGCAGGCCCAGCAACAGGCCGCGCGCGCCGAGATTGAAAGTAACCAGGTCATGGCCGGCTATGCCCGCATCACCGCGCCGATCTCCGGGCGCGCCGGTGCCATCGCCGTGCGACGGGGTGCGCTGGTTGGTCCCTCCGATGCCACCAGTCTGGTTCGCATCGTGCAGATCCATCCGATCGCGGTGGAGTTCAGCCTCCCCGAACGCGAACTGGCGGGCCTGACCCAGGCGCTGCAGCAGGGTCAGGCGCAGGTAAATGCGCAAACCGAGCAAGGGCAGGTCGCCGGCAAGATCATTTTCACCGACAACGCGATCGACCCGGCCACCGGCACCATCCGTCTGAAGGCTGAGTTCGACAACGCGGACGAGCGGTTGTGGCCCGGCGCCTTTGTCAACTTGCGCGTGCAAGCCGGTATCAAGCACAACGCCGTGGTGTTGCCACCACAAGCCGTGCTCGAAGGCCCGGAAGGGCATTTCGTGTATCAGGTCGGTACGGACGGCGCAGTGAGCATGCATCCGGTTACCTTTGCCGGCCTGCAGGATGGGCAGGCGGTGGTCACCGGGTTGCCTGCGGGCCAATCGGTGGTGGCCGAGGGTAATCAAACGCTGAGCCCGGGCACACGCGTTCGCACACGTGCCCCACTGGCCGCGGCGCATCAGCCATGAGTCTGTCCTCGCTGTGTCTGCAGAGACCGGTAGCCACGCTGATGTTGTGGCTGGCGATGGTTATTGTGGGCATCGTGTGCTGGCTGCAACTGCCCATCGCGGCCTTGCCGCGCTATGAGACACCCACCATCGAGGTGGAAGCGAAGTTGCCCGGGGCCAGCCCGGAGAACATGGCCACCTCCATCGCCACGCCGCTGGAGAAGGAGTTCTCCGCCTTGCCGGGGCTGGTCGGCACCACATCCTCGAGCATCCAGGGCGAGACCAAGATCCAGTTGGAGTTCGAGGCCTCGCGCAACATCGATGCCGCCGCAGCCGATGTGCAAGCCGCTTTGTTCCGAATCAGCCGCTCGTTGCCGTCAGAGCTGCCAGCGCCGCCCAGCTACAAGAAGATCAACCCCGGCGATGCGCCGATCATCTCGGTGGCGCTGGATTCGCCGACCATGCCCATGGCTCGTCTGAACACCTATATCGACGAGGTGGTGGTGCCGGCGCTGTCCACCGTGCCGGGGGTGGCGCAGATCACCGTCAAGGGCCGCAAGCGCTACGCCGTACGCGTGCACGTGGATCCTCAGAAGCTGGCCGCACTAGACCTGACCCTGCTGGAAGTGGGCACCGCGCTCAAGGCCGCCAACGTCAACACACCGCTGGGCCAGTTAGATGGCGATCGGCAGATGTTGATGGTGCAGATGGACACCGGATTGATGCGGGCGGCCGATTTTTCCAGCGTCATCGTGGCCACGCGCAACGGGCGCACGATCCAGCTCCGAGACGTGGCTCAGGTGATCGACAGTGTGGAAGATGCGCAGAACACCAGCGAGGTCAATGGCCGCTACGCCATTGTGCTGGATGTGCGCCGTCAACCTGGTGCAAACACGGTCGCCGCCATTGATGGAATCAAGGCCACGCTAGAGCGGCTGCAAAGCCAGATGCCGGCCTCGATCCAGGTGCGCGTTCTCGGCGATCGCTCGCTGTCCATCCGCCACGCCATCCATGACGTCAACCTGACGCTGGGCCTGACCGTGGCTCTGGTAGTGCTGGTGATCTTCTTGTTCCTGCGCCGTTTCTCGGCCACGGTGATTCCGGCCATCACCGTGCCGGTCTCCCTGCTGGGCACGTTTGCCCTGATGTGGGTGCTGGGTCTGAGCTTGAACAACATCTCGCTGATGGGCCTGACCATCGCCGTCGGCCTTGTGGTCGACGATGCCATCGTGGTGCTGGAGAACATCATGCGTCACCGCGAGCAGGGCATGCCGATCCGACAGGCGGTGGAGCAGGGCAGTCGTGAGGTCGCCTTTACCGTGGTGTCCATCTCCATCTCGCTGGTGGCCGTGTTCATCCCGATTTTCTTCATGCCCGGCACCATGGGCCTGCTCTTCCATGAGTTCGCCATCGTGGTCTCTACCGCGATCCTAGTCTCGGCCTTGGTGTCCCTGACGCTGATCCCGGCCATTGCCCCGACCATCCTCGGCGCCAGCCGTGCCCACGCACCCGCTCACGAGGATGCACCGCCGGGCTGGAGCGCGGCTCTCTATGCGCGCGCCCTGCAGTGGGCCCTGGTCCACCGGCACACGGTGCTGGGCATCGGTGTGGCCACCTTGGTGCTGACGGCTGTGCTCTACCAGCTCTCTCCCAAGGGCTTCTTTCCACAGGAAGACACCGGCCAGCTATCGGTCAAGCTGAAGACCCCGCCGGACATGTCCTACACGGCCCGGCTCAAGGCGCTGCGCCAGGTCCAGCAGATCCTGTTGGCCGATCCGGCCGTGGCCACGATGGCCTCCAAGGTCGATCACGACAGCACCAAGTTCGACATCGACCTCAAGCCAACCGCCGACCGCGCATCGATGGAGCAGGTACTGGCCAAGATGCGAAAGGACACGAACATCCTGCCGGGCATCTCGGTCTCTTTCAGCCCGGTCCAGAACCTCAAGGTGGGCGCCAGCACCAGTGCCAGCGCCTACCAGTACACCCTGCAATCCATCGGCTCGAACGAGTTGGACGTGTGGGCCAATCGTCTGTTGGCCCAGCTCAAGCACACCGAGGTGTTCGCCGACCTGGAGTCCGACGCCGAGGACCTGGGGTTGGAAGCCTCCGTCCAGGTGGATCGCAACAAGCTGGCAATGCTGGGGGTGGACATGGCCACCTTTCGCAGCACGCTGTACGCCGCCTTTGGTGCACGCGAGGTCTCCACCATCTACGCACCGGAGGCCAGCTACAAGGTGATCATGGAACTGGCTGACATCCAACGCCAGGACGAGCAGGCGCTGAGCCGGGTGTATGTCCGCGCGACCGATGGTGCCATGGTGCCGCTGGGCGCCATCGCCACCGTCTCCCGTGCTACCGGCAAGACCATGGTGGCGCACAAGGCGCAGCTGCCTTCCTACACGCTGTCGTTTGAGTTGGCGCCGGGCAAATCGCTCTCCGATGCGCAGCAGGCCATTGCCGAGGCCACCGTCGCAATCGGCATGCCCGATACGATCTTCGGCAGCTTCGATGGTCAGGCCGCGCTGTACGAAAAATCCCAGACCACGCAGATCCTGTTGCTGGTCGCCGCCGTGGCGGTGATCTACCTGATCCTGGGCGTGCTCTATGAAAGCTGGATCCACCCGGTCACGATCCTGCTGGGTATTCCCTCCGCGGCCGTTGGCGCACTCCTGGCGTTGCGCCTGACCGGGTTGGAGCTGACCTTCGTGGCCATGATCGGCATCTTGCTGCTAATTGGCATCGTCAAGAAGAACGCGATCATGATGATCGACTTCGCCTTGGAGGCTCAACGCACCCGCGGTTGGTCGGCCGAGCGGGCGATTGTTGAAGCCTGCCGACAACGCTTCCGTCCGATAATGATGACTACCATTTGTGCCTTGGTCGGCGCGCTGCCGCTGGCATTGGGCTTGGGCGCAGGTGCCGAGCTGCGTCAGCCAATGGGTGTGGCAGTGGTCGGCGGACTGCTGGTCTCGCAGGTGATCACACTGCTGATCACACCAGTGTTATTCCTGACCTTCGAACGCCTGACCCTCGATGCGCGGCGCCAGCGGCGTGGCCTGGATCAGGCACAGCCCGCACTGGGTGCGTGACCACCAGCCGGTCAGCATGCAAGCGTCATCCAGGTATTCGCGGTCTAGGTAACCGCAAGCGCTGGCACATCCTCAGACTCTACATCCTGCTCGCGGCGTTCTCGGTAGGCGCGCTCTCCGTGCCGCAGTTTGTCGAACGCGCGTCGAGCTAGTTGTCTCAGCCCAACAGCACCAAAGCCCAGATGGCTAGGGCGGACGATATGCCTACAAAGACAGCAGCCGAACCCATATCCTTGGCGCGGCCAGCCAGCTCATGGTGCTCATCGCCGTAGCGCTCAATGACGGCCTCGATGGCGGAGTTCAGCAGTTCCAGCGCCAGTACCACCATGACCGCGCCGATCAGCAAGGCTCTCTCCACGCCCGTTTCACCCAACAAACCTGCAAGCGGCACTAAGGCGATTGCCAGCACGACCTCAAGTCGAAATGAAGCTTCATGCAGCCACGCTGCACGCAGGCCCTTTAGCGACCAGCGCAAGGCCTTGAAGGTGCCCAGCATGCCGCGGGGCATGTGGCCATAGTGTCCTGCCATAGGGATATGAGCGCGGTGAAGGTGCGCGCAGGGTAGGGATAGTGATGTCGGAGTGCCGTGCGAGCTTTGTAGGGAACCCGTAAATCCAGCGAAGGGCTTCATGCACCAGTCAGCGCCGGCGCTGCAGATGACGTAGCAGGCGGAAGCCCGGGCCAACGGTACTGACCACCACTGCCAGGCGAATGATGTGGAAAGCTGTCACCACCGGAACGCCCAATTGCAGCAGCTTGGCTGTCAGGCCCATTTCGGCGATACCGCCGGGGGCAGTTGCCAGCACCATCGTGGGCCAGGGGATATCCGCCAGCGTCGAAATCAGGACGCCGGTTGCTATGCACAGCACGATGAGCGCAACGCCACTGACCAGAACCCCAAGCAGGAAGCGTGGTGAGCCGCGGAAGAAGTCGGGCGTGAAGCGCGCGCCCAACGAACACCCGATCAGCCATTGACCGAGATTGACCAGCCACGCCGGCACTGAAGATGGTGCATGGCCACTAGCGGTGAGCGCGGCACTCAATACCAACGGTCCGAACAGCCAGCCGTTGGGAACCCGCAGCCATGCAGCGATCGCGCCGACGACGAGCCCCGCGGTCAACAGCCCGATCAACCCTAGCGGGCGCAGCGGCACCGAGACGACGTGATACAGATCGTTGCCATGCAGGCCACTGAGCTTGAAGCCTAGCGGAAGCAGCAGGACCACCAGCAGCACGCGCGTGACCTGCGAGGCCGCGACTTGGTCCACGCGCGCACCGAAACGTTCGGCCTGGTTGGCCATTTCGGCGGCGCCGCCGACGGTGCCGGCGAAGAAGGCAGTGACCGGATCCACGTGGCCGATACGGATCAGCAACTGCGAGGCCACTAGGCCGGCACCGAGGGAAAGTACGGTGGCCAGCAGGATCCAGCCCGACAGATCGAGCAGTCGCTCCACCACCGGCGCGGTGAAGTACAGGCCCAGTGCCGCACCGACGACCCATTGCCCGGCAAAGCGCACCTGGCGCGGCACCTGCACGTTGGCATGCATGATGTTGCTTGCTGCAAACGTCAGGAGTGGGCCGATCATCCACGGCAAAGGCGCGCCTGCAAGATGCAGGCACGCCCCGGCCGCGATGCTTGCCAGTACGGTGACCGGCCATCGCCACGTGAACTTCATGAGGGATTCGACGCGATCAAAGTCAGAAGTTCACCAGGAAGAACAGCCGGATGCGGTCGAGCCAGTCGTTGGGCGCGTTGCTGCCGGCGTAGGCCGGGTCGTTGGGCTTGTAGTGGTACCAGATGGCGCTGACCATCGTCTTGGGCATCGGCGTGTAGTCGACCGTGAAGGCGTGCAGCTTGTAGTTGGTGGCAATGCCGATGTTGTCGTGCGAGAACGCGGAGAGCACCGCATCCACGTCGGTCTGCGAGTAGCCGTAGGTAAAGCGCCAGTCGCCCGGCTTGCTGGCCCGGCCCAGGCTGACGTCCACGCCGTAGCCGGTGTCCTGGTCATCCACTGCGCCCAGGTTCTTCACGTAGTCGCCGACCACGCGCACCGGCCACTTCTCGTTGGCGCCCTGCCAAGTCGCCCCGACCAGCAGGTTGGCCAGCTCGTAGTCGGAGAGGAAGGTGCCGTCGGGATTGAGCCGGTTGGTGCGCCAGTCGCCTGAATCCGCGCCGGCCACACTGCCCAGACTGTAGCGGTAATAGGCACCGGACAAGTCGTACTTGAAGCCGCCGTAAGCCGGGGAGTCGTAACCCAACTGGACCCCGCCCATCGTGCTGTCCGCTCCGCCCGCTCGTTCATCCACGACGAAGAACAGGCCGTTGGCGCGCAGCGCGCCACCATCGGCCAGCGCATGCTTGTAGGTCGCACCGATGCCTTGCGGATTGACGTCGCCGTCCCAGACCAGGTCGGTGCGGGCGAAGGGCTGGGGGAACTTGCCGCCGTAAAGCTTCAAGTCGCCGAAGTTGAGCTGGGCATAGGCTAGGTCCAGGCTGACGGTGAAGTCGTCGTCCCAGTTCGACAGCTGCACGTCGGAGCTATTGGGGTCGTCGTTGTCGCCGGTGACCACGCGTCCGCCGACGGTGACCAGGTCGTTGACTGCGAAGGTGGCGCCAAGGCGCGCACGCACCTGACCGCTGGTGCGGTCGCGGGCATCCTCATCGGAGCGGTCGTGCTGGCTGCGCAGGCGGAAGTCGCCGCTTACCTTGAGGCGGTCGAGTGCGCTGGGTGCGGCGCTGGCAGTGGCGGCCGTCGTGTTGGTTGCGGCAACGGACGGTGCGGCCGGAGCAGGCGAAGCGACGCCCATGCGCGCTTCCAGTGCGGCGATGGCCGCATCGGTCTGCTGCTGCAGCTGCGCGATCTGCGCCTGCTGCTGCCGCAGGCTCTGCAGTTCCCGCTTGATGGCCTCAGTCTCGGCGGCGCTTTGTGCAAATGCTGGGCCACTCAACGTGCCCAACGCAATCGCCATGCACATCCCAAGCTGGCGCAAGCGAAGCTGCGGCGAGCGGAGTTGCGCAGTGGGTGAAGAGATCATGGTGGCTTGCTCCTCTTTCGTGTGTGCTTACGACACTGGCGTGCCGATCAGGCATCGGGTGCTGCATCGCAGCAGTAGGAAATCTGCGATTAGGCTGCAGAAACTTCGCATTTCTTAGGACTTGCACACACGATTGCACCTGCGTGTACGATGCGAGAAAGCTAAATGCGGAAGCTGTCGTGAAGCTGACAAGTTAGCTATGGGTTGTGTCAGTCGTGGCACTGCGGGGAGGGGTCCCAGCATGCGAATTTTGGTCGTTGAAGATGATGCGGATCTGGGCGATGCGGTCCAGCGCCGCTTAAAACGAGAAGGCTATGCCGCAGATTGGCAACGTGACGGCCAATCGGCGGACGAAGTTCTGCGCTATCAAAGCTATGAACTGGTCATCCTCGATATAGGCCTGCCGCGACGGGACGGTTTCTCGATCTTGCGCGGTATGCGCGCGCGTGGTGAACGCACGCCGGTGCTAATGCTGACAGCGCGTTCTGAAGTCGAAGATCGGGTGGGTGCGCTGGATGTTGGCGCGGATGACTACCTGTCCAAGCCATTTGATTTTCGCGAGTTCGACGCGCGTTGTCGGGCTTTGCTGCGTCGCGCGCAAGGTATCGCCTCGGGCAGCACCAGCATCGGTGAGCTGGTATTTGATCGCACCTCTAAGACGGTGATGATCGGCAACACCCTTATCGACCTGCCTCGTCGGGAGTACCGGCTGCTAGAGATCCTGATTGGCAACTTGGGGCGTGTGCTCAGCAAAGAGGACATCTCCTCACAGTTGTTCGACTTCGATGATGAGGCCGGTGCCAATGCGATCGAGGTCTACGTCGGGCGTCTGCGACGAAAGTTGGGCGATCACTTGAATATCCGCACCATGCGCGGGCTGGGCTACGTTGCAGAGCCTCGGGCGGATGTCGATGGCTGAGCGCGTGCGCTCACTCAAGGCGCGACTGGTCACCACGATGGCGCTGCTGTTCCTGGCCGGGACGGTGGTGATGTACTTGGCCGCGCGCGCGTATGGGTTGCGCGCAGCTGACCTATCCTATGATCGTCTACTGGCAGGCTCGGCGCTGTCCATCGCTGAGACGCTGTCGGTGGATGGCACCCGCGTGCGGGTGGACATCCCTTATGCGGCGCTAGACATGCTGTCGGCCGCCCCAGAAGACAAGGTGTTCTATCGTGTTTTCGGACCCGGTGCCGTGACGGTGACCGGGTATGAGGATCTGCCTGGTGCGCCGGCGCCGCGCGCACGGAGCGAAGGTCCGTCGACGGTACCGGCGCCACGCTTCTTCGACGCGCGCTATCGGGGCGATATGGTGCGGTTCGTGGTACTGGGTCGTGAACTGGCCCAGCCCAGTCTGCGTGGCTGGGTTTATGTGCAGGTCGGGCAGACGCGGCAGGCACGAGAGGAACTGGCCGGCGAGCTGGTCCTCGGCGCGCTGGTTCCGATTGCATTGTTGACATTGCTGGCGCTGGCGCTGGCGTGGTTCGGTGTCGGACGTGCATTGCGGCCGCTCGAATCTATCAGCGCAGATTTGGCCGAGCGCGAGCCCTCCGATCTGCATGCGTTGCGTGCGCCGGTACCTTCCGAAGTGGAGCCTATGGTGCAGGCGATGAATGGATTCATGCGCCGGCTAGAGGGGAATGTCGCCGGTCTTCGCGCTTTCATCGGTGATGCGGCGCACCAGATCCGCACGCCGCTGGCGGGCTTGCGCGCGCAAGCGCAGCTGGCATTGGACGAGGACGATCCGGAGGAAATGCGTCGCGGCGTGGTCAGCGTGGAACGCAATGCGAGCAGGTTGACCCGCTTGGTCAACCAGTTGCTGAGCGATGCCATGGTGATGCATCGCGCGGACGTGCGTCGCTTTGAGGAGTTCGATCTGGTCGATATCGTCAAGCGCGCCATGCGCGATGCGGTTCCGATGTCGGACGACCTGCAGGTGGGCTTCATCAGCAGCATTGTGCGAGCACCGATGCGAGGCGACGCCGTCCTGCTGGGCGAGGCGATTAAGAACCTTATTGACAATGCCATCCGCCATGGCTCGCCCGCCTCGCTGGGCGACGACGCCGAGGTGGAGATCTCGCTGCACGAGCATGAAGGGCGGTACGAACTGAGCGTGGCCGATCGTGGCCCCGGCATTCCCGAGGAGGACAGGCAGCGCGTTTTCGAACGGTTCGAGCGGGGCGATACGCAATCTTCCGGTGCGGGACTGGGTATGGCCATCGTGGCGCGCGTGGTCGCAAGCCATGGTGGCAGCGTCGCGCTCGAGAGCCGCCCTTCGGGCGGATTCGTCGTACGTTTGAGCCTGCGGAAAGGACGGCCATGAAGACACGTTGGTGGTTGCTTGGCCTGTGGCTGCTGATGCTGCCGCTCTTGGCGAAGGAGTATCCGTCCCGAGGCGGCAAGGAGGGGACGCTCACCCTGTACAGCACGCTAGATACGGCGGTCTTCGAGCCGCTGGTGATGGACTTCCAGCAGGTGCATCCCGGCATCAGCGTGCGCTACGAGAACCTGGATGCTACGCCGCAGTACGAGCGCTACCTAAAGGAGGAGCGCGCTGGTACGCACAAGGCGGACGTGCTGATCAGCACGGCGATGGACCTGCAGATCAAACTGGTGAACGATGGCTACGCAGCACGTCACTTGTCCTTAAGTACCGGTGCGCTGCCTGCCTGGGCACGCTGGCGAAACGAAGCCTTCGGTTTCACCTTCGAGCCAGCGGTGATGGTGTTCAACCGCCAGGCCATGAAGGGTCGTGCAGTACCTCAGTCGCGTGCGGAGCTGATCGACCAGATCCGCAAGGATCCCGCATTCTGGCGCGGGAGGATCGGCACCTACGACATCTCCAAGAGCAGCGTCGGTTACCTGCTCGCGTCGCAAGACGTCCGCCATAGCAGCGAGTTCGGTGCCCTGGTGGAGGCCTTTGGCGACATCGATCTCCAGGTCGAGGAGCACACCGCTACGCTCCTTGATCGCATCGCGTCCGGCGATCTCATCGCGGGCTACAACCTGCTGGGATCCTACGCACGCACTTACCCGGGAGGTGACCAGAACTTCCTACTCGTCTATCCCCGCGACCACACGCTGGTGGTGTCACGCACCGTCGTGATATCGAAGAACGCGCCCAATGCCGGGCTTGCCCATAGGTTCCTCGAGTACCTGCTGTCGGTGCGCGGACAACGCGTGATGGCGACCCGATGCGGCTTACCCCCGATCAGGCAGGAACTCGATGGCGTCTACGAGCGGCTCGGAGTCAACGAATCCCAGATCGGCGTACTGCGGCCGGTGCAGCTGGGCCCGGGTTTGCTGGTTTATCTCGATCAAGAGAAGCGGCGGCAGATGCTCGAAGCCTGGCGCGCAATCCTCGCGAAACCGCCGCGCTGACGCTGAACAGGCAATCTGCCTGCGCGACATCTGACAGAAGTCTGACATTACGAGTTCGGTTGTAATGCTTTAAAACCCCTGTTTTTCGGGGGTTTTTCTTGTCCTTCGAGCGGGCGGCGGCGAGCAAAAATGCTGCGTTGCAATGTCAGGTGTTCGACAGTAAGGCGTGCTTAGTATCCCTCCACGCTCAGCGCTGACTGGAATTCGGCGAAGGGTGGACGGCAAGGCAGACGCCTGTCGTGAACCGACGGTCCCTGGGGAAGGGGATAAGGAGCAGGCGGTGCTGACCTTGCTGGGCTTTGGAATGGTGATCGCGTTCATGGCGCTGATCATGACCAAGCGGCTTTCGCCGCTGGTGGCGCTGATCACGATCCCGATCCTGTTCGCCTTGATCGGCGGTTTCGGTGGACCGGAGCTGGGCAAGATGATGCTCGATGGCATCAAGACGTTGGCCCCCACCGGCGTGATGCTGATGTTTGCCATCCTCTACTTCGGCGTGATGATCGATGCGGGCATGTTCGATCCGGTCATCCGCCGCATCCTGAAGGCTGTGGGCGGCGATCCGCTCAAGGTCGTGGTGGGTACCGCCATCTTGGCCGCCTTCGTATCGCTCGACGGCGACGGTTCGACCACCTACATGATTACTGTCGCCGCGATGCTGCCGCTGTATCGCCGCCTGGGCATGGATGCGTTGAGCCTGACCTGCGTGACCATCCTTGCCGGCGGTGTGATGAACCTCACCCCGTGGGGTGGGCCGCTGGCGCGTGCAGCCAGCGCGTTGCACGTGGATCCGTCGGATGTGTTCGTACCGATGATTCCCTCCATGATCGTTGGAGTGCTCGGAGTGTTCGGCCTGGCCTATGTACTGGGCAAGCGTGAGCGCCTGCGTCTGGGCACGATCGATTTGCACGGTTCGCCGGAAATCCTGGACAGCGCCCTGCTTCCCGCCGAGGAAGGCGCCTTGCAACTCAAGCGCCCACGCCTGTTGTGGTTCAACGTGGCGCTGACGGCTGCCCTGATGGTTTGCCTGGTGCTGAGCGTGCTGCCTTTGTCGGTGCTCTTCATGGTCGGCTTCTCGATCGCAGTGGTGGTCAACTATCCCTGCGTGAAGCTGCAGCGTGAGCGCATCTCCGAGCACGCCAAGAACGCGCTGCCGGTGGTAGCGGTGATCTTCGCCGCTGGCGTGTTCACCGGCATTCTGTCCGGTACCGGCATGGTCGAGGCCATGTCGGGCAGCTTCCTGGCGATCATCCCGGATGCGTGGGGCCCGTACTTGGCCACGATCACGGCTTTGGCCAGCATGCCGTTCACCTTCTTCATCTCCAATGACGCCTTCTACTACGGCGTGCTGCCGATTGTCTCGCAGGCCGCGCAGACCTACGGGATTACACCGGTGGAGATGGCACGCGCCTCGCTGATTGGTCAGCCGGTGCATTTGCTCAGCCCATTGGTGCCTTCGACCTATCTGCTGGTGGGTCTGGCCGGCGTGGAGTTCGGTGATCACCAGAAGTTCACCCTGAAGTGGGCGGTACTGATCTGCCTGCTGATGATGGTCACCGCGATGGCCTGTGCGGTTTTCCCGTTCGTAGTGCGCTGAGGATCCGGCGCCAACATTGCAATTGATCTGTGTTAGTTCCGTAACTCAACAATCCATGTTTGTTTGGTCGCCTTGGGAGGGGAGATCATGGCTCGTAAGAATCTACTTGCTGTCGCTGTTGTGATGGGACTGGCGCAGGGTGCGTATGCGCAGGAAACCCCGACTGAGGAGCCCCAGAGCACGGAAGCGGCCGCATCCAGCCAGGATGCCACCACCTTGGATGCGGTCCAGGTCCAGGGCAAGTTCGTCGCCCAAGGTGCCAAGAGCGCGATGAAGCAGGACATCACGGTGATGGAGACGCCGTTCTCCGTGGCCGCATACAGCGACTCGTTCATGAAATCGATCGAGACCACCAGCGTGGCCGATCTCTATAGCTACATGACTGGCGTGCGCCGCGGCGGCAACACCGGTTACGACATCTCGATCCGCGGTTTCAAGAGCACGCAGGCGGACAAGAACGCGATCATGGTCGATGGCATGCCCGGTGTTGCTGGCCGCTTTGGCTCGCCGCCCACTTTCGCCGCCGAAGGTGTGGAAGTGGTGAAGGGTCCGGCCTCGATCCTGTATGGCGGCGCCCAGCCCGGTGGCTTCGTCAACATCATCACCAAGAAGCCCAAGGCCAAGTCTGCCGCGCTGATCGACCTGCGCGGCAGCACCTACAGCGGCGGGGGCCTGTCCGCCGGCGATGCCAATGGCTACAACCTGGGTTTGGATTTCACCGGCCCGATCGACAGCGAACAGCGCTTCCTGTATCGCCTGGTGGCCGAGTACGCCGACAAGGATGGCTTCCGTTACAACAGCTGGGATGAATCGCAGTACATCGCGCCGAGCCTGACCTGGCATGCCACCGATGCTACCCAGATCACGGCCGCCTTCGAGTACCGCAAGCGCGAGAACTCTTACGAGAACAACCAGCTGGTGGCACCGAACAAGGACGCCAACCGGATCGCGGATATCCGCACGCGTTATCAGGAGAAGGGCGATACCGCCGATGAGAAGGCTTACTCGGGCACGGTGACCGTCTCGCACTATTTCCAGAATGGAAGCACCCTGAATCTGGCCGCGCGTAGCGTTCGTGGTGAGGACTATGCCCAGGGCTTTGATAACGTCGGCGTGCTGGCCGATGGCGTGACCTTGCGCCGACGCGCGCGCCAACAGTTCAATCAGCGCGACTACGACTACTTCGACGGCAACTTCTCCATTCCGTTCGCCACCGGTCCGGTTGAGCACAAGTTCCTGGTCGGCGCTACCTACGGCGTGGATACCACAGACTTCGAGCGCATCCAGTTCTTCGATGGTCCTGCCAGCGGTGCGGCTTCGCTGCCTGGCCCGGGCCGCATCAACGTCAGCGTCTACAACCCGATCCTGGGCCAGACCCCGCCGCTGAGCAGCTTCCCCGCCGGTCCGGTCAACCGCCGCTACACCGAGAACACCTCGCTGGGTGTCTACGTGTCCGACCTGATGACCCTATCTGAGCACTGGAAAGTCAGCTTGGGCCTGCGCTATGCCGATGAGAAGCAGGATGCCGAGGAGCGCAAGACCCCGCCGTTGACGCGCAACTCCACCTCGTCTTCGACCGTGCTCCCCAGCGCTGGCCTGCTGTTCCACCCCAAGCCCAACTGGACCCTGTACGCCAGCTACGCCACCTCCTACGTCCCGCAAGCGGCCGGCGTGCAGGATGCGGCCGGCAACCCCAATCCGTTCGACCCCCAGGAGGGCCGCCAGTACGAGATCGGCGCCAAGACCGAACTGCTGGACAACCGCCTGACCGCCACGCTGGCCTTCTTCGATATTGAAAAGTCCAACACAGTCGCCCCGATTGCCTGTAACACCGGCGTCGGTGGTACCTGCTCGCAGCAGGTGGGGGCAGAGCGGTCCAAGGGCACTGAGTTCGAACTGAACTACCAGGTCAGCGAGAACCTACAGCTGATCGGCGGCATTGCCTACACCGACGCCTACGTTTCCGAAACCTACGCAGCCGGTGCTGCGCCGCTGGTCGGCGCACGGCTCACTAACTCGGCGCTCAAGTCGGCGAACCTGTGGACGCGCTATGACTTCAATGAAGGCCCGCTGCGCAACCTGGGCATCGGTGCGGGTCTGTCTTACAGCAGCGAGATCGCCGGCAGCCTGCCCAGCGCCAATGACCAGCGCGTGCTGATCCTGCCGTCCTACACCGTGGCCGATCTGGCCTTGTACTACCGCGTGGCCGATCGCTATGACTTCACGCTCAAGATCGGCAACGTGTTCGACAAGCTTTACTTCGAAGGCGTGAACTCCACGACCAACGAGAACGGCGTCGTCCCGGGCGTGCCGCGCAACATCACCCTGTCCGTGAGAATCCCCCTATGGTGAGTCGTCGCAGTGCTGCCGTCCTCATCCTTGCCATGACGTTGCTGATGATGACCTGTGCGTTGACCCTCGCCCATGCGGCGCTTGCCGCAGAGGCCGGTCCGGCCAAGCCACGCCCACAGCTGAGCGGTCCGGTGGAGTGGCTGGAAGCACCGCTGCCGGTCAACGCGCCGCAGACCGAAGAGGAGAAGGAAGCCGGACGCCAGCGTGGCCGCCGGACGCCTGCGCCGGAGCTGATGCAGCCCAGCGTGGATTTGCAGCTGCCCAAGTACGTCCCCACCCCGGGCGTGAAACTCAGTGGCAGCTTCAATGGCGCCTCTTCCGACGTATTGGTCGGCCTGGTCGGCATGTGGTTCGAGCGCTTCGCGGCCTATCACCCGGACGTGAAGCTGAGCATCGAGCCGCCGTTCGCAGGCAGCCTGGGCACCAAAGAACTGATCAAGGAGTCGGTGGATTTCGTGTTCGTCTCCCGGGAGCTCAAGCCTGAGGATCTGACCGAGTTCAACGCGCGCTTCGGATACGGCCCGACCAGCATTCCGATCTCCGGCGGCAGCTATCGCCACTACGGTTTCCTGGATGCGATGGGGTTCTTCGTCCATCCGGACAATCCGATCCGGCAGCTAAGTTACGACCAGATCGATGCGATCTACTCCAGTACCCGCCACAGCGGTCAGTCGGCAATCACCACGTGGGGCCAGTTGGGCCTGACGGGGGAGTGGGCCGATAAGAAGATCAACGTGCACGGCATCAAGCCCTGGAACGGCTTCGAGGAGTTCATCCGGCAGAAGATTCTTGATCGTGGCGGCAAGCGCGGTGAGTGGCGCGACGACATCCACTTCGAGAAGGTGGTGTTCCCTCTGGCGGCCAACGTCGCCCAGGACCGCTATGCACTCGGCTACTCGGGTCTGGCCTACATCGATGCCCCGGTACGCATGCTGCCGCTGGTCACCACGCCGGGCAGCGCGCCGGTGGCGCCGAGCTACGAGAACGTGGCGATGGCCAAGTATCCGCTCACGCGACTGGTCTATTTCAACGTCAACAAGACGCCGGGCAAGCCACTGCCCCCCGCGCTCAATGAGTTCCTGCGCTTTGTGCTCAGCCAGGAGGGCCAGCAGGTCGTGCGCGACCACGGCATCTTCCTGCCCTTGCGCGAGGTGCAGGCTGCACCCGGACGTCAGACCCTGACGCGCTGAAAAGCACGTCGAACTTCCTATAGGAATTTCCATGAAACCCATTTCGCTCGCATTGACTTCGCTATTGCTGGCCACGGCTTGGATGCCAGCGCCGGCCATGGCGCAGGGCTACAAGGCGCTCAGTACGCTGGGTAGCGACAGCCCCGGCAGCGCCCAGGCGCTGGCCGTAGATAGCATAGCGCGCCGTCTCTACGCCGGCCGGCAAGGCGGGGTGGATGTCTATGACATCGACAACGGCCAGAAGGTGGGCACGCTGGCTATCGAGGGCAATGTGGGCGGCTTGGCGCTGGCACCAGATCTACGCCGGGGCTACGCCACCGCCGTGGATCGTGCCACGGTCCTCGTCTTTGATTTGGAATCGCTGGCCGCGGTGAACACGGTCAGCTCCGGTGGCAGCGAGCCACGTGAGCTGGAGTACGACGCCAAGACCGGAGTGGTCTATGTCTCCAACGCCAAGGGCGGCCAGCTCGTGGCCCTGGATGCACGCAATGGCGCGCGTAAGGGCTCGCTCGCTCTAGGGGGGCGCCTGCGCCAGGCCTCCGCCGACGGCCGCGGCCATCTGTTCGTGGCCGACGAAGCGCGCGATCTGCTGCACGTCGTGGATACCGCCTCGTTCAAGTCGCTTGGCACGATCTCGGTGTGGCCGGGCAAGGCTCCCACGGCGCTGGTCAATGATGTCAAAGAACGCCGCATCTACGTGGCCACCGGCAACAGCAAGATGATTGTCGTAGATCCGGATCCTGGGCAGATGCTCAACGTGGTCAACACCGAAGGCACCGGCGCGGCCGGCATCGCGATTCAGTACGCCCCGGCGCGTCTGGTGCGCCTGTACATGCCCAATGCCGACGGCAGTCTGGACGTGGTGCAGAACGCCAAGCTGACACCGTCCCTGGAGGCCACCGTGCCCAAGGTCGCGGCGGGTACGGCAGTGGCGTTTGACGAGAAGACGGGCAGGGCCTTTGTGGCCGGGGCCAATGGCATCCAGGTGGTGGGCAAGTGAGCACGAGCCGAGACAATTCCATGATCAAGACCTTCAAACATCTGGCCGTGCTTTCCTTCGCTCTGCTGGCCACGCACGCCCACGCGCAGCAGGCCGTGCGCGATGACGCGCTCAAGGGCAAACAGATCTTGTTCGTCATCGGTGCCACCGCCAAGGACGTGCCCAACGACGATCCGCTGATCCGCGACTACCTGGGCACGCTCGGCGCCACCGTCACGACGGCAAAGGCGACTGATGCCGCGGCAGTGAACGGCAAGGACCTGGTGCTGATCTCCTCCACCGTCAATGCGCGCGAGTTGGGTGGGAAGTACCGGGAGGCCAACATACCGGTGGTGACCTGGAGCGCCTACAGCTTTCCGCTGCTGGGCATGACGGGAGACAAGTTGCACGAGGACTTCTCGGTCGTGCGCGAGAAGCCGTTCCACAACGAGAACCATGCCGACTACTACGCGCACGCCACCAGTTCGACCAATCAGATCTTGCGTGCGGCCAAGATTCCGCAGGGCATGTTCGCCCCGCTGCTGTTTAGCGGTGGTGTGACCGATCCAAGCTGGGGTAAGCCCAGTCGAGGCGCCGACATCGCGGTAGTGTTTGGTGGCGATGTGGACCAGGCCGCCGTGTTCTCCTACGAGCGCGGCGCGGCCATGATGGGGGATGCGGTGGCCCCGGCCCGGCGCGTGGGCCTGTTCTTGGGTCACAACAGCTGGTCGATCCTTTCCGATGCACAGGGCCCAGCAGCCGAAGATCCGAAGGAATACGCCTGGTTCAGTGGCCGGCGCCTGTTTGATGCCGCGCTCAAGTGGGCGGTCAGTCCGCCGCAGGCACGCGTAACTGCTTCGCTGGCCGAACAGCGCACCGCGTTGGAACGCACGGCCCGTGGCAAGAAGGTGCTGTTCGTGCGCCGCTACGATCTGCCGTGGCCGGAAAACGAGGCCTCCGATCAGGCGCAGCTGGCCTGGTTGAAGTCCCTGGGCTTTGAGGTGAGCACGGCCGATCACATGGAGCCGGACAGCCGCGCCAAGGGCATGGACCTGGTGATCATTTCGGCCAGCACCAACAAGTACAAGCTCGGTGTGAAGTACGCCGATGTGAACATCCCGGTGCTGCTGCTGGAAGCCAAGGCGGTGGATGCGCTGGGCATGGTCAGCCGTCGTCGCAACACTGACTACGGCGTCAACGACCACAAGGAAAGCCTGTATCCGCCGGAGAACTACGTGCACCTGGTGCGCTCGTACCATCCGGTGGCCGCCGGCCTCTCGCCTGGCCAGCTCAAGCTCTACCGCACGCCGGGCGTGTTGGCCTGGTCGCGTCCGCCGGCCGGCGCGCAGGTGATCGCCACCATTCCCAACCAGCCCGAGCACGCCACTATGTTCGCCTTCGAGAAGGGCGCCACGATGGCCGATGAGAGCCAAGCCCCGGCGCGCCGCTTCCTGTTTCCGCTCGATGCCCCGCGCTTTCCCGACCTGACCGAAGAAGGGCAGGCCGTCTACGGCGCCGCGCTGCAGTGGCTCCTCACCCCGCCCAATCCTTGATCTCCCCCCGCGCGGCGTCGGTCCTCGTCGTCCGGCGCCGCGCACCCTCTACCGCTTGTGGCGTCACTTCCTTGCAGGAACGTCCTATGAAAACGGCTTCGCTCGCTCTTCCTCTCCCTATCCGTTGGCTTGCTGCCAGTGCCTTGACTACCGGCTTGCTGTTGGCCGGTCTGCAGGCTGCCAAGGCAGATGATGATCTGATTCTGGTGGTGCCCGAAGGAACCGCCAAGCCGGCCGCGCTGTCGGGCCATGTCGCCCAGTGGCGTTCCGAACTCGGTGCGCAGAACGTGGTGTGGGTGGATAGCGTCAAGCGCGAGAAGCCTTCCGGCTTTGGCGCGATGGCGGTGCTCAACTTCGCCGATGCCGCACAGCTGGCGGCGTGGCAGGCCAAGAACACGAATGCGCTGGCGGCACCGGTCAAGGCCACCGTCGCTGATGTGCTGACCGAAGGGGGCAGTGCTCCGGCCGCGGGCAGCCAGCCGGTTTACAAAATCAGCTACTACACCCTGACGTCCTCGCGGGAGGCTTTCCAGGCCTGGGTGGACGGTTACCTGACCAAGTACCTGGAAGCCCAACACAAGCACAAGATCCTGACCCGGTATGCCATGTACCTGGAACACGGGCAGGGAGGGCGCGCCCTGCTGGTACTGGAATACACCGATGCCAAGACCGAACAGGCAGCCGAGCCGATCAAGGAAAAGCTCAGCGAGGACATTGCACGCGTGGACGCTGAGTACACGCGCCAGTACGAGCTGAAGGAATCCCTGCGGACCACCCAGAGCTGGACGTTGGCCGTACCGGCTCGCTGATCCCCTGCATCAAGACATGACGAGAACCTTCCCCGCGTCAGCGATGCGGGGCACCCCTTAAGAAAGTGGAGAGACCCGATGAAATACCCGCTTCAATCCAAGACGTCGACATGGCTGGGCCTGATGCTGGCCTGCGTGGCCCTGGTGGCCTGCGGCAAGAAGGAGGCCGCTACTTCCACGCCTGAGCCTGTCGTTGCAGCCAGTGAAAGCGCGCCGGCGGCCAGTGCCACCGAGACGCCGGCTCACGCCCTGCTGTTCGTCCTGCCCGACAAGAAGGCGCCGGCCGATCTGGCGCAGAAACTCGCCGGCTGGAAAGCCGACGGCACGCTGTCGGACGTGGTGCTGACCCAGTACGTCGAGCATGAGGTCAAGGAAGGCTACAGCCAGGCGTTTGCCGATTTCGCGCTGCTGGACTTCCCCAGCGAGGCGGCCTTTGAGGCATTCAAGGCCAACAGCGCGAGCGCGCTGGGCCCGGATGTGATTGTCAGCCGCGTGGACGTGCTGCTCGACAAGCGCAGCCGCAAGAACGATCCGAGCCAATCGGTGTTCGTCACCGGCGTGTACGAGTCGCTGGTGGACAAGGATAAGTACCAGGAGTTCACCGACGACTACATCGATCCGAACATGGGTAACCAGTACTCGTCCGGCATCATGACCCGCTACACGATGTATCTGGAGCGTGAAGCCACCGGTGGCGTGGCCAAGCCCAAGGCGTTCCTCGTGACCCAATACGCCAGCCAGGACGAGTTCAAGCGCAAGGACTCGGTGAAGGGCAACTACAAGAAGCTGCTGCTGGGCGGCGACTATCCGGCGTGGCAGCACATCGATGGCACGAAGAAGGCGCTGCGTCGCGACTTCGCCGAAGTCATCTCCAAGCCAGTACCGCTGCAGTAAGGCAAAACCTGCTGTTGCCCTCGTATCCATCCGCGCGCCCGGGGCTTTCTCCATCGGGCGGGCGGGGTGGATACATCATGACCCGGGCGCATTGATACGCTGGAGCCCCTCGCTCCAGCGAGCCTCTCCCACGATATCCAAGAATTCACTAACGCCGATGACCGACGAGTTCCGCCAGGCCGCGCTGGAGTATCACCAGCAATCACCGCCGGGCAAGATCAAGGTCACGCCGACCAAGCCAATGCTGACCCAGCGTGATCTCGCGCTGGCGTACTCGCCGGGCGTGGCCTATGCCTGCGAAGCCATCGTCGAGGATCCGAACACCGCCAGCGAGCTGACCGCGCGCGGCAACCTGGTGGCCGTGGTCACCAACGGCACCGCCGTGCTGGGCCTGGGCAACATCGGTCCGCTGGCCGGCAAGCCGGTGATGGAAGGCAAGGGTGTGCTGTTCCAGAAGTTCGCCGGCATCGACGTGTTCGACATCGAGATCGACGAGACCGATCCGGACAAGCTGGTCGACATCATCGCCTCGCTGGAGCCGACCTTCGGCGGCATCAACCTGGAAGACATCAAGGCGCCCGAGTGCTTCATCGTCGAGCGCAAGCTGCGCGAGCGGATGAAGATCCCGGTGTTCCATGACGACCAGCACGGCACGGCGATCATCGTCGGCGCGGCGGTGGTCAACGCGCTGGAAGTGATCGGCAAGAAGATCGAAGACGTCGTACTGGCGACCACCGGTGTCGGTGCTGCCGGCATCGCCTGCTTGGACATGCTGGTCGCGCTAGGTCTCAATCCTGACAACATCCTAGCGCTAGATCACGAAGGCGTGCTGTACGCCGGCCGCCCCGGCCTGGATCCCGACAAGGCGCGCTATGCGCGTCCCACCGGCAAGCGCACGCTGGCCGAGATCGTCGACGGTGCCGACATCTTCCTGGGCCTGTCGGCCGGCGGCATCCTGAAGCCGGAGATAGTAGCGACGATGGCGCGCCAACCGATCATCCTGGCGTTGGCCAATCCGGCTCCGGAGATCACGCCGGACGATGCCAAGGCCGCACGTTCGGACGTCATCATCGGCACTGGCCGTAGCGACTACCCGAACCAGGTCAACAACGCACTCTGCTTTCCGTATATCTTCCGCGGCGCGCTCGATGTTGGTGCCACGGTGATTAACGAGGAAATGAAGGTCGCCTGCGTGCACGCCATCGCCAAGCTGGCGCGGCGCGAGGCCACCGATCTGGGTGCGGCCTATGGGGAAGACATCCCCAGTTTTGGTCCCGACTACCTTATCCCGCGTCCATTCGATCCGCGCCTGCTGGTGGAACTCGCTCCAGCCGTGGCGCAGGCGGCGATGGACTCCGGCGTGGCATTGCGCCCGATCGCCGACATGGCGGCCTATCGTGAGAAGCTGGGCCAGTTCGTCTACCGCACCAGCCTGATGATGAAGCCGTTGTACGACCGCGCGCGATCCGAACGCCAGCGCGTGGTCTACGCCGAGGGCGAAGAAGAGACCGTGCTGCGTGCGGTGCAGACGGTGATTGACGAATGTCTGGCGTTCCCCGTCCTGATCGGACGACCGGACGTGATAGAAGCACGTATCGCCCGGATGGGCTTGCGCATGCGGGCGGGCGAGGACTTCGAGCTCACGAACATCCTCGACGATCCGCGCTTCAACGACTACTGGCAGCACTATCACCGTCTGACGTGCCGGCGCGGGGTCACCGAAGCGGCAGCCAAGAACCTGATGCGTTCGCGTCCCACGCTGATCGCTGCGGTGATGGTGGCACGCGGGGAAGCCGACGCCATGATCACCGGACTGGTCGGCCGCTTCCACAAGAAGCTCGGCTACGTGCGCAGCGTGATCCCGCTGGACCCGGGCCTGCAATCGACCTCGGCCATGACTGGTGTGATCAATCAGCAAGGCGCCTATTTCTTCCTAGATACGCACGTACAAGAAGATCCAACGCCCGAACAGATCGCGGAGGCTACCCTGCAGGCTGTCTACCGCCTGAAGCTATTCGGCATCGAACCACGTATAGCGTTGCTCTCGCACTCCAACTTTGGCAGCCATGAAACGTCTGGCGCGCTGAAAATGCGAAAGGTCCGTGATCTGTTGTTCCAGCTCAAACCCGAGCTCAACGTGGATGGCGAGATGCAGGGCGACACGGCATGGGATGAAGCCCTGCGCGCACGGATAATTCCCGACAGCACCCTCAAGGGCCGTGCCAACCTGTTCGTGTTTCCCACACTGGATGCGGCCAACATCACCTTCAACATGGTCCGCATGATGACTGATGGGGCAGCCATCGGCCCCATTCTCATGGGGGTCTCAAAGCCGGCCCACATTCTGACTACCAGCGCCACACCCCGCCGCATCGTCAACATGACGGCTATCGCTGCCGTAGATGCGCAGATTCGCAAACGGGACGTGCTGGAAGCCCAGCAGCTCAAACAAGCGACGGCTCGTCAGTACCAAAACCGCTTCGAGAACAAGATGCGTGCGAAGAAGTGATGGCGGTCCGTCATGCTCACGCCCGCGTGACAGCCTAAGGGGCTCTGGATGCGCCTGAGAGTTGCCATAGTCGATGATCAGCCAATTTTTAGGGTTGCGACATCGCACGTACTTGCGGACATGCTGCACGACGGGGGCGTGTTGCAGTTCCACAGCGCCGACGCGCTTTATGCCAGAAAGCTGCGTTCAGAGCGTATAGATCTTGTCCTCTTGAGCATTAATACACCGGGCACAGCGGGATTGCACGAATTGGGTCGCATTCATCGCGACATGCCGGAGCTCTCATCAATCGTGCTGCCGGCGCACGGCCATCCGGGCATTGCAGACCAGGCGAAAAAGATCGGCGCTTCTGGCTGCCTACCGAAGACAAGTTCAGAGAGTACGCTCCGCTCTGCGGTGAGGATGGTGATGTCGGGTGGAGAATGGTTCAGGCGCGAAGATCGTGCTTTCGAATCTAAGGACACCGTCTTGGCGCTGCAGCTGGCGGAGCTGACCCCTAAGCAGATGCGGGTGCTCGAGTTGGTAGCCGAGGGGCTATCTAACAGGCAGATCGGTGCCGAACTAGGAGCCGCGGAAAATACGGTCAAATGCCATGTCGTGGCCATTCTAAGCAAGCTCGAATGCAGGTCGCGTACACAGGCCGCATTGCTCATGATGCGGCGTGCGTGGAGCATCGGATCGACTCAGCTTACGGGTCCGGCCAGCCTGACAAACGGCATCAGCGCGATGTCAGTTGGACAGCGATAGAACAGGAGCCTCCATGATTTGGAGAGGCTTTCTGGGATGAAGTGGAAGAACTGGCTGCGCGCAACACCCTTGCTTGTCTTCGTCTGCGTGCTTACGGCGCCGCACGCCAAGGCGGGTCCCTGGGAAGTCGGCGGCACCGGCGTCGACACCAAGCGGAAGGCGAAGGTAGAGATCGCACTTAAAGAGACGTCGGATGGACGTGTGTGGTCTCGCCCCGTGCTCGGATATGCGCTGCCGTTCAACGAGACGATGTCGTTCGAGGCCTCCTACGGCTATGGTGTGGTCGAGCAGAGTGGTCAGCGTCGCAGCGGTGCGCGCGATCTCGATGTCAAACTCAAGTACCGGATTGCGAAGGAAACCCCGACACGCCTAGCGTGGCTGATCGAACCGAAGCTCAGCGTGCCGGTCGGGGATGATCGTGGTGGCATCGGCCGCGGTCGCTACGCCCTGGAACTGCCGCTCCGGGCTAGCCGTACGGTGGACGCACTGACCTATACCGCCGAAGCGCGCTATACCCACGTCTTCGGTGCCGAACGGGCGCAACAGTTATGGGGTGTGGGCGGTCTGGTGGAGTACGTGCCGTCGCCGGCATGGGTGGTGGGTATCGACCTATTTGCCGACACCGCACTCAATGACGCCGGACGCTATCACGTGCGCTCCAATGTGGCCGCGAAATGGCGGCCTACGCAGGCGTTCGAAGTGCAGGGGCTGGTCGGGCGCAGCGTGAGCAACCAGCGTGGATCTGCGCAGACGTCCTACAAGCTGGTGCTGGAGTACAAATATTGAGGCGCTTTCGACTCCGCTGACACGTAACTGACAGGCAGGGTGGCGGGCGTATCAGGTCCACTTGCGTATACAGGAAGGGCCGGATTGCGGCTCAATCGAGAAGGAATACCCCATGACTGCACGCGCCAAGTACCTGACAATTGCCTTCGCGTTGTCGGCGCTGGTGGGCCTGTCCGCCCACGTCGCCTTCGCCCAATCGCCTGCACCGCGATCCTACGTCGATTCCCCGCGTCCAACGGCGGCGGTGCTGCCGTTCGAGCAGCTCGAGCGCATCGCCGCGCGTGAAATGGCGCACGTCACCGAACTGGAAGTGCGCGACCTGTTGCTCAAGGCGAAGGGCTATGACGCCCAGGGCATGAAGGTGGAAGTCCTGCTGGATCGTCGCGATGGCTATGTACTATCACGCCGGGTGAAGATGCCCAAGCACATGCAGCGCTATATGCCGTACGCCGATCCTGCCGTTCGCGTGCGTTGAATCCTGTGCGCCCTGCATTGATCGCAGGGCGCTTCTGCTTTGTCGCAGAACTGTCATGCCCGATCTGACGAAAGTCTGACCTAGCTATCGCAACGATGGGCACATCCGGTTTGAACGATGGGATGTGCTCCGAATGCAAGTCGATGCCGCACACGCCAGCGCTTCGTCCTCCACCCGTGAGGTATCGCTTTGTACGCTGGTCGCGATCGGGCTGATCCTCACTTTCGCGTTTCTTGGCCTGCGCGGGATATGGGATCCGGATGAGGGCCGCTACACCAACGTGGCTCTGACCATGCTGGACAGCGGCAACTGGCTGGACCCGATGCGCAATGAAGACATCGGGCACTGGACCAAGCCGCCGCTGACCTACTGGCTGATCGCCGCCAGCGTGTCGACCTTCGGGCAGACCCCGTGGGCCGCGCGCCTTCCCGTGGCGCTGTCGTACCTGGCGTGCTTCGGCTTGGTAGCCGTCTGCGCGAGACGGCTGCTGCCGGGTGCGGCTGACTGGGCGCCGCTGGTGTTCGCAACGATGCTCTTGCCCGCGTGTGCGGCGCAACTGATCACAACCGATTTCCTGCTCAGCGCCTTCCAACTGCTCGGCATGACAGGCTTCATCGTCCATCGCTTTCCGGATCGACAGGGCAGGACGAAGCCCTGGGGTCTGATGGTGATGTATGCCGGCTTCGGGCTGGCCTTCCTGACCAAGGGACCTCCCGCGCTGGTGCCCGTACCAGCCCTCATGCTGCTGGCGTGGCGCTGCCCGCATCCGAGCCCGGCATCACCGGTCTGGCATCTGGCAGGGTTGGCGCTGTTCTCGGGCATCGCACTGCCGTGGTACGGCCTAGTGGCCGCGCGTCACGCTGGCCTGTGGCAGTACTTCCTCGGCGCCGAGCTGGTAGATCGTGTCGCCAGCGACCGCTTTGGCAGGAATGGAGAGTGGTACGGATGGTTGGCAGTGTATCTGCCAACACTGTTGTTGGGGACCGCGCCATGGACCGTCGGCCTGCTGCGGTGGACGCGGCTGCTGCCCGCACTGCTGCGTACGGTGTTCCAGGCGAATCAATCCAGAACAAAGCCAGATCCAGCGATGCTGCTGTTGGCGCTCTGGATCCTGGTGCCGCTGTTGATCTTCTGCGTGTCCCGCTCGCGCCTGCCGCTGTACGTCTTGCCGCTGTTCGCGCCGATCGCCTTGGCGATCGTGTCGTGCTGGCCGGGCTATCGCAGGCCCTCGCTGTCGTGGGTTTGGGCTTGGGTGGTGGTCATCTTGGCGCTGCGGTTCGCGGCGGCCTACTTCCCTACTCACAAGGACGCCTCGGTATGGGCGAGCGTGCTGGAGCAGCGTGCCGGCACACCCGTGCGTGAGGTGATCTTTGTGGAAGACATGGCGCGTTACGGTTTACATCTGCATCTGGATGTGGAAATTGAGCGTGTCGCCAGACAACTCCCGCCGCAGGCGCGATTCAATCCTAGTTACGACGAGACCCTGTGGGATGAGATAAAAGAGACAGGAATGGAGGAGGGCTTGGTCTATGTCACCAAGCAAGACCTCTGGCCAGAGGTAGAGCGGATCGTACTCGACCATGGTTATGTGGCTCGTCCACTGGGAGAGCAGTACCAGGGGCGCGTGATCTTCGAGGTGACCCATCCTCCCGGGGCGCCAGGCCTGCCAGCGACAAACGCCTTTCGCTAACAATCACACGAAGGAGGACTCCCCATGCCGATGCCCGAACACTGGGTGATCTGGGCGCTACTGTCGGCCGTATTTGCGGCCCTCACTGCGGTGTTGGCCAAGTTGGGCGTTAAAGATGTGGACGCGGACTTGGCGATGGCCCTGCGCACGGTGGTGATATGCGCTCTGGTTCTGCCGCTGGTGTGGATCACAGGCAAGTGGAGCAACCCCTTGCAACTGCCCGCACGTACCTTGGGATACTTGGTTCTCTCCGCGGTTGCCACAGGCGCGTCCTGGCTGTGCTACTTCCGCGCACTGCAAGTCGGCGAAGCCTTTCGTGTAGCGCCGGTGGACAAGCTCAGTGTGGTGCTCGTCGCAGTCTTCGCCTTCTTCATCTTGGGTGAGCGACCCGCGCCTAAGGACTGGTTGGGGATCACGCTCATGGCAGCCGGACTGCTGTTGTTGGTGATCAAGAAGGTCTAATGGTGGTCGGGCCTAGTTATCCGTAGGTGGCGTCATCGCGCCATCGTCCCTGACCGGAAACTCGCACCCCTGCTGGCTGCCGGTAGGTCTCATGCAGCAAGCGAGCCAAGGCATGGGCGTAAGCCCGGGCAGTTTCCAGGCTCGGCAGGTTTATCAGTTCATGCGACACGCCGCGACTGACCCACCAGCGGCCCTCGCGCTCGACTACGTAGTACCAAATACGCATCATGCGCTCGTCCCCTCGAAAGTTTCATGGGGCGCCCACGGTCGTGTGGGGGATTCGCTCATGCAGGTCGAATAGAAGATGGTTCCGCCTGTTGTTGACTCCCCCTGTCAGATCCCTGTCAGATCCCTATTAGGGTCTTCGTCCTCCTAGTTTGTACCTCCAAGTAGGCGAGCGTGAGGGCACTGATCAGCGATCACGCTTGGTCAGCAGGGATGACCCACCACCGATGCGATCGGTAGCGAAGTGGTGGGCCATCTACTGCTGATGGGCGCTGCATGGGAAGCCTGACACGCCAATAGGCAAGGCTATGCTCCCCTATGCACTGGTGCGAGAACGGTAGGCCACATCGCAGAGCGTACGACCCGCTTGAATGCAAAGCTCCTGCCGGAGGATGGGCCTCGGCTTGTCTATCGAGTGTAGAGGGCATGGCAGTTTCCGACCCAAAGTGGACATCCATCAGTGCTTGTCCACTGCACTTGAAATGCGGCCTGGTCTGCTTGCTGGGTCCGGATATGCATCGGCTTGTTAGCCGGACCCAGCAGCCCTAAGATCTAGCCCTATCAAGGGGATAGCCCACCATACGATGCGCTGTGGATAAATCGTATTACCGGACCCAGGGATGAGGCTATTAGGTAGTTAGGGCTCAAGGAGAGGGTCTATGGTCATCGATATAACTTGCAAGACAGATAGATTCAATCTGTCCGTAGTGGGCCCTGACTTCATTAACGACTGCTGCTTTGGCGAGGACTTCTCCAAATGGCTTGTTTCTGCCCTCCCTGAGGTCGGCGTCGATGCCGATGTGATCTGTATGGAAGACTTTGGATGGGCCAACCAGGTTGAGTATCAGGGCGTCTCCTACCTTATGTGCGTGGCCGGCAACTCAAACGAGGACCCTAGTCGCCCCGACTACGGCGAGTGGCATGTCATGCTTGAGCGCTATCGCACGTTCACACAGAAGCTTCTCGGAAAGAACAAGATTTCTGCCGATGACCCAATTGTTGGCAAGGTCGCGGGGCTGCTCCGTGCCGCAGGATTCGCGGATGTCACGGTTGAGCCCTAACAATTCATTCAAGCAGAACCCGCTTCGCGGGTCGGCCTAATTCAGCCGTTAGCCAATGGAAGAAATCATGTTTGACGGTGGCTGGATCTACATTTTTCTTTCTTCCAGCGACTACACTCGCTCGAAGATCGGGAAAAGCATCGATCCACTAAGGCGTTTCAGAGAGCAGCGTACTAGCGACCCAACGCTCGGCTTGGTTGTCGCCTATTACATTCCACTGAATGTTGGCCCGCATGGCCACGTGGAGTCGAGCCTTCATCACTACTTCTCCGACTACCGAATACTGAACCACGATGGCACGAAGTCAGAATGGTTCAGGATCACTCCAGAAGAGGCGCAGCTGCAAATCGAGTGTCTTCTCGAAGAATGGTGCCGACAAGAAATCAAGAGCGCTGGGCATATGAGCCCGAGAATTCTGACAAGATTCTTCGAATCAGACTTGGTTGGAATGTTTAAGCCCGACCCATACGAGCTGCGCTACACCCAAGAAGTTTGCGGATTGAAGTGAAGCTAGCCTCATATGGCGAACAATTCATTCAAGCCGACGCCACTTCGCCGCGCGGATTAATTCAGGCGTTGATGTCCGCCTCTGGCCGGTAGCGGACATCAATAGGACACGCGCCTTATGCGCGGCTCTGGCTAGAGCTCATTCGGTTCTCGCCCAACTCGATCGCCCTTAGGCGGAGATGCCCAACTCGCTGGCTGTTAGCACACCAGGCAACCATTACGCTCTGCAACGTCAATAACGGCAGTCATTCCGGAGTTGAACTCCAGGTAGTCGGCCTCTATGCCATCGCTGAAGATCACACCATGGCCCGCCATTTGCGACACAAGCCGCAGGGGCTGCTTGCGAGTGACCTTCCCGAACACAAGGCCTGTTTGCGTTGTCCTACTTGGGAACGGCTCGCGAACTGTGAAGTGCAGATGGTCGGCGTCCCAAGGGAAACCATTCTCGCGCAGTTCCTTGATAGATCCTTTCATCGACTGTCCAGCAATTCCCGCTGCGCCCGCCAATAGGCTACGAAACCATCCTGTAGAGCCGAGTCCGGTCGACACGATTAGCCCGCTGGAGGAGTGCGTCTCGCTCCGGCCACCGACATGAACTTCGTAACGGGCGGACACATGTGAGCGCGGACCAATGAACAGGTCGTTGACCGCGTGCAACTCTTGGCCGTCGCTCAGGCGCGCACGTGCCATCGTGATGCTGCGGGTTGGCCGCGTTCCAGTCTGAGCGGCGAGCGTGATCGAAGTGAGGTCCCCTACTTTGAATGGCAGGAGCACGCCGTCCCATCTTGCTGGATCGGGATTCACGCCGATTACCGGCTGACCCGAGAGGTATTTCAGGGTATTAGCCACAAGGCCATCCTGTCCCAGAACTACCACCAAGGCTTCGGGAGGGAACAGGAAGTTGGGCAGGAAGCTGCGATCGAGCTTCTGCACGCGACCAAAGCGGCGCAGCGAGGTTTCGGCAGTCAGCACTGCTTGCTGATAGGTGCGGTGCTCGGCCTCGTAGTCGCCGAAATCCGCACCCAGGTGCTCGATGTAGAAGCGTGCCTGCTCAACCGTGTTGAACCGGACTATCAGGTCTTCGAGGCGGGTCTTGCGGACGATTAGGACGATCCGCTGGCTCAGCGGCTCCATGCCTCACGCCCGCGCCGTGGACTTGCCCTTGGCGGGCGAAGAGAGGGAACATAGCCCAATGTGACCTGTGACACCGGGTTGACCTCAGGAGCCGCTGCTGGGCAGCCGCCCGAGGCGGCGCAGTGCTTTAGTAAGCCATGGTCGATCATTTCTGTAGAGCCACGCGTAGCCGTTCCCCGGCAGTTTTCTAAGTTCAGATAGAGGAAGGTGGGCGTAGCGCTTACAGAGATGCGAGAACTTGGTGCGTGCAACAAATTTCCTGTGGGAGAACGTGGAACGGCTTCGTAGTGCCTTTAGGCACTCATCCGCGCCGAGAATGCGATTGACAACGGAGGAAGAAACGCCAGAGGACATAGCTATCGTCCCAACGGGTTCTCCTTTCGCCAGCAGTCTCCGGATTTCACCAACCAATGCGGGGGTTACAGACTTGCTTCGGCTGATGAATGGAATCCCGAATCGCGTTGCCCACTGCACACCGGTTGTTGTAGAGACGCCAACAATCTTTGACGCTGCTGAGATCGACATACTTCCTTCAGCTACGAGCTGTTTGAATCGTGTGAGATCCCGATCTTTCACTGGTCGCGGCTTGGTCTGGTGTTCGAGGGGCGCGCTATCGCAGCCAGATTCGCAGGCCTGCACAAACTCCTCCCAGCTATCGGTGATCGCGCCGACGAGGAGGAGATGCTTCAGCGGGTGTCCGGGTTGGGGACTTCTTCTGGAGAGTGAAGCCGCCAAACCCGGCCATTCGTAACCGACTGATTCCAGCGGTGCCATTCCCGGCAGCCCCTCCAGGCCCCGATAACGTTCACGAATCAGGGAGACGAGCTTTTCAATGCGCAAGTTTCCGTGACTGGTCGCCAGTCCTCGACCGCGAAGCAGGCGCTGATACCCGCCAGCAGCACGCGCAGGTGAAAGGCCACCAGGCGGAAGCATCGCCAGGTCCAGGGAATCGCGAGCGAGGCGAGAAAGAGTCGCCATTGCGGTTTCGCTGGGAACTTGTACCTCGATTAGTTTGCAATCCTGGTGGTCCGCAGGAGTCACCCAGTAGCGTCGATGGACCGGCGTAATAGCGTCTCGGAGAAAGACCAGTGGCCGAGCGTGCTTCACGCAAACAAAGCTTGAAGGAAACTGGTGCTCGATATGCCAGTACGAGTATCCAAGCCGTCCTTGCTCTTCGCCAGCGCAGTCAGAACATAGCTTGAGCGGATGGTATCCGCCCACCCGGCTAGCTGTGATCCCCAGCCGCATCTTCAAACTAGGGATGGCCCCTTCAGTAATGAGGTCTATTGTCTCTTCTGCTTTCTTGTCATCGATGGTGGGTAGGAAGTAGCCCAAGAGTGTATGGCGGAGGGCCAGTTCGCGAGGCGAGCCCAACTGACCACGAGTTCTCTGCGTCAATGTCCGAAGATGTGCTGGGAAGTCATGGCATAAAGCGGAATATGGCGTGCCAAAGAGCTGGTCGCTGGTCTGATGCGCAGAAGTGCTGCAGTTCAGCTGGTGCGCGTGGCTACACCAGCTGTAAAGGGTCTGATTTGCGAGGAGAAGCGGCAGGATGGCTGACATGGCCAAGACTTCCTCCGGGCCGATCAGTTAAGCACGTGTCCCGGCGTGAAGATCGTCTACCAAGGAAAAAACTGTTGAGCCAACTTTTCTCGCGTCGACGATCTCGGAGAAGCGTACTGGGCTCGTTTGGGCTAATTTCCCGTGGCCAAATCGGTAGGCCCGGCGTTGAATCCCTTGAAGTTGCTAGACTGCGTTTGGACTATCTAATTCTGATCACCACAAACGCAACGGGCCGCCCTTGGGCGGCCCGTTCGCTTTGAGTCGGAAGCATCGGCGATCAGGCCGTGGCGTTGCCCGCGGTCGGCACTGCCAGCCGCTTCTCCAGGTCTTCGCGCATGTCCACCAGTTCGGCAGACAGTTGCTTGCGCTTGGCCATGCCTTCGCGGTGGATCTCGCGAACTTCTTCGACCGTGCGGATCAGTGTCTCGTTGACCGTGCGCAGAGTCTCGACGTCGATCACCGAGCGCTGGTTGGCGCGCGCGGTGCCGACGGCGGTCGAATGTACCAGTTCGGCGTTCTTGCGCATTAGCTCGTTGCTGGCGTCGTCGATGGCATTGGCCAGTTCGACCGCGTTGCGCTGGTCGGCCAGCGATAGCTGGATGGCGAACTGGTTGCGCCACATCGGGATGGTGATGTCACGCACCGCGCTGAACTTTTCGATCAACTGGATGGCGTTGGCCTGGATCAGCCGAATCATCGGTAGCGTCTGGTCGGCTGCGTGCTGCAGCACCTGCAGGTCGGACACACGCTTGTCGATCAGGCGCAGCGCGGTGTCGAGCGCGGCGCGGCGCGTACGGGATTCGGGATCCTCCTGGCCCGACAGCGAGGCCAGTTCCGCCTCCAGTTCGCTGATGCGTACGCGGCCGGCCGCCACATGCACGCCCAGCTCGCGGCGCTCGTCCAGCACGATGTCGTGCATCTGGTCGTACTCGCGCACGCGCTGCTGCTGGATCTGCTGGGTCTTGCCGACGTCGCCCATCAGCTGGTCGATCTGCCGGTTGGTCGAGCTGTAGCGCTGGACCAGGTCGTCCTTGGTGGCGCGCATCTTGTCGATCAGCGGGCCGAGGATCGGCAGCTTGGAGCGGCCGTGGAAGGAGTCGAGGTTCAGCGATCGCGCGATGCGGACGACCTCGCCCAGCTTGTCGCCGCTGCTGTCGAGATCAGCATTACGCACCTTGTCCAGCAGCTGCGTGCTGAACGCGCTGGTCTTGGTGGTGGCCTCGCGCCCGTAGGTGTGCAGGTTGCCGGGCGCGATGTCCTGCAGTGCCTTCGCCGCCTCTTGGATGCGCGGAATGTCGGCGTTCTCCAGGCCCAGATCGGTCAGCAGCTGCGGCGACAGCGCCGCGGGTATCAGCGTCTGTTCGGGATTCGGCGTCGTCATGGGGCCTCCTGGGATTGAGTGGCGCGTGCTGCCGCCGCAGGTGCGGCGGATGGCACGGGCAGGTGTTCGATATGGGCTTCCAGCTCTTCTATCGTCCGCGTGGCGGAGGATAGCTGCATTCCGTGGTCGGCACCCGCGGCGACGCCTTGCTGCTGGTCCAGCAGCACGGAAAGCCGGGGGAGTTGCTGCGCGTGGCGCTCGGCGATGGCGAGCGCATTGGCCGCGACGAGATCCAGTTGGCTGGCGGTGATCTCGTAAGCGCTGCGCAGCGTGACCAGATGCGCGAGGCGCGACGAGCCGGGCGGCACTCCCTCGGTCGTCGCCTGCTGGCGCGCCAGTGCGTCGATTTCCTGCTGCAACTTCGCACAGGCATCGCGCAGCCGCTCTGCATGGCCGGCGAGCGTCGCGTGCTGGTGTCGCAGTCGTGTCGCTTCGAAGCCGGCCTGCCGCAGCAGGATGCCGCTGCGCTCACGCAGCGAGCGTGCCTCCGCGGCGAGTCGGATGTCGCGGCCGATCAGCCGGCCCCAGAAGCCGACGCTGCGACGCAACGCACGCGGATCGGCCGAGAGCAGCACCGTGCGCAGGTCGCGCAACGTCGCTTGCAGGTCACCCGCGCCGGCTTGCGCCAGCGCACGGATGGCCGCGGCATGCTCAGCCAGGCCGGGGGTATCGGCTTCCGTGGCCCCGGTCGGACTCACTGCGGCAAGTCTCCCGTGTCGTCATCCGGCACCGACGGGGACACATCCAGCGTCGGTGTCGGGCGCTCTTCCTTGAAGGCGAGGCTGGCGATCACCTGGTCGAACTCCGCTTCGCGGGGCGATCTCGGTTTGGCCTTGCGTGCGCCCACCGGAGCGGGCGCCATCGCACTGCTGCGCATCGCCTGCGCCAGCGCGATCAGCGCCGCGTTGAGCTGGTCCTGTCGCGCCATCGTCTGCTGCAGGGCATCGAGCACCGGTGCGGTATCGTTCGCGGGTGCCGGCGCGGCGGGCGCAGCGGCAGGGGCCGGTTCCGGCAAGCGCAGCGATTGCAGCGCCGACAGCAGGGCCTCCCAAGGTGCCGGCGGCGGCACTTCGACCGTCGCGGGTTCGCCCAGGCGCTGCAGGCCGACGGCGATGTCCGCCAGCTGCGCGACGACGCGGCCGCCGACATCGGCGTCTTCCGCACCCATTGCCTTGTTGCGCAGGAAGTCGGCCTTGATCTGATTCCAGCGCGCCTGCTCGTCGCCGGTCAGCGTGCCGCGGAGCTCGCCCAGTTTCAGCAGGTTCTCTTCCGCGCCGGTGGTCAGCAGCTGCGCCTCGCCGAGGTAGTGGTCGGAGATCAGCTGCTGCAGCTCGGCCGCATTCATCACCGGCGAGATCTTCTCCGCCAGCTTGTTCATGTTGCGGTAGCTGCCCTGCAGGCGGAACGGCGGCTCCACCCGGTACTTGTCGGCCTGCGCGGCGCTGGCGATGTACTGCTGGTTGACGCGGTAGACCACGTCGCGCACGGTCAGCAGGCGCTGGAGCACGGCGACGATCTCGCCGATCTCCGCACCGCTGTATGCATGCGACAGCTGGTTGGTGCTGACGTCCTTGCCGCGTGCCTTGTCGACCAGCAGATAGAGGTCGGCCATGTCGCGAGTGGCAAGTGGCGCGAGTACCGGGTTCGACGTCAGGCAGTTCTCCACGTAGCTGAGCAGGAATGCGTCTTCCATGCCGCCGAGCACATCGCCCAGGTTGTAGATGTCCGCGCGATTGGCGAGCATGTCGGGGATCTTGAAGACTTCGCCGGACTCCGTGTACGGATTGCCTGCCATCACCACAGCGAACTTGCGTCCGCGCATGTCGTAGGTCTTGGTCTTGCCACGCCAGACGCCCTCGATGCGGCGCGTGCCATCGCACAGCGAGATGAACTTCTGCAGGAACTCGGGATGCGTATGCTGGATGTCGTCCAGGTACAGCATCACGTTGTTGCCCATCTCGAGCGCAAGATTGAGCTTCTCGAGTTCCTGCCGTGACGTGGCGTCCGGTGCCTGCGCGGGATCGAGCGAACGCACCTCGTGGCCGAGTGCCGGCCCATTGATTTTCATGAAGACCAGGCCAAGCCGGTGGCCCACGTATTCCATCAGCGTGGTCTTGCCATAGCCGGGCGGCGAAATCATCATCAGCAGGCCCATCAGGTCGCTGCGCTTGTTCTCGCCGACGGTACCCATCTGCTTGGCGAGGTTGTCGCCGATCACCGGCAGGTAGACGTCGTTGATCAGCTTGTTGCGCACGAACGAGGTCAGTGGGCGCGCCTTGAACTCGGACAGGCGCATGGCGCTGCGCTCGCGCTGCGCGACTTCCCCGCGCAGCGTCTGGTAGCGCTGCCACGCCGGGACGAAATGGTCCCGGTGCGCGGCGAAACGCGCCGGCAGGTCGTCGACCGCCAGTGACAGCTGGCCATCGCGGATGCGCGGATGCTCGCCGAGCAGGCCGTTGACCGTGCTCATCAGGGTCACGTGCTCGACCACGTGGGTCAGCTGCGCGCCATGGCGGAACAGCGCGATCGCCTCCGGCACGTACGCAGCCAGGTGGGTCTGGTCGGGCAGGGCGGTCAATGCATCGAGCGCCTGCCGCAGCAACGACCACGCCGCCGCCGGACGCCCGTCGAGCCGCTGCAGCGCGCTCGCCAGCACATTGCCGCCCGCGTCGTCGACGAGGCGGGCGCGGAACCCAGCGACCAGCGATTCGGCGTAGTGGGTGAAGCGGAACGTCGGTGTCGCGGAAGTGACGGTGTCCACGATGAAGGCGGCGGCGGCCGGTGTGTCCGTCGTGGGAAAGGGCAGCGAATCGCGCTGGACCCACTCGGCGAGGGTCGTCGCCAGCTCGTCGCGCAGCGCCGGCAACGCGCGACCCGCAGGCGACATCGCATCGATCGCGCGGGCCGCGCGGATCCGGTCGATCGCGTCCTGCGGCGCCGCATCGCTACGGCACCACCAGGCGACGGCCAGTGCGCGTGCGGCCGGCGCATGCCGCAGCGTGCCCGCCGCCTGCCGCAGCGGCAGGTAACTGCGCAGGATCGCGGCGGCATCGTGGTCGTGGATGCCCTTCTCGTAGCCCTCGCGATAACGCGGCGCGGCGTAGTCGCGGACGATCCGGTCCAGCGCTTCCGGATCGGCGAGCGCGTGGCCCAGCTGCTCCGCACTCAACCCGCCTTCACCGGCCAGCGCATCCTGCAGCAGCCGGCAGGCGAGATACTCGCCGCGGTAGAGCGTGGGCGATTCGGATTCCAGGCTCACGTCCCAGTATGCGCGCAGCGCCTCCAGCGCCGGTTCCTGCAACGGCTCCAGATAATCGGTGCCGGTCAGGTGCACGGCCAGCGTATCGCCGCGCGGGATCAGCGTCAGGTCCAGCGGCTGGGTGTTGACGCTGAAACGGTGGCGCGGACCGAGGCGGATGACGTTGCCGGCGTCCTCGAACAGGTCGCTGCGGTCGCGCAGGCCGCGCACGGCCTGGTCGCGCGCGCCCTTTATGCGTGCCTCGATGTCGTCCGCCTTCACCGAGTCCTTCAGTTCGCGCAGACGACCGGCCAGCTCGCGCAGCTTGAGGATCAGCGCGTCGCCGGCGAAGAAGGCGTTGAGTTCGTCCGGCGACGTGAAGCGCTCGGTGCGCCGCCCGAGGCCTTCCAGGATACGGTTGGCGGCTTCCTGAACCGACTGCGCCTTGCGCTGGCGCTCGTCCAGCAGCGCCTGCTTGTGTGCCTCGAACGCTTCCAGCATCTCCTCGCGCTTGGACAGGATGTCGCCGAGGAACTGCTCGTGTTCGCCGAACTGGCTCTCCAGCTCCTCCAGCTGCACCATCAGGCGCGACAGCTGTTCGTCGGCGCGCTCCGGCGTGGTCGCCATCGCCAGTGCGCTGCTGACCGCCTGGCCGAACAGGGTGAACTGCGCGCCGAACTGCGCCACGGCCTCGGCCGAACCCAGTTCGCGGCGTCGCTGGGTCGCACGGGCGCGGGTCTGGTTGAGCTTGGCGTAGATCGCCGACAGCGCATCGACCACGCGTGTGCGCTCGGTGGCGTCGTCGACCCTGAGCGTCGCCATCAGTTCGGACAGCATGTCGAGTTCGCCGGCCATGCCCTGCATGGCCTCGATGGCTTCGGCCAGCTCGCGTGCGCTGGCGGCCTTCTGCGCCCGTGCATCGAGTTCGCCCAGCCGCTGCTGGAACGGCGCCAGCGCCTTCTCGCCGGCGAGGAACTGGCCGGTCGCGGTGCCGACGCGCTCGTGCGCCTCCTGCAGTGCGGCCGTCATCGCGTCGATGGCGACGGTGTCGATGTAGCGGTAATCGCGCAGCGTCAGCAGGTGGCCGCGCAGGCGCGAGACCGCGCCCAGCGCCTCGACGAACTCGCCGATGCCGTTCCATCCTTCCGGCTGCAGGCGGCCGAGGAGGGCGCGATGGTCCCGCTGCGCTTGTGCCATCGAGGTCTCGGACTGGCGCCGGATCTCCTGCACCTTCTCGTATTCGTCCAGTACCGATTCGCCGGTGCTGGCGACCTCGTGCAGCAGCGTGGCCAGACCGTCGCACTGCGCATCGTCGATCCAGTGGTGCAGGTCGAACAGGCGGCGGGTGCCGTGGGTCAGCAGCTGGTAGCGCTGCGCGGACACGTCCGGGCGTTCGATTTCGCGGGCGAGATCGAACAGGTTCGACACCGCGCGCACCAGTTCGGCATTACCGAGCTTCGCCATGAACGAAGTGCCGGCGGGACGCGTCGCCGCGAACTCGTCGGAACTGAAGGGCGTCTGCCACACCTGCATCGGATGTGCGCGGGTGGGGTCGTCGTTCTCGGCGCGGAACAGCACCATGCGGCCGTCGTGCAGGCGCGCGTAGCCGTGCGCGAGCACGGGCGGCTGCAGGCGGCGCTGCACCAGGTTGTAGACCAGCAGCGCGGCCTGACCGGTCTCGCGCTCGTAGAACACGTACATCACATCCTCGCCGTTCGGCGAGCGGATCGTGCGCTTGTACTGCATGTCCTGCACGGCGGCCTCGAACGCCTTGTGCTCGCCGTTCTGTAGGTAGTAACCGCCGGGGAAGATGATGCCGTGGTCTTCGGGCAGCTGGATGCAGGCCTGCACGATGGCGTCCAGCCGGGTCACCTTGCCGGTTTGGGTGTTGTAGACCAGGCCGCGCCAGGCGCTCTCGCGATACGGCAGCACCTTCAGCAGGATCAGCGAGCCTACGCGGGCGAACTCGATCTGCGCGTCGTCCAGCGACTGCGTGCGGTCCTCGACCGGCTCGCTGTAGACGCCGGCGCCGGTCTCGGTGTTGTTCTCCACCTTCAGCGTCAGGTCGCCGCCGATGGTCTCGACGAACAGGGTGTCGAGGATGTTCAGGTGCGGGTGGCGACCGCTGACCTCCATGTCCTTGGTCGCTCGCGTCCACTCGAAGTCGAACGGTGGCGGCAACACGATGTCGCGCTCGCCGCGTGCATCGAGGTAGTTCACCTCGCCCTCGGAGGTGAGCGTCCAGCGGAACACGCGCACGTCGGTGTTCTTCAGGCCGATCTGGAACGCCATCAGCAGGCGGCCGTCGCGGACGATCAGCTGCAGCAGCCGGGCGTCCTTGTAGTAGCTGTACAGCTCGCCGAAGTCGCGCTGGAACGCCTCGTCGGCCAGGAAGCTCGCGGCGATGTCGACCGGGGCGACGTCGTAGCCTTCGCCGGTCTCCACCAGGCGGTAGATGCCGAACACGTCGGCGACTGAGGTGGTCGCCTTCAATCCCATGTAGACGTTGAAGCCGAACAGCAGCAGGTCGCCGACCTGCACGATGTCGCGGCCGACCGAGTTGTGTTCGGTGCGGATGCGCAGGCGGCCGATGGCTTCCATGCGGCTGTCGCCGAACTCCTGCAAACGGCGCGCGTTGAGCGCTTCGACGACCGTGCGCAGGCGCGCGCCCTGTTCGTCGAGGCGCCGCCGCAGCACGTCGTAGGCGCCGCCCTGGGCGACGGCATGGTCGACCTGCGTATCGGTGGAAGGGACTTCGGTGTTCGGCGTATCGGACATCGGACCTCATCCTCGCCCGTCCTGGGCGGTCGATGCGGAAATCGGGGCCGGCGACGTGCGCCGCCGGCCCGGTTCAGGCGTAATCGATCAGGCGTCGGTCGCTTCGGCCTGGCGGCCGGCCACCGGCAGGCCGGAGCCCGCCAGGCGACCCAGCAGCTGCGCGGCGATCGGGCTTTCACCCACGATGCCTTCCAGTGCCTTGCCCAGCGATACGCCCTTGGTCAGCGCGTTGAATACGCCGCCGTCGCCGCCGATCAGTTCGATGTTGGCGTTCTTCAGCGCGCTGCCCAAGATCTCGGCATTCTCGCGCGAGATCGCCTTGCCGGCGTCGATCGATGCGAGCAACTGGCGCAACTGCGTTTCCAGCAACATGCGGAACTCTTCGTGGCTGCGCGCGTCCGGGCTCATCTTGCCCATCGCATCGAACTTCGACGTCAGGCCCTCGGCCTCGGCGGACATCTTCTTAGCGATGTTGCTGGCTTCGGCATCGCCCATCGCCTGGGTGGCGCTGGCGTTGGCCTGGCCCAGCTTCTGTGCGCCCTCGGCTTCGGCGGTCAGGCGTTCGGTCAGCACGCGCGCGTCGGCATTGCCCTGCTTGTAGGTGGCGTCGGCCTTGGCCTCCAGCACGCGTGCTTCGGCCAGCCCGGTCTTCTCCATGGCCACGGCGTTGGCTTCCTGCACCTGCGCCTCGGCCAGGCCGGGCGCGGCGCTTTCGGCGCGCACGCCGTCGGCCATCACGCGCTTGGCTTCGGCCTGCTTGCCGGCGGCCTGCAGTTCGGCATCGGCCAGCACGGTCAGTTCGATCGCACGGTGACGGGCGGCCTGCTCGGCGGCTTCGGCGGCCTTGACGTCCTTGACCAGCGTTTCCTGCGCGGCGGCTTCGGCAGCCAGGATGGTCACCTGCTTGGCGCGGTCGGCTTCGGCGACCTCGCGGGTCTCCTTGATCTTCTCTTCCGCCACCGCGACCGTCTGCTCGATCTGGGTGCGTTCGCGCACCACGTTCGCCACTTCCATGCGGCCCTGCTCGACCACCTTGTCGCGGTCAACCTGCTGCATCTGGACTTCCTTGTCGGTGTTGACGCGTTCCAATTGCTCGGCGCGGGCCACCCGCTCGAGCTCGATGGCGACGGCGCGACGGCGGTTCTGCTCGGCGACCTCGACCTGGCGCAGCTGTTCCTGCTCGCGGATCTTGATCTGCTCTTCGGTCTCCAGGCGCGCACGCTCGGACACCTGGCGTTGCTCCTCGATCACCTTGGCGGTCTCGGCGGCTTCGCGGGCGCGCACGGTTTCCACTTCGCGATGCTGGCGCGCCTCGGCTTCGGCCTGCTGGCGTTCCAGAGCGAGCAGGGCTTCGCGGGCTTCGGTGTTCTTCTTGGTGATCGCCAGCTTCTCGTTCTGCTCCAGTTCGTTGGTCTGCACGTTCTGGCGCGCGGTCAGCTCGGTGATCTTCCGGATGCCCTCGGCGTCCAGAATGTTGCTGGGGTCGAGCAGATGCTTGGGCGTCTGTTCCAGGTAGTCGATCGCGACGTCTTCCAGCACGTAGCCGTTGAGGTCCTGGCCGATGACGGCGACGATCTCGTCGCGGAACTCCTGGCGCTTGTCGAACAGCTCGGTGAAGTCGAATTTCTTGCCGACCGTCTTCAGCGCTTCGGAGAACTTGGCGTTGAACAGTTCGTCCACGGCGTGCTTGTCGGACGCGCGGTCGGCGCCGATCGCCTTGGCTACGCGCAGGACGTCGGCGGGCGTCTCGTTGACGCGCAGGTAGAACGCCACCGCGATGTCGGCGCGCATGTTGTCCTTGCAGACCAGGCCTTCCTTGCCGCGGCGGTCCACCTGCAGGGTGATCAGGCTGATCTTCATCAGCTCGGCCTTGTACAGCACCGGGATGATCAGCGCGCCGGTGAAGTGCACCTTGGGGTGCGAACTCATGTCGTTGACGATGAGGGCCGTGCCCTGTTCGACCTTCTTGTAGAAGGCTTTGAAAATGCCGATCAGGCCGAATCCCAGCACCAGCAGGACAGCGAGTCCGATGACGAAGGGAAGGATCGTGGCTGTGCTCATTGCAGAACTCCTTGTAGACGGCGCGGGTACTTACTGCTGGTGGAAGGCGGTTTCGGACATGACGCGGTAGGTGTTATCGGATTCGAGGTGTTCGATCAGCACGACGCGATCGCCGCGCGAGAAGCGCTCGCCGGCCAGCGTACGGACCTGCAGGATCAGGCCGGCACCGCCATCGTCGAAGTGCGCGCGACCACTGGCGCCATCTGCGTACGGCGAAATCACCGAGCCGGCGCGGCCCAACACGGAGGGCGGCGTCGGCGGACGCAGGCGCGCGATCGCCGCCGCGACCGGGCGCAGCAAAAGCGATGTCACCAGCGCGCCGGGCAGCAGCGCCACGACCAGCGTGCCGGCGCCGGCGATCCAGCGCAGGCTGTCCGGCAGGTGCTGGAGCAGGAGCAGGTGCACGAAGTAGGTGATCAGCCAGCCGAAGAAGGACAGCACGGTGAGCACCAGCATCATCGGGACGCCGGACAGGCCGAGCTTGGCCAGCATGCCGGCGACCACGCTGGGCTCGGCGGTGTCGCCGTCGGTGGTCAGCCAGCCGTCGACGGCGTCGATGTCGACGATCCCGGTGGCCGCCAATAGCCAGTACACCGTGCAGAACGCGAGCAGCACGCTGTAGACGAGCGTGGGGAAGGCCAGCACGGTATTCAGGAACTCGTTCATTGTGGCTCCCCCTGTGTCAGCGCTTGCGCGCGGATGACGTGATGCGTTTCTGGGCCCGCGCCAGCACGGCCTGCGCGGGGTCGTTCGCCGCCGGTGCGCTTGCCTCCCCCTTGATGGCAGGGATGGAAGACGCAGCGCCGACGCGACGCTTCATGCGCTGTGCGGAAGCGAACGCGGGCTCGGGATACGGTGCCTCGCCGGGCTGCCTGCGTGCCACGGTCGCCTGGGCGCGCTGCAGGCTGTTGCTGGCACGCAGGATGTCGAGTTGGTGCTTCAGGCGCCGCAGCCGGCCTTCCAGCTGTTCGCTGGCATGCGCGAGCTGGTGTTCCTGCGCGGCAAGATCGCGACCTTGAGCCATCAGTTCATCGCGCCTTTCCTGCAGGCGCACCACGTCGGTGGCGGCAGCGTGCGCCTGGCTCGTCCTGCGTTGCCGCAGCGCGCTTTCCACTTTCGCTTCTGTCGTGGCGATGTCGGCCGCCAGTTCTGCCTGGCGTTGCTCGTTCGCGATGCGCCGCGCCTTCGCGGCCGCGTGATCGCCACGGGCCGCATGCAGGCCGTCGTCGACCGTCCGGATCTCGCTGTCCAGCAGGCGTTCGGCGCGCTCGCCGAGTACGGCATCGGCGACGCCCTCCATGCCGTCCTGGATACGCTTGAACAGGCTTTTCAGTGCGTCCGGCATCAGGCTCTCGCCTTCTGCGCGACACGCAGATAGGGGCGGTAGGCGTCCGTGGCATGGATGACGTTCTCGGCCAGCGTCTCGATCTCGAACATGACGTTGGCCAAGCTGGAGTGGCTGTCCAGCGCGCCGAACATGGAGTAACCCGCGACGCCGCCGATCCGCTGCATGCCGATGGTCGACAGCGGCAACAGCACATGAGTACTGAGGACGTGCGCATTGAACGCGGCGGGGTCGGCCACGTCATCCACCGGCCACAGGTAGGCCTCGACCAGGATCTGTTCGCCGCCGACGGCCAGGAACACCGACAGGTCGCCGTACTCGTGCATCACCAAGTGCAGGCTGGGCTCGGCGCCTTCGATGGTCTCCAGGCTCAGCAGGCCGTCCCGGACCGCGCTCGTCTGGCCGATGGCGTGGCGTATCGCCGGTATCGTCCAGCCCGCCTCGATGGGCTGAGCCGGCAGGTAGGGGATGCCGGCATCGCGTTTGGCGTCGCGCATGGCCTTCTCGATCGCCGCCAGTTCCTCGGCGTACTCCGGCCGGATCCACACGTCCTTCTTGACCAGCCCCTGCTCGCGCATGCGCTCGCGGTAGTTGCGTACGTGCAACGTGGAGGCCTTGATCGCGGGGCGGGCGGCTGTCATGAAATCGAACTTATTCATTACATGTAATGATGTCAAGCGGCGCTGCCGCACGGACGGGTCCTCGCATGGTGGGTGGCCTCATGACCCGTGGGTGACGGGTGTCGCCGGCCTGTAACAGGCGGGGCGCAGAATGCGTCCTGCAACGAGGCACCTCTCTCCTCCCGCGTTGCTCCGGAGCCTGGTGAAAGCCGGGCTTCGTGCTTTCCGGGCTACGCGCTGCCCATGGCATGCTGGCGCCCATGAGGATTACGCCATGCCGTTCCGTCGCTTGTTCCCGCTGTTGATGGCCGTCGCGCCCCTCCTGCCCGCAATGGCCGCCGACACCCCGGACACGCCACTCGTCATCGCCCACCGCGGCGCCAGTGCGCACCTGCCCGAGCACACGCTGGCCGCATACGCGCGCGCCATCGCCGATGGTGCGGATTACATCGAGCCGGATCTGGTCGCCACGCGCAACGGCGTGCTGGTGGCGCGCCACGAGAACGAGATCGGCGGTACCACCGATGTCGCGCAGCGGCCCGAGTTCGCTTCGCGCAAGCGCTCGCAGGTGATCGATGGGGAGACGTTCGAGGGCTGGTTCACCGAAGACTTCTCCCTGGCCGAACTGAAGACGCTGCGTGCGCGCGAGCGCCTGTCGGAACTCCGCGATACCTCGCACGATGGGCGCTACGAGATCGCGACGCTGGACGAAGTGATCGAACTGGCAGCGGAGCAGGCAGCGCGCACCGGCCGCAGCATCGGCCTGATCCCCGAGATCAAGCATCCGAGCCACTTCCAGCGCATCGGCCTGCCGATGGAGCAGCGTCTGCTGGAGACGTTGGCAGCCCATGCGTATACGCGTGAGGCGCCGGTAGTGATCCAGTCGTTCGAACAGGCCAACCTGCGCACGCTGCGCGACCACTTGGGCCCGTCGCACAGGAACATCCGTCTGCTGCAGCTGCTCGGACCTCCGGATGCCCGGCCAGGCGATGCGCTGGCGGCAGGCAAGCCGACCCGTTATGCCGACCTGATGACGCCGGCCGGGCTGAAGGACATCGCCCGCTACGCCGAGATCATCGGCCCATGGATGCGGTTGCTGATGCCCGTCGCGGAAGACGGCACACTGGGGAATGCCACGCCACTGATGACGGACGCGCGCGAGGTGGGACTGCAGGTGTGGCCTTACACGTTCCGGCCGGAGAATCAGTTCCTGCCGAAGGCGCTGCGCGACGGCGAGGCTCCGCGTACGCGCAGCGAAGCAGGATCCGTCGCCGAGATCCGCGCCTACCTCGCGCTGGGGATCGGCGGCTTCTTCACCGACGATCCTGCGCTGGGGCGTCGCGCGGTCGACGTCCGCTGAGCCGGTTACACCCGGCCGAACACCAGGCTGGCGTTGGTGCCGCCGAAACCGAAGCTGTTCGACATCACGGTGTTCAACGTCGCATCGCGGCTGGCCTGCACGATGGGGAAGGCCGCAGCGCCCTCGTCCAGCGTTTCGATGTTGGCCGAGCCGGCGATGAAGCCGTCGCGCATCATCAGCAGGCAGTAGATCGCTTCGTGCACGCTGGCGGCGCCCAGCGAGTGGCCCGACAACGCCTTGGTGGACGAGATCGGCGGCAGCGTGTCGCCGAGGGCGTTGCGGATCGCCTCGAGTTCGATCACGTCGCCCAGCGGCGTCGAGGTTCCGTGCGTGTTGAGGTAGTCCAGCGGGGCGGTGACGCCTTCCAGCGCCATCTGCATGCAGCGCACGGCGCCCTCGCCCGACGGCGCGACCATGTCGGCGCCGTCGGAGGTCACGCCGTAACCGAGCAATTCGGCATGGATGCGCGCGCCGCGCTTCACCGCGTGGTTGTAGTCCTCCAGCACCAGCATGCCGCCGCCACCGGCGATGACGAAGCCGTCGCGGTCGGCGTCGTAGGGACGCGAGGCATGCGCGGGATCGTCATTGCGCTTGCTCGACAGCGCGCCCATGGCATCGAACATCATCGTCAGCGCCCAGTGCAACTCCTCGCCGCCACCGGCGAACACGATGTCCTGGCGGCCGGCACGGATCAGGTCCGCCGCGGCGCCGATGCAGTGCGCGGACGTCGCGCATGCCGCCGAGATCGAATAGCTGACGCCCTTGATCTTGAACGCGGTGGCCAGCGTGGCCGACACCGTCGAGCACATCGTGCGCGGCACCATGTACGGCCCGACCTTGCGGATGCCGCGCTGGCGCAGCAGATCGGCGGCTTCGATCTGCCATTCCGCCGAACCGCCGCCGGAGCCGGCGATCAGGCCGGTACGCGGCTGGCTGACCAGCCTTTCATCCAGGCCGGCATCGGTGATCGCGTCGCGCAGCGCGACATGCGCGAACGCGGCCGCGTCGCCCATGAAACGCTTCTGCTTGCGGTCGATCTGCGCGTCGAGGTCGATCTCGGGCGCGCCGCCGATCTGGCTGCGAAAGCCGAGTTCGGCGTACTGCGGAAGGTGGCGGATGCCCGAACGACCTTCACGCAACGCAGCCGATACGGTGTCCGCATCGTTGCCCAGGCACGAGGTGATGCCGAAGCCGGTAATGACGACACGGCGCATGGTCAGAAGCTCTCCGTCGACGTGAACAGGCCCACGCGCAGGTGGCGCGCGGTGTAGATCTCGCGGCCGTCCACGAGCATGCGGCCGTCTGCAACGGCCAGCACCAGCTTGCGGTTGACCACGCGACTGATGTCGATCTCGTAGCTGACGCGCTTCGCCGTCGGCAGCACCTGGCCGGTGAACTTCACTTCGCCGGAGCCGAGGGCGCGGCCGCGGCCTGGCGCGCCGATCCAGGTCAGGAAGAAGCCGGTCAGCTGCCACATCGCATCCAGGCCCAGGCAGCCCGGCATCACCGGATCGCCGAGGAAGTGGCACTGGAAGAACCACAGGTCGGGATGGATATCGAGCTCCGCGCGCACCATGCCCTTGCCGTGCGTGCCGCCGTCCTCGCGGATCTCGGTGATGCGGTCGAACATCAGCATCGGGTCGTTCGGAAGTCGGCCGCTGTCGGGGCCGAACAGTTCACCGCGCGCGCTGGCCAGCAGCTGTTCGCGCGAGAAGGAGGCAGGGGCGTTCATTGCGATGTCCGTTTTGCGAAGGCGCAAATAATGCACACATGTGCATACGCTTGTCTTGATGCAGATCAACCGCGTTTTTCCATACGCCGGCGTACCATCGGTGCGACGTAATTGCGGCAAGGGTTTCGCGCGTTCTGTCCGCGACTCCACACGCAACCGTATCGTTCGCATCCGCATCCATGCGATCGCGTACGGCGGCCGATATCATCGCGTGATGCGCAAGATCATCCACATCGACATGGACGCGTTCTACGCGTCGGTGGAGCAGCGCGACGATCCGTCGCTGCGCGGCCGACCGGTGGTGGTGGCGTGGCGGGGCGAGCGTTCGGTGGTCTGCGCGGCCTCGTACGAGGCGCGTGTTTTCGGCGTGCGCTCGGCGATGCCGGCAGTACGCGCGGAGCGGCTGTGCCCGCAGGCGGTGTTCGTGCCGCCGGATTTCGTCCGCTACAAGACGGTGTCGCGGCAGGTGCGCGAGATCTTCCTGCGCCACACCGACCTGGTCGAACCGCTGTCGCTGGACGAAGCCTATCTCGACGTCACCGTGCCGAAGTCCGACTTGCCGACCGCGACCGCCGTGGCCGAGACGATCCGCGCGCAGATCCGCGAAGAGACGCAGCTGACCGCGTCGGCCGGCGTGGCACCGAACAAGTTCCTGGCCAAGATCGCGTCCGACTGGCGCAAGCCCGATGGACAGTTCGTGCTGCGGCCGCACCAGGTGGAGGCGTTCCTGACGCCGCTGCCCGTCGAGCGCATTCCCGGCGTCGGCAAGGTGATGCAGGGCAAGCTCAATGCCGACGGCATCCACACCGTCGGCGATCTGCGCGCCTATTCGCAGCACGAACTCGAGGCGCGGTATGGCAGCTTCGGCGGTGGCCTGTACCGGCGCGCGCGCGGCATCGACGAGCGGCCGGTCGAGCCGGACCAGCCGGTGCAGTCGATCTCGTCCGAAGACACGTTCGCCACCGATCTGCCGCTGTCCGAGCTGGCGCCGCACATCGTGCGCATCGCCGAAAAGGCGTGGCAGGCCAGCCGCAAGACCGAGCGGGTCGGGCGCACGGTGGTGCTGAAGCTGAAGACCTCGCAGTTCCGCATCCTGACGCGCAGCTTCACCCCGGAATCGCCGCCGGCGTCGGAGCAGGAATTCATCGACATCGCGCTGGCGCTGCGGGAGCGTGTCGATCTGCCTGCCGCGACGCGCTATCGCCTGGTGGGCGTGGGGCTGTCCGGCTTCCGCGACCGCGACGAAACGGTCGTGCAGGCGGGGCTGTTCGATCCGCAGGAAGCGTAGGCGCGGCTCAGGCCGCCTGCCAGTCGAATGCGAGCGCTTCGTTGCGCTCGAAGCGGCGCAGGTGCGAGGCGATCACGTCCTGCAGGCGCGCTCGTGCTTCGGCATCGGGGGTGTACAGCGTGATCAGCAGGGCGTCGCCTTCGACGGCGAAGTCGGCCGGGCCCAAGTCGCCGAACGGGATGCGCGCATGGGCGTCATCGGGGCGCTCGATCTCGAACTTGTGCCGCCAGTGGTTGCACAGCGTGCGCAGCAGCTTGGCGGAATCGGTGGGAACGACGGTCGCACGAGAAGCAGGTTGCATGATCATGGGCACGGAAAGCGGGACGTCCTGTTTACCTCCGTAAGCAGGCAACAAAAAGGCCGGCAACGGAACAGTCCATTGCCGGCCTCTCCGGGTCCGTCCGGATCAGTCGCGTGCGCGGTAGCGCAGGCTCAGGCCGTACTCGCGACCGGGCTGGTTGTACCAGGCGATCGTTTCGTAGTCGCGGTCGAACACGTTGCTCGCACGCGCCTGCACCGACCATTCGTCGGTGATCGCGTACTCCAGGCGCAGGTCCAGCGTGCCGTAGCCCGACAGGCGGACCGTGTTGGCCGCGTTGTCGTAGCGATGGCTGGCGCCGTTGGCGGTCACGCCGATGCGGAAATCGCCGAACGCGCGGTCCACGTCGACGCGCGCCGTGTTGCGCGCGCGGCGTGCCAGCAGGTTGTCGTAGTTGCCGCCGGCAGTATGGTTGCGTGGATCGGTGTGACTGACCTGCGCCGCGATGTCGAAGCCGGCCAGCGTCACTGCGCCGGTCAGTTCGGCGCCACGGATGCGCGCTTCGTCGGTGTTGGCCGGCAGCCAGTTGCTGTCCAGCGCGATCAGGTCCTCGATGCGGGTCTCATAGACGTTGAACGTCCAGTTCCACGCGTCGCCGTACTGGGCCAGGCCGATGTCGAGGGTCTTCGAACGTTCCGGTTCCAGCAGCGCGTTGCCCGAGAACGGGTAGTACAGGTCGTTGAACGTCGGCGCCTTGAAGCCGGTGCCCGCGTTGACGGTCAGCTTGACGCCGCTGCCGAAGCCGAGGCCCCAGCCGAGATTGCCGGTCACGTGGTTTCCGAACTGGTCGTTGTCGTCGTTGCGCACGCTGGCCTGCACCTGGTGCGCGCCGAAACGCCCCTGGTATTCGACGAAGACGCCGGTGTTGTCGCGACTGTCCACCGGCACGCCGACGGTGTCGTTGACGAAATCGACGCTGCTGGTGACTTCGTCGCGCTGCCAGTCGGCACCGGCCGTCAGCACGTGCTGCTCACCGAACGCAAAGTCACCCTGCAGCGACGCCGTATCGCGGCGGGTATCGAACGTGCTGACGTCCTGGCGGGCGGTGCCCGTGCCGTCGTTGAAGTAGTTGTGCGACTTGTCCGAAGCGCGACCGACCTGCGCGGTGAGCGTGGTGGCGCCGGAGGGCTTCCAGGTCAGCTTGCTGCCCAGCACCTGCTGCACGTTGTCGGCTTCGTTGCCGCCGTAGATGCTGCCGTCGAATTCGTTGAAGGCATCGGCATTCAGCGCGTGGCCTTCCAGCGTCAGCGTATCGGTCAGCTTGTAGCCGGCGCGCACGTTGAGCGAGACGTTGCGGTAGCCGTCGTCGTCCGGCTCGTCGGTGAAACAGCCCTGGAACAGCGTGCCCGAGCCACGGCAGGCGTTGATGCCGTCGGTTTCCTGGTAGGCGGCATTGGCGCCGATCCAGCCACGCTCGCCGCCGTAGGCGAAGCCGCCGCTGGCTTCGCGCAGGTTGTGGCTGCCGCCACCGATGCGCAGTTCGCGCGACAGGCCCTGCGTGCCACGACGGGTAAAGATCTGGATGACGCCGCCGATCGCCTCCGAGCCGTACAGGCTGGAGCGCGGACCGCGGACGATCTCGATGCGCTCGATCTGGTCGACTGGCAGGTCCTGGAACGACGCCAGGCCGGCGGTCGCCGAACCGATGCGGATGCCGTCGACCAGCACCAGCACATGGTCGGATTCGGTACCCCGGATGTTGAGGGTGCTCAGCTTGCCCAGGCCGCCCTGGTTGGTGAAGCCGATGCCGGCGCGGCCCTTCAGCAGGTCGACCAGCGAGCGCGACTGGCTGCGCTCGATCTCCTCGCGGCCGATGACCTGCACCGGCGCCAGGCTGTCGCGCACGGCGACGTCGGTGCGCGTGCCGGTGACGACGATCTCGTCCAGGTCGGTGGCCTCCTGCGCGTACGCGGCGAACGGTAGTGCCAGCGCGACCGCCGTGGCCAGAAGGGAAAGGGAATGACGGCTGTACATCGGATTCGACTCCATCGCGCGCCCCGCGCGCATTACTAGGCATGGAGTTGCGATGACGGAGAGGGAGCGTAGCGGACAGCGCAGCAGGCGAACGGCGGCGCAGCACGCCGCGACGCCCTCCGCATCGCAACCAGTGGACTTCCGGGCCGGTCTCCGGGCTTGCGAAGGCGTGCGCCATGCACGCTGCCGGGGCGCCTTCCCATGCATGGATCGCACAGTGGCCGATGCCGCGGTTGTCGTCGCCTACCGTTGCGGGGGCAGCGCCGGAATGCCGCCTGCGCGGTCCACCGGCTTCCCGTTTCAACCCTGGGCGGACACGCCGCGGGTCACCTGAAAGCGCGCGCAGTATACGGGAAGCATCCGCACGGCGTGGAGCGGCGCTTGCTCCGCTGCTCTCGGGGAACGGACGGCGTGCGGCGTCGAGCGGGCGACGCTACGGCAGTGTCAGTCCTCGCCGCCGGGCGAGTCGAACAGATTGAGTGACGGGCCCGCGTCCTCTTCGCGTTCGGTGTGCGTGGTCGTCACCGGTCCGGCGGCGGGGCGGCCGCGCGGGGGCGGCAGCAGCGCCGCGGCGGCTTCATAGGCCACCAGCAACTGGCTGCGGCGATCTTCGGGGAGCTGTTGCCAGTGACAGTCGAGCAGCGCGCCTTCCAGCGCATACAGCAGGTTGAGGCTGGGGCGGAACCCCGCACGCTTGACCCGGATGAAGGCTTCCACCGCGCCTACGCCCTCGAGGTCCTCCTGCGTGCGCAGGCCGACCTGGCGCAGCCAGGCGGCGGACTTGGGGCCGATGTTGCGCAGCTTGGTGCCTGTCATGTCAGCGAATCCACGAAGATGGCGGCGATGCGTTCCATGCCCGCCTGGTCGTCGGCATCGAAGCGCGCCAGGCGTGGGCTGTCCAGGTCGAGCACGCCGACCAGTTCGTCCCCTTTCACCAGCGGTACCACCAGTTCCGAGCGCGATGCGGAATCGCAGGCGATGTGGCCCGGGAAGGCTTCCACGTCGTCCACGCGCTGGGTCTGGCGGGTGCGTGCGGCGGCTCCGCAGACCCCCTTGTCCAACGGGATCCGCACGCAGGCTGGTAGTCCCTGAAACGGACCGACCACCAATTCCCGGCCATCGAAGAAGTAGAAGCCCGCCCAGTTGAAGTCGGGCAGGGCGTGGTACAGCAGGGCCGCCAGGTTGGCCGCGTTGGCGATGCGGTCGGGCTCGCCGGCCAGCAGGGCGCGGGCCTGTTCGGCCAGCTGTGCGTATTGTTCCGGCTTGCTGCCGGTCAGCGTCTGGGAAGTGAATGACATGGTTTCGATTCTACTCCCCGTGCCTGTGGGGTGGCCCGATATGATGTGTCACACAAGTGGGGCCTTGTGCGGGCGACGGGGGACGGGATACATGCGCGACGATGAGGACGGAGCGGGCTGGCGCGGCCACGGCGTGACGCGGCTGGAGGCGTTCGTCGACGCCGCGTTCGCGTTCGCGGTGACGTTGCTCGTGATCTCGGTCGAGCGGATTCCCGACAGCATGGACGGCCTGCTGCAGGCGCTGAAGAACGTGCCGGCGTTCGCGGCGAGTTTCGCAATGGTGGCGATGTTCTGGTACGCGCACGTGCGCTGGAGCCGCCGCTATCGCCTGGGCACCGTGCCGGCGACGCTGTTGAGCCTGCTGCTGGTGTTCCTGGTGCTGATCTACGTGTATCCGCTGCGGTTGCTGCTGGGCACCTTCTTCGGCTGGATCACCGGCGGCTGGTTGCCGATGCCCCTGTCCGACGCGAACGGGCCGCGGCCGCTGGCCTTCATGTTCGTGTTCTACGGGTTGGCGTTCGCATCGATGTCCGCCTGCATCGGCGGCCTGTACGTGCTGGCGTGGCGTGCGCGCCGACGGCTGGGACTGGATGGCGAAGCCGCGTCCAACGCCGCCGGGGAAGTGGCGTCCCACGCCTATTTCGTGCTGGTCAGCCTGGTCTCCGTGCTGATCGCGTTGCTGCTGGGCGAACAGTCGCGCTCGTGGCAGGTCGCGCTGCCGGGCTGCGTGTACTTCCTGTTGTCGTTCGCCGGCCTGGTGCACGTGCGCGGGCAACGCTGGGGCGCCGGACGCTGGCCGGCGCATGCGGATGGATAGGCAGATGGACCGGTTGTTCGTCACCGGGACCGATACCGGCGTCGGCAAGACCGTCGCCAGCGCGGCGCTGTTGCACGCATTCCGTGCGCGTGGAATGCGCGCGGTCGGCATGAAGCCGGTCGCCAGCGGCTGCACGTCGACGCCGGAAGGCTGGCGCAACGACGATGCGCTCGCGCTGCAGGCGGCCAGCGACCCGGTGCCGCCGTACGACGATCTCAATCCGTATGCGCTGCCCGCGCCGCTGGCGCCGGAAATCGCGGCGCGCGATGCCGGCGTGGATGTGCAGCTCGGCGTGCTGGTCTCGGCATTCGAGCGGTTGCACCCGCTGGCCGACCTGGTGCTGGTCGAGGGCGTCGGCGGCTGGGCCGCGCCGCTGACCGCGACCCTGGACCAGCGCCACCTGGTGCAGGAACTGCGTCTGCCGGTGGTGCTGGTGGTGGGCATGCGGTTGGGTTGCATCAACCATGCGCGGCTCAGCGCGCGGGCGATCCAGGACGACGGTGCGCGGCTGATCGGCTGGATCGCCAATGAAGTCGATCCGGACATGGAGCGCCGTGACGAGAACTTCGCTCTCCTGTCCGCGCGCCTGCCGGTACCGTGCTGGGGGCGGCTGCCGTACGCGCCTGGCGCCAGCGCGATCGAGCAGGCCCGTCATCTCCAGGCCGAGCGCATGACGCCGTAACGGGCGTCAGGCGCACGATCCCATGACGCGCGGCACGCGCCCGTCCAACCCCGCCACGCCTGCCCACGGCGCGCGCGACGGGCAATAAAAAACCCGGCAGCGTGGGGGCTGCCGGGTCGGCTGCGCGGAGGGAGGGGGAGCCGCGCAATAAGCGATGGAACGGGCGGGTCTTACTTGCCCTTGGCGGCCTTGGTCGCCTTGGCCACGGAGGCCTGGACGTTGTCGGTCGCGGTTTCGAACTGGGTCTTCACCAGCTGGCCGAAGGCTTCACCAGTCTTGAGGCTCAGGCCGAACACTTCCTGGCTGGCAGCGACGACGCGCTCGGCGTTGTCCTTGGCGACCTGCAGGCCCTTCGGCCACAGCGTCTTGTAACCGTCCAGGTCGCGGGTCTCGGCCAGTTCGCCGAAGAAGGCGTTGGTGGCGTCGATGTTCTTTTCGAACGTCTTCAGCTGCACGCCGAACACGGTCTCGGCGCTTTCCAGGGCCAGGCGGTTGGCGCGCGAGGCGGCGGCGGCGAACTGGTGCGTGAACTGGCTGAAGCTTTCGTTGAATTGCGTGGTCATGGCGTGCTCCTGAAAAGGGATTCCCGTCTGTTGCGATGCAGCATAGACCCGTCCATGTTGCAGTGCAATATCGGGCGTACGGAAATCCGACGAACGGTCAGGAGCCGTTAAAAATCAAACGCTTGTATGGGGTGGTATGAAACCGGTTTCCTACGTCAGGCGCCGCTGTAGCGGCAGCCGGACGTGCAGGTTTCGTGCACCACCACGGTGCTGAGCAACGGCAGCACCGGCTTGGCCTGGTCCCAGATCCACTTCGCGAGCTGCTCGCTGGTCGGATTTTCCAGGCCGGGGATGTCGTTGAGATAGTGGTGGTCCAGCCGGTCGTAGATCGGCTTGAAGGCGGCCTTGACGTCGGCGAAGTCCATCACCCAGCCCGCCTGCGGGTCGACCGGACCGGACAGGTGCAGTTCGATGCGGAACGAGTGGCCATGCAGGCGTGCGCACTTGTGGCCTTCCGGCACGTGCGGCAGGCGATGCGCGGCTTCCACGGTAAAGACCTTGAAGATGTCCATGCGTTGTTGTCCGGATCGATGAAGCGCGCGGCCCCCGGAAGGGGATCGCGCGCAGGGGTCGGCTTAGCGGGCCGGGCGCGACTGGCCCTGGCCTTGGCGGGCGCCACCCGGACGGCCACCGTCACGGCGCTGGCCACCATGCTTCTTCGGGCCGGCATGCGCGTGGCGCGGCGCATCGCCGTGCGGACGGCGCGCGTGCTTCTGCGGGCCGTTGCGACGCGGGGTGCGTTCGCCGGCGGGCTGTTCGGCCTTGCCGGGGGCGCTGTTGCCCCAGCGGATCGGGGTCTGCAGCTCGAAGCCGGGCACGTCGCGGATGTCCATGTCGCGGTTGAGCAGGCGCACGATCGCGCGCAGGTACTTGGCTTCGTCCTGCGCCACCAGCGAGATCGCCTGGCCGGTCGAGCCGTTGCGGCCGGTGCGGCCGATGCGGTGCACGTAGTCCTCCGCCACCATCGGCAGGTCGAAGTTGATCACCTGCGGCAGCTGGTCGATGTCGATGCCGCGCGCGGCGATGTCGGTGGCGACCAGCACGTTGATGCGGCCGGCCTTGAAGTCGCTCAGCGCGCGCTGGCGCGCACCCTGCGACTTGTTGCCATGGATCGCCGCGGTCTTGATGCCGCTCTTCTCCAGGAACGTGGCCAGCTTGTCGCTGCCGTGCTTGGTGCGGGCGAACACCAGCGTCTGCAGGCGGCTGTCCTGCGCCAGCAGGTGCAGCAGCAGGTCGCGCTTGCGGCTGCCGTCGACCGGATGCACGCGGTGGGTGATGGTTTCCGCCACGGTGTTGCGCGGCGTCACCTGGATCTGCTTCGGATCGTGCATGAACTCCAGCGCCAGCTCGCGGATCGGATCGGCGAAGGTGGCGGAGAACAGCATGGTCTGGCGGTTCTGGCGCGGCAGCTTGGCGAGGATGCGCTTGATCGACGGCAGGAAGCCCATGTCGAGCATGCGGTCGGCTTCGTCCAGCACCAGCACTTCAATGCCGGACAGATCCACGCTGCGGCGCTCGAGGTGGTCGATCAGGCGGCCCGGGCAGGCGATCACCAGGTCCACGCCACGGCGCAGCGCGTCCAGCTGGTTGCCCATGCCGACGCCGCCGTAGATGGTGGTGCTGGGGATGCGCAGGTACTTGCCGTAGCCACGCAGGCTGTCGTGCACCTGCACGGCCAGCTCGCGGGTGGGGGTCAGCACCAGCGCGCGCGGCTTGCGCGGGCCCCCGCGCTGCACTTCCTGCGGGGTGGTCGCCAGGTACTGGATCAGCGGCAGGCCGAACGCGGCGGTCTTGCCGGTGCCGGTCTGGGCGCCTGCCAGCAGGTCGTGGCCGGCCAGGGCCAGCGGGATGGCCTGTTCCTGGATGGGGGTGGGCTGGGTGTAGCCCTGTTCGTCCAGCGCGCGCAGCAGGGCAGGCGCGAGGCCAAGGTTTTCAAACGTCATTGTCGAAGCTCCAAAGCCGGCCGGCCGGATAGGCACGCAACGCCGGCACAGCGATGTGCGGCAACGTAGGACGCGCGGAATGCGGCAAGACCGTGACTCGAAGCGTTCCCTGAAACCGCGCTGCGAGAAGGGGTGCGGAAGCGCCACAACGGCGGTTCCGGGCTTGCGCAACGAAAGAAGTCGGAGCGGAGCGGGCGCGGGAGTTCGCGTGGAATTCCCTGCGCCGGCGGACCATCGGGGAAACGAACGGCCGCAGGCAAGCGGCGCGCACTGTAACCGAATCCGGGCCTGAATGGGGGAATCGGCGCTGAAAGCCGGGTCTGCGACCGATTGTCGCAGCGCCGTAATAGCGGTTTTCCGAGGCGTATCATCCCCTTCGAAGACCTACGTAGCCGACCGCCATGAGCCTTCGCATCCTCCGCCAGAACGACGCTCCGGTGCGCCCGGCACCCGCCGGCGGCGTGGTGTGCCAGACCTCCGGCGGGTGCAGCGGCTGCCTGGTGCGGCACCTCGCGGTCTGCTCGGCCCTGCCGGTCTCCAAGGCCCATGCGATGGAGGCGCTCGCCGACGACGCCCGGCTGAAGGCCGGCGAAGCGCTGGTCCGCGAAGGCGAGCCGCGCCGGGGCGTGTTCACGGTGACCAAGGGCGCGCTGCGCCGGATCCGGCTGCTGCCGGACGGGCGCCGGCTGGTGGCCGGGTTCCTGATGCCGGGCGATTTCATCGGCTTCTCCGGCACGTCGCACTACAAGCACACGATCGAGGCGATCACCGACAGCACGTTGTGCGAGTTCTCGATGGCCGACATGCGCAGCCTGTGCCACGACCACCCGGAACTGGAGCGCGAGCTGCTGGAACGTGCCTGCGTGGAACTGGACGCGACCCGCGGCAACCTGATGGCGCTCGCCCGGCTCAATCCGATGGAGCGGCTGGCCGGCTTCCTGGTCGACATGGCGCAGCGCCGCCAGCGTCAGGGCCAGGACGACAGCGAAGTGATCCTGCCGATGACGCGCACCGATATCGCCGACTACCTGGGCCTGACCGTGGAAACCGTCAGCCGCAGCTTCACCCGCCTGCGCCAGGAAGGCAGCATCGCCACCGACGATCCGCATCATGTGCGGCTGCTCGACCGGACGCGGCTGGATGCGTTGGCCGAGGCGCGGGCCTGAGGTTGGGGGCCTTCTGTAGGAGCGACGTCAGTCGCGGCCGCAGATCATCCTTGTTCCATTTCCACGGTCGCGACTGACGTCGCTCCTACAACGAGCCGGACGCGGCTTCCCGCAGAAGTTTCCCGTCCCGCAACCGGTAGCACGCATCCACCACGCCTTCCGGCAACACCCCATGGCTGATGATCAGCATGCTGCGCCCTGCGCCGGCCTCCGCGACGTCGCGCATCAACGCGTCGGCGGTGTCCTGGTCGAGGCCTTCGGTCGGCTCGTCGAGCAGCAACAGCGGCGCGTCGCGCAGCAAGGCGCGGGCCAGGGCGAGGCGGCGCGACTGGCCGGCCGACAGCGTGGCGCCGTTCTCGCCGACCCAGGTATCCAGGCCGGTGTCGCGGAAGCGGACATCGAGCTTCACCTGCGCCAGTACCTGCCACAGGCGCGCATCGTCGGCATCGGGATCGCCGAGATGCAGGTTCTCGCGCACGCTGCCGGAGAACACGGGCGCATCCTGCGGCAGCCATGCCATACGCGCGCGCCACTGCGCCGGTTCCAGGGTGGCCAGTTCGTCGCCGGCGAACGCGACCGTCCCTGCCTGCGGTACCTGCAATCCAAGCACGAGCGCCAGCAGCGACGACTTGCCTTCGCCGCTGTCGCCCGCGACCAGCACGCGCTCGCCGGGAGCGACGTGCAGGCTGGCGCCGTCGAGTACGCGCCGGGTCGTGCCCGGCCATGCGAACGAAACCTGCTGCAGGTCCAGCGCGCCGTGCGCGGCGGGCGATAGCGCGCCAGCGACGCCACGCTCCGCCGGAGGATCGACCACGTCCTGCAGCCGCCGCGCGGCCACGGTGGCCGCGCGCCAGGCCTGCCATGCGGGCGCGATCGCGGTGCAGGCGTCCAGTACCGCGACCGTCATGAAGAACAGCCCTCCGGCGGCCGCGGCACCGAGACGCCCCGCATGCACGGCCGACAGCATGACCCACAGCATCGCGGGCAGCGTCAGCGCCGTGACCAGCGCATGGGCGAGCGTCGCCAGCGCCAAGTGTTGCTTGCGCCGCTCCTCCCAGCGCGCGACGTCGCGGCTGCGTGCATCCAGCGCGTCGAGCCACGCCGCGGTCGCGTCCATCGCCACCAGGTCCTGCTGGCCTTCGATGCCTTCCTGCACGGTGGCGCGCAGGCGCGTCCGGGCGTCCGCGCGTTCGTCTTCCAGGGACGCGACGCGGCGCGACGCCAGCCATGGCGCCAGCGCGGCGATCAGGGTCAGTGCGACCAGCAGCACGACGCCGGCAAGGGGCAGTACGGCCGCGGCCACTCCCGTCGCGAGCAGGCACAGCGCCAGCACGGCGACCAGCGGGCCGAACGCACGCACCAGCAAGCCATCGACCGCATCGATGTCCGCCATCAGCCGCGACATCAGCTCGCCGACGCGGAAGCGCCCGAGTCCCAGAGGCGCCAGCGGCAATGCGCGGGCGAAGAACCAGGCGCGCAGGTCGCGGGCGATCCGCAGCGTCACGTCGTGGCCGAACAGCTTCTCGCCGTAGCGCGACAGGATGCGCACGAAGGTCAGTGCGCGGATGCCCGCCGACGGCCCGAAGAAGTTGAAGCCGATCGCCGCGCTGCCCGCCAATGCGGCGGCGGTGAGGAAGTGCCCGGAAAGGCCGAGCAGGGCGGTGCCCGCCAGCAGGGTCAGCAACAGCAGGACGATGGCCAGTGCGATGCGCGGGCGATGCCTCGCCAGCACGTCGCGCAGCGTGGTCGCGGCGTCGTCCTTGTGCGGGCTCACGGCGCGGTCTCCGTGTGCAGGCGGCCGCCCCGCATCTGCCAGACCTGCGCCATGGATGCCTGTGCCGCCGGACTGTGGGTCGCCATCAGCACGCCGCGGCCGCGAGCGAACTGCCGGATCGACTGCAGCACTGCGGCCTCGGTGTCGGGATCGAGGAAGGCGGTGGGTTCGTCGAGCAACAGCAGGTCGGGGTCGCGCAGGAAGACGCGTGCCAGCGCGACACGGCGCGCCTCGCCGCCGGACAGCCCGAAGCCGCGCTCGCCGATCACGGTGTCCAGTCCCTCCGGCAGGCGCGACGCGAAGCGCATGACCTGGGCGGCGTCGGCCGCCTGCTCCAGTTCCGCGTCGCTGGCATCGGGCCTGGCCATACGCAGGTTGTCGCGCAGGCTGCCGGCGAACAGGAACGGGCGCTGCGGCGCATAGCCGATGCGCAGGCCGGGGGCACGCACCAGGGTGCCTTGATGCGCTGGCAGCCAGCCGGCCAGCGCCTCCAGCAGCGTGCTCTTGCCGTCGCCGCTGGTGCCGGTCAATGCGACATGCTGGTCGCGGTGCAGGTCCAGCGCGATGTCGCCCAGCACATCGTGTGCGCCGCCGGCGTGACGCAGCGCGAGCCCGCGCGCGCTGACCAGCGACGACGGCGGGGCGGGGGACGTCGTCGCGCCGATATCGGGCACGGTCGACGCATCGTCATCCAGCACCGGCGCGATGTCGTCCATCGCCGCCAGCGCCGCGGCACGGTCGTGGTAATGCGTGGCGAGCCGCCGCAGCGGCGCGTAGAACTCCGGTGCCAGCAGCAGGCAGAACACGCCCGTGCCGAGGGTCAGCGGTGCGCCGCGCAGGTCGAGCATGCCGAGGTAGGTCAGGCCCAGGTACAGCGCGATCATCGCTACGCTGAGCGAAGCGAAGAACTCCAGCACCGCCGACGACAGGAAGGCGATCCGCAGCACGCGCAGGCTGCGCACGCGCAGTTCCTCGGCGGCGGTGCGGATGCCGCGCAGTTCCGCTTCGCCTCGACCATACACACGGATCAGTCCCAGGCCGCGCAGACGATCGGCGAAGTGGCCACCCATGCGGGTAAGGGCCTGCAACTGCCGCTGGCTGGCTGCCTGCGCGCCCCAGCCGACCAGCATCATGAAGACCGGCACCAGCGGCATCGTCAGCAGCAGCACGACGCCGACGGTGCGGTCGACGACGAACACGGCCACCAGGATCGCCAGTGGCACGCCCACCACTTCCGCCCGCAGCGGCACGAAGCCGCCGAAGTAGCCTTCCAGGGCGTCGACGTGCGTGCCCATCCGCTCGGCGAGCGCGCCGCTCTGCTGCGACCGCACCCACGCCGGCCCGCGTGCGACCAGCCCACGCGCGATGCGGGCGCGCAGGTCCATGCGGATCCGCTCGACAGCGCGGTCGGCGAGACGGCGGCCGGACCAGCCCAGGACCGCGCGCAGCAGCAGCGTGGCCAGCAAGCCGCCGAGCAGCGGGAGCAGCGAAGCGGGCGCGGCGTCCTCGACCAGGCCGCGCTGTACGCACCACGCGATCAGCGCCGCCTGCGGCACCACCAGGACGCCGCCGAGGATGGCGAGCACGCTGGCCGCATGCAACGGCCCGCGCGCCACGGCGCCCAGCGCCTGCAGGCGAGCCTTTGCCGCGGCCCCCGTCGGCATGTCGGCGGCGTTCTCCGTCATGCCGGGAGCGGCTGGCAGCCCAGGGCCGCGAGGACGCCATGGAGGGCGGGATGCCGCATCAGCCACGGCGAGGCGATCGTCAGCACGCCCGCGAAGAGCACGAAGCCGGCCGCCGTGCGGCGCACCGACGCGCGCTGCCAGTGGCGACCGAGACGCGCGCCGGACCAGGTCAGCGTCACCATCATCGGCAGCGTGCCCAGGCCGAACATCGCCATCGTCATCGCGGCATCGCGCGCGTTGGCCTGCAGCCACGCCACCGTCAGCAGGCCCAGGCTCAGCCCGCACGGCAGCCAGCCCCACAGCGCGCCCGCCGCCAGCCTGCGCGGCAGCGTATCGGCCGGCAGCACGCGCGCATGCAGCGGGCGCAGCGCGTGCCACACCTTCGCGCCGGGACGGGCGAGGACATCGAGCCGGCCGCGCTGGTCGAACAGGCGCAGCGCCAGCACCACCAGGGCCAGTCCCACACCGACGCGCATGGCGAGCACAGCGGTCTCGTGCCGTGCCAGCGACAGCAGGCCACCGCCGAACGCACCGACCAGCGCGCCTGCCAGCGTGTAGCCGGCGACGCGTCCAAGATTGAGCTGCAGTGCGCTGCCCCAGCCCGGGCGGGACGACACGGCGGAGAAGCCGGTGGCGATGCCGCCGCACATCACCGCGCAATGCGTGCTGCCCACCAGGCCGGCCAGCAGCGCGGCGAGCAGGACCGGCACGTCAGGCGCCATCGTCGCCTTCGCGGACGGGTGGCGCGGCGGGCGCTCGCGGCTTCGCCGGTGCGTCGTCGAGGATGTCCAGCGCGGGCGTGTCGAGATCGTCGAACTGGCCCTCGCGCACCGCCCACGCGAACGCCGCGATGGCCAGCGCCAGCAGGACCAGGCTGATCGGCAACAGCATCAGCAGGATGTTCATGCCGCCATCTCCGTGGACGTGCGCGCCAACCGCAGCGCGTTGAGGGTCACCACCAGCGAGGATACCGCCATCCCCACCGCCGCGATCCAAGGCGTCACCATGCCGGCCGCCGCCAGCGGCACGGCGAGCAGGTTGTAGCCGGCGGACCAGAGCAGGTTCTGCTTCACCAGCCGGCGCGACAGGCGCGCGATGCGCACCGCATCGGCGATGCGCAGCAGCGAGGGGCCGGTGGCGACCAGATCCGCCGCCTGCTGCGCCAGCGGCGCGCCTTCTCCCATGGCGATGGACACGTCCGCGCCGGCCAGCACCGGGGCATCGTTCAGGCCATCGCCGACCATCGCGACGATGCGGCCTTCCGCCTGCAATCGCCGAACGCGCGCCAGCTTGTCCTCCGGCGACTGGCGGGACAGCGTCGCGTCGATGCCCAGCATGCGCGCCAGACGTTGTACCGCGTCTTCGCCATCGCCACTGGCGAGATGGATCCGCATGCCCTGCGCACGCAGCGCGGTGATGGCGGCGGCGGCATCGTCGCGTGGTCTCTCGTCCAGGGTGAAGCGGGCCACGCCGCGGGTGCCGTCGCCCAGCCACAACGCGCCATCGTCGGCGCGGCCGGCTGCCCACTCGGCGCGCCCGAAGCGCCAGTGCCGACCGTCGACATCGCCTTCCACGCCCAGGCCGGCGCGGGCGACGACGCTCCGTGCCATGTCGCGCACGTCGATGTCCGCGAAGGCGGCGGCGATCGGATGCCCGCTGTCCTTCTCCAGCGCCGCGACCACGCGCGTGGCCGCTTCCGCATCCAGGCCGTCGGACACGTCCACGGCGACGCGCGCAGGACGCCCGTCGCTCAGCGTCCCGGTCTTGTCGAAGACCACATCGGTGGCGCGCGCCAGCGTGTCCAGTGCTTCCGGTCGCGTGGCCAGCACGCCGCAGCGCGCCAGCGCGCCATGCGCGGCGGCGAGTACCGCCGGCACCGACAACGACAGTGCGCAGGGGCAGCTGATCACCAGCAGCGCCAGCGTCACTTCGAATGCGCGCTCGGGCTGGTGGATCCGCCAGCCGACGTAGACGCACACCGCCAACACCAGCAGCGTCACCACGAAATGGCGACCCACGCGGTCGGCGACGCGCGCCAGCGGCGGGCGGTGGCTCTGTGCACGATCGACCAGCCCGGCGAGCTGCGACAGCCGCGTCGAGGGGCCGGTGGCGGTCACGCGCAGGCGCGCGGGCCGCTCGCGGCAGGTCGTGCCGGCGTACACCGTCTCGCCGGCATGGCGGCGTACCGGGCGCGATTCGCCGGTCAGCAGGGCTTCCTCGAAGTCGGCCGCAGCGTCGAGCAGTACGCCGTCGGCGGGCACGCCGTCGCCGGCGGACACGCAGACCACGTCCGCCACGCGCAGCGCCGATGGCGGCACCGATTCGCGCGTGCCGTCGTCGCGTTCGCGGATCGCGAACACCGGCTGCGCCCGCGCCAGCGCATCGACCTGCGCGGTGGCGACGTTGCGCGCGCGCTGCTCCAGCATGCGCGCGGCCAGCAGCAGGAAAACGAACATCACCGCCGCGTCGTACCAGACGTGCGTGCCGCCGCGGATCGTCTCGACCAGGCTGGCGAGATAGGCGAGCAGGGTGGAGCTGGCGATCAGCGTATCCATGCCCACGTGGCGCGCGCGCAGCTCGCGCGCCATGCCGGCCAGGAACGGCCAGCCGCTGTAGAACACCACCGGCGTGCTGACCAGGAACGTCAGCCAGCGGAACAGGTCGCGTGTCGGCAGCGGCATCGTCGCGTTGACGTCGAGGTACAACGCCTCGGCCAGCATCATCGCCTGCAGCGAACCGAGCCCGGCCACGCCCAGCCGAAGCAGCCAGCGGCGGCGTTCGGACAGCCGCGCCTGTTCGCGCGCATCGCCGGTGGCCAGGTACGGCCGGTAGCCGAGCATCGCCAGTCGCTGCAGCAGGGCGGACAACGGCGTGCGCGCCGGATCCCAGGCGATGCGGATGCGGCCGGTGACGGCGTTGGCCGTGATGTCGAGCACGCCGGCCTCACGCGCCAGTGCACGATCGATCAGCCAGGCGCAGGCGGCGCAACGCATGCCGTCGGTCAGCAGCACGATCTCGCGGCCGCCTTCGACCGCCCGGCTGTGTTCGTCCAGCAACTCGGCGCGGTCCCAGCTCTCCAGGTCCAGCCGGTCGGCCTGCACACGGTTGGCGTTCGCGCTGCGCAGGCGGTAGTAGCTACCCAGGTCCGCGTCCTGGATCCACGCCGCGGCGGCGGCGCACCCTTCGCAGCAGAACGCGTGCTCGCCCGCCGTGATGGGCTGGCCGCAGGCGACCGGTTCGCCGCAGTGATGGCAGGGCATCACGCGCGCGTCCATGGCCGGGCTCAACCGCCCCCGAGCGACGGCGCCAAGCGCGAGGCCTGCGTGTCTTTCTGCAGGCGGCCACGGATGCGCCAGTGATTGTTCTCGGGCGCCAGTTGCACGTTCCAGTCGTGTCGCGTGTCGACGTCGACCGGTGCCGTCCAGCCGGTGGTCGTGCGCGCCAGCGGCAGGCGCAGGTCCTGCGCGGCGTCGGTGGGATGGGTCATGACCAGCACGAGTCCGGCGTCGCGTTCGAACTCGCCGGTCACCGCGGTCAGTTCCACATGATCGGGGCGGACCTGCACGATGGCGCTGAGACGGCGCTGCGCGGCGCGCTCGTCGGGTCCCAGGTCGGTGGTCTGGATCTGCGACACGCGCTGCACCTCGTCGATGACGGGATCGGCGCCACCGGCGCGCACGGCGGTCACCACCAGCCAGAGGCCGGCGACGACCGAGGCCAGTGGCAGGCCCCACACCAGCCACACCATCGGCTCTTTCCAGAACGGGCGGGCATTGCCGGCGTGGCAGACGGGGTTTGTGGTCATGGGCTCGGTCCGAAGTAGCTGCTGTCCACGGTCTTCTCGGTGCCGGTATCGACATCGCGGACGATGAATGTCACGGCGTGGCGGCCGTGCAGGGTGGAAGGCGCGGTGGCGGTGACGGCGAGCGAGAGCACCTCTTCGGGTGCCGCACGCACCGACAGCTCGCCGTCGCGCAGGCGGATGCCGGGCGAATCCGATGCCAGCGTCACGAGGTAGCGATGCGGCAGCTGGTCCTTGTTCACCAGCTTGAGCGTGTAGCTGTTCTCGACCCGGTCGCTGGCGACCTCGCGATACAGCGCGTTGCGGTCGCGCAGTACCTCTGCGATCAGCACGTCGCGGTTGAACACGCCCCAGCTCCAGGCGGCGACCAGCGCCAGCAGCAGCGCGCCGTAGACGGCGATGCGCGGCCGCAACACCTTCGACGGCCTGCCGTCGATCGCGTTCTGCGTGGTGTAGCGGATCAGGCCCTGCGGATAGCCCATCTTGTCCATCACGTCGTTGCAGGCGTCGATGCAGGCGCCGCAGGCGATGCACTCGTACTGCAGGCCGTTGCGGATGTCGATGCCGGTGGGGCAGACCTGCACGCAGATCGTGCAGTCGATGCAGTCGCCCAGCTGGTCGGGCAGGAACTTCGGCAGCGGTTCGACCACCACGCCGGCCCCGGCGAAGGTGATGGTGCCGTGCGCACCGAGCCGCTGGTCGGCGGCGCTGGGATGCGCATTGGCGCGCATCACGTAGTCGTAGGCGGTCACCTGGTCCAGCAGGCCGCGTGCGCGCTCCAGCACGCTGCCCAGGCCGCGCTTGCGGGGACCGCGCGGCTCGCCGCGCATCGGGTCGTAGCCGATGATCAGTGTGTTGCGGTCGAACATCGCGCTCTGGAAGCGCGCATACGGGCACATGTACTTGCAGACCTGCTCGCGCAGGAAGCCGGCGAAGCCCCACGTGGCCAGCGCGTAGAAGAGCACCCAGAAGGTCTCCCAGCCGCTCCATGCGAACGGCCACAGGCGCGCACCGAGGTCGAGGACCGGAGTGAAGAAGCCGACGAAGGTGAAGCCGGTCCACAGCGCGAACGCGGCCCACAACAGGTGCTTGCCGCCCTTGCGCAGCCACTTGTTGGCGCTCCACGGCGCCGCGTCCAGCTTCATGCGCGCGCTGCGGTCGCCTTCGGTCCAGCGCTCCATCCACAGGAACACTTCCGTCCACACCGTCTGCGGGCATGCGTAGCCGCACCAGAGGCGGCCGGCGAGCGCGGTGAAGAAGAACAGCGCCATGGCCGCGATGATCAGCAGCATGGACAGGAACAGGAAGTCCTGCGGCCAGAACACCAGGCCGAACACGTAGAACTTGCGTGCCGGCAGGTCGAACAGCACGGCCTGGCGGCCATCCCACGTCAGCCACGGGAACACGTAGTACATGCCCAGCAGCCACCACACCGCGGCCACGCGCAGGCGGTTGAGCGGACCTGCCACGTCGCGCGGATAGACCTTGCGCTCGCTGGCGTAGAACGAATTGCCCTGCGCATCCACCACGTCCAGCGGAATGCGGCGCTTGCTGTCGGAGGGAGCGGAAGGCGGGGCTGGCGTGGACATGGCAGTGTCTGTCGTGGCTGGCGTCATGCTCGCGCCGCGGGGCTGCGCGAGGGAGCGACGGTTTGTCGCAGGCCTAGTCCGGCTTCAGCGCGCGGTTGAAGCGGCTGGCGGGACGCAGCAGGATCCAGGTGAACAGGCTGCTGGACGCCGTCGCCAGCCAGAACATGAAGAAGCCCAGCGTGTAGCCGAGTTCGCGGCTGATCGCCAGGTCGGGGAAGGTCATGTCGCGCAGCGTCAGCGGGTCGACGAAGGCGAAGAACACCATCGTCGCCATGCCGGCGGCGAAGAAGCTGGGCCAGAGCACCGCGCCGGCGCGCTGCACGAGCGGCCGGGGCGGATGATCGGGGCGCGGCGCGGTGAAGTCGGTCATCGCGCGCCAGTGGCCGTCTGCGCTTCCTTGTGCGACAGCGACCAGACATACGAGGCCACCAGGCGTGCGCGCGTCTCGCCCAGCAGTTCGCGGTGGGCGGGCATCACGCCATGGCGTCCCTGCGTGATCGTCTTGCGCAGGCTGTCCCTGCTGTTGCCGTACAACCAGTAGTCGTCGGTCAGGTCGGGCGCGCCCAGTTCCGGGTTGCCCTTGCCGTCCACGCCGTGGCAGGCGACGCAGAGACCGTCGTACAGCGGCTTGCCCTGGGCGGCCATGAAGTTGTTCTTCATGCCGTCCTGCGGATCGCCCAGCACGTTGACGTACGCGATGACGTAGTCGACCGCGTTCTGGCCGCCCATGTTGGTCAGCGCGGTACCCCATTCCGGCATCACGCCTTCGCGGCCGTCCAGCACCGTCTGCAGGACCAGATCCGGCGTGCCGCCCCAGTGCCAGATGCCGTCGGTCAGGTTGGGATAGCCGATCGCGCCCTGGCCGGTGGAGCCATGGCAGGTCGCACAGGTGTTGTTGAAGATCGAACGGCCCAGCGCCAGCGCCTTCGGATCCTTGGCCAGCGCGTCGATCGGCTGGTTGGCGAACGGCGCGAAGGTGGCTTCCAGCTTCTTGTCCTGCACGGCCTTCACCTGGTCGTGCTCGCCGGAGGACGACCACTTGGCGTAGCCCGGGATGACGCCCAGGCCGCCGTACCACGCGATGTAGCCGATGCTGAAGACGATGGTCAGGTAGAACAGGTTGATCCACCACTTCGGCAGCGGCTTGTTGTACTCGGTCAGGTCGCCGTCCCACACATGCGAGGTGTCTTCCGGCGCCGGATCGCCGGGACGGCGTCGGCCGGTCCACCACAGCAACCACACGCAGCCCAGGATGTTCAGTACGACCAGCGCGACGATGAAACCGATCCAGCCAGCGCTCATGGGTTGTTCTCCCCGTCCTCACCCAGCGGCATGCGCGCCGCATCCTCGAAATCCGCCTTGCGGCGCGGGCTCCACGCCCACGCCCAGCCGGCGATGAAGAGCACGATCAGTGCCCCGGTCACGATCCCCGATACCATGGCTCAGCCTCCCCTCGGTGCGGCCTTGCCCAGCCCTTGCAGGTAGGCGACCACCGCGTCCAGTTCTGTCTTGCCTTCCACGTCGGTGGCGGCGTTGTTGATTTCTTCGTCGGTGTACGGGTCGCCGATGCGCTGCAGCGTCTTCATGCGCTGCGCGACCTCGGGGCCGTCGACCTTGGCGTTTTCCAGCCACGGGAAGGACGGCATGTTCGATTCCGGCACCACGTCGCGCGGATTGACCAGGTGCACGCGGTGCCAGTCGTCGGAGTAACGCCCCCCCACGCGGGCCAGGTCCGGCCCGGTGCGCTTGCTGCCCCACTGGAACGGGCGGTCGTAGACCGATTCGCCGGCCAGCGAGTAATGGCCGTAGCGCTCGGACTCGAAGCGCAGCGTGCGCACCATCTGCGAGTGGCAGTTGTAGCAGCCTTCGCGGATATAGATGTCGCGGCCGGCGAGCTGCAGCGCGGGGTAGGGTTTCACGCCTTCCAGCGGCTTGATCGCCTCGGCCTGGAACATCAGCGGGACGATCTCGGCCAGGCCGCCGAACGACACCGCCACCGCGATCAGGACGGCCATCAGGCCGACGTTCTTCTCGACTTTCTCGTGTGAGTTTCCGTTGCTCATGTCGTCAGGTCCTCAGGCACGCGCCTGGCTGGCATCGGGTTGCAGGATCGGCTGTGGCGCGGTGGACTTGGCGGCCTGGAAGGTCTTCCAGGTGTTCCATGCCATCAGCAGCATGCCGACGAAGACCAGCAGGCCGCCGCCCAGGCGGACCAGGTAGTAGGGGTAGGTGGCGTTGAGCGCTTCGACGAAGCTGTAGGTCAACGTGCCGTCGGCGTTGGTGGCGCGCCACATCAGGCCCTGCATCACGCCGGCGATCCACATCGAGGCGATGTAGAACACCACGCCCAGGGTGTGCAGCCAGAAGTGCGTGTCGATGGCCTTGACCGAGAACATCTGTTCGCGCCCCAGCAGCTTGGGCAGCATCGCGTAGACCGAGCCGATGGTGATCATCGCCACCCAGCCCAGCGCACCGGCGTGCACGTGGCCGATGGTCCAGTCGGTGTAGTGGCTCAGCGAGTTGACCGTCTTGATCGACATCATGGGACCTTCGAAGGTCGACATCATGTAGAACGACAGCGAGACGATCAGGAACTTCAGGATCGGGTCTGTGCGCAGCTTGTGCCACACGCCCGACAGCGTCATCACGCCGTTGATGGCGCCGCCCCAGCTGGGCGCCAGCAGGATCAGCGAGAACACCATGCCCAGGCTCTGCGCCCAGTCCGGCAGCGCCGTGTAGTGCAGGTGGTGCGGGCCGGCCCACATGTAGATGGCGATCAGCGCCCAGAAGTGCACGATCGACAGGCGGTAGGAGTAGATCGGGCGGCCGGCCTGCTTCGGCACGAAGTAGTACATCATCCCGAGGAAACCGGCGGTCAGGAAGAAGCCCACCGCGTTGTGGCCGTACCACCACTGCACCATCGCGTCGACCGCGCCGCTGTAGACGGGGTAGGAGTGCAGCAGGCCGCTCGGCAGCGCCAGGCTGTTGACGATGTGCAGCAGCGCCACGGCGATGATGAAGGCGCCGAAGAACCAGTTCGCCACGTAGATGTGCTTGACGGCGCGCTTGGCGATGGTGCCGAAGAACAGCACGCCGTAGGCGACCCAGACCACCGCGATCAGGATGTCGATCGGCCAGATCAGCTCGGCGTACTCCTTGCCCTGGGTCAGGCCCAGCGGCAGGGTGACCGCGGCCAGCACGATGACCAGCTGCCAGCCCCAGAACACGAAGGCGGCCAGCTTGTCGGAGAGCAGCCGCACGTGGCTGGTCCGCTGCACCACGTGCAGGCTGGTGGCGAACAGCGCGCAGCCGCCGAACGCGAAGATCACCGCGTTGGTGTGCAGCGGCCGCAGCCGGCCGTAGCTCAGCCACGGCAGATCGAAATTCAGGGCCGGCCAGTACAGCTGGGCGGCGATCAGCACCCCCACCAGCATCCCCACGATGCCCCAGACCACGGTCATCACCGTGAACTGGCGCACCACCTTGTCGTTGTAAGTCCCCTGGACGCCTTGCATGCGGCCTCTCCTCATCTGGTACGGCGGATTCTCGGGATCCGGCAGCCGCACCGCATTGATCAGGATCAACCGCCTCCGGCGGACGGCCGCGGCCGCGCGACGTGCAGGGGCCGCATGTCGGGAAGCGCGGGGGGTGCGACAGAGGGTCGCCCCTGCCGGCGGCGCGACGGGGCTAGAATCCCGGACAGACACCCGGGAGCCGCACCGCCATGCCGGACATGACCGTCGTCGAACTGTCCCGTCTGCAATTCGCGCTGACGGCGATGTACCACTTCCTGTTCGTCCCGCTGACGCTGGGGCTGTCCTTCATGATCGCGATCATGGAGAGCGTCTACGTCATGACCGGGCGCGACATCTGGCGGCGCATGACCCTGTTCTGGGGCACGCTGTTCGGCATCAATTTCGCCATGGGCGTGGCCACCGGCATCGTGATGGAGTTCCAGTTCGGCATGAACTGGTCCTACTACAGCCATTACGTGGGCGACATCTTCGGCGCGCCGCTGGCGATCGAAGGCCTGATGGCGTTCTTCCTGGAAGCGACCTTCATCGGCCTGTTCTTCTTCGGCTGGGACAAGCTGAGCAAGGTGCAGCACCTGGTGGTGACCTGGCTGGTGGCGCTGGGGTCGAACTTCTCCGCGCTGTGGATCCTGGTGGCCAATGGCTGGATGCAGAACCCGGTCGGGGCGGTCTTCAATCCGGAAACCATGCGCATGGAGATCACCGACTTCATGGCGGTGATCTTCAACCCGGTGGCGCAGGCGAAGTTCGTGCATACGGTCTCGGCCGGCTACGTGACCGGTGCGGTGTTCGTCATGGCGATCAGTGCGTTCTACCTGCTGCGCGGCCGCAACGCCGACTTCGCCAAGCGCTCGATGGCGGTGGCGGCCAGTTTCGGCCTGGCCGCGGCGCTGTCGGTGGTGGTGCTGGGCGACGAGAGCGGCTACGCCACCAGCGAACACCAGAAGATGAAGCTGGCCGCGATCGAGGCCATGTGGGAGACCGAGCCCGCGCCGGCCGGCTTCAACGCATTCGCCCTCCCCGACCAGAAGACCCAGACCAACCACTACGCGCTGCACATTCCCTACGTGATGGGTCTGATCGGCACGCGCTCGTTCAATACCGAGATGCCGGGCATCCTGGACCTGGTCGAACGCGCCGAGGGCCGCATCCGCAACGGCCTGCTGGGCTACGAGGCGCTGCAGAAGCTGCGCGCCAACAAGCACGACGGCACCGCACGCTATGTGTTCGAGGCGCACTGGCGCGACATCGGCCACGCGCTGCTGCTGAAGCGCTACCGCGAGGACATCGGCAACGCCACCGAGGAGGAGATCGTGCGCGCCGCGCACGACACCGTGCCGCACGTGGCGCCGTTGTTCTGGAGCTTCCGGGCGATGGCCGGGCTCGGTTTCTACTTCATCGCGTTCTTCGCGGTTGCGTTCTATCTCGCCAGCCGGCAACGGCTGGACAGGTACCGCTGGTTCCTGAAAGTGGCGTTCTGGAGCCTGCCGCTGCCGTGGGTGGCGATCGAATGCGGCTGGCTGATCGCCGAGTACGGGCGACAACCGTGGATCATCGACGGCGTGCTGCCGACCTTCCTGGCGGCGTCCGGGCTGAAGCTGCACCAGATCATCATCACGCTGACCGGTTTCGTGCTGGTCTACACGGTGCTGGCGATCATCGAAATCTGGCTGATGCGCAAGCTGATCCTGAAGGGGCCCGAACATCTGTCCGAGCCCGCCCCCGATGCCCCGGCACCGCAACCGGCCCTGGCGGGCTGACGGGAGACCACGCATGGACACGATTCCCCTCGACTACGCGACGCTGCGCCTGATCTGGTGGCTGCTGCTGGGCATCCTGCTGATCGGCTTCGCGGTGATGGACGGCTTCGACCTGGGCGTGGCGACGCTGCTGCCCGCCGTGGCGCGCACCGACGAGGAGCGCCGCATCGTGCTGAACGTCATCGGCCCGGTGTGGGAAGGCAACCAGGTGTGGCTGATCCTTGGAGGCGGCGCGATCTTCGCGGCGTTCCCGCCGCTGTACGCGGTCAGCTTCTCCGGGTTCTATCTCGCGATGTTCCTGATCCTGTTCGCGCTGATCCTGCGGCCGGTCGGCTTCAAGTTCCGCAGCAAGGTCCCCGATCCGCGCTGGCGGGCGGCATGGGACTGGGCGCTGTTCGTCAGCGGGCTGGTGCCGGCGCTGGTGTTCGGGGTGGCGATGGGCAACGTGCTGCTCGGCGTGCCGTTCCACTTCGACGACACGCTGCGCATCTTCTACGAAGGCGGACTGTTCGGACTGCTGACGCCGTTCGCGCTGCTGTGCGGCCTGGTCAGCGTGGCGATGCTGGTGATGCACGGTGCCGGCATGCTGGCGATGAAGACGTCCGGCGAGATCGCCGCGCGCGCCCGGCGCTACGGCAGCATCGCGGCGCTGGCCACCGCCCTGCTGTTCGTGCTCGGCGGCGTGTGGGTGGCGCGCCTCGACGGTTATGCGTTGCAGGTCGCGATGGATCCCGCGGGCGCGTCCAATCCGCTGGCGAAGGTCGTGGTGGCGCAACCCGGCGCATGGATGGAGAACTACGCGCGCTGGCCGCTGAGCTGGCTGCTGCCGGTCATCGGCGTCGCCGGCGCGCTGGCCAGCGCATGGCTGCTGCGTGCCGGCCGCGCCGGGCTGGCGTTCCTCGCCTCGTCGGCCAGCATCATCGGGATCATCCTGACCGAGGGCGTGGCGGCCTTCCCGTTCCTGCTGCCGTCATCGACGCAGCCGGGCTCCAGCCTGACCCTCTGGGATGCGTCGTCCAGCCACATGACGCTCTTCATCATGCTGCTGGCCACGGCCTTCTTCCTGCCCATCGTCCTGCTCTACACCGCCTGGGTCTTCCGCGTGCTGCGCGGCAAGGTCGACCAGGACGGCATGGGCCGCAACCCCAACGCATACTGAGGAGCATCCCATGTGGTACTTCAGCTGGATCCTGGGCGCCGGCCTCGCCGCGAGCTTCGCCATCCTCAACGGGATGTGGTACGAGATGCGCGAAAACGACCGCGACGCCACGCACCGGGAGTCCTGACCCGGCCGGTGTCGCCCGGTCGCATGCAGCGCCGTGGACGTCGGCTTATCGGGTGACGACCAGCTTGCCCTTCATCAGCGTGGCGTGGCCGGGGAAGCTGCAGAAGAAGCTGTAGTCGCCGCCGGCGGTGAGTTTCTTGCCGGGGAAGGTGATCCTGGTCTTCTGTCCGCCGCCCACCAGCGTGGTATGCGCGATGACGCGCGCGTCGTTGGCCTGCACGTAGGCGCCGGCGGCGCCGGCCTTCATGCCGTCGCGCGCGACGCCGGCCACGTCGGCGGTCTTCGCCACCACCACGTTGTGGCCCATCGCGGTGACCGGCAGCTTGCCGGCGTGGGTCAGTTCGATGGTGATGGTCGGACAACCGGCGGAGACGGTGGCTTCCTTCAGGTCGAACTTCATCGCGTCGTCGCCCTTGAGGCTGACGGTGCATTGGCTGGCGGCCTGCGCCATGCCGGTGGCGCTGAGCAGGGCGATGGCGGCGAAGGTACGGGCGAGCGTCATGGGGTACTCCTGGTCGAAACGGCGGAAGGAGCGCCATGTCATCACGGCCCCACCGGTGTCGCCTTGATCTGGATCAGTCGGCGGGATGGGCCTCGGCGATCCCGCGTTTGGCTTTGCCTTCCACCGACACTAGGCTGGTGTCGAACGGGTACAGGGAGGGACGTGCCGTGATCGGCTATCGCGAGGCAGTGGCACGACTGGTGGATGGCGCGTGCCGACGCGGGACGCAGCGGGTCGTGCTGGCCGATGCGTGCGGTCGCGTGCTGGCAGACGATGCCGTGGGTACGCACGCGCTGCCGCCGTTCGACAATGCCGCCGTGGATGGCGTGGCGCTGGCGTCTTCCGGCGGGACGTTGCGGGCGGGAAGCGAGTGGGACATCGCCGCGCGCATCGGTGCCGGCGAACCGGCACCGCGGGACGCCGGCATTGCGTGGGAGATCATGACGGGCGCGCCGCTGCCTGCGCACGCCGACACCATCGTGCCGGTGGAATGCATCGAGGCCGTGCCGTCGCCGGGCCCGGGCCGAGCGCGCGTGCGCCTGCTGGCCGACGCATGGCCGGAGGCGAACATCCGGCGCCGCGGCGAGGATGTGCGGCCGGGCCAAGTGCTGCTGCGGAGGGGCTCGGTCGTGGATGCCGCTCGACTGATGGTGCTGGCCGGCGCCGGTATCGACACGGTCGAAGTGGCGCGTCGTCCACGCGTGACGCTGGTGGCGACGGGGCGCGAGATCGTGGCGACCGGCGAACCGCTGCCGCCGGGCGGCATCCACGACGCGACCTCGCCGTATCTGGCAGCGGTGGCCGCCGCGGCGGGCGCCGACCTCATCCGCGTCGTGCGCGTCGGCGACGACGTCGCACGGTTCCAGCGCGCGCTGGAGGCCGCGTCCGCCGACGGCGCCGACCTGGTGCTGAGCACGGGGGCGGTATCGAAAGGCGTATACGACTTCGTCCCCGCCGCCCTGGCCGCGCGCGACGCCGAGCCGCTGTTCCATGGCGTGGCGATGCGGCCCGGCAAGCCTGTCCTGGCCGCGCGCCTGCGCGAGGGCGCGATGTTCGTTGGCCTGCCGGGCAATCCGCTGTCGACCGCGGTCGGCTTCCGCTTCCTGGTCGAACCGCTGCTGCGCGCATGGCTGGGCATGGCGCCCGAACCCGAACGCTGGCTGCCGCTGGCGAGCGCATGCCGGAAGCGCGCGGGTCTGCTTGCCATGTTCCACGGCACGCTGCGCGGCGATGACGAAGGCCGGCTGCAGGCGTGCGTCGCCGAGGCGCAAGCCTCGTTCCGCCTGCTGCCTTTCTCGCAGTCGTCGGTATGGATCACGCTGCCGACGGAACCGGACCATGTCGACGCCGGCGCGCGCGTGCAGGTGCATGGCTCGGGTCATCTGCATCCGCCGACATGGAGCGTCCCCTGATGTCGTCGTCGGCATGGTGTGCGGTGCTGCTCGCCGGGGGGCGCTCGTCGCGCATGGGGAGCGACAAGGCCTTGCTGCCATGGGGCGAGGGCACGCTGCTGGCGCATATGCATGCGCGCCTGGTAGAGGCGGGCGCGGCGCAGGTCGTCGTCAGTGGCGACCGCCCCGATCTCGGCGGTGTGCCCGACGCGCAGCCGGATACCGGCCCGATGGGCGCGTTGGCGCAGCTCGCGCCGCAGCTGCACGATGGGGCGTGGCTGGTGGCGCCGATTGACATGCCGCTGCTGCCGGTGGCGCTGGTGCATGCCTTGCTGTCGGTCGACGCGGCGTGCGCGTGCGTGGCGGACCACCCGTTGCCGATGGCGCTTCGCCTCGATGACGGCGTGCGTGCCGTGATGCGGGAGGTCGGCGCGCGCGGGGAGCGTGGGCGATCGTTGCGTGCGTTGCAGGAACGGTTGCAGGCCATGCACCTGCCCGCAGCGCCGTGGCAGGCGGTGCTGCGCAACTGCAACACGCCGGAAGACTGGGCGGCCCTCGACGCGTTGCGCTGAGGGGCCGCCGTGCGGATCAGCCGTGCAGCTTGATCGCGGTCTCCGCGACCACGCGGCCCTGGTAGCGCGCGCCCTTCAACTCGTTCTCCGAGGGCTGCCTTGCGCCATCGCCGCCGGCGATGGTGCTGGCGCCGTACGGCGAGCCGCCGGTGATCTCGTCCAGCGTCATCTGCCCGGCATGGCCGTAGTCCAGCCCGACGATCACCATGCCGAAATGCAGCAGGTTGGTGATGATCGAGAACAGCGTGGTTTCCTGGCCGCCGTGCTGGGTGGCGGTGGACGTGAATGCCGCGCCGACCTTGCCGTGCAGGGCGCCGCGTGCCCACAGGCCGCCGGCCTGGTCGAGGAAGTTCGCCATCTGCGAGCTCATGCGGCCGAAACGCGTGCCGGTGCCGACGATGATGGCGTCGTAATCCGCCAGTTCCGCGATGGTGGCGACCGGCGCGGGCTGGTCCAGCTTGTAGTGCGACGCGCGCGCCACGTCCTCAGGCACCAGCTCCGGCACGCGCTTGATGTCGACCTGCGCGCCCGCGCCGGTCGCGCCTTCGGCGACCGCCTGCGCCATCGTTTCGATATGCCCGTAGGCGGAGTAGTACAGCACCAGGATCCTGGCCATCGCGGGTCTCCTCAGGGATGCGCGTGTGCGGGTTCGGGAAGGCGCAGTGTGCGCGCCGCCCCCGTCGTGCCGGTGTGATGGCACTGGCGCGAGAACGCGCGCGGCGATACGCCGGTCGCGCGCCGGAAGGTCCGGGTGAAGTGGCTCTGGTCGTAGAACCCCAGTGCCGCCGCAGTGTCGGCGATGCGCTGGTCGCCGCGCGCGAGCATTTCCTTCGCGCGTTCCAGCCGCAACCGCATCACGTAGGCCATCGGGCTGCACCCCATGCGCTGGCGGAACTGGCGCGCGAAATGGAAGCGGCTGACGCAGGCGGCCGAGGCGATTTCGGCGAGCGTGAAGTTCTTGCCCAGGTTGTGCAGGATGAAGGCATCCGCACGCTGGAAGGCGCGTTCGTTGAGGCCCGCGGCAGCGCGCGGACCGGTCAGGTGGCGTTCCTGGCAGGCAGGCATGGCGGCATCGTGTCCGATGTGTGGCGTGCGCTTGGCGCGCCGCGTGGTCCCCTTCGTCCACGATGCGCGGGCCGGTGCGACATCGATACCCCAATCGGCGTAGCCGTCGCCTCACCCGATCGGGGGAGGGCATGCTGCCGTCCGTCCGCGCCTTGCGCGCTTCCCCGGCATCCGGCTTCGCGCCGGACAGCGGCACGCGGTATCGTGGCCGGCACTTCGTCTGGTCCCGCGCCCGTGGATGCTCCTGCCATCGCCAGCCTGTCCGCGTCCGACGGCACGATCCGGGTGCTCGTCGTCGACGATCATCCCCTGCTGCGCGAAGGCATCGCCGCCGTGCTCGGTACGCAGCCTGACATGCGCGTGGAAGCGGAGGCCACCGAGGGCGGCGAAGCGGTCGCGCTGTACGCGTCGCTGCGGCCCGACGTGGTGCTGATGGACCTGCAGATGCCGGGGATGGACGGCCTCACCGCGATCCGCGCCATCCGCGATCAGGACCCGATGGCGCGCATCGTGGTGCTGACCACCTACCAGGGCGATGTGCAGGCCTTGCGCGCACTGCGTGCCGGCGCGCACGGCTACCTGTTGAAGAGCATGCTGCGCCGGGAACTGGTGGACACCATCCGCGCGGTGCACGCGGGCGGCCACCGGGTGCCGCCGGAGATCGCGGAGAACCTGGCGGCGCACGTGGGCGACGACGGCCTGAGCGGACGCGAGACCGACGTGCTGCGCCAGGTGGCCGAGGGCAACGCGAACAAGCGGGTCGCGCGCAACCTCGGCATCTCGGAAGAGACGGTCAAGGCGCACATGAAGAGCATCCTGTCCAAGCTGGGCGCCAACGACCGTACGCATGCGGTCACCATCGCGATCAAGCGCGGCATCATCCAGCTCTGATCGATGCGCCGCGTAGCGCACGGATGTGCAATCGCGATGCGCGGGGGCGGGCGCACGCTGACGCGGTCTCCACGACCACAGGCGCAACATCGCGATGCGCAGTCCCGAAAATCACCGACCCGCCGATCCGCAACGCCGCCGCCTGGTCATCGCCGGCGCGGCCACCGCCGCGTTCGCCGCGCTTCCGGCGCTGCCGATCGCGGCCGCCGGACCTTCTTCTTCCACCCTCCCTCACGAGGAACGACGCATGGCCACCTTCACCACCAAAGACGGCACGACGATCTGGTACAAGGACTGGGGCAAGGGGCCCGTGGTCTCCTTCAGTCATGGCTGGCCGCTCAGCGCCGATGCGTGGGACCCGCAGATCTTCCATCTCGCCAGCAACGGCTTCCGCTGCATCGCCCACGACCGGCGCGGCCATGGCCGTTCCAGCCAGCCCTGGAACGGCAACGACATGGATACCTACGCCGACGATCTCGAACAGTTGTTCGAGCACCTGGGCGTCAAGGACGTGGTGATGATCGGCCACTCGACCGGCGGTGGCGAAGTCGCGCGCTACATCGGCCGCCACGGCACCAGGCGCGTGAAGAAGGCCGTGCTGATGGGCGCGGTGCCGCCGATCATGCTGAAGACCGACGCCAATCCCGGTGGCCTGCCGATGTCGGTGTTCGACGGTTTCCGCCAGGCCTACCTTGCCGACCGCGCGCAGTTCTTCCTCGATGTCGCCAGCGGTCCCTTCTTCGGCTACAACCGTCCCGGCGCCAAGGTGTCCGAGGGCAACATCCGCGCATGGTGGACGCAGGGCATGCAGTCCGGCTTCAAGAACGCGTACGACTGCATCAAGGCGTTTTCGGAAACCGACTTCACCGAAGACCTGAAGAAGTTCGACGTGCCCACGCTGATCATCCACGGCAGCGACGACCAGATCGTGCCGATCGACGCCTCGGCGAAGCTGTCGGTCAAGCGGGTGCCGGGCGCCACGCTGAAGATCTATCCCGGCGGTTCGCATTCGCTGGGCGACACCAGCCGCGAACAGCTCAACACCGATCTGCTGGCGTTCGCATCGGCCTGATCCTCCCGCCGCGACAGGGATGGCGCAGCGGGCCAGGTTGCGGACCACCCTGCATCGGGGCGCGTCGTCGCCCCGGGCGACGAGGCGTGATGGCCCTTGCCCGGCACCGCCTCGGTTAAAGTGAGTTGATGCGTCGCGTGCCGAGGGGGAACGGCGCGGGCGGATCGACAGCTCACCAGGGGGCAGGGTGTCCAGCGCGCGCAGCAGGAAGTCCAGAACCGCATGCCGGCGCGGGCTCGGCCCGTGGCTGATCGGGCTGTGCCTGCTGCTCTCGATGCCGTTCGCGCATGCGCTGGATCCGCAGCGGCAGATCGCCCAGTTCCACCACACGGCCTGGACGGTGAAGGAGGGCGCGCCGGGACAGATCACCGCCTTGGCGCAGACCGATGATGGCTACCTGTGGCTGGCCACGCAGGTCGGGCTGTTCCGGTTCGATGGCGTGCGGTTCGAGCGCTACGAGCCGCCCGGCACGCAGGCCTTTCCGGCCACCAGCATTTCCACGCTGTACGCCACCGCCGACGGTGGTCTCTGGATCGGTTTCCGCTATGGCGCGGTGTCGTTCCTGCGCGACGGCCGCCTGACCCATTACGGCGAGGCGCAGGGCCTGCCCACCAGTACCGTGTTCCGCTTCGCGCACGGTGCGGACGGCCGCCTGTGGGCGGCCACGTTCAGCGGACTGGTGTACCTGCACAATGGGCGCTGGTATCGCGCCGAAGGCGACTGGCGTGTGCCCGGCGCGCAGGCGCGCACGCTGTTCACCGATCGCGACGGCACGTTGTGGCTGGCCAGCGACGTCGGTATCGCCCGCCTGCGCAAGGGCGCGCAGGCTTTCGAGGCGCTCGATGTTCCCGTCGGCCGCATCAGCCAGATCGCGCAGGCACCGGACGGCGGACTCTGGATCGCGGAGAACGAAGGCGGCGTGCGCCAGTTGCCGCTCGACGGCGCCGTCTCCACGCGTGCCCTGGCCTCGCCGTCGGCCGGCCTGCTGTTCGACCGCGACGGCACGCTGTGGGCGACGACGATGGGGGAAGGCGTGCGTCGCCTGGCGCAACCGTCGCTGCCGGCGTCCGCGGATGCCGCGTTCGAATCCTTTCGCCAGGATGACGGCCTCAGTGCCGACTACCTGTTGCCGGTGCTGGAGGACCGCGAAGGCACGGTATGGGTCGGCAGCAGCCGTGGCCTGGACCGTTTCCGGCACACCAACGTCGTTCCCGCCATGCTGCCGGACGGTGCGCAGGACTTCGCGATCGTGGCCGAACCCGACGGGACCCTGCTCGCCGGCAGCCGCAACCAGCCGCTGATGGAACTGGACGGCGCGCACCGGCGCCCTCTCGGTCTGCCGCCGCCCCTCACCGCCGCGCACCGTGATCGCGACGGCACGGTATGGCTGGGCGGACCGGGCGGTCTATGGACATGGCGCAGCGGCACGCTGGCGCCGGTGACGCCGCTGCCGGTGTCCGGCTACTCGGGTGTGCAGGCCATGGCGCACGACGCGGACGGCGTGCTTTGGGTGTCGTTGAACACGCCCGGCATCCATCGCCTGCAGCACGGGCGCTGGCAGCAAGTGCGGGGACGCAAGGGACTGCCGCCCGGCTCGTCGCCCCTGGTGCTCCTGTCGGCGGCCGACGGCGCGCTGTGGATGGGCTATGCGCGCGACCAGATCGCGGTGATGCGCGGCGATACGGTGCAGGCGATCGGCCGGGCGGACGGGCTGGACGTCGGCAACGTCACCGCGCTGGTGGAGCGTCGGGAGGGCGGCATCTGGATCGGCGGCGAACGTGGGCTGGCGCTCCACGCGCAAGGCAGGGTGCGGATGCTGCGCATGCCAGCCGACAGCCCGTTCCGCGGCATCACCGGCATCGTGCAGACACGGGCCGGCGACCTGTGGCTGAACGGCGCGCGCGGCGTCCTGCACGTGAAGGCTGCGGACCTGCGGCACCTGTTCGATGCCGACGCACCGGTATACGAGCAGTTCGATTTCCTCGACGGCATGCCCGGCGTGCCGGCCCAGTTCCGACCCATTCCGACCGCGGTGGAGGGACGCGGCGGACGCGTGTGGTTCTCCACCACCAGCGGTGTGGTCTCGATCGACCCGGGGGCGATCCGGCGCAATCCCGTACCCCCACCGGTAACGGTACTGTCCGTGACCGCCGACGACCGCCCGCATCCCGTGGGCGGCGGCCTGCTGCAGCTGCCCCCCGGCACGCGCAACCTGCAGATCGCCTACACCGCCCTGAGCCTGTCGATCCCTGAACGCGTGCGCTTCCGCTACACGCTGGAGGGCTACGACGACGGCTGGCAGGAGGCGGGCACGCGCCGCACGGCGTTCTACAACGACCCCGGCCCCGGTCGCTACGTCTTCCGCGTGATCGCCGCCAACAACGATGGCGTATGGAACGAGGTGGGCGCGTCGCTCCCGCTCGTCATCGCGCCACGCTACTACCAGACGTTCTGGTTCCGGGTGCTGTGCATCGTACTGGGCGTCTCGCTGGTGTGGATCGCCTACCTGCTGCGCCTGCGCCAGCTGTCGGCGCAGATCCGCGAGCGCCTGCAGGAGCGTCACCGCGAGCGCGAGCGGATCGCCCGCGAGCTGCACGACACGCTGATCCAGAGCGTGCAGGGACTGATCCTGCGTTTCCATGCCGTCGCCGAATCCCTCGGCAGGGAGGCGCCCTCGCATGCGGCGATGGAGCGCGTGCTCCAGCGTGCGGACGACGTGATGGGGGAGGCGCGCGATCGCGTGCTCGATCTGCGGGCGCCACTCCCCGGCGATCTGCCGGACATGCTCGCCGAGCTGGGCGAGGAACTGGTGCCCGACCATGCCGCCGACCTGCGCATGGTCGTGGACGGCGACGCGCGGTCACTCGATCCGCTGGTGTGCGACGAGGTGTATCGCATCGCGCGCGAAGCGGTGCTCAACGCGTTCCAGCACGCGCGTGCAGGCCACGTGGCGATCGAGCTGGTCTATGCGACGGACGTGCTGATCGTCCGCATACGCGACGACGGTGTCGGGATTCCGCGCGAGATCCTCCACGCGGGCAGCCGGAGCGGCCATTGGGGCCTGGCGGGCATGCGTGAGCGCGCACAGCGTGTGGGGGCCACGCTCGACCTGCATTCCATCGCAGGCGCAGGCACCGATGTGGTGCTGCGCGTACCTGGAGACGTGGCTTTCCGCGACCCCCCACCGGTGGCAAGGGGCTGGCGGCAGCTTTTCAGGCGCCGGACACGACGTCGGTGACGACCAAGGAAGCCCGGACGTTGAAGTTCGCCGACGCCGAGTTCGACCGCGACGACGACATCCTGGCCAAGCCGGCCCTGGAAGCCTGGCTCAATGTTCGCGAGCTATAGCGGCGGGACCTAGAAATTCACCAGGAAGAACAGCCGGATGCGGTCGAGCCAGTCGTTGGGTGCGTTGCTGCCGGCGTAGGCCGGGTCGTTGGGCTTGTAGTGGTACCAGATGGCGCTGAGCATCGTCTTGGGCATCGGCGTGTAGTCCACCGTGAAGGCGTGCAGCTTGTAGTTGGTGGCGATGCCGATGTTGTCGTGCGAAAAGGCCGAGAGCACCGCATCGACATCGGTCTGCGAATAGCCATAGGTGAAGCGCCAGTCGCCCGGCTTGCTGGCCCGGCCCAGGCTGACGTCGATGCCGTAGCCGGTGTCCTGGTCGTCGATGGCGCCCAGGTTCTTCACGTAGTCGCCGACCACGCGCACCGGCCACTTCTCGCTGGCGCCCTGCCAGGTCGCGCCGACCAGCAGGTTGGCCAGCTCGTAGTCGGACAGGAAGGTGCCGTCGGGATTGAGCCGGTTGGTCCGCCAGTCGCCCGCGTCCGCGCCGGCGACGCTGCCCAGGCTGTAGCGGTAGTAGGCACCGGAGAGGTCGTACTTGAAGCCGCCCAAGGCCGGGGAGTCGTACCCCAGCTGCACCCCGCCCATGGTGCTGTCGGAGTCACCTGCGCGTTCATCGACGACGAAGAACAGGCCGTTGGCGCGCAGCGCACCGCCGTTGCCCAGCGCGTGTTTGTAGGTCGCGCCCAGGCCCTGCGGATTGACGTCGCCGTCCCAGACCAGGTCGGTGCGGGCGAAGGGCTGGGGGAACTTGCCGCCGTAGAGCTTCAGGTCGCCGAAGTTGAGCTGGGCATAGGCCAGATCGAGACTGATGGTGAAGTCGTCATCCCAGTTGGAGAGCTGCACGTCGGAGCTGTTGGGATCGTCATTGTCGCCGGTGACCACGCGGCCGCCGACGGTGACGCGGTCATTGACCGCATAAGTCGCCCCCAGCCGTGCGCGCACCTGTCCGCTGGTGCGGTCGCGGGCATCGTCATCGGAGCGGTCGTGCTGGCTGCGCAGTCGGAAGTCGCCGGTGACCTTGAGGCGGTCCAGCGCGCTGGGCGCGGCTGGGGTCGCCGAGGCCACGGGTGCAGCCGGCGTGGCGCTCTGTTCGGGCGCAGGTGCGCTGGCCACACCGAGCCGTGCTTCCAGTGCACGCAGCGCCGCTTCGTTCTGCTGTTGCAGCTGGGCGATCTGCGCCTGCTGCTCGCGCAGTGCGGCGATCTGCTTCAGGACCTCGGCGTTCTCTGCGGTCGTCTGTGCGAACGCCGGCGCGACACCGGCGCAGGCGAATGCCAGCGCGAGCGTAGAGACGGGGAAGCGACGAAGTGGGTTGCATGCAATCATGGGATGCCTCGTGACGTGCGGATGTCGATGCGTGAAGGGGCGGACGACGTTCAACACTCGATGACGTTGACGGCCAGCCCGCCGCGGCTGGTTTCCTTGTACTTGTCCTGCATGTCGCGGCCGGTATCGCGCATGGTCTTGATCACCTTGTCCAGGCTGACCTTGTGCTTGCCATCGCCGCGCATGGCCATGCGGCTGGCGTT
>NZ_JBXAGB010000002.1:0-874804 GCF_058793715.1 Pseudoxanthomonas sp. GW835-FHT14C01
CAAAGCAATTGGCAGAAGCTCAGCTACAGTAACCCCGGACTCCAAATGGTTCCGCTACTGAAAGCGGGGGGACGTCGCAACTCGTAGGACTTCGCCATGTCCATAATTGCTTATCTATTTGGCGACAGCATGCAGATCGCGCCTACCTGGTTGATAAACTCAGGCTTCGGACCAGCTGCATCGTAGACCGCCACATCAATGATCTGGTCGATTCTAGGATTCATGTTATGGATCGCCGAGATGACAGCTCGGGCGCCGCGCTCCATATGCTTAAGCTCTACGCCTAGGTATAGAAGTAGCGTCATGGGTGCGGAGCTTCCATCGATCGGCCGCTTCTCTAAAACAAACATCGTTTTGATGAACGGGCTTTGGGCGACACCCATACGGAGCGTCTCCACGAGCGCGCTAGGTAAATTCTCTGCTGGACGAACAGCAAAGCCATTTTCTGATTCCACCTTCTCGAAGGTGTCAAGAGTTCCCGTTCTCAACAGTACGCGGACTTCCTCCGGATATAGCACTGCGCCACCATCGTTTGGGTTGACCATGAGAGTTGCGCCGAGGGTTGCCTTGAGAAGTTCTGCGCAAGGCAGGTGAATTGTTCTTACGGCACGGGAGGCGGCCCGTTCGGATCGATGCGCCGATGTAAAGAAGGGAATGGCGTCGAATCCGTCTGGATGGCGGAACTGGATTAGTCGAACATTCTTGGAGTCATCCGAGACGGGAGCATGTACGTAGACCATGGCGTTCAGTAGGCAAGTGAAGAACTGAGCCTCATTGACGAAGCTCTTGAGCCCGAGCTCGAAACAGCGCTCCAACTGTTGTTCGCTGACCATTGCCACGTCTCTAGCCTCCAATGTGCGGGCCTGACATGTATCCCCGCACCCATTCAGGGTCAAAGTCGGCTACGAGGTAGTTCTGCAAGAGGTGAGACTTCGCTACTTCTAGGAGACGCGCCTCGTTTTCGGCGATCGCGGCAACGTCCGACACTGAAGGAAAGTGACGGAGCAATCTATATGCTTCTGTTCGAATCTCTCTGGGTACATGTTGGTTGGCGGAAAGATCCCGAAGGAATGCACCGGCTTGGATGAGGTTTCTTGTGCGTTCCACTGGCATAGTCATAGCTGAGCGCTCCGCTCTCCTATTCGCAGCACCTAGCGTTGAGTCAGTCGCGAAGCCGCTGCGAGTTGAACTCGATGAATCTATGCATCTCTCCACGCATCGTGGCGGCATCAGTGGGTAGTGAAATTCCCAACTGGCGGCATAGTGTTCGAGCGAAAGCTTGCTGGGCTTTGGTAGGTGGCTTGAACTTCCAATCGATCACTTCCGGAAGTCCTCGACTTATCTCCTCCGCAAGGCGCTTGCAGAAGTTCTCGTGTTCCCAGCCGTCTTTCACTGCCGACAAGTAGCGGGACACCGCGTCGAGAGAGTCGGGTGCTATGGAGAGCTCTAGAGTGAGGTCCAGATCCGGCGCGACAAGGAACAGGTTCATTTGGTTCACCTGGATATCGTTGCTCCCAGAATGCTACCGTAAATACTGTAGACCGAAAATGCTACGAGTCGGACCCTTCGCGCCATGGCAGGCGCGGGAATTCAGGTCAGGCTGGGCAGGGCAGTGAAGGCTGCAAGGATGCGTTTGGGCTATTCTCAGGAAGCCTTGGCCGATGAATTGGGTATGCATCGCACCCAACTGGGCCATATCGAGCAAGGGCTCAAGGATTGCCGGCTTTCAACGATCGTCAGGATCTCAACGGCGCTCGGGCTCCCACTGAGCCAGTTGTTCGAGCAAATCGAGGCTAGTGAATAGTGGGCTACCTGCCCTGTCGGGACCGGCGCCGCTAGTCTGAACGATTTCCTTGATATGGGCTTGCTAACATAAGAAGCGGGAAGACCGTGGTCGCGGCGCTGGCGGGCATGCTCGCCGTCGAGGCGGGCAAGCAGGTGGCGCTGGCGGCACCGACCGAGCTGCTGGCGGAACAGCACCTGGCCAACCTGCGTGCCTGGCTCGAACCCCTGGGGGTGCGCGTGGCGTGGCTGGCGGGCAAGGTTACCGGCAAGGCGCGCGCGACCGTGCTGGCACAGGTGGCGTCGGGCGAGGCGCAGGTGGTCGTCGGCACGCATGCGCTGATGCAGGAGGCGGTGGTCTTCAATGACCTGGGTCTGGCGATCGTCGACGAGCAGCACCGGTTCGGCGTGCACCAGCGACTGGCATTGCGCGACAAGGGCGCCGCCGCGGATCGCGTGCCCCACCAGCTGGTCATGACCGCGACGCCGATCCCGCGCACGCTCGCGATGGCCGCCTACGCGGACCTGGACGTGTCGGCCATCGACGAACTGCCGCCGGGGCGTACGCCGGTCCACACCGTTGCGTTGAGCGCGGAGCGCCGGCCGGAGCTGGTCGAGCGCATCCGCACGGCGTGCGCGGAAGGGCGGCAGGCCTACTGGGTCTGCACGCTGATCGACGACAGCGACGAAGTGGTCGCGCAGGCCGCGCAGACCACGTTCGAAACCCTGTCCGCCTCGTTGTCCGCTCTGCGGGTCGCGCTGGTGCACGGGCGCATGAAGGCGGCCGACAAGCAGGCCACGATGCGCCGCTTCAAGCAGGGCGAGATCGACCTGCTGGTGGCGACCACGGTGATCGAGGTCGGCGTGGACGTGCCCAACGCATCGCTGATGATCATCGAAAACGCGGAACGGCTGGGTCTCGCGCAACTGCACCAGCTGCGCGGGCGCGTCGGTCGTGGCGCGACCGCATCGACCTGCGTGCTGATGTATCAGCCACCCTTGTCGATGATGGCCAAGCACCGCCTGGCGACGATGCGCGCGACCAACGACGGTTTCGTCATCGCCGAGAAAGATCTGGAGCTGCGTGGTCCCGGCGAACTCCTCGGCACGCGGCAGACCGGTCTGGCCGCATTCCGCGTCGCCGACCTGGCGCGCGACGCGGGCCTGTTGCCGCAGGTGCATGCGCTGGCGGAGCGGTTGCTGGCGGACGATCCGGCGGCGGCGGATCGCGTGATCCAGCGCTGGGTGGGCGGCGCTGCCCGGTACGCCTCGGCGTAGCCTGCGTAGAGCCGAGCTTGCTCGGCTGAGGACGATCCGTCTCAGCGGAGCACGCGCCGCTCTGCAGAAGCGCGAAGCTTCCCTGCGCGTTCCAGCGGTGCGAGACTCGGCGGCCGAAAAGACGAAGAGAAGAAGGATGACGGACAGGATTCCCCTGCTGATCGACACCGATCCCGGTGTCGACGATGCGCTGGCTCTGTTGATGGCGTTCAACGATGCGCGCCACGACATCGTCGGCCTGACCATCGCGGCCGGCAACGTGGGCCTGCAGCACACCGTGCGCAATGCACTGAAGCTGTGCGAGGTCGCGGACCGCGACGACATTCCCGTGTTCGCCGGCGCGCCCGCGCCTCTGCTGCATCCATCCCCGGATGCGGGGTACGTGCACGGCCAGGACGGCTTCGGTGATGTCGGCTTCACGCCGGCCGCGCGCCAGGCCGACGCCGAGCACGCGGCGCTGGCGATCCTGCGTCTGTCCCATGAACATGCCGGCCGGCTCGTGCTGGTCGCGCTCGGACCGCTGACCAACGTGGCGCTGGCGCTCAAGCTGGACCCTACGCTGCCGCGGCGGATCGCGCGCCTGGTGGTGATGGGCGGCGCGGTGACCTGCCACGGCAACATCACGCCGGCCGCGGAATTCAATTTCTACTTCGATCCCGAAGCCGCCCACCTGGTGCTCGACGCCTTCGAACGGTACGACCTGGCCGACTGGGAGTCCACCATTGCCCATGGCCTGCATCACGGGCGCGTGGCGGACTGGTTGCGGGCGGATTCCGACCGGGCCCGCTTCTACGACCGCATTTCCGAGAAGACCCGGCTGTGGTCCGCCGACCGCCGCGGCGACCACTGGTTCGCGGCCGACGCCCTGGCCATGGCCTTCGCGCTGGCGCCGGAGGGCGCGCTGGAACTGGCCGAGCGCCCGTTGGCCATCGAGCTTCAGGGCGCCCATGCCCGCGGCGCCTCGATCGTCGACTGGCGCCGGGAAGGGGGACGGCCCGACAAGGCCAACATCCTGCTGCGCTACGACCAGAGCCGGTTCGAGGCCCTGATCGGGGCGGCGCTGGCGGCCGGCTGAGACCGGGTTGCGCGGGACGGGGAGGGCGGTCTACAATGCCGCTCTTCCATTCCCGCTACACGGTGTTCCCGCCATGAAGGCCGACATCCACCCGAATTACCGCGAAGTCGTCTTCCACGACGTGACCTCCGATTTCAAGTTCCTGACGCGCTCCACGCTGGGCAGCAAGGAAACGACGAAGTGGGAAGACGGCAACGAATACCCGCTGATCAAGGTCGAAATCTCCTCGGCCTCGCACCCGTTCTACACGGGCAAGCACAAGGTCATCGACACCAGCGGCCGCATCGACAAGTTCCAGAAGCGCTACGCGCGCTGATCGAACCGTCGTTCGCCTGATCCGCCTGCGGCCGCGCCTTGTGCGCGGCCGTTCGCGTTTGCGCGTGCCGGATCGTGCGTTCCGCCGGAACGCACGGTTGCGCCTGCGGCCTCATTCTTTGGTCTGACGCGGATGCGGTACCGAGCGACGGCTCCAAAGGCCGTGTGCGATAATTCGCGTCATCCAAGGTTCACTCCCTGGACTCCCGTCACGCGCCGCCCGGACCTCTGGCCGGCGTTACCCCACGAAGGAGCGCACACTGTGTCCGAACTTGACCAGGTCACGCTGAATGCCGGCGACAAATCGGTCGTCCTGCCAGTCCTGAAGCCCACGCTTGGCAACGACTGCGTCGATATTTCCAAGCTGACCAAGGAAACGGGTCTCTTCACCTACGACTCCGGTTTCACCGCCACGGCCAGCTGCAAGTCGGCCATCACCTACATCGATGGCGACAACGGCGTGCTGCTGTACCGCGGCTATCCCATCGAGCAGTTGGCCAAGCACTCCAGCTTCCTGGAGGTCTCGTACCTGCTGATGAACGGCGAACTGCCGACCCCGGCCGAATTCGCCAAGTTCGAGCACGAAGTCACGCATCACACGATGATGCATGAGTCGCTGAAGAACTTCCTGCACGGCTTCCATTACGACGCGCACCCGATGGCCATGCTGGCCGGCACCGTCGCCTCGCTGTCGGCGTTCTACCACGACACGCTGGATCTGGAAGATCCCGAGCAGCGCCGCCTGGCGGCCATCCGCCTGCTGGCGAAGATGCCGACCCTGGCCGCCGCCGCCTATCGCTATTCGATCGGCTGGCCGATCCGCTACCCGCGCAACAACCTCGAATACGTCGACCGCTTCCTGCACATGATGTTCGAAGTGCCGAGCGAGCCGCTGGAGACCAACCCGGTCATCGCCAAGGCGCTGGACCTGCTGTTCATCCTGCACGCCGACCACGAGCAGAACGCGTCGACCTCGACCGTTCGCCTGGTGGGTTCGACGGGCGCCAACCCGTACGCCTCGGTCGCCGCCGGCATCACCGCATTGTGGGGTCCCGCGCATGGCGGGGCCAACGAGGCCGTGCTGAAGATGCTGGAAGAGATCGGCACGCCGGACAAGGTCGAGACCGCCATCGCCAAGGCGAAGGACAAGGAATCGGGCTTCCGCCTGATGGGCTTCGGCCACCGCGTCTACAAGAACTTCGACCCGCGCGCCAAGATCATCCGCGAGATGACCCACAAGGTGCTGGGCGAACTGGGTGTCGACGATCCGCTGCTGGAAGTGGCCATGAAGCTGGAAGAGGCCGCGTTGAAGGACGAGTACTTCATCCAGCGCAAGCTCTATCCCAACGTCGATTTCTACAGCGGCATCATCTACAAGGCGCTGAAGATCCCGACCGAGATGTTCACCGTCATGTTCGCCATCGGCCGCACGGCGGGCTGGGTCTCTCACTGGCTGGAACAGCAGGTCGACCCGGAAGCGAAGATCGGCCGTCCGCGCCAGATCTACACCGGCTACGCGCCGCGCGACTACGTGCCCACCGACAAGCGCTGATACGGGTCGGCGGCACGATGGAAAAGGCCCCTCACGGGGCCTTTTTCGTTGCGGGCGTCATGCGCGGCCTCAGCGGCGCGCCGCATCCAGTTCGTAGCTCGCGATGTCCTCTTCGGCGAGCAGCTGCCGCAGCTGGACCGAGGACGCCCGTTTCATCGGTTTCTCGTCGACGCTGGAGAGCGGCGCCTGGCGCAGCGCATCGTGTGGCAACACGGTCAGGTCGAAGCCCAAGTCTTCGGCGCTGAACACCCACACCGGCAGGTCAGCCACCCGCTCGCGGTCGAGGCGAAGCCGGCGTTCGCGCGAATCGGCGGGGATGCGGTGTTCTTCCAGCAGGCGGGTGATCGCATCCGGGTCGTCGCTGTGAACGTGCAGATGGACCGGGGTGCTGGCATCGGCCGTGCCTTCGAGTACCGGGCCGACCAGGCGCGGCGAGAAGGCCGACAGGAAGTCCATCGCGCGCAAGGCCGCCTCGCGGCGCTGCCGCAGGCCCGCGGTGTGCGCGTCACCCGCGAACAGGCGCTGGTACTCGCGCAGTGCGTCTTCGATCTCGCGGTTGCGGGGCAGGGAGGCATCGTCGTGGATGCCCAGCCGGCTGGCCGCCTTGAGCTTGGCCTGGTGGAAGTCGCGGATGCCGCCTTCGGCCATCAGCCGGGCCGCCTCGTGCGCAAGCCGTTGGCGACGCTCGCGGGTGCGCGTTTCGGCATGTTGGCGGGCGTGGTGCATGGCAGGCCTCCGCGTCGAAACTGACCGCGAATGTACACCATGTCCCCGACGCGTCCATGACGGCGCCATGACGCCGTCATGCAGCCAACGGCGGCGGGCGGTCAGAAGATGTCGAAGGCTTCTTCGTCGGGCACGGCATCTGCCGGGCCATAGAGGTCGTAGTCCTGGATCCGCTCCATGTCCTCGACCTTGACCCATTCGGTCACGCCGTTGAGCGTGGCCTGCACCATGCCCTCGGGCGGATCGTTCCGCGCGACCGGTGCGTCCTTCAGGGCCGCACGCATGTAGTCGATCCAGATCGGCAGTGCGGCCTTGCCGCCGTACTCGCGGTAGCCCAGCGACTGGAAGTTGTCGCGGCCCACCCACACCACCGTGGCGTAGGTGCCGCCGAAGCCACCGAACCAGGCGTCGCGGTGATCGTTGGTCGAGCCGGTCTTGCCGCCCACGTCCTCGCGGCCCAGCACCTTGGCCGCCGTACCGGTGCCGCGCTGGACGACGTCGCGCATCATCGACACCATCTGGTACGCGGTGCGCTCGTCGATCGCGCGCGGGGCCGTCACCACGTTCGGGTCCGCTGGCTTCTCCTCGGCCTTCGGTTCGGCGGCGGCCGTCGCCGGCTTGGGCGCGTCGGCAGGCCCGAAGTTGAATCCGTCCACCACCTGCGAGGCCGGCGTGCCGGCGCCGTGCTGGCCGCCTGCGCCGCAGCCGCGGCAGGCGACGGCCGGATTTTCCTTGAACACCACGTTGCCTTCGCGGTCCTTCACCTGGTCGATGAACCAGGGCGTCACGCGCGAGCCGCCATTGGCGAACACGGCGTAACCGCGGGCCACCGACAGCGGCGTCAACGAGGCCGTGCCGAGCGACATCGACAGGTTGGGCGGCAGTTCGGCTTCGTCGAAACCGAACTGGCTGATGTAGGTGCGCGCGAACGGCACGCCGATGCCGTCGAGCAGGCGCACCGACACCAGGTTGCGCGACTGCACCAGCGCTTCGCGCAGCCGCATCGGGCCGCGGAAGCCGCCGCCGTCGTTCTGCGGACGCCACATGTGGCCACGGCGGTCGCGGAACACGACCGGCGCGTCCAGTACGATCGACGCCGGGTTGAAGCCCTTGTCGAACGAGGCGGCGTACAGGAACGGCTTGAAGCTGGAGCCGGGCTGGCGGCGCGCCTGCGTGGCGCGGTTGAACTTGTTGCCGGCGAAGCTGTAGCCGCCGACCAGCGCGCGTACGGCGCCGTTGGTCGCATCGAGAGAAACCAGCGCGGCCTGCGCACGCGGGATCTGGTCGATCACGTAGCTGCCTTCTTCCTTGCCCGCCTTGATGCGGGTCAGGTCGCCACGCTTCAACAGCTTCGCAGGGGAGCGCCCGGTCCACTTGCTGGCGGCCACCGGCAGGGTGACTTCCCGGCCGTCGGCCATCACCACCGTCGCGCTGCCGTCGTCGGCGACGCGGGCGACGACGACGGGCAGCAGGCCGTTCTGGGCGGGAATGCCGCGCAGATGGACGGCCAGCGCCGCCGCATCCGCATCGGCAGGCACGTCGAAATGCTGTTCGACGCCGTTCCAGCCGTGGCGGTGGTCGTACAGGCCGAGACCGTCGCGGACCGCGTCGTTGGCGGCGCCCTGCAGCGTGGCATCGAGCGTGGTGGTGACGTGGTAGCCCTTGGTCAGCGCCTCCGGCCCGAAGCGCGCGACCATCTCCTGGCGCACCATCTCGGCCACATAAGGAGCATAGACTTCGATCGGCCGCTCATGCGGCTTGGCATGCATCGGCTCGGCCTTGGCCTGGGCGGCCTCGGCGGCGGTGACGTAGCCGTCTTCGCGCATCCGCTCGACCACGTAGGCGCTGCGCTGCTGGTTGCGGCCGGGATTGCTGATCGGATTGCCGCTGGACGGGAACTTCAGCGCGCTGACCAGGGTGGCGGTTTCGGCCAGGGTCAACTGGTCCAGCGTCTTGCCGTAGTAGTACTCGGCCGCGGCGGCCACACCGTAGGAACGGTTCCCGAAGAAGCTCTTGTTGAGGTACAGCTCCAGGATCTCGTCCTTGGTCAGCATGTTCTCGATGCGCATGGCCAGCATCATTTCCACCAGCTTGCGGGTGTAGCTGTACTCCGAACTGAGGAACCACTGGCGGGCGACCTGCTGGGTGATCGTGCTGCCGCCGGCCACACGGCCTTCCTTGCGGCTGGCGATCTGCCACACGGCGCGGGCGATGCCCGTCGGGTCGATGCCGTTGTGCTCGTAGAACTTGCTGTCCTCGGCCGCCACGAAGGCCTGCTTGACCCGGGCCGGGACCTTGTCTATCTGCACGGGGTAGCGGCGGATCTCGCCGTACAGCCCCATCAGGCGGCCGTCGCTGGCGTAGATGTAGAGGGGCTCCTGCAGCTCGACGTTCCGCAGGGCCTGGACGTCCGGGACCTTGGACGAGACCGTGTAGTACAGCACCCCCAGGCCGACAGCGCCGGCCAGGGCAAGTATCAGGAACGTGATGAGGGTCCAACGGAGAAGACGACGGAACCGGGACATCCAGTGCTTTCCGATTGCAGAATTCGTAGCGGCAGAGTATAGATGACCGCCGGGATCGCCACAGGCGATTCCAAGGGGAACAGGGACTTGGGGAACAACCCTCGTGAAACGTGACAAGCCGCACAGCCACGTCATCGGCGGTTGCCAAGCGTAAAAAGTTGGTTATTAATGTCGGCGCACAGTGTGCGTCCAGTGCCCGTCGGAAGGGGAAAGACCGTGGGGCTAATCCCAAAAAGCCAGTCGCCGCTCATCGGCGTCGACATCAGTTCGACTGCGGTAAAGCTGCTGCAGCTGTCGCGCGTGGGCAACCGTTACCGGGTTGAACACTACGCCGTCGAGCCGCTGCCGCCGAATGCCGTGGTCGAGAAGAACATCGTCGAGGTCGAGGCGGTCGGCGAGGCCATTCGCCGCGCGGTCAACCGTGCGGGCAGCAAGGCGAAGTTCGCCGCCGCTGCCGTCGCCGGTTCGGCGGTGATCACCAAGATCATCCCGATGCCCGCGGACCTCGACGAGAGCGATCTGGAAGCCCAGGTCGAGCTCGAGGCGGTCAACTACATTCCCTATCCCATCGAGGAAGTGAACATCGACTTCGAGGTGCTGGGCCCGATGCCCAACAACCCGGAGATGGTGCAGGTACTCCTCGCCGCATCGCGTTCCGAGAACGTCGAGCTGCGCCAGTCCGCACTGGAGCTCGGCGGCCTGACCGCCCGGGTCATGGATGTGGAAGCGTTCGCCGTCGAGAACGCCTTCGCCCTGATGGCCACCGACCTGCCGGTCCCGCAGGACGGCGTGGTGGCGCTGGTCGACATCGGCGCCACGATGACCACGCTCAACGTGCTCCGCCGTGGCCGCAGCCTCTACAGCCGCGAACAGGTATTCGGCGGCAAGCAGCTGACCGACGAAGTGATGCGCCGCTACGGTCTGACGTATGAAGAGGCCGGCCTGGCCAAGCGCCAGGGCGGCCTGCCGGAAAGCTACGAAGTCGAAGTGCTCGAGCCGTTCAAGGAAGCCACCGTCCAGCAGATCAGCCGCCTTCTGCAGTTCTTCTACGCCGGCAGCGAGTTCAACCGCGTCGACCAGATCGTGCTGGCCGGCGGTTGCGCCGCGCTGCCCGGCCTGCCGGAGATGGTGGAAGAACAGCTCGGCGTGCCGACCGTGGTCGCCAACCCGCTGGCGCAGATGACCCTCGGCCCGCGCGTGCAGGCGCATGCGCTGGCTCAGGACGCGCCTGCGCTGATGATCGCCACCGGCCTGGCTTTGAGGAGCTTCGACTGATGGCAAGAATCAACCTACTCCCATGGCGTGCCGAACGCCGTGCGCAGCGCCAGCGCGAGTTCTACGTCATGCTGGGCGCCGCCGCGATCGCCGGCCTGCTGCTGTCCTTCCTGCTGTGGTTCCATTACGACCGCCAGGTGGCCGGCCAGACCGAGCGCAACGATTTCCTGAAGGACGAGATCGCCAAGGTCCAGGCGCAGAACAAGGAAATCGAGAAGCTCGACGAGCAGAAGCGTCGCCTGCTGGCCCGCAAGGACGTCATCGAGAAGCTGCAGGCCAACCGTTCGCAGATGGTCCACCTGTTCGACTCGCTGGTCCGCACCATTCCCGATGGCGTGATGCTGGCCAACATCAAGCAGGAAGGCGAAGTCCTGACGTTGCAGGGCCGCGCGCAGTCCAACGCGCGCGTCAGCGCCTACATGCGCAACCTCGAGACGTCCGGCTGGATGACCAAGCCCGAGCTGTCGATCATCGAAGCCAAGCCGGAAGAGGTCAAAACGCTGACCAACACCGGCGCCGGCAGCGCGCTGCCCTACGTGTTCACGCTGCAGGTCAGGCTGGCCAATCCCACCGCCGAGCAGGAGGCCGAAACCGCCGCGGCCGGCGCCGCGCCTGCCGATCCGAACGCGCCCGCCGCCGCGCCGCCGCCGGCCGGCGCACCCCTGGAAGGCCAGCCGACGCCACCGGCGCCCGAAGCGCCCGCACCTTCGGCGCCGCCAAGCAGCACCACTCCGGCTTCCGGGAGCAACTCATGAGCCAGAAGACATCGCTCAAGAACCTGGACATCAACAACATCGGGGCCTGGCCGCAGAACGCCAAGATCGGCTTCTGCGTCGTGCTGGCCATCTTCATCCTGGCCCTGTCGTACTTCCTCGTCGTGAGGGGCAAGACGCAGACGCTGCAGTCGCTGGAACAGGAAGAAGTCCGCCTGCGCCAGGACTTCGAGAAGGAGCAGGCCAAGGCCGCCAACCTCGAACCGCTGAAGCAGCAGCTCGCTCAGATGGAACAGGTGTTGCAGCAGATGCTGCGCCAGCTGCCCAGCAAGACGGAAATGCCGGACCTGATCATCGACATCTCGCAAACCGCGCTGTCCAGCGGCCTGACCAACGAGCTGTTCCAGCCGCAGCCGGAAACGCTCAAGGAGTTCTACGCCGAGAAGCCGATCCAGTTGCGCATGGTCGGCAACTACCACCAGTTCGGCGCTTTCGTCAGCGGCGTGGCCTCGCTGCCGCGCGTGGTCATCCTCACCATGCACGACATCTCGTTGCAACCGAAGGAAGGCAAGGGCGGCATCAACCGCGGCGCGCTCGAATTGTCCGGCACGGTCAAGACGTACCGCTACCTGGACGAGACCGAGGTGGCCGAGCAGGAGGCTGCGGCCGCCGAAGCGGCCAAGGCCAGTCGCAAGAAGAGTGCGCCCGCCTCGGGAGGAGCCCCGTGATGCGCAGCAACTGGCATTGGATGGTCCTCGTCGTCCTCGTGACGTCCGGCTGCGCGCGCGGAGTCACCAGCACCCCGGGCGACGCCCCGAATCTCGAGAAGTGGGTGGAGGACGTGCGTGCGCGGCCCGCGCCCCCGCTTGAACCGTTGCCCGTGATGCAGCAGTTCGAGACCTTCGAGTACGCAGCACAGACGTTGCGTGATCCCTTCAGCAACGCCTGGAGCAATGCCGATGCGGGCGGGCTGCGGCCGGATCCGAACCGGCGCAAGGAAACACTGGAGCAGTACCCGCTGGACAGCCTGGACATGGTCGGCACGATCGGCAAGGGGGCAGGTCTGGTGGCACTGGTGATGGGGCCCGACAAGGTCACCTACCGGGTACGTCCGGGGAACTACCTGGGCCAGAGCGATGGACGGGTCACGTCGGTCCGCGAAGATGGCGTCGAACTTGTCGAACTAGTGCCGGATGGCGCGGGCGGCTGGCTGGAACGGCCGGCGTCGCTCTCGCTTGAAGATCAATGATTGGGGGATACACGATGACCGCTACGAATGCCTACCGCCTGCGGCCGTCCCGGCGCCTGGCCATTTTCCGGCTCTGCTCTCTGGGGCTGGCCATCGGCCTGCTTGCCGCGGCCAGCGCCGCCGGTGCCGTCTCGCCGACGGCGCAAGCAACGTCCCCCGTCGCCGTCCAGCCTGCCTCGGCCGTGTCGGTATCGAACATCGACTTCCGCCGCGGAGAAGACGGCGCCGGTCGACTCGTCATCAAGTTCGACGGCCAGGGCGCCGCGCCCGACCTGCGCAACCAGGGTGACAGCGTGGTGGTGAGCGTCGGCAACGCGACGTTGCCGGCCTCACTGCAGCGTCCGCTGAACGTCGTCGATTTCGCGACGCCGGTGCAGCGCGTCGATGCCCAGAGCAAGGGGGGCGGCACGCAACTGGTGCTCAGCACGCGCGGCGACTTCGAATCGCTCGCCTACCAGTCCGGCAACGAATACGTGGTCGAGATCGTGCCGCGCGCCGGCCAGAAGGCCATGGGCGACGCGAGCGCCACGGCAGGTACCAGCGCCTCGGCGGTGGTCGCCGCCGCGCAGCGGGTCGCCTCCGATGCGCGCCGTTACAGCGGCCGCCCGGTGACGTTCAACTTCCAGGACGTGCCGGTGCGCACGGTGCTGCAGTTGATCGCGGAAGAATCGAACCTCAACATCGTCGCATCCGACACGGTACAGGGCAACGTCACGCTGCGCCTCGTCAATGTGCCGTGGGACCAGGCGCTGGACATCGTGTTGCGCGCCAAGGGCCTGGACAAGCGCCGCGACGGCGCGGTCATCTGGGTCGCGCCGCAGCCCGAACTGGCCAAGTTCGAGCAGGACAAGGAAGACGCCCGCATCGCGATCGAGAATCGCGAGGACATGGTCACCGACTACATCCAGATCAACTACCACAGCGCGGGCGCGATCTTCAAAGCGCTGACCGAGGCCAAGGGCATCGGCGGCCAGGGCAGCGGCGGCGGTGGCGGCGGTGGCGGTCGCGACCAGGAAAACGGCTTCCTGTCGCCGCGCGGGCGCATCGTCGCCGATGAGCGCACCAACATGCTGATGATCAGCGACATTCCGAAGAAGGTCGCGCAGATGCGCGAGCTGATCGCGAAGGTCGACCGGCCGGTGGACCAGGTGCTGATCGAGGGCCGCATCGTGATCGCGACGGATACGTTCGCGCGCGATCTGGGCGCTCGCTTCGGCATCCAGGGTCGTCGTTTCGGCGACCGCAGCCAGGGTATCGGCGGCTCGCTCGGCGGAAACGCCGGCAATATCGGGGACCCCGCCGATCCGATCACGCCGGGCGGACTCAACGTCAACCTGCCGGCCGGTGGATTCACGGATTCTCCTGCGGGTGCGTTGGCCTATACGCTGCTCGGCCGCAACTTCGCGCTCGATCTCGAACTGTCGGCGATGCAGGAAGAAGGGCGCGGCGAAGTCATCTCCAATCCCCGTATCGTGACCGCGAACCAGCGCGAAGGCGTGATCCGCCAGGGTCGCGAGGTGGGTTACGTCACCATCACGGCCGGTCAGGGCGGCGTCGCGACGCCTAACGTGCAGTTCAAGGAAGCCTTGCTTGAGCTGAAGGTGATGCCGACGATCACCAACGACAATCGCGTCTTCATGAATCTCAACGTCAAGAAGGACGAAGTGCGCCGTTTCATCACGCTCGAAGGCTATGGCAGCGTGCCCGAGCTGGACAAGCGCGAGATCAACACCGCGGTGCTGGTGGAAGACGGCCAGACGGTCGTGATCGGTGGCGTCTACGAGTTCACCGACCGCAGCAGCGTGGCCAAGGTCCCGTTCCTCGGCGACATTCCCTTCCTGGGCAACCTGTTCAAGAAGAAGGGCCGCAGCAAGCAGAAGGCCGAGCTGCTGATCTTCATCACCCCGAAGGTGCTGTCGGTCGCCAAGCGCTGATCGTTGCGTTCGACGCTGTGCAGAAGACGGGCCGCGGATGCGGCCCGTCTTCGTCTGGGCGCCGTGCGACGCGAACTCCCGCTGAACCCGTGCCCTTTCTCACGGGGAGGGTGGGAACCTGCGTGGCACACTGGTGTCCCAAGCGCACCCCCGTACCGTCCGGAAGCCCATGGATAGCACGTCACCCGATGCCCGCCTGTTCGACCGCTTCACCGTCCTGCGGGAGGACCTGTCGCAGACCATCGTCGGGCAGGCGGCGCTGGTCGAACGCCTGCTGATCGCGCTGCTGGCCGATGGCCATCTGCTGGTCGAAGGTGCGCCAGGCCTGGCGAAGACCACCGCCATCCGCGCGCTGGCGTCGCGCCTGCAGGCCGATTTCGCCCGGGTCCAGTTCACCCCCGACCTGTTGCCGGCAGACCTGACCGGTACCGAGGTATGGCGCCCGCAGGACGGCCGCTTCGAATTCCAGGCCGGGCCCATCTTCCATCCGCTGCTGCTGGCCGACGAGATCAACCGTGCGCCAGCGAAGGTGCAGTCGGCGCTGCTGGAGGCCATGGGCGAGCGGCAGGTCACGGTGGGCCGGCATACCTATCCGCTGCCGGCGCTCTTCCTGGTGATGGCGACGCAGAATCCGATCGAGCAGGAAGGCACGTTCCCGTTGCCGGAGGCGCAGCTCGACCGCTTCCTGATGCACGTGAAGATCGGCTATCCCGAAGCGGCGGCCGAAGCCGACATCCTGCGGCTGGCGCGCGACCGGGCTCGCGAGCAGATGCAGTCCGTTCCGGACCTCAGCGCCCGCATGCCGCTGGAGGATGTCTTCGAAGCGCGCAGGCAGGTGCTGGACCTGCACCTCGCGCCCGCGCTCGAGCGCTACCTGATCGAGCTCGTGCTCGCCTCGCGCGATGCGTCCCGCTACGACGCGTCGCTGGCGCGGCGCATCGCCTGGGGCGCCAGTCCGCGTGGCTCCATCGCGCTCGAGCGGTGCGCGCGTGCGCGTGCCTGGCTGGCGGGTCGCGACTTCGTGACGCCCGACGACGTCCGCGCCATCGCACCGGACGTGCTGCGTCACCGCGTTTTGCCCAGCTACGAGGCGACGGCCGAAGGCTGGGATGGCGACCGCCTGGTGAAGGCCCTCCTCGACGTGGTTCCGTTGCCCTGAGCCTGGATCGCGCACGGCCCATGAACGAAGGCATCACGCCCACGCTGGCCGAACTGATCGCGTTGCGCGCCAGTGCGCAGCGACGACCGCCCGCGCGGCGTGGACGGCATTCCGTGACCGGCCCGTCCGCATCGCCGCTGCGCGGACGCGGCATGGAGTACGCGGAGTCGCGCGAATATGTCGCCGGCGACGATGTCCGCCACATCGACTGGCGCCTGACCGCGCGCAGCGGACGCACGCATACCAAGCTGTTCCAGGCCGAGCGCGAACGGTTGACGCTGATCGTCGCCGACACCTCACCGCTGTTGTATTTCGGCACGCGCACGCGCTTCAAGTCGGTGCAGGCCGCGCGCGCCGGTGCTGTCGCGGCATGGCAGGCGGTGCGCGAGGGCGATCGCTTGGCCATCCTGCGCGGCAGCATGGTGGAAGCGCCGGTTCCCCCCGCCCCCGGTACGCGCGGGGCGCTGCGGGTGCTGGATGCGCTGGTGCGCTGGTACGAGGCACCGCCGACGGACGACCTGGGGTTGGCATTCGCGCTAGACCATGCGGCCCGCCTGCTGCGGCCGGGATCGCGCCTGCTGGTCCTCGCCGATCCCCACAGCCTGGCAGCCATCCCGGAATCGCGCTGGCCGGCGCTGGCGGCGCATCACGACGTGGTCGTCCTGCTGCTGACCGATCCGCTGGAGACTGCGCCGCCCCCGCACCGCCTGCCGTTCGTCGTAGGCAGCCAGCGCGTCGAACTCGACCTGGCCAGCGACGCGCAGCGCGAGGCGTGGCGCGCCGAATTCCAGCTGCCGCTCGAGCGCGCGCTGGACCGGCTGCCCGCGCGGGGCGTGCAGGTGCGCACGCTGTCCACCGATGCCCCCAGCGATGCGTGGCTGGTCGCGCTGGGCCGCGCGCAGCCGCAGGTGGCATGAGCATGGGCCTGGCGACGCTGGTGCTACGGGATGTGCACGTGCCGGCGTCGCCATCGTGGTGGCCGCTGGCGCCGGGCTGGTGGCTGGTGCTGGGAGGGCTCTTTCTGCTGGCGGCAGGGACCGTTGCGTGGCGGGTCGCCGTCCGCCGCAGGCGTCGCACATGGCAACGCTGGTTCGATGCGGCGGGCGACGCGCTCACACCCGCCGGGCAGGTGGCCGCGATGTCGGAGCGGTTGCGCCGCGCCGCGCGCCGCCTCGACCCTTCGGCGGACCGGCTGGAAGGCGACGCCTGGTTGCGGTTCCTCGACGGCGAAGGCGGAGGCCATGCGTTCTCGCAAGGCCCCGGACGCCTGCTGCTCGACGGTGCCTATCGTCGCGACGTCGCGCCTGCCGAGCTGGCTGCGGCGGCCTCGGTGGCGCGCGCGCGCTTTCTCGAACTGATGGCGGGAACGCGATGAGCGTGTCGCTGCCCGCATGGCAATGGTTGCAGGACGGGTACGCGGGATTCGCGTGGCCGTGGATCTGGCTGGCGTTCCCGTTGCCTTGGCTGGTGGGCTGGTTGCTGCCCCCGAGGCGCAGCCAGGAGGACGCCCTCAAGGTGCCCTATGGCACGTCGGTGCAGGCGATCGCGCGACAGGGTGGGCGGGGACTGCCGAGGCGTGCGGCGGCGCTGGCTTGGCTGGCGTGGTTCCTCTTGTGCGCCGCTGCCGCACGGCCACAGCAGTTCGGCGATGCGGTCACGCCGTCCGTGAGCGGCCGCGACCTGATGCTGGCGGTGGACCTGTCGGGCAGCATGACCGAACCCGACATGGAACTGGGCGGCGCCGTCGTCGACCGGCTGACGGCCGCGAAAGCGGTACTGGCGGATTTCCTCGACCGTCGCGAGGGCGACCGCGTCGGCCTGCTGGTGTTCGGACAGCGCGCGTATGCGATGACGCCGTTGACCCGCGACCTGAAGACCGTGCGCGAACAGCTCCACGATGCCGTGGCCGGCCTGGCGGGACGCGAAACCGCCATCGGCGACGCGATCGCGCTGGCGGTGCGGCGCCTGCGCATGCAGCAGGACGGCCAGCGTGTGCTGATCCTGCTGACCGACGGCGTCAACTCCGCCGGCGTACTGACGCCGCAGAAGGCGGCCGAACTGGCGAAAGAGGAGCGCGTACGCATCCATACCATCGCCTTCGGCAGCGACGGCGGACTCAGTGTGTTCGGCATTCCACTGCCGATGCCGGCCAGTTCGGCCGAGGCCATCGACGAAGCGACCCTGCGCGACGTGGCGAAGCAGACGGGCGGGCGTTTCTATCGCGCGCGCGATACGCGGGAACTGGCGGGCATCTATGCCGAGCTGGACCGGCTCGAGCCGGTGGAACAGCCCGGCAAGGCGGTGCGCCCGCGCATCGAGCGTTATGCGTGGCCGCTCGCCGGCGCGCTGGCGGTGTCGCTGCTCGCCTTCGCGCTGCCGCGGAGGCGCACATGAGCCTCGACTGGGCCGCGCTGCACCTCTTGCGCCCGCATTGGCTCTGGGCGCTGGCGGCACTGCCGCTGCTGGCCTGGCTGTGGCGCATGCAGCGGCAGCGTCGCAGCGCATGGCGCGGGCATGTCGATGCCCATCTGTTGCCGCATCTTCTCGTCCGGGGCGGTGCACGAGTGCGTGCCGGCGTCGTCGTGGCCGCGCTCGCGTACGTGCTCGCGGTGCTGGCATTGGCTGGCCCCAGTTGGCGTCAGGCCGAGCAGCCGCTGTGGCAGGCGCAACGGCCGCTCGTCGTGGTGCTCGACCTGTCCAGCCGCATCACCGCCTCCGATCTGCCTCCCTCGCGCCTGCTGCAGGCACGGGCGAAGCTGGCGCAGGTGCTGGAAGCGCGCGCGGGCAGTCCGATCGCGCTGGTGGCGTACGCGGAAGATGCGTTCACGGTGACCCCCCTCACCGACGACACCGCCAATATCCGCCTGTTCCTGGATGACCTGGCGCCGGACATCATGCCGGCGGACGGCCAGCGCACGGACCGTGGTATCGCGTGGGCGGCGCAGCTGCTGGCACAGGCGGATGCGCGGGCCGGCGACATCCTGGTGCTCACCGACCGCGCGAACACGGCGGCGGTGGCTGCCGCGACGGCAGCGCGAACGCGGGGTTACACGGTGTCCGTGTTGGGCCTGGGCACCGCCGCCGGCGCCGCGTATCGCGGCAGCGATGGCGTGATCGGGCGCGCCGCACTGGATGCGGCGTCGCTGCGCGGACTCGCGGCGGCCGGCGGTGGGCGCTATCAGGTCTTGACGGCCGACGCCGGCGACTTTGCCGCGTTGGGCATGCCGTCGACCGGGCTGATGGCGGCGGGCACGACGTCGGCCGGTGGCGGCAAGGCGTGGCGCGATGAGGGCTACTGGCTGCTGATTCCGCTGATGGCGCTCGCCTTGCTGGCGTTCCGTCGGGGTGCCCCGCTCGTACTGGTCGGTGCGTTATGGCTGCCGATGGCGTCGCCCGCCTCCGCTGCCGGTGCCGATTGGTGGCAGCGTGCCGACCAGGCCGAACACGCGCGCCTCGTCCAGGGCGCCGATGCCTACCGGCAAGGCGATTTCGCGGCGGCCGAGAAAGCCTTTGCAGGCATCGACACGGCCGAAGGCTGGTACAACCTCGGCAACGCGCTGGCGAAACAGCAGCGCTACGACGACGCCATCGCCGCTTACGACCGCGCGTTGCGCGCGCGGCCCGGCATGCCCGACGCCGTGGCGAATCGCGCCGCGGTCGACGCCGCGCGAAAGCGGCCGCCGTCGTCGGACGACAGCCAGGGCAAATCCGGACAGCAGGGCGATGGGAAGCAGGGATCCCAAGGATCGCAGCACGATGCGAAGTCCTCTCCGGGCGAACAGAAGAACGCGTCGCCCTCGCAAGCGAAGGGCGCACCTTCGTCGCAGGACCAGGGGAAGACACCGCCTGCGGCGAGCGCACCGTCGCGTGCGCCATCGTCATCGCCGCCCGATGCCGCCGCACAATCGGCCGCCGACGCCGCCCAGCGCGAACGCATGCGCGAGGCGATGGCGCAGGCCGCCGCGCAACGCGCGGAACAGGCGCCACAAGACAAACCGGCCGTACAGGCCGAAACCGCCGAGCAACGCGAGCGACGCCAGGCGGTCGATGCCTGGCTGAAGCGCGTCCCGGATGAGCCCGGTTCACTGCTGAAGGCGAAATTCCGGCTCGAACAGGAACGCCGGCAGAAGGAAGGACGATGAAACATCGGATAGCGCTGCTCCTGTGCCTGCTGGTGACCTGGCCGCTGTCGTCGCTGGCGGCCACGCGCGCATGGCTGGAACAGACGCAGGTCGCGCTCGGTCAAGCGGTAACGTTGAACGTGGAAACCGATGCGGTGTCCGCGACACCGGATCTGACGCCGCTGATGCGCGAGTTCGACGTCGAAGGGCAGTCCGACAGCCGCAGCGTGCGGATGGTGAACGGGCGCGTGAGCAGCAGCACGACGTTCGCCTTGACGCTGCGTCCGCGCCGCGCCGGCACGCTGGCGATTCCCGCGTTGCAGGTCGGTGCCGAGCGTACCGTGCCGCTGATGCTGGAGGTATCCGCGACCCCGACGGCGAGTGCGGCGTCCAATGGCCTGGTGTTCGTCGAAACCGAGGTCGACGACGCCAGTCCCTATGTGCAGCAGTCGGTCGGTGTCACGGTGCGGTTGTTCTACGCCACGCCGCTGGTGTCGGGCCAGCTCGATCTGGATCCGCCCGACGGCGCGCTGCTGCAGCGCGTGGGTGAGATCGTGCAGTCGAGCCGCGAGATCGACGGGCGCCGCTACAACACGGCCGAGCGGCGGTTCCTGCTGGTGCCCGAGCGCAGCGGCCCGCTGACGTTGCCGGGTGCGCGCTTCAGTGGGCGCGGTGCCGGCGGTTGGATGGACGACCTGCTCGGTGGCAACAGCCGCGAGGTCAACCTCACCGGCACGCCGCGCACCTTGCAGGTTCGACCGCAGCCGGCGAACGCACCGCAGCCCTGGTTGCCGGTGCGCGACCTGCGCTTGCGCTATACCGCCGTGCCCGAGCAGATGCGCACCGGCGAAGCCGCCACCCTCACCATCGAGACCACGGTCATCGGCGCGACGCAGGCGCAGTTGCCGGAGTTGCCGGCGCCCGTGGTGCCCGGCGCGCAGGTGTTCGCCGAACCTCCGCAGTACGACGAGAGCTTCGTGAGCGGCACCCCGCAGGTGAAGCTGACGCGCCGCTATTCCCTGGTGCCGTCGCAGCCGGGCACGCTGTCCGTACCCGGTGTCGCAATGGCCTGGTGGGATGTGCGGGCGGGAACCGGCAAGCGCGCGACCCTGCCCGACCTAAGTCTTCCCGTCGTGGCGGGGAGTGGCCAGGCATCGCGTCCGCCGACACCCGCGGACGCCACACCGGCGTCGCAGGGCACGACGGAGGACGGTGCGATCGCGCTGGCGGGCGAGCGGCAGATACCCGTGCAGCTGTGGCCCTGGCTGGCGGCCGGCTTCGCCCTGCTCTGGCTGGCCACGCTGGTGTGGGGACTGTCGCGTCGGCAGGGCGGCGTGAACATGTCGCGTGTGCGCCCGTCTCGGATGGAAGCCAGCGTGGTCTCGTCCGCGACGCACACCGCCGCCGACCTGAAGCGCGTGCTCGATGCCGGTGATCTCGACGACATCGAGGCGGTGCTGTGCGGCATGGCGCGTCCGGTGGCCGCCGATCTCGACGATCTGCAGCGCCGGTTGGCGTCGCCCGCGCAACGCGCGGCGGTGGATCTGCTGCGCCGCGCCCGCTGGGCCGGCGGCGACCCTGCGCAGGCCCGTCTGGCCTTGCGCGAAGCGTTCCGTGGCGGACCGCAATGGCGGACCCCGGAAGCGGGGGGCGTCGAAGAGCCCCTGCCGCCGCTCTATCCCCGGTAAGGGAAACGGCGCGGCCGTTCGTCATGCCGATAGCGGCAGCGCGCCAACGCCGCAGACTCGCCCGTTGAGCGTGGAGGGAGCGCCATGCCGGGTTTGCTAAGCTCCCGACTTTGTCTCCGCAGGACCCGCCGATGACCGACGCCACGCCCGCCACCCGCGCCAAACTGCCCCTGCACTGGAAGATGGCCATCGGCTTCGGCATCGGTCTGCTGGCAGGGCTCATCGTCCATGCGACGGGGCAGGGCGATGCCGGTTGGGTGCAGGACGTCACGAAGTACGTCACCACGCCCTTCAGCAAGGTCTTCCTCAACCTGATCTTCATGCTGATCGTGCCGCTGCTGTTCTCGGCGCTGGTCTGCGGCATCGCCGAGATGGGCGACATCCGCGCATTGGGTCGAATCGGCTGGAAGACGCTGGCCTACACCGTCGTACTGTCGGCGGTCGCGGTGCTGATCGGCCTGGTGCTGGTGAACCTGCTGAAGCCGGGCGTCGGCGTCGATCCGGTGATGGCGCAGCAGTTGATCGCCGAGAACGCCGAACGCACCAAGGACATCGTCGCCAGTGTCGGCACGCAGCCGACCGGCATGGACATGCTGCTGTCGATCGTGCCGGACAACGTGATCGGCGCCGCATCGAGCAATGCCGCCATCCTGTCGCTGATGTTCTTCGCGGTGATGTTCGGCATCGGCCTGGTGCTGACGCCGTCGGAGAACACCGGTACCCTCAAGCGCGGCATCGAAGGCGTGTTCGAGATCTCGATGACGCTGATCGGGCTGGTCATCCGCCTGGCGCCGTACGCGGTGGCCTGCTTCATGTTCAACCTGGCCGCGATCTTCGGTTTCGACCTGCTGGTGCGGTTGGGCCAGTACGTGTTCGTGGTGGTGCTGGCGCTGGCGCTGCACCAGTTCGTCAGCTATTCGGTCGCGCTGAAACTGGCCGGCTATTCGCCGCTGACGTTCTTCCATGGCGCGCAGGAAGCGATGGTGATGGCGTTCTCCACCGCGTCCAGCAACGCCACGCTACCGACCGCGCTGCGCGTGGCCGACGAGAAGTTGGGCCTGCCGCGCACGGTCTCGCGCTTCGTGCTGACCGTGGGCGCGACCGCCAACCAGAACGGCACGGCGCTGTTCGAGGGCGTGACGGTGATCTTCCTGGCGCAGTTCTTCGGCGTGGACCTGTCGCTGGGCCAGCAGTTCATGGTGATGCTGGTGTGCATCCTCGGCGGCATCGGCACGGCCGGCGTGCCGTCCGGCTCGCTGCCGGTGGTGGCGCTGATCTGCGCGATGGTGGGCGTGAACCCGATCGGCATCGGCCTGATCCTGGGCGTGAACCACTTCCTCGACATGTGCCGCACCACGCTCAACGTCACCGGCGACCTGACCCTGGCCTCCCTGGTGGCCAAGGGCGAGCGCAACGACGTGACGCTGCCGGGCCAGACGGACTAACACCCTCGCCGTAGCCCCGCAACCGCGACACGGCGGGCGGGGGGTGGGACAATGGGGCGCCCGCAGCCCGCCGGGCGCCGCCCCCTGCTCCGACTCCCATGACGACGCCCACCCGCCGCCAGCTCGCCAACGCCATCCGTTTCCTCGCCGCCGACGCGGTGCAGGCCGCCAATTCCGGCCATCCCGGCATGCCCATGGGCATGGCCGACATCGCCGAGGTGCTGTGGAACGATTACTACCGCCACAGCCCGTCGAACCCGCACTGGTTCAACCGCGACCGCTTCATCCTGTCCAACGGCCACGGCTCGATGCTGCAGTACGCGCTGCTGCACCTGGCCGGCTACGACCTGCCGCTGCAGGAACTGAAGAATTTCCGCCAGCTGCACAGCAAGACCGCCGGCCATCCGGAGCGCCACGAGACGCCGGGCGTCGAGACCACCACGGGTCCGCTCGGCCAGGGTTTCGCCAACGCGGTCGGCTTCGCGCTGGCCGAGAAGCTGCTGGCGCAGCGCTTCAACCGCGAAGGCCACGACATCGTCGATCACCGCACGTTCGTCTTCATGGGCGACGGCTGCCTGATGGAAGGCGTCTCGCACGAAGCCGCTTCGCTCGCCGGCACCTGGGGCCTGGGCAAGCTGGTCTGCTTCTGGGACGACAACAAGATCTCCATCGACGGCAACACCGACGGCTGGTTCACCGACGACACGCCGGCGCGCTTCGAGGCCTATGGCTGGCAGGTGGTGCGCAACGTCAACGGCCATGATCCGGTCGAGATCAAGACCGCCATCGATACCGCGCTGAAGAAGGCCGACAAGCCTACGCTGATCTGCTGCCGCACCACGATCGGTTTCGGTTCGCCGAATAAGGCCGGCAAGGAGTCCAGCCACGGCGCACCGCTGGGCAAGGACGAACTGGACGCCACGCGCGTCGCACTGGAATGGCCGTACGGTCCGTTCGAAGTGCCCGCCGACATCTACGCCGGCTGGAACAAGGTCGACGCCGGCAAGGCCCTGGAAGCCGACTGGAATGCGCTCTTCGACGCCTACGCCGCGCAGTACCCCGAGCAGGCCGCCGAGCTGAAGCGTCGCGCGTCCGGCGAACTGCCGGCCGATTTCGTCGCGCAGGCCGATGCCTACATCGCCAAGGTGCAGGCCGAAGGTCCGGTCATCGCATCGCGCAAGGCGTCGCAGAACGCTATCGAAGCGTTCGCGCCGCTGCTGCCGGAACTGGTCGGCGGCTCGGCCGACCTGGCGCATTCGAACCTCACGCTGTGGAAGGCGAGCAAGTCGGTGTCCACCACCGATCCGAACGCCAACTACGTGTACTACGGCGTGCGCGAGTTCGGCATGACCGCGATCGCCAACGGCCTGGCGCTGCACGGCGGCTTCGTGCCGTTCGACGCCACCTTCCTGGTGTTTAGCGACTACGCGCGCAACGGCGTGCGCATGAGCGCGCTGATCCCGGCGCACGCCATCCACGTGTACACGCACGACTCCATCGGCCTGGGCGAAGACGGCCCGACCCACCAGCCGGTCGAACACCTCGCCTCGCTGCGCTATATCCCGAACAACGACGTGTGGCGTCCGTGCGACGCGGTGGAATCGGCGGTGGCGTGGAAGCAGGCCATCGTGCGCCAGGACGGCCCGAGCTGCCTGGTGTTCTCGCGCCAGAACCTGGCGCACCAGCCGCGCACCGGTGCGCAGGTCGCCGACATCGCGCGTGGCGGCTACGTGCTGGCCGATGCCGACGGCACGCCGGACGTGATCCTGATCGCCACGGGTTCGGAAGTCGGCCTGGCCACGCAGGCGAAGGCGACGCTCGATGGACAGGGCATCAAGACGCGCGTGGTGTCGATGCCGTCGACCGACGTGTTCGATCGCCAGGACGCCGCCTACCGCGAAGCGGTGCTGCCGAAGGCGGTGCGCAAGCGCGTCGCCATCGAAGCCGCCATCGCCGATTTCTGGGGCAAGTACGTCGGTTTGGACGGTGCAGTGATCGGCATGACGACCTTCGGTGCCTCCGCCCCGGCCGACGCGCTGTACAAGTACTTCGGCATCACCGCCGAGGCGGTGGTCGAGGCGGCGAAGTCGCTCTGAGGCCCATCGCCCTGTAGGAGGGGCTTTAGCCCCGACGACGGACCTGCACCGGATCAGATTTCTCCCGCCATGCGGCGAGCAGAAAGCTGATACGAAACGAAGCCATGGCGCATGAATCTGCGCCATGGCTTTTTCATATCCAGGCCGTGGTCACCAAGCACTGCGACGAGGTCGCTGGTCCGAGCCCGGGCGCATCTATCTTGTGACAACCACGACCCACCGACGCGCGCCTCACTTCAGTCTTTGGGAGGCAGCCAGCAGAATGTCGGCGTCACTCGCCTGCATTGACGCATGGTCGCCATAGGCAGAGCTGCTTTGTTGGGTGCTGATGCCGGACCATTGGCATGGACTGCTCCGACTGACCGGTACAGCCTCGCTCTCCCATCTTGTAGGCGCGGCGAAGGGGCGGTCCGCGCACGCACTACGGGACGTTGTTGCTGGGCGCCCAATATGGGCGAATGGATTCCATGATCGTGCGTTGCGACAGGATGGCGATGTACTGCTCGCTGCTCGCTACGTCATCGCCAACCCCGTCCGCGCGGGGTTGGTCCGTCGAGTTCGCGACTATCCCTACTGGGATGCGGTCTGGCTTGAATGACGGATCGCAAGGCAGTCGGGGCTAAAGCCCCTCCTACAGGTGATGCTCTCTGCAGGAGGGGCTTTAGCCCCGACCACTTTATGCGGTCTCGCGCAATCCCAGCGCCAGCAGCTTCGCTTCAAGGCGTTCGCCCAGCGTTCCCGGTGTCGTCAGTTCCATGCGCGCCATCGCCTCGGCATCGTTCGTTCGCGCCCACAGCGCACGCAGCACAGTGCCGATCTTCTTCCACGGCGTGGTGGTACTCGCCTTCAGCCAGCCCAGCGCCTTGACGATGCGTTGCTCCACCCCGGTGAAATCGCTGCCCAGCGGATAGTCGGGCAGGGTGCCGTCGTGGCGGAATGCGCGCAGCCGTGCCGACAGGTGCACGGGCGTGTTGTCGATCCAGTGGGCGGGCGCGTGGAAACCCGCCCTCAGCTTGCCGGCCTGCTGGGCCTGTCCGATCAGTCCCTGCTGGAAGCGCGCGTCGGTAATGCCACCCATCGCGATGATGCAGTCCTCGTCGTTCTTGCCGCGCACGTCGGCGATGCCGTACTCGTTGACGTAGAGATCGCGCAGATGGCGAGGGATGGTCGTGTGGCCGTAGTTCCAGCGCACGTTCGATCCCGCTGCGCCGGCGTCCTCGCGCACCGCGCGGAACATCAGCACGCTGCGGGCACCATCCAGCGCATTCGACATGTCGACGAAGTTGTATTGCCCGCCGACGCCCGATACCACGTGCCCGTCTTCCAGCCCGTCGGATACGGCGGCGCCCAACGCGGTCGCCATCATGCAGGAGTTGAAGAAGCGGGCATCGGGCCGCTGCAGGCGGGCCAGCGATTCGCGTCCGCGCTCCAGTTCGTTGATCAGACTGATGCGGCGCATGCCGATCGCACGGCGTTGGTCGTCCGGCAACGTGCGCAGCCAGTCGTAGAAGGCGGGCGAGCCGAGGTAGAACGCGCCGTGCAGGTATTCGCCATCACGCTCCAGCCGCGCCTGGTCGCCGAGGTTGGCGGTACCGTCGGCGAGCCGCTGCATCAGGGCTTCGTCGTCCACCACCTTGCGGCGGATCACGCCCGTCTCGACCAGCCGCTTGAAGCCCTCGTTGACCATCTCGCTGCAGCCGTACAGGCCGAGGACGAACGGATCGAGACCGCCGCTCGCGAGTACGGCGGGATGGCGCTCCAGTTCCGGATCCAGTGCCGCCAGCACGCGGCGGTAGGTCGCGTTGTCGGTGTGGCGCAGCACCAGCGCATGGCACAGCGCATCGGCCAGCGCGCCGATGCCGATCTGCAGCGTGCCGCCATCGCGCACCAGCGCGCTGGCGTACAGGCCGATGGCGTAGTCGACGTCCGAGACCGGCTGGCGCGGGAGGCCGAACAGCGCCGGGTAGGGCCCGGGCGGCGTGATGATGAGATCGAAGTAGTCCTCGTCCACCGCCGCCGTACCGCCGATCCACGGCAGCTCGGGATCGACCTCGGCCACCAGCAGCGGGCGGGGCAGGCCGCGAGCGGTGATGACGTCCACGGTATCCTGGGTGAGGTCGTTGTTGCACGAGAACGACAGCCGCGTGCCGTCGGGTTCGCGCGCGACCTTCTGCACGATGACGTTGAGCGCCCGATCCGCGAGCGCGCGGGCCACGTGGGTGTAGTTGAGGCTGGCGTAGTGGCGCTGCGCCGTCGTCGAGCGCAGCAATGCGCCGCCCTGCATGTAGAACTCTTCGACTTCGATATGCGGCGGAAGTGCATCGCGCTTGATCGCCTGCACGTAGGCGAGCTGCGGGAAATCCTCGCCGAACTGGCGCGCGGCGAACGGTTTCACGAACCGGCCCTCCAGTCCCTTGCCGGCGCCCGGCGGATCCAGCGACAGTGCCGTGTACAGCGTCCAGGACCGCGACGCGTCGGCGGCGATGCGGGCATACAGCGCATTGAGCAACCGGTGCGGCTTGCCGATGCCCAGTGGCGCGCCCATGCGCAGCGGACCGTAGGTGTGGGACAGGATCAGGTCGACGGCGTCGTCGAGGTCGGTGAGGTGCTTGGCCATGCCGCCAGCGTACCCAGCCAGGCGTTAACCGGCCATGGGCTGGATCACTGCTCCAGCATGTCCGGCCGGAACAGCCGTCGCCGCGGTAGTGCATGGTGCGCGGGAGGCGTGGCGAGGTGGCGACGTGGGCGTGGACGATGCGCCAGACGAACAGCGGATAGTCCGCGGTGATGCGGGTCTCGTGCAGGCGGCATTCGAAGCGCGCGTGGCACTCGCCGATGCTGGGCGCACCGACTTTGCGCGATGGCAAGGCGGTCAGTCCGAAGCGCTCGAACTTGTCCTGTTCGGTACTGCTGCAGTTGCCGATCCGCACCACCGTGTCCAGCAGGTCCTCGGTCGGCAGGTTGATCACGCACTCGCGGCTCGCGCGGGCCAGTGCGTGGCTGCGGTTCGCCTGCCAGAGATACGTGCCGACCAGGTCGTAACCCAGCATCATGTGCCAGCCCAGCGTCATGATGGCGCGCTCGTCCTGGTGCGCCGTGCTGAGCAGCACGACAGGGCCGGGCTCCAGGTAGCGTCGCGTCTGGTCGACGGGCAGATTTTTCCAACGCTTGCTGCTCATGCGCGGCCTCCGGTGTCCGGCAGCAGCCTACGCGCAGATCAGTCGAGGGAATGTATGGAGTCGGCCACGCGCCGCACTTCATCGGGATGGTGACTGACGTACACGATGGGCAGGCGGATCTCGTCCCGCACGCGCTGCAGATAGGGAATGAGTTCCTCGCGGCGGGCCTGATCCAGCGCCGACAGCGGTTCGTCGAACAGCAGCAGCGAGGGCTGCGACAGCAGGGCGCGGCCGATCGCGACGCGCTGCGCCTCGCCACCGGACAGGTTGCGCGTGCGCCGCGCCAACAGCGGCGCGATGCCGAGCAGATCGACCACGGCATCGAAGCCGAACCGTGGAGTGCCGCGTCCGCCATGCCGCCCGTAAAGCAGGTTGCGCCGGACGTCGAGGTGCGGGAACAGGCGCGCGTCCTGGAACACGTAGCCCACGCGCCGGCGATGCACCGGCTCGTCGATGCGCCGCGCACTGTCGAAGAGGCAGTGCCCTTCCACATCGATGCGTCCGGAGACCGGTGTCACCAGCCCGGCGATGGCGTTGAGCACCGACGTCTTTCCCGCGCCCGACGGACCCACCAGTGCGATCACCCGCGCATCGTCCTGGATACGCACGTGGCGGTGGAAGTGGCCGCGCTGGAGTTCGATATCGAGCTGCAGCATCAGCTGTCCTCCCCCTGGCGCATGTAGTGGCGCCTGACCAGCCACTCGGAGAACAGCAGCGCTGCCAGCGAAATCACGACCGCGACCGCGGCGAGACGCCAGATGCCGGCTTCGCCGCCCGGCACCTGCATCAGGCCGTAAATGGCGGACGACAGCGTCTGCGTTTCGCCGGGGATGTTCGAGACGAAGGTGATGGTGGCGCCGAACTCGCCCAGCGCCTTCGCGAAGGCCAGCACGCTGCCGGCGACGAGGCCGGGCCAGGCCAGCGGCAGGGTGATGGTGAAGAACACGCGCCACGGCCCGGCACCGAGCGTGGACGCCGCCTGTTCCAGGCGGCGATCGGTCGCTTCCAGCGACAGGCGGATCGAGCGCACCATCAGTGGAAAGCCCATGACCGCGCAGGCCAGTGCCGCACCGGTCCAGCGGAACGCGAACACGATGCCGAAGTGCTCCTGCAGGAACGCGCCGATCGTGCCCTGCGTGCCCAGCGTCACGAGCAGCGCGTAGCCCATGACCACCGGCGGCAGCACCAGCGGCAGGTGCACGACGGCATCCAGCAGCGCCTTGCCCGGGAAGCGCGTGCGCGCGAGCAGCCAGCCCACCAGTATCCCGAATGGCAGGCTGGCGAGCGCCGCCACCACCGCCACCTTCAGGCTCAGGCGGATGGCGGTGAGCTCTTCCGGTGAGAAGGCGTCGAGCATGCGTCGTCAGTCTTTCACGGCGAAGCCGCGACGCTGGAAGATCGCATCGGCGGCCGGCGAGGCCAGCCACTGCACGAACGCCGTGGCCTGGGCGGAACGCGTGCCGCGCAGTGCCGCCACCGGATAGACGATCGGCGGATGCGAGTCTTCGGGAAACGTGGCGACCACGCGCACGGCCGGCTCGGCCTTCGCATCGGAGGCGTACACGATGCCCAGCGGTGTCTCGCCGCGCGCCACCAGCATCAGCGCCGCGCGGACGCTTTCGGATTCGGCCAGGCGCGCCTTCACGCCGTTCCACAACGACAGCGATTCCAGCGACGCCTTCGCGTACTTGCCGGCCGGCACGGTCTGCGTCTGGCCCACCGCCAGGCGGCCATCGCCGAGCGCGGCGAGGAAGGTCGCCGGCCGCTTCAGGTCCACCCGCGCCTTGCTCGCCTTCGGTGCGACCAGCACCAGCTGGTTGCCCAGCAGGTTGCGGCGCGTGGCGGTCTCCAGCTTGTTGCGCTCCTGCAGGTAGTCCATCCATTCCAGGTCGGCGGAGAAGAACACGTCGGCCGGCGCGCCCTGTTCGATCTGCCGTGCGAGCGCCGAACTTGCGGCATACGACACGCGCACGGGGGTACCGGTCTGCTTCTGGTAGGCGGCGGCGGCCTCGTCCAGCGATTCCTTCAGGCTGGCGGCGGCGAAGACGGTGAGGCCCGCAGCGTCCTGCGCACGCACGGCGGCGGGGGCGAATGCGGTGGCGAGCAGGAAGGTGGCGGCGACAGTGCGGAGCAACGCGGACAGGTTCATGCGAACGACTCCTGTGGGGAAGGGGACTACTCGATGATCAGCGTCTGGAGCTGGCGCGCGCTGCGGGCGGGGCGCGAATCCCCGGGAACCAGCAATCGCGCCGGCGCGGCGTCGGCCGGCAGGGGCTTGCCGTCGCACCGGTCGGTCACGTAGACGCGCTGCTTGCCCAGCGTGGGGTCCAGTTCACCCAGCGAGAACACGACCGTGTAGCCATCGCGCGCGCGGACTTGCACATGTCGTGCGAGGTGGGCGCCACGCAGGGGCTCGGCGGGCATGGCGCCCGCGCGTCGCAGCAGGTCGACGAGATCCACGCCACTGCACGCCAGCGGCGTGCCATGCACGTCCATGCTGACGTCGTGGCGCGGGAGATCACGCAGCAGGTCCGCGCTCCACGGCACTTCGATGCGGTCCGGTGGCGGCGCGGAAGGCGCATGCGTGCCATGCGATTGTGCGCCAGCGGACAGTGCCGGTGCGGCAAGGCAAAGTGCGATCAGGAGCGGGCGACGGGGCCGAATCTGCATGTGCGGTCTCGCGGTGTCCAGGGGAAGGGTCAGCGCGGGTCCAGCGCCTTGTTCAACACCGCTGCCAGCGCCGCGCCGCCGGCGCGCAGCTGGCGCTCGGCGATGGGCAGGTGCTTGTCCACGTAGCTTTGTTCGAGCTTCGCGCGGCGCGGATAGAAATCCGGCTGGGTCACCACGCGGCACGACTGTTCGGCCCAGGCCGCTGCCGGCGGCGGCAGCGTCATCGCCGGGAGGGCGGGGCGCGGCAACGTGCGCAGATGGTCCAGGAACGCCTGCTCGCTGCGGCCGGTGGACACCAGCATGTGGCTGTCCCACAACGTATGCATATTGGTGCCGCGCCCGTTCCAGTTCACCTGCGCGTCGTTGCCGCCCTTGTCGTGACCGTACCCCGCATGCAGCGGCTGATGCGCATCGCCGACGAAATGCACGACGAACTTCAGCGCCTGCAGGCGCTCGGCGCGCGGGCGTCGCGCATCGGCAAGGATCGCCGTCTGCGTTCTGATCGCTTCCACGACGCAGTTGCCGCCGGGGCAGTCGCGACGCTGCCGATAGGCGCAATCGTGTTCGCCGATGTTGACGAAGTGCCAGTTCGCGGTCTGGCGACCGAGCACGGCATCGTGCTTGCGCAGGTCGTCGGCCCAGCCGGCGATCCCGGCCAGCGTGGGGTCGGGCTCGCCCTGCAGCAGCGCGTCGATCTGGCGGCGCGTATCGGGCGTCAGGTCGTCCCACGCCAGCAGCGCGACGAGACGATGGCCGAGCAGGCCCCACGCCTGCGCAGGCACGGGCAGCAGCGCAAGCGCGAGGGAAACGACGAAAGCGAGTGCGACGAAGAAGGGACGGACCATGCCGGTACTTTAACCGACACGGGCCGTCCCCGATTTGCCGCAGCCGACGGATCGTCCGCCTGCTCAGAACTTCAGGACATAAGCCACGCCGTACACCAGCGGATCGATGTTGGCGGTGCCGAGTTTCGCGCCATCGACCTTTACCTTGGTGTCGATGTCGGCCCAGCGCACGTCCACGCGCACGGCGCTGCGTTCGCTGACCTTGAAATCCAGGCCGGCATGGGCGGCCAGGCCCCACGAATCGTCGAGCTTCAGCTTCGCGCCTTCGAGCGCGCCGGTCGTGTCCTCGCTGAAGAACGTCGTGTAGTTCAGGCCCACGCCGAGCAAAGGCGAGACCCTGCCCTTGCTGTTGAAGTGGTATTGCAGCGAGACGGTCGGTGGCAGGTGCTTGGTCTCGCCGACCTTGCCGACGCCCTTCACCGAGATGTCGTGCTTGAACGGCAGCGCGGCCAGCACTTCCAGGCCCAGGTTGTCGCGCAGGAAGTATTCGAAGGTCACGGTCGGCTTGACGTCGCTGTCGATCTCCAGCGGCAGCGTGCCGGCGGCGAGGGTGCCGTTGTCGGACTTCGGGTTGACCTGGTGCACGCCCGCGCCCAGCGTCCAGTCACCCTTGGACTGGGCGAAGGCGGGAACGGCGGCGCCCAGGGCGAGGGCGATGGCAATCGGGATCAGGGTCTTCTTCATGGTGGCGACGCTCGTGGGAATGTGGCGCCAGTCTCTGCCCGCGTTTCCTGCATCGCCTTGATCCTGATCAATGCCCGCCAGGGCTCGCGGCGGGGGCGGCCTGTTAGAATGACCGCCCCCGTCAACCCCGCCGCGCCGCGCGCGTGGCCGCAGGAGTCCTGAGCAATGTCGATCAAGGTGGGTATCAACGGCTTCGGCCGCATCGGACGCAACGTGCTGCGTTCCGCCGTGCAGAACTTCGGCAACGACATCGAGATCGTCGCCATCAACGATCTGCTGGAGCCGGACTACCTGGCGTACATGCTGCAGTACGACTCCGTGCACGGTCGTTTCGACGGCGACGTGAAGGTCGAGGGCGGCGCGCTGTTCGTCAACGGCAAGAAGATCCGCCTGACCCAGGAACGCGATCCGTCCAACCTGAAGTGGGACGAGGTGGGCGCCGACGTCGTCATCGAATCCACCGGCCTGTTCCTCGACAAGGCCACCGCGCAGAAGCACCTCGATGCGGGCGCGAAGAAGGTCATCCTGTCGGCGCCGTCGAAGGACGACACGCCGATGTTCGTTTACGGCGTGAACCACGACACCTACAACGGCGAGGCGATCATCTCCAACGCGTCGTGCACGACCAACTGCCTGGCGCCGATCGCCAAGGTGCTGCACGACAAGTGGGGCATCAAGCGCGGCTTGATGACCACCGTGCACGCCGCGACCGCCACGCAGAAGACCGTCGACGGTCCGAGCAACAAGGACTGGCGCGGCGGCCGCGGCATCCTCGAGAACATCATTCCGTCGTCCACCGGTGCGGCCAAGGCCGTGGGCGTCGTGATCCCTTCGCTCAACAAGAAGCTCACCGGCATGTCGTTCCGCGTGCCCACCAGCGACGTGTCCGTGGTCGACCTGACCGCCGAGCTCGAGAACCCGGCCACGTACGACGAGATCAAGGCCGAGATGAAGGCGCAGAGCCAGGGCGCGCTGAAGGGCATCCTCGGCTACACCGAGGACAAGGTGGTCGCCACCGACTTCCGCGGCGACACCCGCACCTCGATCTTCGACGCCGAGGCCGGCATCGCGCTGGACCCGACCTTCGTCAAGATCGTCAGCTGGTACGACAACGAGTGGGGCTATTCCAACAAGTGCCTGGAAATGGTCCGCGTCGTCGCCGGCAAGTAAGCCGCTCGTTTCCGCAGTACCGCACGGGCGCCCTAGGGGCGCCCGTGTCGTTTCCGGGTATCGTCATGTGATACGAGGCGGGCGGGATCACGCCACCGGCGGATCGGATTCTTGCAAATCCCGCCGGCTTGCCCGAGTCTGCCGCGAGGCTGAATGGACGGCCGGGGAACGGGCTGCCGTTCCTGCACCGAACACGCAAAGGCGGGGTGGGCGATGGATGATCTGGCGGGGATACTGGTATTGCTGGGACTGGCCGTGCTGGCGGTGCCGGTCTTGCTGATCGTGGCGCTGGTTGCGATCAGCGGGCTGAAGCGACGCGTGGGGGTGCTCGAGCAGGAGGTCGAAGGGTTGCGCATGTCGCCGGCGTCCCCCGCGACGCGTGCCGACATGGCGACGCCCGCGCCCATGCCGGTCTCTCCCACGCCCGCTGTGGCCGTGCCCGAGCGACCGACGCCGCCGCCCGTGCAGCCAGCCGCGCCGCCGCCGATTCCGCCGCAGCGTCCCGTGACGGCGGAATCGCCACCGGTGGAACGTGTGGAGCCCGCGCCGTACCCGCCGCGCGACGAGACGCCCTCTCGCCCGACGAAGCCGGATGTGGTGACCGTCGCGTTCCGCGCGGTGCGGCGCTGGTTCACCGAAGGCAACGTGCCGGTGAAGATCGGCGTGATGGTGCTGTTCGCCGGCGTGGCCTCACTGCTGAAATACGGCGCCGACCAGGGCTGGTTCTCGCTGCCGCCCGAACTGCGGCTGGCCGGCATCGCGGCCGCCGCGCTGGGCGCGCTGGTGCTCGCGTGGCGCAAGCGCGACAGCCACCGCGCGTTCGCGCTCAGCCTGCAGGGCGGCGCCATCGGCGTCCTGCTGCTGGTGGTGTTCGCGGCGTTCAAGATCTTTGGTGTGATGCCGGCCGGCGCGGCGTTCGCGCTGAGCATCGTGCTGGTGGCGGGCGCCGGCATGCTGGCCGTGCTGCAGGATGCGAAGGCGCTGGCCGTGTTCGCGCTGCTCGCGGGTTTCCTGGCACCGATCTGGCTGTCGACCGGCAGCGGCAACCATGTCGCGCTGTTCTCGTACTACGCCGTGTTGAACGCCGCCATCGTCGGCATCGCGTGGCACAAGTCGTGGCGCCTGCTGAACCTGCTGGGTTTCTTCTTCACCTTCGGCATCGGCACGGCGTGGGGCCTGTTCGACTACGCGCCGCAGAAGTACGCCAGCACCCAACCGTTCCTCGCCCTGTTCTTCGTCTTCTACCTGCTGATCCCGCTGCTGTTCGCACGTCGCCAGCCGGCGGGCCGGCGCGACTTCATCGATGGTTGCCTGGTGTTCGGCATGCCGCTGGTGGCGTTCTCGCTGCAGGCCGGGCTGATGCAGGGCGGCAGCTTCGAAGACAGCCGCCTGCCGCTGGCGTTCTGCGCGCTTGGCCTGGGCGTGCTGTACGCGGCGCTGTCCTGGGCATTGCGTCGCCGTGCGGGCTACGGCGTGCTGGCGCAGTCGTACGCGCTGCTGGCGGTCGGCTTCGCCACCTTGTCCGTGCCGCTTGCGCTGTCGGCGCAGGCCACGGCGTGCGTGTTTGCGCTGGAAGGTGCGGCCCTGGCCTGGTTGGGCCTGCGGCAGTCGCGCCTGCTGCCGCAGCTGACCGGTGCGGGCCTGCAGCTCGCGGCGGCGGCCGCGTTCTCCATCGCGCAGGCGGATGCCACGTCGTGGCAGGTGGTGGAGACGACGGTGCCGATGTTCGCCAACGCGGGCTTCATGAGTGCGCTGCTGATCGCCATCGCCGGCTTCGCCAGCGCGTGGGCCTATCGCGCACGCATCAATGGTGTCGCGCTGGTGTATTACCTGTGGGCGCTCGCCTGGTGGCTGGGCAACGGCACGGTCGAGATCTTCGAGTACCTCGCGCGTCGCGACGAGCCCGACGCCCTGCTGGTGTTCGTCGCGCTGACCGGCTGGCTGGCCGCGGAAGTGCATCGCTGGCGTCCCGCCGGCGCGCTGGCATGGACCACGCTGGCCGCGCTGGCGTCCGCCGCGCCATTCGCGCTGTGGCAGTCCGACGTGCATCAGCAGCCGTTTGCCGGATACGGCGTCTGGGCGTGGTTGGCGTATGCCGCGATGGGCGTGCGCAGCCTGATGTGCCTGCGCGACAGTGATCATCGCCTCGCCGGTGCCGCGCAGTTCGTGTGGTGGCTGGTGTGGCCGCTGGTGGCCAGTCTGCTGCTGGCCTGGCTGCCCGGCTACGTGCAGGGCATGGGCGGCGGCTGGCAGGCGGGCCTGATCGCGCTGCCGTGGCTGGTGGTGGTGGCGTTGGCGCTGTTCCGTTGGGAGTGGCTGGCCGCGCCGCTGGGCGAACGTTTCGTCGCATGGCGCACGCCGTTGTTCTTCGTCCTGTTCGCCGCGCTCGGCCTGTGGTGGCTGGTCTCGCTGTTCATGTCCGGCGGTGCGCGTCCGCTGCCGTGGATTCCCGTGCTGAATCCGATGGAGCTGGCGCAGCTCGCCACGCTGGTGCTGCTGCTGCGCTGGTGGATGCCGGAAACCCGCGTGTTGCCGCCGTCGCGCATCGTGTTGCTGTCGTCGCTCGCTTTCGTGTGGATCACCTCGGTGGTGCTGCACGCCGTCCACCACTGGGGTGGCCTGCCGTGGAGCGAGCGCCTGGTCTCCGCCAGCCTGGCGCAGACCAGCCTGACGGTCACGTGGAGCGTGCTGGGCGTGCTGGGATGGGTGATCGGGTCGCGGCGCGGCCAGCGCATGCTGTGGCTGGGCGGTGCCGTGCTGATGGGCGTGGTGCTGGCGAAACTGATGCTGGTCGACCGTCACCACCTCGGCAACCTGCTGGGCATCGGTTCGTTCATCGCGTACGGCCTGCTGTGCACGGTAGTGGGGTACCTGGCGCCGGCACCGCCGCGTCGTATCGACAACGAGGAAGCGACCGCATGAAGAAGTTCCTGATGGCCCTGGCGCTGCTGCCCGTGATCGCCGCCGCCCAGGCGCCTGCGCCCGCGCCGTACGTCAAGCGATGGCCGCTGGTGCTGTCGGCGGAACACGCCGGCGCGTACCGCGTCGTGCTGGATCGCGAGGTCTACACCACCACCGCCTGGCCCGACCTGCGCGATGTCGACGTGCTGGATGCGCACGGCAAGCCGGTCGCCGCCGCGCTGTTCGGTCCGGAGCAGCCGACGGCGCTGCCCGCGCGACGCGTCGTGGTGCCTTGGTTTCCGCTGCCTGCATCGCCGAAGGATGTCGCCGGTCCGTCGCGCGTGTCGGCTCAGTTCGGCGAGAACGGCCGCATCGTCCGCATTGAAGCCGACGGCGGTGCTGCCGGTGCGTCCGCGCCGGCGCGCGCGTTCCTCGTCGACCTCAGTGGCATCCGCGACAACCCCGAAGCGCTCGAATTCACCTGGGAGACCGGTACGCCACGCGAGGCCCACTATCGCGTCGAAGGCAGTCAGGACCTGCAGGCCTGGGAGGTGGTGCAGGACCGCGTGACGCTGGTGGAACTGCAGCGCGGCTCGCAGCGCTTGTTGCGCGACGAAGCCCCGATCCACGGCGGACTGCGTTACATCCGCTTCACGCCGCTCGACGCATCGCCCGCACTGCCGATCCGTGAAGTACGTGTCCGCCTCGACGAAGTGCACCGGCAACAGGCCATCCTGTGGTCGGCGCTGAGGGGCCGCCCGGTGTCCGAGCAGGGCGTGGACGGTTTCGCGTACGAAAGCGATGGACGCTACCCGGTGGCGCTCGCCGACCTGGCGGTGGACGATTACGCCGTGGGCGAGTGGACGCTGGAAAGCCGCGATGCGCTGGACGCGCCGTGGCGCCTGCGCGCCGGCCCCTGGGTGGCATACCGCGTCGCCGGTCAGCAGCCCAGTACGTCGCCCGCGCAGCCGCTGTCGAGCGGACCGGCGCGCGACCGCTACTGGCGACTGCGCAGTCGCGGCGCGCTGCCCGAGCAGTCGCCGACGCTGCGGCTCGGTTACCGGCCGGAAGTGGTCGTGTTCCTCGCACAGGGTACGCCGCCGTACGCGCTGGTCGCCGGCAGTGCGAGCGCGCGCCGCGCCATCGTGCCCATGCCCGAACTTGTCGATGCATTGCGTCGCGACCGCGGCGAGGATTGGCAGCCCGCACCCGCCTACCTGTCCACGTCCGTGGCGCTCGCCGGCGATGCCGCGCTGGTCGCGCCGCCCACGCCGCGCGACTGGAAGACATGGCTGTTGTGGGGCCTGCTGGTGCTGGGGGCCGCACTGGTGGCCGCCTTCGCCTTCAGCCTGCTGCGCAGCCGTCCGCCTGCGTAGTCCACCCCACGTTTGCGGCATGCGGGGGCAGGCGGGACAATAGCGGTCTTTCCCGCTGCCCAGGACCTCCCATGCCCATCGTCCGCATGACCGACCTCGACCTCGCCGGCAAGCGCGTGCTGATCCGCCAGGATCTGAACGTACCGATCGACGATGGCCGCATCACTTCCGAGCAGCGCATCACCGCGTCCCTGCCGACGCTGAAGCTGGCGCTGCAGAAGGGCGCGGCGGTCATGGTGACCTCGCACCTCGGCCGTCCCAAGGAAGGTGTGTGGAGCGAAGCCGATTCGCTGGCGCCGGTCGCGGCGCGCCTGTCGGAACTGCTGGGCGTCGAGGTGCCGCTGGTGAAGGATTGGGTGGATGGCGTCGATGTCGCGCCGGGCCAGATCGTGCTGCTCGAGAATTGCCGCATGAATGTCGGCGAGGGCAAGGACGACGAGACGCTGTCGAAGCGGTACGCCGCGTTGTGCGACGTGTTCGTCATGGATGCCTTCGGCACCGCGCACCGCGCTCAGGCGTCCACGCATGGCGTGATCCGCTTCGCCCCGGTCGCCGCTGGCGGTCCGCTGCTGATGGCCGAGCTGGACGCGCTGGACAAGGCGTTGGCCAACCCGGCGCGCCCGCTGCTGGCCATCGTCGCCGGCAGCAAGGTCTCCACCAAGCTGGAACTGCTGACCAGTCTGGTCGGCAAGGTCGACCAGCTGATCGTCGGCGGTGGCATCGCCAACACCTTCATCGCGGCGGAAGGTCATGCCGTCGGCAAGTCGCTGTACGAAGCCGACCTGATCGACACCGCGAAGAAGATCGATGCCGACGCGAAGGCGCGCGGCGCCGAGATCCCGCTGCCGACCGACGTGGTGGTCGCCACCGCGTTCGCCGCCGACGCGCCGGCGACCGTGAAGGCCGTGGACGCTGTCGCCGCCGACGACCTGATCCTCGATATCGGTCCGCAGACCGCGCAGCGCTACGCCGAGCTGATCCAATCGGCCGGTACGGTGGTGTGGAACGGGCCGGTGGGCGTGTTCGAATTCGATGCCTTCGGCAAGGGCACCGAGACGCTGGCACGCGCGATCGCGCAGTCGAACGCCTTCTCCATTGCCGGCGGCGGCGACACGCTCGCGGCCGTGGACAAGTACGGCATCGCCGACGACGTCAGCTACATCTCCACCGGCGGCGGCGCGTTCCTCGAGTTCCTCGAGGGCAAGACGCTGCCGGCCGTGGCCGCGCTGGAAGCGCGCGCCGCGTGAGCCGCGACACGCTGTTCTTCGACCTCGACGGCACGCTGATCGATTCGGCCGTCGGCATCACGCGCTGCATCGCGCATGCGCTGACGCAGCTCGAGCACCCGATCCCGTCGGAGGCCGAGCTGCGCGGCTGGATCGGGCCATCGCTGCGGACCAGTTTCCTGCCGCTGCTGGGCGATCCGGTGAAGGTCGAAGCCGCGGTAGAGCATTACCTGGAGCGCTTCGAGTCGCATGGCTGGCTGGAACACCAGGTGTATCCCGGCATCGGCGCCGCCATCGACGCGCTGCACGCGGACGGGCACCGGCTCGCCGTGGTCACCGCGAAGAACGAGCCGCACGCGCGCAAGATCCTCGCCCACCTGCCGTTCGGGCACCGCTTCGAGGACATCATCGGCGCGACCGCCGATGGTCGCCTGAGCCACAAGAAGGATCTGATCGGCGAAGCCTTGCGGCGTCTTTCGCTGACACCCGATGCCTGCTGGATGATCGGCGACCGCCACATGGACATCGACGGCGCGCGCCACCACGGCATGCGCAGCATCGGCGTGCTGTGGGGGTTCGGGGGCGAGGACGAGTTGCGCGATGCGGGTGCGACACGCCTCGCAGGCGCCCCTGACCAGCTACGGTCGCTGCTCGTCTGATCGGAAGCGCGCGATGAAGCGCGCGCTTCATCGTCGCGTTTTTTGCGCAGTCGGGTGTGCGTGCGCAGCATCCCGCCTATGCGCAGAGACCAAAAAAATACCAGTCGCGCGGTGTCGCGGAACCGCATAAAACCGCTTGAAAACAGCGGTTTCGATGAGCCGTTGCAGACGTGCGGCCGGCTGTCCCGGGACAGCTGCATGAGGTGAGGAATGCCCGCGGCAACGGCCCGGTTTCGCTGTGGTAGCGTTTGCGCGCTCACAGGGAATCCGCACCATGACCGAACGCCAGCGCCGCACCAAGATCCTCGCCACCCTCGGACCGGCGACCGACCCGCCCGGCGTGCTGGAGGAGTTGTTCCGCGCCGGCGTCAACGTGGTGCGCCTGAACTTCTCGCACGGCGATCCGTCCGGCCAGGCCAAGCGTGCCGCCGCGGTTCGCCTCGCCGCGCAGCGCGTCGGCGCGGAAGTCGGCATCCTCGCCGACCTGCCGGGCCCGAAGATCCGCGTCGAGCGTTTCGCGGAAGGCAAGGTGGTGCTGAAGACCGGCGACCGCTTCGATCTGGTGGCGAATCCCGATGCGCCGCCGGGCGATGCCTCGCAGGTGGGCGTCAGCTATCTCGGCCTGCCCGGCGACGTCGAGGCGGGCGATGTGCTGCTGCTCGACGATGGCCTGATGCAGCTGAAAGTGGTGTCGGTCGAGGGCGAGCGCATCGTCTGCAGCGTGCTCAACGACGGCGTGCTGTCCGACCGCAAGGGTTTGAACAAGCAGGGTGGCGGCCTGTCGCTGGGTGCGCTGACCGAGCGCGACCGCGAGCTGATCGCCTATGTGGCGGAAAACATCGGCGTGGATTTCATCGCCGTATCGTTCTGCCGCAATGCCGAGGACATGAACGAGGCGCGCCGCATCGCGCGCGAACACGGCTGCGATGCCGCGCTGGTGTCCAAGATCGAGCGCACCGAAGCGATCGAGAACCTGGCCGAGATCGTCGACGCCAGCGATGTGGTGATGGTGGCGCGCGGCGACCTGGGCGTGGAGATCGGCGATGCCGAACTGCCCGGCCTGCAGAAGAAGATCATTCGCGAGTCGCTGGCGCGCAACAAGGTCGTGATCACCGCCACCCAGATGCTGCAGTCGATGGTGGACAGCCCGATCCCGACGCGTGCCGAAGTGCTCGACGTGGCCAACGCCGTCATCGACGGCACCGATGCGGTGATGCTGTCGGCCGAAACCGCCGCCGGCAGCTACCCGGTGCGCGCGGTGGAAGCGATGGCGCGCATCTGCCTGGGTGCCGAGAAGCAGTTCGAGATGGATACCGATTTCGAGAAGGCGCCGCGCAATCTCGAACGCGCGGACCAGGCCATCGCGATGGCCACGATGTTCCTGTCCGAGCACATCGGCGTGCGCGCGATCGTCGCGATGACCGAATCCGGCGGCACCGCGCGCTTCCTGTCGCGCTTCCGCTCCAGCGCCCCGATCTACGCGTTCTCGCGGCACGACGGCGCGCGCCGCAAGATGGCGATGATCCGCGACGTCTTCCCGATCGCGTTCGACAGCCGCGGCCTGGCGCCGCGCGAGGCCGCCCGCGACGCGATGCGCGTGCTGCACGACCGCGAACTGCTGGCCGAGGGCGACCGTGTGATCTTCACCAGCGGCGATCACATGGAACGCCATGGCGCCACCAACACGCTGCGCCTGCTGCAGATGGGCGAGCGCGGCAAAGCCGAGGGGCTGGGCGAGCTGTAATCGGTTTCCGAGCCAGGCGCCACCGTCTGCGCTTCCAGGTCCGGGCGCGCTGCGGCGCGCTCATCATCGCGATTGCCCGCTGTCGGCGGGGCGCGGTCTATAATTGGTCTCTTTTTCGCCCCGCCACAGGAATCCCATGAGCATCGAACAGCTTGCCGAAACCGCCCAGGCCATGGTGGCCGCAGGCAAGGGCATCATCGCGATCGACGAGTCCACCACCACCATCGCCAAGCGGTTCCAGGGCGTGGGCATCGAGAACACCGAAGAGAACCGTCGCGCCTACCGCGAGCTGCTGCTCACCACGCCGAAGCTGTCGGACTACATCTCCGGCGCCATCCTGTTCGACGAGACCCTGCGCCAGTCCACGAAGGACGGCGTGCCGTTCGCCAAGTACATGGCCGACCACGGCATCATTCCCGGCATCAAGGTCGACAAGGGCACGCACGCCTTGGCCGGCTGCCCGGGCGAAGTGGTCACCGAAGGCCTCGACGGCCTGCGCGACCGCCTGAAGGAGTACTACAAGCTGGGTGCGCGCTTCGCCAAGTGGCGCGCGGTCATCACCATCGGTGAGGACATCCCGTCGGGCACGTGCATCGAGGCGAATGCGCATGCGCTGGCCCGTTACGCCGCGCTGTGCCAGGAATGCGGGCTGGTGCCGATGGTGGAGCCGGAAGTGCTGATGGACGGCGACCACAACATCGAGGTCTGCTACGAAGTGACCGAGGCCGTGCTGCGCTCTTTGTTCGGCGCGCTGTACGAGCAGAACGTGCTGCTGGAAGGCACCATCCTGAAGGCCTCGATGGTCATCGCCGGCAAGGATTGCGAAGAGCAGGCCGATGTCGACGAAGTAGCCGAGTCCACCGTGATGTGCCTGAAGAGCACCGTGCCGGCGATCCTGCCGGGCGTGGTGTTCCTGTCCGGCGGCCAGACCGACGAGCAGTCCACCGCCCACCTCAACGCCATGAACCAGCTGGGCAACCTGCCGTGGCCGCTGAGCTTCTCCTACGGCCGCGCCATGCAGCAGGCCGCGCTGAAGCTGTGGTCGCAGGACCTGACCGGCAACTTCGCCAAGGCCCAGGCCGTGGTGTACGAGCGCGCCAAGGAAAACGGTCTGGCCGCACTCGGCAAGTGGGAAGGCTGATCGCCTCCGCCCCTCTGGAGTGATTCCGACGCCGGCCTCGTGCCGGCGTCGTCGTTTGTGGGGGTCGACCTCCCTGCCGGCGGCGGCATCCGGTCCATCAAACCGTCATTCCTGCGCAGGCGGGGCCCCACGCCTCCGGCTGCCGAGCAAGAAAAGTCGCCGGATTCCCCCCGGCGTGGGGATGACGCCACTACCTCCCGTGCCCGGTCTCGCACTGATTCGTTTGAACGGGGGGCTGCGGCGACCGTCTTCGGAAAGCGTCCCTGTGCCTCAAGACCCGGACCGTAGCGAAAGCGTGGCTGAACGGCAATTCTTCGCCTTGAATATAATTGCCTAAGCATCTATATCATAGGCACTCATGAAGACACCTGCCGGCCACAGCACCATCGGTTACCTCATCGCGGACCTGAGCCGGTTGTTCGGTCGCGTGTTCGACCGCCGCGCCGCCCATCTGGGCTTGACCCGCGTGCAGTGGCGCGCGCTCAAGCGCATCCACCAGAGCGAGGGCATCACCCAGTCCGAGCTGGCCGACCTGCTCGACATGGAGCCGATCGCGGTCGGTCGCGTGATCGACCGCCTGCAGAAGGCCGGCTTCGTCGAGCGGCGCAGCGATCCGGACGATCGGCGCGTGTGGCGCCTGCACCTGCTGCCGCAGTCCGATGCGGTGATGCACGACATCGAAGCCGTCGCCACCTCGGTCCGCGAGGACTGCCTGGCCGGCATCGATGCGGACGAACTGGAGACCGCGCTGAAGGTGCTCGGCCAGATCCGCGAAAACCTCTCCCTGCTCGACCGCGCCAGTCGCGGCGAGTCCTCCCTCCGCAAGAGCTGAAACCCCACCATGACCAGCAAGATCAACGAGGCCGCCGAAACCGCGGCCAGGACTCCCGCTCCCAAGCGTCGCCGCGTGCCGGTGTGGCTGTGGGTCGCCGGGCCGCTCGCCGTCGCCGGCTTCTTCGGCTGGGAGTACGTCGCCTCGCAGCGCGAAGTCAGCACCGACAACGCCTACATCAAGGCCGAGCGCATCCTGATCGCGCCGCAGGTCGGCGGGCGCGTGGTCGAAGTGGCCGTGCAGCAGAACCAGCCGGTGAAGAAAGGCGACCTGCTGTTCCGCATCGACGCCGATCCGCTGACGATTGCCGTCGCGCAGAACGAAGCGCTGGTCGCGCGCATGGCGAACAGCGCCAGCGCCAGCCGCGCCAAGGTCGTCGGCACCGGCACCTCCATCCAGGCCGCGCGCGAGACGCTGGCCTGGGCGCAGCGCGACTTCCAGCGCATGCAGCAGCTGGCCGGCCAGCAACTGGTCTCGCGCAAGATGCTGGACGACGCCCGCCACGCCGTCGCCGAAGCGCGCACCGACCTCGCCGACGCCATCGCCACGCAATCCGAAGCCACCGCGTCGCTGAGCGGCAGCCCGGGCACCCCGACGCAGGACCTGCCGGAATACCGCGCCGCCGCCGCCATGCTGGCGAAGGCGAAGCTGGACCTGGCCCATGCCGAAGTGCGTGCACCGGTCGACGGCATCGTCGGCCTGCACGACCTGCAGGTGGGCGAGTACATCAACGTCGGCCAGACGGCGATGCCGCTGGTCGCCACCTCGCCGATCTGGGTGGAAGCCAACTTCAAGGAAACCGAACTGACGAAGATGCAGGTCGGCCAGGCCGCGACGGTCGAGGTCGATTCGTATCCCGGCGTGAAGTGGAAGGCGCACGTCGCCTCTATCGCGCCGGCCTCGGGCGCCGAGTTCAGCGTACTGCCGCCGCAGAACGCCACCGGCAACTGGGTGAAGATCGTGCAGCGCATTCCCGTCCGCCTCGAGATCGACAGTGCCGCGGCCGATGCGCCGCAACTGCGCGCCGGCATGAGCGCCGACGTCCATGTCGAACTCCGCGATGGCGGTAGCGCCTCCGGCCGCGCGACCGCCGCGCGCTGAGGCCTCTTTCCATGTCATCCCGGGCGTGTGCGGACGCGGGCGAGGGCACTGTGGTGGGGCCCGGCCCCGCTGACGCCGCGCCCCGGGTGACCTCTGGATCGGCGCGCATCGTGCGCGTCGGTCCCTTCCGGAACTCTCCATGAGCACAACCGTCGTTCCCGTCGCCCCCGCGCAGGAAGACACCGGCAAGCGCACGCTGCTGGTCGGCTCGGTGATGCTGGCCACGCTGATGCAGGCGCTGGACACCACCATCGCCAACGTCGCGCTGCCGGACATGCAGGGCTCGCTGTCGGCCACCCAGGACCAGGTGTCGTGGGTGCTGACCAGCTACATCGTCGCTGCGGCGATCCTGACGCCGGTCACCGGCTGGCTCGCCGGCCGGCTCGGCCGTCGTCGCCTGCTGATCATCGCGGTCAGCGGCTTCACCGTCGCCTCGCTGCTGTGCGGCATCGCCACCGGCATCGGCGAGATGGTGATGTTCCGCATCCTTCAGGGCGTGTTCGGCGCCTCGCTGGTGCCGATCTCGCAGTCGCTGCTGCTCGATGCGTTCCCGAAAGAGAAGCACGGTGCCGCGATGGCGATGTGGGGCATGGGCATCATGGTCGGCCCCATCCTCGGCCCGCCGCTGGGTGGCTTCCTGACCCAGAACTACAGCTGGCACTGGGTGTTCCTGATCAACCTGCCGATCGGCATCCTCGCGCTGCTCGGCATCATGGCCAGCGTCAAGAAGGACGTGCCGCACGAACGCCCGCTCGATGGCATCGGCCTCGCGCTGCTGGCGCTGGGCATCGGCGCGCTGCAGCTGTTCCTCGACCGCGGGCAGAGCGAAGACTGGTTCGGCAGCGTCGAGATCCAGATCGAAGCCGCGCTCGCCTTCCTCGCCCTCTACATGTACGGCCTGTGGTGGTGGCGCCGGCGCGACCGGGCGCTGCTCGACCTGGGCCTGCTGAAGAACGCCAACTTCGCGGTCGGTTGCGCGTTGATCTTCGTCGTCGGCATCGTGCTGTTCGCCACGCTGGCGCTGCTGCCGCCGTACCTGAGTACGCTGATGAACTACCCGGTGTTGACCATCGGCCTGGTACTCGCGCCGCGCGGCGTCGGCACGATGTTCAGCATGATGATCGTCGGGCGCCTGCTGGGCCGCATCGATGCGCGCTGGCCGATCCTGGTCGGCATGGGGCTGATGGTGGTGTCGCTGCATGGCATGACCCAGTTCGGACCGAATGCGTCGATGGAATCCATCGTCTGGCTGGGCGTGGTGCAGGGCATGGGCCTGGGCCTGGTGTTCGTGCCGATCTCCACCGTCGCCTACGCCACGCTGGAACCGCACCAGCGTACCGAGGCCGCCGGTCTTTTCAGTCTGGTGCGCAACATCGGCTCGTCGGTCGGCATCTCGGTAGTGATGACGATGCTGTCGCGTGCGATGCAGGTGAACCATGCGGAGATCGGTTCGCGCATCCCGGCCTTCGGCGCGGAGACCACGCTGCTGCCCGCCGCGATGGATCCGTCCACCGCGACCGGGCTGGCGCTGTTGAACGCGGAAGTCAACCGCCAGGCCGCGGCGATCGGCTATCTCAACGACTTCAAGCTGATGATGCTGCTGACGCTGGTATCGATGCCGCTGGTCCTGCTGATGCGCGGCGGCAAGGCGCCGTCGGGCGGCAACGCGGGTGCCGACGCGGCGGCGGCGCACTGACATGCGCCTCGCCGGCCTGCACCACGTAGCGATCATCGCGTCGGACTACGCGCGATCCAGGCGCTTCTACACGGACGTGCTGGGTCTGCGCGTGATCGCGGAGCATTACCGGGCCGAACGCGATTCGTGGAAGCTCGATCTCGCGTTGCCGGACGGCACGCAGGTCGAGGTGTTCTCGTTTCCGTCACCGCCACCGCGCGTGTCGCGGCCGGAAGCCTGCGGCCTCCGCCACCTGGCGCTACGGGTGACCGACCTGGAGGAGAGCGTCGCCCATCTGCACGCCCACGGCGTGGCCACCGAGCCGGTCCGCGTGGACGAATACACCAGCCGCCGCTTCACCTTCTTCGCGGATCCGGACGATTTGCCGCTGGAGCTCTACGAGCAGTGATCCGCTTGTTGTAGGAGCGACGTAAGTCGCGACCGCACGTAGTCAGCTGAAGCGAACGATGGTCGGCTCTTGCACGGGCGGAGGTCTGGCGACGCGGCAAGACCTCCGGCTTTCCGGATTCACGGTCGCGACTTACGTCGCTCCCACAACAACCTCCGAATCGCCAGTCGGGCCCGGCACCTGCTAGGGTTCCGCGACGCGTGATCCCTTGCGGCGAGCGATCCCATGAAGCGCCTGGCGAAGTCCTTCCTGTCCTTTTCCACCTTGTCGATGGCCGTGCCGGCATCGGCCGGCGACCTCGACTGGCTGGCCGGCTCTTGGTGCGGGCAGCAGGGAAGGACCTTCAGCGAGGAAACGTGGATGGCGCCGCGCGGCGGGCTGCTGGTCGGCATGCATCGCGATACGCGCGACGGCAAGGCGACCGGTTTCGAGTTCATGCGCATCGCGTGGCAGGACGGGCGATGGGTGTTCCTCGCGCAGCCGGGAGGTGGTGCGGTCACCGCATTTCCGGCCGAACGCGTCGACTCGGATCGCGTGGTGTTCGCGAACCCCGCGCACGATTTCCCGAAGCGGGTGATCTATGCGCGACCGGACGCCGGCACACTGCGCGCGCGCGTCGACGACGGCCACGATGATGGCAAGGCGATGGAATGGACATGGCGGCGCGACTGCGACGCGCCGCCGTCCGGTTGACCGGTTACGGCAGCGCGGCGTCGCCCAGCGAGGCCAGCCACTCGTCGTCCGAGCCTTCGTTGACGCCTTCGAACAGCGGCGTGGAGAAATAGCGCTCGCCGGTGTCCGGCAGCATCGCCAGCAGCACGTCGCCGGGCTTGGCCTTCTGCGCGACCTGCAGCGCGGCGGCGACCGTGGCGCCACCGGAAATACCGACGAAGATGCCTTCCTCGGCGGCGAGGCGACGCGCGGTGGCGATCGCATCCACGTCGGTGACCGGCAGGATCTCGTCGGCCACCTCGCGGTTCAGCACGTCCGGCACGAAGTCCGGTGTCCAGCCCTGGATCTTGTGCGGCTGCCATTCCTTGCCCTGCAGCAGTGAGGCGCCGGCGGGCTCGGAGGCGGTGATGCGCACCTCGGGACGCGCGACCTTCAGCACTTCGCCCACGCCGGTCAGCGTGCCGCCCGTGCCCCAGCCGGTGACGAAGTGATCGAGCCGCTGGCCGGCGAAATCGCGCAGGATTTCCGCGGCCGTCGTCTGGCGGTGATAGGCCGGATTGGCGGGATTGGCGAACTGGCGGGCGAGGAACCAGCCGTGCTGCTTCGCCAGTTCCTCGGCGCGCCGCACCATGCCGCTGCCGCGTTCGGCGGCCGGCGTCAGGATGACCTTGGCGCCGTACGCACGCATCAGCTTGCGGCGTTCGATGGAGAAGGTCTCCACCATCGTGGCGACGAACTTGTAGCCGCGCGCGGCGGCCACCATCGCCAGCGCCACGCCGGTGTTGCCCGAGGTCGCTTCGACGATGGTGTCGCCGGGCTTCAGCAGGCCCTTGGCTTCGGCGTCGAGGATGATGGCCAGCGCCAGGCGGTCCTTCACCGAGCCGCCGGGATTGAACGACTCGACCTTGGCGTAGAGCGTCACGTGCTCGGGCGCGATGCGGTGCAGTTTGACGACCGGGGTACGGCCGATGGTGTCCAGGATGCTGTCGTAAACGGCCATGGGATCTCCGAGGGGCGTGGGCTCAGGCGGCCTGCAGTGTGGGCGCCGGAAGGTTGCGGGAATGTGTGGGGACGGGGGTGCCGACGGGTGGCGCGCCGAACCAGTGCAGCGTGCCGGTCAGCGCGGCGACCTCGCCGAGGATCAGCAGGGCCGGTGAGCGCACATGGTGGAAACGTGCCGTTTCCGGCAGATCGGCCAGGGTACCGGTCACCACGCGCTGGTCGCGGCGGGAACCATTCTCGACCAGTGCGAAGGGTGTGGAAGCGGCCCTGCCGTGCGCGACCAGGCGGTCGCGCAGGCCGTCCAGTGCGGCGACGCCCATGTAGACCGCCAGCGTCTGACGCTCCTGGGCCAGCGCCTGCCAGTCGAGGGTGTCGAACGAATCCTTGCAGTGCGCCGTCACCAGCCGCACCGCCTGCGCATGGTCGCGATGGGTCAACGGAATGCCGGCGTACGCAGCGCAGGCCACCGCGGCGGTGATGCCGGGAACGACCTCGTAAGGCACGCCGTGCGAGCGCAGGAACTCGAGTTCCTCGCCACCGCGACCGAACACGAACGGGTCGCCGCCCTTCAAACGGACGACGCGCTTGCCGGCCTGCGCGTGCTCCAGCATCAGCGCATGGATGTCGTCCTGCCGCGTGCTGTGCCCGGTGGCCGACTTGCCGACTTCGATGTAGCTTGCGTCGCGACGGCCAAGGCGCAGCACGTCCTCGCTGACCAGGCGGTCGTGCAGGATTACGTCGGCCTCGTTCATCGCGCGCAGCGCGTTGAGCGTGAGCAGGCCGGCATCGCCCGGACCGGCGCCGACCACGGCGACCGAGCCGCTGCTGCGCGTGGCGGCGGCGTGCTCGTCCAGCATCGCCTGGAAATGCTGTTCGGCCTGCGCATGCAGCTGCTGGCGGAACAGGCGCGGCAAGGGGCCGGCCAGCAGCTTCTCGAAGAAGCGGCGGCGTTCGGCAGTCTGCGGAAAACGCTGGCGGATGCGCTGGCGCTGGCGGGTGAACAGTTCGGCCAGCGACGTCCAGGAATCGTCGAGCAGGGTCTCGAGCTGGCGGCGCAGGTGCCGCGCCAGCATCGGCGCGCCGCCGCCGCTGGAGATGGCGACTTGCAGCGTGCCGCGTTCGACGATCGCGGGGACCTGGAACGTGGACAACTCGGCGTCGTCGACGACATTGGCGAACACGTGGCGTGCTTCCGCGGCGGCGGCGACCGCGCGATTGACGACCGCGTCGTCGGTCGCGGCGACCACCAGCCAGGCGCCCGACAGCCAATGGGCATCGAAACGCCCGGCGATCCAATCGATGCGGCCTTCTCGGTGCCACGTCCGCAGGCGTGGGGTCAGGTCGGGCGCCCCGACGCGGGGGCGGGCGCCGGCATGCAGTAGCGCCTCCGTCTTGCGCTCCGCGACCGGACCGCCGCCGACAACCAGAACCCGGCGGCCTTGCAGGTCGGCGAACAGGGGAAACAGCGGAGCGCTCACGGGCGTCGGGGAAGGGCGGCTGGGCTGCTGACCGTACTGGCCGCACATGGCGGTCGGAAATGACATCCGACGAAAACCATATGCCTTGCAGTTATAAGCGGCGACGGCTACGGTCCCGGCAAATCCTCTACAGTCCAAGGCCCCTACCCGGTGGGCCCTTGGGTCCTCCAACGCCGATGACGCTGACCCAACTCCGCTATCTGGTGGCCATCGCCGATGCCGACCTGAACATCACGCTGGCGGCGGCGCGCGTGCACGCCACCCAGCCCGGCCTGTCCAAGCAGCTCAAGCAGCTGGAAGACGAACTCGGTTTCCTGCTGTTCGTGCGCAAGGGCCGCAGCCTGGAGAGCGTGACGCCGGCGGGCCAGGAAGTGATCGATCGCGCGCGCCTGGTGCTGGCCGAGGCCAACAACATCCGCACCTACGCCGCCAACCAGCGCCGCGAGAGCCAGGGCCAGCTGGTGCTGGTCACCACCCACACGCAGGCGCGCTTCGTGCTGCCGCCGGCCATCGCACAGATCAAGCGGGACTTCCCGCAGGTCAGTGTCCATCTGCAGCAGGCGCCGGAAAGCCAGGCGCTGGACCTGCTGACGCAGGGCGACGCCGACATGGCCGTGGTCAGCACGGCGGGCGACCAGCCGCAGGCCGGCATCGCCGTGCCGCTGTATCGCTGGCGGCGTCTGGTGCTGGTGCCGCGCGGCCACGCGCTGGAACAGCTCGGCCGTGTCCCCGGCATGGCGGATCTGGCCGACCAGCCGCTGATCAGCTACGAGTCGTCGACGCGCCCGGGATCGTCGTTGCAGCGCGCCTTCGCGAAGGTAGGGCTGGAACCGAACATCGCGCTGACCGCGCTCGACGCCGACCTGATCAAGACCTACGTGCGCGCCGGCCTCGGCGTCGGCCTGCTCGCCGAGATGGCGGTGAACGCCTCCGACACCGACCTGCGCGCCTGGCCGGCGCCGCCGGAGGTGAAGGAGTGCATCGCCTGGGCCGTGCTGCCGCGCGAACGCGTGCTGCGCGATTACGCGCTGGACCTCGTGCGCGCGCTGGCACCGCAGATTGATCGTCGCGACCTGCGCCGGGTGATCGACGGCAACCAGGATCCGGACTGGCCGGAACCGCCGACCTGGCAATCGCTGACCCAGACGATCACCAGCTGAGGGCTCCCCCGGCGGTGTGATTGACGCGGCATGCCGGCGCGGGCGAGCCTGCACGCCACGTTCCCCTCCCCGTCGCCGATGAACCGCATCTCCCGGATGGTCGCCCGCATGTACGCCCCGGCCGTGGTGATCGCGGTGGGCGGTTTCGCCACCGCGGAAGTGGTGACGCGCACCGAACGCGCGTTCGGCGAGGTCACGCCACAGCGCTTGGCCTCGCTCTCGTTCCTGCTGGCGATCCTACTGGGCACGGCCTGGGCCCTGCATTCCAGCTGGCGTCTCTACCGCTGGGCGCGTGGGCGCGAACTGCGGTGCGCCTGCGGCGGCATGCTGTCGCGCATTCGCTACGACCGGCAGCGACAGAAGTACCGCAAGTGCCTCGCCTGCGGCAGCAAGAGTCTCGAGGGCGCGCATTGCGGCGGTACGTGAGGTGGCGTTTCGACCGGCTGGCGGCGGGGTGGGCGCTGGGCCTGTTCGTGCTGCTCGTCCTGCTGGCGACCGCCGGCGCGGGGCTGGGCGGGATCCGCAGCTTCGCCGGCGACGCCGTCGCCGTTGTCTGGGTGTACTGGCTGTTCGCCAGCGTCGTGTGGCTGCGTCCGCCGATGCGGCCGCTGCTGGCGCTGGGAGTGGGTCTGATCGTCGAAGCGATGCAGTGCATCAGTCAGGAGGCGGGCTGGCAGGTCGCTTCGCCGGTGCTGCGCATCGTGCTGGGCAGCACGCCGGACCTGCTGGACGTGGTCGCCTACCTGATCGGCTTCGTGCTGGCGTGCGTGGTCGAGCGCCGCGAGACAGGTCGCTCCATGTAGCGATGACACACCCGACGCGAGGATCGTCGCAGGTTGCGATCCAAGCCAAGCGTACCGCCCATCGTTCGGCTTGTAAGGGGGGGGAGTGATACTGTAGTGTCACTCCATGCGTACCGAACTCGTTACCACGCTGAAGCGTCAGGCCACCGATCTGCTGGCCGACATCGAGCGCAGGCGCGAGCCCATCCTCATCACCCAGCACGGGCTACCGAGCGCCTACCTGGTGGACGTGGAAACCTACGAGACCATGCTGGCGCGCATGGCGATGCTGGAAGGCATCGCACGCGGTGAGCAGGCGATCGCCCAAGGCCGGGCTGTCCCGCATGACCAAGCCAAGGAACGGCTTGCGCGATGGTTGAAATAGTCTGGTCCGAACCCGCGCTCAGTGATCTCGACGCCATCGCGGACTACATCGCGCTGGACGATCCGGTGGCTGCGGCGGAACTGGTGCGGCGAGTATTCGGTCACGTCGATCAGCTTGCTGACCATCCCGACAGTGGCAGCCGTCCGGCCGAACTTAAGCGCGGGCGCTATCGCCAGATCGTCGAGCCTCCGTGCCGCGTACTGTATCGCCATGAACCTGGCCGCGTATTGGTCCTGCACGTCATGCGCAGCGAACGGCTGCTGCGGCCCGGCATGCTGCGTCCACGCTCGCCTGACGCGCGCTGACGTCTTTACCGATCAGCCCCCGCACGCGCGATCGGCATCGGCATCCTTCGATACGCACTGCTGGAAGTCCTCTGGCAAGCCACGTATCTCGTGCGCCTTGCCGGGCGCCAGCACGAAGTCTTCCAGCGTGATGCGGGTGCAGGCGGCCGGGTTCTCGCCGGGTGCCGGCGCGGGGCAGCGCTCGGTGTAGACGCGGTAGTGGCACTGCCCGCTTTCACTGGCGAAGCACTCGAACGTCGCGACGCCTTCCTTCAGCGTGCTCTTGCTGAAGAGCGTGTCCACGCCGTTCGCGCTGCTGTGGTGGATCCGGGTGACGCTGGGCTTGTCGTCGCATCCTGCCAGGGCCAGCAGGCAGGACATCAGGGAGGTGATGATGCGCATGGCGTTTTCCTCGGGTGTTCCGTTGGGCAAAGGCATGCCCTCCACGACGCAGGTGCGTCGTGCCGGCGATGCCACGTTGGATGCCGCGCGGGGCGGTCGGGTTTAGAGCGGCGCTACATGTTGCGGAACAGCGTCATGAAGGGCTGGCTGACGGTCAGCACTTCGGGTCGTGTCTTCAGCTTCAGGCGACCGCGGCCGGCGTCGTCGCGGCTGACCGAGGCGACCTGCTTCATGTTGACGATGGTGGAGCGGTGGATCTGCTTGAACGTGTTCGTGTCCAGCGCGTCGAGCAACTCGCGCAACGGCGTGCGCAGCAGCGATTCGCCGTCGGCGGTCATCACGGTGGTGTACTTGTTGTCGGCCTGGAAATAGGCCACATCGTCCACCATGATCAGCTTCGTATCCTTGCCGGCGCTGGCGGTGATCCATGCCAGCGGCGGCTTGTCCGACGCGCCCTGGCGTGCCGACAGGTGGCGCAGCAGCGCGTCCAGCGTGGCACCGTCGGGATGTCCCGCGGCGGCGCGTGCCTGGATGCGCTGCACGGTGGCCAACAGTCGTTCGTGGGTGATCGGCTTCAGCAGATAGTCGATCGCGCCCTGTTCGAACGCATCGATCGCGTACTGGTCGTAGGCGGTGACGAACACCACCTGCGTGCGCGGGCTGGCTTCGGCCAAGCCGCGCGCGACCTCGATGCCGGTCAGTCCGGGCATGCGGATGTCGAGGAAGGCCACGTCCGGCCGCAGTTCGGCGATGGATTCCAGCGCGCTGGCGCCATCCTCGCACTCGGCCACGATGTCCAGTTGCGGCCAGGCCTCCTTCAGCAGCGAAGACAGTGCGGTGCGCAGCAGCTCCTCGTCTTCGGCGATCACGCCCCGGAAGTTCATGCGGCACCTGCCTTGCCGGCCAGCGGCAGCGTCAGCGTGGCGGCGACGCCACTGGGGAAGTTGGACACGATGGCGAACGAGGCCTCGCTGCCGAAGGTCAGGCGCAGGCGTTCGCGCAGGTTCTTCAGGCCGATGCCGGTGCCGCTGCTCTGGCCGCCGAAGCCCTGGCCGTCGTCGGCCACGGTCAGCGTCGCGTGGTCGTCGTGCTGCCGCGCCAGGATCCAGATGGTGCCGCCGCCGGTCTTCGGTTCCAGCCCGTGCTTGATCGCGTTCTCGACCAGCGTCTGCAGCATCATCGACGGCATCGGCACCGGCTTCAGCGATTCCGGCACTTCGATCTGCAGCGCCAGTCGGCTGCCCATGCGGATCTTCAGGATTTCCAGGTAGGCCAGCGTGCGCTCCAGTTCCTCGCCCAGCGTCGACAAGGCGTCGTCGGTGCGCGGCAGCGAGCTGCGCAGGTAGTGGATCAGGTGGCCGAGCATCACGTCGGCGCGCGGCGGATCGGTGCGCGTCAGCACCTGCGCGCTTGCCAGCGTGTTGTAGAGGAAGTGCGGCTCCACCTGCGCATTGAGCAGGTTCAGGCGCGCCACCGTCAGTTCCTTCTCGCTGACGGTCTTCACCACGTCGGCCTGTTCCTGGCGGCGCTGGTCGGCGACGCGGCGGGTGATCGCACGGGTCACGGCTTCCGCGTTCTCCACGTTGACGCCGTCGTCCAGCACGAACAGGTCCAGCCAGGCGCTTGCATCCGGGCCGACCATCAGGGTGATGCTGCTGGTGCCGTTACCCGGCGTGACCGTGGCCTGCACCAGGTCACGCTTCACTGCGAAGCGCGCCATGATGTTGAAGCGCGAGGGCTGGCTGGGTCCGTCGAAGCTGTCCACCCGGCGCACCTTGACGCGCACCTGCAGGCTGTCGGGCGCGCTTTCCGCGTCCTCGGCGCGCGGCAGTTCGCGCAGCGCACCTTCGATCAGGGCGAAGGCGTCGGCCGTGTCCAGCGGCACTTCGATCTGGCGACGCTGCCGGCTCGCGAGCGTGGTGCTGTCCAGACGGCCGGTGATCAGCCAGATGCGACGCAGGTGGCTGATCGTGCCGATCAGCACCGAGGCCATCACCAGGGTCATGGCCAGGTTGAACAGCCAACTGGCGCCGCCTGCGATGGCAGTGCGTTCGAAGATGCCGTTCCACACCAGCCCGGCGATGAGCACCGCGCCGAACCAGGCGGCGAGGATGCGGATGATCAGGAGCAGGCTGGGGAACACGTCGGACACCACGGCTTCGGGAGTGCCGTGGAGGATAGCCCGCTGGTCCTTGGAGGGAAGAGGGGCCGCGACGGACCCCGCGATGCGGCGACGAAACCGGGGAGGACGGGCGCGAACGGATCAGGCCGGCGCCGCCCTGTGCCGCTCAGACCTCGATGTGGATGCCGCACTCGCGCTTGAGGCCGTTGAAACGGGTGTCCTCCTCGCGCATGCCGGGCTCCCAGCGGCGCGTGGTGTGGAAATCGCCGATCGACACGTAGCCCTGCTCCCACAGCGGGTGGTAAGGCAGGTCGTGCTGCTTCATGTACTGCCACACGTCGCGGTCGGTCCAGTCGACGATCGGGTTGATCTTCCAGCGCTCCTCGCGCTGCTGCAGGACCTGCGCGCTGGCGCGGCTGGTGGCCTGGACGCGGCGCAGGCCGGTGAACCAGGTCCCCACGCCCAGCTCCTTGAGCGCGCGCTTCATCGGCTCCACCTTGCGCAGGCTGTTGTACTGCTCGATGCCGACCAGGCCCTGTTCCCACAGACGACCGTGGCGGGCTTCCATCCAGGCGCGGCTGACCAGTGGCCGGAACACCTGCAGGTTGAGCTGCAGGCGCTCGACCAGCTCGTCGGCGAAGCGGTAGGTCTCGGGAAACAGGTAGCCGGTGTCGATCAGCACAACCGGGATATCCGGCTTCTGGCGGGTGACCATGTGCAGCAGCACCGCGGCCTGCGCGCCGAAGCTGGACGACATCGCGGCTTCCGCCGGCCCGTGCTTCAGCGCCCAGGCGACGCGCTGCTCGGCGGTCTGTGTTTCCAGCCACGCGTTGTGCTCCGCGATCTGGTCCGTGTCCAGGGAAAGGGCGAGGGCGCTCATGCGTAAAGGTCCAGTGCGATCTGTCGGTGGGTGGGGTAGGCGGGCAGGGCGACCACGCCGCTGCGATGGAGGAAATCGCCGAAGCCTTCTTCGGCGTCGCGTTCGGCGGCGTAGCGCGCGAACAGGGCATCGAGCGTGTCGAGGATGGCGGGCTCGTCGATGTTCTCGCGGTACAGCGTGTTGAGGCGCTGGCCGCGCGCGTCGCCGCCGAGCATCAGGTTGTAGCGGCCGGGTGCCTTGCCGACCAAGGCGATCTCCGCCAGGTACGGACGCGAGCAGCCGTTCGGGCAACCGGAGATGCGCAGCACGATCGGAGCATCGCGCAGGCCGTGCTTGTCCAGCAGCGGCTGCAGGCGGTCGGTGAAGTCCGGCAGGTAGCGCTCGGCCTCGGCCATCGCCAGGCCGCAGGTCGGCAGCGCCACGCAGGCCACGGCGGCGCGTTGCAGGGCGGTGCCGAGGCGCTCGCCGGCATCCAGTCCATGCGCCTTCGCCAGCGCGTCGATGCGTTCGCGCTCGCTGGCGGGCACGCCGGCGATGACGAGGTTCTGGTTGGCCGTCATCCGGAACTCGCCGCGATGGACGTTGGCGATCTCGCGGAGGCCGGTCAGGTGCGTCGCATGCGCGGTATCGGCGATGCGGCCGGCATACAGGTGCAGCGTCAGGTGCCAGCGGCCGTCCTCGCCTTCCACCCACCCGTAGCGGTCGCCGTTGTGCTCGAAGCGGAACGGCCGCGCCGGCGCCAACATCACGCCGCTGCGGCGCTCGATCTCGCCGACCACCTTCTCCAGACCGTGATCGTCGATGGTGTACTTGAAGCGTGCACGCTTGCGCTGTTCGCGGTTGCCGAGGTCGCGCTGCGTGGTCACCACCGCGGTGGCGACCTCCAGCAATTGCTCCGGCGTGATGAAGCCGACCACGTTGCCGACGCGCGGATAGGTTTCGGCATCGCCATGGGTCGCGCCCATGCCGCCGCCGATGACCAGGTTGAAGCCTGTCAGCGTGCCGTCCTCCAGCACGGCGATGAAGCCGAGGTCGTTGGCGAACACATCCACGTCGTTGACCGGCGGCACCGCGAAGCCGATCTTGAACTTGCGCGGCAGGTAGGTGGCACCGTAGATCGGCTCCTCTTCCTCGCCGCTGCCGGCCACGCGCTCCTCATCCAGCCAGATCTCGTAGTAGGCGCGGGTGTTGGGCAGCAGGTGCTCGGACAGCTTCGCCGCCCACGCCTGCACCTCGGCGTGCGCTTGCGACGCCAGCGGATTGGCCGCCACCAGCACGTTGCGGTTGACGTCGCCGCAAGCGGCCAGCGTGTCGATGAGGGCGGCGTTGATCGCCTGCATCGTCGCCTTCAGTTCGCGCTTGATGACGCCGTGGAACTGGAAAGCCTGCCGCGTGGTGATGCGCAGCGAGTGATTGGCGTACCGGGTGGCGATGGCGTCCAGCTTCAACCACTGCTCCGGCGTGACCACGCCGCCCGGCGTGCGCGTGCGGATCATGAACTGGTAGGCGGGCTCCAGCTTCTGCCGGCGGCGCTCGTCGCGCAGGTCGCGGTCGTCCTGCTGGTAGCTGCCGTGGTACTTGATCAGGGTCTGGTCCGATTCGCGCAACGCACCCGTGACCGGGTCGGCCAGGCTGTCGAGCAGGCTGCCGCGCAGGCGGTGGCTCTCGGATTTGATGTCTTCGACGGAGTGATTGCTCATGGCGGTGCGATGGCTTCGGGATGTGCTCCCTCCTCCGCTTGCGGGGGAGGGATGGGGTGGGGGCGAGACCGAGATGTTTGCGTCTTCGTTCGGCTTCTGCGTTTGCCCCCATCCGCCCTTCGGGCACCTTCCCCCGCAGGCGGGGGAAGGGAGGAGGACGGGTCGTCAATACACATCGCGGCTATAGCGTCCCTCCGTCTGCAGCTGCACCAGATACTCCCGCGCCGCATCCTCATCCAGTCCACCGTGTTCGACCACGATGCTCTGCAGCGCCGCGTGCACGTCCTTGCCCATCGCGATAGCGCCGCAGACGTACAGGTGCGCGCCGTTCTGCAGCCAGTCGTAGACGTCGCGGCCGCGCTCGCGCAGGCGGTCCTGTACGTAGATCTTGCGGGCCTGGTCGCGCGAGAACGCCAGGTCCAGGCGATGCAGTTCGCCGCTGCGCAGCGCGTCCTGCCATTCGCTCTGGTAGAAGAAGCCGTGGTTGAAGTGCTGCGCGCCGAAGAGCAGCCAGTTGCGGCCGCGTGCGCCGGTCTCGGCGCGCTCCTGCACGAAGCCCCGGAACGGCGCGACGCCGGTGCCCGGGCCGATCATCAGGATGTCGCGGCTGCCATCGGCCGGCACGCGGAAGCGTTCGTTGGCCTCGATGTAGACCGGCACCTGGTCGCCTTCCTCGCGCGCGGCCAGGAAGCCGCTGGCCGCGCCGCCGTGGGCGTGGCCGAAGGCGTCGTAGCCCAGCACGTCGACGGTCAGGTGGGCTTCCTCGCCCACGCGCTTGCGGCTGGAGGCGATCGAATACAGGCGCGGTGCCAGCGGGCGCAGCGCGGCGACCAGTTCCTGCGCGGACCAGCCCGCCGGCCAGCGACGCAGCACGTCGACCAGCTGGTGCGTGTTGAACAGCTGCGCCAATGCGGTGTTCTGCGCGGGCGCCAGCAGTGCGTTGAGATCGTCGGCCTGCGCATGCGCGGCGTGGGTGGCCAGGAACGGACGCGACAGGCGGGTCAGTTCGCGCCGCGCGGCCAGCCATTCGCGCAGCGGCAGCGTGTCGCCGCCGTCGCTGACGGCGGTGTCGCCATCCAGCTTCAGCGCCTCCAGCACGCCATCGATCAGGGCGGCAGGGTTGCGGTGGCGGACGCCCAGCGCGTCGCCGGGCTCGTAGTGCAGGCCGCTGCCGTCCAGCGACAGCTCGATGTGGCGCACGTCCTTGTCGGCGACGCCATGCTGGCCGAAGCGTGGACCCTTGAAGTCGCGGCCGCTGATGCGCTGGTTGAGCAGCAGTTCGGCGGGGAAAGGATGCTCGTGCGACCACGCGGCGGCGTGACCGGGGCGCAGCGGGGTGACCGTCGCCAGCGGCGTGGCGGCCGCGACCGGCGCCTTCAGCAGGTCGCGGGCATGGGTCAGGGCCTGTTCGCGCCATGGCGTGGCGACGGTGTCGATGTCGAGGTCGGCCAGGCCGGTGGCGAACAGCCGGCTGCCGCCCAGTTCGGCCAGGCGGGCGTCGAGCCGGGTGGCGATGCCGCAGAAGTCGGCGTAGCTGGAGTCGCCCAGGCCGAGCACGGCGTACTTCAGTTCCGGCAGCTTGGGCGCGCGCTTGCCGCGCAGGAATTCGACCAGGCCGATGCTGTCGTCCGGCGGATCGCCTTCGCCCTGGGTGCTGATGACGATGTAGAGCAGGCGCTCGCTGGCCAGTTCGCGCTGCGGGTAGGCATCCGCGCGCAGCAGGCGCACCGACAGTCCGGCGGCCTCGGCCTGCTGGGCCAGTGACTCGGCGGCCCGGCGGGCGTTGCCGGTCTGGCTGCCGTAGACGATGGTCAGGCGTTGTGCGCTCTGGGCGCTGGCGGTCGGAGCGATCGCCTTGGGCGCCGTCGTTGCCGGTGTGGCCTGCGGTGCGAGCTGCGCCTGCGCCAGGCCGGCGGCATAGCCGGAGACCCACCACAGGCTGGCACCGTCCAGACCGGCCACCGCCTGGGCCAGCAGCGCCCGCCGTTCCTCCGCAAGGGGGATGGGGGCGAGGACAGGCTGGGTGGCGGACATCGGCGTGGCCCGTGGGCGCGACTGGGACGACCGATGTTAGGGAGGCGCCAAGGCGGCCTGAAAGGACAGCTGGTTATGGGCTTATGTCGCCCGCTTATTTCGCCGGTATGAGCAGGGGGACGAATACTGCCGGCCCCGGATCCCGTGGCGGTGCCCTGCTAGGCTACCGCGTCCGGCTCCACCGCCCCCGCTGCCCGCCTCGATGACCGCCGTACCCCCCTTGTCCCATCTCGACCGCCTGGAAGCGGAAAGCATCCACATCCTGCGGGAGGTCGCCGCCGAGTTCCGCAATCCCGTGCTGCTGTATTCGGTGGGCAAGGACAGTTCGGTCCTGCTGCATCTGTTGCTGAAGGCGTTCGCCCCGGCGCGCCCGCCGATCCCGCTGCTGCACGTCGACACCCGCTGGAAGTTCCGCGAGATGATCGCCTTCCGCGACCGCCGCGCCGCCGAAACCGGGGTGGACCTGCGGGTGCACATCAATCCCGACGGCATCGCCCGCGACATCGGTCCGATCAGCCATGGCGCCACCGTCCACACCGACGTGATGAAGACGCAGGGCCTGAAACAGGCGCTGGACCACTACAGGTTCGACGCCGCCATCGGCGGTGCCCGCCGCGACGAGGAGAAGTCGCGCGCCAAGGAGCGGGTCTTCTCGTTCCGCAACGACAGGCACCGCTGGGACCCGAAGAACCAGCGTCCCGAGCTGTGGAACCTCTACAACGCCCGCATCCACACGGGCGAGAGCGTGCGGGTGTTCCCGCTGTCGAACTGGACCGAGCTGGACATCTGGCTCTACATCTACCGCGAGCGCATCCCTGTGGTGCCGCTGTACTTCGCCGCCGAACGGCCGGTCGTCGAGCGCGATGGCGCGCTGCTGATGGTCGACGACGAGCGCCTGCCGCTGCGCGAGGGCGAAGTGCCGCAGTCGCGCCGCGTGCGTTTCCGCACGCTGGGCTGCTATCCGCTGACCGGCGCGATCGAGTCGGACGCCGATTCGCTGGAGAAGATCATCGCCGAGATGCTCGTGACCACCAGCTCGGAACGGCAGGGGCGCGTGATCGACCACGATCCCGGCGCGTCGATGGAGAAGAAGAAGCTGGAGGGCTACTTCTGATGAGCGCCCTTGCCCCGTCGTCCCGGCGAACGCTGGGACCCAGGTTGACGTTCGCGCGATTCGTGTCTCGCGCAGTGATGCCAAGCAAAATCAAGATGGATCCCAGCGTTCGCTGGGATGACGATACCGGGGCTGACGCACCCGAAGCTAGAAAGATCGAGGCAGCGGCGGCATGAGCACGACAGACGACATCGCCAGCTACCTCAAGCAGCACGAGTCCAAGCCGCTGCTGCGCTTCATCACCTGCGGCAGCGTGGACGACGGCAAGAGCACGCTGATCGGCCGCCTCCTGTACGACAGCAAGCGCCTGTTCGACGACCAGCTGGCCGCGCTGGAGAAGGACAGCCGCAAGCACGGCACCCAGGGCGAGCGCGTCGACTACGCGTTGTTGCTGGATGGCCTGGCCGCCGAGCGCGAGCAGGGCATCACCATCGACGTGGCTTATCGCTACTTCGATACCGAGAAGCGCAAGTTCATCGTCGCCGACTGTCCCGGCCACGAGCAGTACACGCGCAACATGGCCACCGGTGCGTCCACCGCGGACCTGGCGGTGGTGCTGGTCGATGCGCGCAAGGGCCTGCTGACGCAGACGCACCGGCACAGCTACATCGTCTCGCTGCTCGGCATCCGCCACGTGGTGCTGGCGGTCAACAAGATGGACCTGGTCGACTTCGATGCCGCCGTGTTCGAGCGCATCGCCGCCGACTACCGCGCGCTGGCGCAGCGGCTGGGTATCGCCGAAGTCACCTGCATCCCGCTGTCCGCGCTGGAAGGCGACAATCTGTCGACGCGGTCCGCGCGCACGCCGTGGTACGGCGGTCCCGCATTGCTCGAACACCTGGAGCAGGTGCAGGTCGATGCACGGGAACGTGGCGGCGGCCTGCGCCTGCCCGTGCAATGGGTGAACCGCCCGCACCAGAATTTCCGCGGCTACGCGGGCACGATCGCGGCTGGCGAGGTGAAGCCGGGCGACGAGGTCGTCGTGCTGCCGTCGGCGCGCCGGTCGCGCGTCACGCAGGTGCTGGGCGCCGATGGCGAGGTCGCGTCGGCCTCCGCCGGGCAGGCGGTGACGGTGACGCTGGCGGACGAGATCGACATCAGCCGCGGCGACGTGATCGCCGCCGGGGGCGATCCGCCCGAGGTGGCCGACCAGTTCGCCGCGCACGTGCTGTGGATGTCCGATGCGCCACTGCTGCCGGGCCGGCCGTACTGGCTGAAGATCGGGGCCCGCACCGTGTCGGCCACGGTCACCGAGATCAAGCACCGCATCGACGTGAACACGCAGGAACACCTGGCCGCCAAGCGGCTGGAGCTCAACGAGGTCGGCTACTGCAACCTCAGTCTCGATGAGCCCATCGCCTTCGAGGCCTACGCGCGCAACCGCGCGCTGGGCGGCTTCATCCTGATCGACCGCTACGACAACGCCACAGCGGGTGCGGGCACGCTCGACTTCGCTCTGCGCCGCGCCGGCAACGTGCACTGGCAGCATGTCGATGTCGACAAGGCAGCGCGCGCGCGCCAGAAGGGCCAGGCGCCGAAGGTGCTGTGGTTCACCGGTCTGTCCGGCGCCGGCAAGTCGACGATCGCCAACCTGGTCGACAAGCGCCTGCACGCGCTGGGCTATCACAGCTTCCTGCTGGACGGCGACAACGTGCGCCACGGCCTCAACCGCGACCTCGGCTTCACCGACGAGGACCGTGTGGAGAACATCCGCCGCGTCGCGGAAGTCGCGAAGCTGATGACCGATGCCGGCCTGATCGTGCTGGTCAGCTTCATCTCGCCGTTCCGCGCGGAACGGCGGATGGCGCGCGAGCGCTTCGCGGAAGGCGAGTTCATCGAAGTCTTCGTCGACGTACCGCTGGCGCTGGCCGAAGCGCGCGACGTGAAGGGGCTCTACCGCAAGGCGCGTGCGGGCCTGATTCCGAACTTCACCGGCATCGACTCCCCCTACGAGACGCCCGAACACCCCGACGTGCACCTGCATGCGGGTGAGCACGATCCCGAAGTGCTGGCGCTGCAGGTGCTGGCGACGCTGGGACTGGAGTAGCCATCCCGCCGGTCGTCCGCGGCCGGCAAGGGTCATTGGTCATGGTCGGGCGTGTGCACCCCGTGCCCTTTGGCGCGTTTCCCGCACGAACCGGCGCATCCGCTGCAGCGTGTTTCACGCACGGCCGGTAAACTGCGTGAATAACGAAGATTACGGGACGCTCCATGCTCAACCGATTCGCTCCCCGCGCGCTGTTGGTCGCGCTGCCCCTTCTGCTGCTCGCCGCCTGCGGCGACGACAAGGGCGCGCAGGCGAAGCCGAACGGCAACGCAGCCGAGCGTCCGATCCCCGTCACCACCCAGGTCGTCCAGCCCAGCGCCTGGAACGACACCCTGCAGGCACTGGGTACGGCGAAGGCCCGTGAATCCGTCACCCTGACCGCCAAGGTCAGCGAGATCGTGCAGGACGTGCACTTCGAGAGCGGCCAGCAGGTCGGTGCAGGACAGAAGCTCGTCACGCTGAAGGGCGATGCCGCGCAGGCCGCCCTGGTGCAGGCCGAGGCCACCTACGCCGAAGCCGAGCGCCTGTACCGCCGGCAGAAGGAACTCGCCGACCAGCAGCTGATCGCACGCTCGCAGCTCGACACCCAGCTCGCCCTGCGCGATGCCGCGGCCGCGCGCGTGCGCCAGGCGCGCGCCGATATCGGCGACCGCAGCGTGCGCGCCCCGTTCGCCGGCGTGCTCGGCATCCGCCAGGTCAGCCCGGGTTCGTTGATCACCGCCAACAGCAGCATCGCCACGCTCGACGACATCTCGCGCATGTACGTGGACTTCCAGGTGCCGGAGGCGGCGCTGGCGTCGGTCGCCACGGGCCACGCGGTCACCGCGGGCGCCACGGCCTATCCCGGTGAAACGTTCGAAGGCACGGTCGAAACCGTCGATGCGCGCATCGATCCGGCCACGCGCGCGGTGACCGTGCGCGCGGTATTCCCGAATCCCGATCGCAAGCTGCGCCCCGGTATGTTGCTGGACGTGCGCCTGTTCCGTCCCGAACGGCAGGCGCTGGTCATCCCGGAGATCGCGGTCGTGCAGGTCGGCCGCGATTCCTTCGTCTACCGCGTGAAGGGCGATGGCAGCGTCGAGCAGGCGGCGGTCACCGCCGGTGTGCGCCGCGACGGCCGGGTCGAGATCGTCAAGGGCATCGCGGCCGGCGAGCGCATCGTCATCGACGGCACCGGCAAGCTGCGTCCCGGCGTGAAGGTCGCCGACGCCGCACCGGTCGCCCCGGCGAAGCAGGACGCGCCCGCCGCCGACGGCCAGGGCTGAGCGCCATGAAGCTCTCCGATCTCTCGATCAAGCGCCCCGTCTTCGCGGTGGTGGTGAGCCTGCTGCTGGTCGTGCTGGGCGTGATGTCGTTCCTGCGCCTGACCCTGCGCGAACTGCCCAACATCGATCCCCCCATCGTGTCGGTGGAAGTGAACTACCCGGGTGCCTCGGCGGCCGTGGTCGAGACCCGCATCACCCAGATCCTCGAGGACGGCCTGTCCGGCATCGAGGGCATCAAGACCATCCAGTCGAGCAGCCGCAACGGCCGCGCCGACGTCACCATCGAATTCAACCTGAGCCGCGACATCGAGGCCGCGGCCAACGATGTGCGCGACCGCGTCAGCCGCGTGATGAACCGCCTGCCCGACGAAGCCGATCCGCCGCAGATCTCCAAGGTCGAGGCCGACGCCGACGTCATCATCTGGTTGAACATGCGCTCCACCGTGATGGACACGATGGAGCTGACCGACTACGCCGACCGCTATGTGCTGGACCGCCTGTCCGCACTGGACGGCGTGGCGCGCGTGCAGCTGGGCGGCGGCCAGCGCTATGCGATGCGCATCTGGCTGGACCGCGAGGCGATGGCGGCGCGCGGCGTGACCACCAGCGATGTCGAGACCGCGCTGCGCGCACAGAACGTGGAACTGCCCGCAGGCCGCATCGAGTCGCAGACGCGCGACTTCACCCTGCGCGTCGAACGCGGCTACCAGCGGCCCGAACAGTTCGCGCAGCTGCCGCTGCGCAAGGGCACGGACGGCTACGTCGTGCGCCTGGGCGACGTGGCGCAGGTGGAACTGGGCGCGGAGGAGCGCCGTTCGTACCTGCGCAGCAACGCCGTGCCGAACGTCGGCCTGGGCATCGTGCGTACCTCGACCGCGAACGCGCTGGACGTGGCGCGCGCCGCGCGCGCCGAAGCCGAGATCATCCAGCAGACGTTGCCCGAAGGCACCGACATCTTCGTCGCGTTCGACAGCACCACCTTCATCGAAGCCTCCATCGAGCGCGTGTACTGGACGCTGGCCGAGGCGATGGTGTTGGTGTTCCTGGTCATCTGGCTGTTCCTCGGCAGCCTGCGCGCGGCGTTGATCCCGGCGGTGACGGTGCCGGTCTGCCTGATTTCCGCATTCATCGCGCTGTACGCATTCGGCTTCTCCATCAACCTGCTGACCCTGCTGGCCCTGGTGCTCTGCATCGGCCTGGTGGTCGACGACGCCATCGTGGTGCTGGAGAACGTGCAACGACGCGCCGACCTGGGCGAGCCGGCGCTGGTGGCGGCGCGCCGCGGCACCACGCAGGTGGCCTTCGCGGTGATCGCGACCACCGCGGTGCTGGTGGCGGTGTTCCTGCCGGTCGGCTTCATGGAAGGCAATACCGGTCGCCTGTTCCGCGAGCTGTCGGTGGCGCTGGCGGCGGCGGTGGCGATCTCGGCCTTCGTCGCGCTGACGCTGACGCCGATGATGTCGTCCAAGCTGGTGAGGCCGCATACCGAGCCGCGTGGCCTGAACAAGTGGACCAACCGCACGCTGACCCGCATCAGCGACGGCTATGGGCGTCACGTGGAGCGCCTGGTCGGGATGACCGGCAAGCGCATCCTCGGCCTGGTGCTGGTGGCGATGGCGCTGTGCGGCGTGGCGATTGTCGCGCTCGGTCTGCGCGTGCCCAGCGAGCTGGCGCCCGCCGAAGACCGCGGTCGCTTCTTCGTGATGGTTGACGGGCCCGAGGGCGCGGGCTTCGACTACATGGTCAACCAGATGCAGCAGGTCGAGCGCATCGTCATGGGCCAGGTCGGCGGCGACAAGCCGATCGAGCGCGCCAACTCGCGCGTACCGCGCGGCTTCGGCGGCAGCGAGGACATGCACACCGGCCAGGTGATCGTGTTCCTGCAGGACTGGCACGAGCGCGACGCCACCACCGACGACGTGGTCAACGGCCTGCGCGCGGAGCTGTCCAAGCTGCCCGGCGTGCAGGCGCGCGCCAACGTGGCCGGTGGCCTGGTCGGCAGCCGCGGCCAGCGCTACCAGCTGGTGCTGGGCGGTCCCGACTACGCCGAGCTGGCGCAATGGCGCGACCGCATCCTGCAGCGGATGGAGGGCAATCCGGGCATCCAGGATCCGGACTCGGACTACAAGGAAACGCGCCCGCAGATGCGCGTGAACATCGACCGCGACCGCGCGGCCGACCTCGGCGTGTCGGTGCAGGAAATCGGCCGCACGCTGGAAACGATGATGGGCTCGCGCCAGGTGACCACGTACGTCGACAACGGCGAGGAGTACGACGTCATGCTGCAGGCCGGCCGCGAGAAGCGCGCCAACACCGAGGACCTGGCGAACACCTACGTGCGCGGCAGCGACGGCGCGCTGGTGCCCCTGTCCAACTTGGTGACGCTCAGCGAGATCGCCGAGCCGGGCACGTTCAACCGCTTCAATCGCCTGCGCGCGATCACCATCAGCGCGGGCCTCGCGCCCGGCTACACGATGGGCGAAGCGCTGGAATGGACGCGGCAGACGGTGTCCGAGGAACTGCCGGACTACGCGCAGATCGACTGGAAGGGCGAATCGCGCGAGTACCAGGAAGCCGGCGGCGCGATCCTGCTGACCTTCACGCTGGCCTTGCTGATCGTCTACCTGGTGCTGGCGGCGCAGTTCGAAAGCTTCATCCATCCGCTGGTGATCATGCTGACGGTGCCGCTGGCGGTGCTGGGTGCGCTGATCGGCCTGTGGGTCACCGGCGGCACGCTCAACCTCTTCAGCCAGATCGGCATCGTGATGCTGATCGGCCTGGCGGCGAAGAACGGCATCCTGATCGTCGAGTTCGCCAACCAGCTGCGCGACGACGGCGCCAGCGTGGCGCAGGCGATCGCTGAATCCGCCCGCGTGCGCCTGCGCCCGATCCTGATGACGTCGGTGGCCACCGTGGTCGGCGCCGTGCCGCTGGTGCTGGCCGGCGGACCGGGGTCGGCCAGCCGCGCGACCATCGGCATCGTGGTGATCTTCGGCGTGACCTTCTCCACGCTGCTGTCGCTGTACGTGGTGCCGGCGTTCTACGCCTTGCTCGCGCCGTTCACGCGTTCGCCGGAAGCGGTGGCGCACGAGCTGAGCAGGCTGGAGGCGGAAACGCCCTCGGTCGGCGGGCATGGCTGAGGCCGGCGTACGCCCGTTCGACGGCGTGCGCATTCAAGGCGAGGGGTTCCTGCTGCGTGCGTGGCGGCAGGACGACCTGGCCTCGCTGGTGCGGCATGCGGACGATCCGCGGGTGCCGCGGGGCCTGAGCGACCGCTTCCCGCATCCCTATACCCGCGCGGATGGACAGGCGTTCCTGGCCGGGCGCGTGGTGGACCTGACGGATCCGGTGTTCGCCATCGAGATCGACGGTGAGGCGTGCGGCGGCATCGCCGCGCGCCCCCACGCGGGCGATAAGGCGCACGGCGCCGAACTGGGCTACTGGCTCGGCAGCGCGCACTGGGGCCGTGGCCGCATGACCCGCGTGGTCGCGGCCTATCTCGATTGGGTGGTGCCTGCGCTTGCGTTGCATCGCGTCGAAGCCAACGTACTGGACACCAACCCGGCCTCCGCGCGCGTACTGGAGAAGAACGGATTCGTCGAAGAGGGCCGGCGCCGCGACGCCATCCGCAAGCCGGACGGGCTGCACGATCTGCGCCTTTTCGGCCGGATCTGGATCGACTGACCGCGCGCGGGGACTGCGCGACGGCGGGTGTTGCGGTTATCTTGCAGGGGCAGGCGGCGTGTCTGCCCGCCGCATCCCGCGCATCACCGACCGGAGATCCCTCCCCGTGGAAGCTTTTTTCAATTGGTTGAACGGCATCATCTGGAGCAACGCGCTGATCGCGCTGTGTCTGGGCGCCGGCCTGTGGTTCACCCTGCGTACCCGCGTCATGCAGGTCCGCGGCTTCGCCGAGATGTGCCGGCTGACGGTCACCGGACAGAAGTCGGAAGCGGGCGTGTCGTCGTTCCAGGCGCTCGCGATCTCGATGGCCGGACGCATGGGTATCGGCAATATCGCCGGCGTCGCCACGGCGATCGCCTACGGCGGTCCCGGCGCGGTGTTCTGGATGTGGGTGATGGGCTTCCTCGGCGCATCGACCTCGTACATCGAGTGCACGCTGGCGCAGATCTACAAGGAAAAGGATGCGGAAGGCCGTTATCGCGGCGGCCCGGCCTATTACATCGAAAAGGCGATGGGCCTGAAGTGGTATGCGGTGACGTTCGCACTCGCCACCGTCATCGCCGCGGGCTTCCTGCTGCCGGGGGTGCAGGCGAACGCCATCGCCGACAGCGCGACGAACGTGCTGTGCGGCGCCGTCGGCTGCGAATCGCTGGGCGGCGTGGGCGGCATGAAGCTGTGGATCGGCCTGGCCGTGGCGGCGCTGCTGGCGGTCATCATCTTCGGCGGCATCAAGCGCATCGCGACCTTCGCCGAGGTCGTGGTGCCGTTCATGGCGCTGGGCTTCATCCTGATGGCGGTCACCGTGATGATCGTCAACGCGGACAAGGTGCCGACGATGTTCGCCGACATCTTCTCCAGCGCGTTCGGCGCGCATGCGGCCTTCGGCGCGATCATCGGCCAGGCCATCATCTGGGGCGTGAAGCGCGGCATCTACGCCAACGAGGCCGGCCAGGGCACGGGTCCGCACGCGGCCGCCGCCGCCGAAGTCTCGCATCCGGCCAAGCAGGGCTACGTGCAGGCCTTCGCGATCTACTTCGACACCATGCTGGTGTGCACGTCGACCGCGTTCCTGGTGCTGTCCACGGGCATGTACAACACCTTCAGGAGCGTTACCGAGAACGGCAAGGAGACGCTGGTGGAGATCTTCTCCGGCGTGCCCGGCGTGCAACCGTCCGAAGGCGCGATGTTCACCCAGGCCGCGGTGGAGTCGGTGCTGCCGGGCTGGGGCGCGGGCTTCGTGGCGCTGGCGCTGTTCTTCTTCGCCTTCACCACCATCATGGCGTACTACTACATGGCCGAGACCAACCTGACCTACCTGGCCGGCGTGAAGAAGACCCATCCGCTGGCGACGCTGCTGCTGCGCCTGGGCATCGTCGGCATGGTGATCTTCGGCGCGTACCACAACGCCGCGATGGCGTGGACGCTGGGCGACATCGGCGTGGGCCTGATGGCGTGGTTGAACGTCATCGCGATCCTGATCCTGCAGAAGCCGGCGCTGATCGCGCTGCGCGACTACGAGCGGCAGAAGAAGCTCGGCCTCGACCCGATCTTCGACCCGGATGCGCTGGGCATCCGCAATGCCCATTTCTGGAAGAAGCAGGCCTGACGTGAGCAATCCCTGGAACAATCGCCCGCCGCGCGGTCCCGGCCACCCGCCGGGGGACCGGCGGCGTCCGCCGCGCGCGCAGGATGATCGCCCACCGCGTGCCGACGCGCCGCGCGAGGAGCGATCCGCGGGAGGATCGCGCAGCGAGCTGCGCCTGTACGGACTCAATGCGCTGAACGCGGTCTTCGCGCGTCGGCCGGAGGCCATCCGCAAGGTTTACCTGACCGAAGCGCGTATCCCGGCGTTGAAGCCCCTGTTGGCGTGGTGCGTGAAGCAGCGGGTCGGTTATCGCGTGGTGGAGGAGGGCGGCCTCGATCGTCTCGCCGCCAGCACGCACCACGAGGGCGTCGTCGCCGATGTGCTGAAGGTCGAACCGATGCCGATGGGCGACTGGTTGCGCACGCTGCCGGAGGGCAAGCCCGTGGCGGCGCTGTGGCTGGACGGCGTGGGCAATCCGCACAACTTCGGCGCGATCCTGCGGTCGGCCGCGCACTTCGGCGTGGCCGGCCTCCTGCTACCGCGCGATTCGACGCTGGCTATTTCCGGCGCGGCCGCGCGTGTCGCCGAAGGCGGCGCCGAACAGGTGCCGCTGGTACGCATGGGCAATCCCGAGAATGCCATCGGCCAACTGCACGGCGCCGGCTTCTCGCTCGCGGCCACGGTGGTGCGCGGTGGCGACGACCTGTTCGCAGCGAACCTGCCGCAACGTCTTGTCTACGTGATGGGCGCAGAAGGCGAGGGCATGGATGCACAGCTCGCGAAGGCCTGCGATCAGCAGCTGTCGATTCCCGGCACGGGCGCCGTCGAAAGCCTCAATGTCGCCGCCGCGACCGCGGTGTTCCTGGCGCAGTGGAAACAGCGCCTGTAGAGCGGAGCTTGCTCCGCTGCTCCTCTGCCGTTGTAGAGCGGAGCTTGCTCCGCTGCTCCCTTTCGATGTCACGTAGCCGAGCAAGCTCGGCTCTACGCCGTCATTCCTTGAGCTGACTGCCGAAGTCGCCATCGGCTTCCGCCGCCAGATACGCGAACACGGTGTACGCCGCCACGTTCTGCGCCAGCGCGGCGGGATCGATCTTGTCCAGCGTGTCGTCGGCGTTGTGGTGCAGGTGGAAGTAGTCGGTGCCGTCCTGCGCCAGCCACGCCCACGCCATGCCCTTGGCCGCGAACGGACTGATGTCCGGTCCCGCGCTGCCCTTGCCGGGCGCGTACTCGATTCCGAGCGGCGCCAGTGCCTGAGCGATCTGCTCGGTCGCCTTGCGTGCGTGCTCGGGCGCGCCGGTGTTGAAGGCATAGATACGGCCTGCACCGAAGTCGCTTTCGGCGGCGATCTGGTGGCGGGTGATGTCGGCCAGGTGCTTCTCGGCATACGCCTTGCCGCCGTAAAGGCCCTGTTCCTCGTTGGCGAAGGCGATTACGCGGATCGTGCGCTTCGGCGCCTGCTTGAGCTTCCCGATCAGGTGGCCGGCCGCCATGGTGATGCCAATGCCGGCACCGTCGTCGATCGCGCCGGTGCCCAGGTCCCACGAATCCAGATGCCCGCCGATCACCACGACCTCCTTCGGCAGGCTGCGCCCGGTGATCTCGCCGATGACGTTGTGCGAGGTGTATTCGCCGTCCCAGCCACAATCGAGGGCCAGCGACACGCGCACCGGTCCACGTTGCAGCAGGCGCGCCAACTGGTCGGCATCGGGAATGGTCAGCGATGCCGACGGCACCGGTGTGAGGCCGTCGTCGAAGCGGGTGATGCCGGTATGCGCGACGCGATGGTGGTCGGTGCCGGCCGAGCGCATCAGGAACGCGACCGCACCCTTGCGGATCGCCGCCGACGGCCCCTTCGAGCGGATCGCGCCGCCGTTGCGATAGTCGCTGCCATCGCGCGCGGCCTTCATCTGGTAATCGACGAAGACGATCTTGCCGGCCAGCGAACCGTCCGGTGCGCCTTCCAGCGCGGCCAGGTCGGCGAAGCGGACGATCTCCGCCTCCACCGTGCCGGCCGGGCTGCCGCCCAGCGCGGTGATCGTGATCGGCTGGGCGTGCGCACCGACGATGGCGGCGTGCTCGCTGCGACGTACCCATTTCGGGAAGGTCACCGGCTCCAGCCACACCTTGTCGAAGCCGAGCGCGTTGAACTTCGCCTGCGCCCACGCCACCGCCTTCGCATCGGCCTCGCTGCCGGCCAGGCGCGGACCGATCTCGGTGGTCAGCGATTCGACGACCTTCCAGCCGGTGTCGTCGGCCAGCGCCTGCTCGCGCAGCGTGGCGGCGGTGGCGAGCGCGGCGTCGGGGATGCGGGTCTCGCGCTGGGCAGCGAAGGCCGGAACGGCGAGGGTCAGGGCGAGCAGCAGCGGAGCAAGGCGCATGGCATATCCCGGAAAAACGAAGGCCACGAGCTTAGCAGCCCGTGGCCTCGCGGTTCCTTTGCCGGTGTTGCCGGTTCGGAATGCAGCGTCCGCTTACTTCTTTAGCGCATCGCGGATCTCGCGCAGCAGCAGGACGTCTTCGGGCGGTGCGGCAGGCGCCGCTTCGGGCTTGCGGTGCAGGCGGTTGACGGCCTTGACGAGCACGAAGATCGCGAACGCCACGATCACGAACTGGATCACCGTGTTGAGGAACTCGCCGATGCCGATCACGACGGCAGGGACTTCCTTGCCGGCCGCGTCTACCGTGGCTTCCTTCAAGGTCCACGCCCACTTCGAGAAGTCGATGCCGCCGACCAGCAGCCCGATCGGCGGCATGATGATCTTGTCGACCAGCGTGGTGACGATCTTGCCGAACGCGGCGCCGATCACCACGCCGACCGCGAGGTCGACCACGTTGCCGCGCGCGATGAACTCCTTGAACTCGCTGACCATGCCCATGCTGTTGTCCTGTCTGTCGGCGTCGTCGCGCCCTCGGCGGGGACTATAGCGCGCATGGCGACCGCTGTTGCGCCACTCAGGGCGTGATGCGGCCCTGCAGCGCCACCACACCGTCCAGAGAGGCGACGAACCTGTCGCCCGGCACGAGCGCGGCCACGCCCGCCGGCGTGCCCATGAAAACCAGGTCGCCGGCCTTCAGCGCATACAGCTTCGACAGTTCGTGCAGGATGTCGGGTACGTCCCAGATCAGGTCGTGCAGCGATCCGTGCTGGCGCGTTTCGCCGTTCACGCGCAGGGTCAGGGTGCGGTCTTCCAGCGCCGCGACGTCGACTGCCGCGACCAGTTCGCTGATCGGAGCGGAGTGGTCGAAGCCCTTGCCGGTGTCCCACGGCAGGCCCTTGGCCTTGGCGGCCGCCTGCAGGTCGCGGCGCGTGAGGTCCAGGCCCACGCCGTAGGCGATCACCAGCGACGCCGCGACATCGCGACCCAGTTCGCCCGGCGGCGCGTCGACGCCGAGCGCGACGACCAGTTCCACCTCGTGGTGCAGGTCCTGCGTGCCGGGCGGATAGGGCACGTCGGCATCGCCGGTGACCAGGGCGTCGGCCGGCTTGTGAAAGAACACCGGCGTTCCGCGTTCCGCCTTCGAGGCCGGAGCGGCCGCACCCATTTCACGAGCATGGTCCGCGAAATTGCGTCCGACACAGAAGATACGGCGCACGGGGAACGTGGCGCCGCCGCGCACGGGCACGCGCGGGACGGGCGGGGCAGGAATCAGGTCGGTCATGGCGGCCGTGGACAAGAAGAACGGCCGCAGAGTGTAGGCGGGAAACGGCGTTCCGCCCTGTTGCGATCAGCGCGGGAGCGGCAGCGCCTGCTTGCGGACCACGCGGTACTCGGCATCCATCACGCGCGCATCGCGCGCCGGCGGCTTGCCGCGCTGGCGCACCAGCTTGTAGACCAGACCGCCCGCGATCATTGCGGCGCCGACGAACACGCTGAAGAACACCAGCACCCCCAGCAGGGCGACACCCAGCAGGCCCAGACCGACCCGCAGCAGCGGATGGCGCGGCTTGCGCGGCGCGAAGACGTGGCGGAAAGCGTTGAACTGGAAATGGCGTGCGTACATGGCGTTGCGTCGTGACAGAATGCGGCCGGAGCCGGTACGCGCAGTATCGGGTGACTGTTAGATGACAGTGTGAGGACTTCGTTAAGCGCCATGCGACTGAGTGCACTGAACGACATCGCCGAAGGCGGTTTCGCCGAGGTTGAGGCCACGATCGGTGACGATGCGGAGTCTTTGATTCTTTATCGCGACAGTGACGGGGTGCGCGCCTGGCTGAATGTCTGTCCGCATGCCGGCCGGCGTCTCGACTGGGCGCCCGGCCAATTCCTCAGGAGCAAGGACGGCCATCTGGTCTGCGCCGCCCACGGCGCGTCGTTCGAGCTGGTGCGCGGCGACTGCGTCGCCGGGCCCTGCCGTGGCGACGCACTGAGGGCCGTCGCCGTGCAGGTGCGCGACGGCGAGGTGTGGCTGGCCTGACGGGAAAGGCGTCAGCCGAGGCTTTGCACGATCACGCAATGCCAGCCCGTGCGGTAGGTCTCGTAGCCGGGTGAAGCCGCCTGCGCCACGCAGTGCGGGCGACCGTCGATGACCAGGTCGACCGCGGCACGGGACTCCCCGAACAACGATGCGCGGCCGGGAAAGTCCAGTCGCGTGGACGCGGTGTCGCCGCCCGGGGTGTCGGCCAGTACCTGGCCCTGCGGATCCACGATGCAGACCCGGCTGCGCCCCCATTCCGCCTCCGACAGCGGCGTGCGTTCGACGATGGTCTGCGCCAGCGCGTCCCAGCGGAACACGATGCCGAGCACGCCGAGCGGACGTCCGGTCACCCGGCCGCCTTCGCGCACCGTGCAGGCGTAGACCAGCACGCGTTCGCCGCCGGCCAGCGGGCTGCCGTGCATCGACTGGAAGCCGAACTCCTCGCCGCTGGCGGTGGCCATCGCCGACTGGAACCACGCCTGCTGCGCCACCGACTGCCCGACCGAGCGGTACTGGCGAGGCCGTCCGTTGGCGATGATGTTGCCGTGGAGGTCGGCCAGCACCAGGTCGAAGTAGACCGTGTACGAATCGAGGATCTGGCCGAGCCGCTGGCTGGCGTGCGAGAGGGCGGCGGGTTGCGCGTCCTGCAGCGCGGCCACCATGGCGGCGTCGGTGGCCCACCAGCGCACGTCGCAGCTGCGCTCGTAGAGGTTGCGGTCGATCAGGTCAATGTTGGCCAGTGCCAGGTCGGTCAACCGGGTACGGCGCACGTTCGTCTGCAACTGGTCCAGCCGTTCCCGCAGATCGGTACTGGTGTGGCCGGCCATGCGGTCGATCTCCTGCGCCGTATCGCTGACCCGCCGCGACAGCGTATCCATCTCTTCGGCGATCACCCCGAAGCTGCGGCCGGCCGTGCCGATGCGGACGGCTTCGATGCGGGCATTCATCGAGATGATGCGGGTGACGCGGTTGATCTCGTCGATCTTCTGCAGCGACTGCCGCAACTGCTTCAACAACGAATCCGACAGCCCGGACACGGACTGGATGTGGTCGTCGATGCCGACGTCGGACACGGAAGCGGTGGTGCAGGCGTTCATGGCGCTCCTTGGGGAAAAGGGACGGGACCACGGCATGCCGGTGGACGCCGGCGAGACGTCTGTCCCGGTATTGAAGCGCTATCGGCGTGGAGACGTACCGCTTTAATTGGCACTATCAAGGTGCGGGATTTCCCCGCCTTGGGGCGAAGGGTGCCGTCCGCGCCAAGGATGCCCGTCCGGCATGCGACGATGGCGTCCCCCCAACGCAGGCTGTGCGACCGGCATGACGATCCCTTCGCTGCTCGACACCGATCTCTACAAACTCACGATGATGCAGGCGGTCCTGCACCAGCATCCGGGCGCGCAGGTGCTGTACCGCTTCAAGTGCCGCACGCCGGGCGTGGACCTGGCGCAGCACCTGGAGGCGATCTCGACCGGGATCGACCGGCTGTGCGAACTGCGCTTCAGCGAGGAAGAGCTGCGCTTCCTGTCCACGCTGCGCTACATCAAGCCCGACTTCGTCGACTTCCTGGAGCAGTTCCAGCTGCGCCGGCGCCATGTGCACATCGCGCCTTCCACGCACGTGCCCGGCGAACTGGACCTGACCATCGACGGCCCGTGGCTGCAGACCATCCTGTTCGAAGTGCCGGTGCTGGCGATCATCAGCGAGACCTGGATGCGCGCGCAGCCCGGTGGCGACCTTCAGGAAGGCGAGCGCCGCCTGCGCGCCAAGCTGGGACAGCTGCGCGATGCCGCGCCGGACTGCACCATTACCGATTTCGGCACGCGACGCCGCTACTCGTACGACTGGCATGCGAGGCTGCTGCCGATCTGCCGGGAGGTGCTGGGCGGGCAGTTCGTCGGCACCAGCAACATCCATTTCGCCCGGCTGTACGGCATGACGCCGCATGGCACCATGGCGCACGAGTGGCTGCAGGCCTTCCAGCAACTGGGGCCGCGCCTGCGTGATTCGCAGCGGGCCGCGTTCGAGGCGTGGGCGCAGGAGTACCGCGGCGATCTGGGCATCGCGCTGTCGGACGTGGTGGGGCTGGACGCCTTCCTGCGCGACTTCGATCTGTACTTCAGCAAGCTGTTCGACGGCATGCGCCACGATTCGGGCGATCCGCTGGCGTGGGGTGATCGCGTCATCGCGCATCTGGAATCGCAGCGGATCGATCCGCAGGGCAAGACGCTGGTCTTCAGCGACGGGCTGGATATCGAAGCGGTGCTGCGCATCCACGCCCACTTCCGTGGCCGTTGCAAGGTGGGGTTCGGGATCGGCACCAACCTGACCAACGATCTCGGCCCGAAGCCCCTGCAGCTGGTGCTGAAGATGGTGCGCTGCCAGGGACAGCCCGTCGCCAAGGTCAGTGACACGCCCGGCAAGGGCATGAGTGACGATCCCGATTTCGTCGCTTATCTGCGCAAGGTGTTCGGGTTGCCGATGGACTAGGGTGCGCGCCGCGTTCCCAAAACGCGGGCTCGTCACTCTAGAATGCGACGCTTTGCTGCCATGGGGATGGCGATGTCGGAGACGGGGGCGTGCGCCAATTGCGCGCGGGCGATTGAGGGTCCTGAGCAGAAGTTCTGTCCGGCATGCGGTCAACCCACGCCGGCGCACCGCATCGACTGGCATTTCCTCGGTCACGAACTGGAGCACAGCGTGCTCCACATGGATCGCGGCATCCTCTACTCGCTGAAGGAACTGATGCTGCGGCCGGGCCACATGATGCGTGCGTACCTGGAAGGGCGCCGGGCGAACCAGGTCAAGCCGATGCTGCTGATCATGGTCATGGCGGCGGTCGTCGTGTTTCTGAGCAAATACTGGCTGGGCGAAGGCGTAATGGACCAGGTCTCCGCCTCGATGCCTGCGGTCAATGGCGAGGTCAGCAAGGGCATGGCGACGGCCATGAAGGCGTCAGGACGTGTTGCGGGCTGGATGAATCAGTATTTCGCGCTGTTCACGCTGTTGCTGCTCCCATTCGAAGCCGCAGCCTTCAGGCTGTCTTTCCATCGTTTCGCGAATTTCAACTATCCGGAATGGCTCGTGATCACGGCATTCCTGACGGTGCAGTCGTTCGTGTTCTGGGGGGTGCTGCTGTTGTTTAGTCGATGGCTTCCACAGCATGCAGTGTGGGCGACGACATTGTCGGTGCTGTTCGGAGTCTTCTCGCTGATACAGCTCTTCCGGAGATATCCATGGTGGAAGACGCTATTGCGTGCCGGGTTGGGTTTCGCAATCTTCTTCGTGGTCAGCGGCGTGATGACGCAGGCGCTGATCCTGGTCGTAGCGCTCCTGATGTACTGATTCCATCGGTACGTGAAAAGCCCGCCTTTCGGCGGGCTTTTTCGTGGAGCTCAGCGCGCGGACGTCACTTCAGCGCCTTGAACCGCAGGCGGTGCGGACGCGCACCTTCTTCGCCCAGACGACGCTTCTTGTCTTCCTCGTACTCGCGGTAGTTGCCCTGGAAGAACTCCACGTGCGAGTCGCCTTCGAAGGCGAGGATGTGCGTGGCGATGCGGTCCAGGAACCAGCGGTCGTGCGAAATGACGAAGGTGTTGCCGGGAAACTCCAGCAGCGCGTCTTCCAGCGCACGGAGGGTCTCGATGTCCAGATCGTTCGACGGTTCGTCGAGCAGCAGCACGTTGCCGCCCTGCAGCAGCGTCTTCGCCATGTGCAGGCGGCCGCGTTCGCCACCGGACAGCGAGCCGACCATCTTCTGCTGGTCCTGGCCCTTGAAGTTGAAGCGGCCGATGTACGCGCGCGACTGGATCTCGACACCATTGATGTTGAGGATGTCCAGGCCGCCCGAGATTTCCTGGAAGACGTTGTGGTTGCCTTCCAGCTTGTCGCGGCTCTGGTCCACGTAGGCCAGCTGCACGGTCGGGCCTTTGACGATCTCGCCGGAGTCCGGCTTCTCCTGGCCGGTGATCATCTTGAACAGCGTCGACTTGCCGGCGCCGTTCGGACCGATAATGCCGACGATCGCGCCGCCCGGGACCAGGAAGCTGAGGTTGTCGATCAGCAGGCGGTCGCCGAACTTCTTCGAGACGTTCTTGAACTCGATCACCGAGTTGCCCAGGCGTTCGCCCGGCGGAATGAAGATCTCGTTGGTCTCGTTGCGGCGCTGGTAGTCGACCGACTGCAGCTCTTCCAGGCGCGCCAGGCGGGCCTTGCCCTTGGAGCGGCCGCCCTTGGCGTTCTGGCGCGACCATTCCAGTTCCTTCTGGATCGCCTTCTGGCGGGCCTTCTCCTGGTTATCTTCCTGCTTCAGGCGTTCGTCCTTCTGGACCAGCCAGTCGGTGTAGTTGCCCTTCCACGGGATGCCGCGGCCGCGGTCGAGTTCGAGGATCCACTCGGCGGCGTTGTCGAGGAAGTAGCGGTCGTGGGTGACGGCCACCACGGTGCCGGTGTAGCGGGCGAGGAACTGTTCCAGCCACTCGACGGACTCGGCGTCCAGATGGTTGGTCGGTTCGTCGAGCAGCAGCATGTCGGGCTTCTGCAGCAGCAGGCGGCACAGCGCCACGCGACGCTTTTCGCCGCCGGACAGCTTGCCGACGATGGCGTCCCACGGCGGCAGGCGCAGCGCGTCGGCGGCCACGTCCAGCTGGTTTTCCAGCGTATGCGCGTCGCCGGCGGCGAGGATGGCTTCCAGGCGCTCCTGTTCCTTGGCCAGCGCGTCGAAGTCGGCGCCTTCTTCCGCGTAGGCGGCATAGACGGCTTCCAGCGCGGCCTGCGCCTGCAGCACGTCGCCCACGCCTTCCTCGACGGCCTGGCGGACGGTGTGTTCGGGATTCAGCTCCGGCTCCTGCGCCAGGTAGCCGACCTTGATGCCGGGTTGCGGGCGGGCCTCGCCTTCGAAATCGGTGTCCACGCCGGCCATGATCTTCAGTACCGTGGACTTGCCGGCGCCGTTCAGGCCCAGCAGGCCGATCTTCGCGCCCGGGAAGAACGACAGTGAGATGTCCTTGATGATCTGCCGCTTGGGCGGGACCACCTTGCTGACCCGGTTCATGGTGTAGATGTATTGCGAGGACATGCAGGCTCCGGTACGCAGGCCCCGGCGCCCGGCCGGGCAGCGGCGGGCGGGGAGGCAGAAGGGAAGGCGGCGATTATAGCCTTTCGGGCACGGCCGACCGGCGGCTGAATACGATTCGTCCACACCGTTTTGACATGGCCGTAACCGTTTCCAGCCGGAGACCGTTCAGATGTGATCGGCATGATGGGCTCACGTGCCACACAGAGGGCTTTCACATGAACACCAAGCGTATTTTCCAGAGCATGGCCTGCGCTGTCCTGGCCTTCGCCGTCACTGCTCCCGTGCTGGCGCGCGACGATCGCGGCCATGATCGCGGCCGTTCGCACCACCATGACCGTCGCGATGACCGTCGCGACTGGCGCGATGATCGCCGGGACGACCGCCGGGATTACCGCGACCAGCGCCAGGCCTATCGCCACGGCTATAACGATGGCCGTCGGGACGATCGCCGCTACGACCGTCGTTACGACGACCGCCGCTATTACGCGCCGCCGCGCGTGGTCTACCGTCCGGCTCCGGGCTATCACCGCTGGGCCAAGGGCCAGCGCTACCGCGACTATTACCAGGGCCCGGTCTACGTGGTGAACGACTACAACCGGTACCACGTGCGTCACCCCCCCCGTGGCTACCACTGGGTGCGCGACGACCGCGGCAACCTGCTGATGGTCGCCATCGCCACCGGCATCATCGCCGACCTGCTGCTGCACCACTGAGCCGAGCGGTCCGATGCCCCGAAAAGCGCGCTCCGGCGCGCTTTTCCTTTTCCGGAGGCCGACGGGACGGGGTGGCCCCGGGCCGGGCGGGCTACAATCGGCCATCCCGCCCGCCCTTGCTCCCCGGAGACCCGATGTTCCCGCGCGACGCCCGCATCGAAACCTACGATCCCGAACTGGCCCAGGCCATCGCCCACGAGGCGCGCCGGCAGGAGGATCACGTCGAGCTGATCGCCAGCGAGAACTACGCCAGCCCCCGCGTGCTGGAAGCCCAGGGCAGCGTGCTGACCAACAAGTACGCCGAGGGCTACCCGCACAAGCGCTACTACGGCGGTTGCGAGTACGTGGACATCGCCGAGCAGTTGGCGATCGACCGCGTGAAGCAGCTGTTCGGCGCCGACTATGCCAACGTGCAGCCGCATTCCGGCTCGCAGGCCAACCAGGCGGTCTATTTCGCCCTGTTGAATCCGGGCGACACCATCCTGGGCATGAGCCTGGCCCATGGCGGCCACCTGACCCACGGCGCCAAGGTCAACGCCTCCGGCAAGCTGTTCAACGCCGTCCAGTACGGCGTGAACGACCAGGGCCTGATCGACTACGACGAGGTCGAGAAGCTGGCGCTGGAGCACAAGCCGAAGATGGTCGTGGCCGGCTTCTCCGCCTACTCGCAGGTGGTCGACTGGGCGCGCTTCCGCGCCATCGCCGACAAGGTCGGCGCCTACCTGTTCGTGGACATGGCGCATGTGGCCGGCCTAGTCGCCGCCGGCGTCTATCCGAACCCGCTGCCGCATGCCCACGTGGTCACTTCGACCACGCACAAGACGCTGCGCGGCCCGCGCGGCGGCATCATCGTCGCCAAGGGCGCCGGCGAGGAGATCGAGAAGAAGCTGCAGAGCATCGTCTTCCCGGGCATCCAGGGCGGCCCGCTGATGCACGTCATCGCGGCCAAGGCCGTGGCCTTCAAGGAAGCGCTGGAGCCGGAGTTCAAGGCCTACCAGGCGCAGGTCGTGAAGAACGCGCAGGCGATGGCGAAGACGATCATCGCGCGCGGTTACAAGATCGTGTCCGGCGGCACCGAGAACCACCTGATGCTGGTCGACATGATCGGCAAGGACGTCAGCGGCAAGGATGCGGAAGAAGCGCTGGGCAAGGCGCACATCACCGTCAACAAGAACTCCGTGCCGAACGACCCGCGCAAGCCCTTCGTGACCTCGGGCCTGCGCATCGGTACGCCCGCCGTCACCACGCGCGGTTACGGCGAGCAGGACTGCGTCGATCTGGCCAACTGGATCTGCGACGTGCTCGACGCACCCAGCGACGAGGCCGTGCTGGCCAAGGTGCGGGACAACGTCACTGCGCAGTGCCGGAAGTATCCCGTCTACGGCTGATCCACGACGATGCATTGCCCCTTCTGCCAGCACACCGACACCCGCGTGATCGATTCGCGCGTGTCCGAGGACGGCGCGACGATCCGCCGTCGTCGCGAGTGCGAGGCATGCGGTGAGCGGTTCTCGACGCTGGAGAACATCGAGATCAAGCTGCCGGCGGTCATCAAGGGCGATGGCCGCCGCGACACCTTCGACGCGCGCAAGCTGCGCGCCGGCTTCGATCGCGCGCTGCAGAAGCGGCCGGTGTCGGAAGAGCAGATCGAGGCCGCCGTGCGTGCGGTGATCCATGCCATCCGCATGAGCGGCGAGCGCGAGATCGCATCGCGCAAGATCGGCGAGTTCGTCATGAACGAGCTGCGCAAGCTGGACCACGTGGGCTATGTGCGTTTCGCGTCGGTCTACCGCAGCTTCGAGGATGTCGCGGATTTCCGCGAAGAGATCGAGAAGCTCGAACGCGATCTCCCCGCCGGGGCCGGCCAGCTGTCGCTGCTCGGCGGCGACGTGGTCCCGTTCGACAAGCACGCGGACAAGAACAAGAAGCGCTGAATCGTGCGCATCGAGGCGATCGGGCGGCACCCGGCGTACATCGGATCGCTCGCGCGCTGGCACCACCGGGAATGGGGCGCGCTCTACGACGACTGGACGCTGGATGCCGCGGATGCCGAACTCCGCGACCATGCCTCGCGTACGTCGCTGCCGACCACGCTGCTGTTGCTTGACGGCGATGACCTGGTCGGCTCGGTCAGCCTTCTCATCGAGGATGCACCCGCCTTGCAGGATCGCGGCAGCCCCTGGCTGGGCAGTCTGTTCGTGGTGCCCGCGGCGCGCGGCCGCGGCGGCGGAAGGATCCTGGTCGATGCGGCCGTCGCGCACGCGGCCCGCGAAGGCGTGGCGGTGCTGCGGCTGTTCACCCTCTGGCACGAGGACTTCTATGCCTCGCTCGGCTGGCAGGCGGAAGAGCGCACGTCGCTGCACGGCACGCCGGTGGTGATCATGTCGATCCACCCCGCGCAGCGCGTGGCGCATACTGGCGCCCCTTTCGATGTCGCGTGGACGCTGCATGACTGACACCGCCTTCTCCGCCTTCGACCACCAGTGCATGGCGCGCGCGCTGCGGCTGGCCGAGCGCGGCGCCTACACCACGCGGCCGAACCCGATGGTCGGCTGCGTCATCGTGCAGGGCGAGCAGATCGTGGGCGAAGGCTGGCACCAGAAGGCCGGAGGCCCGCATGCGGAGGTGTTCGCGCTGCAGGCGGCCGGCGAGCGCGCGCAGGGCGCCACGGCCTACGTCACGCTCGAGCCCTGCGCGCACACCGGGCGTACCGGCCCCTGCGCGGACGCGCTGATCGCGGCCGGCGTCGCGCGTGTCGTGGCGGCGATGCGCGATCCGTTCCCGCAGGTCGACGGGGCCGGCTTCGACCGGTTGCGCGCAGCCGGCGTCGCCGTGCAGGCAGGACTGATGGAAGCGCAGGCGCGACGTCTGAATCGTGGCTTCCTGTCGCGCGTGGAGCGCGGGCGGCCGTGGATGCGGGTAAAGCTCGCCACCAGCCTGGATGGGCGCACCGCGATGGCGAATGGCGACTCCAAGTGGATCAGCGGCGAGGCCTCGCGCCGCGACGTGATGCGCTGGCGCGCGCGTGCCGGCGCCATCCTTACCGGTGCCGGCACGGTGCTGGCGGACGATCCCTCGCTGACGGTGCGCTTCGGTGACGACACGCCGTTCGAGCCGCCGCTGCGCGTGGTGCTGGACCCCGGCCTGGCCACGGTCGCACGCGGCAACGTGCGCCAGGGCGATGCCCCGACGCTTTATGTCCACTCCGCCGACGCGAAGCCGCCGCGCGATGTCGATGTCCAGCGCGTGGTGGCGCCGGCGACGGGCAGCAACGTCGACCTGAAGGCGGTGCTTGAGTTGCTGGCGACGCGCGGCATCAACGAAGTGCACGCCGAAGCCGGCGCGACGCTGGCGGGTGCGTTCCTGGCCGCGGGCCTGGCCGACGAGGTGCTGCTGTACGTCGCGCCGGTGCTGCTGGGCGACCAGGCGCGCCCGCTGTTCGGCGGACTGGGCATCCAGGCGATGGCCGACCGCATGAAACTGACGATTGTGGACAGCCGCGCGATTGGCGAAGATCACCGCCTCCTGCTGCAACCTGCCCGCTAGAACGCACGCCATGGTGGCCTTCAAGGATCATTTTTCCGGCGTCGCCGACGTCTATTTCGCCTCGCGCCCCACCTATCCGGAGACGCTGTACGACGCGATCGCAGCGGCGGTGCCGGCCAGCGCGCAGGTCTGGGAGCCCGGCTGCGGCAGCGGCCAGGCCACCCGCGGACTGGCCGCGCGCTTCGCCCATGTGTACGCCACCGATCCCAGCGCCGCGCAGATCAAGCGCCACTGGGCGAACGGCCAGCCGGATGCCAACGTCAGCCTGGCGGTCGAACCGGCCGAAACGACGGCGCTGGCCGATGGCAGCGTCGAGCTGATCGCGGTGGCGCAGGCGCTGCACTGGTTCGACCGCCACCGCTTCTTCGCCACCTGCGAGCGCGTCCTGCGGCCCGGCGGCGTGCTGGCGGCGTGGACCTACCAGGACATCATCTTCGAGGACGACCTGGCCGAGGCGGCCGAGAAGGTCCGCGACGACATCGATCCGTACTGGCCGCCCGAGCGCGCCGACGTGGACATGGGCTATGGCGATTATGTATGGCCGTTCGAGACCATCCCCACGCCGCGGCTGTGGCTGACCGCCGAATGGAACCTGCCCACGCTGCTGGGCTATTTCGGCAGCCTGTCGGCGACCGGCAGCTATCGCGCGGCCACCGGAGAAGACCCGGTCTACGCCCACACGCCGGCGCTGGCCGAAGTCTGGGGCGATCCGCAGCGCGTGCGCACGATGCGCTGGCCGCTGATCCTGCACCTGCGCCGCAAGCCGACCACCTGAGCCCGCGGAACGCTCCGTTCAGAGCCGCCGCCGGACCCTGCGTGTAGAATGCGCCGGCCGGTCCGCCGGCACACCACCAACGACGTCTTCAGGGCGGGGTGCGATTCCCCACCGGCGGTAGGTCGCGCAGCGACGAGCCCGCGAGCGCCTTGGGCAGCATGCGAGTCCCTCGCAAGAGCCCGCACGTCCCTGTGCGGACTTTCCAATGCTGCCGAAGGGTCAGCAGATCCGGTCCGATGCCGGAGCCGACGGTCATAGTCCGGATGAAAGAAGACGGCAACGCCGAACCGCGCGCGAGCGCGGCGTCGTGCGCCTGCCTTCGCGCCCCGGAGGCGTCTCCGCTTCGCTTTCGCGAGAGACGTTCCATGCCTTCCACGATGTCCCGTGCTTTTCCCGTCCTCCTTGCGGAGGTGTGCTGATGTTCACCGGCATCATCGAAGGCGTCGGCCGCATCGCCGCGCTGCAGCCGCTGGGCGGTGACGTCCGCCTGACCGTCGCCACCGGCTCGCTGCCGTTCGACGCCGTTCGGTTGGGCGAGAGCATCGCGGTGAGCGGCGTGTGCCTGACCGTGATCGCGTTCGACGACGCCAGCTTCCAGGCCGATGCCTCCACCGAGACGCTGTCGCTGACTACGCTCGGCGGACTGGCGGAAGGCGCCGTCGTGAACCTGGAACGTGCGATGCGACCGACCGACCGCCTCGGCGGCCATCTGGTCAGTGGCCATGTCGATGGCGTGGGCCGCGTGCTGTCCGTGCACGACGATGCGCGCGCGCAACGCTGGCGCTTCGCCGCGCCAGCGCCACTGCTGAAGTACATCGCCAAGAAGGGCTCGATCTGCGTCGACGGCGTCAGCCTGACTGTCAACGAGGTCGACGGCGAGGGCTTCGAGGTCGCGCTGATCCCGCACACGGTGTCGCACACCGCGTTCGCCGCCACCGCCGTGGGCGATGCGGTGAACCTGGAGATCGACCTGGTGGCGCGCTATGTCGAACGCCTGCTGGGCGAAAGGAGCGGCGCATGAACTTCGCCCCGATCCCCGAACTGCTGGAAGAGATCCGCCACGGCCGCATGGTCGTCATCGTCGACGACGAGGACCGCGAGAACGAAGGCGACCTGATCATGGCCGCCGAGCTGGTCAAGCCGTCGGACATCAACTTCATGGTCACGCATGCGCGCGGACTGGTCTGCCTGTCGCTGACGCGCGAGCGTTGCGCGCAGCTCGGACTGTCGCCGATGGTGCAGACCAATACCGCGCAGTTCCATACCAACTTCACCGTCAGCATCGAGGCGGCCGAGGGCGTGACCACCGGCATTTCCGCCTACGACCGCGCGCATACCGTGCGCACCGCCGTACGTCCGGATGCGAAGGCCAGCGACCTCAGCCAGCCGGGCCACATCTTCCCGCTGATCGCCCAGCCCGGCGGCGTGCTGACGCGCGCGGGCCACACCGAAGCGGCCAGCGACCTGCCGCTGCTCGCCGGCCTGGAGCCGGCCGGCGTGCTGGTGGAAGTGCTGAATCCCGACGGCAGCATGGCGCGCCGCCCGCAGTTGGAAGTGTTCGCGCGCGAGCACGGGTTGAAGATGGGGTCGATCGCCGACCTGATCGCCTATCGCCTGGCCACCGAACACACCGTCGAGCGCATCGACGCGCGCGATATCGAGACCGAGTTCGGCCCGTTCCAACTGGTCACCTACCGCGACCGCATCGCGCACGACCTGCACTTCGCGCTGGTCCGCGGCACGCCCGACAAGGCCACGCCGACGCTGGTGCGCGTGCAGGTGGAAAACCCGCTGAGCGACCTGCTGCACTGGCGCCGCGACGACTTCGGCGTGCACGCGACCGATGCGCTGCGGGCGATCGCGGCCGAAGGGCAGGGCGTGATGGTGGTGCTGTCCGAACCGCGCAGCGCCGACGCGTTGCTGGCGCGCCTGCGCAAGCAGCCGGAGGTGCAGGCCAACGCCAAGGACGTCGGCCAGTGGCGCCGCAACGGTGCCGGCGCGCAGATCCTGGCCGACTTGGGCCTGGGCAGGCTGCGGGTGCTGGGCACGCCACGCCGGCAGGTCGGCCTGGCCGGCTTCGGGCTGGACGTGGTGGAGTATGTCCAGCCTTGAGGTCGGCGGTCGCGTGCTCACCTCACGGTGGCTTTCAGCGATGGACTGCGTACTCGCCACCACGCGCCGGGGACGTCTTCAGTGCCCGGGTCCGGCATGCACTCACGGTAGAGGGAACGGCCACGCATCGGCGGGATTTCCGTTGACGGGGCCCAGCAACTCGATGTTGTCCCAGCGCAGCTCCACGAACTGGTCGTCGACCAGGGTGTTAGTGCATTCGGTAACGCCGACCATGCGCGGCACGCTGCCGAGGCCCTCGTTGCCGTAGCCCAATGCGACCCTGCCAGGAATCATGCTGATCGTGTCGGCATCGCGTCCGTGGCTGAAGTACATCTGCCTGACTGGCGACTGCACCCAGCAACGCGTGGTGTCCGAGCTGCTGGAGCCGAAGCGGATCGCGGTCACCCGCCACGGGTAGCGGAGGCCAATCCGCTTGTGGGTTTCCCACGGGCAATAGGTGCCGAGTGGGCCGCTGCGGGTGCGGATCCGCATCTTGCCGCCGTCCGCGAACACACCGACATCCTGGCGCGAGAACCGCGTCCCCGGAGCGGAGCAGCCCCAACCCCTGTCCCGTGAGCCGGTGCCATACGTCCAGCCACCGAAGTCGCCCAGTTCGACGATATGGGCCGGGAGTCCGGCCGTGTGGACCTTCATCCCGATGACCGGCAGCGGCCTTGTGCTGACCTCCACCCTCGGCTTGCTGCGATCGGCGTAGACCACGGCCATGTGCAATGGCGAGCCTCCGGTCGGCAGCACGGGTCCAAGGCTGAAGGTGACATAGGTCTCCAACGTGAGTGTGCCATCTTGGCCGACGCGGCGCGGTGTGCTGAAGGAAGTGAGGGAATTGGGCGTGAGATCTTCGCGCGTCCAGACGCTATTGCCTGGGTTGCGGCTTGCGGACACGTCCACATTCACTTCGCCAGGCGGCAGGTTGGTGAACTCCAGCTTCACGTAGATCGGATTGCCCTGGTACACATCGCTGCTGCGCCCTGTCTCTGGGTCGTAGTAGCGGATGATGGCCACGGCGGGCGGCATGCGCACTGGGCCGACCACCGGGTCTGGCCGCTTCAACTGGCCCGGTTGCGGCATTGTTGGCACGGCTTGCGGGGGATCGACCTTGCGCTCGGGGATGGCCTGTACCTGGGCGGTGGCGGTGGCTGAGATCAGGCACAGGATGAGGGCGGCGATGCGCGCGCCGGCGCGGAGGAAGGTGCGCATCAGCGGCCCCACGACCACGGGCGACCTTCCGGAACTTCCACTTCCACCGAGTCCCATGTGACTTCGAGGAAGTGGTCGTTGAGCAGGGTGTTGTTGCAGCGCATGGCCAGCAGCATGACCGGCAGGCGGCTGCCCGTGAGGTTACGCAGGTTGGCCACTACTTGGCGGCCGTTGCCGACCTGCACCCAGTCGGTGCGCTGGTCCATGCCCATCGGGGGCGGATCGAGGTCGAAGTCCGGCTTGGGCTTGGTGCATTGGTCGCTGGCCCGCGCCGACCAGGTGATCGCCACGACCTTCGACGGATAGTCCAGCGCCGGGGTTTGGGTCGTGCGGCTGATCCAGTTGCACCAGGTGCCCAGTGGGCCGCTGCGGATGGTAAACACGACCTTGCCGTTGCGTACGCTTTTACCAACCGGGTAGGTGCCTGCCGGTGTCCACGATTCGCCTTCGCACACCGACGGGCTCGGGCCGAACGAGGGCTGCAGGCTGAACATCTCCGCCATCTCGCCGGTGCGCGTCCACGTCTCGCGCCGCATCCGGGTCATGATCACGTAAGCGTGGTCGAAGGCGAACGTTTCGCGACGGCCATCGGGCCGGTCGACGAGGGCCAGCAGGTGCAGCTTGACCACGCCGTCGGGCGGCACCGCCCCTTCGCGCACGACCATCGACACGTTGCGCTTCTCCTCGGTGGTCGAGAGGATGCGGTTGGTGGACGGGTTGAACTGGGAGACGCCATCGGCCGGATAGCGGCTGCGGTCAAGCTCCACCCGCAGGGTTCCCTCGGGCAGGTTGCGGAACGCCAGCGAGATATCGAACGGGCGACCGACATACAGGCGGGTCGCCAGCGGAAACGGACCGTTCGACGACTGCGCCTCGTTGCGGTCGAACGCTTTGAGCAGCTCCATCTGCGGGCCGAGCGCACGCAGCACCGGTAGCTTGCGCGCATCGATCTGCGGGCCAGTGGGCGGGTTGATAAGGCGCGGTGGAGTCTGCGCCGGTGCTGGCACGCTGCCGGCAACACCGGCGAGCAGGCATAGCAACAGCAAAAGCGGACGGGCGGGCATGGTGGTTCCTTGGTGGGTGCGCTCAGTGCGCGGGATGGACCTGCAGGACCGGCCATCCCAGGTCGCGGTTGAGCGCGGGGATGGACTGGCCGGAAAACTCGAACAGCGTTTCGGTGGACAGCACACCGGCGTGGCGTGGCGCGAGATGGATGCGGACTTGGCGGCCGTCCGGTGAACGCCACTGGATGCGGGCGGCGTCTTCGCCATTGCGCGACACCGGTGCGTCCGCGCGCAGGCGCATCGAATCGAGGCCGCGACCGGTGAAGGTGTACAGCCGCCCCTCGCCGACGCGGCCCTGTTCGCTGGCGGCGGGCTGGCGCGGATCAAGGAAGGCGCGGTCCGGCGCGACCCGCAACGGGATGTGGTGTTCGCGCGGCGCTACACCCAGTGCTGCCGGTCGGCGCAACACCAGCTTCTGGCCGGGTACAGCGGTCTCCACGCGCAGCAGTGACATCGTGCTGGTCGGCGTGCGCGGACAGTGCCTTGGTACCGCGGTGCCGGCACGCAGCCGGGCGACGGTGCCGGGCACGGACTGGATCTGCAGCGCATCCGCATCGGCCTCCTGGACCGACACGATGCAGGGCACGCCGGCGTAGCACGTCGACGGCGCGGACCGCGTTCCGGGCCGTGCCTCGATGTCGGCGCACAGCCACAGCGGGCTTGCCTGCGCCGACGCCGCGCCGGGTGCCGCCATCGCACCCAGTACGAGCCACGCGATGCCCGACCTGAAGCGCGTCGCGTTCATCGAGCCGCCGCATCCGGCATGGCGGCCGACGCCACGGGTTGCGGCAGTGCAGCCAGGAAGGCGTGCCGCAGCTGCGGATCGTGCAGGTCGCGCACGCCGACATCGGAGACCGAGGCGCGCGAGAAAAAGCGGCTTTGCTGGAATCTGTCGGCGGTCGCCGCGATCCCATGGTTCGGCTCGACCAGCGTGTCCCAGAGCCGCATCAGCTTCTGCACCGCGTCGCCGCGTCGCTCACTGGTGGCCAGGCCGAGAGGCCGCGATGGTGTCACCAGGATGATCACCGAGCGCTGCCGGCGCTGGTCGGTCTTGCGGTTGAAGGCCATGTCCAGCACCGGGATGTCGCCCAGCACCGGCACGCCCGACTCGTTGCCATCGCTGACCGATTCGCTCAGGCCGCTGAGCACCAGCGTCTCGCCGAAGCGCACGTCGGCGGTGGCCGCGACGTTCTGCTGGAAGGTCGCCAGCTGCTGGGAAAAACTGCCCACGCCCTGGTCGCTGAAGAAGCTGCGATCGGCCTCCACGCGGAAGCGCGCGCCGTCCTGGCGGATCTCGGCCGGGGTGATCTTCAGGCCGACACCGACGTTGATCTTGTCCAACTGCGCGAACTGCACGCCGCTGAGCGCGACGTTGAGCTGTTCGCCGACGAAGAACGTGGATTGCTCGCCGAGGAATGCGCTCAGGCTGGGCCGCGCGATCACTTCGTAGTTGCGCTGACCGCGGTTAAGGATGTTGAGGTTGTAGGTGATGTCGGGGATGCGGATCAGGCGGGTGATCGAGGTGCTTTCGGCGGTGCCGGACACATCGCTCACGCGCTGGCGCTGGTGGCTCTTGCCGAACTGCACCTGCAGCGACTCCAGCAGGTTGACGCCCCGGCTGCGGCTGCGGCGCAGGTCGCCCAGGATCAGGGTCACGTCCACGGTGAGCTGCTGCGGGGCCGGCGCGGCGTCTCCGGCGAACGCGTCACCGCCGTCGATGCCACCGGGCGTGGTCGCGTCGACCGCCGCGGTACGCAGCAGGGCATCGGCACGCTGGACCACCTGCTCGCGTTGCGACGACGGCATGGCAAGGGGGGCGCTCGCGACCAGACGGGCGACGGCAGGCGCGTCGTCGGCGCCGGCGGCGGCCAGGACGGAGGTGCGCCACGCACCGATGGCCTGCGGTTCCAGCGCGCTGGCGCGTGTGGCCGAGGCACGCGCCAGCGCGAGATCGCCGGTCATGTAGGACGCGGCGGCCAGCCCCTCGTAGGCCCAGGCGGCATCGGGGGCCGCCATCACCGCGCGGGCGAAGGCTTCCTGGGCTGCGGCATGGCGCTGCTCGCGCATGGCGTTGATGCCGGCCAAGTACGCCGGCCAGGGGCCGCTGTCGCCGAGCCGGGCAGCGGCTTCCAGACCGGAGCCGGCCACGTCCAGCAACGAGGCCTCGTCCTGGATCTGGTGGGCGGCGGCCAGCAGCAGGTGATGGCCGGGGTCGCGCATGTCACGGGCGAGCAGGCCTTCGGCCAATGCCTGGGCCCGGGTTCCCTGGCCCTGTTCAAGCGCGTGTCGTGCCTGCAGCAGCAACTGGCTGCGGTCGACCGTTGCGGGCGCCTCCGCGGCGGCGTCGCGGCGCGGCACGCTGCTGCAGGCCGTGGCCGACAATGCCAGCGCGAGTGCGATTGCGCCGGCCAACCGGCGTCCTGTATTGATAGTCGGGTCGAGCGTGGTCCCCATCGAAGTCCCCTGCAGTGGCGAAGGGACGCACGGTGGGCCCGTTCCCGGCATGGGGCGTGACGGAATTCCTACCTTTTCCCTACTTTTGCGGGACGCTGGAGCTTTTCCTTGAAAATCAACGATCAAGAAGGCGCTCCGACAGGGTTGGACGGGCGGCGCGAATGGCGTTTCCGCTTTGGCGAGTGCCTGTTCGACGGCCGCAGCCTCGACCTGAGCGTCGCCGGCGCGCCGGTGAAGCTGGAGCGCAAGCCGCTGGAAGTGCTCTGGCACCTGTTGCAGCACGCGGGCGAGGTGGTCACCAAGCAGGAACTGCTGGATGCGGTCTGGGACGGCCGCATCCTCAGCGACGCGGTCCTGACCAAGGCCATGGCACGCCTGCGGCAGGGCCTGCGCGACGAATCGCAGGCCCTGATCAAGACCATCCACGGCTACGGCTACCGGCTGATCGCGCCCGTCCAGGTCGAGGCCAGTGGTCCGCAGCCGCTGTTGCCGGCGCTGCCTGAGCTGGAGGTGGACGGGGTACCGCCGCTGCGTCCGCTGTGGCGGCTGGAGCGGCGCCTGGGTGCCGGGGGTTCCGGTGAAGTCTGGTGCGTGCGTCATGCCAAGACGGGCGAGCGGCGTGTGTTCAAGTTCGCCCTGGACCCGGACAGCCTGACCTCGCTCAAGCGCGAGATCACCTTGCAGCGGGTGTTGGCCGATTCGCTCGGTCCGCGCGCCGATTTCGTGCGGCTGCTGGACTGGAATCTGGAAGAGTCGCCGTTCTACGTGGAGTACGACTACGTCGAAGGCGGTTCGCTGCTGGACTGGGCGGCCACGGAAGGTGGCCTGGCCCAAGTGCCCATGACGCAGCGGCTCGAAATGGTGGCGCAGATAGCGGACGCGCTGGCCGCCGCGCATTCGGTCGGTGTGCTGCACAAGGACCTCAAGCCGGGCAACGTGCTGGTCGATGTCGACGCGACGGGCGCTCCCCAAGTCCGGCTCGCCGACTTCGGCAGCGGCCGGCTGATCGACCTGGCCCGGCTGGAAGCGCTGGAAATCACCCGCATGGGGTTCACCGTTGCCGACGCCGCCGGCGCCGATTCGGGCGGCACCCTGCTGTACCTGGCGCCGGAAGTGCTGGCCGGACAGCCGCCGACCGCGCGCTCCGACATCTATGCGCTGGGGGTGCTGCTCTACCAGATGCTGGCCGGCGACAACCTGCGGCCATTCGCGCCCGGCTGGGAACAGCACGTGGACGATCCGCTGCTGGGCGAGGACATCGCCGCCGCCGCTGCCGGCGAACCGGCCGCCCGGCTGGGCGATGCCTCGGAGCTGGCCCGGCGCCTGCGCACGCTGGATGCGCGTCGCGAGGCGCGGCAGCGCGAGCAGGATCTGCACGAAGAGGCCGAGCGCATGCGCCGTACCCTCGCGTTGTCGGCGGCGCGTCGACGACGTTGGGTCATGGCCAGCGGTGTACTGGGCGTGGTCCTGTGCGTGGTGGCGGGCCTGCTGCTGCAGGTGCGCAGCGCCCGCCAGCAGGCCGAGTCCGAGGCGAGGATCGCGGCAGCGGTCAACCGTTTCCTCACCGACGACCTGCTCGGCCAAGCGAACCCGCTGGTGTCCGGGCGCAGCGACGTGCAGGTGCGCGACCTGCTCGATGCCGCCGCGCGCGAGGTCGGCAGCCGTTTCCCCGAACAGCCGGCCACCGAAGCCTCGGTGCGTCTTGCATTGGGTCGCGCGTATCTGAACCTGGGCGAGTTCGACAAGGCGCAGCGCCAGCTGGAGACGGCGCTGGAGATCGCACCCGCGCAGGCAGGCCAGGTGGAACTGGAGGTCGAGGTACGCACGGACCTGGCCAAACTGTGGACGCGCAAGGGAGACCAGGCGCGCGCGCGGCAGATGCTGGCGCCGCTGCTGACCCATGCGGATCCGGCGGTGCGTGCGCGTGCCGGGCTGGACGACGCCTTCGCCCTGCTGCATGCCGGTGATGCGGCCGGTGCGCTGGCGGCGCTGGACACGCTGCTGCCGGCCGTGGTCTCGCAGTTCGGTGATAGTGCGACCGAGAGCCTGACCGCGCGGGTCTACCGCGCCAACGCCCAGCGCGAACTGGGCAATTACGATGCCGCCATCGCCGACTACCGCCAGGCCTTGGCCGGGCGCGAAGCACTGCACGGGCGCGGCCACATCGCCACGCTGGAAGCGATGCGCGGACTAGGCGGCGCGCTGTTCCTGGCCGAGCGTCACGAGCAGGCGCTGCCCGTGCTGCAGTCGGCGCACGTGTTGGCGGGCGATGTCCTGGGCAAACGCCACGATCACACGCTGACCATCGCGTCTGACCTGTCGCTGGTGCTGCAATCGCTCAAGCGCTATCCCGAGGCGGAGGCGCTGATGCTGGCCACGCTGGACGCGCGCGCCGCCGACTACGGGCACGATTCCAGCGACTATCGCAGCCTGCTCAACAACCTGGGCGTGCTGTACGGCGAGACCGGAAACCTGCAGCGTCAGTACGACTATCTGCAGCGCAGTTGCGAGGCCGAGCATGCCGTTGCCGGCGCGACCCACCCCAACACCCTGATCTGCGACCACAACCTGGCCCGGGCGCTGGTCGACCTGGGCCGCTACCGCGAGGCCGAAGCACTGGAGCGACGCACCATGGCGCAGGCGCCGCCGGTGTTCGGCGACAGCCATTTCTTCATCGGCGTGGTGGGTTACACCTATGCGGCCATCGTAGGCCGGCTCGGCCGTACGGCCGAGTCCGAGCAGCGTTTCGAGGCTGCCATCGCGCTGCTCGACAAGGCATTGGGACCCGGCAACGAGCGGACGCGGCAGGCCATCGCGTTGCGCGAGCAGACCCGTCGCGCAGGAGGCGCGGCCGCGGCGGGGGCTTCCGCGCGCTGAACCTGCCGGGCCGGCGTCGGCCGCGACGTGATCGTGTACGTCCGGCCCTGACCCTCGCCGGCAGACCGGCCGGTCGCCCCGGCTGGTAGACTTGCCCACCCCCAAGGAACCCGCCATGTCCCACTACGAAGGCGATCTGCGCGCGCCCGACGGCGCCCGCTTCGCGATCATCGCCAGCCGCTGGAACCCGCGCATCACCGATGTGCTGGTCGCCGGCGCGCGCCAGAGCCTGGCCGGCAACGGGGTGGGCGAGGACGCGATCGACGTGGTGCGCGTACCGGGCGCGTGGGAAATCCCGCTGGTCGCCGCACGCCTGGCCGCTGCTGGCGACCACGCCGCCATCATCGCGCTCGGTTGCGTGATCCGCGGCGATACCCGCCACTACGAGCACGTCGCCGACCGCTGCGCCGAAGGCCTGATGCGCGTGCAACTCGATACCGGCGTGCCGGTGCTGAACGGCGTGCTGGCGGTGGAGCGCATCGAGGACGCCGAAGCGCGTGCCGGTGGCAGCCACGGCAACAAGGGCGAGGAAGCCGCGCTGGCCGCCATCGAGATGGCGCACCTGATGGCGCAGTTCTCCTGATCCCGACCCGACAAACCGACTAGCCCGCAGTACAGGAGCCGACGTGAGCCGACATCAACATCCCCACCGCAAGGACGGCGTCGATCCGGTCACGCGCGCCCGTGCGCGCCGCCGTGCGCTGCAGGCTGTCTATGCGTGGCAGATGTCGGGCGGCGAAGTGGGCCAGGTGATCGCGCAGTTCGCGCACGAGCAGGCGCACGAGATCGCCGACCTCGAGTACTTCGAGGACCTCGTGCGTGGCGTCGTCCGCCATCGCGCCTCGCTGGACGAGGCGCTGCTGCCGTTCCTCGACCGCACGGTGGAGGAAGTCGACCCCATCGAGCGCGCCGTGCTGCGCATCGCCGCCTACGAACTGATCCACCGCCTCGACGTGCCGTACCGCGTCGTGCTCAACGAGGCCATCGAGACCGCCAAGCGGTTCGGGTCCGAGCACGGCCACACCTACATCAACGGCGTGCTCGACCACGCCGCCGTCGAATGGCGGCCCGCCGAGGCGCAGGCGCGGCGCTGACGTGTCCGTCGGCGACGCACGGTTTCCCGCGGACGAACGCGACGCCTTGCTGGCGCTGAAGGGCGTCGGTCCTACCGTCGTGCAGCGGCTGGAGCAGATGGGCATCGCGTCGCTGCGGCAACTGGCCGCCGCCGAACCGTCCGGGATCGTCGCCAGCGCCGCGGGCTTGACCGGTTCGTCCTGCTGGAAGAACAGCCCGCAGGCCCGCGCGGCGATCCAGGCCGCCGTCGATCTGGCGCGTTCGCGCGGCTGACTCCGCCATGGCGAGCAGCGAATTCGACCTGATCGCCCGCATCCGCGCCCGCGCGGCGACGCGCGACGACATCGTCCTCGGCATCGGTGACGATGCCGCGCTGCTGGCGCCGCCTCCGGGCCGGCAGCTGGTCGTCACCGCCGACACGCTGAACGATGGCGTCCATTTCCCGCACGGCACGCCGCCGGCCGACATCGGCTGGAAGGCGCTGGCGGTGAACCTCTCCGATCTCGCCTCGATGGGCGCCGAGCCGGCGTGGTGCACGCTGTCGCTGTCGTTGCCGCAGTCCGATGCGGCATGGATCGAAGGTTTCCTCGATGGCTTCGTCGCGCTGGCTGACGAACATGGCGTCGCTCTGGTGGGCGGCGACACGACACGTGGGCCATTGTCGCTGTCGGTCACCGCGATGGGGTTCGTGGACCCGGGCCGCGCGCTGCGGCGGGATGGCGCGCGGTTCGGCGACGACATCTGGGTCACCGGCACGCTGGGCGACGCGGCGGGCGCGCTGGCGCTGCTGGAACGCGATCCGGCCCATGCGCTGCGTGCGCGGCTGGATCGCCCCACGCCGCGCGTCCGCGCCGGGCGTGCGCTGGTGGGGCTGGCGAGCGCGTGCGTGGACGTGTCCGACGGCCTTCTGGCCGATCTGGGCCATATCTGTGCACGCAGCGGTGTCGGCGCACGGGTCAAGGTGTGCGCACTGCCGGCCTCCGGGGCGCTGTCCGACGCATTCGATGCCGAGTCGCGCACCGCACTGCAGGCCGGCGGTGGCGACGATTACGAACTCTGCTTCACCGCTGATCCATCGCACCGCGAACGCATCGCATCGCTCGCGTCCCGCCTCGATCTGCGCATCACCCGCATCGGCCACCTCGCCGCCGGCAGCGGCGTAGCGGCGGTCGATGCCACCGGCGCGCCCTGGCAACCGCCGCGCGCGGGCTACGACCACTTCGGCTGATCCCGCGCGCCGCGCTGCACCGCAGCGTGGCCGACCCCATACCTGGTGGTATGGTCTGCCCGCTCGTTCCCCCCGACGGGTTCCATCGCATCGCTTACCCGCCAGGTCTTCCGGCCCGGCCTCGCCTGTGAGGAACCTCTGCATGAACCGATCCATCTGGCGCGGCCTGCTGGCCGTCGCGTTGCTGGTGTTCTCTTCGGCGGCCTTCGCGGCCGGCTACAGCAAGACTTACGAACGCATCCGCAGTTGGGACGGCACGCCACTCGGCGCGCTCGTGCTGGTGCCGCAGGGGCAAGGCGATGGCCCGTTCCCGCTGATCGTCATGCCCGCCAGCTGGGCGCTGCCCAACCTGGAATACGTCGGCCGCGCCAGCCAACTCGCCTCCAACGGCTATGTCGTCGTCAGCTACACCTCGCGCGGCTTCTGGGACTCGGCCGGACAGATCGATATCGCCGGACCGGCGACGGTCGAGGACGTCAGCGCGGTCATCGACTGGGCGCTGGCCAACACGCCATCGAATCCGAACGCGGTCGGCGCCTCCGGCATCTCCTACGGCGCGGGGACCAGCCTGCTGGCGGCAGCCCGCGATCCACGCATCCGGGCGGTCGCCGCGCTGAGCGGCTGGGCGGACTTGGAGGCTTCGCTGTACGCGCACCAGACCGTCAGCGAGCAGGGCGTCACCCTGCTGGTCGCCGCGGGCGCGGCCACTGGCCGCCCGGGACCCGACCTGGCGCGCGTCACGGCGCGTGCCTTGCTCGGCGATTTCGAGGGCGCGGTGCAGGGTTTCCTGCCGCAGGCATCGAGTCGCGGCGTGGTGCATGAAGTGGACGCATTGAACCGGCAGGGCACCGCGGTGCTGCTGGCGAACGCGTTCAACGACGGTCTGTTCCCGCCCAACCAGTACGTGGATTTCTATAACCGCCTGCGCGGACCGAAGCAGCTGATCTTCAGTCAGGGCGATCACGCGACAGCGGAACTGCCGGGCGCGCTCGGCCTGCCGAACCAGGTGTACGACGCGGCGACGCGCTGGTTCGATCGCCACTTGAAGGGGCGGATCAACGGGGTCGACGGCGAGGCGCCGGTGCGCCTGTCCACGCGCGAGGGCCGCTGGCTGTCGTATGCGGACTGGAATGCGGTGCAGGCCGCGCCGACCGAATACGGGCTGGCTGCACCCAGCGGATGGCTCGCGCCCACCGGCGCCCTGGTAAGCGGTGCCTCGACCGGCTGGAGCCATCGCATCGCCACCGGCGTGCCGACCGTCGCCGATTCCGGCGTGGTGCTGTTGAGCGGCTTGCTGCAGGGCCTGGGCGCACCGACGACGGCGTCGGTACCGCTGGTGAACCGCGCCGGTGCCGGCGTGTGGGTAGGGCCGGCGATGGCGGGCGAGCGTACCGTGGCCGGATCGCCGGCGCTGCGCGTGACGGTGACGCCCAGCCAGCGCGACGTCACCCTGTTCGCCTATCTCTACAGCATGGACGCGTGGGGGATCGGCACGCTGATCACCCACAAGCCCTACAGCCTGCGCGGCGTCACCGCCGGCCAGGCGCGCACGATCGACATGACACTGGAAGCGAATGCCGCGCGCGTGCCGGCCGGCCATCGCCTGGTACTGTTGGTCGACACGCACGATCCACGCTACACGGAAGCGGCAGGGTTGGGCGGCACGGTGACGTTCTCGTCGCCGGCCGCCGCGCCATCGCGGCTGCGCGTTCCGCTGCGCTGACCGGCGTTCGCGCCGTCAGGGCGGCAGCACCTTGCCCGGATTGAGGATGCCGTCCGGGTCGAGGGCCGACTTGATGGCGCGCATCGCCGCCAGCGTCGCCGGCGAGAACGCGTCGGCCATGTAATCGCGCTTGCTCAGGCCGATGCCATGCTCGCCGGACAGCGTGCCGCCCAGCGCGAGCACGGTGGCGAATACCTTCGGCAGTGCGGCGTACGCACGCGCCGTCTCGGTGGCATCGGCGTCGTCGTACATGAGGTTGACGTGCAGGTTGCCGTTGCCGGCATGGCCGAACACCACGATCGGCAACGAGGCCTCGGCGGACAGCGCTTCCATCGCCGCGACCAGCTCGGGGATGCGCGATACCGGCACCACCACGTCCTCGTTGATTTTGCCGGGCCTGATCGTGCGCAGCGCCGGCGACAATGCGCGTCGTGCCGCCCACAACCGGTCGCGCGCGCTGCCGTCGGCGGCGACGTCCAGCGCGATCATGCCGTCGCCTTCCGCTGCCTCGGCCAGCGCCTGCAATGCGTAGGGCAGCGTCTCGTCGTCGCCATCGGCTTCGACCAGCAGCATGGCGCCGGCGTCGGGCACGTCGCTGCCGTTGCGGCGGATCAGCGCGATCGCGCTGCGATCCATGAACTCGAGCATCGCTGGCGTCGCCGGCCGCGCCATGATGCGCGACACCGCCGCCGCCGCGGTCGCGGCATCGCGGTACAGGACGCGCAAACCGGCCTGCGCACGTGGACGCGGTGCGAGCTTCAGCGTCGCTTCGACGATGATCGCCAGTGTGCCTTCGCTGCCGACGATCAGGTGGGTGAGGTCGTAGCCGGTCGCATCCTTGGTATACGCGCCGCCGCAGCGGATCAGTTCACCCGCACCGGTCACCGCGACGAGGCCGAGCACGTTGTCGCGCGCCGTGCCGTACTTCACCGCGCGCGGACCGCCGGCATTGGTGGCGAGGTTGCCGCCGACACTGCACAACTCGGCGCTGGACGGATCCGGCGGCCAGAACAGGCCGTGCGGTGCGAGCGCCTGCTGCAGCTCGCCATTGAGCACACCGGGTTCCACCACCACGCAGCGATCGGCGGCGCGCACGTCGACGATGCGGTTCATGCGCGAGAACGACACCACCACGCCGCCCTGCGTGGGTACCGCGGCACCGGTCGTGGCCGTGCCGGCACCGCGCGCGACAATCGGCATGCGATGTTCGCGACAGGCACGCACCATCGCGACGACATCGTCCTGCGTGCGCGGCAACGCGACCGCGCCCGGCATCGCCCACCGTCGCGAATCGTCGCCGCCGAACGGTCGACATGCGTCACCGGTCAGCCAGCCATCGCCCAGGCGGGCCGACATCGCCGTGTGCAACGCAGGGGGCAGTGTTCCATCCATGGCGGCATTGTACGGATCGCGTGTGCGCTGTCCCGGCCTGATACTGCGACGGCATGTCCTCATGCCGGTTTGCCATGTCGATGCGGCAGGCCGCCTCAGCGCCGGTAAATCAACGTCTTCGCCGCCAAGCCGATCGCCGGAAGGCGCGTGCGCGCGATGCGCTAACCGATTCCTTACAACCGCGCGCACCGCGACTGCTAGAAATCGCCCGGCCCATTCGACCGGAGGACACACATGCGCATCACCATCGTGGGAGCGGGTTTCAGCGGCAGCGTGCTGGCGACGCAACTGGCGTCGACCGAAGAAGGCGCGCCGGAGATCTGCCTGGTCGGCGTGGGCGATACGTTCGCGCGCGGCGTGGCGTACGGGCAGGCTCGCCCCGAGCATCTGCTCAACGTGCGCGCCGGCCAGCTGGGTGCGCGTCCGGATGCGCCGGACGATTTCGCCACGTGGCTGAGTCTGGGGGCGCGCGGCCGCGACGAGTTCCTGCCGCGCGTGGCGTATGGCGACTATCTGGCCGAGCGCCTTCGCGAAGCGCACGAAGCCGCCGGCAACCTGTCGCTGGTGCGGCAGGAGGCCGTTTCGTTCAGTCGCGTCGGCGAAGGCTATCGCGTGCACCTCGATGACGGTGGCTACTTCGCCAGCGATCGCGTGGTGCTGGCGCTGGGCGCCTTGCCGCCGCAGCGATTGGCCGGGATCGGACCGCGGCTCGCGCAGAGCCCGCGTTACATCGGCTGGCCGTGGCAGGACGACGCGCTGGAACGCATCGAAGCCGATGCGCGCGTGCTGATCGTCGGCACCGGGCTGACCATGGCCGACGTCGTGTCGACGCTGGCGGCGCGTGGACATCGCGGCGAACTGACCGCGATCTCGCGCCACGGGTTGCTGCCGCGCGCGCATGCGGCGGTGCCGGGCCCGGCGATCGAACTGCCGCCGAGCGTCCGCCAGGCGCTGGGCGGGCGCGACCTGCGTGCACTGCTCGCCGCGGTCTGCTCGCTGGTGCACGTGGCGCCCGACTGGCGCAGCGTGGTGGACGCGCTGCGTCCGCACACGCAGGCGTTCTGGCGCAGTCTGCCGGACACGCAGCGCGCCCGTTTCCTGCGTCACCTGCGTTCGCACTGGGAAGTGGCGCGACATCGCATCGCGCCGCGCGTGGCCGACGTGCTGGAGTCCCTCCAGGCGAGCGGCCGGTTGCGTGTGCGCGCCGCGCGTCTGCTGCGGGCCGGCTTGCGCGCGCAGAGCGCCGAAGTGCTGTTGCAGGAACGTGGGCATGACCACGCTGACGTGGCGCAATACGACTACGTGATCCGCGCGACCGGGCTGGATACCGACATCGTGCGCACCACGCATCCGCTGGTGTCGCACCTGCTGGAGTCGGGCTTGCTCGCGCCCGATCCGCACGGACTCGGCGTGGAAGTCGGGGACGACCTGCAGGTGCGCGACCGTCACGGGGCACCGGTGCGCGGGCTCTACTGTCTGGGGCCGCTGTTGCGTGGGCGGCTGTGGGAAATCACCGCCGTGCCCGAACTGCGCGCGGCGGCGGCCGCCCTTGCCGCAACGCTGCGTGCGGGTGCGGCGCCTTCGGTACGACACCGGGGAGCCGGGCTGGCGCGCGAGCTGGCGTTGTCGGCCGGACTCTGACGCGGCCTCAGATCTCGTCGGCGCGGAAGGCGTCGCGGATCCATTCCAGGTGCGGCGCGTCGGGATCGCCCTGCGCGTCGATCACGTCGAAGCGGCAGGGGGCGTTGGCGAGGGCGGGATGCTCCTGCAGGAAGCGCTGCGCCGCATGCACCAGCCTGCGGCGCTTGCCGGCATCGATCGATGCGGTCCCGCCACCGAACGCCTGCGAACGGCGGTAACGCACTTCGACGAACACCACGGTCGGCGCGCCGGGCCGGCGGGGGTCCTGCATCACCAGGTCGAGTTCGCCGCCACGGTAGTTCGCGTTGGTGGCGAGCTCGGTCAATCCGGCGCGCAGCAGCAGTGCGCGCGCGGCGACTTCGACGGCGCGCCCGCGGGCGCGCCGGTCAACCGCCATCCGCGATCGGGGTGGGGCGGCCGCCGGCGAACGTCGACCACGACGGCGTGCGCACGACGTTGCCGAAGCCGTCGAGCTGCAAGCGCCCGGTGGCGCCACGCAATTCGGCATTCGCGCCGGTGGCCAACCTTTCCAGATACGCCGTCAGCAGCCACGCGTCATAGCCGAAGGCGAACAGGCGCGCCGCGGGGCCGCGCGCCGTCGGCACGCGCTCGCCGGTCACGCTGGCAGCCGGCAGGGCCGGCACGCCGCGCGAGGTCCACACCTCGGTCGGGAAGGCGATGCCGTCGAGCGCCATGTCTTCTTCCGGCTTGCCGGTGCCCGAGGTGAGCTGCGAGGTGCCCACGCGCGTCTTGCCGCCCAGGCCGGCCAGCGCCAGCTGCGGCGTCAGTGCGCGTGCGGTGCCGCCACGCACGGCCAGGAACACCGCATCGGCGCCCTCCTGTGCGGCGGTGGCGAGCACGGCCGCGAGGTCGCCCGGGACGTCCTGCACGCGGATCACGCGCGTGACCTTGCCGCCCCGCTCGGCGAAGCGTTCGGCGAACGCCTGCGAGGCGCGGCGGCCGTTGTCGTCGCTGCCTTCGATCACCAGCGCCGCGCGGCGTTCGCGCGCGAACAGGTATTCCGCCGCGGCCAGGCCATCGTCTTCCGGCGCCAGCGAGAAGCCGGCGTTGCCCTCCGGCACGGCCACCGTGCCACGGTTGAGCACCAGCAGCGGGGTGGCGAGTTGCGGTTGCTGGAACAGCGCGCTCACTTCGTCGCGACCGAGCGGGCCGACCACGAAATCGGCGCCCTCGGCGGTGGCGCGCGCATAGGCGGCGGTCGCGCCGGCGGCGGTGCCGGTGGTGTCGTAGAACTGGATGTCGGGACGGCGGCGGCGTTCGCCGTAATAGCCCGCCAGCAGGCCGTCGCGCACCGGTGCAGCGGCAGTGGCGAGGTTGCCCGACAGCGGCAGCAGCACGGCCAGCTTCATCGGCGGACGGTAGCCGTCGGACTCGGCCGGCGGACGGTTGCCGGTATCGAAGCGCCACTGGGTGCCACGGTCGAACGGCCGCGGCAGCGGCAGGCCGCGGCGTTGCAGTGCGCGACCGGCGAAGTTGTACAGCGGGTCGCCGGACGGCAACGCCGCGGCATCGCGGGTCAGGGTGGCGTCGTCGAGCGTCGCCAGCAGGCGATCGATCTCGCGTGCGTTGTCGCTGCGGGCCTGGCCGCTCAGGGCGGCGTCCTGGCGCGCGAGCGTGGCGGCATTGGCGAATGCGGGCGCGAAACGCGCCGCCGAGGTGACCGGGCCTGCCCCGGGCGTGGTCGCGCAGCTGGCCAGCAGGGCCACCAGCAGCAGGGCCGCGAGGGTCCGCGCAGGACGGAGGCGTGCGGAAAGCGAGCGTGCGACAGGCAGGTCCAGGGGCATCGTCGATGTTCGGGCAGGGGAACCGGCTACGATTCTACCCCCAGCCACCGAGCCTCACTGGAATGCCTGCCGGAACCCTGTTCATCGTCGCCACCCCGATCGGCAACCTGGGCGACCTGACGCCGCGTGCGCTGGAGACCCTGCGCGGGGTGGCCGCAATCTGCGCCGAGGACACCCGTCGGAGCGGCCAGTTGATGTCGCACTTCGGGGTTTCCACACCGTTGATCGCCCTGCACGAACACAACGAGGACGCGCTGGCCCAGCGTGTGGTCGAGCGCCTGCTGTCCGGCGACTCGCTGGCCCTGGTCAGCGACGCCGGCACGCCGCTGGTCAGTGATCCCGGCTTCCGGCTGGTCCGCGCGGCCCGTGCCGCGGGCATCAAGGTCAGCCCGCTGCCGGGCGCCTGCGCGGCCATCGCCGCGTTGAGCGTGGCCGGACTGCCGAGCGACCGCTTCACCTTCGAGGGCTTCCTGCCGGCAAAGGCGTCGGCGCGGCGCGAGCAGTTGCAGCGCCTGGCCGGCGAGACACGCACCCTGGTGTTCTACGAATCCTCGCACCGCATCGCCGAATCGCTGGTCGACATGCGCATCGCCTTCGGCGACGACCGCCCGGCGGTGCTGGCGCGCGAACTGACCAAACTGTTCGAAACCGTCCTTGATGGCACGCTGGCGGAGCTGCTGGCGCAGGTCGAAGCCGACGACAACCAGCGCAAGGGCGAATTCGTGGTGATGGTGCAGGGCGCCGGCGACGATCTGGAGGCGCGGCTGGTCGAAGGCCGCCGCGTCTACGCACTGCTCAACGAACACTTGCCGCCCTCGGCGGCCGCCAAGCTCGCCGCCGAGATCACCGGCGCGCCGCGCAAGGCGTTGTACGGCAGCTGATCCCGCACGGCGGCGCCCGCGTGCGACAATACGCACGGCGGAGCCGGCCAGACAGTCGCGTCATTGGAAACAATGCCGAGGAAAGTCCGGGCTCCACAGGGCACGGTGCCAGGTAACGCCTGGGCGGCGCGAGCCGACGGAAAGTGCAACAGAAAGATACCGCCCAAGACTGCTTCGGCAGGACGGCAAGGGTGAAATGGTGCGGTAAGAGCGCACCGCGAGTCCGGCAACGGACCGGCACGGCAAACCCCACCGGGAGCAAGACCAAATAGGGAGGCTATGCTGCGGCCCGCAGTGTCTCCGGGTAGGTTGCTTGAGCGTAACGGTGACGTTGCGCCTAGAGGAATGACTGTCCACGACAGAACCCGGCTTACCGGCCGGCTCCGCCGCTTTTCAAAGCGCCACCGGCGCTTTGAAAAGCCCCAAGGTTTGCGGCGCAAACCTTGGGCCCCAAGCCGTTGGCCTCCAGCTGCATCGCGCGACGCGCGATGCAGCTCCCAAAGTTCGCTGCGCGAACTTCGGGCCCCGGGCCGTCGCTGCCACACCCCCATTCGCACCGCTGGTGCGAATCGCCCCCTGACTCAGGGGGCTGGCAAAGCACGGCGCTGACACATCTCGATGCTTCTTGTGGGAGCGACGTAAGTCGCGATCGCGAATTTTCAGCCGCAGAAGGGCTGACTAAGCGCCGGAACCTATACGCAGGGTCGTCTCTCCTTCGAATACCCCCTCCGGCCCGAATCTCCGCTCGCTGATCCACCCATGCCCTGCATGATCGATGGCGATCAGGGTGCTGGCGCGGGTGCCGTAGCGGTCGCCGCGGATGAAGGCGGGGGACAGCATGCGCTCCAGTTCGATGCCTACGCCGGTGTCGGGCAGCCGGTCGTCAGGCGCCCGCGTCTCGTCCGCCAACGCCTGCCAGAGCGGCGACACGTCGTCCGCGTCCGTCGCCAGCCACGCCGCCAGCTGTTGCTTGAGCGCCACGGTCTTCGGCCAGGGCTCGTCCAGGTCGCCGTTGGAGACCCCGTGCAGGCCGGGCGCCACGGTGATCCGGCGGGGCGTGGGGTAATTGCTGATGTATTCGCAATCCGTCGCATCGGCCAGCAGCAGGTTGAACGGAGCGAACACCTCCGCCGCCACCAGCAATCCGTTGGCGCGGTGGTCCGCGCTGTCCCGAGAGCGCAGGAAGCCGGCCGCCAGCTGGCCGCGGGAGGGCGCGCCGGGGATCCTGATCGCCGGATCGCGCACATTGGTCACCACCGCGACCCGGCCGGTCGCGTCCGCCCCGGCCCACGTACCCCCCGATTCCAGGTCCTGGCCCGCCATCAGGGCCGGCGCGTCCGCCCAATGGGCCAACGGAGCGGTGGGACGGGCATGGAATTCATCCCGGTTGCCGGCCAGCATCAGGCGCCAGCGCGGGTGGACTTTCCAGGCGAAGGCGACCAGGCACATGAGCGGATTCTCGCCCTCCGGTTTGCGCAGTTCCACTCCGGCCGCGGAGGCCGCGTCCGTCTCGATGTGAAACGACGGTCACCTCACTGAATCATTCCTCAATCTCAAAATTTGAGACGAAACAGCAACTTGTGGATAAGGCTTGAACAAGTCTCTGAAGTTTGCTGCAAGCCATTGATCCTCCAAGTGATTTCCGGTCCGCATTCCTGTTGACAACCCTGTGCGCGGTGCTAAGGTGGGCAACAGAGGTAAAACCGGGTTTTAAGTGGTTTTTCGTGGTTCAATTGATCGCTCTTTAGCGGGTCGGGAAGGCAGGGGTCGTGTTTCAGGGTGAGACCGCCATCACAGTGGACGACAAGGGACGGCTCGCGGTGCCCACCGCGTACCGCGACGTCGTTGCGCGCGAGTGCGGCAACCGCCTGGTGATCACCTACAACCCGTTCGAAGCCGGCAGCCTGTACCTGTACCCCGAGAAGGTCTGGCAACGCGTCCGCGACGACGTCAGCAAGCTGCCCAGCACCCAGAAGGCGCACCGCAGCCTGCAGTTGAAGCTCATCGGTGCGGCATCGCCGGTCGAACTGGACGGCAACGGGCGCATCAGCGTCCCGGCCAGCCATCGCAGCGCGGTGGGCATCGAGAAGAAGGCCGTGCTGCTCGGCATGGGCGAGAAGTTCGAACTCTGGAGCGAACAGGCGCACCACGCGCAGATCCGTCAGACCCTCACTGACGACGATCTGAGCGCGCACATGCTCGAGCTGCGCTTGTGACCCGGGGTGACGGCGAGCGGCAGTCCGCGCCGGCCGGTCACCTCCCAGCGCTGCACTTGCCGGTGTTGTACACGCAGGTCATGGAAGGGCTGCAGGTGAAAGAGGACGGTACCTATCTGGACGGCACCTTCGGGCGCGGAGGCCATGCGCGCGGCGTGCTGCAACACCTCGGCCCGGGAGGCCGGCTGCTGGTGATGGACAAGGATCCCGAAGCGATCGCACATGCCGAACGGACGTTCGCGGGCGATGCGCGCGTGTCGATCTTCCGTGGCAGTTTCGCTTCCCTCGCGCAGTGGAACGAAACCGCTGCCGGCCTGGACGGCGTGCTGCTGGATCTCGGTGTGTCGTCGCCGCAGCTGGACGTGGCCGAGCGCGGTTTCAGCTTCGGCAAGGACGGTCCGCTGGACATGCGCATGGACCCGGATTCCGGGGAAAGCGCCGCCGACTGGATCGCGCGCGCCGATGAGCGCGAGATCGCCGACGTGCTGTGGACCCACGGCGAAGAGAAGCAGAGCCGCCGCATCGCGCGCGCCATCGTCGCCCGTCGCGCCACCCAGCCCTTCACCCGGACCGGCGACCTGGCCGCCGTGATCGCGTCGGTGATGCCGCGCGGCGAGAAGATCCATCCGGCCACGCGCAGCTTCCAGGGCATCCGTATCCATATCAACCGCGAACTGGCCGACCTCGAAGCTGGTCTGGACGCGGCGCTGGCGCGGCTCAAGACCGGCGGCCGGCTGGCGGTGATCAGCTTCCACTCGCTGGAAGACCGCATCGTCAAGCAGTTCATCAACAAGCACGCCAAGGCGCCGCCGGCGAACCGCCGGCTGCCGGTGGCGATCGATTTCACGCCGACGCTGCGTGCCATCGGCAGCGGACAGAAGGGTGAGGCCGACGAAGTCGCCTCCAATCCCCGCGCCCGCAGCGCGGTGCTGCGCGTGGCGGAAAAGCTGGCGGTGGCCGCATGAGCCGCTTCCTGATCATCGTGCTGGTGCTGGCCAACATCGCGTCGGCGATCGGGGTGGTCTACGCGCGCCACCGCCACCGCGTGCTGTTCGATGAGGTGACGCGGCTGGAGCGCGCGCGCGACGAACTGAACGTCGAGTTCGGCCGCCTGCAGCTCGAACAGGCCACGGTCGCCGAAGCCACCCGCATCGACCAGGTCGCACGCGTGCGCCTGGGCATGAAGTTCCCGGAAACGGCCGACGTGGTGGTGATCCGCCCATGAACGCCGCGCCCACCAAGAACCGCAACCGCGCGCGCTTCAACCTGCGTGGCCGCCTCGCGCTGGTGCTCGGTGCGATGGGTCTGTGCTCGGTGAGCCTGGTCGGCCGCGCGGCCTACGTGCAGCTGATCAACCACGACTTCTACCAGCGCCAGGGCGATGCGCGCTTCCTGCGCGAGATCCCGATTCCCACCTCGCGCGGCATGATCACCGACCGCAACGGCGAGCCCGTGGCGGTGTCGTCGCCGGTGGAGTCGGTGTGGGGCAATCCGCAGGAACTGCTGAAGACGCCCGACCGCCTGCCGGAACTGGCGCAGGCGCTGGGCGTGCCGCTGGACCACCTGACCAACCGCCTGTCGCAGAAGGCCGACAAGGAATTCCTGTACCTCAAGCGCCGGATCAATCCGGACGAGGCGCAGAAGATCCTCGCGCACAAGATTCCCGGCGTGTTCTCGCAGCGCGAGTTCCGTCGTTTCTATCCGCAGGGGCCGGCGATGGCCCATGTGCTGGGCTTCACCAACATCGACGACCGCGGCCAGGAAGGCCTGGAACTGGCCTTCGACGAATGGCTCAGCGGCACGCCGGGCGCGCAGAAGGTGATCCGCGACAACCGCGGCCGCATCGTCGAGAACGTCGACCTGATCCGCTCCGCGCAGCCGGGCAAGGACCTGACGCTCAGCATCGACCGCCGCATCCAGTACCTGGCGCACCGGGAACTGCGCAACGCGCTGCTCGCGCACCAGGCCAGCAGCGGCTCGATCGTGATCATGGACGTGGCCACCGGCGAGGTGCTGGCGATGGTCAACCTGCCGACCTACAACCCCAACGCGATCGATCGCGTGAAGCCGGATGCGCGCCGCAACCGCGCGCTGACCGACATGATCGAGCCGGGTTCGACGATGAAGCCGCTGACCGTATCGACCGCGCTGAAGGCCGGCGTGGTCACGCCGTCGACGCTGGTCAATACCAACCCCGGCTACCTGGCGTTGAACAGCCGCTACACGATCCGCGACGTGCCACGGAACAACGGCGTGCTGACGGTCACCGGCGTGATCACCAAGAGTTCGAACATCGGCTCGATCAAGATCGCCGAGAAGCTGCCGAACGCCTATTTCTACGAGAGCATCCACAGCTTCGGCTACGGCCAGAAGCCGGGCAGCGGCTTCCCGGGCGAGTCCGCCGGCATGCTTGCGCCGCCGGACCGCTGGAACGGTCTGCAGAAGGCGACGATGTCGTACGGATACGGTCTGGCGGTGACCCCGCTGCAGATCGCGCGTGCGTATTCGGCGCTGGGCAACGGCGGCAGGCTGGTCACGCCGACGTTCGTGAAGGGCCAGCGCGGCGAGGCACCGCAGGTGCTGGATCCGGCGATCGCGCACGAAGTCGTCGGCATGATGGAAACGGTGGTGACGCAGGGCGGCGCCAAGCGCGCCGGCGTGCTCGGCTACCGCGTGGCGGGCAAGACCGGCACGGCGCGCATCGCGTCGGGCGGCGGCTATGCGAAGGGGCGCTACGCCTCGTTCTTCGCCGGCCTGGTGCCGGCGAGCAACCCGCGCTTCGCCGCCGTCGTGGTGATCAACGACTCGCAGGAAGGCGGCTACTACGGTGGCCTGGTCGCCGCTCCCGTGTTCCATGACGTGATGGACGGGACGCTGCGGCTGATGGATGTGCCGCCGGACGATATCGAGGCGTGGCTCGCCGCACAGGCCAAGAACGCGGGCAAGCCGGGCGCCGTGGCGCAGGCGCCCGCGCCGACCCCGATCGCCGACGATGCCGTCGACACGACGGATCCGGCCGCGTTCGATGCGCCGCAGGCGGCGCTGCCGGCGACGGAGGCGACGCGATGAGGCGGATGATGGCCCTCGCCGAACTGCTGCCCGACGTGGACGTGCCGCGCGACATCGTCGTGCGCGGGTTGACGCTGGACAGCCGCAGCGTGCAGTCGGGCGATGCCTTCGTCGCCATCGCCGGCTTCGGCGCGCATGGCCTGAACTTCGCCGTGCAGGCGAAGGAGAACGGCGCCAGCGCGATCCTGTTCGAACCGCCGGTGCCGGACGGGTTGGAGGCGCCGCGCGATGCGATCGCGGTGCCCGGCCTGCGCGCGCGCATGGGCACGATGGCGGACCGTTTCCATGCCGCGCCGTCGCACGACATGAAGATGGTCGGCGTCACCGGCACCAACGGCAAGACGTCGACGGTGCAGTTGCTGGCGCAGGCCTGGCATCTGCGCGGCGTCCGCTGCGCGACCGTCGGCACGCTGGGCGCAGGCATGTATGGCGAAGTGGTGCCGACCGGCTTCACGACGCCGCTGGTGCTGCAGATGCATGCGCTGCTGGCGCAGTTCCGCGATGCCGGCGCCAAGGCGGTCGCGATGGAAGTCAGTTCGCATGCGCTGGACCAGGGTCGCGTGGACGCCGTGCACTTCGATGTCGGCGTGTTCACCAACCTCACCCGCGATCACCTGGACTACCACGGCGACATGGAGCGTTACGGTGCCGCCAAGTCGCTGCTGTTCTCGCGCGACGGTCTGAAGGCCGGCGTGGTCAATCTCGACGACGCCTATGGGCGCGAGCTGTTCGCGCGCCTGCCGCACGGCCTGCAGCGCATCGGTGTGAGTTCGCGCGGGCAGGACGAGGCGGTCGTGCGCGCGGATGCGCTGCGGCTGGACGGCAGCGGCATCGCCTTCGACCTGGCTATCGGCGACGACACGCAGCCGGTGCAGTCGCGCCTGCTGGGCCGCTTCAACGTGGACAACCTGCTGGCGGTGGCGGGCGTGCTGCATGCGCTCGGCGATACGACCGCGGAGATCGCGCGCACGCTGTCGCGGCTGGCGCCGATCCATGGCCGGATGAACCGGCTCGGCGGCGACAGCGATGCCGCGGGCAACCGTCGTCCGCTGGTCGTCATCGACTACGCGCACACGCCGGATGCGCTGGAGCAGGCACTGGCCAGCCTGCGCGACCACGTGCAGGGCCGGCTGTTCTGCGTGTTCGGCTGCGGCGGCGACCGCGATACCGGCAAGCGCCCGCAGATGGCGGCCATCGCCGAGCGCCTCGCCGACGTGGTGCTGGTCACCGACGACAACCCGCGCACCGAGGACGGCGACCGCATCGTCGCCGACATCATGGCCGGCTTCGCGAAGCCGGATGCGGTCTTCGTGCAGCGCGACCGCGCACAGGCGATCGCGCAGGCGGTCGCGCAGGCCGGACCCGACGACATCGTGCTGGTGGCCGGCAAGGGCCACGAGCCCTACCAGGAAATCCACGGCGTGAAGCATCCGTTCGACGACACCGCCGTGGCGCGCCAGGCGCTGGAGGACCGTCGATGAAGCGGCTTCCCCTTTCCCTGCTGGCGCACTGGGCGGGCGGCGAACTGCTGGGCGACGACCTGGTGATCGGTTCGCTGACCCACGATACCCGCGCGCTGGTGCCAGGCAGCCTGTACGTCGCCCTGCGCGGCGAGCGTTTCGATGGGCACGACTTCGCCTACGACGCCTCGATGCGCGGTGCCGCCGCCGTGCTGGTCGATCATGAGGTGAAGGTCGACGTGCCGCAGGTGGTGGTGCCCGACACGCTGCTGGCCCTGGCACGTATCGCCGCCGGCCTGCAGCGCGACCGCGTGGAGAAGGCGGTCGCCATCACCGGCAGCAACGGCAAGACCTCGGTGAAGACGCTGGTGGTGTCGATCCTGCAGCGCGCCGGCGTCACCTACTTCAATCCCGGCAACCGCAACAACGAGATCGGCCTGCCGATGGCCGTGATCGACGGCCCGGACGATGCCGACTTCTCGGTCTACGAGATGGGCGCGGGCAAGCCGGGCGACATCGCCTACCTGACCGACATCGTCACGCCGGAAGTGGCGCTGGTGAACAACATCGCCGCCGCGCACCTGGAACGGATGGGCTCGCTGATGGGCGTGGCCGAGACCAAGGGCGCCATCTACGACGCGCTGCCGGCCGACGGCACCGCCGTGATCAATGCCGACGATGCCTTCGCCGAGTACTTCGCCAGCCGCGTGCCGGACCGCCGCATCCTGCGCTTCGGCCTGGAAGCGACCGCCGACCTGACCGCGCGCGACATCCGCGCGACCGCGGACGGTTCGGACTTCGTCCTCGTGGCCCCGCACGGCGAGGTCGCGGTCGAGCTGCACCTGCCGGGCCGCCACAACGTGCTCAACGCGCTGGCCGCCGCCGGCATCGCGATGGCGTGCGGCGTGTCGCTGGCCATCATCGCCGAGGGCCTGTCGGCCGCGCAGCCGGTGGCCGGTCGCCAGATCGCGCACGCGCTGCCGAACGGCGCGGTGGTGATCGACGACAGCTACAACGCCAATCCCGGCTCGCTGGTCGCGGCGATCGATACGCTGGCGGCCGCAAGCGCGCAGGCGGGCGGGGAGGGCTGGCTGGTGCTGGGCGACATGCGCGAACTCGGCGACGATGCCGAAGCGCTGCACGCCGATGCCGGCCGCCGCGCCAAAGCCGCCGGACTGCGCCGCCTGTACACGCTGGGTCCGCTCAGTGCCGCCGCTGCCGCCGCCTTCGGCGAAGGCGCGCACTCATTCGACAACCACGCTTCGCTGGCCGACGCCCTGCGCGCCGACCTGCGGGCCGGCGTGCGCTGTCTGGTCAAGGGTTCGCGCGGCAGCGCGATGGACCGGATCGTCGCCGCCCTGCTGTCCACCGGGGAGGACGCATCGCATGCTGCTTGAACTGGCCCGTTGGCTGCAGAGCCTGGAAAACTTCTTCGGCCTGTTCGGCTACCTGACGTTCCGCGGCATCCTGGCCGCGTTGACGTCGCTTGCGCTGTCGCTGTGGCTGGGTCCGGCGGTCATCCGCAAGCTCGGCCAGCTGAAGGGCGGCCAGCCGATCCGCAAGGACGGTCCGCAGTCCCACTTCTCCAAGGCCGGCACGCCGACCATGGGCGGTGCGCTGATCCTGATGACGGTGCTGTTGTCCGTGCTGCTGTGGGGCGACCTGCGCAACAAGTACGTGTGGGTTGTGTTGCTCGTGATGCTGGCGTTCGGCGCCATCGGCTGGTACGACGATTGGATCAAGATCGTGAAGCGCGATCCGAACGGCCTGAAGTCGCGGTGGAAGTACCTGCTGCAGTCGATCTTCGGCCTCGCCGCCGGCCTGTATCTGTACCTCTACGCCGACGTGCCGGCGGCGACGACGTTCTACGTGCCGTTCTTCAAGTCGATCGCGCTGCCCTTGGCCGGCATCGGCTTCGTCGCCATTGCCTATTTCTGGATCGTCGGCTTCTCGAACGCGGTGAACCTGACCGACGGCCTGGATGGCTTGGCGATCATGCCGACCGTGCTGGTGGCCTGCGCACTGGGCGTGTTCGCCTATGCGTCGGGCAATGCGGTGTTCTCCAACTACCTGCAGATTCCGCCGGTGCCGGGCGCGGGCGAACTGACCATCATCTGCGCCGCGATCGCCGGCGCGGGGCTGGGCTTCCTGTGGTTCAACACCTACCCGGCGATGGTGTTCATGGGCGACATCGGTGCGCTGGCGCTGGGCGCCGTGCTGGGCACCATCGCCGTGATCGTGCGGCAGGAACTGGTGCTGGTGATCATGGGCGGCATCTTCGTCATCGAGACGCTGTCGGTGATGATCCAGGTCGCGTCGTTCAAGCTGACCGGCAAGCGCGTGTTCCGCATGGCGCCGATCCACCACCACTTCGAACTGAAGGGCTGGCCGGAGCCGCGCGTGATCGTGCGCTTCTGGATCATCTCCGTCGTGCTCGTCCTCGTCGGCTTGGCCACGTTGAAGGTGCGCTGATGAACGACACGCCGCGCCAGGCCACGCGACTGGAAGCCATCGGGGGCCGTTTCGACCCCTGGTTGCTCGGCGCCATGCTCGCGCTGGCGTCGCTGGGCGTGGTGATGGTGGCGTCGGCCTCGATCTACCAGCACGGCAACCCGTTCTATTACCTCATCCGCCACGGCATGTTCCTGGTGGCCGGCGCGGGCCTGGCGTGGTGGGTGACGCGTACCGAACTGAAAAGCATCGAGGCGCGCAATCACCTGCTGTTGCTGGGCTGCTTGGTGCTGCTGCTGATGGTGTTCGTGCCGGGCTTGGGCGTGAGCGTCAAGGGCGCGCACCGCTGGATCAACCTGGGCGTGTCGAATTTCCAGGTGGTCGAAGTGGTGAAGGTGTTCTTCATCGTCTGGCTGGCCAGCTACCTGGTGCGCTTCCGCGACGAGGTCAACGCGACCTGGGCGGCGATGCTCAAGCCGCTCGGCGTGGTGGTGGTGCTGGTTGCGCTGCTGCTGATGCAGCCGGACTTTGGTTCGTCGTCGCTGCTGCTGGCGATCACCGCCGGCATGCTTGTGCTGGGAGGCGTGAACATGCCGCGCATGTTCGGCCCGGTGCTGGTGGGCCTGCCGATCTTGGCCATCATCGCCATCGCGGAACCGTACCGCATGCGCCGCCTGACCTCGTTCTCGGATCCGTGGGCGGATCCGTTCGGCAGCGGCTACCAGCTGACCAACGCGCTGATGGCGATCGGTCGTGGCGAGTGGGCCGGCATCGGCCTGGGCGGTTCGGTGCTGAAACTCAACTACCTGCCGGAAGTGCACACCGACTTCATCTTCTCGGTGATCGGCGAGGAACTCGGTTTCGTCGGTATCTGCCTGGTGGTGGCGCTGTACGCGCTGCTGGTCGGCCGCGCCTTCGTCATCGGCCTGCGCTGTGTGGAAATGCGCCGCCACTTCGCCGGCTACGTCGCCTTCGGCGTGGCGCTGTGGATCGGCATGCAGAGCTTCGTGTCGATGGGCGTGAACCTGGGCCTGTTGCCGACCAAGGGCTTGACCCTGCCGCTGATCTCGTCGGGTGGCTCCAGCATCCTGATGACCTGCGTGGCGATGGGCTTGCTGCTGCGCGTGTCGTACGAACTGGAGCGCACGCAGCGCCAGGTCGCGCTGCGCGGAGAAGCGCTGCATGGCGGCAACGAGCCGCCGCGTGCATCGGGGGATCCGCGCCCGGCGTCGCCCGCACCTGCGTCCGCGGCTCCCGCGATGTCGCTGTCGCAGACACTGCGCGGCACCAGCCGACTGCAGCCGCGGGTCGAGCCCACGTTCGAGAGGCTCGCATGAACGCGGCGATGGCGGCTCCCGTGATGATCATGGCCGGTGGCACCGGTGGCCACATCTTCCCCGCGCTGGCCGTGGCCAAGGTGCTGCGGGCGCGCGGCGTGCCGGTGGTCTGGCTGGGAGCCGACGGTGCCATGGAAACGCGCCTGGTGCCGCAGCACGACATTCCGCTGGATACGCTGGCGATCACCGGCCTGCGCGGAAAGGGCGCGCTGGCGCTGCTGGGCGCTCCGGTGCGCGTACTGCGCGCGATCCGCGCCGCCGGCTTCGCGTTGCGCCGTCGGGCGCCGCGCGCGGTGGTCAGCTTCGGTGGCTTCGCATCGGGGCCGGGTGGCGTGGCGGCGAAGCTGATGGGACTGCCGCTGCTGGTGCACGAGCAGAACCGCGCCGCCGGCTTCACCAATCGCGTGCTGGTCAAGGTCGCGCGTCGCGTGATGACCGGGTTCCCGGGCGCATTCCCGTCGCGGGAAGAGGTGGTCGGCAATCCGGTGCGCGACGAGATCGCCGCCCTGTCGCCACCGGCCGCGCGCTTCGCCGGTCGCAGCGGTCCGCTGCGCGTCCTCGTGCTCGGCGGCAGCCAGGGCGCGCGTGCATTGAACCTGACGGTGCCCAAAGCTGCCGCGACCTTGCCGGCGGGCAGCCTCGAGCTGCGCCACCAGTGCGGCGAGAAGCTGCGCGACGAAGCCGCCAAGGCCTATGCCGATGCCGGCGTATCCGCCAGCGTCGAAGCCTTCATCACCGACATGGCCGCCGCTTACGCCTGGGCCGACCTGGTGGTCTGCCGTTCCGGCGCCTCGACGCTGGCCGAACTGTGCGCGGTCGGCGTGGGCAGCGTGCTGGTGCCGTTCCCGCAGGCGGTCGACGACCACCAGACCCGCAACGCCGAATACCTGGTCGAGCGCGGTGCGGCCGTGCTGCTGAAGCAGGACGACGCGCTCGCCGACCGCCTGGCCGCCACGCTGCGCCGCCTGATCGACGACGCCGCTGCGCGCCTGTCGATGGCGGAAGCGGCGCGCGCGCAGGCGAAACCCGATGCGGCCGACCGCATCGCCGACACGATTCTCGAGGAAGCAATGAAGATGGGGACGCAGGCATGATGATGGCCGCCGCACGCGAGCGCCGCCTGCAGCACACCGGCAACCTGGCCCAGGCGTTCCGCCGGGTGCACTTCGTCGGCATTGGTGGCTCCGGCATGAGCGGCATCGCCGAGGTGCTGTGCACGCTGGGCTATGAAGTTTCCGGGTCCGACAATGCCGACAACGCCGCGACCCGCCGGCTGGCGGCCCTGGGTGCGCGCGTGATGCGCGGCCACAACGCCTCCAACGTGCTGGGCACCGACTGCGTGGTGGTGTCGAGCGCGATCAAGCACGACAACCCCGAACTGATGGAAGCGCGCAGCCAGCGCATTCCGATCGTGCCGCGCGCCGCGATGCTGGCCGAACTGATGCGCTTCCGACGCGGCATCGCCGTGGCCGGCACGCACGGCAAGACCACCACCACCAGCCTCGCCGCCGCCGTACTGAGCGAAGGCGGCTTGGACCCGACCTTCGTCATCGGCGGCCAGCTGCTCGCCGCCGGCGCCAACGCCAAGCTCGGCGATGGCCAATGGCTGGTGGCCGAAGCGGACGAGAGCGACGGCAGCTTCCTGCGCCTGAATCCACTGATCTCCATCGTCACCAACATCGATGCCGATCATCTGGAGAATTACGGCAACGACTTCGAGCGGGTCAAAGCCGCGTTCGCTGAATTCCTGCAGCGCCTGCCGTTCTACGGCCTGGCGGTGCTGTGCATCGACGATCCGGAAGTCGCCGCGATCGCTGCGGATACGCCGCGCCACGTGATGAGCTACGGCTTCGCCGAGAACGCCGACGTGCGCGCAGAAGACGTCGAGCAGGAAGGCGGCCGCATGCATTTCACCCTGCGCCTGCCGGAGGACGCCAGCATCCGTGTCAGTCTCGCGCTGCCGGGTCGCCACAACGTATTGAACGCGCTGGCCGCCGCCGCGGTGGGCTGGCAGCTCGGCGTGTCGCCGGAGAACATCGCTGCCGCGCTGGAGAAGTTCGCCGGCATCGGCCGCCGTTTCAACGATCTCGGCGAGATCGCCACCCCTCAGGGCGCGCGCGTGCAGTTGGTCGACGACTACGGCCACCACCCGAAGGAACTCGCCGCGGTGTTCGCCGCGGCGCGCGGCGGCTGGCCGCACAAGCGCCTGGTCGTCGCGTTCCAGCCGCACCGCTTCAGCCGTACGCGCGACCAGTTCGACGCGTTCGCCGCCGTGCTGTCGGAGGCCGATGCGCTGGTGCTGAGCGAGGTGTACCCGGCCGGCGAGCAGCCGATCGCCGGCGCGGATGCGAAGTCGCTGGCGCGCGCCATCCGCGCCCGCGGCCGCAACGAGCCCGTGGTGGTCAGCCAGGTCAGCGACCTGGTCGACGTGCTGCCCGACGTCCTGCAGGACGGCGACCTGTTGCTGCTCATGGGCGCGGGCGACATCGGCCACCTGTCGCAGCACCTGGCGACGCACGGCTTCGCCGCGAAGGACTCCGCATGAGCGCCATCGCCGTGCCGCCGCTGCGCATCACCGATGCCGCGCGCTTCGGCCGCGTCGCCGTGCTGCTGGGCGGCACGTCCAGCGAGCGCGAAGTGTCGCTGAACTCCGGGCAGAACGTGCTCGACGCGCTGCTCGCCCGCGGTGTGCAGGCGTCTGCCGTGGATGGCGTGCCTGCACTGGTCGAGGCGATCCGGGCCGGCAAGGTCGATCGCGTGTTCAACATCATGCACGGCGGCGACGGCGAGAACGGCGTGCTGCAGGGGCTGCTGCAGTCGCTCGGCGTGCCGTACACCGGCCCCGGCGTGCTGGGCTCCGCACTGACGATGGACAAGATCCGCACCAAGCAGGTGTGGCAGGCCACTGGCCTGCCGACCGCGAGCTTCGTCCGTATTCCCGCCGGCGGCGACCCCGGATCGAGTCCGGGGCAGGCGCTGGTCGCAGCGGTGCGCACGCTGGGGTTCCCGGTGTTCGTGAAGCCGTCGGCGGAAGGTTCCAGTGTCGGCGTGTTCAAGATCGAGGGCGAAGACGATCTGGCGCCGGCGGTCGCGTTCGCGTCGACGTATTCCGGTGAACTGCTGGCCGAGCAGATGCTGACCGGCGGCGAGTTCACCGTCGCCATCCTCGGGGATGTGGCGCTGCCGTCGGTGCGCATCGTGCCGGCGCAGGGCTGGTACGACTACCACGCCAAGTACATCGCCGAGGACACGCAATACCTTTGCCCTGGCCTGGACGATGCCGGCGACGAAGCGCGGATCCGCGCACTGGCGCTGGAGGGATTCCGCGCGGCCGGCTGCAGCGGCTGGGGGCGCGTGGACGTGATGCGGCATGCCGATGGCCGCTTCCTGCTGATGGAAGTGAACACCGCGCCGGGCATGACCAGCCACTCGCTGGTGCCGAAGGAAGCGGCGCAGGTCGGCATCGGTTTCGAAGAGCTGTGCTGGCGCATCCTCGAGCAGACGGTGCCGGAGGTGGCGGGCCGATGAACGCCGCGCTGCGCATCCTGACCTGGCTGATCGCGTTGGCGCTGGTCGCGCTGCCGGTCGTGGCCGTGGTCAACGGCTGGATCGGCGCCGACCGTTGGCCGCTGTCGCGCCTGCGGGTGCAGGGCGAACTGGCGCGCGTGGATCCCGCGCAACTGCAGGCCACGGTGCTGCCCTACGCGCGCCGCGGCTTCTTCGCAGTGCGGCTGGAGGACGCCAAGCACGCGGTCGAGAAGCTGCCGTGGGTCGAGCGTGCGGACGTGCGCAAGCGCTGGCCGGATGTGCTGGAAGTGCGCGTCACCGAACACAAGCCGTTTGCGCGCTGGGGCGACGACAAGCTGTTGTCCGAGCACGGCCGCCTGTTCCCGATGCCGAAGGAGCTCACGGGCCTGGACCTGCCGCAACTTGGCGGCCCCGACTCGCAGGTGCAGGAAGTGACCGCGCTGTACAACGAATCGCGCCAGCTGTTCGCGCCGATGGGCCTGGACGTCACCACGCTGGTGATGGACGCCCGCGGTAGCTGGTCGCTGCGGCTGGGCAACGGTACGCAGGTGGTGGTCGGTCGCGCCGATGCGCGTCCGCGCCTGGGCCGCTTCGCGCGGATGCTGCCGCAACTGCTGGCCGCGCAGGCGCAACCGCTGGTACGCGCCGACCTGCGCTACACCAACGGCTTCGCGCTCAGCTGGGGCGAGGCGCCCAAGGCGCCGTCGCCGGCCGCCACACCGACTCCATTGCCTGCACCGATCGCGGTGGCAGGTCGTCTTCTGCAGGGCACTACATGAATCGCAAGGGTGACAAATCGCTGATCGTCGGGCTGGACATCGGCACCTCCAAGGTGACGGCGCTGGTCGGCGAATACGCGCCGGGCAATCCGATCGAGGTGATCGGCATCGGCTCGCACGAATCGCGCGGCCTCAAGCGCGGCGTGGTCGTGGACATCGAATCCACCGTGCAGTCGATCCAGCGCGCGATCGAGGAAGCCGAACTGATGGCCGGCTGCGAGATCCGCTCGGTGTACGCGTCGATCTCGGGCAACCACGTGCAGTGCCGCAACTCGCCCGGCATCGTGCCGATCCGTGATGGCGAGGTGACCTGGGGCGACCTGGACCGCGTGCTGGAGGCGGCCAAGGCGGTCGCGATCCCGGCCGACCAGAAGATCCTCCACGCCATTCCGCGCGAGTACAAGCTGGACAACTCGCAGGAAGGCATCCGCAATCCGGTCGGCATGACCGGCGTGCGCCTGGAAGTGGATGCGCACCTGGTGTTCTGCGCGCAATCCGCCGCCGCCAACATCAGCAAGTGCGTGCAGCGCTGCGGCCTGCAGATCGACGACCTGATCTTCTCGTCGCTGGCCTCCAGCGTCGCCGTGCTGACCAGCGACGAGCGCGAACTCGGCGTGGTGCTGGTCGACATGGGCGCGGGCACCACCGACCTGGCGGTGTTCGTGCAGGGCGCGATCTGCCACACCGCGTCGCTGCCGATCGCCGGCGACCAGGTGACCAACGACATCGCGCACATGCTGCGCACGCCGACACCGGAAGCCGAGCAGATCAAGGTGCGCTACGCCTGCGCACTGGCGCAGCTGGCGACGGCCGAGGAAAGCATCCAGGTGCCCAGCGTCGGCGACCGTCCGCCGCGCCGCCTGCCGCGCCATGCGTTGGCGCAGGCCGTGCAGCAGCGCTACGAGGAAATCTTCGAGATGGTGCAGGCGGAACTGCGCCGCTCCGGTTTCGAGGAGCGCGTGCGCGCCGGCATGGTGCTGACCGGCGGCGCCGCGAAGATGGAAGGCGTGGTCGAGCTGGCCGAAGAGATGCTGCAGATGCCCGTGCGCGTCGGCATCCCGCAGCACGTCACCGGCCTGGGCGAAGTGGTCGGCAATCCGGTGCACGCCACCGGCGTCGGCCTGCTGCTGATGGGCAGCCAGATCGAACATCCCCGGCGTCCGTCGCTGCCCACGGGCAAGGCGGGCAGCTGGTTCAAGAAACTGCAGAACTGGTATCGCGGCGAGTTCTGAGTGAGGCGACACCTACCGCGAAGTTGAAGGCGTCACGACGTTCGTTCCACCCAGCAGTACATAACTAAATAAACGAGGACAAGGACATGGCACATTTCGAACTGGTTGAGAAGATGGCCCCGAATGCGGTGATCAAGGTCGTGGGCGTGGGCGGCGGCGGCGGCAACGCCGTGGCGCACATGGTCAACGGCAGCGTGGACGGCGTGGAATTCATCACCGCCAACACCGATTCGCAGGCGATCAAGAACTGCGGCGCCAAGCTGCAGCTGCAGTTGGGCAGCAACGTCACCAAGGGCCTGGGCGCAGGCGCGAATCCGGAAGTCGGCCGCCAGGCCGCGCTGGAGGACCGCGAGCGCATCATCGACGCGCTCGACGGCGCCGACATGGTGTTCATCACCGCCGGCATGGGCGGTGGCACCGGCACCGGCGCCGCGCCGGTCGTGGCGCAGCTGGCCAAGGAGATGGGCATCCTGACCGTCGCCGTGGTCACCAAGCCGTTCCCGTTCGAAGGCCGCCGCCGCATGCAGGTCGCACTGAAGGGCATCGAGGAGCTGAGCCACCACTGCGACTCGCTGATCACCATCCCGAACGAGAAGCTGATCACCGTGCTCGGCCGCAACGCGACGATGATCCAGGCCTTCCGCGCCGCCAACGACGTGCTGCTCGGCGCCGTGCAGGGCATCGCCGACCTGATCGTGCGTCCGGGCCTGATCAACGTCGACTTCGCCGACGTGCGCACCGTGATGAGCGAAATGGGCCTGGCCATGATGGGCACCGGTTCCGCCCGCGGCGACGACCGCGCGCAGGCCGCGGCCGAGGCCGCGATCCAGAACCCGCTGCTGGACGACGTGAACCTCAACGGCGCCAACGGCATCCTGGTCAACATCACCGCCGGCCCGGACTTCACGATGGCCGAGTTCGACGAAGTGGGCCGCACCATCGAAGGCTTCGCCTCGGAAGATGCGACCGTGGTCGTCGGCACCGTGCTGGATCCGGACATGCAGGACGAAGTGCGCGTGACCGTGGTGGCCACCGGCCTGAACCGCAATGCTGCCCGCCAGCCGGTCGGCCGTGGCGGCGACCTGCGCGAGCCGATGCGCGCGCCGATCAAGCTGGTCCGCGACGCCACCACCGGCCTGCCGGTCGACGACGGCTTCTCGATGGACCCGATCAGTGCCGCCACCAGCGGGCTGGGCCTGCGCCGCGGGTCGGCGTCGCCCGCGCCGTCGGCCCCGGCGTCCGCGCCGGTGGCGGCGGAGCTGCCGTCGGACTACCTGGACATCCCGGCGTTCCTGCGCCGCCAGGCGGACTGATGTGATGTGCCCCTTCCCCCGCGTGCGGGGGAAGGCGGGGATGGGGGCGAACAGGGCCGATCAGCCTTGTCCGCACGCAGACGTTCGGTTGTGCGTCTTCGGTCTGCCCCCACCCCAGCCCTCCCCCGTAAACGGGGGGAGGGAGCAGACGTAGTGGTTGCACTGCCATGTCCCTTCGCTGCCGGACCTTCACCGGTCCGGCAGCCCTTTCCCGGCGGTCCTAGCAGACCGGTGTTGCAGGGGTGGGACAGACCGGTTCTTCCGTTAAGATTCAGTGGTCTGCGTGATATTCTCGCTGCCCGCTCAGGTTCCCCCCACCTGCGATCCCCCTTCGATGGCCCAGCAACGCACCCTCAAGAACGTTATCCGCGCGACGGGCGTGGGGCTGCACAGTGGCGAAAAGGTCTACATGACCCTGCGCCCGGCCCCGGTGGATACCGGCATCGTGTTCCGGCGCATCGATCTGGACCCGGTGGTGGAGATCCCCGCGAGCGCGGAACTGGTCACCGAGACCACGTTGTGCACCGGCCTGACCTGCGAAGGCGCGAAGGTGCAGACCGTCGAGCACCTGATGTCGGCGATGGCCGGCCTGGGCGTCGACAACGCCTATGTGGAACTGTCCTCGGCCGAGCTGCCGATCATGGACGGCTCGGCGGGTCCGTTCGTATTCCTCATCCAGTCCGCCGGCATCGCCGAGCAGGACGCGCCCAAGCGCTTCATCCGCATCATCCGCCCGGTGGAAGTGACCGAAGGCGACAAGGTGGCGCGCTTCGAGCCGTACGACGGCTTCAAGCTGGGCTTCACCGTCAAGTTCGACCACCCGATGATTCCGGCCTCGCAATCGCGGGCGGAGGTGGATTTTTCCACCGGCGCCTACGTGAAGGAGGTTGCCCGTGCGCGCACGTTCGGTTTCATGCGCGACCTGGAATACATGCGCGAACGCAACCTCGGCCTTGGCGGCTCGATGGACAACGCCATCGTGCTGGACGAGTTCCGGGTGTTGAACGAAGACGGCCTGCGCTATACGGACGAGTTCGTCCGCCACAAGATCCTCGATGCCATCGGCGATCTGTACCTGGCCGGCCGGCCGATCCTGGGCGCCTACGAAGGCTTCAAGTCGGGCCACGCGCTCAACAACAAGCTCGTCCGCGCCTTGCTCGCCGAGACCTCGGCCTGGGAAGAAGTGACCTTCGAGGACCGCACCACGCCGTCCCCGGTCACTTACGCAACACCGGCCCTGGCCGTCTGAGACGTCCGTCCCGCCGGGTCGGTGAATCCGTTGTCGCCCGGTTTCGCACCCCCGTCACGCGCGGGTGTGCGAAAGGTTACGCCTTGGCGAAAGTGTGATGCCGGTCAGGTAATTGGCCGGAAAATAACGCGCCCTTAACTTTCGACTAACGTTCCGATCAGCGGTGGCCGGTACCATGCCCCGTCCCTCGTGATGGCCGAGTCAATTTTTCCGCCGAGCACGATGACCGCCCCGAGGGGCGGGTGAACCGGCGGAGTCCGGTTCGGACAGGAGGTCGAGGGCCGCTTGCAGCCCTTTGCGGGACGCTTCCGATACGGGTACGACCGGGTTCTGCGCGGGCTTCACCAGCGGCGCGGGGCGCGTCTTGGCGGTGACTTCGGTGACCGCCAGTCCGATGGATTGGGCCACGTCGATCAATTCGGGTGCCGCCAGGCGAAGCCGGGCGTTCCACACGGGGGAGTCGACGATAAAAACGAGCCGCTTGCCCGCCACGTTCGCCAACCGGCAATGCGGCGCCAGGGCAGGCGGAAGGCAGGGGCGAAGCTGCTGTTCCAAGGCGTCGAGCCATAGGGCACGACGCACCGGGTCGGTGGCGGCATCCGTCAGGGCAGCCTGCAAGGCAGGTTGCGCGATGCCGGCGCGGCGCGGCTTGGACTTCGAATCAGACATCGGTATCTATGAGCTTTAAGACCATCGTAAACAATACGCGTACCTGGTGGGCCCATGCGTCCGCCCATGGTGCCTACCGCATCCGCCTCGCCTTCCACGCACGTCCGCTGGCCAGCGCCGCGGTGCTGGTCGCCGCCGGCCTGCTGGTCGGTGCGGCCGGCCGCAGTGCCGCCGGCATGGGCCAGGTCGCACTGCTGCAGGCCAAGGCCGAGCAGCGCGATGCGGAACTGGACCAGGTCCGGCGCGGCGCCCAGCAGGAAATCAACGCCATGGCCGCACGCCTGGGCGAGCTGCAGGCGCAGGCCAACCGCCTGAACGCCCTCGGCGAGCGCCTCACGCGCGTGGGCCAGCTGCAGGACGGCGAGTTCGACTTCAACGAACCTGTCGGCGTCGGCGGTAACGACGCGTCCTTCGACATGAAGCCGGCCGATCTGAAGGATGGCGTGGACAACCTGGAGCGGCAGTTCGCTGCCTCCGGCCGCCAGCTGTCGGTCCTGGAAGCGCTGCTGTTCAACCGCGAACTGGACAAGAACGCGACCCCGGGCCGCATGCCGATCGCGAACAGCTACATCACCTCGGGCTTCGGCGGTCGCGCCGATCCGTTCGGCGGCGGTGGCCAGAACCACAAGGGCATCGACTTCAAGGCGCGCGTGGGCGACCCCGTGCTGTCGGTGGCCGATGGCGTGGTGAGCTTCGCCGGCGTGAAGGGCGGCTACGGCAACGTCATCGACGTCGACCATGGCAACGGCTACGTCACCCGCTACGCGCACAACTCGCGCCTCAGTGTGCGCGCCGGCGATCTGGTCCGCGTAGGCCAGGAGGTGGCGAAGGCCGGTTCCACGGGCCGTTCGACGGGGGCGCACGTGCATTTCGAGGTGTGGGAGAACGGGCGCGTGGTCAATCCGCGCAAGTTCCTGGGCGAAGGCCCGACGCCGGTGGGGCAGATCACGCGCGGCTGATGCGCGCGGAACTCATCGGGGGCGGGGCGGTCTGACGGCCCGCCTTGATTCCCCGGGCGGCGCCCCAAGCTACAATACGGTGTTGCCAGACAGGGCGCCTTGCGCCCTGTTTCGTTTTGGGGCCGCACATGCTGCGCCGCCCCGGCGTCCTTTTCCTTTCCGGTTCCCTACATGATCAACAACCTGCTCACCCGTGTCTTCGGCAGCCGCAACGAGCGCCTGCTCAAGCAGCTGCACCGCACCGTCGACAAGATCAACGCGCTGGAAGCGGAGCTGCAGAAGCTCACCGACGAGCAGCTGAAGGCCAAGACGCCGGAGTTCCAGCAGCGCATCGCGGGTGGGGAGTCGCTCGACAAGATCCTTCCCGAAGCGTTCGCGGTCTGCCGTGAGGCCAGCCGCCGCGTGCTGGGCATGCGCCACTACGACGTCCAGTTGATCGGCGGCATGGTGCTGCACCTGGGCAAGATCGCCGAAATGCGCACCGGCGAGGGCAAGACGCTGGTCGCCACGCTGCCGACCTACCTCAATGCTTTGGAAGGCAAGGGCGTGCACGTGGTCACCGTGAACGACTACCTGGCGCGCCGCGACTCGGCCTGGATGGGCCGCCTGTACAACTGGCTGGGCCTGTCGGTGGGCGTCGTGTACCCGGGCATGCCGCACGGCGACAAGAGCGCCGCCTACGCCGCCGACATCACCTACGGCACCAACAACGAATTCGGCTTCGACTACCTGCGCGACAACATGGCGATGTCGCGCGCCGACCGCTTCCAGCGTGGCCTGCACTACGCCATCGTCGACGAAGTCGACTCCATCCTGATCGACGAGGCGCGCACCCCGCTGATCATTTCCGGCCCGGCCGACGAATCGCCGGAGCTGTACATCCGCGTCAACCGTATCGTGCCCCAGCTGATCAAGCAGGAGAGCGAAGAGGCCGAGGGCGACTACTGGGTCGATGAGAAGGGCAAGCAGGTCCACCTGTCCGAAGCGGGCATGGAGCATGCCGAGGAACTGCTGCTGCAGGCCGGCATCATCAGCGAAGAAGAACCGCTGTACGGCGCCAACAACCTGTCCGTCGTGCACCACCTCAACGCGGCCCTGCGCGCGCATGCCATCTACCAGCGCGACGTGGACTACATCGTGCGCGATGGCGAAGTGGTCATCGTCGACGAGTTCACCGGCCGCACGCTGGCGGGCCGGCGCTGGTCCGACGGCCTGCACCAGGCGGTCGAGGCGAAGGAAGGCGTGCCGGTGCAGCGCGAGAACCAGACGCTGGCCAGCGTGACGTTCCAGAACCTGTTCCGCATGTACAACAAGCTGTCCGGCATGACCGGCACGGCGGATACGGAAGCCTTCGAGTTCCAGAGCATCTACGGCCTGGAAGTCATCGTCATCCCGACCAACCGCCCGACCGTGCGCAAGGATTCGCCGGACCAGGTGTTCCTCAACCGCCAGGGCAAGTTCAAGGCGGTGCTGGCCGACATCCAGGACTGCTACCAGCGCGGCCAGCCGGTGCTGGTGGGCACCACCTCGATCGAGACGTCGGAGATGCTGTCCGACTTCCTCAACAAGGCCGGCGTGCCGCACGAAGTGCTCAACGCCAAGCAGCACGAGCGTGAAGCGCACATCGTCGCGCAGGCGGGTCGTCCGGGCGCGATCACCATCGCCACCAACATGGCTGGCCGCGGTACCGACATCGTGCTGGGCGGTTCGCTGGAAGCCGAATACGAAGCGCTGGGCGAAGACGCCGACGACGCGGCGCGGGCAGCGGTAAAGGCGGAATGGCAGCAGCGCCACGACGCCGTAAAGGCCGCCGGCGGCCTGCACATCGTCGGCACCGAGCGCCACGAATCGCGCCGCATCGACAACCAGCTGCGTGGCCGTTCCGGCCGCCAGGGCGACCCGGGCTCGTCCCGCTTCTACCTGTCGCTGGAAGACAACCTGATGCGCATCTTCGCCTCGGACTGGGTCCAGAAGGCGATGAAGCTGATCGGCATGAAGGAAGACGACGTCATCGAGGACAAGCTGGTCAGCCGGCAGATCGAGAAGGCACAGCGCAAGGTGGAAGCGCACAACTTCGACATCCGCAAGAACCTGCTGGACTTCGACGACGTCAACAACGACCAGCGCAAGGTGATCTACGCCCAGCGCGACGAGCTGCTCGACGCCGAATCGGTGAAGGACAACATCGACGGCATCCGCGGCGACGTGGTCGCCGAAACGGTCGCCCGCTTCGTGCCGCCCAACTCGGTCGACGACCAGTGGGACCTGCGTGGGCTGGAAAGCGAGCTGGGCGAGGAGATGGGGGCGGAAATCCCCGTGAGCCGCTGGCGCGAGGAGGCCGAGGAACTCGATGCCGAGACCATCGAGCGCCGCGTGCAGGACGCCATGGACCAGCACTTCGCCGACAAGGAAGCCGCGATCGGCGGCGAGACCATGCGTGCGCTGGAAAAGCACATCATGCTGACCGTGCTCGACAAGAACTGGAAGGAGCACCTGGCGCGCATGGATTACCTCCGGCAGGGCATCCACCTGCGCGGCTACGCGCAGAAGCAGCCCAAGCAGGAGTACAAGAAGGAAGCCTTCGAGCTGTTCTCCAGCATGCTGGAGCGGGTGAAGAGCGAAGTGGTCACCCTGCTGTCGCGCGTGCGCATCCGCAGCGAGGAGGAAGTCGCCGCGCTCGAAGCGCAGGAGCGCGCGCTGGCCGAGGCACAGGCCCGGCAGATGCAGTTCCAGCACCAGGATGCCGGCGGTTACGGCGCCGACGAGGAAGCCGAAGAGGCCCAGCGCCTCGCGGCCGCGCAGGGCGGCTACGTGCAGTCCGGCCCGATCCCGGCGCACCGCGATGCCCCCAAGGTCGGCCGCAACGATCCCTGCCCCTGCGGCAGCGGCAAGAAGTTCAAGCACTGCCACGGCCAGCTGGCCTGACGCCTCGCCGCACTCTCTGACGGGAAAAGCCGCGCCCTGCGCGGCTTTTCCTTTGTGGCGGGCAGGACTATTTGCGTCTACCGGCCGGTTGCCGGCAAGCTTCTTCCATGTCCATTCCGTTGCGCTCGATCCATGTCATGGCCGCCGTCATCACCGACGCGCGGGGCCGCATCCTGCTCGCCCGCCGTACGGAGGGACGTGACTTGGCCGGACGCTGGGAGTTTCCCGGCGGCAAGCAGGAGCCCGGCGAAAGCCCGGAAGACGCACTGGTGCGCGAACTGCGCGAGGAGCTCGGCATCGAGGCCCGCGTAAGCGACCACATCATCAGCGTGCCGCAGCAGTACCCCGACAAGCGCCTGTGCCTCGAAGTGCGGCAGCTTGCGGGTTGGACCGGCACGCCGCGCGGCCACGAAGGCCAGGCGCTGGCCTGGGTCGCGCCCGACAAGCTGATGCGCTACGACATGCCACCCGCCGACCGGCCGGTGGTGGCGGCGCTGCTGCAGCCCGATCGCTATCTGGTCACGCCGGAACCGGAAGACCAGCGGGTCTGGCTCGCTTCGCTGGCGGCGGCGCTGTCGCGGGGCATGCGTCGCGTGCACGTGCGTGCGCGCAGCCTGTCGGGTGACGCGTGGCGGGCGCTGGCAGGCCAGGCGGTCGCGTGCTGCCGGGAGGCGGGCGCGGACGTACTGCTCAATGGCGACATCGACCTGGCGCGCGAACTGCAGGTCGGCGTCCACCTGCGCGCCACGCAACTCGCCGAACTGACGGCGAGGCCGCTGCCTGACGGCCTGGCGGTCGCCGCGTCCTGCCATACCGCCACCGACCTGCAACAGGCGGAAGCCCTGGGCTGCGACTTCGCGGTCGTCGGCAGCGTCCATCCGACCCCCAGCCACCCCGACGGCGAACCGCTCGGTTGGCCGGGCTTCGCCCGCCTGCGCGAAGGCGTGTCGCTGCCGATCTACGCCATCGGCGGCATGACGACCGCGGACATCGATGCGGCACGCCGGCATGGCGCCCAGGGCATCGCGGCGATCCGGGGTCTTTGGCCAGCCACGGGTTGAGAAGCGCCTCACGCGACGTGGCGCCGAGCTTGCTCGGCTCCGCGATGCATGATCACCGGGCCAGCGGAGCAAGCTCCGCTCTACGAGGCGGAATCGCGGCGATCCCTGGCCTTTGGCCGGCCACGGTTCGGGAAGCGCCTTCGCCGATGTAGAGCCGAGCTTGCTCGGCTCCGTGATGCCATAGCCAATGGGCCAGCGGAGCAAGCTCCGCTCTACGGGGTGGCAGCAGCCAAGGCCAGGTACTGCCGGTGCAGCGCGTCGGCCGCGTGTTGCAGGTGGTCTATATCGCCGTCGTTGACGACGATGTCGTCGGCCAGCGCGAGCCGGTCGGCACGCGAGGCCTGGGCGGCCATCATCTGCTCCGCCAGCGTTGCGTCGATGCCGTCGCGCTGCATCAGCCGTGCCTTCTGCACGGCGACCGGTGTGTCGACCACCAGGATACGGTGCAGCCAGGGATAGTGGGTGCGACCACCGCCTTCGGCCAGCAGGGGGATCACCCCGATGGCGTAAGGACTCGCCGCAGTCCGGCAGATCGCCTCCAGCCGCGTGCGGATGGCGGGATGCAGGATCGCCTCCAGCGCGCGACGTTCGTCCTCGTTGCCGAACACGCGCCGGCGTAGCGCCGCGCGGTCGAGCTGACCGTCCGCCTGCAGCACCTCACGTCCAAACCGCTCCGCCACGGCGGCCAACGCGGCCGTGCCCGGTTGCACCACCTCACGCGCCAGCAGGTCGGCGTCGGCCACCACGATGCCGTGCGCGGCGAAGGCCTTCTCCAGCGCGCTCTTGCCCGAGGCGATACCGCCGGTCAGTCCGATGAAGTAGTCGCTCATGGGCGGATTATGGGACAGGGCACGCGGACCTCGCCCGGCGCCGACTTACTTCAGTCCGGCGATGCGCAGATACCAATCTACGATCTGCTGGCCCCAGAAGAAGACGATCCAGCCGGCAATGGCCAGATAGGGGCCGAACGGAATCGGGGTCGCGCGGTCGCGTCCCTTGACGGCCAGCCAGATCGAGCCGACCACCGCCCCCACCAGCGACGAGAACAGGATGATCGGCAGCACACCGCTCAGACCGACCCAGGCGCCCAGCGCCGCCAGCAGCTTGAAGTCGCCGCGGCCCATGCCTTCCTTGCCGGTGATCTGCTTGAACAGCCACCACACCAGCCACAGCGATACATAGCCGGCGATCGCGCCCAGCAGGGCAGGCTTGGCCGGCATGTAGAGGTTGTCGAGGCTGCCGATCAGGCCCAGCCACATCAGCGGCAGGGTGAGCTGGTCGGGCAGCAGCCGCGTGCGCAGGTCGATGCCGCTCAGCGCCACCAGATAGCAACTCAGCAGCGCGGCACCGAAGCCCTGCCAGCCGAAGCCGAACCGCCACACCGACGCCACCGCCAGCAAGGCGGTCAGCAGTTCGACGAGCGGATACTGAGGCGAGATCGGCGCCTTGCAATGCCGGCACTTGCCGCGCAGGACCAGCCAGCTGAACAGCGGAATGTTCTCGTACCAGGACAGCGCGGTCTTGCAGTGCGGGCAATGCGAGCGCTCGACCACGATGCCCGGCGGTGGCGGATCGTAGAGCTCCGGCTCCTCCAGCACCTCGCGCGCGTCGCGCTTCCACTCCCATTCCAGCCGCCGCGGCAGCCGCAGGATCACCACGTTGAGGAAGCTGCCCACCAGCAGGCCGAGGCCTGCCACCACCGGGTACCCCAGTTCGGGGTGCTGATCGAGGAATGCCACTAGTTAATTAACCGGCTACCGTGGCCGCGACCTTGAAGATCGGCAGGTACAACGCCACCACCAGGCCGCCCACCAGCACGCCGATGATCACCATGATGAAGGGTTCGATCAGGCTGGACAGCGCGTCCACGGCGTTGTTGACCTCCTGCTCGTAGTACTCGGCGACCTTGAACAGCATGTTGTCCAGGGCGCCGGCCTCTTCGCCGATCGCCGTCATCTGCACCACCATGTGCGGGAACTGCTGCGTCTGCTTCATCGCCATGTTCAGCGGATAGCCGACCGAGACGTCGTCGCGCATGCGGTGCACGGCCTTCTCGTACACCGAATTGCCGGTGGCGCCTGCCACCGTATCCAGGGCTTCCACCAGGGGCACGCCGGCCTTGAAGGTCACGGCCGTCGTACGGGCGAAACGCGCGATCGACGAGTTGTGCATGATCTGGCCGATCACGGGCACGCGCAGGATCAACCGGTCGACCGCATGCTGGAAGGCCGGCGATCGCTTGAACATGTACATGCCCAGGAAGCCCGCACCCACCACCAGGGCGAGGATCAGCCACCACCAGCTGACCATGAACCGGGACAAGCCAATGACCATCTGGGTGAAGTAGGGCAGTTCGGTGCCGAAGCTCGCGAACGTTTCCTCGAACGTCGGGACCACGAAGATCAGGATCACCGCGCAGACCAGGATCGCGACGGCGATCACGGCGGTCGGGTAGAACAGCGCCTTCTTGATCTTGCCCTTCAGCGCTTCCAGGTTTTCCTTGTAGCTGGCGATGGTCTCGAGCACGGTCTCGAGGACACCGGCCGATTCGCCGGCGCGCACCAGGTTGCGGTACAGCTCGTCGAACTGGACAGGATGCTTGCTGATCGCCTCGTACAGCGACGAACCGCCTTCGATATCGAAGCGGATCTGCTGCACCATCTTGCCCATGCGCGGATTCTTCTGGCCGCCTTCGATGATCTCCAGCGAAGACACCATCGGTACGCCGGACTTCATCATCGTCGCCAGCTGACGGCTGAAGAACGCGACCTCCTTCGCGGAGATGGTCTTGCCTGCCGCGCCGAACAGCGGTTTCGGCTTCACCTTGACCACGCTCGGCGTGATGCCCTGCTTGCGCAACTCGGCGCGCAGGAAGTTGGCGTTCTTGGACGACTGCTCGCCCTTCATCTTGACGCCGCGCTTGTCGGTGCCTTCCCAGACGAACAGGTTCAGCGGATTCTCGCGCGTGGGCGCGCTGGCAGTCTTAGCGGCGGAACGGGTCACGGCCATCGGTAGTCCCCTGTCCGGATTTCCCCACCCGGACTGTCAATGCCGCATGGTAGCCGGTTATCGGCCCAATGGAAGCGGCCCGCCTGTGACGGGGGCCGGGTTTCAGGAACACGCCCTGCATGCCGCGGACTCCGGCGCCATCGCAGGCGCCCGATGCCATCACGAGGCGGAGCGGGTGTCCGCGTCAATCCTTGGTCACGCGGTTGATCTCGGCCAGGCTGGTGATGCCGTTGCGCACTTTCAGCAGCGCGGACTGGCGCAGGTCGCGGATGCCGGCTTTCTGGGCGACTTCGGCGATCTGCAGGGCGTTGCCGCCTTCCAGCACGATCTCCTGGATCGCTTCGCTCATCGGCATGACCTGGTAGATGCCGGTGCGTCCCTTGTAGCCGCTGGTGCACTCATCGCAGCCGACGGCTTCGTAGACGGTGAAGCCGCTCGCGATCTCCGCCTCGGTGAATCCCTCGGCGAGCAGCGCCTGCGGCGGCAACTGCGCCGGGCGCTTGCACTTGGGGCACAGCCGGCGCGCCAGGCGCTGGGCGATGACCAGGGTGACCGAACTGGTGATGTTGTAGGGCGCGATGCCCATGTTCATCAGGCGCGCGATGGTCTGGGGCGCATCGTTGGTATGCAGGGTGGACAGCACCATGTGGCCGGTCTGGGCCGCCTTGATGGCGATCTCGGCGGTTTCCAGGTCGCGGATTTCGCCGACCATGATGATGTCGGGATCCTGGCGCAGGAAGCTGCGCAGCGCGGCGGCGAAGGTCATGCCGCGGCGGTTGTTCTGCTGGACCTGGTTGACGCCCGGCAGGCGGATTTCCACCGGATCTTCCGCCGTGGAGATGTTACGGGTCTCGTCGTTCAGGATGCCCAGCGCGGTGTACAGCGACACCGTCTTGCCCGAGCCGGTCGGACCGGTCACCAGCACCATGCCGTAGGGCTTGTGGATCGCCTCTTCGAACAGTTGCTGCTGGTCGGGCTCGTAGCCCAGCTTGTCGATGCCGAGCTTGGCCGCGCTGCCGTCCAGGATACGCAGCACGATCTTCTCGCCGAACAGCGTGGGCAGGGTGCTGACGCGGAAGTCGATCTGCTTGGTCTTGGACAGGTTCAACTTGATGCGGCCGTCCTGCGGCACCCGCTTTTCGGCGATGTCCAGCTGCGACATCACCTTCAGGCGGGCCGCGATGCGGTCCTTCAGCTTGGTCGGCGCCTTGGCCACCTGCTTGAGGATGCCGTCGATGCGCAGGCGGACGCGGTAGTCGGTTTCGTAGGGTTCGAAGTGGATGTCCGAGGCGCCGCGCTTGATCGCGTCCACCAGCACCTTGTTGACGAACTTGACCACCGGGGTGTCGTCGCCCTTCGCGTCCACGGCGTTGTCGCCGCCGGCTTCATCGTCGCCCGCGTCGACATCCAGATTCTCCAGGCCGTCGTCGTCGTCGCCGAAGCCACCTCCCATACTGGAGGCGGCATTCTGCCACTGGTCCAGCGTGCGCTTCAGCTGGTCCTCGTCCACCAGGATCGGTTCGACGATCAGGTTGGTGTGGAACTTGATCTCGTCCAGCGCCGAATGGCTGCGGGTGGGGTCCGACACGCCGACGAACAGCTTGCCGCCGCGCTTGAACAGCGGCAGCACCTGATGCTTCTGTACCAGTTCCTCGCTGACCAGCTTGAGCGCGTTGTGCGTGGGGTCGAAAGCCGAGGCGTCCAGCAGCGACATGCCGAATTCCATGGCATTGGCGGCCGCCAGTTGCGGCGCCGTGACCAACCGCTTCTCGGCGATCCATTGCGGCAGCGGCACCTTGGCTTCGGTGGCGTTGGCCATCGCGGTGCGGGCGATGGTCTCGTCCAGCGCGCCGTCCTGCACGAGGCGGCGTGCCAGGCCGGTGATGCCGACGAGGTTGGCGGAGGCGACTGCGTTCATGGGGATATCCGGAGAAGCGATGCTTCGTACATTAAAGCAAGATCCGGGCCTGCTCGTCGGCTTTGGCGACCGACAGGAGCGGCAAACTGCGAACTACAAACTGCATGCGCCCCCATGCACCAGGTCGCAGGTGACGGTGCCGGTGCCTGGCGTAGTCGGGGAGGCCGTGAACGAAGTGGCGGCGGCGGCGGGTGTGGCGATGGCCTGGCACCGGCCCGGCTGGTGAGCCGGAACGGTGTACTCGCCCGCCATGGCCGATACGACGCGCTTCGCATAGGCCTCGGCTTCGCCCAGGCAGGCGGTATCGGCCGACCGTACGATGAAAGCGCGGTACGCGGGAAGCGCAATCGCCACCAGGATGGCGATGATGGCCACCACAATCATCAGTTCGATCAACGTGAATCCACGCATGTCGCGGTGCATAGCGCCTACCAGGCAGGTCTCATCGCCGTGACAGAAGCAAGGAACACGCCAGATCGTGGGCGGAAGCCACCGGGGGGCGTCCGGGAACGTCAAAATGTGACCGGTGGCGTCATTGTCGCGGTGGTGGTGATGCTGATCCGGCTTCGACCAAAGCGCCGCCACGCTTTCTCAACACGGTCCGTCGGGCTAACCTAAGCCGAAAGGGGACCAAACATGACCATTTCCGTCATCCTGCCTGCCAAGAATGAGGCTGGTGGCCTGGGCAGGACGTTGCCTGCGCTGATCGCCTGCATGCCCGATGCCGAAATCATCGTGGTGGACGACGGGTCGACGGATGAGACCGCCGCCGTTGCGGCGGCGCATGGCGCGATGGTCCTGTCTTCGCCTTATTCGATGGGCAATGGGGCCGCCATCAAGCGCGGCGCCCGTGCGGCGAAGGGCGACATCCTCGTTTTCATGGATGCGGACGGCCAGCACGACCCCGCCTGCATCGATGCCCTGCGGGTGAAGCTCGGCGAGGGCTATGACATGGTGGTCGGCGCACGCGACTGGTCGGGGCAGGCCGGCGTGCACCGGGGGGCGGCGAACGCCTTCTACAACTGGCTGGCCAGCCGCATGACCGGCTTCGACGTAAAGGATCTGACGTCGGGCTTCCGCGTGGTAAGGGCCGCCAAGTTCCGTGAGTTCATCCATCTGCTGCCCAACGGGTTCAGCTATCCGACCACCAGCACCATGGCGTTCTTCCGCAGCGCCTATCCCGTCGCCTACATGCCGATTCCCGTGGCGAAGCGGCTTGGCAAGAGCCACATCAGGCCGCTGCGCGATGGCATCCGGTTCCTGCTGATCATCTTCAAGATCGCCACGCTGTACTCGCCGCTCAAGCTGTTCGCCCCGACAGCGGGCGTATTCTTCCTTACGGCGCTAGGCTACTACGCTTACACCTTTGCCACACAGGGGCGTTTTACCAACATGAGCGCTCTGCTTTTCAGTGCATCGGTCATCGTGTTCCTGATCGGTCTTGTGTCCGAGCAGATCACTGCCTTGACCTACAGAAGAGACGATTGATCGTAATGTCGCCCATGCATGTCTCTTCAGTAGGCGATCGCTTGGTTGTCGGCGTCGTGCATCGGCCATGACGGACACGAAGGCCCGCCGACAGAAGGTAATGCTGGTGTCGCGTAACATGCCGCCACTGTTGGGCGGTATGGAGCGGCTGAACTGGCATACCGCGGCCGAGCTTGCTTTGGCGCACGACGTACTGGTCGTCGGTCCCGAAGGATGTGCCGCGCTGGCGCCTACTAATGTCGAGACAATTGAAGTCCCATTACAGCCGGTCTGGAAGTTTCTATTGGCGGCCTTGCGCATTGCACGGCGTGAGGCTTTGCGCTGGAAGCCGGATGTCATCTTGGCTGGCAGCGGTCTCACTGCACCCATCGCATACCTTGCAGCCAAGACATGTGGTGCACGCACCGCAGTCTACGTGCATGGCTTGGACATCGTTGTCGACCATCCCCTGTACCGCTGGGTGTGGCTTCCGATATTGCGAAGGCTCGACAGCGCGATCGCGAACAGCGCCAATACGGCGGATCTGGCGCGACGCGCCGGCGTAGCTGGGGGGCGCATTAGCATCGTCCATCCGGGTACAAGCCTGGCGCCGATGCAGGCAATGCCCGCTCGCCAGCCAGTTACGGCGCCTAATTCTGCGGGGGCGGTCATCCTTTTGAGTATCGGCCGGCTTACCGAGCGCAAAGGTCTGGCGCAGTTCATCGCTTATGCCCTGCCCCGGATCGTTGCTGAGCATCCGTCCGCACGTCTGGTAATCGTGGGCGACGATGCACCCAATGCCTTGCGCAAGGGCGCATCGGACCCGGCCGCCGCCCTGCTTGCGGCGATCGAGTCTGCAGGCATGCAGGGACATGTGAATCGCCTGGGAGCCTGCAGCGATGACGAACTGACCCAAGCGTATGAGCGCGCCGCTGTGCACGTGTTTCCGGTACGGCACGTGCCTGGGGATGTGGAAGGCTTTGGCATGGTGGCGATTGAGGCCGCCGCGCACGGATTGCCCACCGTCGCGTTCGCCGTGGGTGGGGTGCCCGATGCGGTGTCCGATGGCGTCAGTGGCTATCTCATCAGTCCAGGGGACTACGCGGCATTCGCCGACCACGTCAATCGCATTTTGGCCGGCAGCGATGATGCATTGAGAACAGGCAGCCGCCAGTTCGCCCGCGAATTCGCATGGGAAAAGTTCGGAGAGCGTCTCCGCGCCGTGCTCGCGACTCCTCCGGGGCGCGATGCCGGTGGTGGCGGGCGCCAAGGGCACGCGGTGCTGGATCTGGGAAGTCGGGCAGCGAAAGCGAAGAAGATCGAAGTTCTGCTAGGACTCGCGCCCGGAAGTCCACTACGCCTGCTCGAGGTGGGCACCGGCTCCGGCGGCATAGCGCACTATTTCGGCGCCCACCCCGTCTTAGATATAGATGTGGAGGCGGTGGATGTCCAAGACGCCCGGCAGATCTTCGAGGGCTACCGCTTTACCCGGGTGGATGGGGTGGAGCTGCCTTTTCCGGATGAATATTTCGACGTGGTCATCAGCAACCATGTGATCGAACATGTCGGCGATGCAGCGGTGCAGGCCGCGCACCTCGCTGAACTACGGCGAGTGCTGCGTCCTGGTGGAGTCGGCTACCTGGCAGTTCCCAATCGTTGGATGTTGATAGAGCCGCACTATCGCCTAGTATTCCTGAGTTGGCTGCCACACAGCTGGCGCACCCCGTATCTGAAGTTCTCAGGCAAGGGCCAGCATTACGATTGCGAACCCCTGGAGATGCGACAACTGGAGCGTATGCTGTCCTTTTCAGGACTGGCGCATGACAACCTGTGCGTCAAAGCTTGGCGCGTCACATTCGAAATAGAGCGTGCAGACGGCGTGGGGGGGCAGTTGCTCTCCATGCTGCCCGATAAATTTCTGGGTCTACTCAGGCCGATCATTCCTACGCTTATCTACCGGATTCAGCGTAAAAGCACTCCGGTCGATCACCTCAGCCCGACGCGATAGTTTCAAGGTTGGCATGACGCAGGACGACACACTAGAAGTATGTGATCCGCAAAGGCTCGTCACGAGCCCGCTGGTCAGCGTGCTGATGATTACCTATAACCATGCCGAATATTTGGCTGAAGCTATCGAGAGCGTAGTTGGCCAGAAGTGCGACTTTCCGTTCGAACTCATCGTCGGAGAGGATGCCTCTAGTGACGCGACGCGAAGGATAGCTCTCGATTACCAGCGTCGTTACCCTGATATCGTCCGTGTCGTGTATTCACAGAGCAACGTCGGCATGAATGCGAATGCGCTCCGCATCTTCTCACGGGCGAGGGGAGAATACGTAGCTTATTGCGAAGGTGACGATTTCTGGTCACTACAGGACAAGCTAGCAAAACAGGTTGCACTGATAGAAAGCGATCAGGCAGTTGGAATTGTCCACACAGACTGGACGCGGGCCTCCCTGAAGAAGGGGCGCTGGCACTATGATATTGAAAGATCAGCTCATGCGAGAGTTCCGTCAATCTACTTGAGCGGGTACCTCTTTCAGACGTGGCACTATCCGAAAATTCTAAGGACGTGCACGCTTCTTCTTCGTCGAAGGACCATGAGTGATTGGTATCAATCCGGAATTATGGATGATCAGTACCTTTTCGGTGACAGTGTGCTCTCAGCTTGGGTGACTTCGCTCTGGAAGGTCGCCTACATCCCGGCGGTAACGGCGGTGTACAGAGTGAGTCCGAACTCCGCATTGCGATCGGGTGCGAAGTCGCGTGTGCTGTTCTACAGGTCTGCCCTGCAGTTCGATACGGCGGCAAGGCTGTTCTTTGCTAATAGCGCCGACTATCCATCCGGCTATCGCTGGGAATCCTCAATAGGTCTTTTGTTATGGGGGGCGCGCGCGTGCGACGGGAGCGCAATCAGGTTCGCGCTCGTTGATCTTCGCAGGCACTTCGCCATTTCGGACTTTTTTGCTACAGCATTGAAGGCCGTTGCCATGCGGCTGCCCAGCATTAGGCGCCAGCGCCGCGATAGCTGCGGGTCAGTGTCGCTTCGATCATCGGAGCCCTAATGGCAAAGTGGTCGGGCCAGCTGTTAATCGCGTACAAGCCAGGGCGACTGGGGAAAAACACTCTGCTGGGTACCGCAGGGCTTGGAGCACGGGCGATCATTCAGGCGACATACCTGCTGATCGTCTCGCGTTGGCTGGGGGCGGAAGGCTATGGTCTCTTTTCGGGATCCGTCGCGCTTGTAATCGTTGCTGCTCCACTCGCCAACTGGGGTGGCTCGCTGTTGCTTATGCATTACATCAGTCGGGACCGCGATGCCGCTCGTGGAATATGGGCGACAGTACTTGTGCAAACCGGTGTGATGGGAGGGCTATTGGTATGTCTAGCTTTGGTGGCTTCCGCCGTGCTAATCCAGCAGCGGCTTTCACTCACCGCCATGCTATTACTTGCTATTTCGGAGTTGCTCGTACTTCCCGCAGTCCATCTGGCGACGAGTCTCTGCTATGCAACGGAGCGTGGCATGGCATCGGCAGTGGTGATGTGCCTGGTGCCACTTGGAAGAGCTCTAGCGATGATGGGTTTCATCGCGGTTGGATTTCAGGGTGTCGCAGAGTTTGCGGCATTGGCGCACTTCGTGGGATCTGTGGCAGGCCTCTTGGCCGCTGTAGGGATTGTTGCCGCCCTAGTTGGGCTGCCCGAATGGCGGTCGCGTCTGGCATTGCTTGACGGTATGCGCAAAGGTACCGCTTTCGCAATCAGCAGTATGGCGGGTGTCAGCTATCAGGAAGTGGATAAGGTACTGATGCTGCAAAACCTTGGGGCAGCGATCGTGGGGCCATATACCGTGGCATTCCGCGTTGCCAGCATATTTCTTATGCCGGTAACGGCTCTAGTCAGCGCTGGCCTTCCACGTTTGATGTTGTATGCCGGCAGTGACAATGGCATGCGAACTTATCGGGCGATGTTGTTATGCGGTGTCGGCTACGGCTTGCTGGTGGGCGCAGGTGTGGTATCGGTGGCTCATTGGCTTCCCAGAGTATTCGGCAGTGACTATGCACCAGCTATCCATTGGCTCATTCTGCTGGCGCCGTGGCCCGTGCTATTCGCCCTTCGCCATTGCATGGCTGCGCGGCTGACTGCATGTGGTCGGCAGGCAGCACGCACTTGCATTGAGGTGGTGGGTCTGGGTGTGGTGGTGGTGTTGAACGTCGTGCTACTGCCACGCATGGGTGTGGGAGCGGCAGTGCTTGCGCTTCTGATGGCGGAAATACTGGTCGCAGCAAGTATGTGGCTGACAATAGCCCGTCGAGTTTCATTCTGAATCGGATGCGTAAGTTTCCGTCGTGACAGAATCCCGTCTATCGTCAGCTTAACGTGCCGATACATATCAAGCGTTCGCTGCTCTCAAGATACTTGAGTCCATCGGCGTCGAAGCACTTCCGCAGCGTCTTTGGGTCTGTCGTGCCGCCTTCAATAAGGCGATCCTCATGGTACTTCTTGCCTTTACCTGCCGGAACCACGCGGATGTCACTGCAGACAGTGCGCATCAGTTCAGAAATTTCTTCCATTTCGAAGAAGCGGATATCGTACAGCGGGTCGCTTTCCTTGAGTCGATCAAAGTAGTCGACAAACTGCTTATTGTGCGCATTGTGGACGGTTGCAACCATCCGATATCGTGTAACGCGAGCTTGCTCGGAAGCAAGTGCGCGGAGCTGCGTGTCATCAAACAGAACCCAGAGTCCATTGTGGTAGCTGACATCAAACGCGCTATCAGGAAAACGCATATCGAAAGCGCTCATCTGGTGTATATGGTCAGAGAAGTTTGGAAATTGATGCTTCGCCAGTTTGACGGACTCTGGGGAGAAATCCATGCCCTCGCAATCGATTCCGCGTCGCCGAAGTTCCGCCATATCTCTAAAGCTACCCGCGCCAAGCTCCAGGATGTGCTGCTCTTGAGGCTCAAGCATGGCATGCATGTAGTATGCATGACGAAGGTCCTGCTGGTATCGGTCAAATATATCCGCCCACTTCTTGTCCCAGTCGTCACTACCGGACGTGCGGTTGAGATTTCGTAGTTGCATGACTCAGGCCTGTAATGAGTGATCGCAGAAGCCGCGGGCATAGACCGCGATACCAGCGGAAGTTCTGCGCTCCAACGGTTCGTTCTCGAAGCATCTTAGGTGGTTCGCTACCATGTCGTAACCAGCCATTAGGCTGAAGGAAACGCCAGCGGAAAATCTAGGATTTGCGTCCATCAGTAAGCATTTGCCGTCCACCATCAAGAATTCAATGTTCGTGCAGCCGATTAGTTCGAGATCATTCGCAACCTCGACTGCTAGGGCTTCGCAAACATGATGCGGCTGCATGCGGATCGTCATTCCAGCGCCATTACTCGTGCGAACAAGCTCCTGCCGTGCCACGGCTATGGCGTTCTCGCCGTGCCGTGATCGGCAAACATCGACGGTCATCACGTCACCTGTATAGAGCGGCTGCACAATGTAGTCATGACGGGAAAGTCGTCGGCGCCAGTACTTCAGGGCTTCTGGGTCTGGAATGGAAACTAGACCCTCGCTGCTTCTGCCGTTTCTTGGCTTTCCAAGCAAGGGCCATATTCCTTTAAAGGAAATATCACCATCAAGAGGGGCCGTAATTATAGGTTGGACGCGCGGATGGGGGGCGAAGCGCTCGTAAAGTGCGAGCTTGTCTCTCGCGATTCTTACGGCCGATTCTGAGGGAATGCAAAGCATGATGCCTGCAGTATCGAAAATTCCGCGCTGAGAAGTCAGAACATCCACTTCTGGGTCGGTAAGTGGAATGACGTGACTGATGCCTTCTGATTGGCAGAGAGCGATGATCTGTTTGATGTAGATGTCTTCGCTCTTCGCGGAAGCGACTTGGTGGAAGCGATGAACCAAGCGTGATGCAGGCGTCCATTCGGCCGGGTACATGTTGCATCCGATCACCCTTGCGCCCGGCCGCCGAGCAAGACTGGTAATCACGGCTTCTGCAGACATCGAGCCGATCGCGGTCACAAGTATTCTCATGACAAGACGATTCTCCGGAGTACCTCGCCTATCTTCGTTATCTCCTCCGGTGCTATGGCCATTCCGGCTGGCAGAACCATTACGCGCTGAGCCACTTTCGTGGTTTGCGGCAGTACAAGTCCTGCGTGAGGAAAGAGATCGCGGTAAGGGAGCATCTTGTGGCTTCCTGGCCAGAAGTACTTCCGAGCGAGAATGTTCTCAGCGTGCATTGCCGTGATGATGTCATCTCTCCGAACAGGAGAGTCATCGGTGATCTCCACTACGACATAGTGATGGCTGTTGCGTTCAGGTCCTGCGTACTCAAGAAGGCGAACGCCTGGTATGCCGGCCAAGGCCCGCTCGTATGCCGCGTGGTTTCTTTTGTTCGCTGCGACGATCTCGTCGAAGCCATCAAGATTGGCTAATCCCATCGCCGCACACACTTCGATCATCTTTCCGTTGGTGCCTGGATGGATGACATTGTCGTAACCCTTGAAACCGAAATTCCGCATCAAGCGCATGTCGTCTGCTAGTTCATCGTCATTCGTGGTTACCGCGCCACCTTCCATCGTGTTGAATGACTTGGTGGCGTGGAAGCTAAAGACTTCGCACGCACCAAAGCGACCTATGCTCTGGCCTTTGTAACTCGATCCAAAAGCATGGGCCGCATCGAACATCAGCTTCAGCCCGCGCTCCTTGGCCAGCGCCTGTAATTCATCAATGGGTGCCGCGCGGCCCCACAGGTGCACGCCGATGATGCCCGTCGTCCGAGGCGTAATCATCTGGCGGACGGCGTCCGGATCCAGATTGTGGGTGGCAGGATCGATGTCGGCGAACACCGGCGTGATGCCCTGCCAATGGAGCGCGTGTGCGGTCGCCACGAATGTCCAGGAGGGAACGATCACCTCACCGCTTAATCCCAGAGCACGGATCGCGATCTCCAGGGCGATCGTGCCGTTGCACATCGCCACACAGTGTTTCACGCCCAGATAGTCGGCTATGCGCCGCTCCAGTTCGCACACCAGCGGTCCGTTGTTGGTCAGCCACTGGTTGTCCAGGACCTTGCCTACGTGTTCAAGGAATGCGTCGCGACTGACGATGTTGGGGCGCCCTACGTGCATGGGCTCGTGGAAGGCCGGTGGCGCTCCATGGATGGCCAGATCGTCGATGCTGCGGATTTCTTTCATGGCCTGTGTCTCATAAGCGTCAGATGTTGGCGATGCGATAGGCTGTCCGTATCCCGCCGCCAGCCGTCATCTTGTTTTGCGGGCCATCATAGCGACGGTATCAATCAGGCGTACACGCCTGCTCAGGGCGACTTCCCCCTTCCGGCCGGACTGCTGCTGTCCATGTCCCGTCTTCTCTCGCCAATGAGCTCAACGCCTGCGGCGAGATCTGGTCTGCCTTTCTGCCTGAGTTCGGCGCCGAGCTCCCATGCGAAGGGATCGCCAGGAGGTGCCTTTTCGATGGCCTTGGTGAAATAGGGAATCGCGAGGTCGGGCTCGTCCAGCGTATTCATCACGGTACCGCCGATCGACGCGAGCGTCGACGGCGAAAGTGCGGCGCGTCGGTCAAGCGTGGCCATGGCCTTGAGCAGTTGCGGCTTGTCGACCGCCACGCCGAGATCGGTGTAGTACACAAGAATCAGTGGAGCACGGATGTTGTCCCAGCTCATGCGTACGCTGCCCAGCCGTTGCTGGAACAAGGCCCAGTCCTCGGGCGTGACGTCGCCGCGCAGGGTCTTGAGTGCCACCAGAAGTGCAGGACTGTTGAGCGAGCCGGGCACATTGACCGTGCCGCTTGTGCAGGCCCCGATGGCATCGTCCAGATTGGGATTGCCCGCAGTGACACCGCCTCCTGCAACGAAGAGTGCGTCGCACAGGTCTACCCAGGCGCGGGCAGACGTCGGTGCCGCCTTGGCAGTGGCCGCGAGCAGCGTGATCCCGTTGCTCCACGTGTGCGACCGCAGAAGGGTCGCGCATGCCAGCACCGCCAGGGCCGCCACGCATAATGCGGCTTGCGGAGCGGGCGACAGGCGCAGGCGTCGGCTGGCGAACGCGAGCAGACTGCCGACAGCTAGCACTGCGCCCACGAGCGCGAAATGATTGCGGTGCTCGAAAGCCAGCTCCAGCGCCACGACATTGCTGGCGATGGCGTGTGCACCGAAGAAGAGGAATATGCCTAGGGCGAACAGCGGCAGACGTTGGCGCATGGACCAGGCCAGACCCAGCAGGCCCAACACTACCAAGATGGCGGGCAGCGTTGTCCAGGGCTGCAGCAGGCCGCGCGACGGTTGCAGCCAGTCGTAGTAGAACGGCATGTGCTGCGGCAGCGGAAGCAGGATCTGTCCCAGGTACATGCATAACACGCGGGGTTGCGTCAGCAGGCGTTCCAGCGTGGAGAAGTCGCGTCCGGCATGCGCTTCCCATCGCCAGTAGTGGGGGACCACCCAGAACAGGTACAGCAGCATGCCCGCCGCGATCGCAACCAGATAGCCCCGGCGTAGCAGAACTGCCGTACGTGGATCGGTGGCGGAGAAGCGCAGTACCGTCAGCTCGAGTGCCAGCGTGTAGAGCGGCAGCAGGACGGAATCTTCCTTGCAGCCTATAGCGAGAGCCCACGCGAGCGCTGCCATGAGCATGCCGCTCTTGCCGGGGGCTCCCTGCATCTGCGCGCGTCTTGCGTGCAGGTAGGCCACAAGCGCCAGTACCAGGAACAACGTACCCATTGTCTGCAGGCGTTGTACCGCATAGAGCACCGCAGACACTTGCAATGGATGCAGCGCCCAGGCCGATGCAAGCGCGAGAGCGAACCAGCCGGCCCGTCTCGGGGAAACATTCGCGAATGACAGCAGGCTTCGGAAGAGCCAAGCCAAGGCGCCCGTGGTGACTGCATGTATCAGGATATTCGTGATCTTGAATGTCGCCGGATCGGCCACGCCGCCGGCGCGCCAATAGTCCAGCGCAAAAGTCAGGGCCGGGATGCTGCGCGTGGCGCCGGACACCTGCTTGGTAGAAAGGATCTCAAGCAGCGTTTCCATACTCATCTGGGACAGACGAATGCTGCTGTTGTTGACGATGTTGGGAATGTCGTCGAAAACGAACGCGCCCGGCAGTCCGGGCAGGAAGGCGATGGCGGCCAGCACCGCAGCCATGATGCTGAGCAACAGGAAGCCTCGCTCCGACATGGGAAAGCCAGGCGCCGTTCTGAAGAATGTCCGCTTCACTCAACTTTCCTTGCGCATCATGGTCCTGAGCCGCTGCACCCAATCCCCGTGACCCGCCGATTCAAGCTGGGACAGGGTTTTGGCGACCAAGGGATCGTCCGGTTCCGCGTGCTCGATCGCACGTTCGAGATAGGGAAGGGCTTCGTTTGGAAAATGCGTGTCGCTGAAGGCGTATGAAGCCAGTTGCAGGTTTTCCTGCGTTGAGAATGCGGTTCTGCTGGAAACAATCTCCAGCGTGTCGAGCACGCCTCGCTCGTCCATTCGAACTCCGCGCTGGGCGTTGAGGATCAGCCCCCAAACGACATTTCGGTTCTGCAGCGTCATGGGGGCCTTCCTCAAGCGCTCGTGGAAGTGGTGCCAATCGGCGGGCGTCACGCTCCCCTGGATGCTCTTGTAGGTCACGATGTTGGACAACAGCAGCGGAGAGTCGATGTGCTTCATGCCGGCTTGGCACGCATCAATCGCTTTCTGCATGTACGGACTTTCCGCTCGCTGTCCGCCCAGGCTGGCGTAGGTTTCACCGAGCGCCAGCCAGGCGCGTTCCGAGTCAGGCGCGATCTCTACGCTGTAGAGGGCGAAGCGTAGGGGGTCGCCCCAGGCATGGGCTCTGTTCAGCGTCACAACGCTCGTGGCCAACAGCGCCAACGTTGCGATCCCGGCCACCCAGGCGGAACGCATTTGCCATCGCTGGGTCAGCGCGGCAACCAGATCGCCGATGGCCAATACCACGCCTATCAGTGGCAGATGATTCCGGTGCTCGAACGCCATTTCCAGATTGAGCACGTTGCTGGTAAGAGCATGGCCGGCAAAGAAAAGCAGCACGCCGCAGGCGAATATGGGGCGTTGTCCACGCCATCGCCAGGCCAGCACCAGCAAGGCAGCGATCATCGCGAGGGCCGGTAGCGTGGAGGGGGGATCCAGCAGACCGCGGGAGACCGGGAGGTCGTCATAGAAGAAGGTCATGCTCTCTGGCCGAGGTAGCAGGATCTGGCCTATGTGCATCACCAGTACACGCCCTTGTGTAAGCAGCCGCTCGGCGGACGAGAATGTCCGCCCCGGGTAATCGCCCCAGCTCCAGTAGTGCGGCAATACAACGAAGAGGTAGAGCGCGACGCCGGTTACCGTGGCCAGCAGATAACCCTGGCGCCAAGTCCGGGACAGGGCAGGCTGCGCGGCGCGGAAGCGCAGTACCGTCAGCTCCAGCACGAGGGCATAGGCAGGAAGCAGGACGGCATCCTCCTTCGCGGCAAACGCAAGGATGCCGAACAGACCGGTCAGGGCGAGATATGGCCTCCCTTGGCGGCCATCTATCTGGGCTTCCCGCGCGCTGAGATAGGTCCACAGCGCGAGTACGGCGAACAAGGTGCCAAAGGTCTGCATGCGTTGCACGACGTACAGCACTGACGAGACCTGCAACGGGTGGATCGCCCAGAGCCCCGACAACGCCAGGGCGGTCCACATCGCGCGACGGGCCGGCCACTGCGCCAGCATCAACAATCGTCGGAACAGCAGTGCCAGTGCGAACGTGGTGACTGCGTGGATGACAAGGTTGGTTGTCTTGAAAACTTTCGGATCAAGTCCGCCACGCCAGTGGTCGAGCGCGAAGCTGAGCATGGATAGCGCGCGCGTGCCCTTGCCAGGCTGGTAGCTGTAGGCAGCCGTGAGCAGGTTGTCAGCGCTCAATTCTTCTACATGGAGGGCGGTGTTTTCCTGGATGTTGGGACGGTCATCGAAGATGAAGCCGCCATCCAGCCCGGGCAGGAGCAGGCAAGTGGCGAGCAGCGCGCAAAGCATTGCCAAGGCAGGGAAACGAAACCGCATGAGCGCCACTCGGACTTCCTGGAGAGGGGGAAGAAAATCTGATGTTACGTGCAAATGGATAGCCAGAAAGACGAAAAGCGCCTTGCGGCGCTTTTCGTTGAATGTCAGGCGGCAGTGCAGGTATCACACCACCACGCTGGATTCGATGGGATTACGGGGTGCCCGTCAGGCTGCAGGTGCCGCTGCCCATGCTGCACTGGGTGTCGCGCTTGATCGAGGCATTGCCACGGGTACGCGCAACGAACGAGATGTTGCCATTGCTGTTGTACAGGGCGGTCGTGCCATTCGTGCCGCTCAGGCAGGCGCTGGGAACGAAAGCGCTCGGTGCACGGTTGTCGGAGGCATCGGCCACGGCCGTATTGACGTAAGCCTTGGCTTCAGCCAGGCAGCCGCCGTTGGCGGAGCGCTGGGTGTAGTCGCGGTAGGCCGGCAGCGCGATGGCGGCCAGGATGGCGATGATGGCGACGACGATCATCAGTTCGATCAGGGTGAAGCCCTGGGCGTTCTTCTTCATTGGTATTTCCCCTTTCAGGATTGGCTTGATGGTTAGGGACACAAGCCCCGTGTCCCTACATGGACCGTGGGCGCCGCGTACAGCTGCTTACGACGCGTGCATGGATGTAGAGCAGGATGCGTGCCAACTTCTGATACCCCCAGCGATTCCCCCACACTTCCCCGGGAGGAAACCCTGACACCGAAGTCGGGCGGGACTATCGCATCATTTTTTTGGCTTGTGTATCGGGAAGTGCAGTCAATGCCGGTTCGTGTCACAGATTGAACAAGCGGCCGTCGTGGCCATTTCGCGCCAATCCTCTGACGCTCCCTTGGTGAGATGACCTGGTGCGTCGCAAAGTGACGCATTGCGTCACGCAGGTCACTGTGGGATGCCGCTCACGCTTGGACCGAGACCTTATATATAAGTGGGACGCAAGGCCTTGAACGGTCTACTCCATCCCCAGCTTCTTCAACTTGTAGCGCAGCGCCCGGAAGGTGATGCCGAGCTGGGCCGCCGCCTTGGTCTTGTTCCAGCGGTTCTCCTCCAGCGCCTTCTGGATGGCCGCGCGTTCCAGCTGCTCGATGTAGTCGGGCAGGGCGCCCCCGGCGGCCGGGTCCACATCCACCGCGCCGGGCGCGTCGCGAACCACTTCGCCCGGACTGAAGTCGCCACCGAACTTCTTGCCGGCCGGCGCCTGCGGCAGATAGAGGTCGTCGATCTCGATGCTGTGCCCCTCGGACATGGCCAGCGCGCGTTCCAGGATGTTCTCCAGCTCGCGCACATTGCCCGGGAACGGATAGCGCCCCAGCGCCTCCATCGCTTCCGGCGACACCGACGGCGCCATCCGGCCGTGCTGGGCGGCCAGCCGCTCCAGGGTGGCCGTGGTCAGCTGGGCGAGGTCGCCGGTGCGTTCGCGCAGCGGCGGCACCCGCAGTTCGATCACGTTGATGCGGTAGTACAGGTCATGGCGGAACCGGCCGTCCGCGGCCAGTTCGCCCAGGTCCTTGTGGGTGGCCGACAGGATGCGCACGTCCACCAGCACCTCGCCGGACGCGCCGACCGGGCGCACCGCCTTCTCTTGGATGGCGCGCAGCAGCTTGACCTGCATCGGCAGCGGCAGCTCGGCTACTTCATCCAGGAACAGCGTGCCGCCGTTGGCCGCCTGGAACAGGCCCTGCTTGTCGGCGTGGGCGCCGGTGAAGCTGCCCTTCTTGTGGCCGAAGAACTCGCTTTCCATCAGCTCGGCCGGAATGGCGCCGCAGTTGACCGGAATGAACGGACCGGCCGCGCGGGCGCCCTGTTCGTGGATCGTGCGGGCCACGAGCTCCTTGCCGGTGCCGGACTCGCCCATGATGTAGACCGGCGCCTGGCTGCGGGCGACCTTGCCGATGGTCTCGCGCAGTCCGTCCATCGCGGCCGACGCGCCGAGCAGGCGGCTGGCCAGTTCCGGGGGCGGCGGCGGGGGCGGGGCGCGCTCGCTGTTGTTCAGTTCCAGCGCGTGTTTCACCAGCCCGCGCAGCACGGTCAGGTCGACCGGCTTGCTGACGAAGTCGAAGGCGCCGGCCTTCAGCGCTTCCACCGCCAGTTCGATGTTGCCGAACGCGGTGATCATGGCCACCGGCGTATCGGGATAGCTGCGCGAGATCTCACCGACCAGGTCGATGCCGTTGCCGTCGGGCAGCCGCATGTCGGTGAAGCACAGGTCGTAGGTGTTGCGCCCCAGCAGTTCGCGGGCCTCGCCGAGGTTGGCGGCGGTGTCGATGCGCAGGCCCATGCGGCCCAGCGTCAGCGTCAGCAGTTCACGGATGTCGCGTTCGTCGTCGACGATCAGGGCGCTACGGCTTTGATTCATGCATTCCCCCTACTGCCCCTGTGCCGGCAGTGTACCCAGTGAATGTTAAACATGGTAGGCGAAGCCCGACTTCCATGACGTCGCCGGGATACCTGTACGAGCGGGCCGCGCCCGCGATTGCTTTTCCCGGATGGCCTCGAGCAGACAGAAGCATCGCGCCCATGGGGCGCGCCTACGAACGCCGTTCCCGCGCGTCTAGGCGGGCAATAGCGCGTGCGGACCGGGCAGGGTGACGCGGAAGCACGCGCCGCCACCGGGGACGGGGACGTATTCGAGCGTGGCCTGGTTGGCCCGGCACAGTTCGCGGGCGATATACAGGCCCAGGCCGGTGCCGTGCTCGGAGGTGGTGAAGAAGGGCCGGAACAGCTGGGCCGCCACCGCTTCGGGAATGCCGGGACCGCGGTCCATCACATCGAGCGTCGGGCGGCCTTCGGCATTGAAGACGCGGACGCGGATGCGCGCGGGTTCGCCCGGCAGGCGGCCGTAGTTCAGCGCGTTCTGCACCAGCACCGTCACCACCTGCTGCAGGTGGCGCGGGTCGACCAGCGCCGGCACCGGCTTGGCGCCGATGATGGTCTCCAGCGTGTCGGTCTCGATGGACAGCGTCTGCTGGTAGTCGTCGACGAAGCGGCGGACGTAGGCATTGAGGTCGACGTGCTCGGGCGTGGCGCGCTCGCGCCGGGCCAGGCCGAGCACGCTTTCGACGATGCCGTTGGTGCGCTGGCACTGCTGGTGGATGATCTGCAGCAGGCGACGGTCGCCGTCGGTGACCTGCTGGGATTCCTCCAGCAGTTGCACGGCGTAGTTGATCGCCGCCAGCGGGTTGCGGATCTCGTGCGCCAGGCTGGCCGAGAAGCGGCCCAGCGCGGCGAGGGTCAGCGATTCGGCCCGCCGCGACACCACCGTGGCGTCGTCCAGGAAGATCAGCGACGTCTCGCTGTCGGCCAGCAGGCGGGCGAAGCGGGGCTGCACTTCCGGCTGGTCGGGCGAGAACTGCATCGGCGTCTCGTCGGTCTGCCAGCCGTTGCGCCAGCGCTGCAGGCGGCGGGCGAGTTCCGGCGCGGCATGCAGCAGCGACACGCCCTTGCCGTCCGCCCCCTGGCCATCGCCGCCGTCGCCGAGCAGCAGGCTGGCGGCTTCGTTGGCCAGCTTGATGTGGTTGTCCGCGTCCACCACCAGCACGCCGGTGCGCATGCGGCGGATGATCAGCTCGTTGACCTCGAACAGGTTGGCGACTTCCTCGCCGCGCTTGTCCGCCAGCGCCTGGCTGGTACGGGCTTTCTGGCCCGCCTGGTGCGCCAGGTAGGAAAGTGCCAGGTAGCTTGCCGCGAACATGATGACTTCAGCCAGCGAGCGATTGCTCCCCTGATCGTGGAACAGCGTGAAGAGGTACTCGCCGAACAGAACGCCGATGGCCAGGGCGGCCACCGCCAGCGCCATCCGCGTGGACGGCAGCAGCAGCGCCGCGGCGGAGACGTTGAACAGCAGCATCATCGCCACGCCGGCGGTGGCGTTGGGCAGGGCATGGGTGATCAGCGCCGCGACCACGATGTCGGCGGACACGCTGAAGAACACGATCCAGACCAGCCATTGCACGCTGCGGCCGACGAAGAACAGCACCAGCGCCAGCACCAGGTAGCCCACCGCGACGACGGTGCCGAGATCCGGATGGCGGGGCGCGCCGAGCACCTCGCCCAACGGGCTGAACAGCAGCGCGGCCAGGATGCCGGCTTCCAGGACGCGGTACAGCGCGAAGAAATACAGCTCGCGGCGCGGTACCGATTCGATGCGGGACAGGAGCGACTGGGCCTGGCGCAAACGCGTACTTCCCCTGTAGCGAGGGCGACAGTATAGGCATGCGGGCCGCCGGAACGCCCGGTCCGCCCTTTGCCACCAAAGACTTAGACCCCGGGTTTTGCGCCCCCCGGCCGCGTCGGCGACAATAGGGGGCTCGCCCAGCCGCCGCCCCCGTGGCCCCGGCCCGGGCGGTGTCTTCTGTTCCCTACCCACGGTGACGCATGAATTTCCACGAATATCAGGCCAAGCAGCTGCTGGCCGAGTACGGCATCCCGGTCCCGGCCGGCAAAGTCGCCTCCACGGCGGACGAAGCGGTTGCGGTCGCGCAGTCCCTCGGCAACGGCCCCTGGATGGTCAAGGCCCAGATCCACGCAGGCGGCCGCGGCAAGGCCGGCGGCGTCAAGTTCTGCAAGACCACCGACGACGTGAAGGCGGCTGCCGCCAAGATGCTCGGCACCAAGATGGCCACCTACCAGACCGCCGGCGTCGAGCTGCCGGTCAACCTGGTGCTGGTGACCACTGCCGGCGAGATCGTCAAGGAGCTGTACCTGTCGGTGCTGGTCGACCGTGGCACCCGCACCATCACCTACATCGCCTCGTCCGAAGGCGGCATGGAGATCGAGCAGGTCGCGGCCGAGACGCCGGACAAGATCCATACGCTCAACGTCGACTTCGTCGAAGGCGTGCAGGCGTACCAGGGCCGCGAGTTCGGCTTCAAGATGGGCCTGACGGCCAAGCAGGCCGGCCAGTTCGCCAACATCATGGTGAACCTGTACCGCATCTTCAACGAGAAGGACCTGGCGCTGGTGGAGATCAATCCGCTCGCGATCCTGGACGACGGCAACCTGTACGCGCTGGACGGCAAGTTCAACAGCGACGACAACGCCAGCTTCCGCCACAAGGACCTGGTCGCGATGCGCGACAAGAGCCAGGAAGACGAGACCGAAGTGCTGGCCTCGGAGATGGACATCAACTACGTGACCATGGACGGCAACATCGGTTGCATGGTCAACGGCGCGGGCCTGGCGATGGCCACCATGGACGTCATCAAGCTCAATGGCGGCGAGCCGGCGAACTTCCTGGACGTGGGCGGTGGCGCCAACAAGCAGCGCGTGATCGAGGCCTTCAAGCTGATCCTGTCCTCGGACAAGGTCGAAGGCATCTTCGTCAACATCTTCGGCGGCATCGTCCGCTGCGACATGATCGCCGAGGGCATCATCGCCGCGGTGAAGGAAGTGGGCGTCAAGGTGCCGGTGGTCGTGCGCCTGGAAGGCACCAACGTGGAAGAAGGCAAGCAGCTGCTGCGCGACAGCGGCATGGCCATCATTCCGGCCGACAACATCAACGACGGCGCCAAGAAGGTCGTTGAAGCGGTCAAGAACGCCGCCTAACCCACGTCACCGAATCAGGAATCCTCCATGAGCGTTTTGATCAACAAGAACACGAAGGTGATCGTGCAGGGCTTCACCGGCCAGCAGGGCACCTTCCACGCCACCCAGATGATCGAGTACGGCACCCAGGTCGTCGGCGGCGTCACCCCGGGCAAGGGCGGCACCACCCACATCGACCTGCCGGTGTTCGACACCGTGGCCGATGCCGTCAAGAGCACCGGCGCCGACGCGTCCGTCATCTACGTGCCGCCGCCGTTCGCGGCCGATGCCATCCTGGAAGCCGCTGCTGCCGGCATCAAGGTCATCGTCTGCATCACCGAGGGCATCCCGGTGCTGGACATGCTGCGCGTCAAGAACGTGCTGACCCGCGCCCATCCGGACACCGTGCTGGTCGGCCCGAACTGTCCCGGCGTGATCACCCCGGGCGAGTGCAAGATCGGCATCATGCCGGGCCACATCCACCTGCCGGGCAAGATCGGCATCGTGTCGCGCTCGGGCACGCTGACCTATGAAGCGGTCAAGCAGACCACGGAAGTGGGCCTCGGCCAGTCGACCTGCATCGGCATCGGTGGCGACCCGATCAACGGCCTGAACTTCGTCGACTGCCTGAAGCTGTTCAACGAAGACCCGCAGACCGAAGGCATCATCATGGTCGGCGAGATCGGCGGCGACGCCGAGGAAGCCGGCGCCGAGTACATCAAGAACCACGTGAAGAAGCCGGTCGTCGGCTTCATCGCCGGCGCCTCGGCGCCGGCCGGCAAGCGCATGGGCCACGCCGGTGCGATCGCCTCGGGCGGCAAGGGCACGGCGGAAGGCAAGTTTGCGGCGATGGAAGCCGCGGGCGTGACCACCGTGCGTTCGCCCGGCGACCTGGGTGCGGCCATCGCGGCGCGCCTGAAGAAGTAAGTCGCGCCCACCGGCGTGATACGGAAAGCCGCCTTCGGGCGGCTTTCTGTTTTGAGGGTATAGGGCGGTGCGTTCGGGTTGTCCCGTTCGCGCCGGGGCGCCGGTGCTCCGTCGGCCCCCACCCCAACCCTCCCCCGCAAGCGGAGGAGGGGGTCTTGTCTGGAGCGCTGATGGCTCGCCCTGCTACCGACGTAGCCACAGCCACAGCCCCTGATCCTGATCCTGATCCTGATCCTGATCTGCGCGCGATCAGCCCCTTCCCCCGCTTGCGGGGGAAGGCTGGGATGGGGGCAAAATGCACCAGCAGCCACCGCACAGGACGTGCCCATGCGACAAGGACAGAAGCGCGACCGTGCGCGCGAGTTGCGTCGGGACATGACGCTGGCAGAGCGCAAACTCTGGGGTATCATCAAGGATCGCCAGTTGGATGGCGTCCGTTTCCGTCGACAGCACCCCATCGGGCCTTACATCGCTGATTTCGCCTGTGTGGAAGCGGGATTGATCGTGGAAGTGGATGGCGGACAGCACATGTGCGCCGAGACCGATCGCGCGCGCGACGCATTTCTGCGGGAGAAGGGGTTCCACCTCCTGCGCTTCTGGAATAATGAGGTCATGGCGAACCTCGAAGGCGTTCGGGCGCTGATACTCAGCGATCTCGGACGCTCGCCCCCATCCCAGCCTTCCCCCGCGCGCGGGGGAAGGGGCAGATCCTGAAGGCCGATATGACACCCACCCTCCGCATCGCCCTGGCCCAGTTCGACTTCCCGGTCGGCGGCGTCGCGCAGAACAGCGCCAGCATCCAGCGCATGATCGCCGAGGCCCGCGACGAGTACGGGGCGGATGTGGTGCTGTTTCCCGAACTGGCGGTCAGCGGCTATCCGCCGGAAGACCTGCTGCTGCGGCCACGCTTCCTGGCCGATTGCGAGACCGCGCTGGCGGACATCGCGGCGGTCACGCACGGCATCGTGGCCGTGGTCGGCTGGCCGCAGAGTGCGGGCAGCGTGGTCTACAACGCCGCGAGCGTGCTGCGCGACGGTGTCGTCGACGCGACCTACCGCAAGCGCGAACTGCCCAACTACGCGGTGTTCGACGAGCGCCGCTATTTCGACGTCGATCCTGACGGTGGTGCCTGCACGTTCGAGGTGAAGGGCGTGCCGCTGGGCCTGGTGATCTGCGAGGACCTCTGGTTCCCCGAGCCGCTGGCCGACACCGCCAAGGCCGGTGCGGTGCTGACGCTGGTGCCGAATGCGTCGCCGTTCGACCGCGACAAGCATGCGCAGCGCGATGCGCTGATCGCCGAGCGCACGCGCGAGACCGGCATGGCGCTGGCGTATCTCAACGTGGTGGGTGGGCAGGATGCGGTGGTGTTCGACGGCGCCTCCGTGGTCGCCGACGGCGACGGCACGGTGCACCCGGCCGCGGCGGCGTTCACCGACCAGTGGCTGGTGGTCGATTTCGACGCGGCGACGCGCAAGTTCAGTCCGGTAGCCTGGATGGACGACGGCGACGAGAGTCGCGATGCGCTGGCGTGGCGCGCGATCGTGCGCGGCATCCGCGACTACTGCGGCAAGAACGGGTTTTCGAAGGTGTGGCTGGGCCTGTCCGGCGGCATCGACTCGGCGCTGGTGCTGGCGCTGGCCGTCGACGCACTGGGCGCGGAGAACGTCACTGCCGTGCGGCTGCCGTCGCGCTATACCGCCGGCCTGTCCAACGACCTCGCCGCAGAGCAGTGCGCCGCGCTGGGCGTGAGGCTGGAGGCGGTGTCGATCGAGGCGCCGTTCAAGGGGTTCCTGGACGCCCTCGCTCCGGTCTTCGGCGACGCAGCGGCCGATACCACCGAAGAGAACCTGCAGTCGCGCAGCCGGGGCGTGATCCTGATGGCGTTGAGCAACAAGTTCGGCGGGCTGCTGCTGACCACCGGCAACAAGAGCGAATACGCGGTCGGCTACGCCACCATCTACGGTGACATGTGCGGGGGCTACGCACCGATCAAGGATCTGTACAAGACCGAGGTGTTTGCGCTGGCGCGCTGGCGCAACACCGTCGGCGGTGCGCCGGTGATCCCGCCCGCCGTGATCGACCGTCCGCCGTCGGCCGAGTTACGCGAGAACCAGAAGGACCAGGACTCGCTGCCGCCGTACGACGTGCTGGATGCCATCCTGTTCCGCTACGTGGACCAGGAACAGTCGCGCGACGAGATCGTCGCGGCCGGTTTCGACGCCGCCACCGTCGACCGCATGCTGCGGCTGGTGCGCATCAACGAGTGGAAGCGCCACCAGGCCGCCCCCGGGCCGAAGGTGTCCCGCCGGGCCTTCGGCCGCGAGCGCCGCTACCCGATCACCAACAAGTACGCGCTGTGAGGCCGTTCCCGCGCGACGCCCGATCGCTCCGGAGATCCGCATGACCCGAAAGAAGAAGCGCGCGTCGCACCGCGACCGTCCCGCTGCGTCCGCCCCGCGCGCGGCGACGCCGCCGGATCGCGCGATGCTCGCGTTGTCGGTGCTGGGCCTGTTGATCACCGGTTACCTGGCGTGGACGGCGGGCAGCGGGTCGGCGTCCGCGTTCTGCACCGGCGACGGCGGCTGCGACGCGATCCAGCGCAGCAGCTGGTCCACGCTGCTCGGTCTGCCGATGGCGCTGTGGGGCTTCGGCCTGTATGCGGTGGTGGCGCTGGTGTCGCTGGCCGGAAAGGCGTCGCCGTTGCTGCGCTGGCAGCGGCAATGGCGGCTGGTGCTGCTGGGGCTGGCGATCAGCGTGTACCTGACGGTGGTGGGCAAGCGGGTGCTCGACGCGTTCTGCCTCGGTTGCCTGGCGTCGCTGGCGGTGCTGATCGCGATGTTCGTGTGGCTGCAGGTGCGTCGTCCGGCCTCCGCGCCGGGGCAGACCTGGGGACGCTGGTGGGGCGTGCAGGCGGTGCCGGTGCTGCTGGTCGTGGCAGCGCTGCACGTGCACCAGAGCGGGCTGCTGCACCAGCGGCCGGAAAGCCGCCGCGCCGAAGCGCTGGCGCAGCATCTGGCCGATTACGGGGCGACGTTCTACGGGGCGTCGTGGTGCGTGGAATGCAGCCGGCAGAAGCGTCACTTCGGCCATGCGGCGGAGCGGTTGCCGTACGTGGAGTGCTCTCCCGGCGGTCGCAATACGCCGATGGCGTCCGCCTGCGCGGCGGCGGGCGTCACGGTGTTCCCGACCTGGATCATCGACGGCATCGAACACAACGGCGTGATGGAGCCGCGGCAGCTGGCGGTGCTGACGCGTTTTGACTGGGACCAGGCGCGCGCGACCGACTGATCGCGGCAACGCGCACCGCCGCCAAAGAAAAAGGGCCTCGCGGCCCTTTTTCGTTCCCGCAAGGAACCGACTGCGTCAGTCGTCCTTGCGCTTGTCGACCGTGTTGCTGGATTTCTCGCCGGCGAAGGGGTTCAGGCGGCGCACCATCCACGGGTACTTCGGGAAATTGCCCGTCAGCCAGGGATGCTGCGGGTCGTTGAGTTCCAGGACGCGCTTGGCGTCGGCGGCCAGCGTCTGATTGCCCAGGTGGGTGTAGGCCTCGGCGAGCACGGCGATGGCATCGTTCTGGTAGGAACTCTGCGGGTAGGTTTCCAGCAGGTAGCGGGCGCGGCTGGCGGCCGAGACCCAGGCGTCGCGGCGCAGGTAGTAGATCGCCGTGTCCAGCTCGTGCAGCGCGAACTGGTCGCGCAGCCTGATCATGCGCTGGCGCGCGTCGGCGGCGTAGCGGCTGTTGGGGTAGTTCTCGGCGACGCGGGCGAAGTCGTTGTAACCCTGCATCGGCGTGGCCAGGTCGCGGCGGCTGGCGTCCAGGCGCCACACCTTCTGCAGGAACACGGTGTCGCGGTTGGAGTTGGACAGCCCGCGCAGGTAGTACATGTACGGAATGTTGCGGTGGGTCGGATAGGTGCGGATGAAGCGGTCGATGGTGGTGACCGCATCGTCCAGCTTGCCGGCCTTGTACTCGGCGTAGGCCGTTTCCATCAGCGCCTGCTCGGTGTACGGGCCGTACGGGTACTGGGCGATCAGCCGGCGGAAGTTCTGCAGGCCGCGGTCCCAGTTGTTGTTGACCATCGCACGGTGGCCTTCCTCGTACATCACCTCGACGGGCTGGTTCTCGGCGGCACCCTTCTTCTTGAAGATCTTGCCGCAGCCGGTGCCGGCGAAGGCGACGACCAGGGCCAGCAGGACGAAGCGGGAGGTCGCAAAGGAGCGGGAGAAGCGGGGGAAGGCACGCTGGGTCATGGGCTGGCGGCAGGGCCGCGGCAGGGAAACAGGCCGTCGATGATAGCCTAGGCGCCGCCTTCGCCATGAACATTCGGCCAATACGGACCGGGACATGGCCTGCCTGGACGCCTTTCCGCATGACCGAATCCGATTCCGCCGACGCCCCCGATACCCCCCGCACCGCCATCGTGCCCGCCAGCGCCGCCGGCCGGCGCTTCGATGCCGCTCTGGCGGAGCTGTTCCCCGAATTCTCCCGCTCGCGCCTGACCGAGTGGATCAAGTCGGGGAATGCGTTGCTGGACGGGCAGGTGGTTCGCCCGCGCGACCCCGTCCGCGGCGGCGAGACCGCCAGCCTGGACGTGGTGCTGGATACCCAGACCCATGCCGAGCCGGAAGACATCCCGCTGGACATCCTATACGAGGACGAGCACGTCTTCGTGCTGGACAAGCCGGCCGGGCTGGTCGTGCACCCCGGCGCCGGTAATCCGACCGGCACGCTGGTCAACGCGCTGCTGTTCCGCGATCCGTCGCTGTCGGCGCTGCCGCGCGCGGGCATCGTGCATCGCCTGGACAAGGACACCTCCGGCGTCATGGTGGTCGCGCGCACGCTGCCGGCGCATACCTCGCTGGTGGCGCAGCTGGCCTCGCGCGACGTGCACCGGCAATACCTGGCGGTGGTGGTCGGGGCGATGGTGTCCGGCGGCACCGCCAACGCGCCGATCGACCGCCACCCGCGCGACCGCCTGAAGATGGCGGTGCGCGAGGATGGCCGCGACGCCGTCACCCACTACCGCCTGCGCGAGCGCTTCCGTGCGCATACGGCGCTGGAATGCCGGCTGGAAACCGGGCGCACGCACCAGATCCGCGTGCACATGGCGCACATCAAGTACCCGATCGTCGGCGATCCGTTGTACGGCGGGCCGCTGCGGCTGCCGAAGGGCGCCAGTGACGAACTGATCGCGGTGCTGCGCGGCTTCCGCCGCCAGGCGCTGCACGCCGAGACGCTGGAGTTCGCGCACCCCGTCAGCGGCGAACCGGTCCGCGTCACCGCGCCGGTGCCGGCCGACATGGTCGCGCTGCTGGCGGCATTGCGCGCGGACAGCCAGGCCAAGCGCGGATGAACCCCGCGCCGGCGGTGCCCGCCGACTGGCCGGCGCCGGCCGGCGTGCATGCCTTCACCACGCTGCGGCACGGCGCAGGGTTCTCCACGGCGCCGTTCGACACGTTCAATCTGGGCAACCGGTACGCCGCCGACGGCGATGATCCGGCCGTCGTCGCGCGCAACCGCGCGCAGCTGGTCGAACTCGCCGGCCTGCCGTCCGCGCCGCATTGGCTGAAGCAGGTTCATGGCATCGACGTGCTGCGCGTGGACGCGCCGGCCGCTCCGGATGCCGCGGAGCCGGTCGCCGATGCGCTGGTGACATCGACGCCCGGCGTGGTGCTGGCCATCCTGACCGCCGATTGCCTGCCGGTCGTGTTCGCCGCGAAGGACGGCCGCGAGATCGCCGCGGCGCACGCCGGCTGGCCCGGGCTGTCGAAAGGCATGCTGGAAGCCGCGCTCGGCGCGATGCGGACACCGGCTGCGGACGTGGTCGCCTGGATCGGTCCTGCCGCGGGCCCGGCGCGTTACGAGGTGGGGAAGGATGTGTTCGACGTGTTCGTCGCGCACGATGCCGGCGCTGCAGCGTGTTTCGTTCCGACGCGCCCGGACCACTGGCGGGCCGACCTGCCCGCGCTGGCGCGGCGGCGGCTGGTGGCGCGCGGGATGGTGCCGGCCGACATCCACGGCGGCGACCTCTGCACGATCAGTGAGCCCGCGCGTTTCTTCTCGCATCGCCGCGACGGCCGCAGCGGACGCATCGCCACGCTGGCATGGATACAGCCGTAAGGTCGTTGTTCGCACAGGTACTGGGGCCGGGGTTCGACACGCTGGCGGCGCCGGTGCGCGCGTTGCATCTTGCGCAGGGAACGCATCGATATCGGGGGGATGTCGAGGTGGAACGCGGCAGTGGCCTCCTGTCGCGATGCATCGCCGCTGCCACGCATCTCCCGCCCGCCGGCAGCGGTCCCCTGGGCGTCGAGATCGACGCATCGCCGGCGCGGGAACACTGGACCCGCTTCATCGGCGGTCGCGCGATGCCCTCGCGCCTGTGGTGCGAGGGCGACGTGCTGTGCGAGCGGCTAGGACTGGCGACGTTCGGGTTCCGGCTGGCGGTGGAAAACGAGGCCCTCGTGTGGCGCGTCGTGCGTGTCCGCGTGTTCGGCCTGTCGCTGCCGGCGCGCTGGTTCACCGGCGTGGGCGCGCGCGAATCCGCCGATGGCAGCCGCTACCGCTTCGACGTGTGGGCCTCGCTGCCGCTCGCCGGCTTGCTGGTGCATTACCGGGGCTGGCTGGATGTCGACTGATCCGGTGCGCGACGAGGGAGCGGTCATCGTCTTCGATGGTGTCTGCGTCCTGTGCAACGGTTGGGTGCGGTTCCTGCTCAGGCACGATCGTGAAGGTCGCTACCGGTTCGCCGCGATGCAGTCGGATGCGGGCCGCGCGCTGCTAGCGGGACACGGCCTGGATCCCGACGATCCGGCCTCGTTCCTGCTGGTGGAGGGCGCGCAGGCCTGGACGGACAGCGATGCGATCCGGCACGTGCTGACCGGGCTCGGTGGTGTGTGGCGGCTCGCGGGGGTGATGGCGGTGGTGCCGCGCGTGTTGCGTGATCCGTTGTACCGGTGGGTAGCGCGGAACCGGTACCGGTGGTTCGGGACGACGGCGTGCCGTGTTCCGACGGACGACGAGCGGGCGCGATTCCTGTAGGAGCGACGTGAGTCGCGACCGTGAAATCGGATTGTTCGTTGCGTCAGGACGGATTCTTCAAGCTTGGCTGCAACGAAGTGTCCACGCCGTTTACCCGTTCGCACGCAGTGCGATGTCTTCGCTCGGCGCTGAGTCGCGGAACGGTTTCCTCATCGTTCGCCATCCGGGCGCGTGGCGACGCGTTCTTCATGCCTGGCTGCGGGGCGGTGTCCACTTTGTTCCCCGTCCCGGCGCATTGCGATGCGCTCGTGGTCGGCGGCGCCGACCCGCAGCGGGGCGCGGTCTGATCGTCCGGACGCCGGCGCGGGGAGGGCCAGCCTGCCTTCCCTCGCGCGACGGTTGCCCGCCCGTTCCCGTGCCGCGGCGCCCGTCCGATCAGTTCGGTGCCGCCTCCGTGGCGGAGGCGGCGATGGCCATGGAACTCAGAAGGTGTAGCGCACCCGTGTGTAGTAGTACGCGCCGTTGCTGCCGATCGGCGAGAGCACGTCGTACGGCAGGTTGCCGAAGTAGTAGATGTCCTCGTTCGACAGGTCCGGGTACTCGTCCGTCAGGTTGAGGCCGCCGAGCGCAACGCTCCACTTGGACGTGAGCTTGTATTCCACTTCCGCGTCGAGCTGCCACTCGGCGCCGTAGCGCTGCTCGGGCTCGAAGCCGCCCCCGAAATTGAACACGCGCTTGGCGCTGCCGTGCCGGCTGACGCGGCCGAGCAGGTTCCAGCGGTCGTCGTTCCAGTTGGCGGTGAGCTGCGCGCGGGTGCGCGGGGCGGCATCGGTCAGTGTGTTGCTCTCTTCCACGCCGAACAGCTGGTAGGACGGATCCAGCGCCAGCAGTTGCGCGGGCGTGGCGACGACGTTCTTCAGTTCGGTCTTGGCGTAGCTGTAGGTGCCGGTGAGCTGCAGGTTGCCGCCAGCCAGCGCCTGTCGCCAATTGGTCACCAGTTCCACGCCCTGGGTGCGCGTGTCCGCCGCGTTGGTGAAGAAGCTGACGCTCTGCACGCCGCGCACGCCGAACTCGTCCTCGATGAAGTCGGTCAGCACGTCGCCGGTGATGCTCTCGGACAGCGCGACGCGGTCGTCGATCTCGATGTGGAAGACGTCCAGCGACAGGTCGAAGTGCTCGCCGATGCGGCTGGTGAAGCCGAGGCTGGCGTTGATCGACTTCTCCGGGTCCAGCGCCTGCGCGCCGAGCGCGCGGGCGATCGGGTTGTTGACCGACAGCAGGCGGCCCTGGGTCAGCTGGCCGGCGGCGCTGTAGCCGGTCGATGTGGACTCGTAGCCGATCTGAGCCAGCGACGGCGCGCGGAAGTTGTTCGACAGCGCGCCGCGCAGCGCGAACGCCGGGGCGAATTCGTAGCGCGCGGCGACCTTGCCGGTCAGTTCGCCGCCGAAGTCGCTGTAGTGCTCGTAGCGCACGGCGACGTCGGTGGTCAGCTTCTCGCCGAAACGGCTGGACAGCGCGGCGTACACGCTGGCGACATCGCGGTCGAGGTTGGCCACGTCCTGCGGGGTCAGGCCGCCCCCGGCCTGCGAGCCGGTCGGGCGGTCGATGTACGGACCGGCCGCGTAGCTGGCGGGATCGCCGGCACCGGTTTCGTAGTCCTCGAAGCGGAATTCCGCGCCGAAGGCCACGTCGTGCGTGGTGTCGCCGCTGCCGAAGCCGCGGCTCAGGTCGAGGTTGGCCAGCGTCTGCGAGGACTCGTAGTCGCCGGTCTTGAAGCGCGTTGGGCTCGTCGGGCCGAGCGAGGCATTGAGCGAGTCGCGCAGGCGGTAGGTGAAGCTGTTGCCGCCGTGGTTGACGCTGGCGTCGTAGTCCCAGCTGCCCCACTGCCCGCGCACGCCACCGACGATGGCGACGTCCTGGTTCTCGCCCAGCGAGACCGGGCGGTAACCGTTCGGGTAGACCTCGGGCCAGTTGGATACGCCATCCGGATAGCGGAAGTAGTTGGCGCCGACGGTGTCGCGCTTGTTGTAGGTCCCGAAGATGTAGAACTCCGACGCCTCGCCCAGCGGCAGGCCGGCGTTGACCCAGGCGTTGATGTCCTTCGACTCGCCATCGCCCAGGTGGTAGTTGCGCTGGCCCTGCACGGCCAGGTTGGCCGGCGACTGGTCCCACGGCGGCACCTGGTCGAAGCCGGCACGGTTGGTGGCCTCGCGGTTCTTCAGCTCGAAGCCGACGCGGAAGAAGCCGCCATCGCCGACTGCCGTGCCGACCTTGCCCGACAGGAAACTGGTCTGGCCATCGGTGAGCGTCCGGTGGATCGGCTCGACATCGGTGTGGTGCAGGCCGAAGCTGGCTTCCCAGGCGCCGCCCTCGGGCGCGTCGTCGAGGATGATGTTGACCACGCCAGCGACGGCATCGGAACCGTACTGGGCACCGGCGCCGTCGCGTAGTACTTCGATGCGCTTGATCGCGGTGACCGGGATCGCGTTGAAGTCCACCGGCGTGGTGCCGCGGCCGATCTTCGAACCCGTCGTCACCAGCGCGGTGGTATGGCGGCGCTTGCCGTTGACCAGCACCAGTACCTGGTCGGGCGCCAGGCCGCGCAGCTGCGCGGCACGTACATGGTCGGCGCCGCCGGAGTTGGACTGGCGCGGGAAGTTGAACGACGGCAGCAGCGCCTGCAGCGCGCTGCCCAGCTCACCATTCAGCACGCCGGCCTTGCGGATGTCCTCGGCGGTCAGCACGTCGATCGGCGAGGTCGATTCCAGCGCCGTGCGGTCGCTGGCGCGGGTGCCGGTGACGATCACCGCGTCCAGGTCGGTGGTGCCGGCGGCGGGGGCCTGCTGGGCGAGCGCGGGAAAGGCGAGGGCAAGCGCGATGGCAGCGCCGAGCGGCGCCACGGTAAGGCGGGACATGGAAACTCCTGACGGGTGGGTACGGGAAGGTGAAGCGGACGACGACGGCCGGATCAGTGGCAACGACAGCCGCAGCCGCCGGTCCCGGGAGGGGAGAGACCAGAAGGGACGCGGGCGGCTACGGGTCGTGCGATCGGCATCGGGACAGGAAGTGTCGTAGGGGTCGTCTTCCCCGGTCTTTCGGCTGTGCCGGGGTGACGGAACCTTACACCGCCGGTTCCCCCGCATGATCGCCGCGCGCCATGGCGTGATCCCATGTCCTGATAACCACCGGCTATTTCGATGCGCGATGATGGCGGCCGACAGTACGCATCCCCACCGGAGTTCCCCATGTTGTCGAGACGTCTTTTCCTGGCCATTGCATTGCTGGCCGCCTCCGGATGCGCCAGCGTCCCCCGCGCCGAGGCGCCCTCGACCACCACGGCGTCGCTGCAAGGCGATGCGCTGCGCCCGGCGCAGGCCACCGGCTGGGTGCGCAGCGAGCTGTACTTCGGCGTCGGCAAGGAGACAGGTCCCGCCGATCGCCCGCAGGCCGAGACGATCACCGAAGAACGGTGGCGCGCCTTCCTCGACAAGGAAGTGACCGCGCGCTTCCCCGATGGCCTGACTGTGTTCGACGCCTATGGCCAGTGGCTGTTCCGCGGTGCCGCCGAACCGAACCGCCTGAAGACCAAGGTGCTGGTGGTGCTGCACGAAGACACCCCGCAGCGCCGCGCCGACATCGAGGCGATCCGGCTGGCGTGGAAGCAGGCGACCGGTCACCAGTCGGTACTGTGGTCGCGTCATGCGGTGGACGTATCGTTCTGACGCGATCCGCTCCTTCCCCCGCATGCGGGGGAAGGAGCGGATCGCGGCGGGCGCATGAGCGTGAGCGTAAGCATGGGCATGCTGTGTGGACGGCGCGCTCCTTGGCGAGCGGCGCCTCACTCGACAAGCCTGTGAGTGAACGATTGACCGGCTCCGTCGCCCACCCCACCCCAGCCCTCCCCCGTGAACGGGGGAGGGGGCTTATCCTGTGGCGCTGTTTCCTTTCATCTTCCGCCTCCTTCCTCTTGCCCTGATCTCCCATGACCGCATCGGCTACTCCCGTGCGCCGCTGGTTCGTTCCCGGCGACCTCAACGGTTTCTTCGGCCTGGTGGTGGACAACCTGTCCATCCTCGGCTTCATCGCCGCCGCGCTGATCGGCATCTTCCAGTTCCCGGCGGAGGTGGTGTTCACCCGCATGTTCCCCGGCACCGCGCTGGGCGTGCTGGTCGGCAACCTGATCTACACGTGGATGGCGCACCGGCTGGCGTCGAAGACCGGGCGCGACGACGTCACCGCGATGCCGCTGGGCCTCGACGCGCCGACCAGCATCGGCATGGCCCTACTGGTGCTGGGCCCGGCGTTCGTCGGCTTCAAGCAGGCGGGCCTGGACGAACAGGCGGCGGCCACGGCGACCTGGCAGCTGGGCATGGCCTCGCTGGTGGTGATGGGCGTGCTGAAGCTGGTGCTCTCGTTCTTCGGCGATGCGGTCACGCGCGCGGTGCCGCGCGCCGGCCTGCTCGGCTCCATCGGCGGCGCGGCGCTGACGCTGCTCGGCTTCCTGCCGCTGATCGAGACGCTGCGCCAGCCCATCGTCGGTTTCGTCACCTTCGGCCTGCTGCTGTACGTGCTGGTGGCGAAGGGCAGGTTGCCGGTGAAGATCCCCGGCGTGCTGCTGGCGTTCGTCGTCGGCACCACGCTGTACTACGCGCTGGGCCTGTCCGGGCTGGGGGCGCCGGGCTTCAAGGTGCCCGACGCCGTGCCGCTCGCGGTGACGCTGCCGCTGCCCACCCTGGGCTGGCTGGACGGGCTGGCCTACACCGTGCCTTACCTGCCGCTGCTGCTGCCGTTCGGCCTGCTGATGGTGGTGGGCGGCATCAACGTCAGCGAAAGCGCGCGCGCGGCCGGCGACGACTACCTGACGCGCGACGTGCTGCTGGCCGAAGCGGTGTCCACGCTGGTCGCCGGCTTCTGCGGCGGCGTCGCGCAGACCACGCCCTACATCGGCCAGCCCGCGTACAAGCACATGGGCGCGCGCAAGGGCTATACGCTGCTGACCGGCCTCTTCATCGGCCTGGGCGGCGTGCTCGGCTACGTGTCCGGGCTGGTGCAGTGGCTGCCGGTCGCGGTGCTCGCGCCGATCATCGTCTATGTCGGCCTGGACATCACTGTGCAGGCGTTCACCGAAACGCCGCGCAAGCATGCCGTCGCGGTAGCGCTGGGCTTCCTCCCGTCGGTCGCCTACCTGCTGACCATCAAGTTCGGCAATCCGGCGTGGATCGCGCCCGACCGTTTCGCCGGTCTGTACGAAGGCGTCGACGGCCACGGCCTGCCGGACCTGGCCACGATCGTCACGCTGGGCAACGGCTTCATCATTACCGCGATGATCTGGACCACCGCGCTGGTGGCGATGATCGACGGGCGCAACGGGCGCGCGGTGGTCGCACTGCTGGTCGGTGTCGTGCTGACGCTGTTCGGCATCATCCATTCGGTCGATCCGCGGGGTGGCATCTACCTGCCGTGGGACGTGGAAGGCCTGCGCGCGACGATCCTGTGGCAGTTCGCGGGCGCGTACGCCGCCCTCGCGGTGCTGCTAGGCGCACTGTCCCTCCAGAAGAAGGCGTAGGGCGGGCTTGGCCCCGCCTCGGTACGTGCGAAGACGGTGGGCCAAGGCCCTCCCTACGGTGAACTCCGGTCTCAACAGGTCTTGAAACACCTGCGCTTAACCGCATCTGGGTAGCATCGGCTGGCGTTCGCCGGCCCCTACTTCCTTGAGGTTCTTCCGATGCGGATGGACAAACTGACCTCGCGTTTCCAGCAGGCGCTGGCCGACGCCCAGTCGCTGGCCGTGGGCCGCGACCACACCATGATCCAACCCGTCCACGTGCTGGCCGCACTGCTCGAACAGCAGGGCGGCAGCTCGCGGCCGTTGCTGGCGCAGGCCGGCGTCAACGTGCCCGTGCTGCGCGAACGATTGACGGAGGCGCTCGACAAGCTGCCGAAGGTCACCGGCCAGGCCGGCCAACTGTCGATCGGCAACGACCTGTCGCGCCTGCTCAACGTCACCGACAAGCTGGCGCAGGACGCGGGCGACACCTATATCGCCAGCGAATGGTTCCTGCTGGCCGCGCTGGACGACAGCGGGGCCGCGGGCCAGGAGCTGAAGGCCAGCGGCGCCGACAAGCAGAAGCTGCGCGCCGCCATCGAACGCCTGCGCGGCGGCGAGAAGGTGCAGTCGGAGAATGCCGAAGACCAGCGCCAGGCGCTGGAGAAATACACCATCGACCTGACCGATCGCGCCGAGTCCGGCAAGCTCGACCCGGTGATCGGCCGCGACGAGGAGATCCGACGCACCATCCAGGTCCTGCAGCGCCGCACCAAGAACAACCCGGTGCTGATCGGCGAGCCGGGCGTCGGCAAGACCGCCATCGTCGAAGGCCTTGCCCAGCGCATCGTCAACGGCGAAGTGCCCGAAGGCCTGCGTGGCAAGCGCGTGCTGTCGCTGGATATGGGTGCGCTGATCGCCGGCGCCAAGTTCCGTGGTGAGTTCGAGGAGCGCCTGAAGGGCGTACTGAACGACCTGGCCAAGAACGAAGGCCAGATCATCCTCTTCATCGACGAGCTGCACACGATGGTCGGTGCCGGCAAGGCCGAGGGCTCGATGGACGCCGGCAACATGCTGAAGCCGGCGCTCGCGCGCGGCGAACTGCACTGCATCGGCGCGACCACGCTGGACGAGTACCGCAAGTACGTCGAGAAGGACGCCGCGCTGGAGCGCCGCTTCCAGAAGGTCTTCGTCGGCGAACCCAGCGTCGAGGACACCATCGCCATCCTGCGCGGGTTGAAGGAGAAGTACGCCGTGCACCACGGCGTCGAGATCACCGACCCGGCGATCGTGGCCGCGGCCACGCTGAGCCATCGCTATATCGCCGACCGCCAGCTGCCGGACAAGGCCATCGACCTGATGGACGAGGCCGCCAGCCGCATCCGCATGGAGATCGACTCCAAGCCGGAAGAGATGGACCGCATGGAGCGCCGGCTGATCCAGCTGAAGATCCAGCGCGAAGCCTTGAAGAAGGAAAAGGACGCGCAGTCGAAGCAGCGCCTGGCCGATCTCGAGACCGAGATCGAAGCGCTGCAGCGCGAGTTCAACGACCTGGAAGAGATCTGGAAGGCCGAGAAGGCCACGCTGACCGGTGCGACGAAGATCAAGGAGCAGATCGAGCGGGTGAAGCTGGAACTGGAAGCCGCGCAGCGCAGGCAGGACTACGCGCGCATGAGCGAGCTGCAGTACGGCCAGCTGCCGGAACTGGAGAAGCAGCTCGCGGCCGCGCAGGAAGCCGAGCAGAAGGGCTTCAGGCTGCTGCAGGACAAGGTGACCGACGAGGAGATCGCCGAGGTCGTCAGCCGCTGGACCGGCATTCCGGTCAGCAAGATGCTGGAGGGCGAACGCGAGAAGCTGCTGCAGATGGAGCAGTCGTTGCGCGGCCGCGTGATCGGCCAGGAAGAGGCGATCAAGGTCGTGTCCGACGCCGTGCGCCGCTCGCGCGCCGGGATCTCCGATCCCGACCGTCCGAGCGGCTCGTTCCTGTTCCTCGGTCCCACCGGTGTCGGCAAGACCGAACTGTGCAAGGCGCTGGCGGAATTCCTGTTCGACAGCAGCGACGCGATGGTGCGCATCGACATGAGCGAGTTCATGGAGAAGCACGCGGTCAGCCGCCTGGTCGGTGCGCCCCCGGGCTACGTGGGCTATGAGGAGGGCGGTTACCTGACCGAGGCCGTGCGCCGCCGTCCGTACAGCGTGATCCTGCTGGACGAGGTGGAGAAGGCGCATCCGGACGTGTTCAACATCCTGCTGCAGGTGCTGGACGACGGTCGCCTGACCGATGGCCAAGGCCGCACGGTGGATTTCCGCAACACCGTCATCGTGATGACGTCCAACCTCGGCTCCAGCCTGATCCAGGACATGTCCGAGGGCGATGGCTCGGCGGACACCCCGGAACGCTACACGCAGATGAAGGCGGCGGTGATGGGCGTGGTGCAGGCGCACTTCCGTCCGGAGTTCATCAACCGGCTGGACGACATCGTCGTGTTCCATCCGCTGGACAAGGCGCAGATCCGCGAGATCGCGCGCATCCAGACGCGCTACCTGGCCAAGCGTCTGGCCGAACGCCAGATCGTGCTGGAGCTCGACGATTCCGCCCTGATGCTGCTGGGGAATGTCGGGTTCGATCCGGTGTACGGCGCACGGCCGTTGAAGCGCGCCATCCAGGCGCAGCTGGAGAATCCGTTGGCGCAGAAGATCCTCTCGGGCGCGTTCGGCGCGGGCGACACGGTGCGCGTGCGTGCGGAGGGCGGGCAACTGGCGTTCGACGTCACGCGCTGACGGGCGGTCGGGGCGGGGCTGTCCTGCTTCCGTCCGTCATTGCGTGGTAGAACGTTATGGGGCGACCTGCACTGGAGCGGGTCCGCGTCGTATCGTCTCCGCGCGGCGGAGGCCGCAAGGGGCAAGGACGGACCGATGGCCGATGATGCAGGGCAGCCGGTGCGTGGCCTGGGCAGGAGCATGCAAGTGCTCCTGCTGGGCGGCATGTGCCTGCTGCTGCAGCAGGTCGCGGTCCGTTACCGCATCGATTTCTTCGGCGACGTCGCCGATGCCTCGCTGATCCACCTGCACACCGGGCTGTTGCTGGCCATCGCGATGCTGGTGCGCGACCGGCGTGTGGTGGCCGGGTGCTTCCTGCTGACCTTCGCGGGCTGGACGTTCCGTCAGGTCTACCTGTTCGACGGCGGGCGGCCGACATGGATGCTGGCCTGGGGCGCGGCCGGCTACCTGCTGCAGTACGCGTGGACGCTGCTGTGCGTTCACTGGATGGGGTGGCCGCGCAGGGGCGTTGCCCGCGTACAGCGGAGCGATCTGATGCGGTTCGCCGCGGTCGGCCTGCTGCTGTATCCGCTGGTGCTCGCCGTGCTCGGCCTCAGCATCGTGCTGCTGTCCTCGCCGGCCAGTGCGCTGAGTACGGCGTTCCAGATGTTCTTCGCCAAGCAGTTCGGCGTGGTCGTCGTGACGCTGCCGTTGGTGATCGGGTGGCAGGAGCGTACCGTGCCCGCCCCGCGCACCGACACCGCCAGGCAGTGGTGGTGGCCGTTGGCGCTGGGACTGGGCCTGGCGGTCAGCCTGTGGGCCGCGGTGCAGGTGCGGCACGCGTTCAATGGCCTGTCCGTCCTGCTGAGCGGGCCGGTGCTGATGGACTACCGCTTCGCCGTGCTGATCGTGCTGGCCTGGTGCATGCTGCGGCTGCCGCCGCGCTGGGCGATGCTGTCGCTGTCGCTGACCCTGTTGCTGCTCGTCGGCATGGTGGCCGGCACCGCCGAATACGCCAATACCGCAGTGGGCTTCTTCAATCTGCTGCATATCGCGGTGGAGATGAACATCCTGCTGCTGGCCATGCTCTACCTGTGGCTGACCAATCGCGACCGCTCCACGCTCGCCGAGCAACTGTCCGATGAAACCCGACGCGACCAGGTGACGGGGCTGCCGAACCTCAAGGCACTGCGCGGTCGGATGGAACGACCGCTGTCGCGGGCCGAACTGGGCTACCTGCTGCTGGACCAGACCGATACGCTGGTTGCCGGTTTCGGCCTGGATACGCAGGCGCAGGCGATGAACGCCGCGGCGCGCCGGCTGGAGGACCTGGTCGAAACCTATTACGTCGGCACGGGCCAGTTCGCGCTGCTGCCACGGTCCGGGCGGGATGCCGACCTGTGGGAGCGCGTGATGGCGCGCGTGGAGCATGCGGAGATCGACGTGGGCGGCGAACCGATCCGGCTGCTGCCCTATCTGGGTGTTGCCGCGTTCAAGGGTACGCAGGCCAGTATGGTCGATGGCGCTGTCCTGGCGGCGTCGCATCTGGCGTTCGAGGCCCGTCAGCATGGCGAACTGCGCCCACGTTACAGCGACGTCGGCGATACCCAGGTGCGGCGTACGCACCGGCGCCAGTTGCATGACGCCACCGAGGCGCTGGCCAGCCTGCGCAGCGAGCGCGTCGCGCTGTACTTCCAGCCCATCCGCGACCTGGTGCCCGACATGCATGCCGAGCCGCGCACGCTGTCGGGCGAGGTGCTGTGCCGGCTGCTGGACGAGAAGGGCGAGATCATGTCGCCGGTACGCTTCATGGCGCCGCTGGAGGCGGCCGGACGGGGCGCCGAGCTCGACCTGGCGGTCGTGCGCGCGCTGTTCCGGCTGCTGCGGAAGTCGCCGGATGCGCTGCCGTACTGTCGCGAGATCGCGATCAACCTCACCGGCCAGAGCCTGGCGTCGATGAGTTTCCAGGTGGAACTGCGCACGCTGCTGGCCGGGTCGCCCCTGCCGATGAGCGCGCTGTGCTTCGAGGTCACCGAGACCGCCGCCATTTCCAACACCGCCGCCGCCAGCCACCTGCTCACCGATCTGCGCGCGCTGGGCTGCCACATCGCCATCGACGATTTCGGTACCGGCATGCAGAGTTTCGCGCGCCTGCGCGAGCTGCCGGTCGACGTGATCAAGATCGATGGATCGTTCGTGCGAAACGTCGCCCAGTTGGGCAAGGACTATGCGGTCGTGCAGGCCTCGGTCGCGGTGGCCAAGGCGTTCGGTGCGACCACCGTGGCCGAGTTCGTCGAGGACGAGGACACCGAGTTCTGCCTGCGCCGGCTCGGCGTGCACCGCGTGCAGGGCTATCTCTACGGCGCGCCGCGACCGCTGGCCGATGTGCTGGCGGAAGTGGCCGCGGAAGCGCCGGCCGCGCGCGACTGAGCCGGACTCAGGCTTGCGCGCGCTGCGGACGGTAGGGCGGCGTGGACATCACCATTTCGGCCAGCGAGAACGCCAGCTCGCGTTCGGCCAGCACCGCACCGTCGGCGCCGTGCGACAGCAGGTGCTTCACCTCGCCCTCGCTGTGCGCGCGCGCCAGCAGGGTCAGGCCGGGATTGATCGCACGCAGCTTGGCCAGCGCCTCGCCGGCTTCGAGAGGTTGCGGGATCGCCAGCACCGCGATCTTGGCGCGCTCGGGATGCGCTTCGGCCAGCACCTTGTCGGCGGCGGCGCTGCCGCGGATCGCGGGGATACCGGCGTCGTGCGCGCGGGCGACGTGGTCGCCGTTGTCGTCGATGACGATCAGTGGCACGCCGCGGTCGCGCAGCACGCGCGCCAGTTCGCTGCCCACGCGGCCGTAGCCGATGATGATGGCGTGGTCGGTGACGTCCAGCGACGGGCCGGGCGGCGCTTCCGGCTCGACCGGCACCGGTGCCGACGCGTCTTGCTTCTTCTGCCAGCGGTCCAGCCAGGTGAACAGGAACGGGTTGGCGATGATCGACAGCAGCGAGCCGGCCAGGATCAGGTCGCGCCCTTCCGGCGGCAGGATCTTCAGCGCCACGCCGAGCGCGGCCAGGATGAAGGAGAACTCGCCGATCTGCGCCAGGCTGACCGAGATGGTCAGCGCGGTGCCGGTGGGATGCTTGAACGCCTTGACGATGTAGTAGGCCGCCACCGACTTGCCCAGCACGATGATGCCGAAGGTGGCCAGCACCTGCCACGGATGCGCCACCACGATCGCCGGGTTGAACAGCATGCCCACCGAGACGAAGAACAGCACCGCGAACGCGTCGCGCAGCGGCAGCGAATCGTTGGCGGCCTTGTGGCTCAGCTCCGATTCGTTGAGCAGCATGCCGGCGAAGAACGCGCCCAGCGCGAACGACACGCCGAACATCATGGCCGAACCGAACGCCACGCCCAGCGCGATGGCGAGCACCGACAGCGTGAACAGTTCGCGCGACCCGGTGGCGGCGATCTTCTCCAGGGTCCAGGGAATGACGCGGCGGCCCACCAGCAGCATGAAGGCGACGAAGGCACCGAGCTTCACGAACGTCCAGGCGATCTCGACCATGAAACGCCCGAAGGTCGCCTGCTCGCCGCTGCTCTCGGGGCCGAAGGTGGACGCCAGCACCGGGAGCATGACCAAGGCCAGCACCATCGCCAGGTCCTCGACGATCAGCCAGCCCACCGCGATGCGGCCGCGCTTGGTCTCCAGCAGGCGGCGCTCCTCCATCGCGCGCAGCAGCACCACGGTGCTGGCCACCGACAGGGCCAAGCCGAACACGAAGCCGTTGAGCGGGGTCCAGCCCATCCCCCAGGCCAGCGCCCAGCCCAGGCCGGTGGCCACCGCGATCTGCACGATGGCGCCGGGAATCGCGATCGCCTTGACCTCGAGCAGGTCCTCCAGCGAGAAGTGCAGGCCCACGCCGAACATCAGCAGCATCACGCCCAGTTCGGACAGCTGGTTGGCGAGTTCCTGGTCGGCGACGAAGCCGGGCGTGAACGGGCCGACGAAGATGCCTGCGATGAGGTAACCGACCAGCGGCGAGAACCGCAGCTTGTAGGCGAGCGCACCCAGCACGAAGGCGAGGGCCAAGCCTACCGCGATGATGTTGATCAGGTCGGTGTCATGATGCATCGATCGGCGTTTTTCCTCGGCATGGGCGTCGAGTGTCGCCGATGCGGGCGCCATGCCGCAAACGGAAATTGACCGCGGATTCACGCGATCGCGCCAGCATCGCCATGCGCGACAACGGAAACGCCCCGCGCGGGGCGGGGCGTTCCGGTGCACTCACTGCGTTGGAAGCATTACCACCTGTAGGCGATGCGCCCGTACACGTAGGCGCCGTTGAAACCGCCCGGCGACTGGCTGCTGTAGGGGAACTGGCCGCTGTTCGAGTTCGGGAAGATCGTGCGGTCCGGATACTCGTCCAGCAGGTTGTCCGCGCCCAGGGTCAGGGTCCAGTTCTCGCTGGGACGGTAGCTGGTGGACGCGTCGAGGATCCACTTGGCGCCATAGGTCTGGTCGTTGGCGGGATTGCCGGTTTCGCTGACGCGCGTGGTGAACTCGCCATAGCGGGTCGCGCCGAAGGTGAAGTCCCAGCGGGCCAGGTTCCAGGCCGCGGTCAGCGTGGTCTTGTCGCGCGGATAGCCTTCCTCGATGCGGCCCTGTTCGTCGCGGCCGATGCGCCACAGGTTCGCGCCCAGGGCGGTCAGCTCGGGCGGATTGGGCGCGATGCGCTGGATCTCGGTCTTGTTGTAGTTGTAGCCGGCGGTCAGCGCCAGGCTGCTGTTCTCGAACGGCACCGTGTACTGCGCGATCACGTCCACGCCACGCGTACGGGTGTCGGCGGCGTTGGTGAAGTAGCGCGCGCTGGTGACGCCGTTGACGCCCAGGCTGGCCAGCAGCGCCTGCGCCGCCGCGTTGCCGCCCAGCAGCAGGTTGGACGACAGCACGATGCGGTCGTCGATGTCGATCTGGTAAGCGTCGATGGTGACGTACAGGCGATCCACCGGCTGCAGCACCAGGCCCAGGCCATACGACAGCGAGGTCTCGGCGCTCAGCGGATCGGCGCCCAGCGCCTGCGCCACGGCGCCGGTGGCCGGGAACGTGCCGGATTCGAAGAAGCGGTCCAGCGACGCGTTGTACTGCGACGTCACCACCTGGTAGTACTGCTGCGCCAGCGCCGGGGCGCGGAAGCCGCTGGCCACGGTGGCACGCAGCGCCACCGCATCGGTGAAGGCGTAGCGCGCGGACAGCTTGCCCGACACTTCGCTGCCGAAGTCCGAATAGTCCTCGTAGCGCCCGGCGATGCCGGCGGAGAATTTGTCGGTCAGGTCGGCTTCCAGGCCGATGTATGCGGCGTAACTGTCGCGGTCCGAATGCACGGCATTGGCCGGGGTGAAGCCGGCGAAGCCCTGCGCGCCGCTGCCGGTGTACGAATTCAGTTCGCCCGGCGACTGGTTCCACTTCTCCTGGCGGTACTCGGCCCCGAACGACAGCGTGGCCGGGTAGGCCAGGCCGATCTCCAGCGGCTTGCTGACGTCGGCGTTCAGCACGTTCTGGGTGTACTCCAGCGCACCGTCGTAGAAACGGCGCGGGCTGGTCGCGCCCAGGCTGTAGTTGATGGTGTTCTGGGTGTAGAACTTCAGGTGGTTGTAGCCGTAGTTGTAGCTGACGTCCCACTTCCAGCCGCTCTCGGTGTCGCCCTTGACGCCGACGACCAGCGAGCGGTCCTGCGAGAGCTGGTTGATCTCCGGCACGTAACCGTCCGGATACACCTGCGGTACCAGCGCGTTGTGGCCGATCGAGCGGTAGAACGCGAACGAGACGATGTCGCGGTTGCTGGCGATGGCGGTCGCGTACGCGCTGACGTTGTCGCTGAAGTCGAAGCCGGCGTTGGCCGACACCGCGCCGGCGTCCACCTTCGGATCGCCGTAGACGAAGGCCACGCGGCCGATCGCCGGATTGTTGCCGGTGTTCGGCGCGGTGCCCTGGTACGGACCGGCGCGGTCGGTTTCGTCCTGCTGGGTCAGCTGGCCGGCCACATGGACGAAGCCACGGCCGTCGCCGAACGACACGCCCGTGTCGCCCGACAGCTGCGTGCTGCGGCCGTCGCCGGCGGAATAGCCGCCGACATCGACGACCAGGCTGCCGCCCTTGCCGGATCCCTTCAGCACGATGTTGACCACGCCGGCGATGGCGTCGGATCCGTACTGCGCGGAGGCGCCGTCGCGCAGCACTTCCACGCGCTCGATCGCCGACACGGGAATCGCATTGAGGTCCACCGCCGACGAACCGCGGCCGATGCTGCCGTTGACGTTGACCAGCGCGGAGATGTGGCGGCGCTTGCCGTTGACCAGGACCAGCACCTGGTCCGGCGACAGGCCACGCAGCTGCGCCGGGCGCACGCCGCTGGTGCCATCGGTGACCGCCGGGCGCGGGAAGTTCAGCGAGGGCAGGGCACGCGCGAGGGCGGTCGCCAGTTCGGTGGTGCCGGTGGCCTGCAGAGCCTCCGGCGTGATGATGTCGATGGGGGATTGCGACTCGGCCACCGTGCGGTCGGAAACGCGGGTGCCGGTGACGATCAGGGTGTCCAGCGTACGGGTGTCGGCAGGGGCCGCGTCCTGTGCGAACGTGGCGGGGGCGACCAGGGCCAGGCTGATGGCGAGGGTCAGGGGAGACAGTGTGCGGCTCATGGGGGAACTCCGAAGGACGGCGAAGTACGGCTTCAAGTGGATCAGGGCTTGCAAAGTTGCCTTTGAAACCATGGACTTAGGTGCTACGTGCTCTGGTTACAGGGGTACGGTGGGTGTGTCAATGCTTTGTTAACAAGTGTGAGCGGGTGCGCTATCGATAAACTACGCGGCCGCGTCCCCCAAATCCCCGTAGGTTGTTTCTTGATCGCCCTTCGTAATTTCGCGCTCCGCCGTGGCGAGCGCCTGCTGCTGTCCAACGTCGACCTGACCCTGCACGCCGGCTACCGCGTGGGCGTGGTCGGCCGCAACGGCGCCGGCAAGTCCAGCCTGTTCGCCGCCGTACAGGGCGAGCTGGAAGCCGACAAGGGCGACCTCGACCTGCCCGGCAAGGTGCGCATCGCCAGCGTCGCCCAGGAAACCCCCTCGCTGCCGGACCCGGCGCTGTCGTTCGTACTCGGCGGCGACACCGAAGTGGCCGCCGTGCTGCAGGCCGAGGCCGATGCCAGCGCGCGCGAGGATTGGGAGGCGGTCGCCAACGCGCACCAGAAAATGGCCGAGCTCAATGCGTACGACGCCGAGGCGCGCGCCGGAAAGCTGCTGCATGGCCTGGGTTTTCCGGCGGATACGCATTCGCGGCCGGTGTCGTCGTTCTCCGGCGGCTGGCGCGTGCGCCTGAACCTGGCGCGCGCACTGATGATGCCCAGCGACCTGCTGCTGCTCGACGAACCCACCAACCACCTCGACATGGACGCGGTGCTCTGGCTGGAGCAGTGGCTGCTGAAGTATCCCGGCACGCTGCTGCTGATCTCGCATGACCGCGAGTTCCTCGACAACGTCGCCACCCACACCCTGCACCTGCACGGCGGCGGCGCGAAGCTGTACACCGGCGGCTACACCGACTTCGAGCGCCAGCGCGCCGAACAGTTGCGCCAGCAGCAGATCGCACACGAGAAGGAACAGGCCGAACGCGCCCACCTGCAGAGCTTCATCGACCGCTTCAAGGCCAAGGCCTCGAAGGCGGCGCAGGCGCAGAGCCGCATGAAGCGCCTGGCCAAGCTGGCCGGCACCGAGGCCGTGCGCGCCGAGCGCGAGTTCCGCATCGAATTCGCCGAGCCGGCCAAGCTGCCGTTCTCGCTGATCCGGTTGAACCATGTCGAGGCCGGCTACGGTCCCGGCGCGGTGATCCTCCACGATGTCGGCTTCGGCCTGGAAGCCGGCCATCGCATCGGCCTGCTCGGCCCGAACGGCGCCGGCAAGACCACGCTGGTGAAGACGCTGGTGGGCGAGCTGCCGCCGATGGCCGGCGACCGCATGGCGCACCCGGACCTGCGTATCGGCTACTTCGCGCAGCACACCGTGGAATCGCTGCACGAAGGCCAGTCGCCGATGGACCACTTCCGCGACCTGTCGCCCGATGCCAGCAACCAGTCGTTCCGCGATTTCCTGGGCAAGTGGAATTTCCCCGGCGACCGCGCGTTCGAGCCGGTCGACGGGTTCTCCGGCGGCGAGCGTGCACGCCTGGCGCTGGCGCTGATCGCGTGGCAGCAACCGAACGTGCTGCTGCTCGACGAACCGACGAACCATCTCGATCTCGAGATGCGCGAAGCGCTGGCCGAAGCGCTCAGCGATTTCGACGGGGCCATCGTGATGGTGTCGCACGACCGCCATCTGATCGGCCTGGTCTGCGATACCTTCTGGCGCGTGGCCGATGGCGTGGTCGAACCGTTCGCCGGCGATCTCGACGAATACGCCGCCTGGCTGCGCACGCGCGCCTCGGCCCAAGGCAGCAAGCCGCTGCGCGCCGAACCCGCACCCGCGCCGAAGACCGCGCCGGCGCCCGCGCGCAAGGTCAATCCGGTCAAGCTGGCCGCCGCCGAAGCCAAGGTCGCGGAGCTGGAAGGCAAGCTGGCCGAGGTGGATGCGCAGTTGGCGGATTCGCAGACCTATGCCGATGCCGACCTCGCCGCGCGCTTGGGCCGCGACCGCGAAGCCCTGCAACAGCAGCTCGCCAAGGCCGAAGAGGCCTGGTCGGCGCTGTACGACGAGGCTTGATTCCCTTGCCGCCGATCCCCACCCACATCCGACCCGTTGCCTGATCGACCGCCATGCCCATCTACGCCTTCGAATGCACCCAGTGCGGCCACAGTTTCGACCGCTTGCAGAAGCTGTCCGATCCCGATCCCGATACCTGCCCCGCGTGCAGCGCGCATGCGGTGAAGCGGCAGCTGACGGCGCCGTCGTTCCGCCTGGCCGGCAGCGGCTGGTACGAGACCGACTTCAAGAAGGACGGCGACAAGAAACGCAACCTCGCTGACGGCGGCGAAGGCGCGAAGCCGTCCAGCGAATCCAAGCCGGCGGAAACGGCGCCTGCGAAGACCGAAAGCGCGCCGGCGAAGACCGAATCCAAGCCGGCATCGCCGTCCTCGACGTCCTCGTCCTGAGAGCGACGGTGTAAGGTGCATCCCTTCCTGCCACGAAGGGATGCCATGAAGAAGACTTGGATCGCACTCGCCGCGCTGTACGCCGCCAGCGGCATCGCATCGCCCGCACAGGCATCGTCGCCGGCGCCCGCGGATGCGTTTCTCGCCTCGCTGGCCCAGCATTGCGGCAAGGCCTACGCCGGCCGCATCACCGCGAACCAGCCCGCATCGACCACGCCCGATCCCTTCGAAGGCAAGGCCTTGGTCATGCATGTCCGCGGCTGCGATGCGCCGACGCAGGAAGTCCGCGTGCCGTTCCATGTCGGCGACGACCACTCGCGCACCTGGGTCATCACGCGCACCGAGGGCGGCCTGCGGCTCAAGCACGATCATCGGCATGAAGACGGCAGCCCGGATCCGGTGACCCTGTACGGTGGCGACACGGCCGACGCGGGTACGGCGCAGCGGCAGGCGTTTCCGGTGGATGCCGATTCGGTGGCGATGTTCCAGCGCGAAGGCCTGTCGGCCTCGGTGACCAATACTTGGGCGATGGAGCTGATCCCGGCGGAGACCTTCGTCTACGAACTCAGTCGACCGAACGGGCGGCTGTTCCGGGTGGAGTTCGACCTCGCCACGCCGGTCGCGCTGCCGCCGGCGCCGTGGGGCGCCGACGACGAAGGCTGAGTCGCGGGCTCAGCGCGGCCCGAAACGGCCGCGGCAGCCCCGGTCCACCCACACCTGGTTGCCCGCAAAGCCCCAGCTGTAGCCCTCGCGGCAGCTGGTGTTGGACAGCTGCTGCAACAGGATCGGCCGGCCCTGGCGGGCGTCGTACGCGCAGGTCTTGCGGCGGTTGTCGTCGCTGCTGCAGGTGACGCTGTAATCGTTGCCGCCACCATTCCCGCCGCCCCAGCCGGTGCCCGAGTCGCGGAACTCGGCGCGGCAGCCGCCGCGCACCCACACCATGCCCTGGCGCTGGCCCCAGTTCTGGTTCTCGTTGCAGCGGGTGGAGGACAGATTGCGTTGCACCACCGCGCGACCGCGGAAGCTGGTGCGGCACTCGCGGTAAGCGCCGTTCGCACTCTCGCAGGTCACCACGCCACCGTTGCCGCCACCCCAGCCGCCGCCGGCGTTGCCTTCGGCGAAGCGGCCGCGGCAGCCGCGGTCCACCCACACCGTGCCATTGCCGCTGCCCCAGTTCTGACCCTCGATGCAGCGCGTGCCCGACAGGTTCTGCACCAGCACGGCATTGCGGCGGAAGCCGGTCTGGCACTCGCGCCGACGGTTGTCCTTGCTCTCGCAGGTGACCTGCCCGCCGGAGGGCGGCGGGTTGGGGTTCCAGCCGCCGTTGTTGCCGCCGAGCGACTGGGCGATGTCCTGCTTGATGCGGCTGAAGGTCCAGTTGGAGCGGTTGACCTGGTCCAGGTAGAACCGCAACTGGTCGTCCGGGATCCGGCGGCCGCGGGACTGTTCCGAATACTCGAGGCTGATGACCCGGGTCTGGTCCTGCACGGACAGCGTGCGCAGGTTCTCCGGGGCGTAGGCCTTGGGCGTAATCTGGGCGGCGGCGCTGCCGGCCGCCAGGGCCAGCAACAGTACGAGAACGGACTGCAACAGCGGCTTCTTCATGGCGGCGCCCTCCTGGGGAGGCGCCAGCATACGCCGGGAATGTTAATTGTAGGCAGAGGCCCGCCGGGGACCGGGTAAACTAGCCGGCTAGGACGGCCCGTGGCCGTCGCACCCCTTCCGGCGCTGTCCGGACGACCCTCTGGAGTTCCCATGCGTACCCATTTCTGCGGCCTCGTTGACGAGGCCATGATCGGCCAGACCGTGACCCTGTGCGGCTGGACCGACGTCGCCCGCAACCTCGGCGGTGTCTGCTTCATCGACCTGCGCGACCACGAGGGCATCGTGCAGGTGACGGTGGATCCGTCCAGCGCCGACGTGTTCAAGGTGGCCGCGTCGCTGGGCTATGAGTACGTGCTGCAGGTCGAGGGCGTCGTGCGTGCGCGCGAGGCCGTCAACACCAAGATCCGCACCGGCAAGGTGGAGGTGATCGCGACGAACATCACCGTGCTCAACAAGGCCGAGCCCCTGCCGTTCCACCACCACGAGAACCCGGGCGAAGACGTCCGCCTGAAGTACCGCTACCTGGACCTGCGCAGCCCCGACATGCAGCGCAAGCAGCGCACCCGCATCCGCCTGGTGCAGGCGCTGCGCCGCTGGCTGGACGCGCGCGGCTTCCAGGACATCGAGACGCCGATCCTGACCAAGGCCACGCCCGAAGGCGCGCGCGACTTCCTGGTGCCGGCGCGCATGCACCCGGGCGAGTTCTACGCGCTGCCGCAGTCCCCGCAGCTGTTCAAGCAGATCCTGATGGTGGCCGGCTTCGACCGCTACTACCAGATCGCGCGCTGCTTCCGCGACGAAGCGCTGCGCGCCGACCGCCAGCTCGAGTTCACCCAGCTCGACATGGAGTTCGCCTTCGTGCGCGAGCGCGACGTGCAGGACGCGGTGGAAGGCATGATCCGCGACATCTTCAAGGAAGTGATGGACGTGGAACTGGCCAACCCGTTCCCGCGCATGACCTGGGCCGAGGCGATGCGCCGCTACGGGTCGGACAAGCCGGACCTGCGCATCCCGCTGGAACTGATCGACGTGGCCGAGCTGGTGAAAACCAGCGAGTTCGCCGTGTTCACCGGTGCCGCCAACGATCCGGACGGCCGCGTCGCCGCGCTGCGCATCCCCGGCGGTGCGTCGCTGAGCCGCAAGCAGATCGACGAGTACGCCGCGCATGCCGCCAAGTACGGCGCCAAGGGCCTGGCCTACATCAAGATCGACGAGGCCGGCGAGATTTCCTCGCCGATCCGGAAGTTCTTTGCGGAAGACGCGTTCGCCGCGCTGGTGGAGCACGTCGGCGCGGGCAACGGCGACATCGTGTTCTTCGGTGCCGGTGGCTACAACAAGGTCTCCGACTTCATGGGCGCGCTGCGCCTGAAGGCCGGCAAGGACTTCGGCCTGGTGCAGGACGGCTGGAGGCCGCTGTGGGTCACCGACTTCCCGATGTTCGAGTACGACGACGAAGCGGAGCGCTATGTCGCCCTGCATCATCCCTTCACCGCGCCGGCGGTCGACGACATCGCTGACCTGCGTGCGAACGCGAAGACGGCCGTGTCGCGCGGTTACGACATGGTGCTGAACGGCAACGAGATCGGCGGCGGTTCGATCCGTATCCATCGTCCCGAGATGCAGAGCGCGGTGTTCGAACTGCTCGGCATCGGCGCGGAAGAGGCGGAAGCCAAGTTCGGCTTCCTGCTGGACGCGCTGCGTTTCGGCGCGCCGCCGCACGGCGGCATCGCGTTCGGCATCGACCGCATCGCCGCGCTGATGGCCGGCACGGAGTCGATTCGCGACGTCATTCCGTTCCCGAAGACCACCACCGCACAATGCCTGATGACCGGCGCGCCGTCGCCGATCCCGGATGAGCAGCTGGCCGAAGTGCACATCCAGGTCCGCCCGAAGAAAGACTGATCGAGAGAACCAAGAAATGACGGAAGTTGCTTTTTCGCTGGAGTGGGAACGCCTGGGCAATGAAGGCGCCGATGCGGCGCTGGTGACCGAGCGTGCGCGCGTGTTCGGGGGCTGGCTGGTGCGCGTCGGCACGTCGCCGGCGGCGATGGCGGTGACGTTCGTGCCGGATGGCCAGGGCCGTTGGGACGGAGAGGATTTCGGCGAAGACGATTACGAAGAAGAGTACGAAGAGGAAGAAGACGAGGACGCCGACGAGGAAGACGAGTCGGACGAAGAGGACGAGGACGAAGAAGAGGACGCGTAAGCGTGCGAATCCGTCGCGCCACCGTCGATGACGCCGCAGTCCTGGCGGACCTGGCGTCGCGCACGTTCACCGAGACCTTCGGCCATCTGTATCCGGCCGAGGACCTGTCCGCCTTCCTGGCCGATGCCTACGACGTCGGCAAGCAGCGGACGATCCTGGCGCATCCGGACTATGCGGTGTGGTTGCTGGAAGACGATGGCGTCGCCGTCGGTCATGCCGCGGCCGGGCCGTGCGGGCTGCCGCATCCCGAGGTGCGGGCCGGCGATGGCGAGTTGAAGCGGCTGTACGTGCTGGCCTCGCACCAGAACGGTGGGTGGGGCGGGAAGTTGTTCTCCGAGGTCGAGCGGTGGTTGTTGAAGGACGGGCCGCGGACGCTATGGATAGGGGTGTGGTCGGAGAATTTCGGCGCGCAGCGGTTCTATGAGCGGCAGGGGTTCGTGCGGGTTGGCGGGTACAAGTTCGCGGTGGGGAAGACGCTGGATGATGAGTTCATCCTGAGGCGCCCTGCGTGAGGCCGCCGGCAGGCGTCGTCGTGAGACGTTGTCTGCTTGCCGTAGCGGTGTGCGGGTTCGTCGTGTTTGCGGCGCTCTGGACGTTGTCGATGGTACGCCCGCACGTGATCGAGGCCTCCGCCCGTATCTTGCTGGTGGCTGAGATCGAGCGCCGTACCCACGAACGCTTGGATGCGATATCCGATAGCGCGGTGGCCGGACTGGCGCGCAAGGCGATGGTCACGCATGCCCAGGAAACCGCGCAGCTGCGTCGTATGAAGGAGGCGCTGTCGAACCGGGTGGCGTCCACGGTCGACGCCATGGCGGATCCGGCCTGCGTCTGTCGTGCCGCCTTGCGGGATCCGGTCCGCGTTGGGATCGATGCGCGACTCGCGCAGCTCGATGATCGGGATGCGAGGCTCGAAGCGCTGGTGAGTAGCGCTTATGCACACACGGCCACTCGACTGCAGCGCGAGGTCCGGATCGTCGCGGGCGCCAATGCGTTGATCTTCCTTGCACTGGGCGTGGTCGCGTGGCGGAAGCGGGGCGCTGTCCTGCACCTGATGGTGCCCGCCGTCGTGCTGTTGGGATCCGTCGCGGCCTCTACGTGGTTCTATCTGTTCAATCAGGACTGGGTGCAGACCGTCGTCTTCAGCGACTACGTTGGGTATGGCTACGCGGTCTGGCTCGGCATTCTGCTCGCCTTGCTCACCGACATCCTGGCCAATCGGGCGCGGGTGACGACGCGCATGCTCAACACGGTGTTGAACGCTGCCGGTAGCACGCTGACCGTGTTGCCTTGCTGACCTTTCGCGCATGGGCGGTGATGGTCGCGATGACACGGGTTCCGCTAGCCCTTCGGGCTAGCGGTAACTTTTCTTTGTGTGGCCAAAGAAAAGTCACCAAAAGAAAGGCCACTCCCCGACGAAGCAATCCCATGACTCGGGTGCTGTCGGGATTTTCCGACTCGCCTTCCTGGCGAGGCGGAAAACGGCGGACATCCTTGTCCGCCGCCCTTCGGGTCTCGCGGGCTCGCTGGCGCATCGGGATGGAACGACACTAAAAGCAAACGGCCGCGTGAGCGGCCGTTGCTGTTCGTGCGTCTTTTTTACTTCTGCAGGAAGTCGAGCAGGTCCTGGTTGACGCGGTCCTTGTGGGTATCCGTCAGGCCGTGGGGAGCGCCGGGGTAGATCAGCAGCTTGGCGTTCTTGATCTGTGCTGCGGAGGCCTTGCCGGCGGCGTCGATGGGGACGATCTGGTCGTCGTCGCCGTGGATGATCAGGGTGGGGATGTCGAACTTCTTCAGGTCGGCGCGGAAGTCGGTGGCCGAGAACGCGGCGATCGAGTCGTACGTGTTCTTGTGGCCGGCCTGCATGCCCTGGGCCCACCAGCTGTCGATCAGGCCCTGCGAGACCTTCGCGCCGGGGCGGTTGAAGCCGTAGAACGGGCCCGAGGCGATGTCCTTGTAGAGCTGCGCGCGGTTGTCCAGCGAGCCCTTGCGGAGGCCGTCGAACACGTCGATCGGCAGGCCGCCCGGGTTGTCGGCGGTCTTCAGCATCAGCGGCGGTACCGCGCTGATCAGCACGGCCTTCTTGACCCGGCCGGTGCCGTGGCGACCGATGTAGCGCGCCACTTCGCCGCCGCCGGTGGAGAAGCCCACCAGGGTCACGTCCTTCAGGTCCAGCGTGTTGATCACGGTGGCCAGGTCGTCGGCGTAGTGGTCCATGTCGTTGCCGTCCCACGGCTGGCTGGAGCGGCCATGGCCGCGGCGATCGTGCGCGACCACGCGGTAGCCCTTCGAGGCCAGGAAGATCATCTGCGATTCCCAGCTGTCCGAGGACAGCGGCCAGCCGTGGCTGAAGGTGACGACCGGGCCGTTCTTCGGGCCCCAGTCCTTGTAGTACAGCTGCACGCCGTCGGCGGTGGTGAGGGTGCTGGCGGTGCGCTCGACGGCGACCGGCGCGGTGACCGGTGCCGCGTGGGCGGAGAGGCTGACCTGGGTGGCAACGGCCAGCAGGGTGACGGCGAGGGTGCGGGTGAAGACGTTCATGGTGGTGGTTCCTGCGAAAGGGGGTCAGGAAGGAGAGGGATCAGTCGGCGAGCACCAGCGTCACGTCGATGTTGCCGCGCGTGGCATTGGAGTACGGGCAGACGATGTGGGCGGCGTCGACCAGGGCCTGCAGCTGCTCGCGGGCAACGCCCGGGGCGGCGATGGTCAGTTCGGCCTGGATGCCGAAACCGGTGGGGATCTGGCCGATGCCGACCTTGCCGGTGACGGTCGTGGTGCCAGGCAGGGCGACCTTCTGCTTGCCGGCGACGAACTTCAGCGCGCCCAGGAAGAAGGCCGAGTAACCCGCGGCGAACAGCTGCTCCGGGTTGGTGCCGTCGCCGCCTGCGCCGCCCAGCTCGCGGGGGGTGGTCAGCTTGACGTCGAGCACGCCGTCGGACGACGTGGCCTGGCCTTCACGGCCGCCGGTGGCAGTGGCGGTGGCGGTATAGAGGATCTTTTCGATGGACATGGCGGTTTCCTTGGGTGGTTGGGAGAGCGGTAGGCGGGTGGCCGTCCGGTGAGGTGTACTTTGCGCGCCATGCTGGTACGAAAGGTGATATAAAATCCTGAAAATTTGATCAGGAGTTCCGACATGGTCGATCGACTGGCCGTCCTGCTGGACCGCTTCTCGGTGAGCGCACAGGTGTTCAATGCCGGCGCGCTGTGCGGCATCAACACGCTGGAGGCGGAAACAGGCGTGGGTCAGCTGCATCTGATCCGGCAGGGGCCGCTGGAGGTGGTCTACGGCACGACCTCGCTGCGCATCGACGAGCCCAGCCTGCTGCTTTTCCCGCGCGCGCTGACGCACCGCTTCGTCAGCGACACGGTGCGCGGCGTCGACATGGCCTGCGCGACGTTGCGCTTCGAGGGCGGCGACCAGAACCCGATCTGCGCGGCCTTGCCTGACGTGGTCTGCCTGCCCTTGTCGGGCATCCATGGCGCCGAGGATGTGCTGGCGCTGCTGTTCGAGGAGGCGTTCACCCAGCGCTGCGGGCGCACGGCGCTGGTCAACCGGCTGTTCGAAGTGGTGATGATCCAGGTGCTGCGCCAACTGATGGAAAGCGGCGACGTGAAGGGCGGCATGCTCGCCGGGCTGGGGCATCCGCGCCTGCGCAACGCCATCGTCGCAATGCACGAGGCGCCGGCGAAGGACTGGTCGCTGGAGGATCTGGCGCGTGCGGCGGGGATGTCGCGCACGGTGTTCGCCTCGACCTTCCGCGGGGCGCTCGGCATCACGCCCGGCCAGTACCTGCAGGGCTGGCGCGTGGGCCTGGCGCAGCAGGCGCTGCGGCACGGCAAGCCGCTGAAGGTGGTGGCGTCCGACGTCGGCTATGGCAGCGAAGCCGCGCTGTCGCGCGCGTTCAAGGCGCACAGCGGCGTGTCGCCGCGGGAGTGGAAGCGGCTGGCCGCGACCGCCTGAGCCGGATCAGGCGTCCTGCTGGCGACCGGCCGGCGGCGTGGCGCGCAACTGCACGATCTCCGACCGCGGCGGTGCGCCGAACAGGCGTTTGTACTCGCGGCTGAACTGCGACGCGCTTTCGTAGCCGACGCGGCGTGCGGCCGCATTCGCTTCCAGTCCTTCGCCCAGCATCAGCCGGCGCGCCTCGTGCAGGCGCAGGTGCTTCTGGAACTGCAACGGCGACATCGACGTCGCCGCCTTGAACTGGTGGTGCAGCGACGACGCACTCATGTGCAGCGACTCCGCCATCGCGTCGATGCTCAGCGGTTCGTGGAAGCGGTCGCGCAGCGACTGCACGGCGCGCGCGATGCGGTGCGAACGGCTGCCGGCGGTGACCAGTTCGCGCAGGCGATGGCCGAGGTCGCCGGTCAGTGCCCGGTAGTAGATCTCGCGCTGGACCAGGGGCGCCAGCGCGGGCAGGTCGTCCGGTTCCTCCAGCAGGCGCATCATGCGCAGTACCGCATCCAGCAGCGCGCCGCTGGCGCGTGCCGAGTACAGGCCGCGGTCGACCGGCTCGGGGCTGCGCGAGGCCGGCGTCTCCAGCATCAGGTCGCCCAGCTGCTCCATGTCGATGTCCAGGCGCAGGCTGAGGTACGGATGTTCCGGCGTGGCCTCGATGATCTGCCCCAGCGCCGGCAGCGTCATCGACACCACCAGGTAGTGCAGCGGGTCGTAGTGGTAGGTCTCCCCGGCGAGGATGGCGATCTTGCGGCCTTGGGCCACGATGCACAGGCGCGGCTCGTACAGCACCGCCGCGCAGGGGCGCGGTTCGCTGAAGCGCATCAGGAACAGGGACGGGATGGCGGTGGCATGCACGCCGTCGTCGGTCGCCAATCGGGCAATCCGGTCGGCCAGCTCGGCCTGCGGCGCGTGGTTGGGCAGGTGCGCGATGCTTTCGGTGAAACCGTTGGCTTTCATGGCGTGGGGGTCCATGCGGCGAAACGTGACTTTAGCGCGATGAAGCGTGGATACGCAGTGCCGCGTCCGCAGGATTTGCAGAATCAGGCAAGTTTCGCGCAGCAATGCACTAACCGCCAGCCCGCGCACTGCCCTATCGTGCATCCGTGCCGCCGCGCTGCGCGATGCGGCGGCGCCACCTCCCCCAAGGCTGACGGAAAACATCCCGATGTGGATCGTCGAATACGCGCTGTCGCGCCGGTACACCATCGGCGTGCTGGCCATCCTGATCCTGTTGTTCGGCGTGCAGTCCGCGCGCCGCATGCCCACCGACATCCTGCCGGAGGTCGGCATTCCTTCGGTCAACGTCATCTGGACGTACAGCGGCCTGCCCGCGGCGGAGATGGCGGCCAAGCTGACCTCGTTCTCCGAGATCGCCGTCCTCAACAACGTCGACGACATCAAGGAAGTCCGCTCGGAGAGCCTGAGCGGCATCGGCATCGTACGGGTGGACTTCCAGCCCGGCGTGAATCTGGAACGCGCGCTGGCGCAGATCACCGCGGTATCGCAGACGATCCTGCGGCGCATGCCGCCCGGCACGTCGCCGCCGCTGGTGGTGCGCAACAACGTTTCCAGCACGCCGGTGCTGCAGCTGGTGCTGTCGTCGGACAGCCTGGGCGAAGCGCAGCTGTTCGATTACGCGCGCCTGCAGCTGCGCTCGCAGATCCAGTCCATCCCGGGCATCCGCATGACGCTGCCCTACGGCGGTGCCGCGCGGCAGATCATGGTGGACCTGGATCCGCGTGCGCTGCAGACCTACGGCCTGACGCCCGCGCAAGTCACCGGCGCACTGGAGCGCGGCAGTCCCACGTTGCCATCCGGCACCATCCGCGAAGGCGCTCGCGAGCTGCAGATCGCCCTGGAGACCAGCCCGGCCGATGCGGGTGGCTTCCTCGACCTGCCGATCGCCACGCGCGGCGGCAACGTCATCTACGTACGCGACGTCGCGTCGGTGCGCGACGGCGGCGCCCTGCAGACCAACATCGCCCGCATGGACGGCGCCAGCGCGGTGTCGGTGGCGCTGATCAAGATGGGCGGCGCCAGCGCGGTGGAGATCGTCCGCTCGGTGCGCGAGCGCCTGCCGGAGATCGAGGCTTCGGCGCCGCCCGGCATGCGCATCGTGCCGATCTTCGACCAGTCCGTGTTCGTCGACAACGCGATCGGTTCGATCCGGCACGAAGCCATCCTGGTCGGCCTGCTGGTGGCGCTGGTGGTGCTGGTGTTCATCGGTTCGTGGCGATCCAGCCTGATCGTGCTGTCGGCCATTCCGCTCGCGCTGCTGGCCTCGGTCACGCTGCTCTACCTGCTCGGCTACACCTTCAATGTGATGACGCTGGGCGGACTGGCGCTCGCCATCGGCATCCTGGTCGACAACGCGGTGGTGGACGTGGAGAACACCAACCGCCACATCGCCGAAGGCAAGGACGTGCGCAGCGCGATCCTGGCCAGCGCGAAGGAAGTCGTGTTCCCCGAATTCGTTTCCACCGTGTCGATCTGCATCGTGTTGACGCCCATCCTGCTGATGACCGGCCTGTCGGCGTGGGTGTTCACGCCGCTGGCGCTGGCGGTGATCTTCGCGATGATGGCCTCGTTCCTGCTGTCGCGCACGCTGATTCCGGTGCTCTGCTACCTGCTGCTGCCGGCCGACATCCGCAGCCGGCAGGCGCCGCGCTGGGCCGCCGAGCGCCGCCTGCTGGCGGTCAACCACAAGGTCGAGCATGCGCTCGACGGTCTGCGCGACCGCCACCATGCGCTGCTGGTGCGGCTCGGCCATCACGGGGGCGTGCTGCTGGTGGTCGCGTTGCTGATGATCGGCGCGGGTGCGGTATCGGCCCTGTCGCTGGGGCGCGAGTACTTCCCGCATGTCGACGCCGGCCAGGTACGCCTGCAGGTGCGCCTGCCGACCGGGCTGCGGCTCGAGGAAACCGCGCAGCGGCTGGCCGAGATCCAGCGCGAGATCCGTGACATCGTGCCCGCAGGCGAGCTGCAGACCGTCTACGAACAGATCGGTATCCCCGACGCGGTCAACCTGGCCTGGGTGGACAGCGCCGTGGTCGGTTCGTTCGAGGCCGAGGTGATGCTGCAGCTCCGCAGCCCCCACGGGCCCAGTGCGGACTACCTGGCGAAGATCCGCGAGCGCGTCGCGCAGAAGTATCCGGACGTGAAGGTGTTCGAGCGTCCGCCGGACGCCACCAGCCGCACGCTGGCCGGCTCCGCCGTCGGAGCGCTGGAAGTGCGCGTCAACGGTCGCGACGCCGCCGGCAACCTCGTGCTGGCGCGCGAACTGGAAGCGCGCCTGCGCGACGTGCCCGGTGCGGTCGACGTGATGCTGCGCCAGGTGCTGGACCTGCCCGAATACTTCGTCGCCATCGATCGCACGCGCGCTGCGCAGCTCGGCATCACGGCGCAGGACGCGAGCCGTGCGGTGCTGGCGGTGCTCGGCTCGGCCGGCACGGTCAGTCCGGTGTACTGGGTGGACCAGGCGAACGCGACGTCGTACACGGTGCAGGTGCAGGCGCCACCGGCCAGCCTCTCGGGCATCGAGACCCTGCTCAATACCCCGCTGCGCATCGGCGAAGACGGCCAGGCGGTGCTGTTGCGGAACATCGCGCAGGTCTCGCCGCGCACCGTGCCGGCGAGCGTGGGGCGCACGATGATGGCGCCGACGGTCAGCGTGATGGCGAACGTGCAGGGCACCGACCTCGGTGCGGTCTACACCGCGCTGGGCGGCATCGTGAAAGAACTGGAGCCGCGGCTGAAGCCGGGCAACCGCATCGAGATCGTCGGCCAGGCCGGCGAGATGCAGAACGCCTACGGGGAGCTGGCCGCCGGCCTGCTGATGTCGGCGGTGCTGGTGTTCCTGGTGCTGGTGGTCAACTTCCAGTCGTGGATCCAGCCACTGGTGGCGATGTCCGGCCTGCCTATCGCCATCGCCGGCGCCGCGGTCGGCCTGCTGGTCACCGGCACGCCGCTCAGCGTGCCCGCGCTGATGGGCGTGATGATGGTGATCGGCGTGTCCACCGCCAACAGCGTGCTGGTCACCAGTTTCGCCCGCGGCCTGATCGCCGACGGCCACGATCCGGAGCAGGCCGCGTATGAGGCCGCCGCTGTACGTCTTCGCCCGGTGCTGATGACCGCCAGCGCGATGGTGCTGGGCATCATCCCGATGGCGCTGGGCATGGGCGAGGGCGGCGAGCAGAACGCACCGCTCGGCCGTGCCGTCATCGGCGGCCTGCTGTTCGGCACGCCCGCCACGCTGGTCATCGTGCCGTCGATCCTTGCCGTGCTCGGCCGCCGCCAGCGCCGGCAGCCAGAATCCCGTACTGAATCCGGCGCGGATGCCGCCGATGGAGTTGCGATATGACCGCGATGCCTGTCCTGCACCGGCGGACGCCGGCCCTGATCCTCACGGCGATGGCGCTCGCGCTGTCCGCCTGCAGCCGCGGCGAAGCCGAAGCGCCGGCCGTGCAGGCGGTGCCCGAGGTACTCACCGCGCAGGCCCGCGCGGCCGAGACGGACTTCACGATGACGCTGCCCGCGCGTGCGCTGGCCGGCGAGCGCGCGCAGATCTATCCGCGCGCGACCGGCTTCGTCACCGAGCGGCGGGTGGACCTGGGCGATGCGGTGCAGGCCGGCCAGGTGCTGGCGGTGATCGCCAATCCGGAAGCCGACCAGAGCGTCCGCGAGACGCAGGCCGAGGTCGTGCGCGCACGCGCCTCGATGGAACTGGCGCGGGTGAACTACGACCGCGCGGCCGCGCTGGTGGAATCCGGCGCCATCTCACGCGAGTTGTACAGCGACCGCAGCGCCAATCGCGACGCCGCACAGGCGGCGCTGGCGGCGACGCAGGCGCGGCTGGACAGCGCGCGCGAGCGCCAGGGCTTCCAGCAGGTGCGCGCGCCGTTCGCCGGCGTGATCGCGGCCCGCAATGTCGATCGCGGCGATCGCGTGGTCGGCGACGCCGCCAGTGCGACGCCATTGTTCGAACTCAATGCGCTGGACCCGCTGCGGATCCTCGTCGACGTGCCGCAGGGCGCGGCCCTGCAGGTGCGTCCCGGCCTGAAAGCGGAAGTCAGCTTCCCGGAGCTGCCGGGCCAACGCTTCGATGCCGAGATCGTGCGCAGCGCGCAGAGCATTTCCGACGAGACGGGCGGCATGCGCGTGGAACTGCGCCTGCCCAATCCCGGCCACCGTATTCCCGCCGGCATGGTCGGGCAGGTCAGCCTGCAGGTGCCGCGCGCGGCGCCGGCGGTGGTCGTCCCGTTGTCGGCGATCTCCGGCCCGGCGGGACGCTCGCGCGTGGTCCGCGTCGGCGCCGACTCGACGCTGGAGTTCAGGCCCGTGCTGCTGGGTCGCGACCTGGGCGGCGAGGTGGAAGTGCTGGATGGCCTGGCCGTCGGCGATCGCGTCGTCCTGGCGCCGAACGCGCTGCTGCAGGCGGGGACGCGCGTCGCGGTGAAGGCGCCGCCGCCGGCGAAGGCGCCCTGACGCCGCTCAGTCCTTGTCGGCCGGGGCGGCCTGGCGCTCGGGCAGCGCCTCGCGCGTGCCATCCAGCAGGCCGCGGCTCAGCCGTCCGTTCTCGATGAAGAGCAGTTGGCCGGATTCGCCCCGCTTGATCCCGCTGTCGATGGCGATCACGCGGCCGCCGTGGAAGCTCACCACGTCGTCCATCGTCGTGTGCCCGACCACGATCCGCGCCAGTCCCAGCCGGTCGACCAGCGTCTGCACCTCGGGCGTGGCGAGTTCGCCGTTGAAATAGCCGCGATACCAGATCGGACTGCGTTTGCCGTCGTACAGCCGGGCGGTCGCCGGATCGGCTTTCACCGTGTCCTTGGCAATGCCCAGCGAACCCCGGTACGCCTTGTTGGTCGCGTCGATGCCGGCGACCAGGTCGAGGTTCTCGGGCGCGATGCCGCCATGCAGGAACAAGGTGTCGCCGAGCTTCAGCATCACCGGCCGCGTGCGCAGCCAGCCGCCGATCACCGTGTCCTTGCCGTAGAGCGCGGAGTACGGGCGGCCGAGCAGGCGCGCGATGTCGACGTATTTCGCATGGATGTAGCGAAGGTCGTCGTACAGCACCATCGTCTCGTGGTTGCCGAGCAGGAAGTGCACGGTGCCGCCGGCGGCATGCGCCTGCCGCTGCAGCTGGAACAGCAGCCAGAACACCTCGTTGACCTTGCCGCCACGGTCGAACACGTCGCCGGTGATGACCAGGTGGTCGCGCCCCAGCGCCCAGTCGTCGTTGTCATCGATGACGCGGTGCGCGCGCAGCAGGCGCACCATCAGGTCGTACTGGCCGTGGATGTCGGACAGCGCGACGATGCGGCCACCGTCGTAAGGCACGGCTTCCGGATCGGCGATGCGGGGCGGGATCACCGCGGGCCGGTCGTAGCCGCAGCGCGGCGCGAACGTGGTCGAACCGCGCTGCCTGCGCTGCCGTTCGTGTTCGACCTTGCCGTCGCAGACCCACCAGGCGTCGTAGTGGCGCGGCGTTGTCCGGAACACATAGGGACCGTCGTCGAGCACGGCGTCTGCGCGCGGCGCCTGATCCTGCGCCAGCGCGGGCGACGCAACACACAGCAGCAACCACGCGGCCAGGCGGCGCGGCGTCATGGCGATTTCCCCAGCACATGCGTGCCGTTGGCGGTGTGGTGTTCCGGAATGCCGTAGACCTCGCCGAGCGCACCGATGAAGCCGTGCACGTCGTCGCCGCGGAAGACGCCGCTGACGCGCTGCGCGCCCAGCGCGGGATCGGCCAGTACCACGCGGTTCGTGCTGTAGCGGTTGAACTCGGCCACGGCCTCGGCCAACGGCGTGTCGCTGAAGACCAGGCGCCCGCTCAGCCAGGCCGGCTGCGCGCCGGCGGCGACCGTCGCCGTGCGCATCCGCATGCGGCCGGCCGACAGCCTCGCCTGCTGGCCGGGCGACAGCAGGCCAAGCCGTCGCGCCGGCGCCTGCGCCCCGGCATTCGCGCGCAGTTCCACGCGTCCTTCGTACAGCGCCACGTCGGCGGCGCCGGCCACCTGCGAGACTTCGAATTGCGTACCCAGTGCGCGCACGGCGCCGGCATCGGTCACCACGTCGAACGGGCGTGCCGCGTCCTTGGCGACCTGGAAGAAGGCGCGTCCGTGGTCGAGCGCGACATGGCGGCTGCCACGGTCGTAGCGCACGCGGAGCTGCGTGCCTGCGTCCAGGTCGATGCGGGTGCCGTCATCGAGCTGCAGCGATCGACGCTCGCCGACGGCGGTCCGGTAGGCCATCTCCTCCGGAGCGGCAAAGCGCAGCGCGGAGAAGGCGCCGATGCCCAGCAGCGCCAGCGTCGCGGCGACGGCGGCGGGCCAGCGGCGGCGCACGCTGCGGGCGGGCGCCGGCTCTGGCGTCGGCGCCGGCGTCGCGACCGCCCTGGCCGCCTCGACGAGACACTGCCCGATCTCGGGCGCCGTCGCGAACTCGCCGAACGACGACCACAGGGCCTCGACCCGCGCATAGGCCGCGCGATGCTCGGGACGGGCGTGCAGCCAGTGCCGCCATGCCTGGCGGTCGCCTTCGCTGACATCGTCCGCGCGCAGCCGTACGAACCAGCGGGTCGCCTGCTGGTCGATGCCGTCGCCGCCATCGATGAGGGTGAGGTCCGGTCTGCTCATGGCTCCGCCAGGCGCGCCTGCAGGTGCAGCAGGGCGCGCATCATGTGTTTTTCCACCGCACTCACGCTGACCTGCAACTGCCGCGCGATGGCGGTGTAGGTCATGCCTTCGTAGCGTTGCAGCAGGAAGACCTGCCGGCAGCGCGGCGACAATTCGTCCAGCGCCGACAGCAGGCGTTCCAGCCGCTCCCTGCTTGCGTAGACGTCGTCGGTGCCGGGTTCCTCACTCGGCAGTTCGTGCAGGGCGTCGTCGAACGGGTCGTGCAGACCGGTGTGGTGGCTGCGGTCGCGCCGGAACCGGTCGCGCAACAGGTTGGAGGCGATGCGCAGCACATAGGCCTCGGCGTGCTCCACCTGCGCGGGCGAGCGCACCAGGCGCACCAGCGCCTCCTGCGCCAGGTCCTCGGCGTCCGCCTCGTGCCGGAGGTGGCGGCGGAAATACCGCACCAGCATGGGACGGAAGCGCTGGACGTCGGATCGTGCCGGGTCCTGGCTGGGGTCCGGGCGGCTGTCGTCGTCGGCGTGGCGTTCGGGATCTGGATTCACGCGGCGGATGTCCGGAGTGGGGCAATGCGCCGAGAAACTAAGCGGAGGAATCGCCCGACGCAACCGCGTGACGTGCAGTGAGGGATCGCCGCCGTGCTGCGTCTGCCTCGGAAGGGGAGCGCCATCCGATATCTCACATTTCCCAGCACGTCCTAGGGGGACGACTCGATGAAAGCCACCACGCGAGGGGCATCGCGCCACCACCGCACCGTCATTTCACTGGCCCTGGCCACGGCCCTGGGCGCATCGCTGATGGCGGCGGCGCCCGTGTCGGCGGCACAGTCGTCTTCCACGCACCAGTTCGCGGTGGGCAGCCAGCCGCTCGGCGACGCGCTCAACCGCGTCGCGCAGACGGCGGGAGTGCAGATCATGGTGCCGCCCGAGCTGGTGCGCGGGCACACCGCACCCACGCTGACGGGGCAGTACACGGTCAACCAGGCGCTGGACAAGGTGCTGAGCGGGAGTGGCCTGACCCATCGCAGCACGCGCAGCGGCGTCATTACCGTGGCGCGCGCACAGGAGGCGACCACGCCGGCAAAACCCGCGCCGCCGCCGAAGCCCGTGCCCGCCACGACCGCCGAAGCGACGCCCGAGACACAGGACCTGGCCGCCGTGCAGGTCACCGGCTCGCGCATCAAGCGATCCGAGATAGAAGGCCCGTCGCCGGTGACGGTCATCACGGCCCAGCAGATGGAAAACGAGGGGCACGCGACCGTCTTCGAAGCACTGGAAACGCTGGTGATGGCGGGCGGTGCCGTGGAGACCGAACTGTCGGGCGGCTTCTCGGCCAATGCGCACCCGCTGAACCTGCGCGGTCTCGGCCCGGGCCGTTCGCTGTTGCTGATCGACGGTCGCCGCGCGGCGGACTATCCGTTTCCCTACGAGGGGCGCAGCAATTTCCAGAACTTCGGCAACATCCCGTCCGGAGCTGTCGAGCGCATCGAGATCCTGGCCGGCGGCGCGTCGGCGATCTACGGTGCCGATGCGGTATCCGGCGTGGTCAATGTGGTGATGAAACGCGGCTATGAGGGCGACGTCTTCAAGCTGCGCGGCGGCACCAGCACGATGGGAGGCCGCGACCGCATCGACGCGCAATGGACCGGCGGCAGGACGGGTGAGAACTGGAGCGTCACCTACGCGTTCCAGTACTACTACCAGGAGATGCTGTACGGGTTCCAGCGCGACGACTGGGACCTGCGCCGGAATCCGGCGGCCAATCCGCGCATCGGTTCGGAACCCACCGCCGCGCTACGCATCCGCCGTGGCGGCACGAGCAGCAGCAATCCGTTGATTGCATTGCCGGCCGGTACCTGCCAGCGCTGGGGCGATGAGCTGGTCGACTGGACCTACCGCCGCATCAGCAGCGGCAACGTGCAGACGCTCGGCGACGCCTGCGGCAGCTGGAACGACGAGCGCTACGTGCACCTGAGCAAGGGCAAGAACGAGGCCGCCGCCTACGTGTTCGGCACCTACAACTTCAGCGACAGGCTGGAAGGCTGGGCGTCCGCGCAGCTGTGGGATTCCAAGGCCGAATCGCTGGGCGGATTCGAAAGCATCACCGGCCCGCACACCGACGGCGTGGGCCGGCGCGGCGATTTCTACGATCCGCAGTTCGGCGCGGTGATCGGGCCGACGCGACTGCTGACGCCGGTCGACCTGGGCGGCGTCGAAAGCATGAACCAGCACTACAAGGAGCGCTCGTTCGATCTCGCCGTGGGGCTGCGGGGCAAGCTCGGCGACCGGTTCGACTGGGAAGCCACGCTGAGCCGTGCCGAGTACGACTTCCAGCGCACCCGCCGCCGCATGGTGGGCAACCTGGTGAACGACTTTTTCTTCGGCGCCCAGCAGGGCACGCGCCCGAACGGCGTGCCGATCTACCGCATGAACCTGGATCGCTGGCTGCGGCCGTTGACCCCGGCCGAGTACGCGTCCATCTCGACGCTGGCCAAGTACGAAGCCGAATCGTGGGTCACCACGGGCAGCTTCGTGGTGACCGGCGATCTGTTCGACCTGCCGGCCGGTCCGGTAGGCATGGCGGTGGTGCTGGAAGCCAGCCAGCAGGGCTATGAATTGAACAGCGATCCGCGCGTGCAGCCCGGCGTGGTCCAGCTGTACAACCTGACCGGTACCAATGGTGGCGGCGAACGCGACCGCTACGCCGCCGGCATCGAATTCAGCATTCCGATCACCGAGACGCTGAAGGCCAGCCTGGCCGGCCGCTTCGACAAGTACGACGACATCACCGCCGTGGACGATGCCAAGACCTGGAATGCGGGCCTGGAATGGCGGCCGATCGACTCCCTGCTGATCCGCGGCGCGTATGCGACCAGCTTCAAGGCGCCGGACCTGCACTGGGTCTTCAGTGAAGGCAGCGGCAGCTTCGGCAACGCCACCGACGCGTGGCGCTGCGTCGCCGCCGGCGCGAACCCCGGCTGCTCGGGCTACAGCTATTCCATGTTCTCGGTGACGCGCGGCGACCCGAACCTGGAAGAGGAAACCGGCAAGTCGTGGAGCGCGGGCTTCGTGTGGGACATCGTCGACGGTCTCTCGATCAACGCCGACTACTGGAACATCGAGCTGAACGGTGCGCTCGAACGCCTCGCCACTGCCGATATCCTGGCCGACGAAGCCGGGTGCCGTACCGGTCGCAGCCTCAACGGGCAGCCGTTCGGTTTCGCAGGCGACTCTGCCTACTGTCAGCTGGTCACCGGCCTGGTCACGCGCCGGGCGGAGGACGGGCAGGCGATCGACCGCGTGGTGGAGGTGCGCTCGCTGCCGATCAACCAGGCGTACCGCCGCGTCGCCGGCATCGATGCCGGCCTCAACTGGCGCGTCAACACCGAACGCTTCGGCCGCTACACCATGCGGCTCAACTGGTCGCACACGCTGACCTCCGAACGCCAGATCGTGGCGACCGACGCAGTGGAAACCGACTGGCGCGACGATGCGGAAAACCTCGATTTCCGCAGCCGCGCCACCGCGGGCGTGGATTGGAAGGGCGGCGACTGGACGGCCAGCCTGTTCACCACGCGCTACGGCAGCCTGCCGAAGTACGGCGGCGAGGGACGCACCGGCGTGCATTACCTGTGGAACGCCAATGTCGGCAAGCAGATCACCGACAAGGCGCAGGTGAAGGTCTACGTCAACAATCTGTTCAACAACCTGCATCCGCAGGACGAAACCAACAGCAGCTTCCCGTACTTCTACGACGTCTACAACCCGGTCGGCCGCGAGGTCGCGGTGCAGTTCGAGTACGCGTTCCGCTGAGATCACGTGCCATGGACGGCTGGAACAGGCGGCGCCGGGGAAACCCGGCGCCGTTTCCGTTTCGGCGGGGTCGCTGGTCAGCCCGCACGACTTGGCCGACACTGGCGGCATGGAAGACTCCCCGGCGTCCACGACGCGCGTCGTGCTGGTGCATGGCATCTGGAATGCGAAATCCTGGCTGACCCCGCTGGCGCGGCGCCTGCGTGGGGAAGGGTTCGAGGTGGAGGTTTTCGGCTATCCCAGCATCCTGGGTGGTCCCGAGCCCGCCATCGCCGCGCTCATCGAGACGCTGCAGAACGGCCCGCCCGTCCACCTGGTCGGGCACAGCCTGGGTGGGTTGATCGGCCTGGAGGCGCTGCGACGCGCGCCGGTTCTTCCGGTGCACAGGATGGTGTGCCTGGGCTCGCCCCTGTGCGGCAGCGGCGCGGCACGCAGCCTGGGACAGCGTCGCTGGACGGCACCCGTGCTGGGCCGCAGTGGCGCGCTGCTGCAGTCGGGATGCCCGCCTTGGACGGGAACGGTGCCGGTGGGCATGGTGGCCGGCAACGTGGCCCGGGGCCTCGGTCGCCTGTTCGCACGCTTCGACGACGAGTCCGACGGGACGGTCGGCCTGGCCGAAACCCGCCTGCCGGGACTGGCCGCGCACTGCATCGTGCCCGCCAGCCACACCGGCCTGGTGTTTTCCGCCGATGCCGCGCGCCAAGCGGTCCGTTTCCTGCGCGAGGGCCGGTTCGACGGCCAGGACTGACGGCTGGGCGGGGGCGCGTATAATCCGCGCCCTTGTCAGCGCACTCCGGAATCCCCCATGGGCAGAGGCCCGTCGATCGAAGCCCGCAAGAACGCCACCGACGCCAAGCGGGGGAAGATCTTCACCAAGATCATCCGCGAGATCGGCGTGGCCGCACGCGCCGGCGGCGGCGACCCCGCCCACAACCCGCGCCTGCGCGCGGCCGTCGACAAGGGCCTGTCGGCCAACATGTCGAAGGACGTCATCGAGCGCGCGATCAAGAAGGCGACCGGTGAGCTGGAAGGCGTGGTGTTCGAGGAGATCCGCTACGAAGGCTACGCGCCGGGCGGCGTCGCGGTGATCGTCGACTGCCTGACCGACAACCGGGTGCGTACCGTGGCCGAAGTGCGCCACGCCTTCGGCAAGCACGGCGGCAACATGGGCACCGAAGGCTCGGTCGCCTTCATGTTCAAGCGCCTGGGCGTACTGAGCTACGCGCCCGGTGCGGACGAAGAGAGGATCACCGAAGCCGCCATCGAGGCGGGCGCCGACGACATCGTGGTCTATCCGGACGACGGATCGATCGATGTCGTCACCACGCCCGATGCCTTCCAGGCGGTGAAGGACGCGATGACGGCCGCCGGCCTGGCGCCCGACCATGCCGAAACCACGTACCGCGCCGACAACGACATCAGCGTCGAGGGCGAGACCGCCGTGCAGGTGAAGAAGCTGCTCGACATGCTGGAAGACCTGGACGACGTGCAGGACGTCTATTCCAATGCCGATCTGGGCGCCGACGCGTACGCGTAAGCCGACCCCGTGACCCGCATCCTCGGCATCGACCCCGGTTCCCAGCGCACCGGCATCGGCATCATCGATGTCGACGCGGCGGGCAAAGTGAGCCACGTCCACCATGCGCCGCTGGTGCTGCTGGGCGCGGACGATTTCCCGCAGCGCCTGCGCCGCCTGCTGGATGGGCTGGGCGAGGCCATCGCCACCTGGCAGCCGGATGAAGTGGCGATCGAGAAGGTGTTCATGGCGCGCAATCCCGATTCGGCGTTGAAGCTGGGACAGGCACGCGGCGCGGCCATCAGCGCGGTCGTGCTGCGCGACCTGCCGGTGCACGAATACGCGGCCAAGGAAGTGAAGCTGGCCGTCGTCGGCCGCGGCAGCGCCGAGAAGACCCAGATCCAGCACATGGTCGGCATCATGTTGAACCTGCATGGCAAGCTGCAGGCCGATGCCGCCGATGCGCTGGCCGTCGCCATCACCCACGCGCACGTGCGCGCCACGGCCAAGCGCCTGGGCGTGAGTTCGCAACTGGCCTGGAGCAGGAAATGATCGGACGTCTTCGCGGCATCCTCGCGTACAAGTCGCCGCCCTGGCTGGTGATCGATGTGGGGGGCGTGGGCTACGAGCTGGAAGCGCCGATGAGCACCTTCTACGACCTGCCGGACGTCGGCCGCGAGGTGCTGCTGTTCACCCACTATGCGCAGAAGGAAGACAGCGTGTCGCTGTACGGCTTCCTGCGCGAGGGCGAGCGACGTCTGTTCCGCGACGTGCAGAAGGTCACCGGGATCGGCGCGAAGATCGCGCTGGCGGTGCTGTCCGGCGCCAGCGTGGACGAGTTCGCGCGCATGGTGCAGGCCGGCGACATCACCGCGTTGACGCGCATCCCGGGCATCGGCAAGAAGACCGCCGAACGCATGGTGGTGGAACTGCGCGACCGCGCCGCGGACCTGATGGGCACGGGCGTCGGCGGCATCACTGCGTTGCCGGTCGATCCGCAGTCCGAGGCGACCATCGCCCTGCAGCAGTTGGGCTACAAACCGGCCGAAGCCACGCGGATGGCGCGCGACGCCACCGCCGCCGGCGACGATGCCGCGACGATCATCCGCAAGGCCTTGCAGGCCGCGTTGCGCTGATCGTTGTTCTAGAGCATCCCTTCACTTCCACAGCGCTACCCTGCCGGCCGCCATGTCCACCCCTTCGCATTCCGCGTCGTCCGCCCCCCATGGAAGTCATCACGGGCACGGCAATGCCAGCCTCGCCACCCTGGTCATCGGTGCCATCGGCGTGGTGTTCGGCGACATCGGCACCAGCCCGCTGTACACCCTGAAGGAAGCGTTCTCCGGGCATTACGGACTGGTGCCCGACCACGACACCGTGCTGGGCGTTCTGTCGCTGGTGTTCTGGGCGCTGACGATGGTGGTCACGGTGAAGTACGTGACCATCATCATGCGCGCCGACAACGAGGGCGAGGGCGGCATCATGGCGCTGATGGCGCTGGCCCAGCGCAGCCTCGCGAAGGGATCGCGCTCGGCCTATCTGGTCGGCATCCTCGGCATCTTCGGCGCCTCGCTGTTCTTCGGCGACGGCGTCATCACGCCGGCGATCTCCGTGCTGTCGGCGGTGGAAGGCCTGGAAGTGGTCGCGCCGCAAATGCACAGCTGGATCGTGCCCATCACGCTGGTCGTGCTGGTCAGCCTGTTCGCCACGCAGCGTTTCGGCACGGCCAAGGTGGGCAAGGTATTCGGTCCGATCACGGTGACCTGGTTCCTGGTGCTGGCGGTGCTGGGGGTGATCAACATCACCCACGAAACCGAAGTGCTGCACGCGATCAATCCCGCGTGGGCGGTCAATTTCTTCCTCACCCACCATTGGCACGGCATCTTCATCCTGGGTGCGGTGGTGCTGGCGGTGACCGGCGGCGAAGCCATCTACACCGACATGGGCCACTTCGGCGCGCGCCCGATCCGGCTGGCGTGGTACTGGTTCGTGCTGCCGGCGCTGATGCTGAACTACCTGGGACAGGGCGCGCTGATCCTCGAGAATCCCGCCGCGGTCAAGAACCCGTTCTACATCGGCGTGCCGCAGTGGGGGCGCATACCGATGATCGTGCTGGCGACCGCCGCCACCGTCATCGCGTCGCAGGCGGTCATCACCGGCGGTTTCTCCATCGCGCGACAGGCCATGCAGCTGGGCTACATCCCGCGCATGCACATCAAGCACACCTCGCACGACACCATCGGCCAGATCTACATCCCCGGCATCAACTGGATGATGATGATCATCGTCATCGGGCTGGTGCTGGCGTTCCGCAGTTCGTCGGCGCTGGCCACGGCGTACGGCATCTCGGTGTCGGCCACCATGCTGATCGACACGCTGCTGCTGGCCATCGTGGCGCGCGCGCTGTGGCCGAAGTGGCGCCGCTGGGTGCTGCCGCTGTGCGTGGTGTTCCTAGTCGCCGATATCGCCTTCGTCATCGCCAACGGCGCGAAGATCCTGCAGGGCGGCTGGTTCCCGGTCGTGCTGGGCACGATCCTGTTCACCCTGCTGCGGACGTGGCGGCGCGGCCGCGAACTGCTGACTGCCGAGATCCGCAAGGACGGCATCCAGCTCGATACCTTCCTGCCGGGCCTGATGCTGGCGCCGCCGGTGCGCGTGCCGGGCACGGCGGTGTTCCTGACCGCGCAGACCGGCATGGTGCCCCACGCCCTGCTGCACAACCTCAAGCACAACAAGGTGCTGCACGAGCGCAACGTGTTCCTGACCGTGGAGACGCTGACGGTGCCCTATGCGCCGTCGGCGAAGAAACTGAAGATCGAGTCGATCGGCGACGACTTCTATCGCGTGATCGTGCGCTACGGTTTCATGGAGACGCCGGACGTACCGGCCGCACTGATGCGCTCGTGCGACAAGGGCGGCATCTACTTCGATCCGATGGACACCACTTACTTCGCCAGCCGCGAGAGCGTGGTGGCGATCCGCCGCCGCGGCATGCCGATTTGGCGCGACAAGCTGTTCGCGGTCATGCACCGCAACGCCGCGCCGGCGACCGGCTTCTTCCGCATCCCCGGCAACCGGCTGGTGGAACTGGGCGCGCAAGTGGAGATCTGACGGGGAACCGGCCGGCATTTCGGCCATAATCCCGCCATGACCGCCGACCGCATCATCGATTCCACCGCCACGCGCGAAGACGACGCCATCGAGGCCAGCATCCGCCCCAAGCGTCTGGACGAGTACCTGGGCCAGAAGCCCGTCCGCGAGCAGCTGGACATCTATATCCGGGCGGCGAAGGGGCGTGGCGAGGCGCTGGACCACGTGCTGATCTTCGGGCCGCCCGGCCTGGGCAAGACCACGCTGAGCCATGTCATCGCCAACGAACTGGGCGTGAACCTGCGCGTGACCTCCGGTCCGGTGATCGAGAAAGCCGGGGACCTGGCCGCGTTGCTGACCAACCTGCAGCCGCACGACGTGCTGTTCGTCGACGAGATCCACCGCCTGTCGCCGGTGGTCGAGGAAGTGCTGTATCCGGCGATGGAGGACTTCCAGATCGACATCATGATCGGCGAAGGCCCGGCTGCGCGCTCGATCAAGCTGGACCTGCCGCCGTTCACCCTGATCGGCGCCACCACGCGCGCTGGCCTGCTGACCGCGCCGCTGCGCGACCGCTTCGGCATCGTGCAGCGGCTGGAGTTCTACTCGCCCGAGGAACTCACCCGCATCGTGCAGCGCTCGGCGCGCATCCTCGGCATGGACTGCGTGCCGGAAGGCGCCGCCGAAGTCGCCCGCCGCGCGCGAGGTACGCCGCGCATCGCCAATCGGCTGCTGCGCCGCGTGCGCGATTACGCGCAGGTCAAGGCAAACGGGCATATCGACGTGGACGTCGCGCGCGCCGCGATGCAGATGCTGAAGGTGGATCCCGAAGGCTTCGACGAACTCGACCGCCGCATGCTGCGCACCATCATCGACAGTTTCGATGGTGGTCCGGTCGGCGTGGAGTCGCTGGCCGCGGCGCTCAGCGAAGAGCGCGGCACGCTGGAGGATGTCATCGAGCCCTACCTCATCCAGCAGGGTTTCCTGATCCGCACCGCGCGTGGCCGCATGGCGACCCGCAAGGCCTACCTGCATCTGGGCCTGACCCCGAAGGGCAGGGTGCCGGAGTCGGGCGACGCGTCGGGCGAGCTGTTCTGAGCGTCACTGGTTACAGGTTGGTATGCACCACATCGTGCGGGAGCGCAGGCATTGACGACTGATTCGACGATGATCGCCGGGGATACGGCTCCGTTCATCTTTCCGACACGCGTCTATTGGGAAGATACCGACGCCGGTGGCGTGGTGTACCACGCGCAATATGTCGCTTTCCTGGAACGGACCCGTACCGAATGGTTGCGGGCCCGCGGTTACGCCCAGGAACGACTGCGCCAGACCCACGACCTGGTGTTCGCCGTCCGCGCGATGCGTCTGGATTTCCTGCGCCCCGCCCGGCTCGACGATCTGCTGCAGGTCAGTGCGCGCATCCACCAGTGCAGGCGGGCCAGTGTGGTCTTCGCCCAGTCCATCGAACGGGACGGCGAGGTACTACTCACGGCCGAGGTGAAGGTCGCTGCGCTCAGCGCGTCCGGGTTCAGACCCGTCGCGCTGCCTGAAGCGTTGTACGACGCATTCCGCCGGCTCGAGACTCCGGGCCGGCCGCTGTAGTAACCCGATACGCAACACGAACCGAGACACGAGGAACGACGGATGATCGCAACGCTGCTGGCTTTCCAGGAAGTCGTGACCGAGGCGCTGCCGCCCGAAGCGACGGCGGCTGCGGCCGGGGCGGCCGCCGCCACCACGCACAGCGGGATCAACTACATCGACCTGATGCTCAAGGCGAGCCTGCCGGTGCAGCTGATCGTGCTGCTGCTGCTGGTCGGCTCGGTGATCAGCTGGGTGATCATTTTCCGCAAGGGTCGCGTGTTCAAGACCGCCAACCGCGACGCCGACGAATTCGAAGGCCGCTTCTGGTCCGGTGCCGAACTGCACAAGCTGTATGCCGGCGCCGCCGACCGCAACCGCGTGGTCACCGGCCTGGAGGCGATCTTCGAAGCGGGCTTCCGCGAGTTCACCCGCCTGCGCGACAAGCGCGGCCTGGATGGGCGCGCCCAGCTCGAGGGCGCGCAACGCGCCATGCGCGTGACCTATACGCGCGAAGTCGACCAGTTGGAGCGCAACCTGGAACTGCTGGCGAACATCGGTTCCACCGCGCCTTACGTGGGCCTGGTCGGCACCGTGTTCGGCATCATGGTGACGATGCACGACATGCTCAACAGCGGCGAGCAGGCGGGCATCGCCGCCGTCGCGCCGGGCATCTCGGAAGCCTTGTTCGCCACCGCCATCGGCCTGTTCGTCGCGATCCCCGCCGTGTGGGCCTACAACCGCTTCACCACCCGCGTCGAGCGGCTGGCGGTGCGCTACGAGAGCTTCGCCGAAGAATTCAGTTCGATCCTCCAGCGCCAGAGCTCGGGCGAGTAAGCGGGGCACGCCATGGCCGGAAGCATCTTCCATCGCAAGCGGCGCAAGCTGAAGTCCGAGATCAACGTCGTGCCCTACATCGACGTGATGCTGGTGCTGCTGATCATCTTTATGGTGACCGCGCCGCTGCTCACGCTGAGCGTGGACGTGAAGTTGCCGTCGTCCAACGCCAAGGCGGTGGAAACGCGCAACGAACCGGTCATCGTGGTCGCGTATCCGGATGGCCGTTTCGGCCTGAAGCTGCCGGAAGCCAAACAGCCCGAAGTACTCGACGCGACGACGCTCGAGGCCAGGGTGGCCGCGATCCGCGCCGAGCAGGGCGATGAGTTGCGCATCATGGTGGCGGCCGAGGGTTCGGCGCCGTATCAGAAGGTGCTGGACGCCATGGACGTGCTGCGGCGGGCCAAGGTCGGCAATGTCAGCCTGATGACCAACGCGGGTGGCAATGCACGCTGAGGTGCTCCAGCGCCAGCGCCCCCCGCAGGACGAGGGGCTGGGCCGGTCGGTGGCGTGGGCCGTCGGCCTGCACCTGCTGCTGCTCGCGCTGCTGGTGCTGTCGCCTTACTTCAAGTGGGACCGTGAGCGGCTGAACGCGGCGGGCTCGCAATCGATGGAAGCCACGCTCGACGTGTCCGCCGCCGACCAGCGCGCGGTCGAGCGCGCGCTCGACTTCCAGCCGGTGCCGCTGCCCGAGCCCGTGCAGGACCCGGCGCCGGAGGACACCATCCCGCCGCCGCAGCCGATCCCCGAGCCGGCGCCACAGGACGCGCCGGTCCAGCGCCAGGCGCAGGCGCAGGAACGCATCCCGGTGCCTGACGACGTGGACCAGGACGAAGCGAGCCATGATGCGATCTCGCAGGAGAAGGCGCGCCAGGAGCAGGAGGCCAAGCGCCGCCAGGAACAGATCGACCTGACCGAGCGCAATCGCCAGGAGCAGGCGGAACAGCAGCGCCGCTTGGCCGCGCAGCAGGAAGAGGACCGGCAGAAGCGCATCGCCGCCGAGGCGGCGCAGAAGGCCGAGGCCGACAAGAAACGGCTGGAAGAAATCCGTCGCCAGCGGGCGCAGGCCCAGCGCGAGCAGCAACTGGCCGAACAGAAGCTTCGCCAGCTGGCGGATGCCCGTGCGCGGCAGGCCGCCAGCACGGCGGCGTCCACGGCGGCGCCGGCCGCGGGCCCGGCCGGCAACGGCGGTACCGATGAGGATCTGCGCGGCCGCTACGCCGCTGCCATCCAGGAGGCGGTGTTGCGCCAGTGGACCCGGCCCGAATCCATTCCGGTGGGGACGCGCTGCAAGGTCGTGATCCGCCAGCTGCCGGGTGGCGAGGTGGTCAGCGCCGAGGTCCAGCCGGGCTGTGCGATGGACGCGGCGGGTCAGGATTCGGTCGAGCGCGCCGTGCTGAAGGCCCAGCCGCTGCCGTATCGCGGCTACGAATCGGTGTTCGCCCGGACGTTGACCCTGAACTTCGAAGCCCGGGATCGCTGACTTCACGCGGCGTTTCGCCGCACTCCGTTCACAATTGTTAAAACGTTCACGCGTGGGCTGGTATCCCTTTGCCGCCCCGTTCAACCGCAGAGTCGTTGCCCATGAAGAAACCGCTGCGCTGGTTTGCCCTGTTCCTGTTCGCTTTCGTCCCGGCACTGGCGTCCGCCCAGCAGCAGGGGCTCGAGATCGACATCATCGGCGGCAACGCCTCCGCCCTGCCGATCGCCGTGGTGCCGATGCCCTACCAGGGCGGCGCCGCACCGCCGACCGACGTGTCGGCCGTGGTCCGGGCCGATCTGGAGCGCTCGGGCGCGTTCCGCACCCTCCCCGAGGCCCGCATCACCGAGCGTCCGACCCGCGGCAGCGAGGTCCAGTATCCGACCTGGCGCGCGTTGAGGCAGGACTATTTGGTGGTCGGCCGCGTCGCCGATGCCGGTGACGGCAGCTACCGCGTGGAGTACGAACTGTTCGACGTGGCCAAGCAGGAGCGGCTGCTTGGCGAGGTCAAGACCGCACGCGCGAACGCCCTGCGCGATGTCGCCCACCAGATGGCCGACGCGATCTACGAGAAGATCCTCGGCGTGCGCGGCGCCTTCTGGACCCGCATCGCCTATATCACGGCCGCCGGGACCGGCAAGGCGACGCGCTACGCGCTGATGGTCGCCGACTCCGACGGTTTCAATCCGCAGACCGTGGTGCGCTCGGCCGAGCCGCTGCTGTCGCCGTCGTGGAGCCCGGATGGGCGCAAGCTGGCCTACGTCAGCTTCGAGAGCGGCAATTCGGCCATCTACATCCAGGACATCTCCACCGGCGCACGCGAGAAGATCGCCAGCTTCCGCGGCATCAACGGCGCGCCGTCGTTCTCGCCGGATGGCCGCCAACTCGCGCTGACGCTGTCGCGCAGCGGCAATCCCGAGATCTACGTGATGGACCTGGGCAGCCGTTCGCTGCGCCAGCTCACCACTACTGCCGCGATCGACACCGAGCCGGTCTGGAGCCCGGATGGCGGCAGCATCTACTTCACTTCCGACCGGGGTGGTCGCCCGCAGATCTACCGCGTGCCGGCCGTCGGCGGCAGCGCCAGCCGGGTGACGTTCGAAGGCAACTACAACGCCACCGCCAGTATCGGCTTCGACGGCAAGAAGATCGCCGTGGTGCAGGGTAGCGGCAACAACTACCGGATCGCTCTGATGGACACCAGTCTGGGCGGTGCCCGCTGGACGTCGCTGTCGCCCGGGTCGCTGGACGAATCCCCGAGCTTCGCCCCTAACGCCAGCATGGTGCTGTACGCCGCGCGCGAAGGCGGGCGGGGCGTGCTGTATGCGGTCTCCGCCGACGCGCGCGTACGCCAGCGTCTGGTCGTGGCCAATGCGGATGTGCGCGAGCCGGCCTGGTCGCCCTACCGCACTCAGCGTTAATTTTCTGTCTACAATGTGCCCCGGTGTAACCGATCTCCCCCGTTCAAACGACGCAAGGAATGACCATGAACAAGACCACCCGTGTTCTGCTGCTGTCCATGATGTCCGTCGCCGTGCTGGCTGGTTGCAAGACCAAGAGCACCAAGCCGGAAGCCCCGACCGACACTTCGACGGTACCCACCACGCCGACCGGTCCGACCACCACCGGCGCCTTCGGTCCGGACGATCTGGATCGTGACAGCTGCCTGCGTCAGCGCGTGGTGTACTTCGACCTCGACCAGGACGCCCTGAAGCCGGAATTCCAGGCCATCATGGGTTGCCACGCCAAGTACCTGCGCGACCGTCCGTCCTCGCGCATCACGCTGGAAGGCCACGCCGACGAGCGCGGCAGCCGCGAGTACAACCTGGGCCTGGGCGAGCGCCGCGGCAACGCCGTGAATTCGGCCCTGCAGGCGAATGGCGGTTCGGCCAGCCAGCTGACCGTGGTCAGCTACGGCGAAGAGCGTCCGGTCTGCACCGATTCGAGCGAGTCCTGCTGGTCGCAGAACCGCCGCGTCGAGATCGTCTACACGGCGAAGTAAGCCGTCATCGTCACGATGATCGCGAAGAAGACGTACCTGCTGGTCCTGGCGGCGGCCCTCGTGGCCGCCGCTCCCGCGCACGCGCAGCGGGTCAGCCTGGCCGACCGCGTGGCCGCGCTGGAAGCGAAGGCCAACAATCCGCAGCAGAACCTGGACCTCCTCAACAGGGTCACCCAACAGGAGCAGGAGCTGCGCGAGTTGCGCGCCCAACTGGAGCAGCTGCAGAACGAGAACGAGCAGCTCAAGCAGCGCAGCCGCGACCAGTACCTCGATTTGGACGGTCGCCTCAACCGTCTGGAAGGCGGTGGCACTCCGGCTCCGGCCGCCGCCGCGCCGCCCCTTGGCAACGCCCCTGTCGCCGCGCCGGCCACCGTGCCGGCGCCCGTTGTAGCGGCGACGTCCGAGCGTCCACCCAGTGTCCACGGTGACATGGGGGCGCTGTCCGCGACCGGCGACGAACGGACGGCCTACAACGTCGCCTTCGATCGTCTCAAGGCTGGCGAATACGCCGACGCCGCGCAGCTGTTCACCAGTTTCCTGCAGCTTTACCCCAGTGGGGTCTACGCCCCCAACGCGCTGTACTGGCTGGGCGAGAGCTACTACGTCACCCAGAACTACGCGCTGGCCGCGGAGCAGTTCCGCGCGCTGCTGGCGCAGTACCCGACCCACGACAAGGCGTCCGGCGCCCTGCTGAAGATCGGCCTGTGCGACTACGGGCTGGGCAAGCTGCCCGAGGCCGAGCGCACCCTTGGCGAGGTCATCGCCAAGTACCCGGGCACCGACGTCGCGCGCACCGCCGACGACCGCCTGCGCGCCATCCAGCTCGGCCGTCTCCGCTGAGCCGCGATCGTCCGGCCCTCGGAGCCGGATGACGGGCCGCCAGGGCGTATCATGCGCACCCCATGAATGACGCCGCCCGCCCCAGCGAGATCGTCCAGTCCCCGCTGGAACGCCTCAAGATCACCGAGATCTTCCTGTCCCTGCAGGGCGAGGCGAATGCGGTCGGCTGGCCCACCGTCTTCGTTCGCTTGACCGGCTGCCCGCTGCGCTGCCAGTACTGCGACACCGCCTATGCCTTCCATGGCGGCGAATGGCGCGAGATCGACGACATCGTGGCGGACGTGGGGGGGTACGGCGTGCGGCACGTCTGCGTCACCGGTGGTGAACCGCTGTCGCAGAAGCGCTGCCTGCTGCTGCTGAGGAAGCTCTGCGACGCCGGTTTCGACGTATCGCTGGAAACCTCGGGCGCGCTCGATGTTGCCGACGTCGACCCGCGCGTGTCGCGCGTGGTCGACCTGAAGACGCCCGGCTCAAAGGAGATGGCGCGCAACAGGCTGGAGAACCTTCCGCTGCTCACCGCGCGCGACCAAGTCAAGTTCGTGCTGTGCGGGCGCGCCGACTACGAGTGGGCGCGCGGCATGCTCGCCGAGCACCGGCTGGCCGAGCGCTGCGACGTGCTGTTCTCGCCCAGCAAGTCCGAACTGTCGCCGCGCGACCTGGCGGACTGGATCGTCGAGGACCGCCTGCCGGTGCGCTTCCAGATGCAGCTGCACAAGCTGCTGTGGAACGACGAGCCGGGGCGCTGATCCCGCGCCTGCGGTAGCCTACCCCTTACCCCATACATCAACGCCCCATGAAGAATGCCGTCGTCCTCCTGTCCGGAGGCATGGACTCCGCCGTCGTCGTCGCCATCGCCCGCGAACAGGGCTTCGCCGTGCACGCGTTGAGCGTGCGCTACGGCCAGCGGCACACCTCTGAACTCGACGCGGCTGCCCGTGTCGCCACGACGCTTGGCGCTGCCGCGCACAAGACCGTGCACGTGGACCTGCGCAGCATCGGCGGCTCGGCGCTGACCGACGATATCGACGTGCCCGAAGCCGGCGGCCCGGGCATCCCGGTGACCTATGTGCCGGCGCGCAACACCATCATGCTGTCGGTCGCGCTGGGTTGGGCCGAAGTGCTCGGCGCCAGCGACATCTTCTGCGGCGTCAACGCAGTGGACTATTCGGGCTATCCGGATTGCCGTCCCGAGTTCATCGAGGCGTTCGAGAAGCTCGCCAATGTGGCGACCAAGGCCGGCGTCGAAGGCGCGGGGCTGCGTATCCAGGCACCGCTACTGCGCATGAGCAAGGCCGACATCGTGCGCGAGGGCGTGCGCCTGGGCGTCGATTTCGCCCAGACGGTTTCCTGCTACCAGGCCGATGCGCAGGGCCGTGCCTGCGGGCACTGCGATGCCTGCCGCCTGCGCGCCGCCGGCTTCGCCGATGCGGGCGTGCCGGACCCCACGCACTACGCGTGAACCGGGCGGATTTCGCCCCGTCGCGGACGATGCGCTAGAATGCGCGTCCCGGCGCAACGCCGGGATGCGTTTCCGGGCCGTTAGCTCAGTCGGTAGAGCAGAAGACTTTTAATCTTTTGGTCGAAGGTTCGAATCCTTCACGGCCCACCAAACTTCCGTCACTGACGAACAGCGCTCGCGGCGATTCAATCGCTGTCGCGTTCGTGCGGTCGGTACATGCACCACAGCGTTGCGTCTCCCATCGTTCCGCGACCGGTCTCGACGAAGCCTGCGCGTTCGTAGAACCGCACGTTCGACGGTTCTCCGGTCTCCAGGTACACACCATGGGAGAGGCCATCGGCGGTGGACAGATCGCAGAACGATGACATCAGGCGCATGCCGATGCCTTGGCCATGCAGGGCAGGATCGACGCCGATGACGCCAAGATAGTAGTGCGGCACGGTGGGCGCGAACTGCGCCGCGAGCCCTTCGTAGATCGCCAGCCGATCGACCATGCCGGGGACTGCCCTCTCGAAGTCCTCCCACTCCTGGGCAATGTCGGAGGGCCATGCGGGAGGCGAGGGGGTGTTGCCCATCACGATGCCGTGGATCTCGTCGCCGTCGCGCGTCACCAGGACGGGCATCCCGAGCGCGAGACGCGCGCGTATCAACAGCGAAAAGAATCGTGTGAGGCGTTCCCGGTACGCCGGGCCGTCCTGAAGCAGGAAGCACGTAATCGGATCCCTGGCGAAGGCATGGGTCAGCCGATCCACGGCCTGGACCAGGTCGGAAGAGGTTGCGCGTGCGATCTCCATGATGCCTCGTGGCCTGACGGCGGAGTACCGGAAGCCGGTTATACGCCAGATCCGCGGCACGAGGGGGGAGGAACACGTGCCGTCGGCCCGAGCCTCGATCGCCCCGGTAAAATCAGCAGCGGGCTTTGCGGGTGTTGCCGGCACCCCCATATCTCTTTTCATGCGCATGCTGGCGCACGCCGCGACGCGCTCCTGCGTCCTCTGCCACGAACGACTTCTCCTCCAGGTGCTCCCATGACCAATCCCCTGCTCGACTTCTCCGGCCTGCCGCAGTTCGACGCGATCCGCCCCGAGCACATCGCGCCCGCGATCGACCAGTTGCTGGCCGAGGCCGAGGCCGCCGTGAAAGCGGCGGAAGCCGTGACACCCGTGACCTGGGATGCCTTCATCGTGCCGCTGGACGATGCCACCGAGCATCTGGCGCGCGGCTGGAACCAGGTGACGCATCTGGAAGCCGTGGTGAACACCCCGGCGTTGCGCGGCGCCTACAACGCGCAGCTGCCGAAAGTGACGCGGTTCTGGAGCGCGCTCGGCCAGAACCTGGCGCTGTACCGCCAGTACCGCGCCCTGGCCGACGCGCCGGAAGCGGCTGAGTACGACGAGGCGCGCCGCAAGGTGCTGGACAATGCGCTGCGCGACTTCCGCCTCGGTGGCGCCGAGTTGCCGGACGAACAGAAGGCGCGCTTCGCGGCGGTGAAGGAGGAACTCGCCAGCCTGTCGGCCAAGTTCTCGCAGAACGTGCTGGACGCGACCGACGAGTACGAATTCTGGATCAAGGACAAGCAGCATCTGGGCGGCCTGCCGCCCGACGTGGTTGCGGCGGCGCGTGCGGCGGCCAAGGCCGATGACGAGCCGGGCTGGAAGTTCACCCTGCAGATGCCGTGCTATCTGCCGGTGCAGGCGTACGCGGACGATCGCGCACTGCGCGAGACGCTGTATCACGCCAACGCGGTGCGCGCGTCCGAACTCGCCGACAACGAGGCGCTGGACAACTCCGCGTTGATCGACCGCATCCTCGCATTGCGCGCCGAACTCGCCGGATTGCTCGGATTCGCCAGCTACGCCGAGTATTCGCTGGCGACCAAGATGGCCGACACGCCGGACGAGGTCCTGACGTTCCTGCGCGATCTCGCCGCGCGCGCGAAGCCGCATGCGCAGCGCGACCGCACGGAACTGGAAGCCTTCGCCCGCGAGCACCTCGGCCTGGAGACGCTCGAAGCCTGGGACCTGGCCTACGCCAGCGAAAAGCTCAAGCAGGCGCGCTACAGCTTCTCCGCGCAGGAAGTGAAGCAGTACTTCACCGAGCCGGCGGTGCTGAAAGGCCTCTTCGGCGTGATCGGTGATCTCTACGGCCTGCGCGTCGAACAGGACACGGCACCGACCTGGCATCCGGATGTGCGCTTCTATCGGCTGGTGGATAGCGATGGCGTGCTTGCAGGCCAGTTCTACCTCGACCTGTATGCCCGCGAAGGCAAGCGCGGTGGGGCCTGGATGGACGACTGCCGCAACCGTCGCGAGACGGCGCGTGGCGTGCAGACGCCCCTGGTCTACCTGGTGTGCAACTTCGGCAAGGGGATGGACGGCAAGCCGGCGACCTTCAGCCACCACGACGTGATCACCCTGTTCCACGAGATGGGCCATGGTCTGCACCAGTTGCTGACGCAGGTCGGCGAGCTGGGCGTGGCCGGCATCAATGGCGTGGAGTGGGACGCGGTGGAGCTGCCCAGCCAGTTCATGGAGAACTTCTGCTGGGAATGGGAGCGCGTGCAGGCGATGACCGCGCACGTCGACACCGGCGAGCCGCTGCCGCGCGCGCTGTTCGACAGGATGGTCGCGGCGAAGAACTACCAGAGCGGCATGGCGACGGTGCGGCAGCTGGAGTTCGGCCTGTTCGACATGCAGCTGCACAGTGGCTTCGATGCCGCCGCAGACAGTGTGCTGGCCCTGCTGGACCGGGTGCGCGACGAAGTGGCGGTGAACATTCCGCCCGCGTGGAATCGCTTCCCGCATCAGTTCAGCCACATCTTCGCCGGCGGTTACGGGGCGGGATACTACAGCTACAAGTGGGCCGAAGTGCTCAGCGCCGACGCCTACGCCGCGTTCGAGGAGGCGCCTGCGCAGGTCGCGGATACCGGCGCGCGCTTCCGCCGCGAGGTGCTGGCGCGCGGCGGGAGCCGGCCGGCGGCGGAGAACTTCCGGGCCTTCCGCGGCCGCGCGCCCAGGATCGATGCACTGCTGCGTCATTCCGGCATGGCCGGATGACCGTCGTCGCGATGTATCCGGAAATCGCCCGGCGGAAGCCGTTTCCAGAGGGTTTGACCCTGTCTGTAAACGTTTTCATAATGGCTTCCCCGTAACACCGGCGTTCCCGGGAGGACCGCGTACATGCCGCATCAGCGAAGGATCGAAGGCCTGATCGCCGAGATGACGCTGGGGGAGAAGATCGGCCAGCTCGGCGCCTTCGCCGACGCGCTGCGGCCGTTCGCCTTCGATGTCAATCCGGAGACCTTCGCGCGCGATGCCGAGCAGGTGCGCGAGCAGATCCGCAGCGGTCGCGTCGGCGCGCTGTTCAACGGTGTGGGCGCGGCGGAAGGCCGCGAGGCGCAGCGCATCGCGGTGGAGGAGAGTCGCTTGGGCATTCCGCTGCTGCTGGGCGCCGACGTCATCCACGGCATGCGCACGGTGTTCCCGATTCCGCTGGGCGAAGCGGCCAGCTTCGAACCCGACCTGGCCGAGCGCACCGCGCGCGCGACCGCGAAGGAAGCCACCGCCGCAGGCATCCACTGGACTTTCGCGCCGATGGTCGATGTCGCCCGCGACCAGCGCTGGGGCCGCGTGGCGGAAACCTCGGGCGAGGACGTGTACCTGTCCTGCGAATTCGCCGCTGCCCGCGTGCGCGGCTTCCAAGGCGACGACCTGACCGCCGCCGATTCGCTGCTGACCACGCCGAAGCACTTCGCCGCCTATGGCGCGATCTCCGCCGGCCTGGACTACAACTTCGTCGACATGGCGCCGCAGACGCTGCGCGACGTGCACCTGCCGCCGTTCAAGGCCGCGATCGACGCGGGCGCGCTGACGCTGATGAGTTCGTTCAACGACATCAACGGCGTGCCGGCCTCGGCCAACCGCGAGCTGCTGACCGACATCCTGCGCGGCGAATGGAAGTTCGACGGCTTCGTCGTTTCCGACTACACGTCCGACCTGGAGCTGATCGCGCACGGCTACGCCAGCGACGAAGCCGACGCGGCGCAGAAGGCGCTGTCGGCCGGCCTGGACATGAGCCTGCAGAGCGGCCTGTATGCCGGCCATGTCGCCACACTGGTCGCGGAAGGCCGGCTGACGATGGACGAGGTCGACGAAGCCGTGCGTCGCGTGCTGTACGTCAAGGCCGCGATCGGCCTGTTCGACGATCCCTACCGCTGTCTCGACGCCGGACGCGAAGCCGACCAGTCGCACATCGCCGCGCACGACGCATTGGCGCGCGACTGCGCACGCCGTTCCATCGTGCTGCTGAAGAACGAGGCCGACCTGCTGCCGCTGAAGAAGGCCGGCCAGCGCATCGCGCTGATCGGTCCGTTCGCGCAGGACACCGCCAACCTCGGCGGCTGCTGGAACATCTTCGGCGACGCCGCGCGCATGGTGGACGTGGAAACCGGCGTGCGGGCCGCGCTGGACGCCCCGTCCGCGCTGGTCGTCGTGCCGGGCAGCGGCATCGAGGACGCGATCGACGGTGGCATCGACGCCGCCGTCGCCGCCGCGCGCGACGCCGACGTCGTGCTGCTGGCCGTCGGCGAACCGCACGAGTTCTCCGGCGAGGCGCAGTCGCGCACGCAGATCGTGCTGCCCGCCGCGCAGCAGGCGCTGGCCGAGGCGGTCGCCGCGACCGGGACGCCCATCGTCGTGGTGTTGCGCAACGGCCGCGCGCTGGCGCTCGAAGGCGCGGTGCGCGAGGCACAGGCGATCCTGGTGGGCTGGTTCCTCGGCACGCAGACCGGTCCGGCCATCGCCGACGTCGTGTTCGGCGACTACAACCCGTCCGCGCGCCTGCCGGTGAGCTTCCCGCAGGATGCCGGGCAGCAGCCGTACTTCTACAACCATCCCGCCACCGGCCGTCCCAACGTGCCGGGCACGCCGCGCTTCTTCCAGACGCGCTGGCGCGAGGTCACGCATGCCGCGCTGTATCCGTTCGGCCATGGGCTGACCTACACGCGCTTCGATTACGGCGTGCCGCAGCTCGACACGCAGACGCTCGGCTGGGACGACACGCTGACCATCCGCACGCGCATCAGCAACACCGGCGCTTGCGGCGGCGAAGAAGTGGTGCAGCTGTACCTGCGCGACCGTGTCGCCAGCCGCGTGCGCCCCGTGCGTGAACTGAAGCGCTTCCGCAAGGTCGCGCTGGCCGCCGGCGAGTCGCAGGAGGTCGTGTTCACGCTGACGCGCGCCGATCTCGAGTTCCACGGCGTCGACAACCGCCCGATCGCCGAACCCGGCCTGTTCGACCTGTGGGTCGCGCCGTCCAGCGCCGTCGGCGACGCGGTGCCGTTCGAACTGCTGGCGCCCTGAACGGCATGGCCGCGGGTGAAGCGGCGACGCCGGTCCTGGGCGCGCGCGAGCGCGTCGCCACCCGTATCGCGTTCTTCATCGGGGGATTCGCGATCTCGGCGTGGGCGCCGCTGATTCCCTTCGCCAAGCGCAAGCTCGCGCTGGACGACGGTCAGCTCGGACTGCTGTTGCTTTGCCTGGGCGTAGGCTCGGTGCTGATGATGCCGCTGGCCGGCGGGCTGGCCGCACGCTTCGGCTGCCGTCGCGTGATCCTCGCGGCGGGGACGGTGATCTGCCTGTGCATGCCGGCCCTGATGCTGGCGCCGAGTATCCCGGTGCTCGCGCTGGTATTGGCCATCTTCGGCGCCAGCATGGGCGTGCTCGACGTGGTAATGAACGTGCAGGCGGTGATCGTCGAGCGCGACAGCGGGCGCGCGATGATGTCCGGCTTCCACGGCATGTACAGCGTCGGCGGCATCGCCGGCGCGGGCGGCGTCGCGGGCGCACTGGCGCTTGGGGCGTCGCCGTTGCTGGCGATCGGCGGCATGGCGATCGTCGCCGCGTTGCTGTTGGCGTCATCCCGTCGCGGTCTGCTGGTCGAAGGCGGCGAGGGCGACCATCCCGCGTTCGTACTGCCGCGCGGGCGTGTGCTGCTGGTCGGCGCGGTGTGCTTCGCGATGTTCCTGTCCGAAGGCGCGGTGCTGGACTGGAGCGCGGTCTTCCTCACGTCGGTGCGCAATGCCGATCCGGCCACGGCAGGTTTCGGTTACGTCGCCTTCGCAGTGACGATGACGATCGGCCGCCTGACTGGCGACCGCATCGTGCAGGCACTGGGTGCATTCCGTGTCGTGGTCTGCGGCGCGTTGATCGCGGCCGCCGGCTTCCTGCTGGCGATCCTGGTGCCGTCGCCGCTGGCCGGGTTGGCAGGTTTCGCCCTGGTCGGGGCCGGCGCTGCCAACGTGGTGCCGGTGATGTTTTCCGCGGCGGGTCGCCAGCGTGCCGTGCCCACGCATCTGGCCGTCGCGGCGGTCACGACGATGGGTTATGCGGGCGTGCTGCTGGGTCCGGCGGCGCTGGGCTTCATCGCCAAGCTCACCTCGCTGGCGGCGGCGCTGGGCTTGCTGGTCGCGCTGCTGGTCGCGGTGGCGGCGGTCGCGCGCGTCGCCACGCGCGACTGATCACTCACGGGCGCGGAGCGCCGCGCATCACCGGGCCAGCGGGATACCCGCCATACGGGCCGTAGTACACGCCGGGGCCGTCGTAACGGTCCACGTTGATGTTGAGATTGAACGTGCGCGGCTTGCCTTCGTCGTCGTACGTGGTCTTGCAGAGATTGAGGTTGGCCGCGTTGTAGGTACTGCGGCCATGGCCCTTGCTGTAGCCGATGCCCGTGGTGACGCTGCCCGACACGCCGTCCCCGTCATCGTCGCCGTAGTAGACACAAGGATCGACCGCAGCGGCCGGTGTGGCGTCCTTCCTGGGACGTGCCGGTCGCGTGTCGCCGTACCAGGTGCCCGGAGGATCCTTGGCGTACGCAGCCGACGGCGGCAGGCTGAGGTCGAGCGCTTCGGCATCGGACTGCGCCCAGGCGGGGCGGGCAATCAACAGGACCAGCAGGGCGACGGGCAGGGTCTTCATGGGAATCCCGGGGCGGCGGCCCACCGGACGGCAGGCCTGAAGGCAAGCTAACAGCCGGGGATTGAATGCCCGCTGATGCGGAGCCCCGTGGCCGCGGAACTTCATCCCGCCGCGCCGAGCACATCCAGTACGCGCTGCCCGTAGCGCTCGAGCTTGGCGCCACCGATGCCGCCGACCCTCGCCAGGTCGGCCAGCGTCGCCGGCTGCTGTTCGGCGATGTTGCGCAGCGTGCTGTCGTGGAAGATGACGTAGGCGGGAACATTCTGTTCGCGCGCCAGTTGCGCGCGCAGGTCGCGCAGCACCTGGAAGCGCGGCAGATCGGCGGGCTGCACCGGCACGCCGCTGCGCGCACCGCGGTCGCGTTCGCGCCGCTCGCGCTGTTCCTTGCGCAGCTGCAGGCGGCGCTCGCCCCGCAACACCGCGCGGCTGCCCTCGGTCAGGCGCAGGCTGCCGAACTCGGCCTCGACTTCCAGCAGGCCGCAGGCGACCAGTTGCCGGAACACGCTGCGCCACGCGGTGGCGTCCAGGTCCTTGCCGATGCCATAGGTGGTCAGGTGGTCGTGTCCGCACTGGCGGATCCGCTCGCTCTCGCTGCCACGCAGGACGTCGATCACGTGATTCACGCCGAAACGCTGGCCGCTGCGGTACACGCAGCTCAGCGCCTTCTGTGCGGCCTCGGTGGCGTCCCAGGTCTCGGCCGGACTCAGGCAGTTGTCGCAGTTGCCGCAGTCGTGCGGGTAGATCTCGCCGAAACCCGCCAGCAACACCTGCCGCCGGCATTGGGTGGATTCGCAGTAGCCCAGCAACTGGTCCAGCTTCCGTCGCTCCAGCCGCTTGCGTTCCTCGCCGGCCTCGCCCTGTTCGATCATCTGCTTCAGCAGCACCACGTCGCCCAGTCCATAGCAGAGCCACGCCTCGGCCGCGTCGCCGTCGCGGCCGGCACGGCCGGTTTCCTGGTAATAGCCTTCCATCGACTTGGGCAGGTCCACATGCGCCACGAAGCGCACGTCCGGCTTGTCGATGCCCATGCCGAAGGCGATGGTCGCCACCATGACGATGCCGTCCTCCCGCAGGAAGCGCCGCTGGTGGTGCGCGCGTACGCTCGCATCGAGCCCGGCGTGGTACGGCAGGGCGTTGAAGCCCTGCTCGGCGAGGTAGTCGGCGAACTGCTCCACCCGCTTGCGCGACAGGCAGTAGACGATGCCGGCCTCGCCCTGGTGCTTGCGCAGCATGTCGCGCAACTGGTGGCGCGCGTTGTCCTTCTGCACGACGGTGTAGCGGATGTTCGGGCGGTCGAACGAGCTGACGAACTTCTCCGCGTCGACCAGGTTCAGCCGCTCGGCGATCTCGCGCTGCGTCGGCGGGTCGGCGGTGGCGGTCAGCGCGATGCGCGGTACCTCCGGCCAGCGCTCGTGCAGCAGGGTCAGTTCCAGGTACTCGCGGCGGAAGTCATGGCCCCACGCCGAGACGCAGTGCGCTTCGTCGATGGCGAACAGCGCGATCCGGCTTCGGTCCAGCAAGGACAGGAAGCGCCCGGTCAGCAGCCGCTCGGGCGCGACGTACAACAGGTCGAGTTCGCCGGCCAGCAGCGCCTGCTCGACCTGGTTGGCCTCGTCCGCCGCCAGCGAGGAATTCAGGAAGGCCGCGCGCACGCCCAGCTGGCGCAGCGCGTCGACCTGGTCCTGCATCAGCGCGATCAGCGGCGAGACGACGATGCCGGTACCGTCGCGCAGCAGCGCGGGCACCTGGTAGCAGAGGGATTTGCCGGCGCCGGTCGGCATGAGGACGAGGGCGTCATGGCCGGCGGCGAGATGTTCGACGATGGCCTGCTGGTGGCCGCGGAAGGCGCTGTAACCGAAGACGCGCTGGAGGGTTTCGAGTGCGGGGGACGACATGGGCACAGGATAACCCGAGGGTCGATCCGCTCCCTGGGCTGACGCCCCGGAGAAGGGTGGGGGAAATCCGACACTGGCTGGAAAACGGGACGCCCGGCCAAGGCCGGGCGTCCAGGTAACGCGGGCGCGGCGCGCTTACTGCAGCAGCGAGCGCAGCATCCAGGCGTACTTCTCGTGCGTCTGCAGCCGCTGGGTCAGCAGGTCCTCGGTCGGCGCATCGTCGGCGTCGTCGGCGATGTCCAGCACCTTGCGGGCCGTACGGCAGACGGCCTCGTTGCCGACCACCAGCTGGCGGACCATTTCGCGCCAGTCGGCGCTGTCGGTCAGGCCGGGCTCCTCGGGAATCGAGGTCAGGCTGACGAACTCCCGGTACGAGCCGGGCGCATTGAAGCCCAGCGCGCGGATGCGCTCGGCGATCTCGTCCAGCGCGGTCCACTGCTCCGTGTACTGGGTTTCGAACATCGTATGCAGCGAATTGAACATCGCGCCGGTGATGTTCCAGTGGAAGTTGTGGGTCTTCAGGTAGAGGGTGTAGCTGTCGGCCAGGAAGCGCGACAGACCGTCGGCGATCTTCTTGCGTTCGCCCGTGCTGATGCCGATATCGATGTTCGGTGCCGACGGGGCCGCCGCGAGCGGGGCGGCTACCGAGGTGGCCTTGGTCTTGGCGAGCTTGGTCTTCGGCTTGGCCATGCGGATTCTCCTGTAGGTGGGTTGAGGCGGCACAATGGACACACTAGAACATGTGGCGTGAGCGAAAAGTTTCAACGTCGTGCTGAAGAATGAAAACCCCTCGTGACCCCTCCCATGCCGCCCCCGACCGCACCGCCCTGGACCAGGGGCGGGGTGCGCTCGACCGTGCCCTGAGCCGGGACCGCGGCCGGCTGCACGGGCTGTGGTCGCGCTGGCAGGGCAAGCCCGCCGATGCCGGCGCGCGCCAGGCCTTCGAGCAGGCATTGGCGGTGTCGATCGCCACCCGCGAGCGCCGTCTATCGGCCGTGCCCGCGGTGACGCTGGACGAATCCCTGCCGATCGCCCGCGAGGGCGAGCGTATCGTCGAGCTGATCCGCCAGCACCAGGTAGTGGTGATCGCCGGTGAGACCGGCTCCGGCAAGACCACCCAGCTGCCCAAGCTGTGTCTGGCCGCCGGCCGGGGCGTGGCCGGCATGATCGGCTGCACCCAGCCGCGCCGCATCGCCGCGCGCGCGGTGGCGCGCCGCGTGGCCGAGGAACTGAAGACCGAGCTTGGCCGTGGCGTCGGCTTCCAGGTGCGCTTCAACGACCAGGTCGGCGAAGACACCCACATCAAGTTCATGACCGACGGCATCCTGCTGGCGGAGATCGCCAGCGACCGCTGGCTGTCGGCCTACGACACGATCATCGTCGACGAGGCGCACGAGCGCAGCCTCAACATCGACTTCCTGCTCGGCTACCTGAAGCAATTGTTGCGAAAGCGCCGCGACCTGAAGGTCATCGTCACCTCGGCGACCATCGACACCGGACGCTTCGCCAAGCACTTCGACGACGCGCCGGTGATCAGCGTGGAGGGCCGCACCTATCCCGTCGAGGTGCGCTACCGCGCGCTGGAAGGCGAGGGCGAGCAGGAAGGCGAACGCACGGTCAACGACGGCATCGTAGCGGCGGTGGACGAGATCACCCGGCAGGACGCGCGCGGCGACGTGCTGGTCTTCCTGCCGGGCGAGCGCGAGATCCGCGACGCGCACCTGGCGCTGGAGCGCCGCAAGTACCGCAATACCGAGGTGTTGCCGCTGTACGCGCGCCTGTCCAACCAGGATCAGGACCGAGTGTTCAATCCCGGCGCGAACCGGCGCATCGTGCTGGCTACCAATGTCGCCGAGACGTCGCTGACGGTGCCGCGCATCCGGTACGTGGTCGACCCCGGCTTCGCCCGCGTCAAACGCTACAGCCCGCGCAACAAGCTGGATCGCCTGCATATCGAACCGATCTCGCAGGCCAGCGCCAACCAGCGCAAGGGCCGCTGCGGCCGCATCGCCGAAGGCATCTGCTACCGCCTGTACGCGGAAGCCGATTTCCAGGCGCGCGCGGAGTTCACCGATCCGGAGATCCGCCGTTCCAGCCTAGCCGGGGTGATCCTGCGCATGCTGCAGCTGGGCCTGGGTCGCATCGAGGACTTCCCGTTCCTGGAGGCGCCGGATGAACGCGCCGTGGCCGATGGCTGGCATCAACTGGCCGAACTGGGCGCGGTCGACAACGCGCGGCGCATGACCGCCATCGGCCGACAGATGGCGCGGCTGCCGGTCGACGTGAAGCTGGCGCGCATGCTGGTGGCCGCGCAGGCCGTCGGCTGCCTGCGACCGATGCTGGTGATCGCCTCGTTCCTCGGCATCCAGGATCCGCGCGAACGTCCTGCCGACGCGCGCGGCGCGGCCGACACGGCGCACGCGCAGTTCGCCGACGGGCGCTCCGAGTTCGTCGGCGTGCTGCGCCTGTGGGATGCCTATCGCCAAGCCCACGAAGACCTGACCCAATCGAAGTTGCGCGACTGGTGCGGCCGCCATTTCCTCGGCTTCCTCCGCATGCGCGAATGGCGCGAACTGCATCGCCAGTTGCGCCTGCTGTGCGAGGAGCTGGGCTGGAAGGAAGAAGCCCACGAGGCGTCGATGGCGCCATTGCTGGCCGGCAGCAGCGCACTACCTCCCGCGCGCGATGACGCCGCGGCCGTCAAGGCGACGCGAGGCCAACTGCATCGCGCCGCGCGGCTGGCCCGCGAGGGCAAGGCCAACGCCGCACCTGCGCCGGTCGCGGCCAGCACGCACAAGGAGCAGGTGTCGGCCGCCGGTGGCTTCAGCGAGCGCGTGCGCGCCAGCGCCTACCAGACGCTTCATCGCGCGCTGGTTGCCGGACTGCCGACGCAGATCGGCCACCGCACCGACAAGGGCGATTTCCAGGCGCCACGGCAGCGCCGCTTCCTGCCGTTCCCGGGCTCACCGCTGTCCAAGCGCCCGCCGCCGTGGCTGCTGGTCGCCAACCTGCTCGACACGCAGAAGGTGTGGGGCATGACGCTGGCCGCGATCGAGCCGGACTGGGTGATCGCCGAACTGCCGCACCTGCTGCTGCGCAAGCATTTCGATCCGCACTGGTCGCGCGCGCAGGGCCAGGTGCTGGCGTCGGAGCAGATCAGCCTGTTCGGGCTGGTACTGGCGCCGAAGAAGCCGGTGCATTACGGCCGCATCGCGCCGGCGGAAGCGCACGACTTCTTCGTCCGCCAGGGCCTGGTGACCGGCGAGATCAACACGCGCGCGTCGTTCGTCGCCGACAACCTCAAGACGCTGGAACAGGCGCGCGAAGAAGAAGCCAAGCTGCGTCGCGCCGGCCTGGTCGCCGACGAGGACTGGCAGGCGCGCTGGTACCTGGACCGCGTGCCGGCCGACCTCCATTCCGCTGCCGGGCTGGATGCGTGGTGGAAAGGCCTGCCGGCCGACAAGCGCCGCGCGCTGCACTGGTCGCTGGCCGACCTGCTGCCGGGTGAAAGCAGCGAGGAAGACCGGTACCCGAAGTACTTCGCGCTGGGCGATGCGCGATTGCCGCTGCACTACAAGTTCGAACCGGGCGCTTCCGACGACGGCGTGACGCTGGAGGTGCCGCTGCACCTGCTCAATGCGCTCGACCCCGCGCGGCTGTCATGGCTGGCCCCCGGCTTCGTCGCCGACAAGGCGGCCGGGCTGATCCGCAGCCTGCCCAAGGCGATGCGGCGCAACTACGTGCCGGCGCCGGATTTCGGCCGTGCGTTCTTCGAAGCGTTCGCCAAACCGACCGCCGACGACATCCGTGGCGAACTGGCACGCTTCCTGTCGCGTGCCACCGGCGTAACGGTCAGTGCGCTCGACTTCGACGAAGCTGCGCTGGAGCCGCACTTGCGGATGAACCTGCGGCTGCGTGAAGACCCGCGTGGCGCGGGAGAAGGCAAGGTGCTGGCCGAGTCGCGCGACCTCGACGAACTGCGCGCCCGTTTCGGCGCGAAGGCGGGACAGGCGTTCGCCGCGCGCGCCGGTCGTGCGATGGCGGCGACCGGGCTGCGCGACTTCCCCGCGCAGCCGATTCCGCGCGAGGTGCCCGGCGAAGCCGGCGTGCCCGCGTATCCCGCGCTGCGCGATGACGGCGAGACTGTGGCGTTGCAGGTATTCGCCGACCGTTCGGAAGCTGCTGCCGCACATCCGGGCGGCGTACGCCGCCTGCTGGAGATCGCGCTCGCCGACAAGGTGAAGCAGGCGCGCAAGCAGCTGCCGGTATCGCCGAAGACGGGCCTGCTCTACGCGGCGATCGAATCGCAGGAGCGGCTGCGCGGCGACATCATCGATGCGGCGATGAATGCGGTGCTGGCCGACGGGCTGGACGCGATCCGCGACCGTGCGGCGTTCGAGCAGCGGCGGGACGATGCCGGCAAGCGGCTGTTCGGTGAAGCGATGGAGCGGCTGAAGCTGGCCGAGGCCATCCTGTCGGCGGTCGCGGAGTTGAAGCCGCAACTGGAGGCGCCGCTGATGGGGTGGGCGCGCGGCAACCTCGACGACCTGCGCGCGCAGCTGGCGGCGCTGGTGCATCCCGGGTTCCTGCGCGACACGCCGGCCGATGCGCTGGCGCAGCTGCCGCGCTACCTGAAGGCGATGACCCTGCGCGCCGAGCGCGCCAAGCGCGACCCGGCCAAGGACCAGGCCCGCATGCTGGAACTCAAGCCGTTCGCCGACGCGCTGGCGCAGGCGAACGAGGATGGCATTGCGCAGGCGCCGGACTGGCAGGCGCTGCGCTGGGACCTGGAAGAACTGAGGGTCTCGGTGTTCGCGCAGGAACTGGGCGCGAAGAGCGGCGTGTCGCCGAAGAAGCTCGCGCAGCGCCTGCAGGCGCTGCGCGGGTGAGGCGATCCGTCACTCGACCCGGGTGACCTTGGGCTTCGGGATGTGGCCCTCGACGCTCAGGTACCAAGCGCCCACGAGCCCCGGCGTGATCACCACGTTGGCATTGGATATCCGCTTCATCGAGGTGTACTCGCCTTCGGTGACGCGCCAGCGCTGGCCGTTGGCCAGGGTGATCTCGGTGCCGCGCGACCAGCCGCGCAGGTCGCCGACCAGTGTGCTGGCGATAGCATTGACGCCATCGCCCTTGAATGAAGCGCCGCGTACCTTGGTGGCGCTGTCTTCGCGCGTGGCCTTTACTATCGCCTGCTGGTCTTCGTTGAGCAGGCTGTTGAGCAGGGCGAGCTGTTCGCTGCTCAGTTGGTCAAGGCCGGTGGCTTTCATCTGCTCGGCGGACAGTCGCTTCTCGATTGCGACGTAGTCGGCGGCTTGGAGGGGGAATGCGCTCGCCGACAGCAGGGCAAGCAGCAGAAGGTGGATCTTCAGGCGCATGGGTATCCTCGGGATGACGTCACTTGATGCGGCGGACGGGCGCGGCGGTGTTGTAACCGTCGATCTTCATGAACCAGGTATTGCCGAAGCGGGATGGCGTGATCTTCACCGCGGGATCCGTGCGGCGCACGCCCGCGAGCGATGCGGGCTCGACCTGTTCCCACACTTGGCCGTTGGCGAGCGTGTACTGGCGTCCCTTGGCGAATCCGTTGAATGCGCCGACGATGGTGCTCGCGATCGGTTCGGACGTGCCGAAATCGAAGAATCCGCGGGTTTCCTGTTCGACTTCCTTGCGGCCTTCCTGCTTGGCCTGCGCCACCGCCTGCGCGGTCTGCTGGCCGACGCGCTTCTGCAGCCACGCATCCAGCGCGGCCAGTTCGGCCGGGCTCAGCTTGTCCAGGCCAGCGGCCTTGAATTCGCCTTCGCTCATCGCATCGCGCAGCGGCTCGAGCGGGCGTTCCTGCGCGAAGGCGCACGTGGATGCGACCGACAAGGCGATGGATAGAAACAAGCGGCTCATCTTCATGGTTGTTCCTGCGGTCGACTGGCCGGTAGTGTAGTCATTCCGGCGACCGTTGGTCGCCCACCCGCACGGCCCATGGTTTCCCCCGTCCACGACATCGCCACGCTGCTGCAACGGCCCGCCCTGCAGGCGCTGCCGGCACCGCTGCGCCGTACGCTGGCCGATGCGGCGACGGCGGCGGGGGCGCAGGAGGGCATGCCCGACGCCGTCGATGTGCTGGCCGACACGCTCGATACGCTGGCGACCCTCGGTGCGGATGGCGACGTCGTCCTCGCCGCCGTCCTGCATGGATTGCCGGCGCTGCAGCCGGCCTTAGCTGCCGCGGCCGGCCGGCAGGTGCCCGGTCTGGCCGACCTGCTGGAAGGCCAGGTAGCCGCGGCCCAGGTCTGGGCGCTGCATGCCGAGCAGGCGCGCGGCGTCAATACGGAAGGTCTGCGCCGGTTGTTGCTGGCGATCGTGCGCGACCTGCGCGTGGTCACCATCCTGCTGGCCCGACAGCTTGCCCGCATGCGCGCCGCGGGCGTCCTGCCCGAGTCCGAGCGCCAGGCATTGGCGCGGCTCACCCGCGACATCCATGCGCCGCTGGCGAACCGGCTGGGCATCTGGCAACTGAAATGGGAGCTGGAGGACCTGGCGTTCCGTTATCTGCAGCCTCAGGTCTACAAGCAGATCGCCACGCAGCTGGACGAGAAGCGCATCGGCCGCGAGCGCTACATTGGCGCCGTCACCGACGCCCTGCGTGCGGCACTCGCCGAAAACGGCATCCCGGCCGAGGTCAGCGGGCGGCCGAAACATATCTACAGCATCTGGCGGAAGATGCAGCGCAAGCAGGTCGGCTTCGACGAACTGTACGACCTGCGTGCGGTACGCATCGCGGTGGACGACGTCGCCGTCTGCTACGCCGCACTGGGCATCGTGCATGCGCTGTGGGTACCGATCCCCAGCGAGTTCGACGACTACATCGCGCGCCCGAAGGCCAACGACTATCGCTCGCTGCATACCGCCGTGGTGGGTCCGGAAGGCCGCACGCTGGAGGTGCAGATCCGCACGCACGAAATGCATGCGCAGGCCGAGCTGGGCGTGGCCGCGCACTGGAAGTACAAGGAAGGCAAGGCGGGCGGCGATGCCTTCGACCGCAAGATCGCCTGGATGCGCCGATTGCTGGACGGTACCTCCGACGGAACCGGCGGCGATGGCGCGCTGGCCGGCGAACTGGATGCGGAACTGGTCGAGGACCGGGTCTACGCGCTGACGCCGAAGGGCGAAGTGGTCGACCTGCCGCGGGGTGGCACGGTGCTCGACTTCGCCTACCACGTGCACACCATGGTGGGGCATCGGACGCGCGGCGCGAAGGTCAACGGCCGCATCGTGCCGCTGAACCACGTGCTGCGCAGCGGCGACCGCGTCGAGATCATGACGTCGAAGGAGCCGGAGCCGCGCCGCGACTGGTTGCTGCAGGCCAATGGCTTCCTCGCCAGCGGCCGCTCGCGCGACAAGGTGCGCGCGTGGTTCCACAAGCTGGACCGCGCACGCAACCTGCAGGCCGGACGCGAGCTGCTGGAAAAGGAGCTGAAGCGGCTGGGGTTGCATCACGCCGACCTGACGGGCGCGGCGAAGAAGTTCCATGCCGACAACGTGGACGAGCTGTACATCCAGGTCGCCTTGGGCGACGTGGGGCCGCACCAGGTGGGGCGCGCGCTGCACGAAGAGCAGCGCGCGGCGGCGGAGCCGGAGGCATCGACGCTGCCGGTGCGGCGTCCGCCACGCAAGGTCGCCAAGCCGGGCAAATCGAAGTTCACCGTGCAGGGCGTGGGCAACCTGCTGGTGCAGCTCGCCCGCTGCTGCCAGCCGGTGCCGGGCGAGCCCATCGCCGGCTACCTGACGCGGGTGCGCGGCGTGACCGTGCACCGCACCGACTGCGTGGCGTTCGCACGGCTGGCCGCCACCAGCCCGCAACGCGTACTGCCAGTGGAGTGGGGGCAGGCTGGCGGTGGCTACGAGGTGGACGTGCAGGTCACCGCGCTCGACCGCAAGTGGCTGCTCAAGGACATCACCACCCTGATCGCGCAGGAAGAAGCCAACGTGCTGGACATCAACAGCCAGAGCAACCGCGCCAGCGGCCGCGTGCACCTGCGCCTGCGCCTGAAGGTGGCCGACTTCGGCCAGCTGTCGACGCTGCTGGGCAAGCTCGATGCGCTGCCCGGGGTCGAAGACGCACGACGTTCAGGCTGACTGGTTATGCTGCGGGCGTGACCCGCGAAGACCACCACGACGCCGGACGGGGCCGACGCATCGAACCGCGCATCGACTGGACGCGCGCCACCGCGACGGAGGTCGGCGCGCGCCACCCCCGGGTTCTCGGATGGCGAGACCGGCCCCGCTGGCGTTGGGTGCTGGCGGCCGGCATCGCCTTCGTCCTGTTGCTCGTGGTCCTGCGCGGGCCTTTGGCGGACATGCTGTGGCCGCAGACCCGCATCCAGTCGCTGCTCGGCCAGGCCGACGAGGCCCTGCAGGCAGGACGGTTGGATGCCGCCGACGGCAGCGGCGCGCGCCAGCTGTACGAAGCGGCACAAGCGCTGGACAACGACCGCACCGAGGCCGCCGACGGGTTGCGCCGCGTGGCGCAGGCTGCATTGCGGTCGGCAGGCATCGCGCTGGAACAGAACAGATTCGACGATGCACGCACGCGGCTCGCGCTCGCGCGCGACCTGCAGGTGCCGCGGCCGCAGGCCGATGCGCTGGCGGCGCGCCTGCGGGCACGCGAGGCCGAGCATGCGGGTATCGACGGCCTGCTGGCGGCGGCGGCGCGGGCGCACGCGGACGAACGCCTGTGGGGCGGCGAGGACACGGCACTTCCCTTGTACCGGCGCGTACTGGCACTGCAGCCGACGCGCATCGAAGCGCTGGAAGGCAGGGAAGATGCGTTGTCCGACCTGCTGCAGGACGCCACACAGCGGCTGCGTCGCGGCGAACTCGGCGAGGCGGCGGCCCGGATCACGGCCGCACGCACGTTCGACGCCGGCCACGTCGATCTTCCGCAGGCGGAGGCCGCGCTGGCGGCCACGGTGGATGCGCGGCGTCGCATGGGCGCGCGTGACCTGGCGCGAGGCCGGTTGGCCGCCGCGCGATCGGCCTATGAAGCGGTCGTGTCGGCCTTGCCCGACGACGCCGCAGCACGGCAGGGTCTGGAGCAGGTGGGTATCGCGTACGCGCGGCAGGCCGAGCATGAGGCCGGTGATTTCAACTTCGCGCAGGCGCAACAGGCGTTGGAACAGGCGCGTGAGCTGGCGGCGCAGTCCGCGGGCGTGCTACAGGCCGAACAGGCGGTCTCGCGGGCGCGCCAGGCGCAAGTGCGCCAGGACGCGACGCCGTCCATGACCGCCCGCGAGCGCGACCGGCGCGTCGGCGTGCTGCTTGCACGGATGGCGCAAGCCGAGGCGCAGGGCCAGTGGCTGACGCCGCCGGGCGAGAGCGCCTACGACACGCTCCGCGCAGCGCAGGCGCTCTCGCCCGACAGCGTGGCGGTGAGACAGGCTGCGACCCGCCTGCTGCCTGCCGTCCGCAACTGCTACGAAGACGAACTGCGCGCGAACCGCATCCGCCGTGCGCAGGCCTGCCAGCAGGCGTGGCAGACCCTGCAGCCGCGCGACCCCGCGCTGCAGGATGCGCGGCGGCGGCTGGCGGAAAAATGGATCGCGGTGGGAACGGAGCGGCTGGGCGCGGGCGACCTCGGATTCGCCGCACAGGCCTTGCAGGAAGCGCGGCGGTTGGATGGCACGGTGACCGGGCTGGACGATTTCGCGTCGCGTGTCCGCGTGGCGCAAGCGGCCTCGGCGCCCTAGCGCAGGAAGACGCGGCGGACCGTGTCGCGTGCGGCATCCATCGAGAAGTGGCGCGCGATGTTCGCCAGGCCGTTGTCGGAGAGCCGCTGCCACAGCGCCGCATCGCCATACAGCCGCAGCACCGCCTCGGCGAAGGCGGCGGCATCATCGGCGACCAGGACGTCGTGTCCGTCGCTCAGGTGCATGCCCTCCACGGCGCACGTCGTGGCCACCACCGGCTGACCGTGCGCCATGCTCAGGTTGACCTTGCCCTTCACGCCGGCACCGAATCGCAGCGGCGCCAGGGCGATGCGCGCGCCATCCATGTACGGGTCCAGGTCCGCGACGTGCCCGTGCACGACGATGCCCGGCTGCGACTGCAGCGCCAGCACCTCGGCGGGCGGCGCCATCCCGATGCAGTGGAAACGGATGCCGGGCTGCCGCGCGCGGATCAGTGGGAAGACCTCGCTGCCGAACCAGCGCACCGCGTCCACATTGGGTGGATGGCGGAAACCGCCGACGAACACCAGGTCGTGCCGCTCTTCGAACGGAAGGCCCGTGGTGGCGACTTCATGCAAGTTCGACAGGACCTCCACGCGGGCATCCGGTAGCAGTGTCGCCAGCATGTCTCGCTCCAACGGGCTCACCACCAGCGCGGTATCCGCCTGTTGAATCAATGCAAGCTCGCGATCTCGGGTGCGTTCGGCGGCGCGGCGCAGGCTGGCGTCACCAGATAGCTCGGCGCCGCGCATCTCACGTAAGAAGTGCAGATCGACCGTATCGAAAACCACACGCGCCCGCGGCGCGAAACGGCGGACCAGCGGGAGGAACTCGGCGGCAACGTAGTGTCGCGACAGCAGCACCACGTCGAAGCGGGGGCCGTGTTCGCGCAGCCAAGCTGGAATGGAGGTTAGGTGCGGGGCATGCCAAGCTTCAACGCCGGACCGCTGCAAGTCGAGCGTATAGCCGCCGGCGTGCATGGAGTTTGCGGGCATAAAGACGACATGGTTCCCTTCGGTCTGGAGTAATCTGATGAGATTGACCATTCTCAATGAGCCCGAATCCTTGTCAGGCTCGGGCGTGAGCGCATCGATGACAAGTACGTGTCGTAAATGCTTTGCCACGTTGGTGGCTGCTGGCAGGGTCTTCGGGCTGGGGTGCGATGCGAGTTCGCGCTCCCATTTTTCGTGGAAAATCCGTCGATTCCGTGCTTGGTAGGCCTTTGCTCCACTGCCAACGTCTGTTCCGGATGTAACGCCCTCTAAATGAACCACGCGCGAGGCTGGTTGGTAGATCACTCTGTAGCCCAGCGCGCGCACGGCGAATCCTAGGTCGGTGTCTTCGTAATATGCTGGCGCATAACGGGTGTCGAAGCCTCCCGCGGCGTGGAAGATCTCTTTCGATACCGCGATAGCGGCTCCTGAGCAATAGTCCGCGTCACGCAGGAAAGCGAAAGGTGGGTCGTCAGGGGATCCGAAACGGCCGTAGTTCCAGGCAGAGCCATCGTTGAATACCACGCCCCCGGCTTCCTGCAAACGACCATCCGGATAAAGCAGCTGAGCTCCTGCCAAGCCCACCCGTGGCTGATGCTCGAACGTGGTCAGCAGCGCATCGAGCCAGCCAGGTTGAGGAATTGTGTCGTTGTTGAGGAATACCAAGTGACGGCCCTTCGCCAGCGCCGCGCCATCGTTGCAGGCCGCGATGAAACCACCGTTTACGATGCGACGGTGGTAGCGCAGGCCAGCGATCTGCAGCATCCAGCCGCAGGTTTCATCGGTAGAACCATCGTCAACCACGATGATCTCGCACTCCACTGCCGGCGGATGTTCCGCGAGCGCGCGCAGGCACGCGAGCGTATATGCCGCCTGGTTGTAGACCGGGATCACGATGCTGGCAATTGGCGTTGCGCTTGTTGGTACCTCGAAAGGGACGAAGTGTCCGGTTGCCGGAAAATAGAGTGGCGCTGACGCAGGCAGCGGCGCGTGCGCCAGCTGTTTGCGCACCCGGGCCAAGGTGGGTCCCAGTCCACGCGTGCGAAGGCTGGCTAGGCCCCGCCTGACCATGCCACGAGCGCGCTCCAGCACAAAGCGCATTTCAGCCCACGACATCGACATTCCGTTGCAACTCCAGCTGAGCGAGGGGGAAACGGGCCGGGCGCACCCTTGGCGGCTGCGCTAGACTCGCCCGAATTCCCATTGTCGCATCCCCTGTGGCCCGCAACGACTACGACGACGAAGCACTGGACGAAGACGACATCGACGACGGCGACGGTCCCGGCTGGCGGCAACGGCTGCTGACGTGGGGCCTGGCCGCGGTAGGCCTGGGCCTGGGATTCCTGATCCCTTACACGCTGTACCTGAACCATCAGGTCACCGAGCGTTTCGGTGAACTCCGCTGGCAGATCCCCACCCGCGTCTACGCACGTCCGTTGCAGGTCGCGCCGGGCCTGGCGATGGATGCGCAGACGCTGAAAACCGAACTCGATGCCGCGTCGTACCGCGACGACGGCGCCGGCGAACGTCCCGGCACCTATGCGCGCGAGGGCGGCCGGTTCACCATTTCCAGCCGCGGCTTCATCGATGTGGACGGCCGCGTTGCGCCGCGCAGGCTGCAGGTCAGCCTGTCCGATGGGCGGATCGCTGCGGTGCGCGACCTCGGTCGCAAGCAGAACCTCAAGGCGGCGCGGCTGGATCCGGCGCGCATCGCCACGCTGTACGGACAGAAGCAGGAAGAACGCCGGCTGGTGCGACTGGAGGAAGTGCCGGAGCTGCTGGTGACCGGCCTGCAGGCGGTCGAGGACCGCGATTTCAAGGACCACCACGGCATCGACCTGTCGGGCATGGTGCGCGCGGCGTGGCTGCTGGTGCGTTCGGGCGGCGACACCCGCCAGGGCGCCAGCACGTTGACCCAGCAGCTTGCGCGCAGCGGCCTGCTCGGCATCGGCAAGGAACAGACGCCGACGCGCAAGTTCAACGAGATCCTGTATGCGCTGATCCTGGAGGCGCGCTACGACAAGCGCACCATCCTGGAGGCCTATTTCAACCAGGTGTACCTGGGCCAGCGCGGCAGCCAGGCGATCCACGGCGTCGCCGCCGGTTCCGAATTCTGGTTCGGGCGCGATCTCGACAGCCTGACCACCGAGCAGATCGCGCTGCTGATCGGGATGGTGAAGGGGCCGTCGTACTACGACCCGCGACGCAATCCGGAACGTGCGAAGGAGCGTCGCGATTACGCGCTGCTTAAGCTGCACGAGACCGGCCTGCTCAAGGATGCCGAATACCAGCGCGCGCTCGCGGCGCCGCTGGGGGTCACGCAGACGCCGGGCATGGCCGCCGCCAACCGCTTCCCCGCCTATGTGGATCTGGTCCGGCGCCAGCTGGCGCGCGACTACCCCGAGAGCGCGCTGCAGGGCGCGGGTCTGAGCGTGCTGACCGGCATGTCGCCGTCGGCGCAGGCCTACGCGGAAGCGTCGGTGACGCGCACGATCAAGGCGCTGGAGAACAAGCGCCGGCCCACGCTGCAGGCCGGCATGGTGGTCACCGACGTGCACGACGGCGACGTGCTGGCCGTGGTCGGCAGCCGCAATGTCTCCGAAGTCGGCTTCAACCGCGCTGTCGAGGCGCAGCGGCCGGTCGGCTCGTTGTTGAAGCCGTTCGTCTACCTGCTCGCGCTGGCACAGCCCGATCAGTATTCGCTGGCGACCTGGGTGGATGATTCGCCGGTGACCGTGCAGCTCGGCAAGAACCGCCGCTGGACGCCGGCGAACGCGGACCGCCGCAGCCATGGCACCGTGCGCCTGGTCGACGCGCTGGCGCGGTCGTACAACCAGGCCACCGTGCGCGTGGGCATGAAGGTCGAGCCGGACCGCCTGGCGCAACTCATCCGCGTGCTCGCCGGCATCCAGGCCGAGCCGAACCCGGCCTTGATCCTGGGATCCACCGACCAGAGTCCATACGCGATGGCGCAGCTGTACCAGTTCCTCGCATCCGGTGGCGAGATCCAGCCGCTGCACGCGGTGCGCGGCGTGCTCGATCCCGAGGGCAAGCTGCTCAAGCGCTACGACAAGACGCCGGCACCGGCGCAGGAAGGCGATTCCATCGCCGCCAACCTGATCACGGTGGCCCTGCAGCAGGTGGTCTCCAACGGCACCGGACGCCAGCTGATCGGCGACGGCCTGGGCCGGCTGCAGTCCGCGGGCAAGACCGGCACGAGCAACGACAGCCGCGACAGCTGGTACGCGGGCTACACCGGCGACCACCTGGCGGTGGTGTGGATGGGCAACGACCAGAACGAACAGACCGGCCTGTACGGGGGCACCGGTGCGATGCGCGTGTGGTCGGGCCTGTTCGCGCGCCTGCCGAGCGCGCCGCTGAAGGTGTCGGGCAAGGGCCTGGACTGGCAGTGGGTGGTCGGCGCCAACACCACCGACGCCAGTTGCCCCGAAGCGCGCCAGTTGCCGTTCGTCAGCGGCTTCGCCCCTCCCTATGCGGCATGCGTGGTCGAGCCGCCGCCGGTCGAAGGCGAAGAACAGGAAGGCGGGGGCTGGCGCAGCTGGTTCGGCCTGGACCGCAAGGAAGAATCCGCCCCGCCGCCCGAACCCGCTCCGCAACAGCGATGACCATGAAGCATGCCTCTCCCGTTTTCCTGATCCTGCTTGCCGGCTGCGTGTCCGCGCCGGTGCCCGAAACGCCGGCCGCGCGCGATCCGGTGACGCCGGAGCAGCGCGTCGCTGCAATCCATGCCGCTGCCGGTGCCGACGACCGCGAGCTCGCCGTGCAGCCGCTGCGCGACCCGCAGGTCGAGGACCTGCGCGAGGCCGCGCAGCAGGCGCGTGCGACGCGCAACGTCGCGGCCGCCGCGGACGCGTTGAACCAGGCATTGCTGCTGGTGCCGGACGATCCCGCGGTGCTGCAGGAGCGTGCCGAAGTCGCATTGCTGCAAGGCGACTACGCGCGTGCCGACACGCTGGCGCAACGTGCCTTCCAGCTGGGCTCGCAGGTAGGCCCGCTGTGCCGCCAGCACTGGGAGACCGTGCGCCAGGTGCGCCAGCATGAACTCGCGGTACTGCCGCCGTTGCCGACCCGCCACTCGCCGGAAGACGCGGCACAGCGCGATGCGCGTGCCGCTGCCCTGCAGGCCGCCATCGCCGACACCGAAGCCAGGCGCGATGCCTGCACCGTCCCGGTGATCCAGCGCATGTGAGGCGCCCCGCGTCCTGCGCGACGCGGTACCCTTGTCGCTGCACGCCGCCTTCCGTTGTCCCGATGTCCCAGCTAGCCCAGGCCAGCCGCGACGCCCTCAGCGAGGGCGGCGCGCTGGCGGAACGACTCGACGCCTTCGCGCCCCGCGACGCCCAGCAACGCCTGACGGCGGCGATCGCCGACGCCTTCGATGCGCGCGACGTGCTGCTCGCCGAAGCCGGCACGGGCACCGGCAAGACCTTCGCCTATCTCGTGCCCGCGCTGCTGTCCGGGCTGAAGACCATCGTCTCCACCGGCACGCGCGCGCTGCAGGACCAGCTCTATCACCGCGACCTGCCGCGCGTGCGCGATGCGCTCGGCGTGGCCGGTCTGAAGTCGGCGCTGCTGAAGGGGCGCAGCAACTACCTGTGCCGCTACCGCCTCAACCAGGCCAAGGGCGATCCGCAGACGCTGCGCACCACCTTCACCAGCCGCGAGCAGGTCGACCAGTTCCAGCGCATCGTCGCGTGGGGCGGGCGCACGCAGTTCGGCGACATGGCCGAGCTGGCGGCGCTGCCGGACGATTCGCCGCTGCTGCCGCTGGTCACCTCGACGATCGACAACTGCCTGGGCAGCGAGTGCCCGTTCTGGGACGACTGCTTCGTGGTGCAGGCGCGCCAGCGCGCGCAGTCGGCGGACATCGTGGTGGTCAACCATCATCTGCTGCTCGCCGATCTGGCGCTGAAGCAGGAAGGCTTCGGCGAGATCCTGCCGGGCGCGCAGGCGTTCGTCATCGACGAAGCGCACCAGTTGCCCGAACTGGCCGCCAACTTCTTCGGCGAAGGCTTCGGCATGCGTCCGCTGCAGGAACTGGCGCGCGATTGCCTGACCGAATCGAAGGATGCGGCCGGCGCGCTGTCGGCGCTGCAGCCGCCGGTGCGTGCGCTGGAGCAGGCGCTGCGCGAGCTGCGCGCGGCGATGGAGGGCCTGCCGGCACGCGGCACGCGCGAACGGCTGCTGGCGAAACCGGGCGTCAGCGCCGGCTTCGACGTGCTCGCCGCTGCGCTGGACGAACTCACCGCGGCGCTTGCACCGTTGGTGGAAGCGTCGCTGGGGCTGGAGGCGTGCGCGGCGCGGGCGAAGGAGTTCGGTACGCGCTTGTCGCGCTGGTATGCGGCGCCGGTGGCCGGGGCGTTCGACGACGATGCCGCGGCGGCGTCCGCCGACGATGCCAGCGACGTGCTCTGGTACGAGCTGACGCCGCGTGCGTTCCGTTGCCAGCGCACGCCACTCGATGTGTCCGGTCCACTGCGCCAGCATCGCGAGCAATCGCGCGCGGCGTGGGTGTTCACCTCGGCCACGCTCGCGGTCGGCGGACGCTTCGATCATCTCGCCGTGCGGCTGGGCCTGGACGATCCGCCGACGCTGCTGCAGCCCAGTCCGTTCGACTGGCCGCAGCAGGCGCTGTGCTACCTGCCCACCGGGCTGCCCGATCCGAATGCGCCGGGCTACGGCGCGGGATTGATCGCGACGCTGCGGCCGGTACTGGAGGCGTCGCAGGGACGCGCGTTCCTGCTGTTCGCCTCGCACCGCGCACTGCGCGAAGCCGCGGAGGCGTTGCGCGGCGGTCCGTGGCCGCTGTTCGTGCAGGGCGAGGCACCGCGCGGCACGCTGCTGCAGCGGTTCCGCGAATCCGGCAACGGCGTGCTGCTGGGGGCGGCGAGTTTCCGCGAGGGCGTCGATGTGGTCGGCGACGCGCTGAGCGTGGTGGTGGTGGACAAGCTGCCGTTCGCCGCGCCGGACGACCCGGTGTTCGAGGCGCGCCTGGAAGCGGTGCGCCGCGCCGGCGGCAATCCGTTCCGTGACGAACAGCTGCCGCAGGCGGTGATCGCGCTGAAGCAGGCGGTCGGCCGGCTGATCCGCAGCGAGACCGACCGCGGCGTGCTGGTGTTGTGCGATCCGCGCCTGACCGGCAAGCCTTACGGCCGTGTGTTCCTGGATTCGCTGCCGCCGTTCCGTCGCACGCAGCGCGTGCAGGACGTGCAGCGTTTCTTCGGTGCCGAGGTCGAGGAAGCACCGCCGCCGACCGTACGCACCGGCGACGCGGACGACTGGTTCGCGGATGCGCGCTTCTGATCGCCGAACCGCGGCAGCGTTTAAGCTAGCCCCCTTCTTTCGCCTGCCCGCCCCATGAAGCTGCTCGCCTTCGAGACCGCCACCGAAGCCTGTTCCATCGCCGTCTACGTCGATGGCGAGGTGCGCGAGCGCTTCGAGGTCGCGCCGCGGCGACACGCGGAACTGGCGTTGCCGTGGGCCGAGCAGCTGCTCGCCGACGCGGGCCTCGCGCGCGGCCAGCTCGATGCGATCGCGCTGAGCCGGGGACCCGGCGCCTTCACCGGCGTGCGCTTGGCGATCGCGCTGGCGCAGGGCATCGCGCTGGCGCTGGATCGGCCGCTGGTGCCCGTGTCCACGCTCGCCGTGCTGGCCGCGCAGGTGCCGCCACCCCCCGTGACCGCGGGCGAGGGCGGCTGCGATGTCGGCGTGCCGCATCCCATCCTGGCCGCCATCGACGCGCGCATGGGCGAGATCTACACCGGCACCTTCGCGCACCGCGGCGACCGACTCGAGGCCACGTCGGCAGAAGCGGTGATCGCACCCGCCGGCTACGCACTGGCCGGCGACGATGCCGACTGGATCGGCGTGGGCACCGGTTTCGCGGCCGGCGAGGGCGTGCTCGCCGCCCGCCTGCAGCCGCGCTTCGCCCGCATCGATGCGCAGGCGTTGCCGCATGCGGCGGATCTCGCCCGGATCGCGGCAGCGGCTTTCGAACGCGGCGACGTGGTCGCGCCGGAGTTCGTCGAGCCGGCCTATCTGCGCAACAACGTCGCGCTTACCCTGGAAGAGCAGAAAGCGCTGCGCGCCTCGCGCGGCTGATCCGGGAAGCGTCCGCCGGGATGCCATCGGTCATGGTTGACGATCTGCGCCCCATCTGTACTATGTGTGTTAGTACAGTTGACCGGACGCCCATATGGCCCGTACCACGCCCTTGATGCTGCAGATCGCCACCGGCGACGCACGGCCCATCGTCCGCCAGATCGTCGACGGCGTGCGCATGAAGATCGCCACCGGCGAACTGACGTCCGGCGACCAGCTGCCCAGCGTGCGCGGACTGGCGCAGCAGCTGACGATCAATCCCAACACCGTCGCCAAGGCTTATGCGGAACTGACCACCGAGGGCTGGCTGGAAGCGCGGCAGGGCATGGGCCTGTACGTTGCCGCGCCGCGACAGCGCCTGTCCGACAGCGAGCGCGAGCGCCGGCTGGACGACGCCGTGGGGCGCTTCGTCAACGACGTGATTCCGCTGGATTTCGCCGCCGACGAGGTGCAGTCGCGGGTGGCGCACGCCCTGCAGCGGCTGGCGCCGCGCCGTATCGCCTGAGCCGGGGAACGACATCGCCATGTCCGACGACTACGTCATCGAAACCCGGGCACTGACCCGCCGCTACGGCGCGAAGCTGGCGCTGGACCATCTGGATCTCGCCGTGCCGCGCGGTCGCATCCACGCCATCGTCGGCGCCAACGGCGCAGGCAAGTCGACGCTGTTCCGCGTGCTGCTCGGCTTCCTGCCGCCGTCCTCGGGATCGGCGCGCATCCTCGGTCGCGACAGCCAGCAGCTGCAGCCACAGGATCGCAGCCGCATCGGCTTCGTCAACGAGGAACACACGCTGCCGGGTTGGATGCGTGTGGAGCAGGTACGCGCCATGCAGCAGCACCAGTACCGGCGCTGGAACACGCGCGCCTACGATGATGTGATCGGTCACTACCACGTGCTGCCGCAGCAAAAGGTCTCGCAGCTTTCGCGCGGCGAGCGCGCTGGCTTCAACCTGGCACTCGCACTCGCGCAATCGCCGGAACTGCTGGTGCTGGACGAACCGACGCTGGGGCTGGACGTGGTGGCCAAGCGTGCCTTCCTGGAATCGCTGATGTACAGCACCGCGGCCGAGCACTGTACCGTCGTGTACTGCTCGCACCAGATGGAAGAGATCGAGCGAGTCGCCGACAACCTGATCATCCTCGAACGCGGGCAGCTCAAGCACATGTCGGCGCCGGAGGATTTCACCGCGCGCGTGGCGCTGTGGGTAGCGGACGTGCCGTTCAAGGGGCCAGACCCGAGCAGCGTGCCCGGACTGCTGGAAATGCAGCGGCTGGATGGCCTGCACCACTACCTGGTGATGGACCAGGACGAAGGCTTCGCGGTGTTCCTGCGCGAACAGGGTGCGCGTTCCATCCAGTGCATGCCGGTTAGCCTGGACCGTGCGGTCAACGGCTTCCTGGCCAAGCACCACGCCACGCCGGCAGCGGCTTGAGGACACACGCATGTACGACTTCTTCAGGAGCGAACTCCTCCGTTTCCGTGGCTGGGCGCTGCTCGCCGCGCTGGTGCACCAGCTGGCGCTGGCCTTCATGGCGCGCGTGGTCGACCTGGGCCAGCAGCCGCTGGTCGTGCATCGGGTGATAGGTGGGTTGTACGCGCTCGCCGGCCTGTTGCTGGGGCTGTACCAGATGGGCAGCTATCGCAAGCCGAGCCAGTGGGTCAGCCTGCTGCACCGGCCGATGGCGCCGGGCCGCATCGCGTTCGCGTTGGCGGCCGCCGCCGCAGTGCTGCTGGCGGTGGCGGTGGCGCTGCCCTTGCTGGCCGTCGCGACGTGGCAGGGAACCCTCACGCCACGCGTGGTCGATCTGCGCCACTGGTTGCTGCCGCTGTCGGGCTGGCTGATCGCCACCGTCGCCTATCTCGCCGGTGCGTGCTGCAGTCTACGCGGCTGGCGCTGGGCGGGCGCGGCGCTGGTGCTGCCGGTCTGGCCGCTGGTCAGCCATGCCTATGGACCGGCGATGATCGCGATCGAACTTATCGTGCTGGCCTGGCTGGCGCTGATGCTGCGCATCGCCTTCGTCGCCGACCTCGATTCGCCGCCGCGCACTGCGCTGGCGACGGCCGCGGTGGCGCTGCCGCTGCAGGTCGCGTTGTACCTCGCGTTGCTGGTGCTGCTGTTCTGCATCGAGATGCTGTGGATCGTGCAGGGCAGCCATCCGAACAACACGCCGACGCCACCGGTCGGCGGGCACAACGAAGTGGAGAAGATGGATGCGCGCGACCGCATGATCGCGGGCCTGCGCGGAAGTTCCCATCCCGACGCGCCGCTGCTGCGCGAGCAGATCCGCCTGTCCGATCCCGAAGGCCTGGGCGTACAGGTACCGAAGCTGCCGCAGTACCAGGAACTGGCCAACTTCCGTCCGATGGAATTCGACGATGGCGAACGTCGCGTGCGCTGGGTGTTCAGCCACGACGACATGCGCCTGCACGGCTATCACCTGGCGGACCAACGCGCGGTCGGTGCACTGGGCGTCGGTGCGGCGCGCGCGCCGTTCCCGGCGGTGGTGTTGCCGGGCGACAGCCTGCCGGGCATGGAGCCCGGCGACGCCTTGCTGGTCGGCGGCGACACGCTGTACCAGTACCGCAGCGCGCCGCATCAGGTACTGCCACGGCTGCGCGTCGCGGCCGGCGAAACGCTGATGGGCGGCGGTCCGCTGGGACAGGGCGTCGGCATGCTCAGCGACCGGGCGCTGTACTTCTTCGATGGGCGTCCGCTGGTGGAGGGACAGGGCGTCGTGACGCCGCGGCTGCGCGTGCCGCTGCCGGGCACGATGGGCGACCTGCGCAACCTGGACATGATCGAACTGGTCGACGGCCACCTGATCGCGCTGGCGTTCTCGGCCGAGGCGCACAGCGACGGCGCCGTGCCGATGCAGATCACGCTGCGCACGCACGACGACGGTCGCATCGAGACCGTGCATCGTCGCGCGCTCACGTTCGACTATCCACCGCTTTACCGTTATCGCCACTGGTGGCCATCGCCGGTACTGGCGACGATCGCCGAGGCGGCCCGCAACCTGTTCGCACCGCCGTTGCCGCTGGATGTCACCGCACCGGCACCGCGACCAACCTCGATGCTGTGGCTGGCCGGCCTGCTGTCGCTGCTGGCCGTGATCGGCGCCGTGTGGCGCACCGCACGCACCGCCTTGTCGCCGCCTGCGCGCTGGGCTTGGATCGCGGCTTGCGCGCTGATCGGACTGCCCGCCCTCGGCAGCCTGTGGTTGCTGGTACCACGACGCGAGGTCGTTGCCGAGCTTCCGTTGCCTGCACCGGCGATTGCCTGAAGGTTCCGCACCGCCCCTCGAAGGAGAACACCATGAGCTTGTCATCGCCGGACGCCGGGCGGCGTCTGTTCGCGTCGCTGTGCCTGATCGTGGCGTTCGCGTCGCCCGCGCTTGCCGGCAGCGGCGCGGCACTCCGGGCCTATGCCGAGGCCGAGCGCGCGCGTGCGGTTGCGCCGCCCCTGCCGCGCGGCGTTCTGCTGCAGCGGAGATCGATCACCGACATCGGGCTGTCGCCGGATGGACGCCGCGTGGCCTGGCTGCGTGAGCAGGGCGAACAGCACGAGCTCTGGTTGCGCACGGTGGAGGACGCCGCGCCGCGTCGGCTGCTGGCGGATACGCCGGCGCGCGGGCTCGACTGGAGTCGAGACGGCCGATGGCTGTTGCTGCGTTCGCCGCGCGACCTGCAGGCGGTGGCGGTCGCCGGGCAGGGAGGATCGGGTCGCATCGTCATGCTCGGCGGCAACGCCGACACGACTGTGCTGAACGTCGATCCGAGCCAGCCTGCCGCGGTGTTGCTGCTCGAGCGGGAGGGTCCGGTCGCCGCTCCCGACCACTGGCGCCTGCTGCGCGTCGACATGCAGGGCCGCCGCACGCTGGTGTGGCGGGACCGGCATCGCATCGCCGATGCCTTGCTGGACGCGAACGGCAGGCTGGCATGGCTGCAGCGCGTGGAAGGCGATCGCCTGGTCCTGCTGCGCATCGACAAGGCGAGGGCGACCCCCGTGCTGGGCGTCGACCCGAGCCGGCGCTGCGCGCTGCGTGGCCTGGCCGCCGATGGCATGCCTTGGCTGCGCACGGACCTGCAAGGGGGTCTCGCGCGTGTCGCACGGTTGGCACCGGACGGGCGCCTGATCGATGTGCATGTCGATCCTCGCGGTGTGGCCGATGTCGACAGCATCGTCCAGGACCCCGTCGATCATCGGCCCCGCTTCGTCGCCTACCGGAGTGCCGGCTCCAGCGTGTACGCGCTGGCGGCCGACGACGCAGCGCATCTGGCGGTGCTGCAGGCGGCGCTGCCCGGTCGTGATCTCGATCTGCAACTCGGTACAGGACCAGATGCACGCTGGCTGGTGGAAGCCAGTTCGCCGCAGGCACCGCTGCGCGGCTGGCGGCTGTACGACCCGGCGACGCGGATGCTGGCGCCACTGCTCGAAGAAACGCCGGTGGACCGTCGTACCCGCACCGCCGCGTGGTCGGTTCCGGAGCGGGCGCTTGCGCGGCCAGTGCCGGTGACGTGGTCCGCATCGGATGGGCGCGCACTGCACGGCTTCGTGTGGCTGCCGCCCGGTCGCGATGCCCAGGACCTGCCGCTGGTGGTGGTGCCGCACGGGGGGCCCTGGAACCACTGGAAGTCCGAGTACCGTTCGCTGAGCCAGGTGCTGGCCAATCGCGGCTATGCCGTGTTCGAGCCGAATTTCCGCGGTTCCACCGGGCATGGACGCGACTACGTGCTCGCGGCGAACGCGGATTTCGGTAACGGGCGCGTGCAGCGCGACATCACCGATGGCACGCGCTGGCTGCTGGCGCAGGGCGTCGGCGATCCCGGGCGCGTCGGTATCGTCGGTGCGTCGTTCGGCGGTTACTCGGCCCTGCTCGGCGCGACCTTCGAGCCGGACCTGTTCAAGGTCGCGGTGGCGATGGTGCCGCCGCCGGACTTCGGCTGGGTGCTGCGCTGGGTGCAGCGCAATCCCGAAGCGCTGGAGATCGGCGGGCCGGTGGCGATGGAAACCTGGCTGCGTGGGCAGGGCATCGATACCGAAGACAGCGCCCTGATGACGCGACTGCACGAGCAGTCGCCGCTGGCGAACGTGGCGCAGCTGCGACGGCCGGTGCTGCTGGTCGCTGGCGGCGAGGACCGGCGCGTCGGCCTGGCCGGGGTCATCGAGTACGCCGCGCGGCTGACGCTGGCGAACAAGGACGTCGTCCTGCTGGTCGACGAGCAGGCCGGCCACGACGGTGGCGCGCCGATCGCGCGCGAAGCGCGCATTTACCTGATGGAAGCATTGCTGCATCGGGAGCTCGGCGGTGCCGCGCCCGCGCCGCCCGATCCCGAATTGCGCGGTTACCTGCGCAGGAACCTGCGCGTACCCGGCGCATTCGCGCCCTGACCGCTCACTCGTCGCGCACTTCGCCGCCGGGCAGGAAGCGCCAGGTGCGGGTGACGTGCAGGATGTCGACGTTCTCGGCCGTTTCCGGCAGCGGTGGGAAGGGCGAGGACAATTGCACGATGCGCTGCGCGGTGGAGTCCAGCAGCGGGATGCCGCTGGACTGGATGATGCGCGTCTGCTCCACGCTGCCGTCGCGGCGCACCGCCACGCTGATCACCAGCGTGCCGGCCAGGCGTCGGCGGCGCGCTTCGTCGGGATAGTTGAGGTTACCGACGCGCTCGGCGCGGTCCACCCAGGCGCGCAGGTAGTTGGCGTACACGTATTCCTTGGTGCTCGCCGAGACGAACTTGCGCTTCGGCCGCTTGGCGTACAGCTCCGAGCGCAGATGGTACTCCGCCGCCAGCCGCGCCATCTCGGCGTCGCGCTGCACCTTCTGTTCGCCCTGCGGCAGGTCGGGCTGGTCCGGCTGCGGGTGTGCTTCCGGTGTCGGCGTGCGCGTGTCGGCGTCGCGTGTCGTCACCACGCGGCTTTCCGTCGGTGGCACCGGCGCCGTGGTCTGCGCACGCAGCGGCTGCGGTGCCAGGCCGGTGTCGGGTTGCGGGATCCAGCCGGCCTGGCTGTCGCGCGGGCGCTTCGCCTGTTCGCTCTCGCCACCGCCCTCCTGGTTGGCCGCCGCCAGGAAGTCGGCTTCCTTCGGCGTCAGCGGCGTGCTGGTCTGGCTGAGGATCACATCGAGGGTCGGCATCACCGGCGCAGCATCGTCGAGCGCGAAGCCCACCCCCAGCACCAGCAGGCCGTGCACGATCAGCGACAGCGCCAGGGTGGCGCCCAGTCGTTCGTTCGCGCCGATCTTCGGCGGCTGGACCGGAACCGCCGACATCGTCAGGCCGCCAGCTTCTTCTCGATGACGTCGAACAGCTGGCCGGCGATGTTCAGGCCGAACTGAGCATCCAGCTCGCGCACGCAGGTCGGGCTGGTGACATTGACCTCGGTCAGGTAGTCGCCGATCACGTCCAGGCCGACGAACAGCATGCCGCGGCGCTTCATTTCCGGACCGACCTGGGCGGCGATCCAGCGGTCGCGCTCGCTGAGCGGGCGGCCTTCGCCGCGGCCACCGGCGGCCAGGTTGCCGCGGAACTCGTCGCCCTGCGGGATGCGCGCCAGCGCGTAGTCCACCGGTTCGCCGTCGACCAGCAGCACACGCTTGTCGCCGTCCTTGATGCCGGGGATGAAGCGCTGCGCCAGGGTCAGGCTGCCATCGCCGATCAGCGTTTCCAGAATGACGTTGGTGTTGGGGTCGCCCGCTTTCACCCGGAAGATCGAACGGCCGCCCATGCCGTCCAGCGGCTTCAGCACCGCTTCGCCGTGTTCGGCGACGAAGGCCTTCAGTGCGGCCGGGTCGCGGCTCACCAGGGTCGGCGGGCAGCACTGCGGGAACAGCAGGGCCGCCAGTTTTTCGTTGAAGTCGCGCAGGCCCTGCGGGTCGTTGACGATCATCGCGCCCGCCTGCTGGGCGACGCTCAGCACATGGGTGTCGTACAGGTACTGGTCGTCCACCGGCGGATCCTTGCGCATCAGCACGACCTGGCCGGGACCGAAGGGCAGGTCGCGGGCCTCGCCGAGCGTGAACCAGCCGGCCTTGTCGTCCCGGACGGTCAGCGGCGCCACCTGGGCGTGCGCCACGCCGTCGCGCAGCGACAGCCGGCCGGGGGTGACGTAGTGCAGGCGGTGGCCGCGCCGCTGGGCTTCCAGCAGCATGGCGAAAGTGGTGTCCTTGGCGATCTTGATGGACCCGATCGGATCCATGACGACGACGACGTCCAGCGGCATGGCGGTGGTTCTGCGGGAGAGGCGGGGATGGTATCAGGGCCCGCGCGGCCACCGTCCCGGCAAGGATGGAACGCCCTGTCGCCGTTGCGGGCGCAAACTGCGACACAGTTCGCATGATCCCGTTCATCGGAACGGCGGCCGGTGCTGTGGCTTGACAGTGCGCGCCGGGATAGGGGATATAGGCAGCAACGCAGCGTGGCCGGTTCGTCAATGAAGCCACGCGCGCATGGGGAAATCAGGTAATGACGCAGAACGAAGGCCAGGCCGGTGGACTCCACGGCCTACGGGTCATGGTGATCGATGACTCGAAAACCATCCGCCGCACCGCGGAAACCCTGCTCAAGCGCGAGGGTTGCGAAGTCGTGACCGCGACGGACGGGTTCGAGGCCTTGGCCAAGATCGCCGACCAGCAGCCGCAGATCATCTTCGTGGACATCATGATGCCGCGCCTGGACGGGTACCAGACCTGCGCGCTGATCAAGAACAACCAGGTGTTCAAGTCCACGCCGGTCATCATGCTGTCGTCCAAGGACAGCCTGTTCGACAAGGCGCGCGGGCGCATCGTCGGCTCGGAGCAATACCTGACCAAGCCGTTCACGCGCGAGGAACTCCTCGACGCCATCCGCGCCCACGTCAGCACCTGAGGGGCTGGCGCCATGGCGACCATTCGCACTGAGTGCACAGGGGGCGGGCGATGATCCGCACACCGTTCGATACGCTGGCCGAGTACGAGCGCCGCAGCCTGGCGCACGCCGTGCTGCAGCCGGCGCGCGAGATCGCGCAGGACCAGTACCGTGGCGTCGGCTACCGCGTCGGCAAGCGCCGGCTGATTTCCAACTTCGGGGAAGTGGTGGAAATCGTGCAGATGCCGCCGGTCACGCCGGTGCCGGGCGCGCACCCGTGGCTGCTGGGGATCGGCAACCTGCGCGGCAACCTGTTTCCGGTCGTGGACCTGAAGCAGTTCCTCGAAGGCGAACGCACCGTCCTGCACGAGGGCCAGCGCGTGCTGGTCATGCGCCAGGCCGGCGGCGACGTCGCGCTGACCATCGACGAGCTGTACGGGCAGCGCAGTTTCCACGAATCGCAGCAGGTCGAGCCGGGGGATCTGGCGGACGGCCGCTACGGGCATTTCATCGATCGCGCTTTCGCCAGCGACGATCAGCGGTGGGGCGTTTTTGCGCTGGGGTTGTTGGCGCGCACGCCCGAATTCCGCCAGACCGCGCTCTGAGCGCGGACGACAAGAACAATCAGGGGTTGAACGATGAGCACTGCGACGGATTCTCCTAGCGCCGGCAAGGTCGGCAGTTTCGGCAACAATTTCTGGCTGTTGCTGCTGGCGCTGTCGGTGGTGGTCTTCGGTGCCAACACCGGTGTGGCCACGTACCAGGGCAGCCGCCTGTCCGGCGCCGGCACCGGCGCATCCGACATGCGCGTGCTGTCGCAGCAGCTCGCCAACCAGGGTCGCGAGGCCGTCGCCGGCAACGCCGAGGCGTTCAAGGCCTTCAAGGAGACCAAGCAATCGGTGGAGTCCACCATCGCGGACCTGCAGCGGAGTTTCGGCAACGAAGGCGCCATCTCCGGCCCGCTGGACAAGCTGAGCGCCACCTGGTCCCCGCTGGGCAAGAATGCCGACCAGATCGTCGCCTCCGAAGCCGCCGTGCTGGCGCTGGCCGGCAACGCCGACCGCTTCGCCACCCAGGTGCCTAGCCTGCAGGCGCAGCTCAACGAAGTCGTGCGCGCCATGTCCGCAGGCGGTGCGCCGTCCTCGCAGATCTACAGCGCGCTGCAGCAGGTCGTGCTGGCCGGCACCATGGCCCGCCGCGTGACCGAAATCCGCGCCGGTGGCGCGGGCGCCGCGACCGCCGGCGATGCGCTGGGCCGCGACGCCGTCCTGTTCGGCCAGGTGCTGGACGGCCTGCGCGACGGCAACCCGGACCTGGGCATCGCGCCGGTCCGCAACGCCGCCGCCCTGTCGGCGCTGCAGAATTCGCAGACCCTGTGGACCGCGATGAAGAAGGACCTGGACGCGATCCTGGCCAGCTCGCGCAACCTGTTCGCCGCGCAGTCGGCCGCCGCCGCGCTGACCAACGGCTCCGGCCAGATGCTCCAGGACAGCACCAACCTGTTTCAGGCGTTCTCGGCCTTCGGTTCGGTGCGCGACACGCGCCTGTTCCCCAATTTCTGGCTCGGCATCGCATCGGGTATCGCGGCGCTGATCTCCATCGTCGGTCTGCTGTGGTCGCTGTACCGCACCCGCCAGCGCGAACAGGAAATGCGTTACCAGACGCAGGTGGAATACAACAGCCGCAACCAGCAGGCGATCATGCGGCTGCTGGACGAAATCAGTTCGTTGGGTGAAGGCGACCTGACGGTGAAGGCCTCGGTGACCGAGGACATGACCGGCGCGATCGCGGACGCCATCAACTACGCCGTGGACGAGCTGCGTAACCTGGTGACCACGATCAACGACACCTCGGTGCAGGTGGCGGCGTCGACCCAGGAAACCCAGGCCACCGCGCTGCAGCTGGCGGAAGCCGCCGGCCACCAGGCCGACCAGATCACCACCGCTTCCGACCGCATCAGCGAGATCGCGACCAGCATCGACCAGGTGTCGAAGAACTCCACCGAATCGGCCGAAGTGGCGCAGCGCTCGGTGCAGATCGCGACCGAGGGCGCCGGCGTGGTGCGCGAGACGATCCGTGGCATGGACCAGATCCGCGACCAGATCCAGGAAACCTCCAAGCGCATCAAGCGGCTGGGCGAGTCCTCGCAGGAAATCGGCTCGGTCGTGGAACTGATCAACGACATTTCCGAGCAGACCAACATCCTCGCGCTCAACGCGGCCGTGCAGGCCGCTTCGGCCGGTGAAGCGGGCCGCGGTTTCGCGGTCGTGGCCGACGAAGTGCAGCGCCTCGCCGAACGCACCTCGGGCGCGACGCGCCGCATCGAATCGCTGGTGCAGACCATCCAGGCCGATACCAACGAAGCGGTCAGCTCGATGGAGCAGACCACCGCCGAAGTGGTGTCCGGTGCGCGACTGGCCGAGGACGCGGGTACTGCGCTGGGCGAGATCGAGCGCGTGTCGAACGACCTGAACAACCTCATCAAGGGCATCTCCAGCGCCGCGCAGCAGCAGTCCTCGGCCGCGCTCGACATCACCCAGACGATGGGCGTGATCCGCCAGATCACCTCGCAGACCTCGCTGGGCGCCGGCCAGACCGCCGAGTCCATCGGACACCTGGCGCAGTTGGCCGCGGACCTGCGCCGCTCGGTCGCCGACTTCAAGCTGCCGGGCTGAGGACGGGACGCACTGCATGAATTTCCTACGCCATCCCGCCTGCCAGCAGCGCGAGGCTGACGGCTCCGTCGTCGCCGCGAGGGCACGCCCATGAGCGCGCTGCGCGAAGCCATGAGCCACGCCGTGCTCGGCTGGGTGAAGCCCGAACTGGACGAAACGCTGCGCCTGGTCCGCCAGGAGATCGAGGCGTTCGTCGAAACGCCCGCCGATACCAGCCGCATGCGCTTCTGCGCCGGCTACCTGCACCAGGTGCAGGGCACGCTGCGCATGGTGGAACTGTATGCCCCGGCGATGGTGGCCGAAGAACTGGAACTGCTGGCGAAGGCGCTGCAGGACGGCGGCGTGGGCGACCGCGACGAAGCCTGCGCCACGCTGATGCGCGGTGCGGTGCTGCTGCCGGATTACCTGGAGCGCCTGCAGGAAGGCCATCGCGACATCCCGATCGTGCTGCTGCCGCTGCTCAACGAGATCCGCGCCTCGCGCGGCGCCCCGGGGCTCAACGAAAGCATGCTGTTCCCGTCGGGCGGCCGCGACGAAGCGGCCCCGAGCGAAGCCGAGATCGACCACGCGCGCAGCAGCCTCAGCGGCCGCAACCGCGAACTGCTCGACACCGTCGGCAACGCGGTGAAGGAAGAACTGCTGCGGGTGAAGGACGCGCTGGACCTGCACCTGCGGACCGGCAGCGACGCGCAGGAACTCGAATCGCAGGTCACCGAGCTGGGCAACGTCGCCGATACGCTCGGCATGATGGGGCTGGGCGTGGCGCGCGACGTGGTGCTGCAGCAACGCGACACGCTGCGCGACGTGGCATCCGGTTCGCGTCCGGCCGACGAGGGCACGCTGCTCGACGTCGCCGGTGCGCTGCTGTACGTCGACGCGTCGCTGGACGACCAGGTCGCCCGTCTTGGCAGCGGCGATGCCGCGCCGGATCCCAGCGCGGCCGAGTCGCAGCGCACGGTCGAGGTCCTCGCGCAGGAAGCCATCATCAATTTCGCCGGAGCGCGCGAGCGCTTCGTCGCCTTCATCGAGACCAACTGGGACCACGCCGAACTGGCGGACGTGCCGCGCCTGCTGGATGAGGTCGCGGGCGCACTGCGCATGCTCGAACTCGGCCAGGCGGGCGATTACGTGGTCGGCGTGAAGCGCTACGTCAGCGGCGAGCTGATCGGCAAGAAGCGCGTGCCCGGCGGCCAGCAGCTCGACACGCTGGCCGACGCGATGGCCAGCCTGGAGTACTACCTGGAAGCGCTGCGCGAGCGTCGTCCGAATCGCGAAGACATCCTCGAAATCACCCGTGGCAGCCTGGAAGCCCTGCGCTACTGGCCGCTGCCGGCGGAACCCCACGCCCCCGCCGAAGCGTCGGCCGCCGAGTCGCCGGCCATCGTGCCGGCGCCTGTCGCCGACGCGCCGTCCGCATCGGAAGCCGAGCCCGTGGCCGAGTCGCCGGTGTCGTTCGGTTCGCTGTCGCTGGAGCCGCTCGATGCCGCATCGGCGCCGCCGTCGACCGCGGGCGCGAACCCGTTCGATCCGGTGGGCTTCGAAGAAGCCGACGGCGTCGGTGCATCCGCGGCGATCGACGTCGAGACACCCGCATTCGACTTGCCGGCCGATGCGGATGACACCGCGACGACCGACGCGCCCGCTTACGACGGCGCCGTGATCGACGTACCGGTCGACGCCGGGGCGCCAGTGGCCGACGCCGACGCGTTGCCCGACCTGCGCCACGAGATCGCTGCCGCGGCGGCGGCCGCGCCATCCGCCCTCGTGGGCGGTTTCGACAACGACAGCACCGACATCGACGACGATATCCGCGAAGTCTTCCTCGAGGAGTTCGACGAGGAGATCGTCAACCTGCGGCAGCTGCTGCCGGCGTGGCGCAGCAACACCGAGGACCTGGAGCGCCTGCGGCCGATCCGCCGCGTGTTCCATACGCTGAAGGGCAGCGGTCGTCTCGTCGGCGCGAAGACGCTCGGCGAGTTCAGCTGGAAGGTCGAGAACATGCTCAACCGCGTGCTCGACCGCACGCGCGCGCCCAGCCATGCCGTCGAGGTCCTGCTGGAGCAGGCCTGCGACACGCTGCCGCAGCTCAACGCCGCACTGCGCGGCCAGGGCAGCGTCACTGCGGACCTGGCCGGGTTGCAGGACGTCGCCGATCGCCTGGCGGCCGGTGAAGACGCGTACTACAGCGCGGAACCGGTGGCGCAGGACGAGGCCGCCGATTTCGTCGAGCCGGTGTCCGCCGCGCCCGCGTCTTCCATGGGAGACGCCCCGGCCGTGTTCGAGCCGGAAGCCGAAGGCACGCCCGCGTCGGTCGACGCCGTGCTGCGCGAGATCCTCGAAGCCGAGGTCGACAACCATCTCGATACGGTCGACCACTGGCTGCAGAAGGCGCAGGTGGAGGCGACCCCGGTCAGCGAGGAACTGCTGCGCGCATTCCACACGATGAACGGCGCGCTGGCGATGGCCGACGTACCGGAAATCACCCAGGTCACCTCCGCCGCCGAGCAGTACGCCAAGCGCCTGCTGGCCGCCGGCGAAACACCGACGCAGGAAGGCGTGTCCGCCTTCGCAGACACCGCGCAGGCGATCCGTCGCAGCGTCGCCGCCCTGCAGGCGCCGTCGCCGCGCATCCCGGTGTTCGCCGCACTGGCGGGCCAGTTGCGCGGTCTCGCCGACGGCCTGCCCGACCTGCGCCACGGCGCGCAGATCGTCGACGACACGCAGCAGGGCACGTATGTCGGCCAGACGCCGATCGCACCGCCGGTCGGTCCTTCGGACGTCGAACTGCTGGCCATGGACCTGTCGGCGTATCTCGATGCCGAAGCGGCCAGCGGTGCGGGCGCGTTCGACACGTCCGTACCGGTCGATCGCATCGCCAGCGACGGCAGCGGGACGACGGGGCCGTCGATCGATGCGCCTGCCGCGCAGGAAACCCCGGCATCGGCGGACCAGAGCGTCACCTTCTACGACATCGATTACCGCATCCTGCCGCGCGCGACCGCGCCGGAAGCCGACGCCACCGCGCCGTCGGGCGACGAGGTCCGCGACGGGGCGTCTGCCAATGTCGAAGAAGTCGCCATCACCGAGGCCGACACCGGCCTGGACGATGTCGTACAGGCGGCTGACGACGCGGCGACGCCGCGCGACGAGCCCGTCGTAGCCGACGCCGGCGCGGAAGCCAGCGGGCAGGCATCCGACGACGCAGTCGCCAACGACGGGGAAGATGCCTTGGTGGTCGACGGTGACCTGCCTGCATTCCTCGCTGAGATGGACGACGCATCGCCGACCGAGGCGGGTAATGCCGAAGTCGCGGTCGACGAGCATCTGTTTGTGGCGAGCGAAGAGATCGCCGCACAGGATGAAGCCGCTCCGACCGAGGTGGCGGACGCCGCCACGGAAGTCGCCGACAGCGTCGAGGAGATCGAAGCGGTTGACGAGGGCGCGGTCCAGGGCGATGCGCCCGAAAACGACACTGCGGACCGTCTCGACGTGCCGTCGGCGACCACGGAAGAAGAGGCCGCTGCGGAAGAGCCGGCGGTCGTCGCCGGGGATGAGGCCGACGCGATCGAAGCAGCATCCAGCGATGACGCCGGACTCGCGCCGTCCGCCGACAGCGCGACCGTCGAAGACGCTGCCGAGGTGCCGTCCGTCGTCGGCGATATCGTCGAAACCCCGGACACCGCTGAGGTCGTGGATGCCTCCGGGGCGGAAGACCCCGTGCCGCAGGACGTCGAAGCCGTTGCCTCCGTCGAAGCCGAGGAGCCTGCCGTGACCGCACCCGCCGACATGCCGGAACCGGAAGAGGCCCTCGATCTGACCGGGCTTGATCTGGACCTGGTCGAGATCTTCATCGAGGAAGGCAACGACCTGCTCGACCACTCCGACGACCTGATCGCCAAACTGCGCGAGACGCCGGAAGACCGTGCACTGATCACCAGCCTGCAGCGCGACCTGCACACGCTGAAGGGTGGCGCGCGCATGGCCGGCATCCACGCCGTCGGCGACCTCGGCCACGCGATCGAATCGATGCTGGAATCGATCGCCGGCCAGCGCACCGAACTGGACCGCCGCGCCATCCAGTTGCTGGAACGCGGCTTCGATACGCTGCACGGCCAGTTGGCCCGCGTCACCGCGCGCCGCGCCGTGACCATTCCGGACGGCATGATCGCGGAGTTCAACGCCCGCGCCCGCGGCATCGAGCTGCCCGACGCGCCGGCCGCCGTCGATGCGCCGGCTGCGCCGGTCGAACTCGCACCACTGTCGGCGCCCATCGATACCGACGCGGCGACCGCACCGGCCGAGGAGGAGTTCTTCCCCGTCGGTCAGCAGGAGCAGGTGCGCGTCCGCGCCGATCTGCTCGACCGTCTGGTCAACAATGCCGGCGAAGTCGCGATCTACCGCGCCCGCCTGGAGCAGCAGCTGGGTGCGTTCCGCGGTGCGATGGCGGAACTGGACCGCACCAACATCCGTATGCACGACCAGCTGCGCCGCCTCGACCTGGAAACGGAGGCCCAGATCGTCGCCCGTTACCAGCGCGAGCACGACAAGCAGGATCCGACGTTCGATCCGCTGGAACTGGACCGCTTCTCCACGCTGCAACAGCTGAGCCGCGCGCTGGCCGAATCGGCCGCCGACATCAGTGGCCTGCAGGGCGTGCTGGACGATCTGGCGCGCCAGTACGACAGCCTGCTGCAGCAGCAGTCGCGCGTCAGCTCGGAGCTGCAGGACGGTCTGATGCGTGCGCGCATGCTGCCGTTCGAAGGCATCGTGCCGCGCCTGCGCCGCGTGCTGCGCCAGGCCGCGACCGAGACGCACAAGCAGGTCAGCCTGCAGTTCTCCGGCACGCATGGCGAAATGGACCGCAACGTGCTGGACCGCATGACCGCGCCGCTGGAACACCTGCTGCGCAATTCCGTCGCGCATGGCCTGGAAACGCCGAAGGAGCGCCGCAAGGCCGGCAAGCCGGAAGAGGGCACCGTGCACGTCGCGCTGCGCCGTGAAGGTTCGGAAATGGTGCTGGAGGTGACCGACGACGGCGCCGGCCTGAACCGCGATGCCATCCGCAAGCGTGCCGAGCAGCGCGGCCTGCTGCAGCCGGGCGCGGTACTGCCCGACAGCGCACTGGACCGCCTGATCCTGGAACCGGGCTTCAGTACCGCCGACAAGGTCAGCCAGCTGGCCGGCCGCGGCGTCGGCATGGACGTGGTCTACAACGAAGTGCGCCAGCTCGGCGGTTCGCTGGAAATCAGCTCGGTGCCGGGCAAGGGTGCGACGTTCACCCTCCGCCTGCCGCAGACGCTGGCGGTCAGCCAGGCGGTGTTCGTCCAGATCGGCGAAACGCAGTTCGCGGTGCCGGTGGCGGCGGTCAGCGGCATCGGCCGCATCAGCCACGCCCGCTTCAGCGCCGGCGCCGGCAGCTATCACTACGCCGGCGAAGACTATCCGCTGTACAACCTCGGCCACCTGGTCGGCCAGGGCGCGGCCAAGGCCGAAGGCCAGCCGCAGGTGCCGCTGCTGCTCGTCCGTTCGGGCGACCTGCGTGCCGCCGTGGCGGTGGACCAGGTGCTGGGCAACCGCGAAATCGTGGTCAAGCCGGTCGGTCCGCAGATCGCCTCGATCCCCGGCATCTACGGCGCCACGATCACCGGCGACGGCAGCGTCGTGGTCATCCTGGACGCCGCACCGCTGGTGCGCCGCCACCTGGCGCAGCCGCAGGAGCCTGCCGCGCAGGCGCCCACGGTGGAACAGCGCCGCGTGCCGCTGGTGATGGTGGTCGACGACTCGCTGACCATGCGCAAGGTGACCAGCCGCGTGCTGGAGCGCCACAACTTCGAGGTGAACGCCGCGCGCGACGGCGTCGAAGCGCTGGAGAAGCTGGAAGAGCGCGTACCGGACCTGATGCTGCTCGACATCGAAATGCCGCGCATGGACGGTTACGAGCTGGCCACCGCGATGAAGGCCGATCCGCGCTTCAAGGACGTGCCGATCGTGATGATCACCTCGCGTACCGGCGACAAGCATCGCCAGCGCGCCTTCGACATCGGCGTGCAGCGCTACCTGGGCAAGCCGTACCAGGAGCTCGACCTGATGCGCAACGTGTACGACCTGCTGGGAATCGCCCGTGTCCGTGAGTGAAACCAAACGCGTCGCCCTGCTGGCGCGCCCGGGCGAGGCGCGCGAGCGCCTGCGCGTGGCGTTGCACGAAGCCGGCGCAGACATCGTCCTGGAAGACGACCCCAATACGCTCGATCCGGAAGCGCTCGGCAACAGTGGGCCGCAGGTCGTGCTGGTGGCGCTGGAGCCGGCCATCGAAGACAGCCTGGAACGCTTCGACAGCGTGCTGCACGACCCTGCCGTGGCGGTGATCTTCGACGAAGCGGATCTCGCCGCGCGTCGACAGGGCTGGGATGCCCAACGTTGGGCGCGGCACCTGGCCGCCAAGTTGCATGGTCATCGCGACGTGCTGCCGCCGGGCCGCGAGGAAGACGTGGGCCTGCAGCTGGAACCCGGACTGCCCGTCACGCCCGCGCAGCTGCACGAAGGCGAAAAGGTGTCCGACTACCTGGCGTCGGTCGCCGGCATGGCGCTGGAACTGCCCAGCGACGACTTCGCCTACACGGGCGGCAGCCAGGCGCGCGTCGCGGACGAGCAGGTCATCGATGCCGATGCATGGCTGCGCTCGGCGTCGGAGCCCGCGTCGCCGCCGCCGCTTCCTGCGGCACCCTCGGCCGCCGAACCGCCGCCACTGCCTGCATCCCCGCCGAAGGCGAGCTTCGACCTCTCCTCGCTGGAACTGGAACCGCTGGACAGCGGAAGCGCGTCCGCGTCCGCGCGCGTCCAGGGTGCGGTGCTGGTGTTCGCCGGCATCGGCGGCCCCGATGCGGTGCGCAAGTTGCTGGCCGACCTGCCGAGCGGTTTCCCGAAGCCGGTGATGGTGCACCTGCGGCTCGATGGCGGACGCTACGACAATCTGGTCCGGCAGATGGAGCGCGTGTCGCACATGCCGGTGCTGCTGGCCGAAGCCGGCAAAGCGGCCGAGACGGGGCACGTCTACGTGCTGCCCGCCGACGTGGTGCCGTTCGTCGACGAGGGCGTCGTCAGCTTCCGCTCCGGCGATGTCATCCATGCGGTCATCCCGCAGTTGCCTCCGGCCGACAGCAGCGTGCTGCTGCTGAGCGGCAGCGACACGGCCCTGGTCGACGCCACCGCCGCGCTGGGCACTGCGGGTGCGCTGGTGATGGGCCAGTCGCAGGAAGGCTGCTACGACCCCGCCGCGCCGAAGGCGCTGGCGGCACGTGGCGCCGACCTGGGCTCGCCTGCGCAGATCGCGCAGCGCCTGACCGACCGCTGGTTCTGAGGAACACACGATGGCCCATTCCAACGACGAAATCCGCGGCGTACTGATCCAGGCGGGCCAGTACCGCCTGTTGCTGCCCAACGCCACCGTGGCCGAAGTGCTGACGCGCGCGCCGGTCGAACCGGTCGCGGACATGCCCGACTGGTTGCCGGGCCGCATCGACTGGCACGGCTGGCCGGTACCGCTGGTCGCGTTCGGCCGGCTGACCGGCAACGCCAGCGAGCCGGTCGCGCTGAACAGCAAGATCGTGGTGTTGAAGGCGCTGAGCGGCGACAAGGACCGTCCTTACTTCGCCCTGCTGACGCCGTCGTTCCCGCGGCTGGTGTCGGTGCCGCGCGACGGCCTGCTCGCCGATGCGACCGAAGAAGACCTCCCGGTCGGCGTGAAGGTGCGCGTACTGCTCGGCGACGAAGCCGCCGTGCTGCCCGACCTGGAACTCGTCGAAACGATGATCGACGACGCCCTGGCCAACGCGGCCTGACGTTTCGTAGGGTGGGCCTTGCCCGCCTTTTCGCCATCCGCGACCGGAGTTCCCGACGCGCAGCCGGCACGGCTGACGCCGTGGGATGGTTGGCTTGAATCGGCCTCCGCGTGCGGGCGGAAACGCGCCCCTCATCCGCCTTCGGCACGTCCCCCCGTGGCACGGAGAGAGGGAAAGCCCGTGTACGAAAGTGGCGCCGGGCGTGCTCGAGCCCGCCGCCCTACAGGTCCCCGAATCTCGACTGCAGGGCGGCGATGGCGGCGAGGCCGGCGGTTTCGGTGCGCAGGATGCGCGGTCCCAGCCGAAGACCGATGAACCCGGCGGCAGACAACGCATCGCGGTCGCGCGGCGACCAGCCGCCTTCGGGGCCGATCGCCACCACCACGGCACCCGCGGCGACCTGCACCGTGGCCAACGACACCTCGCCGACCGGATCGAGCGTCAGCTTCGTCGCGTCCGCATCGACGGTACGTGCCGCATCGGCCAGACCGGCGGGTGCGGCCAGCGTCGGCAGGCGCGCGCGACCGCTCTGCTCGCAGGCCGAGGCGATCACGCTGCGCCAGTGCGCCATGCGCTTCTCCGTGCGCTCCGCATCCAGCTTCACTTCGGTGCGTTCCGCCGTCACCGGCACGATCGCGGCGACGCCGAGCTCGGTCGCCTTCTGCAGGATCAGGTCCATCTTTTCGCCGCGGGCGATGCCCTGCAGCAGGGTGATGCGCAGCGGCGACTCGTTGTCGATGGCGCGCGCGCCGACGATGTCGGCCAGCACGCCACGCTTGCCGATCGCCGCAAGGCGGGCGTCGTAGTCGTGGCCGTCGCCGTTGAACAGCACGCAGCCGTCGCCTTCGCGCAGCCGAAGCACGCGGGAAAGGTGATTGGCGGCGGCGTCGGGCAGGGCGAGGGACGTGCCGACGCTCAGGTCGGCGTCGACATGGCAGCGGGTCAGGCGCATGACGTGGCCTCGTCGATGGCGTGGCGGGTGACGTCGGCGAGCAGCTGCAGCGCCTCGTCGTCCACGCAGTAGGGGGGCATCCAGTACAGCACGTCGCCGAGCGGGCGCAGGACCACCCCGCGCGCGAGCGCCGCGCGGTACGCTTTCAGGCCGATACGCGCGGTGGCGGGGAACGGCGTCGTCCTGTCGCCGTCCCGCGTCAGTTCGAACGCCAGCATCATGCCGGCCTGGCGCACGTCGGCCACGTGGCGGTGCGCGGCCAACGGTTCGGCGAGCGTCGCCATCGCGCGCGCGGTGGCGCGGTTGCGCGCGAGGACGTCGTCGGCACGGAAGATGTCCAGCGACGCCAGCGCGGCCGCGCATGCCAGCGGATTGCCCGTGTAGCTGTGCGAATGCAGGAAGGCGCGCTCGCGCGAGTCGTCGAGGAAGCCGTCGTAGATCGCCTGCGTGGCCAGCACCGCAGCCAGGGGCAGGAAGCCGCCGGTCAGGCCCTTCGACAGGCACAGCAGGTCGGGCGTCACGCCACTCTGCTCGCTGGCGAACAGGGTGCCGGTGCGGCCGAAGCCCACCGCGATCTCGTCGGCGATCAGGAACGCGCCGCTGGCGTCGCAGAGTTCGCGCACGCGGGACAGATAGTCCGGATGATGCATGCGCATGCCGCCCGCGCACTGCACGCGCGGCTCGACGATGACCGCGCAGACTTCGCCCGCATGGTCGTCCAGCAGCGCCGCCAACGCATCGGCGGCGCGTCGTGCGCAGTCGGCCGGCGATTCGCCGGGCTGCGCCAGGTAGGCATCGGGGGAGGGCGCGAACAGCGCCTCGGTCAACAGGGGCGCGTAGACGCGCCGGTACAGCGGAATGTCGCCGACGGCCAACGCGCCGAGCGTCTCGCCGTGGTAACCGTTCTCCAGCGCGATGAACTTCGTGCGCCGGTGCTCGCCACGGTTGTGGAACCAGTGGAACGCCATCTTCAGCGCCACTTCCACCCCGGCCGACCCGTTGTCGGCATAGAACACCTTCGCCAGCGGCGCGCGACCCGCCTGCCGCGGCGCCACCGCCAGCAGCCGCTCGGCCAGTTCCACCGCCGGTGCGTGGGTGAAGCCGGCCAGCATCACCTGCTCCAGCGACTGCGCCTGTGCGGCGATGGCGGCGCCGATGCGCGGCTCCGCGTGGCCGAACAGGTTGGTCCACCAGCTGCTCACCGCATCCAGGTAGCGCGTGCCGTCGTGGCCCACCAGCCACGCGCCCTCGCCATGGGCGATCGGCACCAGCGGCAAGGTGTGCGGGTGCTCACGCATCTGCGTGCAGGGATGCCACAGCACGGACAGATCACGGGCACGCCACGTGTCCGCCTCTGCTAGCATTCCCGTCTGATGATCCTGTTGTCGCATCCCCTCATGATATCGGGCACTGCCCCTTGCCGTCGCCACGCCCTGCGTGGTGCGCGCGGACGCCGCGCCGTCGCATGAGCCGCCTGCCGACCATCCACGGGATCACCCAGCGCACCGACGGGCCGGATCGCCATGTCGAGGAACTGGACCTGGAATTCAGCAACGGCGAGCGCCGCCGCTACCACCGCCTGCGCTCGCAGGGCCATGGTGCCGTGGTCGTGGTGCCGATGCGGGACGACGAGACCGTGCTGCTGGTACGCGAGTACGCCGCCGGCATGCACCGCTACGAACTGGGCCTGGTGAAGGGCCGCATCGATGCCGGCGAGACGCCGGAACAGGCGGCCGACCGCGAACTGAAGGAAGAAGCCGGCTTCGGCGCGCGCCGCCTCGACGTGCTGCGCGCCCTGACCCTGGCGCCCACCTACATGAGCCACCAGTCCTGGCTGGTGGTGGCAAGAGACCTGTACCCCGAGCGTCTGCCGGGGGATGAACCCGAGGAGTTGGAAGTAGTGCCCTGGAAGTTGCAAGACCTCGACCGGCTGATGCTGCGCGAGGATTTTTCGGAAGGTCGTTCGCTGGCGGCGCTGTTCATCGCCCGCGAATGGTTGAACGCGCGGACATGAGCCGAATGACCGCAGACCTGCACGAAGCCGTCATCGTCATCGCCCGCGAAGCGGGCCTCGCCATCATGGCGGTGTACGAGAACGCCTTCGACGTGCAGCACAAGAGCGACGACAGTCCGCTGACCGCCGCCGACATGGCCGCCCACCAGGTGATCACCGACGGCCTGCGCCGGTTGACCCCGCAGTGGCCGGTGCTGTCCGAGGAAGCCGCCGACATCCCGTGGTCCGAGCGCAGCCAGTGGCCGACCTACTGGCTGGTGGATCCGCTCGACGGCACGCGCGAGTTCATCAAGCGCAATGGCGAATTCACCGTCAACATCGCGCTGATCGAACAGAACGAACCCATCTTCGGCGTGGTCCACGCGCCGGTGACCGGCGAGACCTGGCATGCGCGCCAGGGCCGCAATGCGTATCGCCGCGTCGGCGACGTGGATGCGCAGATCCGCACGCGCGCACCGGCCACGGGCACGTTGAAGGTCGCGGCCAGCCGCTCGCACCGCGATGCACGGACGCAGGCGTTTCTCGACGGCATGGGCGGGATCGAAGAGGTTTCGCTCGGCTCGTCGCTGAAGTTCTGCCGCATCGCCGAGGGATCGCTGGACGTCTACCCGCGCTTCGGTCCCACCAGCGAGTGGGATACCGCCGCCGCCCAGTGCGTGCTGGAGGCCGCCGGCGGTGCGCTGCTGGCGCCGGACGGCCGCGCGTTCCGCTACAACCGCCGCGAGACGCTGCTCAACGGCGATTTCGTGGCGCTGGGCGACATGACGCTGCCGTGGCGGACCTGGCTGTCGCACGCGCAGGACGACGCGAATGGACATGCCCGCATCGCGTGAGGGCGACATCGCGCGGCTGCTGGCCATCATGGCCCGGCTTCGCGATCCCGACGGCGGCTGTCCGTGGGACCTGGAGCAGGACTTCTCGACCATCGCGCCATATACGGTGGAGGAGGCCTACGAGGTCGCCGACGCGATCGACCGCCACGACCTGCCGGCGTTGAAGGACGAACTGGGCGACCTGCTGCTGCAGGTCGTCTTCCATGCGCAGATGGCGCAGGAGCAGGGCGCCTTCGCGTTCGGCGATGTCGTCGAGGCGATCTGCGACAAGATGGTGCGGCGGCATCCGCATGTGTTCGGCGACGCCTCGTTCGCGGACGCGGACGCGCAGACCGTCAACTGGGAAGCGATCAAGGCGGCCGAGCGCAAGGCCGCCGGCGAAGAGGATACGTCCGCGCTGGCCGGCATCTCGCGCGGGCTGCCCGAATGGCAGCGGGCGGTGAAGCTGCAGTCGCGCGCGGCACGGGTCGGTTTCGACTGGCCAGGTACCGCGCCGGTGATCGACAAGCTGCACGAGGAGATCGACGAGGTCCGCGTCGAACTCGCCGCCGCGCCGTCGCCCGAACGCGATACACGGCTCGAGGACGAAATCGGTGATCTGCTGTTCGTCGCCGCCAACCTTGCGCGCCATGCGAAGGTGGACGTCGGTAGCGCGCTGCGCCGGGCCAACCTGAAGTTCGAGCGGCGCTTCCGTGCGATGGAGGCGCTGGCCGCCGAAGACGGCACCACGATGTCCGCGCTGACGCTGGAGCAGCAGGAAGCGTTGTGGGCGCGCGTGAAGCAGGGCGAAGTCCCGTAGAGCCGAGCTTGCTCGGCTCCATGGAAAGTTCAGTGCCCGCTCAACCGGAAAAGCAGCGGAGCAAGCTCCGCTCTACGGCCTGCGGGGGCGCGGGTTGTCCTGCGGAGCAGGCTCCGCTCTACTGTCGGCATGAAGACCCTGCTGCTGTTCCTCGCTACCGCGTTGGCCGAGATCGTCGGTTGTTACCTGCCGTATCTCTGGTTGCGCAAGGAAGGCAGCGTCTGGCTGCTGGTGCCTGCGGCCGGCAGCCTCGCCCTGTTCGCCTGGTTGCTGACGCTGCATCCCACCGCGTCCGGGCGCGTGTACGCCGCGTATGGCGGCGTTTACGTCACCATGGCGATCGCATGGTTGTGGGCGGTGGATGCGGTGAAGCCGACACGCTGGGACCTGCTGGGCGCCGGCTTGTGCCTGGCCGGCATGGCGGTGATCATGTTCGCGCCACGCGCCGCCTGACCCTGCGGGAGGGGACATGAGCCGCTTCGCCAGTTTCCGAGAGTTCTATCCGTTCTATCTTGCCGAACACAGCCATCGCACCTCGCGGCGCCTGCATTTCATCGGCAGTTGCGGCGTACTCGCGCTGCTGGTGCTGGCGATCGTCGAACGCAATGCCTGGTGGCTGCTCGCCGCGCTGTTCTGTGGCTACGGTTTCGCCTGGGTGGGCCACTTCTTCTTCGAGAAGAACCGCCCGGCGACCTTCAAGCACCCGTTCTATTCCTTCGCCGGCGACTGGGTGATGTTCAAGGACATCCTGACGGGGAAGATCCGGTTCTAGGAGCGAGTGGAGAGGAGTGAGAAGTGAGGAACAGCAGGTCCGCTCTGCTCACTCCTCTCGCTCTGCTTCATTCGTAGAACATCAGGAATGCCGCGCCCACGATCAGCGCGAAGGCCGCGTAGTGGTTCCATTTCAGCGGCTGGCCCAGGTACCAGGTACTGAAGCCGGCGAAGACCACCAGGGTGAGGATTTCCTGGATCGTCTTCAGTTGCACGACCGAGTACACCGCGCTGCCTATGCGGTTGGCCGGCACCATCAGGGTGTATTCGAAGAAGGCGATGCCCCAGCTGGCCAGGATGGCGACGAACAGGGGGGCGGACTTGTACTTCAGGTGCCCGTACCAGGCGAACGTCATGAAGATGTTGGACGCCAGGAGCAGGAAGAGGGGCAGGACGCGGTCGATCATGGCAGGGCCGTCGGGAAGGGGACGGCGAAGCGTAATGCCAACTGCCGGCTGAATGGAAAGGTCGTCTTCACGCGGTGTCTACCGGTCGACCGGTAGCTTCACAAACCTGAAGCCTCTCAATGGAGCCGTCATGCGACACAGTCAGGAAACTGCGGGTCTGGTGCTGGTAGTGGAAGACAACCGCAATATTTCGGAGATGATCGGGGAATATCTCGAAGGACGCGGGTTCGAGGTCGACTACGCCACCGACGGCCTGGACGGTTACCGCCTGGCGGTGGAGAACAGCTACGACGTGCTGGTGCTCGACCTGATGCTGCCGCGCCTGGACGGCATGGAAGTCTGCAAGCGACTGCGCACCGAAGCCCGCAAGTCCACGCCGGTGTTGATGCTCACCGCACGCGACACCCTGGACGACAAGCTGACCGGCCTGAGCTCGGGCGCCGACGATTACCTGACCAAGCCCTTCGCGATCCAGGAACTGGAGGCCCGCCTGCGCGCGCTGATCCGACGCGAACGCCGCCAGGTCGGGGCCGAGGTGCTGAAGGTCGCCGACCTGGTGCTCGACCCGGTCAGCATGCGCGCCACCCGCGGCGGTACCGAGCTGATGCTGTCGCCCATCGGCCTGCGCCTGCTGACCATCCTGATGCGGGAATCGCCGCGCGTGGTCACCCGGCAGGAGATCGAGCGCGAGATCTGGGGCAACGGGTTGCCGGATTCGGACACGCTGCGCAGCCACCTGTACAACCTGCGCAAGGTGATCGACAAGCCGTTCGACAAGCCGCTGCTGCACACCGTGCAGAGCGCGGGCTACCGCATCGCCGACATCGGCTGACCCGCCCGTCGGCGCGCGGCATACTCCCGCCTTCGCCCGACGATCGCCCATGCGCCAAGGCCTGCCCCGCAAACTCAGGATCGCCTTCATCCTGCAGGCCGTGATGGTCAGCCTGGCCATCGTGCTGGGCGTGTACCTGATCTCCGCGGTCATCAAGCACAGCCTGATGAACACCGCGCTGCAGGAAGAAGCCGCGCATTTCTGGGAGCTCTACAGCGCCAGCACCGCGCAGCCGCCGCCGAACACCTTCAACCTGCGCGGGTATCTGGTGTTGAAGGGGCATTCCAACCTGGTGCTCCCCGAGAACCTGCGCGACCTCGCGCCGGGCTTCCACGAGTTGACGAGCGACGACCTGCTGGTACTGGTCGACGAACAGCCGCAGGGGCGCCTGTACCTGGTCTTCCTGCGCTCGCAGGCCGAGCGCCTGGCGTTCTACTTCGGCACCGTGCCGATCATCATGACCCTGGTCGCGATCTATCTGGTGTCGTGGCTGACCTATCGCGCGTCCAAGCGCCTGGTGTCGCCGGTCAGCTGGCTGGCGCGGCAGGTGTCGGAATGGGATCCGCGCCGCCCCGACGTGAGCGCGCTGGCCGCCGACCGCCTGCCGAACGACGTGCAGGGCGAAGCCCGTCAGCTGGCCGCCGCGCTGCACGGCCTGGCCCAGCGTGTCAGCGCGCACGTGGCGCGCGAGCGCGACTTCACCCGCGACGCCAGCCATGAACTGCGCACGCCGCTGACCGTCATCCGCGTGGCCACCGACATGGGCATGGCGGAAGACTCGCCGCCGCGCGTGGCGCGCGCGCTGCAGCGCATCCAGCGCGCCGGTCGCGACATGGAGGCGGTGATCGATGCCTTCCTGATCCTGGCCCGCGAGGCCGAGGTGGAGCCGCAGAGCGAGGACTTCGACGTCGCCGACATCGTGATGGACGAAGCCGAGAACGCGCGCACGCTGCTGCTCAACAAGCCGGTCGACCTGGAGGTCACGCTGCATGCGCGCCCCCGCCTGCATGCGCCGCCGCGGGTGTTCCAGGTGGTCGTCAGCAACCTGCTGCGCAATGCCTGCGCCTATACCGACCGGGGCCGCATCGACGTGCTGCTGGAGCCGGACCGCGTGGTCGTGCGCGACAGCGGCATCGGCATGTCGGCCGAATCGATGCAGCGCGTGTTCGAGCCGTTCTACCGCGCCGATCCGACGCGTCCGCACGGCAGTGGCCTGGGCCTGTCGATCGTCAGCCGCCTCTGCGACCGCTTCGGCTGGAAGATCGAGCTCGACAGCGAGCTCGGACGCGGGACCACCGCGACGATCCGCTTCGTTCCGTAATCCATAATGGGAACTGACCGGTGCTGCGGGCTGTCAACGCCGCAGCCTCCGGCGCGTTCCCGTTCCCGACCCCCCACTCTCCGAGCCGACTCACTGCATGAGCCAGCCAGCACGCATCGTCCCCCGCAAGACATCTCCCCTGCCCAGGATCCTGCTCGGGGTCGCCGTCGTCGCCATCCTCGGCGCAGGCGCGTGGTACTGGACCTCACGCAAGGCCGACGGCGCCGAAAGCGCCTATCGCACCGCAGCCGTGGAGCGCGGCGACATCCGCGTCGCCATCTCGGCCACCGGCACGCTCAGCGCGATCTCCACGGTGACGGTCGGCAGCCAGATCTCCGGCCAGGTCACCGATGTGCTGGTCGACTTCAACAGCGAAGTGAAGAAGGGCGAGGTGCTGGCGCGCATCGACCCGAGTACCTACGAAGCCCAGATCGAACAGGGCAATGCGCAGATCGCCAACGCGCAGGCCAGCCTGAAGCAGGCACAGGCGACGCTGGCCAATGCCGAGCTGGATTACACCCGCAAGGCCGACCTCGGCACCCAGAAGCTGGTCGCGCAGAGCGACGTCGACCTGGCCCGTGCCGCGCGCGACCAGGCGCGGGCGCAGGTCAACGCGGCGCAGGCATCGATCCGCCAGCAGACCGCGTCCACTCAGACCACCCGCGTCAACCTGGATCGCACCGTGATCCGTTCGCCGGTGGACGGCGTGGTACTGACCCGCACCATCGAGCCCGGCCAGACCGTGGCCGCGAGCCTGCAGGCGCCGGAGCTGTTCACCATCGCCGAAGACCTGTCGAAGATGAAGATCGAGCTGGCCGTCGACGAAGCCGACATCGGCCAGGTCAAGGTCGGGCAGGCGGTCTCGTTCACCGTCGATGCCTTCGCCGACCGCCAGTTCCGCGGCGAGGTGCAGCAGGTCCGCCTGTCGGCCACCACCACCAGCAACGTGGTCACCTATCCGGTGGTGGTCAGCGTGGACAACAGCGATGGCACGCTGCTGCCTGGCCTGACCGTCAACGCCGAGATCGAGGTCAGCAAGCGCGACGACATCCTGAAGATCTCCAACGCGGCGCTGCGCTACAAGCCGACCGGCGAGGATGCCAACGCCACTGCCGCGCAGGCCCCGCAGGGAGGCCAGAACCGCGGCGGCGGGGTCAGCGACGATCTCGTGCGCGTGGCCGGCAGCCTGCAACTGAAACCGGAACAGCAGGCCGCCTTCGATGCCGCGCTCGCCGCGCTGCGCGAACGCCAGGCCGCACGCATGGCACAGGCGCAGCAGCGCGGCGGCGCCAGCATGTTCGGTGGCCCTGGCGGCGGCCCGCGTCCGGGCGGCAACAGCGGCGGTGGCGGGGGCGCGATGCAGGCGCAGATGCGCCAGCGCATGGCCGAACGCATGCAGCAGGACTTCGCGCCGTTCCGCGCCACCCTCGACGATCGGCAGAAGCAGCGCTGGGACGGCGAACTGCGCACGCTGCTCGGCGCCAAGCGCGCGCCCGTCTACAAGCTGGTCAACGGCAAGCCGGAGATGGTGCAAGTGCGCGTGGGCGCCAGCGACGGCACCAGCACCGAGGTGTCCGGCGCGGTGAAGGAAGGCGACATGGTGGTCGTGGGCGAGCGCGCGAAGGAATGAGCACGCCGTCCGCGAACATCGGCGATCGCGTCCCGGTCATCCAGACGCACGCGCTGGGCAAGGTCTACTCGGCGGGTACCGAGGCGGAAGTGGTCGCCCTGCGCGGTGTGGACATGCGGGTGGACCGTGGCGATTTCGTCGCGATCATGGGGCCGTCCGGCTCGGGCAAGTCCACGCTGATGAATCTTATCGGCTGCCTGGATACGCCCAGCGACGGCCGTTACCTGTGCGACGGCATCGATGTGGCCACGCTGGACGCCGAACAGCTGGCGATCCTGCGCCGCGAGAAGATCGGCTTCGTTTTCCAGGGGTTCCACCTGCTGCCGCGCATGACCGCGCTGGAGAACGTCGCGATGCCGCTGGGCTACGCGCAGGTGCCCCCCGGCGAGCGCGCCGAGCGTGCACGGCAGGCGTTGGCGGCGGTCGGCCTGGCCGAGCGCGCGGGCCATCGTCCCAATGAACTCTCGGGCGGCCAGCAACAGCGCGTGGCGATCGCGCGCGCGCTGATCAACCAGCCGCCGATCCTGCTGGCCGACGAACCCACCGGCGCGCTCGACAGCAAGACCGGCGAAGAAATCCTGGCGCTGTTCAAGCGCCTGCGCGACGACGGCCATACCGTCATCCTGATTACCCACGACGCGGAAGTCGCCGCGCACGCCGACCGCATCCTGGTGATGCGCGACGGCGAACTGCACGAAGACCTGGACCACGCGGGAGGCCGGCCATGAAGTTCTCCGACATCCTGCGCACCGCGCTGCACGCGCTGCGCGGCAACTGGATGCGCAGCGCACTGACCTCGCTGGGCGTGATCATCGGCATCGCCGCCGTCATCGTCATGGTGTCGGTGGGCCAGGGCACGCAGGCCGAAATCGACAAGCTGGTGTCCGGCCTGGGTTCGCAGCGGCTGGACATCAGCCCGGGTGCGGGCCGTGGCGGCGGTGGCGTGAGGATGAGTTCCAGCAGCTTCTTCACCCTGAAGGAAAGCGATGTCGAGGCGATCCGCAACGAGATACCGGAAGTGCAGTACGTGGCCGGTGCGTTGCGCGGCAACACGCAGATCGTGTTCGCCGAGAACAACGCATCGACCAGCTGGCAGGGCGTGCAGGCCGACTTCTTCGACATCAACAGCTGGGTCATCGCCAATGGCGAGGGCTTCGATGCGCAGGACTACTCCAGCGCCGCCAAGGTGGTGATCCTGGGCGAGACCGTGCGGCGCACGCTGTTCGGCGAGGACAGCGGCGTCGGCCAGACGGTGCGCCTGGGACGCGTACCGTTCACCGTGGTCGGGACGCTGGCGCCCAAAGGGCAGGGCGGCTTCGGCCAGGATCAGGACGACGTGATGATGGTGCCGCTGGAAACCGCGCGACGTCGCCTGCTGGGTTCGATGGGACTGCCGCCGGGCGCGGTGATGCAGGTAGCGCTGACCGTGGCCGATGCGAAGGACCTCAGCTACGTGCAGGGCGAAGTCGAAGCGCTGCTGCGCCAGCGGCACAGGATCAATCCGGGCGAGGACGACGACTTCAACGTCCGCAACATCTCCGAGATCGTCGCCACGCGCACGGCCACCACCAAGCTGATGTCGCTGCTGCTGGGCGCGGTCGCGACCATTTCGCTGATCGTCGGCGGCATCGGCATCATGAACATCATGCTGGTGTCGGTGACCGAGCGAATCCGCGAAATCGGCCTGCGCATGGCGGTGGGCGCGGGGCCGGGCGACGTGCGTCGGCAGTTCCTCGCCGAGGCCATGCTGCTGTCGCTCGGCGGCGGCGTGCTGGGCATCGTCATCGGCGTGGCCGGCGCCCTGCTTGTCGGCCAGTTCAGCGAGCTGCCGGTCGCGTTGAACGGACAGGTCATCGGCCTGGCAGCGGGCTTCTCGATCGCCACCGGCCTGTTCTTCGGATATTACCCGGCACGCAAGGCCTCGCAGCTCGATCCCATCGAGGCGCTGCGCTCGCAGTAGCGCATCGGGACTGGCATGGCGCGGCGGCGGGAGTATGCTGAACGCCCGTCGCGCCCACCGGTCCCGCGCATGAGCCCGCATTCCTCACGTCGGCCGCTCGCCTTGGCCATCCATGGAGGTGCCGGTGTGATCGAGCCGGGCAGCCTGGGTGCCGACATGGAAGCGGCGATCCACGCCGAACTCGCCCGTGCTCTCGATGTCGGCCACGCCATCCTCGCCACCGGCGGCACCGCACTGGATGCGGTGGAAGCCGCCGTGACGGTGCTCGAGGATGCACCGCATTTCAATGCCGGGCGCGGGTCGGTGTTCACCGCCGAAGGGCGACATGAGCTGGATGCGTCGATCATGGACGGACGCCATCGCCGTGCCGGTTCGGTCGCCGGCCTGATGACGGTGCGCCACCCCGTGCGACTGGCGCGGCGCGTGCTGGAGGATTCGCCGCACGTGTTCCTGATCGGCGACGGCGCGGAGCAGTTCGCCGACACGCAGCCGGCCATCGAGCGCGTGCCGAACGGCTGGTTCTCGACCGAGGCGCGGCGCGTGCAGCTGCGCGACGCGCAGCAACGCGAGCAGCAGGCCTGGCACGGCAGCGACGATCTGCGCGGCAAGTATTTCGGCACGGTCGGTGCGGTGGCGCTGGACGGCCGCGGGCACCTGGCGGCGGCGACGTCCACCGGCGGCATGACCAACAAGCGGTGGGGGCGTGTCGGCGACTCGCCGGTGATCGGTGCCGGCACCTGGGCCGATGCGCGCTGTGCGGTGTCGTGCAGCGGCTGGGGCGAGTTCTACATCCGCAATGCGGCGGCCCACGACATCGCCGCGCGTGTCGCGTACCGCGGCGACCGCCTGCGCGATGCGGTGGAGGACGTCATCCTCGGCGAAGTGCCGCAGCATGGTGGCGACGGTGGCGCGATCGCCGTGGACCGCGATGGCAACCTGGCGCTGATCCTCAATACACGCGGCATGTACCGCGGCTGGGTGCGGCCGGACGGCACGCGCGGCACCGCCATCTACCAGGACGCCTGAGTGACGGCATCGTCGGGGAGCGGCGGAGACGCGCTGACGCTGGCCGTCCATCGCACGCTCCGTGCCCAGGCCCTGCGGCTGTGCCGGCGCGCGGACGAAGCAGACGATCTGGTGCAGGAGACGTTGCTCGCCGGGTTGGTCGCCGGCCGCCATGACCTGCCCTGGCTGTCCGGCGTCCTGCGCCGCCAGGCGGCGATGGCCGCGCGCGCGGCGGTCCGACGGCGCCGGCGCGAAGCGCAGGCCGGACTCCATGCGGACGATACCGTCGCGATGGCACCGCCGCAGGAATCCGCACCTGCCGCGACCCGCCTTCCCTGGCTGGCGACGCTCCCGCCCTCGGCACGAAGGCTGGCGGTGCTCGCGCTGCATGGCCTGTCCGCGGACGAGATCCGCTGGATCCTGCGCATCGAACCGACCGCGTTCCGCCAGCGCCTGACCCGCATCCGCCAGGCGCTCGCCGCGCAATCCCCGACGGCGCGCGCGGAAAGCATCGCACTGGCGCACCTGCGGGACCCCGCACGCAGCGTCGACCTCGCCTTCGGCCTCGCCCGCCGCGCCCTGAAGGCCGCCATGCTGGCGGGCGAGGGGCTGGGCACGCACGATCCGGACGGGCATCTGATCCTGATCGATGCCGGTGCTCACACATCGCCTTCGCGCGGCAACGGAAAGAAGGGAATCACACAGGAGGACATCCTATGCTCACGCACTGCAAGGTAGGCGCCATCGTGTTCTTCGTCTCCGACCTGGCCCGGTCGGTGGCGTTCTACCGCGACACCCTGGGCCTGCCCATCGACGCCATGGACGGCCACGACGGCCCGTTCGCGATGGGTGAAGTCGGCGAACTCGCGCTGGTGTTCATTCCACGCCCGGCGCGCGCGGGCGAATCGCCGGTGGTCGTCTTCAGCCTCGATGGCGGCATCGACGACCATGCCGAAGCGCTGGCCGCCAAGGGCGTGGAGATCGTCGTGCCGGTCAGCGAATCGCCCGACGGCGGGCTGTCGCTGGATTTCCTCGATCCGGACGGCAACGTGCTGAGCCTGCACCAGAACGAAGGGGCGACGCGCCGGCGCTGAGGGCCCAGCGTGGCGGCTCGGTCACTTCACGTAAGGGCTGATCACGCGCTGCCAGATGGCGTAGCCGGCGGCATTCATGTGCAGCCGGTCCTCGACGAACAGGGCCTCGTCGGGCTGGCCGGCGGCGTCGAGCATGGGCGTGAAGATATCGATGTAGTCCACGCCCAGGCGCCTGGCTTCCGCCTGCACCAGCGCATTGGCCTCGCGCTGCACGGGCAGCAGCTGCGCGCGCGAGGGGCTGGGCTTGGTGCTGATGTAGGCGATCTTCGCCTTCGGCAGGTCGCGGCGCACGCGCTCGACGAAGGCGATGAAGTCCGCGCGCAGCTGCTGCGGCGTGCGTCCCGAGTGGAGGTCGTTGTCGCCGGCATAGATCACGATCTGGCGCGGCGCATAGGGAACGATGGTGCGATCCGCGTACCAGGTGCTGTCGCGCAGTTCGGAGCCGCCGAAACCGCGGTTGATCACCGGCACGTCGGGGAAATCCTGCGCCAGCGTTTCCCATAGGCGGATCGACGAGCTGCCGGTGAACACCACGCCCCCGCGCGGTGGCGGCGACCGGGCGTCCTCGGCCGCGAAGCGCTGCATGTCGGTTTCCCACTCCGCGTTGGAGACCTGCTCCGGAATGCGGGGCGCGGCTTTCGCTGCCGTGGCCACGGCCGTGGGCGCATCGGCGGTCGCAGGCGGGCCGCCCGCACAGGCACCCAGCAGGGCGGCCAGGGCAAGGGCGGACAGGGGCAGGCGGAGGCGGTTCGGAAACGTCACGGGGGCGGGGCTCCTCGGGGGCGGTCGGGACCTAGTGGACCAGCCGCAAGCGGGCGATGCAAACCGGCCCGGCGACGCCTTGTGGCAAAATCGCCGCCTTGGCGCGGTACCCGCGCCGGTTCCACCCGATCCGACCTCCCGCCGTCCCAGGCCCCGCCTGATCGGCCGGGGACGATGCGGGGCCTCCTTCGCATCGACCTGCCATGGCTGACGAAACCGGACATCTTCCCCGCGGCCCCGGCCGCATCCTCAAGGCCACCGTGTGGTCCATGCAGGGCTTGCGGGCGGCATGGAGGCACGAGTCCTCGTTCCGCCTGGAGGTCTACCTGCTGGTCGTGCTGGCGCCGCTCGCGCTGTGGCTGGGCGACAGCGGGCTGGAACGCGCGCTGATGATCGGCAGCTGCCTGCTGGTGCTGGCGGCCGAACTGCTGAACTCCGCCATCGAGGCGGTGATCGAGCGCTACGGCCCCGAACATCACGAACTCGCCGGCCGTGCGAAGGACATGGGTTCCGCCGCCGTCTTCGTGCTGATGATGAACGTCCTGCTGTGCTGGGCGCTGATCCTGGCGCCCCGCTATCTCTGAATCCTGATACGAACCAAGGTACTCCCCCATGATGGAACTGCTTACCGATCCGCAGGTGTGGATCACGCTGATCACGTTGAGCGCGATCGAGATCGTGCTGGGCATCGACAACCTGGTCTTCATCTCCATCGCGGTCAGCAAGCTGCCGGCGCACCAGCGCGAAGTCGCGCGCAAGTTCGGCATCGCGGTGGCGTGCATCACCCGCATCATGCTGCTGCTGACGCTGGCCTGGCTGGCAGGCCTGACCACCGACCTGTTCACGCTGTTCGGCCAGGGCATCTCGGTGCGCGACCTGGTGCTGATCATCGGCGGCCTGTTCCTGCTGGTGAAGGGCACCAAGGAAATCCTCGAACTGGTGAAGGGCGAGCCGGATTCGGAAGACGTGCATACGCGTCCGGCCGTGTCGTTCGCCGGCGTCATCGCGCAGATCGCGGTGATCGACATCGTGTTCTCGCTCGATTCGGTGATCGCCGCCGTCGGTATGGCCAACCACACCCCGGTGATGGTGGCGGCGATCCTGCTGGCAGTGGCGGTGATGCTGCTGGCGGCCAAGCCGCTGGGCCAGTTCATCGACAACAACCCGACCATCAAGATGCTGGCGCTGGCCTTCATCGTGGCCGTCGGCGCCTACCTGTTGCTGGACGGCTTCGAGATGCACATCCCGAAGGGCTATCTGTACGGCGCGATGGGCTTCTCGGCGGTGGTCGAGTGCCTCAACCTGTGGGCGAAGAAGCGCGCGAGCCAACGCATGTTGCGCGAGTAAGCGCACACCGGCTTCCGGTCGCGAAGGGCTCCCTCGGGAGCCCTTCCTTTTTCACGGACAGGTAACAAGTGCGAGGGCCGTCGTCCGGGCGCCGCGTTGCGCTTGCGCCGTCACGGGCGAGGTGCTGCAATCGGCGCGTCCTTCAACGGAGTGCCGTGTCATGCGCCAGGTGTCGCGTCTGTGGTTGCTCGTCCTGCTCGTCGCGTTGCTGTCCGGCTGCGGCTACAACGCCATCCAGCAGAAGGACGAAGCGGTGAAGGCGGGCTGGTCCGAGGTGCTCAACCAGTACAAGCGTCGCGCCGACCTCATTCCCAACCTGGTCAAGACCGTGCAGGGCTACGCGCAGCAGGAGCGGCAGGTGCTGACCGACGTGACCAATGCGCGCGCGCGCGTCGGCCAGATCCAGGTCAATGCCGACGATGCCGCCTCGCTGCAGCAGTTCCAGCAGGCGCAGGGTGAGTTGTCCAGCGCGCTGTCGCGGCTGCTGGTGGTCACCGAGAACTACCCGAATCTCAAGTCCGACCAGTCCTTCCGGGACCTGCAGGCGCAGCTGGAAGGCACGGAGAACCGCATCACCGTCGCGCGCGGCCGGTACATCCAGACCGTGCAGGACTACAACACCTACATCCGCCAGTTCCCGCAGGTGATTACCGCCAAGATCACCGGCGCGAAGGAGAAGCCCAACTTCACCGTCGAGAACGAAGCCACGATCTCGGAAGCGCCAGCGGTGGATTTCGGCACGCCTCCGCCGGCACCGGCCACCCCGCAGGCGCCGACACCGCCGCCTGCGCCGTCGCCGGACAACTGAGCGGCGACGCGCCCCTCCCATGCTTCGCGCGCTGGCGTTCTGCCTGCTGTTGATCGCTGCGCCCGCCTGGGCGCAGTCGCTGGCGGCCATTCCCGCGCTCGATTCGCCGGTGGTCGATACCACCGGCACGCTGGATGCCACGCAGAAGCAGCAGCTCGAGGCGCAGTCGCTGGCATTGCAGCAGCGCAAGGGCAGCCAGTTGCAGGTGCTGATGGTGTCCAGCACGCAACCGGAAACCATCGAGCAGTACACGCAGCGCGTCTTCGACCAGTGGAAGCTCGGTCGGCAGGGTGTGGACGACGGCGTGCTGCTGCTGGTGGCCAAGGACGATCGCCGCGTGCGCATCCAGCCCGGATACGGACTGGAGGGCGCCATCCCCGATGCGATCGCCAACCGTGTGATCCAGGAATACCTCGCGCCGAAGTTCCGCGCCGGGGATTTCGGCGGCGGCATCGTCGACGCCACCGCGACGCTGGTGAAGCTGATCGATGGCGAAGCGCTGCCCGAACCGGTGAGTACGCATCGCGAGCCCGGTGGTGGTCGCGGCGGCGACTGGCTCTTCGCGCTGTTCGCCGCCTTCATCGTGGCGACGGTCGTGCGCGGCGTGTTCGGTCGCGCACCCGCCGGGCTGCGCGGCCTGTTTACCGGCGGAGCGGCGGCGGGGGTCGCGCTGTTGCTGTCGTCGCTGATCCCGGCGGGGATCGCCGGCGTGTTCGGGTTGCTCTACGGGCTCGCTTCGGTCTCCACGCGTGGTGGCTACGCGCGCCATCGCGATTGGGGTGGTTGGGGAGGCGGCGGTGGCGGTTGGGGCGGTGGCGGGTTTGGAGGCGGTGGAGGGGGCTTCGGCGGAGGCGGCTGGGGCGGTGGCGGTGGCATGTCGGGAGGCGGTGGCGCCTCGGGGAGCTGGTGATGCGGCTGCTGCGCCATCTGTTCGCCCGTTCATCGCGGCGGCTGTTTCCCGAGGACAGCCTGCAGCGCATCACCGATGCCATCGCGACCGGTGAGCGGCTGCATCGCGGCGAGGTGATGTTCGCGGTGGAGTCCAACCTGCCGGTGGGCGCCTTGCTGGCGGGCACGCAGGCGCGGGAGCGCGCGCACGAGGTCTTTGTCCGCCTGCGCACGTGGGACACCGAGGCCAACAACGGCGTGCTGGTCTACCTGCTGCTCGCCGACCACCGCATCGAGATCGTGGCCGACCGTGGGCTGACGGGGCGCGTGAGCGATGCGGAATGGGCTGCGGTCTGCCGGTTGATAGAACAGGAGATGCGCGCCGGACATCCGGAACAGGCCGTCATCGACGGGATCGGGGCCGTGTCGGACCTGCTGGCGACGCACTGGCCGCAGTCCGGTGCGCAGCCGGATGAGGACGAGCTGCCCAACCGGCCGTACCTGCTGGACTGAAACCGACGCCGTAGAGCGGAGCTTGCTCCGCTGCGCTTGGCTCCGGATGCCTGCCCGGCCGAGCAGGCTCGGCTCTGCGGCGCGCCAGTCATCCACGCACCGACCGGCTGGGGCAAAATAGCCCATCCCCACCGGCCACGCCGAGGCGCATGATCTACCTCCACCAGATCGATCCGATCATCTTTTCGCTGGGTCCGGTCAAGCTGCACTGGTACGGCCTGATGTACCTGCTGGCGTTCGTCGTCGCCTGGTGGCTGGGCCGCCTGCGCGCCTCGCAGGGTCGATTGCCGGGCGTCAACGCGGACGCGTTCTCCGACCTGATGTTCTACGCCATGCTCGGCGTGGTGCTGGGAGGGCGTATCGGCTATGTACTGTTCTACGGTTTCGGCACCTTCCTCGACAATCCGCTGTCGATCTTCAAGGTGTGGGAAGGCGGCATGAGCTTCCATGGCGGCCTGCTCGGCGTGATGGCTGCGGCGCTGTGGTGGTCGCGCAAGCATCGCCTGCATTTCTTCGACACGATGGATTTCGTGGCGCCGCTGGCGGCGCCCGGCCTCGGTTTCGGCCGGCTCGGCAACTTCATCGGCGCCGAGCTGTGGGGGAAGCCGACGCACAGCGACTGGGGCGTGATCTTCCCGACCGATCCGGCATTGCGTGGCCTCGATGCCGTGCAGCTGCAGGCGCAGTACGCCGCCGGCGCGCTGGATCAGTTCGCACGCCACCCGTCGCAGCTCTACCAGGCCTTCCTCGAAGGGCTGGTGATGTTCACCGTGCTGTGGCTGGTGTCGCGCACGCCGCGGCCGCGTTACCTGGTCTCCGGCCTGTTCGCGCTGATGTACGGCGTGTTCCGCTTCCTGGTGGAGTTCGTGCGCGTGCCGGACGAGGGCGTGTACGTCGCCTTCGGCTGGCTGACCAAGGGCCAGATCCTCAGCGTGCCGCTGGTGCTGCTGGGCCTTTACCTGCTGTGGCTGTCGCGTCGTGCGCCGACGCTGCAACCCGTCGTGCCTGCATCCGATGCCGGCAAGGAGAAGCGCGCATGAAGCCATACCTCGACCTGCTGCAGCATGTACTCGAGCACGGCGCCGAGAAGTCCGACCGCACCGGCACCGGCACGCGCAGCGTGTTCGGCTGGCAGATGCGCTTCGACCTCAACGAAGGCTTCCCGCTGGTCACCACCAAGAAACTGCACCTGCGCTCGATCATCCACGAGTTGCTCTGGTTCCTGAAGGGCGAAACCAACATCGCCTACCTCAAGGACAACAAGGTCAGCATCTGGGACGAATGGGCCGACGAGCACGGCGAACTGGGGCCGGTGTACGGCAAGCAGTGGCGCAGCTGGGAAGGCGCGGACGGCAAGACCATCGACCAGATGCAGTGGCTGGTGGACGAGATCAAGCGCAATCCGGATTCGCGGCGCCTGGTGATCAGCGCGTGGAACGTGGCCGAGCTGCCGAAGATGGCGCTGATGCCGTGCCACTCGCTGTTCCAGTTCTACGTGGTGGACGGCAAGCTCAGCTGCCAGCTCTACCAGCGCAGCGGCGACATCTTCCTGGGCGTGCCATTCAACATCGCCAGCTACGCGCTGCTGACGCACATGGTGGCGCAGGCGACGGGACTGGGCGTGGGCGATTTCGTGCACACGCTGGGCGACGCCCATCTCTATTCGAACCATTACGAGCAGGCGCGCGAGCAGTTGTCGCGCACGCCGCGCGCGCTGCCGACGCTGCACCTCAATCCCGAGGTCACCGACCTGTTCGGCTTCACCTTCGACGACATCGAGATCCACGTTTACGACCCGCATCCGGCGATCAAGGCGCCGGTGGCGGTCTGAGTCGAGATGCGGATCTCGCTGGTCGTCGCGCTGGACCGTCACCGCGCCATCGGGCGCGACAACGACCTGCCATGGCGATTACCTGACGACCTGAAGCGATTCAAGGCGCTGACGCTGGGCAAGCCGGTGCTGATGGGGCGCAAGACGGCCGAATCCCTGGGGCGTGCATTGCCGGGCCGACTCAATCTGGCGCTGACCCGAAGCGGTCGTGTGCCGTTCGAGGGCATGCAGGCCGTTGCATCCGTCGACGAAGCGGTCGCGATCGCCGAAGCGCAGCATGCAGAAGAGCTATGCGTGATCGGCGGCGGCGAGGTCTATGCGCTGACGCTGGACCGCGCCGATGTGTTGCATGTGACTGAGGTCGACACGATCGTCGACGGTGCCCACGCGTTCTTCCCCGTGTTCGATCCCGCGGACTGGCGCGAGGTCGCTCGTGAACCCCATGGCGTCGATGCGAAGCACGCACTGGCGTTCGATTTCGTGGAATACCACCGCGCGCGCTAGCCGCGGGAAAGCGCCGCCGGCGGGCGGTAGTGGCCGATGATCGCGTGACGGAACAGCAGGTCGTCTTCCTGCGTGCCGGCGCTGATGTTGTGCAGGATCAGTGGCGTACCGTCGTGGCTGCGCCGGTCCGACACGATGCCGATATGCAGAAGACCGCTGCCGGTGAGCTTCCACGCCACGATGTCGCCGGGAGCGAAATCGTCCGCCGAGGCGCCGATGGTCCGCTGCCAACCCTCGCGTTCGAACCAGCGCATCTGGTTGGGTACGCGCCGGTGATCGATGTTGCGGTCAGGGCGGGACAGTCCCCATACGTTCGGATACATGCCGAAGTTCGCGCGCATGTCCTCGTGGATCGCCCGCTGCAAGTCCAGTCCCTGCGTGCGCAATGCGCGGATCACCACGTCCGTGCAGACACCGCGGTCGGCGGGTACGTCGCCGTCGGGATACGACAGGCTGAAGTAGGTCGGATCGTAGGCGCGCACCACGCCTATCTGGGCGCGTGCGGCAGCGACCAGCGGAGGCGAGGCCGGCACGGACGCAACATCCGCATGCGACGACGACGCGTCCTGCACAGCTGCGGGAGGAGCATCCTCGCGACACGCGGCCAACAGGGCGAGCAACAGGCACAGCATCGACCGCTGCGCACGCTGCATGCTCAATCCTTCGGCAGCTCGCCCTTCGGCGGCGGAGGGACATCGCGGCCGGGCACCTGCACCAGTTCGATGCCATCGGTGTCCAGTCGAAGCGCAGTCAGCTTGCCGCCCCACACCGCGCCGGTATCGATCGCGTGCACGCCGTGGCCGATCATCAGGCCCAGCGTGGACCAGTGGCCGCAGACGATCCTGAGGTCGCGCTCGGCGCGGCCGGGCACTTCGTACCATGGATACAGGCCCTGGGCCTGCCGGCCCGGCGCACCCTTCTCCTCGATCGCCATGCGCCCGCGCGGGGTGCAGTAGCGCATGCGCGTGAGCACGTTGATGATGGCGCGCGCGCGGTCGTAACCCGACAGGTGCGGTGCCCAGTTCGGCTTGTCGCCGTACATGTTGCGGAACAGCTTGCGATACGCGTTGCCGTGCAGTTGCTGTTCGACTTCGCGCGCATGCTTCTCGGCCAGCGCGGTGGTCCACTTCGGCGCCAGGCCGGCATGCACCATCATCCAGCCCAGCTCACGGTCCACGTGCACCAGCTTCTGCATGCGCAGCCAGTCGAGCAGCACACGCGCGTCGTCTGCGAGCACCACGCGTTGCAGGTCGGGATTGACCTTGCGCTGCTCGTCCGGGGAACGCTCGCCGATGGCGAGCAGCGACAGGTCGTGGTTGCCGAGCACGGTCGTGCTGTGGTCGCGCAGCGAATGCACCAGCCGCAGCGTCTCGAGCGACTGCCCGCCACGGTTGACCAGGTCGCCGCAGAACCACAGGCGGTCCCGCGCAGGGTCGAAGCGGATCTTCTCGAGCAGCCGCTGCGTGGCGTCGTAGCAGCCCTGGAGGTCGCCGATGGCCCAGACACTCATCGCGCCGGGGCCTCAGTGCAGCGTCCGCGGGACGGACAGGGTGAACGGAGCGATGGGAGCGTCGAAGCGGGTGCCGTCGTCGGCGAGCATGTCGTAGCGTCCCTGCATGGTGCCCAGCGAGGTCTCAAGGATGGCGCCGGACGTGTAGCGGAAATCCTCGCCCGGCCTCAGCCAGGGCTGTTCGCCGACCACGCCGTCGCCTTCCACGGTTTCCACCTTGCCGTTCGCATCCGTGATGACCCAGTGGCGGCGCAGCAGTTGCGCCGGCACGCGGCCACGGTTGTGGATGCGGATGGTGTACGCGAACACATAGCGCCCGTCCTCCGGCGTGGACTGTTCGTCCAGGAAGCGCGTGGCGACATCGACGTCGATGGCGTAATCGGGGGAATCCATGCGGGAAGTGTATGCAAAGGCGCGTAAAAGCGGAAACAACGCCCGGCGGTGCGCGGGATCAGCCTTCCGCAGGCAGGTTGGCGAGACGGACGAAGTCCTCGACCTCGATCTGTTCCGCGCGTGCATCGGGGCGCAGGCCGGCGGCTTCGATCTGCCCGGTCGAGCACGTGCCGCCCAGTGCGTTGCGCAGTGTCTTGCGACGCTGGCCGAACGCGGCACGTACGACCTCTTCGAAGCGCCGATGGTCGGCGATGCCGATGTCCGATGCCTCGCGCGGCACCAGCCGTGCGACCGCCGAATCCACCTTCGGCGGCGGGCGGAACGCGCCCGGCGGCACCACGAACAGCGAGTCCACGCGGCAATACGCCTGCAGCATCACGCTCAGCCGGCCGTAGACCTTGCTGCCGGGTTCGGCGGCCATGCGGTCCACGACTTCCTTCTGCAGCATGAAGACCATGTCGTGGATCGATGCCGCGTGCTCGATCGCATGGAACAGGATCGGCGACGACAGGTTGTAGGGCAGGTTGCCGACCAGACGGATCTTCCCGTCCCCGGCGAGCTTGCCGAAGTCCACGTCCAGCACGTTCTTGTGGATGATCGTCAGCCGGCCGACGCCTTCGGACGCTTCCATCAGCGGCGTGATCAGGTCGCGGTCGAATTCGACGGCGGTCAGTTCGCCATGCCTGCGCAGCAGCGGGAAAGTGATCGCGCCCTGGCCGGGTCCGATCTCCACCAGCCGGTCGCCGGGCTGCGGGTTCACCGCCATGACGATCTTGTCGATGTAGCTGCGGTCCGTCAGGAAGTGCTGACCGAGGGACTTCTTGGGGGGAGCCTTGAAGGACATAGGGCGAGGAGTGAGCGTGGAGAGGTGAGGGGTGAGTACGAAGCTGGGCGCGGGCGGGAGGGCAGAGGTTGCGATGTCCTGCTAACGCCTCTTCTCCACGCTCGCTCCCCGCTTCACCGCCATGCGCGCGCACATGGCCACCGCAGCGAACAGGCTGGACGGATCGGCAACGCCCTTGCCTGCGAGATCGAGCGCGGTCCCGTGATCGACCGCCACACGGGGGTACGGCAGTCCCAGCGTCAGGTTCACCGCCTGCTCGAAACCGCTGTACTTGAGCACTGGCAGGCCCTGATCGTGGTACATGGCGACGACGGCATCGAAGCCCTTCAGCTTTTGCGGCAGGAAGGCGGTATCGGCGGGCAGCGGACCCTCCAGGCGCATCCCATCGGCGCGCAGCGTGTGCAACAGCGGTTCGATGACTTCGATCTCCTCGCGACCGAGGTGCCCGGCTTCGCCTGCGTGCGGGTTGAGGCCGAGCACGGCGATGACCGGTTCGGCGACGCCGAAGTCGCGGCGCAGCGCGGCATGCGTGATGCGCAGGATCTGCGTCAGCGCGTCCCGGGTGATCGCATCCGGGACCTCGCGCAGGGGCAGATGCGTGGTCGCCAGCGCGACCCGCACGATGTCGTTGGCGAGCATCATCACCACGGGGCGGCGCGCCCGTTCTGCCAGCAGTTCGGTGGTGCCGCTGTAAGCGATGCCGCCGGCGTTGATCGCGGCCTTGTGCACCGGGCCGGTCACCAGTCCATCGAGTTCGCCGCGCAGGCAGGCGTCGGCCGCGAGCGTCAGCGCGTCGACGACCGCGCGTGCGTTGCGTGGATCCGTCGCGCCGAACGTCGTGGGTACCGTGTTGGGCACGGAGCGCAGGCGGAGATCGCCGGGGCGGCTGGCGATCTCGTGCTCCGCGAGCAACCGGAGGGGAAGGTCCAGCGCTTCGGCGGCGGCGGCGAGCGTGGCGGCGTCGCCGAAGGCGAGCAGGGTGCAGTCCTGGCGAAGCTGCTGCGCCAACCGCACGCAGAGCTCCGGTCCGATGCCGCCAGGCTCGCCCGGGACCAGCGCCAGCCGGGGCGTCACGTCAGCCGCCCGGCGTGGTCTCGGCGCGGTCGCCGGTGCGGAAGCTCACGTAGGCTTCGCCACGCAGTTCCTGCAGGTAGCGGTTGTACTCTTCTTCCGCCTTGCGGCGGCCGATGGTGTCGCGTGCCTGCGCGCGGCGGTTCTGGTCGGTCACGTCGGTCTGGCGGCTGCCAACGCGCTGCACGATATGCCAGCCGGCATCGGTGCGGAACGGCGCGCTGACCTGGCCGTCCTGCAGGCCGGTGACCTCCTTGCCGAACGCCGGGCCGAACGCATCGGCGGGGAACCAGCCCAGGTCGCCGCCGTCCTCGCGGCTGTTCGCGTCTTCGGTGGATTCCTTCGCCACGGCGACGAAGTCGGCACCGCCGGCGATGCGCGCGCGCAGCGTATCGATCTTGGCCTTCGCGGCGGCCGCGTCCTGGGTCTCGGTGATGCGCACCAGGATGTGGCGCGCGTTGTATTCCTCGACGGAGCGCTTCTCGGCCTGCGCGGCGTCGCGCACCTCCACCAGTTTCAGCAGTTGGAAGCCGCTGGGTCCACGCAGGGGACCGACCACCTGGCCGGGCGACATGCCCTTGAGCATCTCGACGAAGGCGGTCGGGATCTCATCGACGCTGCGCCAGCCCAGATCGCCGCCTTCCAGTGCATTGGGGCTGTCGGAATAGCGTACGGCCGCAGCGGAGAAATCCAGCTCGCCCTTGTCGACCAGCGCCTTGACGCCATCGATCTTGCTCTGGCCGGTGCTGATCTGCTCGGCGCTGGCGCCATCGGGCAGCGCGACCAGGATGTGCGCCAAGCGGTACTGCGTGCCGCTGGCGGCCTGCGCGGCGAGCGCGGCATCGACTTCGCCCTCGCTGACGTTGATGCGGCTCTGCGCGAACCCCTGCTTCAGGCGCTGGATGGTGATTTCGTCGCGCAGCGAGTTGCGGAACTCGGCGAACGACATGCCATCGGCTTCCAGCCGCTGGCGCAGGCCGTCCGGGGTGGTGCCGTTCTGCTGGGCCACCGCGTTGACCGCGTTGTTGAGATCGGCGTCGTTGACGCGCACGCCGGTCTCGGCGGCGCGCGCGACCTGCAGCTTGACCAGCACCAGGCGCTCAAGGACCTGGCGCTCGAGCACCGCGCGCGGCGGCAGCTGGCCGGGCTGGTTGGCGTACTGGGCGAGCACGTTCTGCACGGCGCGATCCAGCTCGCTCTGCAGCACGACGTCCTCGTTGACGACGGCGGCGATGCGGTCCAGCGGCTGCAACGTCTGCGCGAGCACGGGCGCGCCGGCGGTCGACAGGGCCAGCAGGCTGGCGATCAGGAGGCGGGAAAACGGCTTGGTCATGGCATCGGATCCGGAGCGTAAGAGGTATCGTCCGGTCGCTGCGCGATATTGCTCGGCGGGACGAGATAGAGGTCGTCTCGGTAGTAACCGAGAATAGCACGGCGAAGGGTGCGGTCCGTGTCCTGGCCGGCCGAGCCCAGGCCCTTCAGGACGAACTCGAGCTGGAAGCCCGTGTTCATTTCACCCTCGCGGTTGCGCACGTAACGGCGCACCAGCGCGCGGACCGCGAGGCAGCAGCTGTCCCACTGCACGCCGGCGACGCCTTCCAGCAGGCCGGGCTCCTGGTTGGTGGCCGCGTCGCGGTAGAAGGAGTGGTAGTAGCGGCCGACCACGCTCCACGCCGGGGTCACCGGATACAGGAACGAGAAGTCGGCCTGCTCCAGCAGGTCGCGACGGCGACGGTAGGTGATGTTGACCACGCCATCGTCGGGCAGCAGGTACCGCGCCCGTACGCTGGCCAGGTCTTCGCGGCGGAACTTGGGATCCCACTGGTACGACGCACCTATCGTCCAGCGATCGGTAGGCGCGTAGTTCGCATCGACCACCCAGGCGGACTTGCCGCGTTCCAGCGGCACTTCCGCCGATGAGTACGTGACCAGGCTGTCGTCGAAATAACGGATCTGGCCGATGCTGGCCGACAGCCGTTCGAAGCCGTCTTTCTGCCGCAGCAGCCGCGTGGTCAGCGCCAGCGTCAGCTGGTTGGCATCGGCCTGGCGGTCGGCGCCGGTATAGCGGTTGTCGCGGAACAGCTGCCCGTAGCTGAAGTTGAACGGACGGGTGTCGAAGATCGGCAGGCCATCCTGTTCGCGGTACGGCGCGTTGAGGTAGAACAGCCGCGGTTCCAGCGTCTGCAGGAAGCGGTCGCCCTTGATCTCGGTCTCCCGGTCGAAGTACACGCCGGCGTCCAGCGAGCCGATCGGCAGGCTGCGGCTGGGCGAGCGGTCGTAGAACTGCGCGATCATCGCCGGTGTCAGCTGATCGGCGGGAACGCCAAACTCGGTCACTGCGCGATCGGTGGCGATCTGCTGCGCGAGATCCCCTTCGAGCCGGTATTCGGTATGCCGGTAAGCCAGCGTCGGCGTGATGTACCAGGCCGCCCCCTGGATGGGGAAGGAGATCGTCGGCTTGATGTCGAGGCGGCTGCCGCCCGGCTTCTCGTCATGCTGGAAACGCACCGCCTCGGCGTGGCCACCCACGTTGATCCAGCGGCTCAGTGGCTGGTTCCAGTTGAGGTAGGTGCGCGGCAGGCGGTTGTAGGGAAGCGTTTCCTCGCGGCTCAGGTAGTCCGACAGCTGCCAGTGGTCGGCCATCGCGCCGGCGCTCCAGTACTCGCCGGCGCCGTACACGCCCGCAGTGCTGGTGACCGAAGAGTAGGCCTGACCATACAACGAATTGCCGAAGTCTTCCTGGTAGCGCGCATCGCTCAGCCAGATGAGGTTGGCGCGCGCCTGCCAGTTGCGGCTGAACTGATGCGAGCCCTCGAACGAGAGGAAACCGCGCCCGTCGTCCGGGTCGGGATTGTTCGGATTGAGCGGATCGTAGTCCGCCTCGTTCATGCGGTCGCGGACCAGGTCGTCCTTGGTCATCCAGGTGCCCTGGATCTCGCCGCGGCCCTTTTCGTACAGGTAGCGGAACTCGGCGCCCATCTGGAAGCCGCGCTCGCTCATGTAACGCGGTTCGAGGGTGGCGTCGTAATTCGGCGCCAGATTGAGGTAGATCGGCTGCTTCCAGTCGAAGCCGTTGCGGCCCGACAGGCCGATCGCGGGATACAGCAAGCCGGTGTGGCGCTGGTCGTCGATCGGGAACTTCAGGTAGGGCACGTACAGCACCGGCACCTTGCCCAGGCGGATCGTCGCGCCGCGCGCCACGCCCCAGCCATCGTCGGTGTTGATGTCGATGCGGCGGGAACGCAGTTCCCAGCGGCGGTCCTGGGGATCGCAGGTGGAGTAGGTCGAGTGCAGCAGGCTGCCTTCGGGGCCCTTCATGTCGATGCGGTCTGCGCCGCCGTTGCCCCGGCGCGATACCAGCTGGTACCGCACGTTGTCGATCTGGTGCGTATCGGCGTTCTGGTCGCCGCGGGCCGTATCGGCCACCAGGCGGATGCCGGTGTCCTGGTAACGGATGTGGCCGTCGGCGACGTAGGTGTCCTTTTCCTGGTCGTACTTCAGGTTGTCGGCACCGAGGAACTGGTCGCCGCGGCTCAGCGACACGTTGCCTTGGTATTCCAGATTGGTTTCCGTGCCGCCGAGGCTGTCGCCCTCGATCGACGTGGGCTGGTCGGCGCGCTGGTCACGCGTGGCCTGGGGGTTGCCGGACGCCGAGGGTTCGGGTGCGCCACCGAAGGCCGGGATGACGTCCTGGATCGGGCACAGGGCCCAGCTGTCGGGCTTCTCATCGTCGGCCAGCGCGGGCAGGCACAGGGCGATGCTGAAGGGCAACGGGAGCAGGCGAAGGGCGGTGCGCACGCGGTGCTGGGCTCGCTGTCGGACGAAAAACGGCCGTTAGCTTGCCGCATCCCATGCATGCGGGCAATGAAGGCTTCCGGCCGATGTCGGGCGGGGTTCAGCAGCGGCGGGCCGTCGGTCCGTCGGCGTCAGCGAAGCGCGTCCACGTGGACCTTGGCGCAGTCGCGCAGGGCCTCCAGGTCGTACCCGCCCTCGAGCATCGAGACCAGCCGCCCGCCGGCATGCCGGTCGGCCACCCGGCGCAGCTGGCGGGTCAGCCAGCCGAAGTCCTCGGTCTCCAGCATCAGATCGGCGAGCGGGTCGCGCATGTGCGCGTCGAACCCCGCCGATACCAGCAACAGCTGCGGTTTGAAGTCCTCCAGCGCCGGCAGCAGTTCGTCGGCCCAGGTGTTCTGGAAGCGGAAGCCACCGCTGCCGGGGGGCAGCAGGGCGTTGAACACGTTGCCCACGCCACGCTCGTAAGGCGCACCGCTGTGCGGGTAGATGCCGGATTCGTGGGTGCTGAAGTAGGCCACGCGCGGATCGTTGTAGAAGATGGCTTGCGTGCCGTTGCCGTGGTGGACGTCGAAATCGATCACCGCCACGCGCTCCAGCCCGTGCTTTTCGCAGGCATAGGCCGCCGCCACGGCGACGTTGTTGAACAGGCAGAACCCCATCGCCGTGGTGCCGGTCGCGTGGTGGCCCGGCGGGCGCACGGCGCAGAACACGGTCCGGTCCTCGCCGTTCATCACCGCATCCACCGCCGCCACGCCGGCGCCGGCGGCGCGCAGCGCGGCGGCACGCGAGGCCGGGGACATCACCGTGTCCGGGTCGAGCATGCGGTAGCCGGACACCTCGGCTTCCAGCACGTCGTGGACCAGCGCCTCGTCGTGGACGCGGCGCAGGTCCCCGAGCTTCACGATGGGGGCCTCACGCCAGTCGGCATCCGCGTGGTGCCGGCGCAAGGCCTCGAGCACGACTTCCAGCCGCGCCGGGCGCTCCGGGTGCTCGGGACCGGGGTCGTGCAGCAGGCAGGCGGGGTGGGTGTAGATGATCACGGTGCCGGCATGGCCTTCGAAGGGAGCGGGAACCGCTTCTCCCGGTGGGTGTCAGGTCCATTCTATGCGCGGGCCCGGTACGGTCGGCATTCGACCTTCGGGGGCGGGCGGTCGCGCAGGGCATCGCGGGCGTGGCCCGCTCCTGCAGCGACCATGGGGATCTGTAGGAGCGCCTGGGGCGCCCAACGGCTCAGGAATGGCGCCGTTCGTGCTTCCACAGCACTTCGCCCTGGCCGTCGGCGCGGGCGAGCACGCGGGCCAGCACGAACAGCAGGTCGGACAGGCGGTTGAGGTAGCGGATCGCTTCCGGCCGCACGGCATCGTGGCGGGCCAGGGTGACGGTCTCGCGCTCGGCGCGACGCACGATGGTGCGGGCCAGGTGGCAGCGCGACGCCGCCTCGCCACCGGCCGGCAGGATGAAATCCTTCAGCGGCGGCAGGTCGTCGTTGTAATGGTCCAGCTGCCGTTCCAGCGCATCGACGTCATCGCCGGTGATCGCCGCATGGCCGGGGATGCACAGCTCGCCGCCCAGATCGAACAGCTGGTGCTGCACGGTCGTCAGCAGAGCGCGGATGTCGTCCTGCACGCTGGGCACCGCCAGCAGCACGCCGATCGCCGAATTGGCTTCGTCCACCGTGCCGTAGGCGGTGACGCGCGCGGAGTCCTTGCCCACGCGCGTGCCATCGCCCAGCCCGGTGCTGCCGTCGTCGCCGGTGCGGGTGTAGATCTTCGAAAGGCGGTTGCCCATCGTCGGCGTGCTGGTCCGTCAGTCCGCGGTGCGGCCGTGCGGCTTGGCCAGGCGCACGACCTGTTCGACCATCACGTGCACGATGACGGCCAGGCCCACGTAGATCGCGGCCACGCGCAGGTAGGGCGCGTACCAGTCGCTGAAGTTCTTCCACCAGCCGGCGAGGGTGGGCTCGCTGACCACCGGGCTCAGCCAGTAGAAGCTGCCCTGGCTCAGCAGGTGGCAGACCGTGACCGAGGCCAGCAGGCTGCCGACCAGCAGCGCCAGCGTGCGGCCGTGGTTCGCTGTCTGGTAGCGGCGCAGCAGCGCACCGCCCGCCCACATCGCGCCGTAGGCCGGCAGCAGGAACCAGTACGCCGGCGACACGCAGTAGTGCGTCCAGAAGTTGATGCCCTGGCCGCTGATCACGAGGTAGTCCACCACCACGGCCGCCGCCATGAACAGCGGGAATGCCCAGCGGGACCAGCTGCGCAGGTAGTAGCCACCGATGAAGAAGGCGGCCCAGCTGGCATCGGGCAACGGACCGATGTGGCCGAACGTGGTGGGCAGGTGCAGGCGGGTCAGGACCAGCAGGGCGGCGATCAGCGCCAGCACGAGGACGCGTTGGAAAGTGGTGTTCATCGGCACGGTTCCGGAGACTCAGCCCCGCATTCTACCGGAGCCCGCGCGCCGCATGCCCACGCAGGGGCCGCGGGAGACGGGGCGCTATCATGGCCGCATGAAAGAACGGCATGACGTGGTGATCGTGGGCGGGGGACTGGTCGGTGCCAGCCTGGCCATTGCCCTGGACCGGCAGGGGATGGACGTGGGGCTGGTGGAAGCCAGCCCATCGGGACAGATGCCTGCGGTATTCGACCAGCGCAACCTCAGCTTTGCCGCGGCGACGGTCAATGCACTGACCGCGCTGGGCGTGATGCAGCAGCTGCGTGCGCCCACCGGGCCGATCCGGCGCATCCACATCAGCCGCCAAGGCGATTTCGGGCGCGTGAAACTCGATGCCGCCGATTACGGCCGCGACGCCTTCGGGCAGGTCGTGGTGGCGCGTGATTTCGGCGAGGCGCTGGAGGCGAGGCTGGACGGTCTGTCCAGGTTGACGCGTTATCGGCCGGCGCGCTTCGTCGGGTTCGCGCAGGACGACGCAGGACATCGCGCGCTGCGGATCGCCGATGCCGAAGGCGAGCGCACGCTGGAGGCCCGGCTGGTGGTGGCGGCCGACGGCACCCGCAGCGCGGTGCGCGAAGCGCTCGGCATCGGCGTGGACGAACACGACTATGGCCAGACGCTCTTCGTCGCCCGGGTGCGCGCCACGCAGGCCCCGGATGGCACGGCTTACGAACGCCTGTGCGACAACGGCCCGACCGCGCTGCTGCCGCGCGGCGACCGGCACTGGGGTGTCGTGCATGGCGTCGCGCGTGAAGCCGCCGATGCGGTCGCGGCGCTGGACGAGGCGGCCTGGCTGGCGCGCGTGCAGGACGTGATCGGCTGGCGGATCGGTCGACTGACCGGCAGCGGTGAGCGCAGTGCCTATCCGGTTGTCCGCGTGGTCGCCCAGCGGCTGGTCGCCGACCGCGCGGTCGTGCTCGGCAATGCCGCGCAGACGATCCATCCGATCGGCGCGCAGGGATTCAATCTCGGCCTGCGCGATGCGCTGACGCTGGCCGAGGAGATCGCGCGTCGCGACGATCCGGGCGATGCGGACAGCGTGGCCGCGTATGCCAAGCGCCGGCAGGAAGACCGCGACCGGACGCTGGCGTTCTCCGACGGCCTGGCGCGGTTGACCGCCAATCCGTCGCCGTTGCTGAAGCCGCTCCGCAGCCTGGGCATGGTGGCGGTGGACGCACAGCCCTCGCTGCAGTCGTTCCTGGTGGGCGGCGCGATGGGGTTCCGGGGCGACGTGCCGGCACTGTGCCGCGGAGAGGCCGCATGAAGCGACGTGGACAGATCGATGTCGCCGTCGTCGGTGGTGGCGTGGTGGGGGCTGCCTGCGCGCTGGTGCTGGCGCGCGAAGGGCTGGAGGTGGTGCTGGTCGAAGCCCGTGAACCGCCGCGCTGGTCGTCGGCGCAGCCGGACCTGCGCGTCTATGCGTTCGCACCCGACAACGCGGCGCTGCTCGACGAGGCAGGCGCATGGAATGCGGTGCGCGGCGCGCGCGCGCATCCGTATCGGCGCATGCGGGTCTGGGACGCCGGCGGGGGCGACGAACTGCGGTTCGATGCCGATGCGCTCGGTCGTACGCAACTGGGCTGGATCGTCGAGAACGCACTGCTGGTCGACCGGCTCTGGGCCGCGCTGCCACATGCGGGCGTGCAGGTGCGCTGCCCGGCGCGCGTCGAGGCGATGGAGCAGGACGCGTCCGGCGCGACGCTGCGGCTGGACGATGGCACGCGCGTCGATGCGCGACTGGCGGTTGCGGCCGACGGCGCCGATTCCACCTTGCGCCGCCTGGCCGGTCTCGACGTCGCCGCGCACGACTACGCGCAGCGTGGCGTGGTGGCGTTCGTGCGCACGGGCACGCCGCACGAAGACACCGCGTGGCAGCGCTTCCTGCCGACCGGCCCACTGGCGTTCCTGCCTTTCGCGGACGGACTCAGCTCCATCGTGTGGACGTTGCCCGATGGCGAGGCGCAGCGCGTGCTGGCGCTGGACGATGCCGCGTTCGACCGGGAGCTGACGCTGGCGATGGGCGGCCAGCTCGGCCAGGTGGAAGCCGTTTCGCCCCGCACCGCCTTTCCGTTGAGGCGGCAACTGGCCAACGACTACGTCGCCGGCCGCATCGTCGTCGCCGGCGATGCCGCGCATGTCGTGCATCCGCTGGCGGGACAGGGCGTCAATCTCGGCCTGCGCGATGTCGACGCGCTGCGCGACGGCATCCGTGCCGCCGAGAACAAGCGTGTCGACTGGGCCGCCCCCCACCGCCTCGAACGCTGGGCACGCCAGCGTCGCAGCGAGAACGCGACCGCCGCCTATGCCTTCGACGGCATCAACCGGCTGTTCTCGAACGACGAAATGCACCTGACCCTGCTGCGCGGTCCGCTGCTGGGCCTGGCCGGCAGGCTGCCGCCGCTGGTGGATTTCTTCTGGCGGCACGCGGCCGGGCAGCGCTCGCGCTGACGCCGTCGGCGCGCCGCATGCGGTAGCCTCGGGATTCCGCTGGCCCGGGGCCATCTGCCATGAGTGCCGACCGTTCGTTTCCCGACCTCTCGCGTCGACGCCTGCTCGGCGCGCTGAGTGCGGCCGGCCTCGCCGGTGTGCTGCCGGTCGCACGTGCCGGGCAGCGGCGGCGGACGATCGGGGTCGCGCTGGTGGGACTGGGCCACTACAGTCGCGACCTGCTGGCGCCCGCGCTGCAGATGACGAAGCACTGCCGACTGGCCGGCATCGTCACCGGCACCCCCGCCAAGGCGGAGGAATGGCAGCGCCGCTATGCCATTCCCGAGCGCAACGTCTACGACTACGCCGGCTTCGACCGCATCGCCGACAACCCCGACATCGACGTGGTCTACGTCGTGCTGCCCAACCACCTGCACAAGCCGTTCACCTTGCGTGGCGCGGCAGCGGGCAAGCACGTGTGGTGCGAGAAGCCGATGGCGATGGACGCGGTGGAAGCCCTCGCGATGATCGAGGCATGCCACCGCCATCGCGTGCAGTTGGCGATCGGCTACCGCATGCAGCACGAACCCAATACGCAGGCGGTGATGGCATTGGCGACGTCGCGTCCGTTCGGGCGCCTGCAGCGTGTCCGCGCCGAAGCGGGCTTCCACGGCTTCGACGATGCGAACGGCGATCCGTGGCGGCTGGACCCGGCGCGCGGCGGCGGCGCGATGTACGACATGGGCGTGTACGCCCTCAACGCCGCGCGCTACACCACCGGCGCCGAGCCGGTCGCGGTCACCGCCACGTCTGCGGTGGAACGTCCGGCGATCTTCCGTGGCGTCGACGAGACCATGCGCTTCCGTCTCGAATTCCCCGACGGCGTCGTCGCCGACTGCGAAACCAGCTTCGGCCGCAACCTCAACCGGCTGCGCGCCGAGTGCGCAGACGGCTGGTACGAACTGTCGCCCTTCCAGGCCTACGAGGGCGTTCGAGGCGACGCGAGCGACGGGCGCCGCTTCGATGCGGCGATCGGCGCCACACCCGCGCAGCAGGCGCGACAGATGGATGCCGACGCGCTGGCCATCCTGGAGGGGCGTCCACCACGCGTTCCCGGCGAAGAAGGCTGGCGTGACATGCGGGCGCTGGATGCGATCTTCGCGTCCGCGCGCGCGGGCGGGCGCCGCGTGGAGATCGCCGGCGGCCGGGTGCCGTGAAGCAAGGCCTGGACGAGCGCCGCAGTCCTCGTGAAGACGGCGACCCAGACGAGGAAAAGCCGAGCCGCTCGGAGGATCCTTGCCGGACCCGCGTATCCGTCAAGCCGGAATGAACGGGAACACGATCTTCAGCAGTCCCTTCAGGCCACCTTCGGCGGTGCTGGCCACGGCCTTGGCGCCGAGGCTGTTGAGCGCATTGCGCGCATCCTGCCAGCGCAGCTTGGAGACGTCCTTCTTCAACAGGTCGGCGACTTCCTCGGCGGTGGGAGTCAGCTTCTTCAGCGCCTCGGTGACCGCGGCCGGATCGGGCTGCAGGTAGCCCCAACGCTCGGCGATCGCCAGCAGCGTGTCGAAGCGCACCGCCACGACCTCGCGGTTGCGTTCGTAGACCGGCAGCGCGCCGACATCGAGGATGGCCTGCTCGAACTGCTGGTGGTCGTCCGGATGCTCGACACGGATGGCGAGGAAGCCCTCCTTGCGGCTGCGCTCGCTGACGTGCTTGGCGCCCGACTTGAGGTTCGCTTCCGTCAGCGCGCCGGCGACGATGCGCTGCAAGGCCGCGTCGCGTTCCTCCGGCACCAGCGCGCGCCAGCGTGCGTAGCCGTCGCGGCGCAGCGCCTTGACCTTCGCCGGCGTCACCCGCAGCTTGCCGGCGACATCGAAGTTGGATTCAGTGCGGCCGATCGCACCATCGCGTTCCAGCAGCACGAAGATCAGCAGCTCGAGGTCGCGCTTGGTGAGCGACTGGAAGCCCTGCAGCAAGGTGAGCCGCAGGAACTCGGTGCCGAAGCCGGCGGGGTCCTTGAGAGACAGGGGATTCATGACGCTCCTTTGCTGTCGGACCAGTATGCCCGGGCCGGATTGCAGGGGCTGAGACTAACCGATCCGGCCGTCACACCCCGTCAGGCACGCGGGTCGCGCAACATGCCGCGCGTGACCGGATCGCGTAGGGTAGACGCCGTCCCAGGACGAGAAACACCATGAGCCGCGCCATCCTCCTTTCTTTCCTGCTGTTCGCACTGGCGATGCCTGCCGCCTCCGGCAGGGAGGCGCAGGTGCCGCCCGTCGAGCCGGACTATGTGGCGCCCGCCGCGTCGTTGACGCCGTCGCGCGTCCAGAATCTCCAGCGCCGGTTGCTGGACTGGCCCGGCCTGGCGCGCTACCGCGAGGAGAACGCGGCGTTGCCGGCGCAGCAAGCCGGGCGCGTCGTGTTCTACGGGGATTCGATCACCGATGGCTGGGGCCGTGTCGCGGGCACGACGTTCTTTCCGGGCAAGCCGTACGTCAATCGTGGCATCTCGGGCCAGACGACTGCGCAGATGCTGGTGCGGTTCCGCCAGGACGTGATCGCGTTGAAGCCGGACGTCGTGGTGATCCTGGCGGGCACCAACGACATCGCCGGCAATACCGGCCCGGCGACGCAGGCGATGATCGAGGACAACCTGCGTTCGATGGTGCAGCTGGCGCAGGCCAACGGCATCCGTGTGGTGCTCGCCTCGGTGCTGCCGGCCAGCGCGTATCCCTGGCGACCCGGCTATCGGCCGGCGGCGCCGATCCGCGCGCTGAACCAGTGGATCGAAGCGGAGGCGAAGCGGGCCGGTGCGGTGTACCTCGACTACTACCGCGCGATGGGCAACGCCGACGGCGGGCTGGATGCGCGACTGGCGGCGGACGGCGTGCACCCCACGCCCGCAGGCTATGCCGTGATGGCCCCGCTGGCCGAGCGCGCGATAGAGCAGGCGCTCGGCAACCGGTAGGCGAGCGTCAGCGGCCGGTTTCTCGTCCCGGCGTTTCCACCCGGAAGGCTTCGATCGCGCCACGGTCCTGCAGCGTGACGTAGACCGTGCGGCCGTCGGGACCGCCGAACGCGACGTTGGTGGGCTTCTGTCCCTTGAGCTTCACTTCGCGCAGCAGCCTGCCTTCGGGCGACACCACCGCGACCACGCCGGCGCCGTAGCGGGCGATGTAGAGGTTGCCCGTCGCATCGGTGCGCATGCCGTCCATGCCGTGGTCGTCGAAGGCGATCAGCCGTCGCTTGTTGCCGACGCCGCCATCGCCGTGGATGTCGTACACCCAGACATTGCGCTGCACACTCTCGTTGACGTACAGGCGCCTGCCGTCGGGGCTGACTTCCACGCCGTTGGTCGTGCCCATGCCGGCTTCGAGCAGGTGCGGCGTGCCCGTGCGATCGATGCGCCACAGCTGGCCAGTGCCGTCGGCCCATTTCGGGTCGCTCGCGTAGAGCGTGCCATCCGGTGAGAGCGCGATGTCGTTGGGCTGGTTCGCCTGCGGCATGCGTGCGAACACCTCGGCCTCCCGCGAGCCGGCAGCGATCCGCAGCACGTGGTGGCCGCTGTAGTCGGCGATGTACATGGCGCCATCGGCGCCGAAGCGGATGCCGTTGCCGGTGCTGCCTTCCGGCAGCGTGGCGAACAGCGAGGCGCGTGCGCGACCATCGGTGTCGAACGTGACCCGGCCGATGGTGCCGTCGCGCCCGAAGCTGACGGCATAGAGCGCGCCATCCGGCCCGAACGCCGGCCCCTCGATACCGGCGCTGAAGACACCGTCGCCGATGACGTCGTGCGCGACGTACAGCGCTTCCGCGTCGGTGCGCGCGGTCGTGTCCGCATGCGCGCACCCGGCCAGCATCATGACGGACAGTGCGGCGGCGATGCGCTTGGAGCCCGGTGGCGTCATCCGTTTCCCCTAGGTGGCGTGCAGGTGGTCGGTGCGTGTCAGCCGGGCGTGGCGAACACGGTGATCTCTTCGCGGTCGTGATAGAGCTGGCGCGCGCGGACCTCGAGCGGCCGGCCGGCCTGGTCCGCGAACAGATCGAGGCACAGTCTGGTTTCGTCCCAGCGCTTCTTCATCGGCAGCTTGAGGTTGAACACCGCATGCCGGCACCAGCCCTCGCGGAACCACTGCGCCATCCGCTCGGCGACGCGCCGCGGCTGTTCGACCATGTCGCAGACCATCCAGTCGAGCGGCTGCGAGGGTTTCCAGTGGAAGCCGTCGGCACGCAGATGCTCGACCAGCCCGGTCGCCAGCACATGTTCGCGCAGCGGACCGTTGTCGACGCTGGTCACCCGCAGGTGATGGCGCGTCAACACCCACGTCCAGCCGCCCGGTGCGGCACCGAGATCGGCGGCGGTCATGCCCGGTTCCAGCAGCGCCTCGCGCTGGCGATCATCGAGCAGCGACAGGAACGCTTCCTCCAGCTTCAACGCCGAACGCGACGGAGCATCGGGCAGCAGCTTCAGGCGCGGGATGCCGAGCGGCCACGGTGCGCTGTCGCGCGCATCAGCGACGCACAGGAACAGGTGGTCGCCCTGCACGAACACCACGTGCAGACGCGGCAGGCGCGCGTCGTCCTTCTCCGTGAGAAAGCCCGCCTTGCGCAGCGCAGGACGCAGCGCATTGCCGAAACTGCGCGCCAGCCCGGCCAGCGGCTTGGCGCTGTCGGAATCCGGATGCTCGACCCACAGGTCGCCATAGCGTCCGCTGCCTGCCAGCGCGGCGAGCAGCGGCGTGATGCGATCCTTGGGATCGACGCCGCGCAACTCGGCCAGCAGCCGCAGCTTCTGCCGCGCGAAGATCAGGCCGCGCCATGGCAGTGCGCGATCCAGCGCTTCGGGCTGATCGCAGACGAACACGACATGGCCGTCGTTGCGCTGCGCGCGCGCGTAGCCGGCGAACCCCGCCCGCGCGGCGCGCTCGGTCAGTTCTGCAGCGAGTTCGGGTTCGAATCCCTGGCGGCAATAGGCCAGCAGGCCGGTCGTCGATGACATGGCGCGGTCGCGTGAAGCGGATGGCTGCGGCTCCTGCCGCTGGCACAGGGTACAGGAGAAGCCCGGGACGATGGCTTCTCCCGCAGGCGCTCAGTACCTGTCGCCGCCCTGCTCGCCGTAGCGCTTCAGCACCGCACGCGCGTCGTCGCGGCGCAGGTCGCGCACGACCGCGATGCCGCGCTTGCCCAGTTCGCCGATCCAGTCCGCCGGCAGCGGGCCTTCGTCGAACTCCGTCAGTTCCATCACGTCTTCCGCGCGCGCGCCGATCAGCAGGCGGTCGATGCCGGCCCAGATGGTGGCGCCGTAGCACTGGCAGCAGGGCTGCGACGAGGTGGCCAGCACCACCGGCGCCAGCACATCGTTGAGGCGCGGCGTCTGCAGGCGCTGCTGCGCCAGCATGTAGGCCATGGTCTCCGCGTGCGCCAGCGAACAGGTGTGCGGCATCACCCGGTTCACGCCGAGGGCGATGACGCGGTGGTCGGGGCCGAACACCACGGCGCCGAACGGGCCGCCGCTGTTCGCGTCCACGTTGCGGCGCGACAGGTCGATCGCCAGGGCGACCTTGTCTTCATCGCTCGCATACGTCGCGGCGGGATCGACCAGGTCGTGGGTCCAGGCGGGCAGGGTCAGGTGGATCTGTTGGTAGAGCATTACCGGGCAGGCAGTTTCGAGGAAGAGGCATCGGATTCGCAGCGGCCGCTGACGCACTGGCAGGCGGTGACGTCGGCGAAGCCGCAGACGCCCATCCGCCCGCTGGCGGCGCACTGCGCCTGCACACCCTGCGGATCGGTCGGGCTGTTCTTGTTGACGCAGGCCGGCATCGCGCCGCAGCAGTTGCCGACGTTCTTCACTGCGCAATCGGCATGGGTCGTGCAGGCGTAATCGACGGTGACCGCACCGGCTTCACGCGGCGGCAGATTGCCGCCGGTCGGCTTGGGGGCCGGCGTCGATGCGGGCGGGGGATCGGCAGCCACCCCATCGGAGGAAGCAGGCGCCGCACAGCCCGCCATCGCGACCGCGAACAGGCAGGACAGCAGGGCAGGCAGCAGGCGCAGCATGATGCGGGACATGGCGGACTCCTTCCTCGGTGGTGATGTGCCAGCCTGCCGGCCACCGCCTCAAGGGGCGGTGAAAGTCGGTCGCGTCAGGCCTTGGTCGCCCACGTGTCGCGCAGCGTCACGCTGCGGTTGAACACGGGGCGCTCGGGCGTATGGTCGTAGCGGTCCGCGACGAAATAGCCGGTACGCTCGAACTGGAACGACTGCTCCGGTGCGGCACTGGCCGCCGCCGGCTCGACGTAGCCGGTCACGGTACGGCGCGATTCCGGGTTCATGTAATCGCGGTAGGTCTTGCCTTCCGATTCGTCGTCCGGGTTCGGTACGGTGAACAGACGGTCGTACAGGCGGATTTCCGCCGCGACGGCGTGCTTCGCGCTGACCCAGTGGATGGTGCCCTTGATCTTGCGCTCGGCGCCGGCCATGCCGGGGCGCGATTCGGGATCCAGCCAGCCGCGCAGTTCGACGATCTCGCCGGCGTCGTTCTTGATCACTTCATCGCAGCGCACGATACCGGCGCCGCGCAGGCGCACTTCGCCGCCGGTGGTCAGACGCTTGAAGCCCTTCGGTGGCACTTCCTCGAAATCCTCGCGTTCGATCCACAGCTCGCGCGAGAACGGCACGCTGCGCTGGCCGAACGACTCGTCCTTCGGGTGGTTGGAGAACGTCAGCGATTCCTCATGGCCTTCGGGCAGGTTGGCGAGCACCAGCTTCACCGGGTCGATCACACCCATGCGCCGCGGCGCCGCAGCATCCAGGTCCTCGCGCAGCGCACCTTCCAGGATCGAGATGTCCAGCAGCGAGTTCTGCTTGCTGATGCCCACCCGGTCCACCATCAGGCGCAACGCCGCGGGCGTGTAGCCGCGGCGGCGAATGCCCTGCAGGGTCGGCATGCGCGGGTCGTCCCAGCCGTCGACGAGGTGGTCGTTGACCATCGCCAGCAGCTTGCGCTTGCTCATCACCAGGTAATTGAAGTTCAGGCGCGAGAATTCGATCTGGCGCGGCTTGCTGGCTTCCTTCGGCAGTCCCCTGGCGAGCAGCGGCGCCAGCAGCTCCGGCGAGTTCGCCAGATCCACCTTGTCCACGCACCAGTCGTACAGCGGGCGGTGGTCTTCGAATTCCAGTGTGCACAGCGAGTGGGTGATGCCTTCCACCGCGTCGCTCAGCGAGTGCGCGTAGTCGTACATCGGGTAGATCGGCCAGTCGTTGCCGGTGTTCTGGTGTTCGACATGCTTAATGCGGTACAGCGCAGGGTCGCGCAGGTTGATGTTGCCGCTGGCCATGTCGATCTTCGCGCGGAGGGTGCGCGCGCCGTCGGCGAACTCGCCCGCGCGCATGCGGCGGAACAGGTCCAGGTTCTCTTCGACGCTGCGGTCGCGGTACGGCGAGTTGCGGCCCGGTTCGGTCAGCGTGCCGCGGTACTCGCGCACTTCCTCCGCGCTCAGGTCGCAGACGAAGGCATCGCCTTGGCGGATCAGCTTCTCGCCGGCCAGGTACAGCACCTCGAAATAATCCGAGGCGTGGCGCAGGTCGTGCCAGTCGAAGCCCAGCCAGCGCACGTCGTCCTGGATGGCGCGGACGTACTCCGGGTCTTCCTTGGCCGGATTGGTGTCGTCCAGGCGCAGGTTGCAGACGCCGCCGAACTCGCCGGCGATGCCGAAGTCCAGGCAGATCGCCTTGGCGTGGCCGATGTGCAGGTAGCCGTTGGGCTCGGGCGGGAAGCGCGTCTTCACCGAGGCGTGGCGGCCGCTGGCCAGGTCCTCGCGCACGATCTGGCGGATGAAGTCCCGCTTTTCGGGCGCGGCATCGTCAGAAGGGGGAAGAGCGGGGGCGGCAGCGTCGGACATCGGGGCGTGAAGGCGTGGAAAAACGCCAGTTTAGCCGGTCTGGCACCCGGGCTGGTCTATCCTGAACGGCCTTGGCGCAATCCGTTCCCCGCATGAGCCTCCCGACCCTCGTCATCGGCAACAAGAACTACTCGTCCTGGTCGCTGCGGCCCTGGCTGTTGCTCCGACATTTCGGCGTGGCTTTCGACGAGATCCGCCTGCCGCTGGGCAGCCCACGGTTTTCCGAGGACGTCACGCGCCACTCGCCGACCGGCAAGGTGCCCGCGCTGCACGACGGCGAGGTGCACGTATGGGATTCGCTGGCCATCTGCGAATACGCCAACGAGCGCTGGCTCGACGGTCGCGGCTGGCCGCTGGCCCGCGCGACCCGCGCGCTGGCCCGCGCCGCAGCGGCGGAGATGCATTCGGGCTTCCTCGCGCTGCGCACGCAGCTGCCGATGAACAGCCGGCGCACGCCGGACGCCTACCGATGGGACGAATCCGCGCAGCGCGACATCGATCGCGTGCAGGACCTGTGGCGCCAGGTGCGCGGTGCGCATGGCCAAGGCGGCGCCTTCCTGTTCGGCGAATTCGGCATCGTCGATGCGATGTACGCACCGGTGGCGATCCGCTTCGAGGGGTATGGCGTGGCCGTCGACGACGAAGCGCGTGCGTACATGCAGGCGCTGTTCGCACTGCCGGCGATGCGCGAATGGCGGCAGGCCGCGGCGGCGGAAACTGAATCGGTCGCGGCCACCGAGGCGTTGCGCATGCCGTATCCGGATCGACCGGTGTAGGCTGGCCTCGGAGGACGCATCCATGCGCGTGGTCTACCTGGCCGACAACCTGTTCGACGCCCATCTGGTCAAGCACGCGCTGGAGGAAGCGGCGATCCCGGCCTTCGTGTTCGGCGAATCGCTGCTGGGCGGCATGGGCGAACTGCCGCTGTTCGGCGTACTGCGGGTCTGCGTGCCGGACACCGCGTTCCCCGAGGCGGAGCAGGTGGTGCAGGCGCTGGGGCTGGAATCGCGCGGCGATGGCCCCATCTTGGAAGGCGACGACGAAGGCCTGGGCATCCTGCCCGCCTGATCCGTCGCTCCATCATTACGAGGTTCGCCATGCTGGGTATCGGAGTCTACAAGCAGCGCATGCCGCGCGCGGAAGACATGCTGCCGGGTCGCAGTGCGCCGCTGCCGCTGCACAACGTGCATTTCGTCAACGGACATCCGCTGCGCGACGCGTTCGACGGGCTGCAGCAGGTCGAGTTCGGCCTGGGTTGCTTCTGGGGTGCGGAACGCAAGTTCTGGAACGTGCCGGGCGTGTACAGCACGTCCGTCGGCTATGCCGGCGGCGGCACGCCGAATGCGACCTACGAGGAAGTCTGTTCCGGCCAGACCGGCCACAACGAGGTCGTGCGCGTGGTCTACGACCCGGCGCAGGTGTCGTTCGAGCGCCTGCTGCAGGTGTTCTGGGAAAGCCACGATCCGACCCAGGGGATGCGGCAGGGCAACGATGTCGGTACCCAGTACCGCTCCGGCATCCACTGCCATACGCCGGAGCAGCAGGCCGCTGCGGACGCCAGCCTGCAGACGTACCAGCAGCAGTTGCGCGCGGCCGGTTATGGCGACATCACCACCGAGATCGTGTATCCGGCACCGCCGTTCTACTACGCCGAGGATTACCACCAGCAGTATCTGGCGAAGAATCCGAACGGTTACTGCGGCCTGGGCGGCACCGGTGTGAGCTGCCCGATCGGCCTGGACGTCTGATCCTCACCACGCGCCGCAGCGGCGCGTGGTGCCGTTGCCGCATCAGTTCGCCAGCTTCTCGCGGATGGTCGTGCGCAGCGCGGCCAGATCCTTGGCGAACGCATCGATGCCGGCCGCCAGCTTTTCCTTGGCCATCGGATCGGCTTCGATCGCGGCGGCGAAACTCCCGGCCGTCACCGGCGCGGCGGTCACGGGTTCGGCGGCGCCGGGCGACAGCTTGCGGGGCAGGTCGCCGGTTTCCTGTTCCAGCTTCTCCAGCAGATCGGGCGAGATGGTCAGGCGGTCGCAGCCGGCCAGCGCCTCGATCTGCGCGGTGGAGCGGAACGACGCACCCATCACCACCGTGGGCGAGCCGCGGCGCTTGAACTCGGCGTAGACGCCGCGCACGAACACCACACCCGGGTCTTCGTAGATGGTCGCCGGCGCCTGGCCGTTGGCCACGTACCAGTCGAGGATGCGGCCCACGAACGGCGAGATCAGGAACGCGCCGGCTTCGGCGCAGGCGATCGCCTGCGTGGGGTTGAAGATCAGCGTGAGGTTGCAGTCGATGCCCTCGGCCTGCAGCTGGCGCGCGGCTTCCACGCCTTCCCAGGTGGACGCGACCTTGATCAGGATGCGGTCGCGGCCGATGCCTTGGTCCGCATACATCTGCACGAACTTGCGCGCCTTCGCGACGGTGGCGGCGGTGTCGTAGGCCTGGTCGGCATCGACTTCGGTGGACACGCGACCCGGGATCAGGCCCGCGAGCTTCGCGCCGACGCCGACCGTCAGGCGATCCACGACCTCATCGACCAGCGATGCGCCGCCGCCCTGCGCACGTGCCCAGGCGAGCTGTTCTTCGATCAGGTCGGCGTACACCGGCAGGTCGAGCGCCTTCTTCACCAGCGTGGGATTGGTGGTGCAGTCCACGGGCTTGAGGCGCTTGATGGCGTCGTAGTCGCCGGTGTCGGCGACGACGACGGAGAGTTCGCGGAGTTGCTGGAGTTTGCTGGGGGCGGCGGCATTCATGCGGTGGCTCGACGGGTGCGCAGTACGGGGAGGGGAAGTATGCCCTGTCCCTGGGTGCGAGGGTTCATGGCAGTGGGCAGAAATTGGCTTTGTTTTGGCATGGTGCCGCTGTCGCGGAGAGAGGCCACGGTCGTGCCCTCTCCCTGCGGGAGAGGGGGGATGAAGGGGCGACGAAGCCGGTTTTTCAGGCTACCTCTGCCGTCACCACAACCACGAAGGTCTTTGGTTGGATGGCCTTCCGGGATGGATCTTCTTTTTCATGTATGCCTCCGCGGCGAGCGGCGCCATTTGCAACCACTCATAGAAATCGCCGCGAGCCGCTTGCGTTCGAACGCCGGCAACGTCCGCCGTACGTCAACTGTCCGGCGCGAGGCGGAACGACACCCTGACGATCCGCCTCGCATGTCGATGCAAGAAGAAATCAGCGATGCAGATCGCCACTCGCTTCCGGCTGGTAGTCAATCGCGGCGACCCGTAGCCGCAAGGGCCGGTTGCCTGCGGCGTGCCAGTCGATCGTCTGGCCCACGGAGAGCCCGAGCAGGGCGCTGCCGACCGGCGCGAGTACGGAGACCAGGCCGGTCTCGACGTTCGCTTCGTGGGGGTAGACCAGGGTCAGGCGATGGTGCTCGCCGGTGAGCTCGTCCTCGCATTCCACGCGCGAGTGCATCGTCACCACGTTGTCCGGCATGTCGTCCGGTGCGCGCACGTCGGCGCGGTTCAGTTCGTCCATCAGCGCCAGTGCGGCGGGATGCCGGCGCAGCACGGGTGTGTCGAGCAGGGCCTCCAGGCGGGACAGGTCGCGGCTGGAGACGACGAGCGGGGGCAGGGAAGGCGGGAGGCCGCTGGTGCGGGTGTTGTTCATCGTGTTCTCTCTGGTTTTGGGGTCGCGCAAAAGGAAACGGGCGACGCGTTGCCGCGCCGCCCATCGGATTCCTGTTTGCGCGCCTACCGTAGCCCGGAAGCGCGATGGCTTCAAGCCGCGTGCGTGGCCGCGCGGTCCGTCGTGGCCGGTGCGCGGGATACGGGCGCATCCGGCTCGAAGAGGCCTTGCGGCAGGTCGCGGAATACCTGCGCGAGTTGCTGCAGGAAGTCGCTCATCGCCGAGCTCTTGCGCCATACCATCGCGATCTGCCGGCTCGGGTGCGAGTCGCTGAAGCCGAGCAGGTGGATGTTCTCCGAGCGCGCCACCGGGGGCTTCACCGCCAGCGTCGGCAGCAGGGTGATGCCGACGTCGGCGGCCACCATCTGCCGCAGCGTCTCCAGGCTGGTGGCGCGGAACTCCGATTTTTCGTTGGCGCCCGACAGGCGGCACACATCCAGCGCCTGCTCGCGCAGGCAGTGGCCGTCTTCGAGCAGCAGCAACTGCTGCTGCGACAGCTCGGCCAGGCTCAGCGAATCGCGCTGCGCCAGGGGGTGCGATTCGGGCACGGCCAGCACGAACGGTTCTTCAAACAGGAATTCGGTATGGAGTTGGTCGTCGGCGATCGGCAGTGCCAGCAGACCGGCATCCAGCTTGCCTTCGCGCAGGCGCGACAGCAGCACGTCGCTCTTTTCTTCGACCAGCAGCAGTTCCAGGTGCGGGAAGCGTGCGCGGATACGCGGCACCACATGCGGGAGCAGGTAGGGGCCGAGCGTGGGGAACATGCCCAGCCGTACCGTGCCGGCCTCGGGATCCTGGCTGCGGCGCGCGGCTTCCTTCATCTGCTCGACTTCCGCGACGATGCGGCGTGCACGGTCGGCGGCATCGCGTCCGGCGGGCGTGAGCATGACCTTGCGAGGGGCGCGTTCGACCAGCGGTACGCCGAGTTCGTCTTCCAGCTTCTTGATCTGGGTCGACAGCGTGGGCTGGCTGACGTAGCACGCCGCGGCGGCGCGGCCGAAATGCTTGTGGTCGGCCAAGGCCACCAGGTACTTCAGATCGCGCAGGTTCATCGGACTCCTCCCTCAGGGAACCGCCGTGCGTGCGACGAGGCGCGGACCATGGGCCCGCGCCCGTGCATCATGCCGCGACCGCGTCCGGGGTTTCCACCGGCGCCGACGTGCGGATCAGGTGGTCGAACGCGCTCAGCGCCGCCTTGGAGCCTTCGCCCATCGCGATGACGATCTGCTTGTACGGCACCGTGGTGGCGTCGCCGGCGGCGAACACGCCCGGCACGCTGGTCTGGCCACGGTCGTCGACGATGATCTCGCCGCGCGGGCTCAGATCGACGACGCCCTTCAGCCACTCGGTGTTCGGCAGCAGGCCGATCTGCACGAAGATGCCTTCCAGCTCCACGCGGTGCGTATCGCCGCCAGCACGGTCCTTGTAGACCAGGCCGTTGACCTTGGCGCCATCGCCCAGCACTTCGGTGGTCTGCGCACTGGTGACGACGCGCACGTTCGGCAGGCTGCGCAGCTTGCGCTGCAACACGTCGTCGGCGCGCAACTGGCTGTCGAACTCGATCAGGGTGACGTGCGCCACGATGCCGGCCAGGTCGATCGCCGCCTCGACACCGGAGTTGCCGCCGCCAATTACTGCCACGCGCTTGCCCTTGAACAGCGGGCCGTCGCAATGCGGGCAATAGGCCACGCCCTTGTTGCGGTACTCGTTCTCGCCGGGCACGTTCATCTGCCGCCAGCGCGCGCCGGTGGACAGGATCACCGTCTTCGATTTCAGCGAGGCGCCGTTGGCGAGCTTCACCTCGACCAGGCCGTCCTTGCCGGCCGGCACCAAGGCTTCCGCGCGCTGCAGGTTCATCACGTCGACCTGGTAGTCCTTGACGTGCTGTTCCAGCGCCGCCGCCAGCTTGGGACCTTCCGTGTAGGGCACGGAGATGAAGTTCTCGATCGCCATCGTGTCCAGCACCTGGCCGCCGAAACGCTCGGCCGCCACACCGGTGCGGATGCCCTTGCGCGCGGCATAGATCGCCGCCGATGCACCGGCCGGGCCGCCACCGACGACGAGTACGTCGTACGGTGCCTTGGCCTTGATCTTCTCGGCCTCGCGCTTGCCGGCATTGGTGTCGAGCTTGGCGACGATTTCCTCCACGCCCATGCGGCCCGCGCCGAAGACCTCGCCGTTGAGGAAGATCGTCGGCACCGACATCACCTGGCGCTGCTCGACCTCGTCTTGGAACAGCGCGCCGTCGATGGCGACGTGCTGGATGTTCGGGTTCAGCACCGCCATCAGGTTCAGCGCCTGCACGACGTCCGGGCAGTTCTGGCACGACAGCGAGAAATAGGTTTCGAAGCGGTACTCGCCGTCCAGCGTGCGGATCTGTTCGATCACGTCCTGCGCCAGCTTCGACGGATGGCCACCGACCTGCAGCAGCGCCAGCACCAGCGAGGTGAACTCGTGGCCCATCGGCAGGCCGGCGAAGGTCAGGTGGATGTTGTGGCCGGGCGACGTCAGCGCGAACGACGGTGTGCGCTCGCCACCGCGCTGTTCGGTGACGGTGATCTTGTCGGAGACGTCCTGCAGGTCCTTCAGCAACGCCTGCAGTTCGGCCGAACCGGCGCTGTCGTCCAGGTGGGCGGTAATGTGGATCGGGCGCAGGGCCTTTTCCAGGTAGGCCTTGAGCTGCGTCTTCAGATTGGCGTCCAGCATGGCGAACGTCTCCGTGGAGGGAATCGGGGGAGGAGAAAGGTCAGGCGTTTGCAGGAGCGGCATGCGCCGGGGGAGAGAGGCCGGTCAGGGAGGAGGGAACCGGCGAGCGGCGCATGCCGCTGCTGCAAACGTCCGTGGAGTGACCGACCTCCGGGCCATGGCCCGGAGGTGGTGAGATGCGCTGAAGCTGACGCGTTCCAGCGAGGAACGCGCCGGTAGTGCGGGAACGCTTAGATCTTGCCGACCAGGTCCAGCGACGGGGCGATCGTCTGCGCGCCTTCCTTCCACTTGGCCGGGCAGACTTGGCCGGGGTTGGCGGCGGTGAACTGCGCGGCCTTCAGCTTGCGCAGGGTCTCCGACACGTCACGGGCGATCTCGTTGCTGTGGATCTCGGCGGTCTTGATGACGCCTTCCGGGTTGATGACGAAGGTGCCGCGCAGGGCCAGGCCTTCTTCCTCGATGTGCACGCCGAAGGCGCGGGTCAGCTGGTGGGTCGGGTCGCCGACCAGCGGGAACTGGGCCTTGCCCACCGCCGGGGAGGTTTCGTGCCACACCTTGTGCGAGAAATGCGTGTCGGTGGTGACGATGTAGACCTCGGCACCCGCCTTCTGGAACTCGGCGTAGTTGGCGGCGGCGTCTTCCACTTCGGTGGGGCAATTGAAGGTGAAGGCGGCCGGCATGAAGATCAGGACCGACCACTTGCCCTTCAGGGTGCCGTCGGTGACTTCGACGAATTCGCCGTTGTGGAAGGCGGTGGTCTTGAACGGCTGGACCGCGGTGTTGATCAGGGACATGGAAGATCCTCGTGAGTGGGTGGGTGTGGTGAAGCGATGGCGCCATGGTAGGCAGGGGCTATTGATATCTCAAATCGATTGATGGAATTGGATAGATAGTTTTTCTCTATCGAAGAGGCGTGCAGTACCGCCATACATGACAGTGCGTCCGCTTTACATGGCGATGAAACCTATATTTTCCAATGATTTGCAGATGTTCCGGCGCAGCCGCCCGCGATCCCGCCACTCCGATGGACATACGCAGGGAGCGTGATTAGTGGAGCAGTGCCCGCGTTGGGCTGGTGCCGTCGACGGCAGCGCCGTCCATACGCCATAGGGCACCATGATGGTGCATCGCGGCGATGCGGCACCCGCGCCGACGGGGCCCGCTACCATGCGCGGCGATGTCCACCGACCTGCCCACCGCCCGGCTCGACCTGGCCCTCCGTGCGGCCACCGCCCGACTTCCGGGGCCGGAAGCGCGCCACGAGGCCGAACACCTGCTCCTGCATGTGCTGGGGCGTGAGCGCGCGTGGCTGTTCGCGCATGGCGACGACCCGTTGCCGGCGGCGCAGGCAGCAGCGTTGGACGTGCTACTGGCGCGACGCGTCGCAGGCGAACCGCTGGCCTATCTGCTCGGATGGCGCGGGTTCTGGACGCTGGACCTGCAGGTGTCGCCGGCCACGCTGATTCCGCGACCGGAGACCGAGCGGCTGGTGGAGCTGGCGCTCGAACGCTTGCCGGAAGGCCGGCCACTGCGCATCGCCGACCTCGGCACCGGCAGCGGGGCCATCGCGCTCGCGCTGGCAAGCGAGCGGCCGCTGGCGCAGGTGGTCGCGACCGACCTCAGCGAAGAGGCGCTGCACATCGCGCGGGCGAACGCCGGGACGAACCGCATCGCCAATGTCGCGTTCCGCCATGGCAGCTGGCTGGCGCCCGTGGCCGGCGAACGTTTCGACCTGATCGCCAGCAATCCGCCCTACATCGCCGATGGCGATCCGCATCTGATCCAGGGCGACCTGCGTTTCGAGCCACCGACGGCGCTGTCCTCCGGCGCCGATGGCCTGGACGCCATCCGCGAGATCGTCGCCCTCGCGCCGTCGCACCTGCGGGGCGGCGGGTGGCTGTTGCTGGAGCACGGCCGGGACCAGGGTGAAGCGATCCGCGCGCTGCTGGTCGCAGCGGGCTTCGCCGATGTCGCGACGGAGACCGATCTCGAACAGCGCGACCGCGTCACCCTCGGACGCATAACGGAAGGGCAAGACCGCAGCCGCTAGACTGTCGCTTTCATCCAGGACATGCCGCCCATGCGCACGCTGTACCCCGAGATCGAGCCTTTCGACACCGGCACGCTGAAGGTCGACGACCGCCACACGCTGTACTACGAACAGTGCGGCAACCCGGACGGCAAGCCGGTGGTGCTGCTCCACGGCGGGCCGGGCGCCGGCTGCAGCCCAAAGATGCGCCGCTTCCACGATCCGGCGAAGTACCGCATCGTGCTGTTCGATCAGCGCGGTTCCGGCCGTTCGACGCCGCACGCGGACCTGGTGGACAACACCACGTGGGACCTCGTGGCCGACATCGAGAAGCTGCGCGAGAAACTCGGCATCGATCGGTGGCAGGTGTTCGGCGGCAGCTGGGGCTCGACGCTGGCGCTCGCCTATGCCGAAACGCATCCGCAACGCGTCACCGAACTGGTGCTGCGCGGCATCTTCATGCTGCGCCGCTGGGAGCTGGAGTGGTTCTACCAGGAAGGCGCCAGCCGTCTGTTCCCGGATGCGTGGGAGCACTACATCACCGCCATTCCGCCGGTCGAACGCCACGACCTGATCTCGGCCTTCCATCGCCGCCTGACCTCCGACGACAAGGCCACCCGCCTCGCCGCCGCGAAGGCGTGGAGCGTGTGGGAAGGGGCGACCAGCTTCCTGCACGTGGACGCCGACTTCGTCAGCGGGCACGAGGAGCCGGAGTTCGCGCTGGCGTTCGCGCGCATCGAGAACCACTACTTCGTCAACGGCGGCTTCTTCGAGGTCGAGGACCAGCTGCTGCGCGATGCTCCGCGCATCGCCGACATCCCGGGCGTGATCGTGCACGGCCGCTACGACGTGGTCTGTCCGATCGCCAATGCGTGGGAGCTGCACAAGGCCTGGCCGAAGGCGAGGCTGGACATCACGCCGGCCTCGGGCCACTCCGCGTTCGAGGCCGAGAACGTGGACGCGCTGGTACGCGCGACCGACGCGTTCGCCTGACGACACTTCGCCAGACCGTTCCCGGAAGCGCACGATGGACGCATACCGCAAAGAAGCTGCCGCGTTCGACCAGCGCGTGCTCGATCTCTACGACGACTACGTGCACGGTCGCGTCGACCGGCGCGGCTTCCTGGCCGGCGCGGCGCAGTTCGCCGTGGGCGGCGCCACGGCGGCGGCGTTGCTGGCCGCGCTGACGCCGCAGTATGCGTTCGCCGCCCAGGTCGCCGCGGACGATCCGCGCGTCACCACGGTCTACCGCACGTTTCCGGCGCCGCAGGGGCATGGGGAAGGGCGCGGGTTGCTGGCGATGCCGCGCGCGGAGGGCCGCCATCCCGTCGTGCTGGTGGTGCACGAGAACCGCGGGCTCAACCCGTACATCGAAGACGTCGCGCGCCGGCTGGCGGTCGCGGGGTTCATCGCCTTCGCGCCCGATGCGCTGTATCCGCTCGGCGGGTATCCCGGCAACGACGACGCCGGACGCGAGATGCAGGCCAGCCTCGATCGCATCAGCGTCCTCGCGGATCTCGAAGCCGCCGCACGCTTTGCCCATGCGTTGCCGCGCAGTACCGGCAAGCTGGGCGTGGTCGGCTTCTGCTTCGGCGGGCTGGTGGCCAACCTGCTCGCGTCGCGGCTGCCCGAGCTGGTCGATGCGGGCGTGCCTTACTACGGCGGCCAGCCGTCGGCGGATGAGGCGGCGCGCATCAGGGCGCCGCTGCTGCTCCACTTTGCCGAGCTCGATACGCGCGTCAACGCCGGTTGGCCGGCGTACGAGCAGCAACTGAAAGCCGCCGGTGTCGCGTATGCCGCGCATGTGTATCCGGCCGTGAACCACGGTTTCCACAACGACACCACGCCGCGCTACGACCAGGCCGCCGCCGCGCTGTCCTGGCAGCGCACGCTGGCGTTCTTCCGGGAGCACCTGGCGAAAAGCTAGCGGCGCGTCACAGCACAGCGCGTCCGCCCGCAGCTCCGTGTCCGGTCGCTGCCGGGGCATGCGAACGAGTCGGTGGATTCCACGCGTAGGCGCGTGGTGGCGCTCAGACGACGGGACGTGCTTACGATGATGGGAACTGCGATGCGGGCGGGCGAAGGCGATGTCGGGCTGGAGGATGTCGACATCACTCGGTTGGGCATGGCCGCGATGCGCTTCATCAAGGCCATCGAGCAAGGCCAGCACGACATCCTCTGGGAGGCGGCATCGAAGGCTGTGAGGCATGCCATGCCGCGCGACGCCTTCATCGAATCGCTTACCCATCGTCACGGCGTGCTGGGGTGCGGTACGGGCCGGCGCTGGACGGCGATCAGGGTGGACAGGCCCGCCGCGCAGGCGTCGTGGTTGCCGGGGACGTACGCGCGGCTGGAATTCTCGGTGGCCTTCGGCGAAACGGACGCGCCGCACCGTGAAGTGGTGACGCTGCGGCACGAAGCGCCGGGCGTCTGGCGTCTGGCCGGCTACGGCGTCAAGGCTGCCTGACGGTGCCGTCGCGCGGCGTGCCATCGAGGGTGTGGTCGATCATCCACAGTCCCGCCCAGAGCTTGGCATCCAGCGCATAACCCTCGTCCATCTTCTGCACCAGCCATGCGGCGGCGCGCGGGCGGGGAACGGCATGCACGGTGATGTCCTCGTCGCCATCGCCGCCACCTTCGCCGACCTTGCGCAGGCCGGTGGCGCGGACGAAGGCGATCTGTTCGCTGCTGCTGCCGGACGAGGTGGGACCGATCATCAGCACCTCGGCGTGATCGGCGGTCCAGCCGGTCTCTTCCTCCAGCTCGCGGACCGCAGAGACCTCGATCGATTCGCCGGCATGGATGTCGCCCACCAGTCCGGCCGGCATCTCGATGGTGCGTGCCTGCAGCGGCACGCGGAACTGTTCGACGAACAGCACCTCGTCATCCGGCGTCACCGCGATGATGATCGCCGCCAGCCCCCCGGCGTGCGCGCGCTCCACGTATTCCCAGGTGCCGCGCACCATCATCCGCTGGTACTTGCCCTGCCAGACCACCTCGGCGGGCACGTTGCGCTTTTCGTCGTCGCGTTGGCTCATGCGGGCATGCTATCGGCTGCGGGTGACGTTTTACAGACGATCAGTACCCGGGTTCTTCCAGCCCTGCGGCGACACGCAGTCGCCGTCGCGTCATCGGGCCGAAGCGCAGGGCGTCCGACAGGCCGGTCAGCATGCCACCATCGGCCTGGCCACGGGCATGGCCGGAGGCGATGTCGCCCAGCGGGGCGTCCAGGACGATGGTCGTGAGTCGACGCCACAACAGCGCATGTTCGCGCTGTTCGCGCAGGCGGACCGCCATCGTGGCCGCGCCGCGCAGGCGCAGGAACGCGACCTCGTCCATGCGTCCGAGCAGGGTGTCCAGGTCGCCGAAGTGCGCCAGCAGTACGGCTGCGGACTTTGCACCGATGCCGCTGACCCCCGGGATGTTGTCCACCGCATCGCCGGTCAATGCCAGGTAGTCGGCGATCTGCCGTGCCTCCACCCCGTGGCGGGCCTTCACGCCGGCCGCGCTCCAGCGCTGTCCGCGCGCGAAGTCCCACTGCTCGTCGTGGTCCTGCAGCAACTGCGACAGATCCTTGTCGGCCGAAACGATCACGCCGCGGAACCCCTGCGGCCGCGCCGCATGCAGCGCGCTGCCGATCAGGTCGTCCGCTTCGTACTCGCCGTGCGCCAGCACACTCAGGCCCAGTGCGGCGCACAACGCCTTGCAATGCGTGAACTGCCGCCGCAGTGCTTCCGGCGCGGGATCGCGATTGGCCTTGTAGGCGGGGTAGATCCGGTTGCGGAAGCAGCTGTCCAGCGCCTCGTCGAAGGCGATGGCGATGTGCGCGGGCCGTTCCTTCTCCAGCAGTTCCAGCAGGAAGCGCGCGAACCCGTGCACCGCGTTGGTGGGCCAGCCGTCGGCATCCTGGAATTCGTCCGGCATCGAGTGCCAGGCGCGGAACACGTACAGGCTGGCATCGACCAGGTAGAGCGGGCGTGGCTGCAGCGGTTCAGGCATCTGGCGTCCAGTCGGTCAGCAGCGCGAGGGGGTCGGGACGCTCGCGTTCCGGCACCTCCAGTCGCGGCGTGCCGATATGGATGAAGCCGACGATCTTTTCGTCCGGTGTCAGGTGGAGCAGATGCGAGACATGCGTGTCGTACGCCATCCAGCCGGTCAGCCACTGCGCGCCGAAGCCGCAGGCCTGCGCCGCCTGCAGCAGGGCGAAGCAGACGCTCCCGGCGGTCAGCAGCTGTTCCTGCTCGGGCACTTTGTGTCCGGCCGTCAGGCGTGCGACCACGGTGATGATGTCGGGTGCGCTGGCGAAGCGGCCGCGATCCTTCTCCACCGCGGCGTCGGGCGCATCGGGATCGAGGGCGCGCGTGCGGGCGGCCAAGCGGTCGCCCAGCGCATGGCGCGCGTCACCGTGGATATGAACGAACCTGAAGGGCACCAGCTTGCCGTGGTCCGGCACGCGGACCGCCGAAGCGAGCATGCGTGCGAGCGTTGCCGCGTCCGGGCCGGGTTCGCCCAACTGCTTGGAGGGCACGGAACGTCGCGCGTCCAGCGCCTGCAACAGACTTTCAGTGAGCATCGAGTCGCCTTATAGTGGAATGCAGTGCACAGTATCCGTGCATGAGTTTAATCGCAGCGGATGCGTCATGGTCCGCGCCACGCGAAGCCCTGTGTTGCGGGTCGTCGCGGACAACCCGGCCGACCGAACGACGCAATGCCCGCCACGCCATCGCCTCCTCCCACCTCCGGCAACCAGCTCATCGAGCTGTTGCGCGAGGCGATGCAGTCGCCGCTGGAGGCTGCGTTCGCCGACGTGGTGGACGGTCTGCGGCAACCCATGCTGGACCGGCTGGAGCGGATGGAACTCGACCGCGGCCCCTATCTGGACGGTCTTCTGGCATTGAAGGATCGGCGCGAGGCGATCCTGCGCGGCTTCCGCGAGGACATGGCATCGGCCTGGCGGATCGCCGGCGATGGCGATGCCCCGGCCGTCCGCTTCGGCGAAGAGCCGACCGGCAGTGTCCTCGGCCTGGGACTGGTGGAAGAGGACGAACTCGACGTACGCCTGGCGACCGAGCAGTTGGCGGATGCGATCTCGCGCGAGTGGCAGTCCGAGCTGCTGCGCCTGAACGGATACCTGACGTGGCTGGACATGGGCGTGCGGCTCACGCCGGACAGCGCGCCCTATTCGCCCGCCCGCATCGCGATGGCGGTGTATCGCGGTTTCGCGGCGGCGTCGTTGCCGGGCAACGTGCGCGCCTTGGCGGTGCAGTGCTGCGCGCGCGAGTTCGTCGAGCTGCTCGGACCGATCTACGAGAACCTGCACGCGCGTCTGGTGCGCCGTCTGGGCCCGCAGGACAGTACGGGGACCAGGATGCGCCGCGCCCGCGCGATTCCCAGCCGTGGCGAGGAGGCCACCAGCGAACCCGACTGGATGACCCGTTTCTTCGTCGAGTGGGACCAGGAAGATCACGACACCTTTGCCGCCGCCGAAGCGACGAGCCTGCCGCCGGCGCTGCACCAGCTGCTGGAAGAGTCGCGGCACCAGCGGGCGCGGGAGCAGGGCCTCGCGCGTGCGGATGTCACGCGCACCTCGCTGTCGCAGCGCGAGCTGATCGTGGCGCTGACGCTGCTGCAGATCGCATCGCCCGAAGTTCATGCCGAGGTGCTGGCCAATCCGCGCCAGCTGCAGGCCGCGTTCAAGCAGCAGATCTTCCTGCATGCGGCGCAACTCGGCGTGGCGCCGGAGGCGGTGGCGATTTCGGAGGCTGACGAGAATGTCGTCGACCTGGTCGGCATGCTGTTCGAGGTGATCTTCCGCGAGAGCCTCCTGGGCGAGGAGCAGGTCCACGTGCTCGGGCGGTTGATGGCGCCGATGACGAAGGTCGCGCTGCAGGATCGCAAGCTGTTCCTGCAGGCGAGCCATTCGGCGCGGCGGCTGCTCAACCTGCTGGTGGAGGCGTGCGATGGCAATCCGGGCGAGAACGACGACCAGCGCCTGCTCCTGGAAAAGGTGAAGGACACGGTGCAGCGTCTGGTGGCGGACTTCGACGAAAGCCAGTCGGTGTTCCGCGCGGCGCGGACGGACTTCGGCGACTTCTATGCCCGATACCGGGCGGAAGCGGAGAAGGTGGAATTGGCGCTGGCGGTGGAACAGCAGGCCAGGGATGCCGAAGCCGACCTGCTGGCCGGCTTCGCCACTTCGCTGGAGGCGCGCCTGCACGACGCAGGGGTGCCCGCGCCGCTGCGCGACGTGCTGTCGGCGGATTGGCCTGCCTATGCCGTGCGCATGCAGGCGTTGAACAAGCCGCGGGCCGCGCCGATGATGCTGGACGGCCTGCTGCAGGCCGTCGACGACGCCCAGGTGCGCGGCGACGTGCGCGCATGGCATGCCGCACTGGATTGGCTGCAGCCCATGTGGATGGCGTCGGGGCAACCGCGTGCCACGGTCGCGACGTTGCGCCAGGCACTGTTCGCGGCGCTGGTCGCGCCGCAGGAAGTCGCCGAGGCCCATGCCGCGCCTGCGCCCGAGCCGGTCGCTGCGTCCACATCCGCTTCCGCTTCCACGGCCCCGGTGTTGCCCGGCCTGCTCGACACGCACGAGTGGGTCGAAGGGCTGGAGCATCTCGATCCGGTGATGATCGAGTATTTCCAGCAGCTGCGAGAGGGGAGCTGGCTGGACTTCGTCGACAAGGACAACCGCGTACAGGCCGGTCGCCTGAGCTGGATCAGTCCGGTGTCGCGCCGCCTGATGTACGTCAGCCGGACCGGCTCGCGCATCTGCGTGGCCTCGGTGCAGGAGCTGGTGGTGATGGCGCAGCTGGGCCGGGTGCGGATGCATCGCGACGAGGACGCGTTCTACAGCGCCATGCAGGGCGTCGTCGATCGCTTGGTGACGCCCGCACCGCCCTGAGATCGCGCTGGCGCCGGACATGCAAGCCGCGTGCCGGAGCGCTTTTCTGTGCGGTATCGTATTGCGCGGCATCAAACTGCCGAGGCCATCACGGTCGCCCGTCGGCCGTATTTCCTACGATGTCACTGCGGATCCTCGGTCCGCCTCCCCCACCTTTCTTTCGCCCACCCGGGCGGGGAACCCTGCGCATGTCGAACGTCCTCAACATCGCCGACCGCCCGGGGCGCGACACGCGCCTGCTGGAGCAGGCGCGCGACGCCGCGATCCCGCCGCTGGTCGACGCCTTCGCGGTGGCGCTGGGTCGCTTCGACGATGCGCTGTTCGACCGCGCCGAGCGCGCCGGTCCGTCCCAGATGGCCTTCCTGGATGCGATGCGCGAACTGCGCCGTCGCCGCGAGGACATCATCGGGCGCTTCCGTGCGCAGCTGCAGCGCTCCTGGAAAGCGCTGGAGGCCGGTCAGCCGCTGCCCGTCGAACGGGTGTTCCTGGAATCGGCGGACGACACCCTCAGCCTGGTGTCCGAGCAGGAACTGGAGTCGCGCCTGGCCGTGCGCAACTTCGCTGGCGTCATCCTGCGCGACTGCAAGCCCGTGCTCGTGCGGCTGGACCGCCGGCTGGGATGGATCGCCGGCGACATCGCGCTGGATGCCGACCTCAATCCGATCGGTCCCGAACACATCGGCGTGGCCGTGCATCAGGCTTTCGCCGGTTGCGACCTGGCCCCCGACGTGCGGCTGGTGGTGATCAAGCTGTGCGAGCGCGATTTCGTCCCCGCCATCGCCCGCATCTACGCCGCGCTCGACCAGCGCCTGATGCAGGTCGGCGTGATGCCGGAGTTGCCCGCGCGCCGTGCACCCGCGGCGGCATCGGTGCCGGCGTCGGACGCCGCGCAGGATCCGGATGCCGGCGGTGAGGAAGAGGCGGGGGCGCCCGCGTGGGCGGCCCGCTTCATCAACCGCATGGCCGGCGTCAGCCGCGGCCTGCAGGCCAGCCAGCAGGCCGCGCCGGCCGCAGGCGGATTCGGCGACGACATGCCGCCGGGCTACGCGTCCGGTCCGGGCGCGCAGGGCGTGCTGCTCGAAGCCCTGCATCATCTGCTGCAGGAATCGCGGCGTGGCCGCGAGGACGGCAACCCGCCCGATGCACGGCCTGCCGATCCGCGCCAGCGCGACCTGTCGCAGCGCGAAATGCTGTCGGTGCTGTCGCTGCTGCAGGCCTCGCCCAGCGCGACGCTGCGGGCGGCCATCGGTGACACCGGCGAGTCGTTGTCGCAGCGGCTGAAGAACGAAGTCCTCAGCAGCGCCACCCAGTTGGGCGTGGACCCGTCGCAGGCGCGGTTGGCGCCGGTCGACGAGGATGCGATCGACCTGGTCGGCATGCTGTTCGACGTCATGCTCGACGAGCGCGACCTGGAAGGCCGCCCCCGCGAACTGATCGGCCGGCTGGTGGTGCCGTTCGTGAAGGTCGCGCTGCTGGACCGCCGGATGTTCGTGCAGAAGACCCACCCGGCGCGCCGCCTGCTCAACGTGCTGGCCGAAGCCTGCGAGGGCAACAACGGCGAAAGCGCCGCCGAGCGCACGCTGCTGACCAAGGTCGAGGAGGTCGTCGACCGCCTGGTCGCCGAATTCAACGAGAACCTCGCGATCTTCCTGACCCTGGAGGAGGAATTCCGTGCGTATCTCGAACAGCACCGCCGCCGCATCGAGATCGCCGAGCGCCGCGCCGCCGAGATCCAGCGCGGACAGGAACGCCTGGAAGCCGCGCGCGCGCGCATGAACGCGGAACTGGACGAGCGCCTCGGCGAGCGGCGCGTGCCGCAGGCCATCGAGGATTTCCTGCGCCAGCCTTGGGCGCACCACGTCACCATGACGGTGTTGCGCGAAGGCGACGAAGGCACCGGCCTGCGCGAATCGCTGGCGCTCGCCGACGGCCTGCTCGAGGAGCTGACCGAAGCGCAGCGCCATGTGGTCGGCAAGCCGTGGCTGCAGGCGTGGCGCACGGAAATGCTGAAGGTGTTTGCCAGCGTCGGCATGAACCAGGATGCGGCGGCCGGCGCGGTCGACGCGCTGCACGACACGCTGCAGGCCGTGGCCACCGCGCGTCCGGACCTGGAGAAGGCACTGCCCGAACTGCCGCAGGTCGTGCTGCCCAAGCCCGTCATCGACGAGGATCCGGCATCGATCCAGTTGGTCGCGGGCGCCGACACGCTCGATTTCGACCACAGCGATGCGGACCATTTCCGCGGCCTGCCCATCGGTACCTGGCTGGACTTCATCGACAAGGACAACAAGGTGCAGGCGGGCAAGCTGTCGTGGGTCAGCCCGATCTCCTCGCGCCTGCTGTTCGTCAATCGTCGTGGCGTGCGCTTCTGCGTGGCTTCCCCCGAAGAGCTCGCGGTGATGGTGCGGATGGGCAGGCTGCGCACGCACCAGAGCGAGGACGCGTTCGACAGCGCGATGCAGGGCGTGATCGAGCGCCTTGAGCCGGCGCCCTCGGCGGCCGCGCCCGCCTGACCGCATGCCCCGCGCGGCACTGCCGCGCTCTGTTAGCATCGCTCCACGGACGATCTAACGACGAGGGGCGCAATGGCGGTCGAAGTTCGGGTACTGAAGGAAACCGCTGCGGGCGAACGCCGCGTGGCCGCGACGCCGGAGACCGTGCGCAAGCTGATCGCCGCGGGTGCGAAGGTCGGCGTGGAGCGCGGCGCCGGCGACGGCGCGGGCTTCGTCGACGCCGCCTACGCGGATGCGGGTGCTGACCTGGTCGACAGCGGCGGCCGTGCCAGCGCCGACCTGCTGTTATGCGTGCAGCCGCCGTCGGCGGACGTCATCAATGGTTTCAAGTCCGGCGCCACGCTGGTCGGCATGCTGCAGCCGGGCGCCGACCCCGCGCGGGCGGCCGCACTGCAGGCGAATGGCATCCAGTCCTTCCCGCTCGAGCGGCTGCCGCGCACCACGCGTGCGCAGGCGATGGACGTGCTGAGCTCGCAGGCGGGCATGGCGGGTTACAAGGCGGTGCTGATCGCCGCACAGCTCGCACCCCGCTTTTTCCCGATGCTGACCACGGCCGCCGGCACCATCCGTCCGTCGAAGGTGCTGATCGTCGGCGCGGGTGTCGCCGGCCTGCAGGGCGTGGCCACCGCCAAGCGGCTCGGCGCGCAGGTCGAAGGTTTCGACGTGCGCCCTGAAACGCGCGAGCAGATCGAATCGCTGGGCGGCAAGTTCCTCGACCTCGGGGTCAGCGCGGCGGGCGAGGGCGGTTATGCGCGCCAGCTGACCGAAGAAGAGCGCGCGCTGCAGCAGCAACGCCTGGCCGATCACCTGAAAGGCATCGATGTCGTGGTCTGCACGGCCGCCGTGCCGGGTCGTCCCGCGCCGAAGATCATCGCCACGGCGATGGTCGACGGCATGAAGCCGGGCAGCGTCATCGTCGACCTCGCGGCGGAAACCGGCGGCAACTGCGAACTCACCCGACCCGGTGAAACCTACGCGCACAATGGCGTGACGATTGCCGGGCCGCTCAACCTCGCCAGCCTCGGCGCCGTGCACGCGAGCGAGATGTACGCGCGCAACGTGCTGAACTTCGTCGCGCTGTTCGTCAAGGACGGTGCATTGCAGTTCGACTGGGACGACGAATTGCTGGCGAAGACGGTGTGGCCCGAGCGGACGGCTGCAACGCCCGTCGCCGCCTGACGGAGACGCTCAGCGCTCCGGCCGGCGGTCGCGATCGCGCGGCGGCGGTGCGTTGTCGCGCATCCAGGCGTCGCGCTGTTCCGGCGTCATCTTCTTCCATTGCTCACGGAGGGCCTCGCGCTGTTCGGGCGTGAGCGATTTCATGTGGCCGTAGAGGGCACGCGCCTGGCGGCGCTGTTCGGGATTCATGCCTTCGAAGCGCTGCTGGCCATGCCGTGCCTGCGCGCGCTGTTCCGGCGTCATCGCCTGCCAGCGCTGCGCGCGTTCCAGCATGCGGGCACGGTCCTCCGGCTCCCGGTCCCAGCGGTCGCGCACCGGCGCGATCAGCGCTTCGCGTTGCTGGGGCGTCAGTTTGTCCCAGGTCGGCAACGGGGCAGGCGCTGTCTGTGCCAGCGCATGACCCCCGGCGAACAGCAGTCCGAGGGCAAGGACGCGAAAGGCTTGGACCTTCATCGGGTCGACTCCATGGCAAGGGGCTGTGCATCGGCGGATGCCAGCCACAGGTAAAGATCGGGGTCTTCGTCGAACGCGCTGGCGGCTCCAAGATCATCCGCGATGGCGTCGCCGTCGGACTGACTGGTGGCCGCGACCGCGGTCGAGGGGGGGGCGGGTGACGTAGGGGGCAGCCACTGCAGGCCCAGGCCCACGGCGAGCACCGCCGAGAACGCGGTCGCGGTCAGCCAGCGCCACGTGCGGCCACGGCCGCCGGCGGGCGCTTGCCGCACGGCTTCGTGGCGCCCGGCGCGCAGGCGCATCAACGTCTGCGGCGAGACCTGGGCCAGCGCGGCCTGATGCAGGCTACGGGCCTGTCGGTCGAGATCATGGCCGTCGTCGTGGACGGGGGTCATCGGAATTCCTCCAGTTGCCTTTGCAGTGCGTCGCGCGCGCGGGACAGGTGGGTCTTCACCGATCCTTCCGAGCAGCCCATCGCGCGCGCGGTGTCGGCTACATCCAGTTCTTCCAGTATGCGCAGCGTGAACGCCTCGCGCTGGCGGGCGGGCAGTCCGCGCAACGCCTGCACGAGCCGCGTATAGGCCTCGCGTTGGTCATGCGCCTGCGCCGGGCCGGCCCCGTGATCGGGCGCCCAATCCACCGCGCTCTCCTCGCCACGGTCGCCGGTGGGCAGCAACCAGCGCAGGCGGAAACCGGCGCGGCGCTGTAGGTCGACGATGCGCCGGCGCAGGATGCTCCAGAACAGCGGCGACCACTCTTCGGCCGGCTTCTCGCGGTATGCCAGCATCTTCATCATCGCGTCCTGCACCGCATCCAGCGCATCCTCGCGATGACGCAGGCCGGTCTCGGCGAAACGGAACGCGCGCGGTCCGATGTCGGCCAGGAACAGCTCGAGCGTCGCTGCCCGCGGGATGGGCGGCGACGTCTCCTGCAGCGGACTGGACGGTGTACTCACCAACATAGCTTAGCGGCCGGTGCAGTGAATCAGTCGCGACCGTCGAGGCGGTCGCCGGCGGCGGACGCGCCGGTGGCAGTCAGCAGCAGGCCCGTAGGACCCCGCAATGACATGCGCTTCATGGTCGGCTCCTTCGTGGGTGGGGGACACAGGTACGGAAACGCCCGGGATGGCTGCAGGTTGACGCGATCGGGTTGTCCACCGGCAGGTTCAGGTGCGGTTATGATGCGGAAGCACCGGGCAGCGCCCGTGCATCGACAAACGTGGACGGATGGGGGAGCGGATGAGCGACGGGTTCGTGGCGCTGTACATCTTCATGCTGGCGGCCATCGCCGGGCACGTGATCATTTCGCGGGTGCCGGTCATCTTGCACACGCCGCTGATGTCCGGCTCCAACTTCATCCACGGCATCGTGCTGATCGGCGCGATGGTGGTACTGGGCCACGCCGATACCCCGCTGGAGAAGGCCATCGGCTTCATCGCCGTGCTGCTGGGCGCGGGCAATGCTGCCGGCGGCTACGTGGTCACCGAGCGCATGCTGGAGATGTTCAAGAGCAGCAAGCCGCCGGCGGGTGGCAAGTGAGCAGTGTCTCCCTGATGCCTGCACGCCAGCGCATGTCGGTCCGGGATGTCTTCCAGTGGGGCAGTTACCTGCAGTACCCCGCACTGCTGGTCGCTCTCGGGTACATGATCAAGTCGACCTGGGCGATCGCGGCTGCCGCCACCGCCGGCTGGTCGCCGGTCTACGACGATTGGAACTACGTTCTCCTGTATGCCGGCGTCGGCATCGGCCTGTCGTCGTTGCAGGATCCCACCCGCACGCAGAACGAGCTGTCGCGACGGGTCTGGCAGGACCCGCGCAAAGGACGCTGGATGCTGGCACTACTCGCGTTCTATGTGTTGGGCGCGATGGCCGGCGGATTGGCAGGTGCGTACCTCGCGGACTCGACGGTGGTGAACCAGCTATCGCTCGGCCTGGTGGCGTTCGGCCTCGGCATGATCGGCCTGCTGAAGACGGCCATCGAAATGCGTGAACACCATCGGTTGGACAGGCAAGCCGCGTCGTCGGAAGGGAGCCACGCATGAGTGCATTGACGCTGGTAAAGCTGAGTTACTTCGTGGCGGCCACGCTGTTCCTGCTCGGCCTGCAGCGCATGGCCAGCCCCAAGACCGCACGCAGCGGCATCCAGTGGGCCGGCGCCGGCATGCTGATCGCGACTGTCGCCACGTTCTTCCTGCCGGGCCTGCACAACATCGGCCTGATGATCGCGGCCATCGTGATCGGCGTAGCGCTGAACTGGATCTGGGGCAAGAAGGTGGCCATCACCGACATGCCGCAGATGGTCGCACTGTTCAACGGCATGGGGGGCGGGTCCGCCGCCGCCATCGGGGCGGTGGAACTGGTGCGCTATTCCGGCGGCGAAGCGGCGGTCCCGTCGACCTTCACCCTGTCGCTGGCCGTGATCGGCGCGCTGATCGGCGCGGTGTCGCTGACCGGTTCGGTGATCGCCTGGGCCAAGCTCGACGGGCGCATGGACAAGCGCTACACCTTCCCTGGGCAGCAGTGGTTCAACGCCCTGGTCGCGCTGGCCTCCGTCGTGTGCGGTGTGATGGCGCTGAGCACGCTGGCGATGCCGTGGATCATCGCGTTCTTCTTGCTGTCGCTGGCGCTGGGCGTGCTGATGACGCTGCCCATCGGCGGCGCGGACATGCCGGTGGTGATCTCGCTGTACAACGCGTTCACCGGCCTCGCCGTCGCATTCGAAGGCTATGTGCTCGGCAACGAGGCGCTGATCATCGCCGGCACCATGGTCGGCGCGGCCGGCATGCTGCTGACGCGGCTGATGGCCAAGGCGATGAACCGCAAGATCGCCAACGTGCTGTTCTCCAACTTCGGCGGCGGCAGCGCGGCGATGCAGGAGATCGGCGGGTCGATGAAGCCCATCGAAGCCGCCGATGTCGCGGCGATGATGGCCTACGCCGAACGCGTGGTGATCGTGCCGGGCTACGGGCTGGCCGTGGCGCAGGCGCAGCACAAGATCTGGGAGCTGTCGCAGAAGCTGATGGATCGCGGGGTGAAGGTGAAGTTCGCCATCCACCCGGTGGCCGGGCGCATGCCGGGCCACATGAACGTGCTGCTCGCCGAAGCCGGCGTGCCCTACGACCTGATCGCCGACATGGACGACATCAACCCCGAGTTCGCCAACACCGATGTCTCCCTGGTGATCGGCGCCAACGACGTGGTGAACCCGGTGGCGAAGACCGATCCCGCCTCGCCGATCTACGGCATGCCGATCCTCGACGTGGTCAACTCGAAGAACACCATCGTCATCAAGCGCGGCAAGGGCACCGGTTTCGCCGGCATCGAGAACGCGCTGTTCTATGCCGACAACACCCGCATGCTCTACGGCGACGGCTCGGAGATGGCGAACGCGCTGGTCAGCGAACTGAAAGCGCTGGACGGCGGGCACTGACGCCCCGGCGAACCCGCCGGCGTCAGCGGGTCGCCCAGGCCGCCAGCACCGGCGCGGCCAGCAGCGCAACGGCGTCCAGGGACGTGGTCGTGAGGGAAATCAGCGTCCAGCCATGGTGCGCGCCCAGCCGGAATGCGGATTCCCAGGGCGCCAGCCCGAACGCGAAGCCGAGCTGGGTGGCGGGAATGGTCCACAACGCCAGCGCCGAGATCGCGACCGTGACCAGCGCGGCCAGCACCGCGCGACGCGTGCCGGCCGGCATGCCGCCAAGGCGCAGCACCAGCACCACGTCCAGCGCGACCAGCAGGGCCATCCAGCCGACCTGGCGTTGCAGGTAGAGCGCCAACGACACCCAGACCACCAGGACGCAGGCACTGGCCACGACGAGCATCACGGGAAGCAGCCAGCGGGGAATGCGACGCGGGGCGGGGGACATGGAGACTCCGGCAGGGCCGCCAAGGATACGGCCTGAACGCGGTCGCCGGGGTGCGGAGGCTACAATGGGGCGTCTTGCAGCGCCCCACGCGCGCCCCCATCTGGTCCGGCATGTACTCCCGCAGCAGCGAACCCGTCCAATTCTCCCGCGATTGCGCCGCCGTGCTGGTGCCGCAGGGCGAACTCGTCACCCTGCCGGCCGGCAGCTATGGCTACATCACCCAGGCGCTGGGCGGCAGCTATACCGTCTTCGTCGAAGGCAACCTGTTCCGCATCGCAGGCAAGGATGCGGACGCCATCGGCAAGGAGCCTACCGAGCCGCTGTCGCTGCCGGACAACGCCACCGACGAGGAAGTCGAGGCGCTGGTGTGGAACCAGCTGCGCACCTGCTTCGATCCGGAAATCCCCTTCAACATCGTCGATCTCGGCCTGGTGTACGAAGCCAACCTCGCCACCCGCGACGACGGCCAGCGCGACGTCGAGGTCAAGATGACGCTGACCGCGCCGGGCTGCGGCATGGGCGAGATCCTGGTCGACGACGTGCGCAGCAAGCTGGAGATGATCCCCACCATCGCCGAGGCGGACGTCGAGCTGGTGTTCGATCCGCCGTGGGGCCGCCACATGATGTCCGATGCCGCCAAGCTGGAAACCGGCATGCTCTGAGCCGCCGCGCTCGCCACCGCAGAACCCGTCAGGAAGGAAGAGATGAACGTGATGAACGCCGCCCCGTTGACCTACCGCGTGACCCGCAACGAGAAGGCCCGTACACCGGCCGAGCGCGACGCCATCCTCGCCAGCCCCGGGTTCGGCCTGCACTTCACCGACCACATGGTCGCCATCACCTGGGACAAGGCGCAGGGCTGGCACGACGCAGAAGTGCGCGCCTACGGTCCGCTGTCGCTCGACCCGGCCGCGTCGGTGCTGCACTACGGCCAGGAGATCTTCGAAGGCATCAAGGCCTATCGTCATGCCGACGGTTCCCTCTGGACGTTCCGCCCCGACGCCAACGGCGCGCGCCTGCAACGCTCGGCCGCACGCCTCGCGTTGCCGCAGCTGCCGGTCAACGAATTCGTCGAATCGCTGCGCCAGCTGGTCGCCATCGATGGCGACTGGGTGCCGTCGGCGCCGGAGACCAGCCTGTATTTCCGTCCCTTCATGATCGCCACCGAGGCCTTCCTCGGCGTGCGCGCCGCGCAGCAGGCCGGTTACTACGTCATCGCCAGCCCGGCGGGCGCGTACTTCGCCAAGGGCGTGGCGCCGGTGTCGATCTGGCTGTCCGAAGACTATGCACGCGCCGGCAAGGGCGGTACCGGTGCGGCCAAGTGCGGCGGCAACTACGCGGCCTCGCTGCTGCCGCAGCAGGAAGCGCAGGCGCAGGGTTGTTCGCAGGTGCTGTTCCTCGATCCGGTGGAAGGCAAGTACCTGGAAGAGCTGGGCGGCATGAACGTGTTCCTCGTCTACAAGGATGGCCGCATCGTCACGCCGGAACTGTCGGGCAGCATCCTGGAAGGCATTACCCGCGACAGCATCCTCCAGATCGCGCGCGACCGCGGCCATACGGTCGAAGAGCGCAGGATTTCCATCGACGAGTGGAAGCAGGGCGTCGCCTCCGGCGACATCGTCGAAGTCTTCGCCTGCGGCACCGCCGCGGTGATCACCCCGATCGGCCAGCTGAAGGGCAAGGGCTTCGAAGTCGGCGACATTACGGCGCCGGCTGGCGACGTGACGATGGGCATCCGCAAGGAACTCACCGACATCCAGTACGGCCGCCTGCCGGACCGCCATGGCTGGCTGGTGAAGTTGCGCGACTGATCCGCGTTTCGAGCGATACGGGTCGTTGAAGGACAGCCCGTATCGCATCTCACTGATCGTTTGATGGTGTTGCGGCGTCACCGCCGAGGTTTCGCAGGACGATACTGACGCTTCTCGCCATAGGCGGGTGCCGCAGCATCTGTGTTCACGCAGAGGCGCCGATCGCAGAGGGCGGCATCGGAGGCGGCATAGGCCTGAAGGATGGGGATGGCCTGTTCGTGGCGCTGCAACTCCGATTGGACCGCGTCCAGTTCGCGTCGGTAGTAGCCCAGCATCAGCCACCCGACAAGCAGAAACAGCAGCAACACGCTGCCTGCGAGTGCGAAAGCGACAGAGACGATCCGTTGCGCCGCCTGGAGTCTCTCGCATGCACTCTCGACGGCGCGGTCGTACCTTATCGCGGCGGGAGCGAGGGCCGATTGGGTGTGCTCTTGCAGCGTTTGCATCTGTTGTTGGAATCGGTCCGCCATCTGCCGGTCACGCTGATCGAGCTTCGCCGTTAGGGCCGCCTGCAGCCGGATGCTGTTCTGTAAAGAGGCAAGTATTTCTTCCGTGTCGATGTGCTTCATGTCCACGTCCTTGTTGGGGGAAGCTAAATCGTTCTTGCTGGCGCGCCCTGTTCAAGCGCCTGCCCATGCCCTATCGCTTGGGCACTCTGCGGCGTCCGATCTCGCGCGTTCGCATCTTGAGCTGTCAGGGACGCGCCGATGTCTTCGCAAGCGCTTGAAATGGCGCGTTCATCGCCGGAGTGCAACGCGTCGGCCAAGCGATCGAGGTCCGCACTTCCGGTGCCACCAATGCCAGTCCTTCGGCCATTGACGGGCGGTGGCAGCGGGTTCTGCAACTCTGGACGATGGTCAGGATGACTGGGATGGCCCGGTGCACGCGGGCCGGGAGGATGGACATCGCCAGGTGGCGGATAGCGCCCAGGAAGTTCTCGGTCGAAGGGGTGCGGAGCATGTCGCTCATTCGGCGGTGCGAAACGCGAGGTCTGAAAATCTATGTCGCCCGTCTGAGGAGCGCCGTGAGCGCGCTGGAAGTCCAGTACGGCACCCTGCATCGAGGCGCGGTACGCGCCGTCTTGGATCAGTGCGCCACCTTCCGGACCAGAATAGCCCTCAATGTCCATGACGCGCTGCAGATCGAGTATGCGCTCGCCCGACTCGCCAACCCGCAGCGTGCCGTCATCGACAACGGCTCTGGGCTGTAAGTTTGTCCGATGCTCGGCCTCAACCGGTAGCCGTCCGCTGACCAGATCTCTGACGTAATTCTCGTACTCTCGGTAATAGCGCGTATCCACTTCCATGTGCACATGGATCGCGCCGGTCTGCTGCCGTCCCTGGGTTCCAAGCGACTCGCCATAGGCGACGGTCTGACCCTCCGAGACGGCGATCGGGCTCATGTGCCTGATGCGTGCTATGACTTCGCCGCCCTGTCTATCGTGGATGTCCACGAGTCCTTGACGCTCATCCACACGACCAATGTAGCCTGCGACAGGGGAAGGGACATCGACTGCACGCGCGGCCGCCGACCCACTCGTGTGGTCCGGATCTTCAAGGATGAAGTCTTTCTTCAGGAGTACCTGGTCCGGCCCCAGGCCGTACGTCCTGCCTGACCGGGCCATCTCAATTTCTTCGATCTCGCCGCCCAGTATCGCGTGGGCGCGACCACGCTCGCCGTTTACGATCCGGCCTTCCACCATCTGCGCATGCCGATTGGCGCGTGGGTGGTGCGTTACCAGACTGTCGAAATCGGAGACGACCTCGTTCGACTGCAACCCGTCCGGTCCACGTGGCGCCCCCAACTGCATGACACGGTAGGTCGTGGGTATCCTCGCATTCGTCATGACATCCGCTCCGTCGTTGTCCCCTCGGTCACGGCAGGGTGGATGTCAGGATTGACCGCATCGCATCTGAAATACTTGGAGGAGGCGCTGCCAAGTCGCGCAGGCAGCATCCATTCGAGCTTCCCACTCTGCAGGGAAAGTCGAGATGAAGTGCGATCTTCTCCGGGCTGCCCGTCAGGCATGGAGTCGAGGCCGAGACGAGCGGTAACGCGCCATGCGTCGCTGCCTTCGGGCTCCACGCGCTCGACGACGTGGAAGTCGCCTTCGCCATACTCGGCGAACACGTGGATTAGGTCGGGCGTCACCACCAGACTTCCCACAAGAACGACGACCGTTTCGTCGTGTCCTTTCGGGCTGCCGGCCAGCGCACGGTATCTCCGGCAGCCGGCAGCGCCTTCGGTGTCGTCGGGATACCAAACGCCCGTCAGTGCATCCGGCAAACGGGTGGAGAAGGTGATCTCTTCTCGGGTCGTGGCCAAGACGCCGTCGGGCATAGTGCTGGATGAGCGACATGCGGGAACTGCAATCACCAAGGCCAGCAGCAGACAGTTCAACTTGCGTCCTTTCATTTCGTCTTCTCCCGTGCCGGTCCTCCGGCCGTGCACGCTATCAATACACGCTCAACCACACGATGGCGAGTCACAAATACGGTGGCCCCTAACGATCTTACGGGCTGCTATCGACAGTGCCCGCCCCCGGGTGGGGTCGTGCAAGGGTTTGGTCGCCTGCGCCATCATCGTACTGGCCGCCCGCCGGATCGCCACGGCTGACTGGTGAAGCTGCGCGACTGAGCCGCACCGCGTCGCGGAAAAAAAGCCCGCTGACATGCGGGCTTTTTTATGCAAGAAAGAAGCAGTGATGCGAATAAAAAATTCGCGCTCATCACGCACATGACACGTAAATGAATCTACAAGGCGATGTCCACCGGTGACTATCGCTTCATGCGTGTAGTCCGATGATTACGTTTGCAACATCCATTGCAAAGTGTGTCTTTCATCGCTGATTCACGTTCGCGCAATTCGATAGCTTCGTTCCTGCGTCGTGCATTGCACGACGTGCATCCGGTCGAACGCAACAGCCCGTCCACCCCCTCCCGTAGCCAACCTGCGCCCTCGACCGGGCCGTTGCCGCATTGGCGGCTTTTCATTTCATCTTGAGGGAGAGTCTGATGTCCGGATTTGCAAAGCGTGGTTCGCGTGTGCGCCTGCTGTGCCTGTCGTCCGCCGTGCTCGCATCGCTGTATGCGCTGCCGGCGATGGCTGGTCGCGTCGACATGAGCGGCTTGCAGGTGGAAGAACCCGGCGGGTACGACCGTTTTATCGTGAAGTACCGCGACGGCAGTACCGAGAGCACCAACGCGACGCAGTTGCAGCGTTCGCTCAGCACCGCCGCCAGCGCGGGTGTCGCAAAGCGCGGTGGCCGCGCGCTGGGCCTGGAGAAGCTGCGCCGGCTGGCCGCGGGTGGCGCCGATGTCGTGCGCGCCGACCGCAAGCTGGACCGCGTGGAAGCCGAATCGCTGATGCGCCAGCTCGCCGCCGATCCCAACGTCGAGTACGTGGAGGTCGACCAGCGCATGTATCCCACGCTGACGCCGAACGATCCGCGCCTGTCCGAACAGTGGGGCTTCGGCACCACCACCTCCGGCATCAACGTGCGTTCGGCCTGGGACAAGTCCACCGGTGCGGGCGTGGTGGTCGCGGTGATCGACACCGGCATCACCAACCATGCCGACCTCAACGCCAACATCCTGCCGGGCTACGACTTCATCAGCGACACGTTCGTATCGCGCGACGGCAACGGCCGCGATTCCAACCCCAACGACGAAGGCGACTGGAACCCGGTGGCGAACGAGTGCTACAGCGGTTCGCCGGTCAGCAACTCCAGCTGGCACGGCACGCACGTGGCGGGTACGGTGGCGGCGGTGACCAACAACAGCACCGGCGTCGCCGGTACTGCGTTCGGCGCGAAGGTCGTGCCGGTGCGCGTGCTGGGTCGCTGCGGCGGCCTGACGTCGGACATCGCCGATGCCATCACCTGGGCGTCGGGCGGTACGGTCAGCGGAGTGCCGGCGAATGCCAATCCGGCCGAAGTGATCAACATGTCGCTGGGCGGCGGGGGCAGCTGTTCGACCACCTACCAGAATGCGATCAACGGCGCGGTCGGCCGCGGCACCACGGTGGTGGTGGCGGCGGGCAACAGCAACGCGAACGTGTCCACGGCGGTGCCGGCCAACTGTCCGAATGTCATCGCCGTGGCGGCGACGACGTCGGCGGGTTCGCGTGCCAGCTTCTCCAACTATGGCACGGGCATCGACATTTCCGCGCCCGGCCAGGGCATCCTGTCCACGCTCAACACCGGCACCACCACGCCGGGCAGCGCCAGCTACGCGTCGTACAACGGTACGTCGATGGCGGCGCCGCACGTGGCGGGCGTCGTGGCGCTGATGCAGGCGGTCGCCCCGTCGCCGCTGACGCCGGCCCAGGTCGAGACCATCATCAAGAACACGGCACGTCCGTTGCCGGGCACGTGTTCGGGCGGATGCGGCGCGGGCATCGTCGACGCCAATGCGGCGGTCACGGCGGCGCAGGGCGGCACGCCGCCGGGCGGAGGCACGCAGACGTACACCAACGGTACCGATGTCAGCATTCCCGACAACAACGCCACCGGTGTGACCAGCACCATCACGGTGTCGGGTCGCACGGGCAACGCGCCGAGCAATGCGCAGGTGGCGGTCAACATCGTGCACACCTACATCGGCGACCTGATCGTCGATCTGCTGGCGCCGGACGGCTCGGTGTACGTGCTGCACAACCGTACGGGCGGCAGTGCCGACAACATCAACCAGACCTACACGGTCAACCTGTCCAGCGAAGCCCTCAACGGCAGCTGGCGCCTGCGCGTGCGCGACCGCGCCAGCCAGGACACCGGCTACATCAACAGCTGGAGCATCACTTTCTGAGGATTACTTCCTGAGGAAGTGCGCAGGGATGTACATGGAGAACCCCGGCTTTGGCCGGGGTTCTTTTGTTTCCGGCTGAGCGCTGCCGCTCCAGGCATCCCTCAAGGACGGGCAGCACACCTGCTCCCGGCTTGACGCGCCGATGACGCCCGCCTTCCGAACATGGCCGCTCTGTAACCGGAGCCCGTCCATGCCCGTGCGATTCCTTGCCACCGTCGCGCTCACCCTTGTCTCCGCGTCTTCGCTGGCAGCCGACCCTGCGTCGCTCGCAACGCAGGCGAACGATCCGATGACGAAGACCGGCATGGCGGGTCTGCTGCGCGCGCAGGTGCTGCTCGACCGTGCCCACTTCTCGCCGGGGGAGATCGATGGCCAGGCCGGCTCCAACCAGCGGCGCGCGCTGCGGGGTTACCAGGCCGCGAAGGGCCTGCAGGCGACCGGTGAACTGGATGTCGCCACGTGGGAGGCCTTGAACGCAGGCGCCGTCCCGGTACTCACCGCGTACACCTTGACTGCCGAGGATGTCGGCGGTCCGTACGCGCCGGTTCCCGAGGACATGATGGAGCAGGCCAAACAGACCTCGCTCGGCTTCGAGTCGGTGCACGAGGCCTTGGGCGAGCGCTTTCACGTGGCGCCGTCGCTGCTGAAGACGTTGAACCCCGGCGCGGATTTCAGCAAGGCGGGTACGCAGGTGTGGGTGCCGAACGTCGCCGACATCGGTCCACCGCCGAAAGCGGCGAAGGTGGTCGTGGACAAGTCCGACTCTACGCTGGCCCTGCTCGACGCCGCGGGCAAGCGCGTGGCGCAGTTCCCCGTGTCGTCCGGCAGCGAGAAGGATCCGCTGCCGTTGGGCGAGTGGAAGATCGTGGCGACCGCCGTCGATCCCACGTTTCACTACAACCCCACACTGTTCTGGGACGCAGATCCCTCGCACGCGAAGGCGACCCTGCCTGCAGGCCCGAACAATCCGGTAGGGACGCGCTGGATCGATCTGTCCCGGCCGCATTTCGGACTGCATGGCACGCCGTCGCCGGCAACCGTGGGCAAGGCGCAGTCGCATGGCTGCGTGCGGCTCACCAACTGGGATGTCGAACGCGTGGCCGCCGCCCTGTCGCCCGCCGTCCCGGTCGTGATGCAGGAATGACATGAAGTACTTGCTGGCCCTGCTGCTCTTGCTGGGAGTGGGCGCGCTGGTGTGGCGCGGCGTGGATATCGCGCCCACGCCGCGCACCGCGTCCGCCGCGCACGCGGACTACCCGTCGGTCCAGGCGCCCGCCGTGGCCGTCGCGTCGGACGCGACCCGCTCGGACACCGCTGACATGAGCGTCGCGCCTGCGTCGCAGCCGTCTGCGGCAACACCCGCCGCGACGCCGGCCTCGTCCTTGCTGATTCCCGTGCAGGGCGCACGTGCGGCAGAGCTCAGCGACACGTTCACTGATGCACGGAGTGAAGGGCGCTCGCACGATGCGATCGACATCATGGCTGCCCGCGGTACGCCGGTCCTCGCCGTGGCCGATGGCCACGTGGAAAAACTGTTCACCAGCGAACGTGGCGGCCTGACGGTGTACCAGTTCGAACCGACCGGTCGCTACGCGTACTACTACGCCCATCTTGACCGCTACGTCGGCGGACTGGCGGAGAAGCAGACGATCCGGCGCGGGCAGGTGATCGGCTACGTGGGCTCCACCGGCAACGCGAGCCCGGACGCACCGCATCTGCACTTCGCGATCTTCCAGCTGGGACCCGAGCGGCGATGGTGGGAAGGCACCGCCATCAACCCGTATCCGTTGCTGACGGCGGCGCCATGAGGCGGGCCGCTCCGGGCTGGCCAAGTCCGTCGCGGCTCGCAGGACAGTTGGTTGGCACGCACGCGGTCGCCGCACCGTTCTTGCGCGCGTTCGCCGGATCCCGGACCCGATCGTTCATCGCGATCAACGCGCACGCCGGCAGCTACAGCACCGTGCGGATGGCGCAGCCGATGTCGAATCCCACTTCCCGACGGCCGAAGCATGTTGCGTCGTCGTGATGGTCTGTCGTTAATCACCTCACACCGTCCGCAGCCTTCGTCGCCGGCGTGCAGCGAATCCTGGCTTGAAGACCGCGCGGATCACGAGGCGATGGGCGGTTGCGTCGTCAACGCACATCGCACAGCGCTCGCCAGCCACCGTGTCCAGAAACACGGATCCGTGAACGCGGCCGCATCTTGAGCCCTGTTCATCCGACCGGAAACGGATATTCGCACGCGATTTTCACAGTGCCTCCACGTACGCCAACCTCAGCTGACAGGTAGATGAAGAGGTCGGCGAAAACGCCGTTATATTCCGGTTCCCCCAGACGAAGGAGGATTCGAATGTCCCTGACCAAGCACACCCCCGCCATGGCCCGCATGTTCGCCGTAGCGCTCATCGCCACCGCCGGTCTCAGCGGTTGCGCCACCTACGATGACGAGTTTGCCGGCATCAACTCGCGCCTCGACACGCTCGACTCCCGCGTGCAGGGCGCAGCCCAGAGCGCCGAGTCGGCCAACCAGTCCGCGCAGCAGGCCAATCAGCGCCTGGATCAGATCGAAGGTCGCGTGCAGCGACTCGAAACCGCGCCGCGCCGCGTCCCGCGCGGTTGATCGCACCGGCGAACACAGGTCGCACTCCGCGACCTGTGCCGGGACCAGGTGGCCGTCGCAGGCCACCGGTCTCCCTGTCTTCACCCACGCAGGAACTGCCCCATCCGTATGCGCGCGCACCCGATGACCCTGGCCCTCCATGGCGTACTGGCATTGACGCTGGCGTTTTCGAGCATCGATACGGCCATCGCCAGGGAGACCCCCGCGCAACGTGCAGCGGCCGTCGACGAACTTCCGAGAGACCAGGACGTCTCCAGCACGGTGGTCGAACTCGCCGGCTGGGTCGTCGCCGCCAAGGACAGCCAAGGCTATCCGTTCGCCGTGATCGACAAGGCGGCCGCACAGATCCTCGTGTTCGGCGGTGACGGCCGCCTTCGTGGCGCCGCGCCCGGACTGTTCGGCTCCGCAGTCGGTGACCACACGTCGCCCGGCATCGCCGGCCTTGCGCTGCGCGAGATCCCGGGCCGGGACCGCACCACGCCCGCGGGCCGCTTCATCGGCGGCTATGGTCCGTCCATCGACGCCGGGCGCGTGCTGTGGGTGGACTACGAGTCCGCCGTCTCCATCCATCCCACCGCGACCGGCGTCCCGTCCGAGAAGCGCGTGGAACGTCTCGCGTCGGCGACGCCGGACGACAACCGCATCACGCACGGCTGCATCAACGTGTCGCCCACGTTCTACGAGCAGGTCATCCGACCGACGTTCGAGCGGGGCGGCGTCTTCTACATCCTGCCCGACAAGGACTCGATCGCGGAGACCTTCCCCGAGTTCGCGCAGGGCCGTGCGACGACGCGCGCCGGCGACGGAAAGCGCGACCGCGCCGCCCGCAAGTAAGGCGGCGGGCCAGCCCGACGCGTCCGGATGGCCGCAAAGAACAGGCCCGCATCGGCGGGCCTTGTTCGTTATCGGACCGTTGGTGACGAGATCGCGGGATCTAGGCGGCGTTCTGCCGCATCTCCGTGTATGCGCACGAGGACATCACCTGCGCCTGGCGCGGCTGGATCCAGTTCTGTACGAAGGTCTTGCCCCGCTGCACGGTGGGCACGGCGACGGGCCGGCCGGGGGTGTCGATGCCGCACGACAGGAAGCGGGCGACAAGTCCACGACCCGACGGCTCGATGCAGGCGAGCGGGTAATCGTCGAAGTAGAGCGTGTGCACCTTGCGGTGCGGGTTGATGCCGAACGGGTCCGCCTCGTGCGGACTTTCGCGCCAACTGAAGGCGGGGGAGAGGGTGGACATGGTGCGACTCCTGACAAGGGCGACAGTTACGCACGCCGCGCGTCGATCCCGTGTCAAAACATCCCGCTGACGTCCGCCGATCCGCGCGGCGTATGCGATCCGTTCAGCGCAAGCGAACGTCGCCTTCGTCATTCGCCTGCAGTGCGCGGTGCCATCGACGAAACGGCCCACATGCGCGGGCCCGATCTTCGAATGCGAGGTCGAGCCGTGCGGCGTCAGACCGCTTCGAACCGGTTCGCCGCCACGTTCTTCCGGACCTTCGCCGGATCCCAGATCCGCCCGTTCATGGCGATGTACACCCCCGCTGGCAGCGATTGCACTGCGCCGATCGCGCAGCCGATGTTGAACTCCGCGTCCGAGCCGCGGAAGCGAGCCGGGCTAAGGGCGCCGGTCATCACGATGGTCTTGTCCGGAATCGAGGCCAGTACGTGCCCGGTCTGCACCATGCTGTCGGTGCCGTGCGTGACCAGCACGTGCCTCGTCGACTGTGCGGCGATGGTCGCGCGGACCAGCTCGCGGTCCTCGTCGGTGATGTGCAGCGAATCCTTGCGCAGGATCGGGATGACCGTGAAGCGGAACGTCACTCCCAGCTCGCGCAGGATCATGCCGATCTGCGGATCGCCGATCTGGTAGTCCGATTTGTCGTCGAAGTAGATCTTGTCGATCGTGCCACCGGTGGTGACGATCAGCAGCTCGTCCATCTCAAGGCTCCTGCCGGCGCTCATGGTGCGCCTGGCGTAGTGTCCGGGGGTGTCAGGTCGTACGGCTCGCCGTAGTGCCCGCAGATCGCTTCCAGTGCGGGCGAGGGCGGCGCGACGACCTCGGAATTATCGCCGTTTTGCCGGCTGAACGTGCACGTCACGCCGGTGACGGTGCCGTCCTCGTCCCCGCTGGCGTCCACCTGCACCATCAGGTCCATGGTGTCGTAGTCCAGCGGCAGGTCGCGAGGCGCATCCAGCTTCCACAGGTGGAACTCCCAACTGCAGCAACTGCTGCGGCCCGATTCCACCAGCCAGCCCTCGATGACCTGCAGCTCGTAGTAGCCACCGCTGAAGAAGTGATGCAGCGTGTGCGTGGCGGGATCGATCCGGTATACATCGCCTTCGCAATTCGGTCCGGCACCGCACATGCCGCGGATCTCGACCTCGTGCATCCCGTCGCCGTCCAGGTCCACCAGCCCGACGTGGCCCATGGTGTTGTGGACCACCTCCTGCGTGACCTCCAGCCGGTCGCACACGCGTCCCGCCCCGCAGGTGAGCGTCGCGACGTAGCGACGCAACGCGGGCGACGCGCATTCGGTCCGCACGGTAAGCGCACTGCCGTCGCGATTCTCTGCGCGAGCCGGTTCGCCGGGTTCGCAGGTCGCATCCTCCGCCCATGCGCATGGCGCCAGCAGGCCGAGCAACAGGGCGACGGCGAAGCGCATCATCCCTTCCTGCCGAACCGCTTGGCGAACGCCGGCCAGCTGGTGGCCAGCACGATGCCGATCGACAGCACGATGCCGGCCCACGCGAACTTCGCCTTCACCGGATCGGCCCACGCCACCATCACCGCGTGCGAGAACCAGAACAGCGCGAAGACGCCGGCCCAGAAGGCGGCCGTGCGCCGGCGCGCCATCACGCCGATCATCAGCAGCAGCGGCGGCAGCGAGAACACCAGCAACGCCAGCGTGTACTGGCGGTCGCCCCAGAACCACACCGCGTACAGGATGGCCAGCAGCTGCAGCAGCGCGGCCAGCAACAGGCGCGAGCGGTCCATCAGCGCGCTTCCAGCCGGCGGGCGATGTCGGCCACGCGGCGGCCCAAAGCGCGGGCGAGTGCGGCTTCCTCGTCGCTGGGCTGCGGATCGTCCTCGCCGCCGGCCACGTGGCTGGCGCCGTAAGGCGTGCCGCCGGTGCGCGTGCTGCTGAGCTGCGGCTCGGTGAAGGGGATGCCGACGATCACGCACCCGTGGTGCAACAGCGGCACCTGCATCGACAGCAGGGTCGATTCCTGCCCGCCGTGCTGGGTCGCGGTGGAGGTGAACACCGCCGCCGGCTTGCCGACCAGCGTGCCGCTGGCCCATTCCGCGCCCAGGCCGTCGATGAAGTGCTTGACCGGTGCGGCCATGTTGCCGAAGCGGGTCGGGCTGCCGAGGATCACGCCGCTGCACTCGGCCAGGTCCTGCTTGTCCACGTAGGGCGCGCCGTCTTCGGGCACCGGCGGCGCGGCCTGCTGGATCACCGCCGCCACCGGCGGCACCGTGCGCAGGCGCGCGGACATGCCGTCCACTTCGCCCACGCCGCGCGCGATCTGCCGCGCCAGCCGCGCCACGGAGCCGCCGCGGCTGTAGTAGAGCACCAGGATCTCGGGCATCGGTCCGTCTTCATTGCGTGGAAGGCGTCTAGTATCGGCGATGTCGGACCCGTGACGCATCGGTTACCCTTCCGCCCATGGAGCCGCTGGACTCGTTGAACCGCTGGACCGAACGCATGCGCGACCGCGCACGCATGGGCACGTTCTTCCGTTTCCTGGCCAAGCGCTTCCTCGACGACCGCCTGTTCCAGGCCGCCGGCTCGCTGGCCTACACGACCCTGTTCGCACTGGTGCCGCTGGCCATGGTGGTGTTCGGCGTGCTGTCCGCCTTCCCGGTGTTCCAGGAATGGAGCGCGCAGCTGCGCGACTACATCTTCGCCAACTTCCTGCCGGGCGCGGCGGCCAGCCTGAAGGAGAAGCTGGACGGCTTTCTCTCCAACACCGGCAAGCTGACGGCGGTGGGCGTGATCGCGCTGGTGGCCTCGCTGCTGATCACGCTCAACAGCATCGAGACCACCTTCAACCGTATCTGGCGCGTACACAGCGCACGGCCGAAGCTGTCGCGCTTCCTCGTCTACTGGACCGTGCTGACGCTGGGCGCGCTGATGGCGGCGGCCTCGCTGGCGCTGTCCGCACGCTTCTATGCGCTGCCCGTATTCGCGACCAGCGGCGGCAAGTGGCTGCAGGCGCTGTCGCTGAGCATCGCGCCGGTGCTGATCGAACTGGCGGCCATCGTGGTGATCTACCGCGTGGTGCCGCACCGGACCATCAAGTGGCGTTATGCGGTGGCCGGCGCGCTGCTGGCGACCGTGCTGCTGGAACTGGCGAAGTGGGGGCTGGGCGTGTACCTGGGCAGCTTCAATTCCTACCAGAAGATCTATGGTGCGGTGGCCGCCGCCCCGATCCTGCTGCTGTGGATCTTCCTGTGCTGGGTGGCGGTGCTGCTGGGCGCATCGCTCGCTTCCGGCATGGCGGCGTTCCGCTACCAGCCGGTCGCGCTGCGGTTGCCGCTGGGCTACGAACTCTACGGTCTGCTGCGCATGCTGGGCCGCTTCGCGCAGGCGCGCGAACAGGGCCGTGGCCTGCACAGCGACCAGATCCTGGCGATGGAGCCGATGCTGACCGATTCGCTGATCCAGCAGATGCTCGGCCAGCTGTCCGGGATCAACCTGTTGCGCCGCGACGAGGAAGGCGAATGGCTGCTGTCGCGCGACCTGGACGACCTGACGCTGTGCGATCTGTACGAAGCCTGCCAGTTGCGCATTCCGGTCGCCGAAGCGCACCTGCCGTTCCATGACGATGCGCTGGGCCGCGCCGCGCGCGCGGCGCTGGACGACCTGCGCATGCCGTTGCGGGAGCTGCTGAAGAAGCGCGTCAGCGACCTGTTCGTCGAATCCAATCAGGAGCCTGCATGAAGTCCGTATCTTCCTTTTCGGTGGCGCTCGCGCTGTCGCTGGTTGCCTGCAGTGCCGGCTCGGCACCGTCCGGGACCGCGGAGCCGGCCATCGAGGCACATGTGCAAACGGTGGATCCGGCCACGCAGAAGCCGGCCGATCGCACGGCCGAGGTACCGACGCTGCAGGTGAAGACGCTCGACGGCGCCGACTACACGCTCGCCGACCATCGCGGCAAATGGGTCGTGGTGAACTTCTGGGCGACCTGGTGCGCGCCGTGCCTGAAGGAAATGCCCGACCTGTCCGCGCTGGACAAGGACAACGCGCATATCGAGGTGATCGGACTGGCGTACGAAGACATCGAAGCGGAAGACCTGAAGGCCTTCCTGGCCGAACGTCCGGTGGTGTATCCCATCGCCATCCTCGACGTGTACAACCCGCCGGCCGATTTCGCCACGCCGCGAGGCCTGCCGCTGACCTACCTGATCGCGCCGGACGGCAAGGTCGCCAAGCAGTTCCTCGGTCCGGTGACGGGCAAGGAGATCCAAGCCGTCATCGACGCGTCCGGCGGTCCGAAAGCGAAAGCGTGATGGCGGCGGCGCGCTTCCTGGTCAGCGGCAAGGTGCAGGGCGTGTTCTACCGTGCCTCGACGCGCGCGCGTGCGCTCGATCTCGGGCTGTCGGGGCGCGCGACCAACCTGCCGGACGGCCGCGTGGAAGTGATCGCCGATGGCGATGCCCGTGCGCTCGATGTACTGGAGGCATGGCTGCGGCAAGGGCCGCCGTCGGCGCGCGTGGACGAGGTGGTGCGCGACGACTGGCACGAGGCGGTTGGCGCAGGGTTCGTGACCGGCTGAAGGCCGCTTCGTGGCAGCAGAAGAAAGGAAGCGGCCGTTCGGCCGCTTCCTCCTCACTGCTTGCGGTTACTCCAGTCCCGCACTCATCGTCTTGGCCAGGGTGCCCTGCGCATCGTCGCCACTGAGCTCCCAGAAGAACGCGCCGCCCAGTCCCTGCACCTTGGCGTAGTTCATCTTCTCGGTGACGATCGCCGGGTTGTCGAACGACCAGAACGTGGTGCCGTTGTAGATCCAGTGCGCGCGCGCCACCGGATCGATGAAGCTGGGCCATGCCAGGTTCTTCAGCACCCGGTAGTCCTCGTTGCCCGCTTCGTACGTGCCCGCAGCGGCGCTGCCGCTCTGGTAAAGGCCATTGTTGACGTTGGGCACGTTGGTCCAGCCGCGGCCATAAAAACCGATGCCCAGGTTAAGTTTCGACGCCGGCACGCCGCGCTGCAGGAAGGCCTCGACCGCATCGTTGCTGTTGTAGAAGCGGACATCGCCGGTGGAAGGATCGTTGGGCGAGTCGAACAGCGCCGAATGGTGGTTGGTCCGTGGTTCCCAGGTGCCGTGGAAGTCGTAGCTCATGATGTTGATGAAATCCAGGTGCTGCGCGTACTGGCCCGGATCGGTGGCCGCGATCTTGTCGACCCCGGCACCCACCGCCACCGTGTGCAGCAGGCCGGGCCGCACCGCGTTGAGCTGGCTGCGGAACTCGGCGAGCAGCGCGGTGAAATTGGCGCGATCCTCCGCCGATCCGCAGCTGAGCCCGCAGGCGTTGGGGTACTCCCAGTCCAGGTCGATGCCGTCGAACACGCCCAGCGCCGCGCCTGCGCCGCCCGCCCCGTCGGTGACGGGCAGGTTGCCGCGGATGTACGCGTCGACGCATGAGGCCACGAATGCCTGCCGGTTGGCCGGCTTGGCCGCTTCGGAGAAGCCGCGCGACCAGGTCCAGCCGCCCAGCGAGATCAGCACTTTCAGGCCGGGATGCTTGGCTTTCAGTTCCTTCAGCTGGTTCCAGTTGCCGCGCAGCGGCTGGTCCCAGGTGTCGGCGACGCCGTCGACGCTTTCCGCCGCGCTGAACGCCTTGGTGTAGTCGGCGAACGCGTCACCGCCCGCACCGGTGGCCTCGTTGCTGGGCTGTGTCACGCCCACCTCGCAGCGGTTGTTGCGCACGTTGCCGAAAGCGTAGTTGATGTGGGTGAGCTTGGCGGCGGTACCGCTGGTGTCGATGTTCTTCACCCGGTAGTTGCGCGCGTAGATGCCCCACTGCACGAAATAGCCGAGCAGACGCTTGCTGCCGCCGCCGCCGGACGTGGTGCTGCCGGCGACCGCAGTGCTCTGGGCGGACGCATTGCCCGCCACGTCGCGTGCGCGCACGGTGAAACTGTAGCTGGTGGCGGCGGCCAGGCCGGTCACGGTGTAGCTGTTGCCGCTGGGCGATCCGGCGAGCGTGCCGTTGCGGTAGACGTCGTAGCCCGCCACGCCACTGCCACCGCTGTTGTCGCTGGACGGATTCCACGCCAGCGCGATGCTGCTGCTGGTCTGCCCGACCACGGCCAGGCCGGTGGGCACCGACGGTGCGACGGTATCGCCGGCCGCCGATGTCGTCACACTGATGGCGCCGCTCTGCACGGAGGCGTTGCCGGCATTGTCGCGGGCGCGGACGGTGAAACTGTACGCCGTGCTCGCCGCCAGACCCGTGCTGGTGAAGCTGGTGCCGGTGGCCGAACCCGCCAGTGCGCCGTTGCGGTAGATGTCGTAACCGGCCACACCACTGCCGCCGCTGTTGTCGGTGGACGCATTCCAGGCCAGCGAAACGCTGGAGGCGGTTTTCGACGGCGAACTCAAGCCGGTCGGCACACTGGGCGCGATGGTATCGGACGGCGTGGCGACCGTGATGGTGACCGTGGCCGACGGCGTGCTCGCACCGCCGTTGTCGGTCGCCACGGCACGGATCGCATGGCTGCCGGCCGTGGCGTTGGACCAGGTCGCGGTGTAGGGCGCGGTCGTATCCACGCCCAGCGACGTCGTGCCGCGGAAGAACTCGACGCGGGCGATGGTGCCATCGCTGTCGCTGGCGGTGGCGATGGCCGTCACCGTGCTGCCGGTGGCGAAGCTGGCGCCGTTCGTGGGGGCCGTCAGGGTGACGCTGGGCGGCTGGTTGCCGCCGGTGCCGCACGCGCCCAGGTCCTGGTACCAGCCGCAGCTCGTGCAATGCGTCGGTGGCGCGTTCCAGATCTGGATCTTCGCCTCGTACAGCCGGTTCTGGTACACCAGCCGGTCGCCGGGGTTGTAGATGGTGGATGGCGTCCACGCGGGTACGCCGCTGCAGCTGACGGTCTGTGCGTAGGCGCTGCCGCTGGCGGCCATCGCCAGTGCGCCGAGCAGCCAACAGGTCCTTCCCAAACTCCTCAACATGTTCACTCTCCCATGGCCTTGCGTAAGGTGGAGGTCGCGGACTGCAAGGCAGTCCACGTCGTGCCGGGTAGTGCGGTGTGGGGGTGGACGGCCCGCATCGGATCCGCCGGAGGCCGGTATGCCGCATGCACGCATGAACGGATGTGATGCAGTTGGGCTATCGCAATTGTTGGCGCCGCGATGGCTGCGCCGCGCTGGTAAGCAGACGGAACACGCCGACGCGCGACACGCGACGCGTCACGTACGGAGACGCGCGCGTGCGGCAGGCATCATCGCGCGCACCGCCACGCGCGCTGCGCGCGGACACGCCTTGACCGCACGATGTCCCGTGGCGACCTGTCGATGGCGTCCCGGGTGCGCGCGGCGGACCCGGGACATCGCGGTCTGGCGCGTGCGTTGCGTGCGTCGGTAACGTGATGAGGAGGTCGGCGTGCCCGTCAGTGTCGGCGTAACCGGCGCGTGCATGCGTCCACGGCGGCCGGAGGATGCAGCCTCAGGGCTCGCCGGACTGCTGCAAGCGCAGCGCCCGTGCTGTCTGTTCCTCGTCCAGCGGCGGAGGCCGCGCGGTCACGGTCTGCATGGGCTCCTTCCAGCCGGGAATCCTGCGCGCGCCGGTCTGTATGCCTTTCGCCGCGAGCCCGGTCAGCACCGGCACGATGCCGCCGTTCTTGCCCAGTTGTTCCAGGCTGGTCGGCTCTTTCCAGCTTCGTTCGAACACCGTCGGCGCGACATCGACCGGATTCTCGAAGCGGTAGAGATCCAGCACTTCCTCCGGCTCCGGCCTGACGACCAGCGTATCCAGCGTCGTGGCCGGGTCATCGTCGGTCGTGGTGGCGGCGTCCTGTGCTGCTGCGCGCGAGGCGGCCAGCCACAGCGCGGCCATCAACGGCAGGCGCATGCGTCAGTCGCCGCGCTGCGGCTTGATCGGCTTCAGCACGCCGTAGCGTTCCTTGTGCAGCTTGCCCTTCAATGGCGGCAGGCCCAGCGGTTCCAGCGGGACCTGCGTATCGGGCAGCCGATCCAGCAGGTCGCGGATCAGGGTCAGGCGGCCGGTGCGCTGGTCGTTGAAGTCGACCAGCGTCCACGGCGCATGTTTCGTGTGCGTGGCCTTGAGCATGGTCTCGCGCGCGGCGGTGTAGTCGGCGTACTTTTCGCGCGCCTTCAGGTCGATCGGCGACAGCTTCCAGCTCTTCAGCGGTTCTTCGGCGCGTTCGGCGAAGCGTTCTTCCTGCTGCGCCTGGTCCACGCACAGCCAGTACTTGAACAGCAGGATGCCGTCGTCGGTGATGCCGCGTTCGAACACCGGCGCCTGCTGCAGGAAACGCGCGTGCTGCTCGTCGCTGCAGTAGCCCATGACCTTCTCGACGCCGGCGCGGTTGTACCAGCTGCGGTCGAACAGGACGATCTCGCCCGCCGCCGGCAGGTGCGAGATGTAGCGCTGGAAATACCACTGCGAGGCCTCGCGCTCACTGGGTTTCGGCAGGGCCACCACGCGGCACTGGCGCGGATTGAGGTGTTCGGTGATCGCGCCGATCGCGCCGCCCTTGCCCGCGGTGTCGCGGCCTTCCATCACCACCACGATGCGGGCGCCGCAATGCGAGGCCCAGCGCGCCATCGCCGCCAGTTCCAGTTGCAGCGGCTTGAGCCGGGCTTCGTAGTCCTTGCGCTTGAGCGGTTTCATCACGACGTCCTGTGTGGCGGGGGAATCAGCGTTTGCGGCGGGCCTTGTGCCCGGCCATGCCGCGGGCGACTTCCAGCAACGCCCCCTGCTGGCGCGTGTTGAGCGCGCGGTAGGCGGCGAGCAGGTCGTGTTCGCCCTGGGTGCGGGAGGGGTCCAGCGTCGTCGCGAGTTCCGACAGCAGCGCGCCCGCCGGTACGCCGAAGGCGCGTGCCAGGGCGGCGAGCTGGTCGCCGCCGGGCATCTTCTCGCCGGCGAGCCAGGACTTCACCGTCGCGACGCCCGCGCGCGGAATGGCGGCGGCGAGATCGGCGGCGGTCAGGCCGCTGGCCTTGGTGAGCAGACGCAGGGTGGCATCGAGGGACATCGCGGGCACTCCTTGGCTCATTCCTTCAGGCGGGGACGCAGCGTGGCCAGGTTGCACGGACGCGTGCGGGCATCGAGCTGGGCGCGGATGATCTTCTCCCACGCCGTTCGGCAGGCCGAGGTGGAGCCGGGCAGGCAGAAGATGAAGGTCTGGTTGGCCAGGCCGGCGAACGCGCGCGATTGCAGCGACGAGGTGCCGATCTCGTCCACGCTGACATGCCGGAACAGTTCGCCGAAGCCGGGCATTTCCTTGTCCAGCAACGGCAACAGCGCTTCGGGCGTGGAATCGCGTCCGGTGAAGCCGGTGCCGCCCGTCACCAGGATGCCGTCGACGCCTGGATCGGCGATCCACTGCGAGACCTGCGCGCGCAACCGGTAGCGGTCGTCGGGCAGCAGGGCGCGTTCATGCAGGCGGTGGCCTTCCTGCGTGAGTGCATCCATGAGGTAGTCGCCGGAGCGGTCCTCGGCGAGCGTGCGGCTGTCGGAGACGGTCAGCACGCACAGGTGCAGCGGAATCAAGGCGTCGGCATGGCTCATGCCCGAAGGGTAGCGCAATCGCGGGTCAGTCGAGCGGCGCGGGTGGCAAACCGTTGCGATGGCGTTCCATCATGCGTCGGGCGATGTCGGCGAAGCCCTGCGCGAACCGCGGCATGTCGAAAAGCGGCGACTGCGTGATCGCCGCCTGCAGGCGCGCGCGCAGGTCCGCGCGCGCTGCGGCGTCGTGACCCAGGCGGATCGCCACCGCGACGAAGGCCGCGTCGTCGGCCACGTTCATGTCGTCCAGGCCGAGATGATGGTTGAGGCTGCCGGCGACACGTGCGGCGAAGGTCGCGCCGGGACAGGTCAGCACCGGGCAGCCGGCCCACAGCGCATCGGAGGCGGTGGTATGCGCGTTGTACGGATGCGTGTCGAGGAACAGGTCGACATGCCGGTAGCGCGCCAGATAGTCCGCGTGCGGCAGCTTGCGCATGAACACCAGGCGCGCCGGATCGATGCCGCGCGCCTGCGCTGCCGCACGCAGCCGGTCGTCGGCGCGGCCGGGTCCCGACAGCAGCCACAGCACGCTGCCTTCGACGCTCGCCAGTATCTCCAGCATGCGTCCGAGACTGTGCGGGTTCACCTTGTAGCTGTTGTTGAAGCAGGCGTAGACCACGCCGGCATCGGGCAGGCCGCAGGCGTTGCGCGACGGAGGCGTGTCGACCGTGCGACGCGTGTCCGACGGCTGGAAGGCGCCCGGCAGCCAGGCGACGGTTTCGCTGTACGACGGCACCAGCGCGTCGGGCAGTGCGAAGCGATCGGCCAGCACATAATCGATCCACGGCGCACCGGACGTGCCTGGATACGCCAGCCAGTTGACCTGCACCGGCGCGGGACGCATCGCCAGCACTTCAGGCGTACCGCCGCCGCCCCAGCCGCGGAGGTCGTACAGCACGTCGATGCGCTGGTCCCGGATCGCCTGCGCGATGCGCGCATGCGGTTGTCCGGACACGTCGTGCAGTTGCGTCGCCGCCGCCAGCCGTTGCCGGATCGGGCTGCCGTCGTCGGGCGTCAGCGCGAACAGGTGCGCCGATACCGCTGCCTGCGCGTGCAGGGCCTCGAGGAACGCAACCGTAAGCAGGCCGGTCGGGTGCGCACCGAAGCCATTGGACAGGAAGCCCAGGCGCAACGGCGCGTCCTCCTGCGTGCGCGTGGCGGGCGGCAATGGTCGGACGATGGAGGCGAGCGCCCGCGCGCGCTGGCGGGCGCAAGCGAGTTGCTCCCGGGCGCTGGCGTCCTCGCTGAGGAAGGCGAACGGCTCGATCACGCCGTTGCCTTCGCCCACGGCACGGCGCACCTGCGCGGACAGCCCGTCGAGATCGCGCCAGTCGCACAGCTTGCGGCGCCAGTTCAACAGGTGCGCGGCGAACAGCGGCTCACCCGGGACCAGCCGGTAGGCATGTTCGTAGGCCTGCGCGGCGGCTTCGGCTTCGCCGGCATCTTCCAGCGCGTGGCCCAGCCACAGCGCGATGCCAGGATGTTGCGGCGCCTGCGCCGCCGCATCGCTCAAGGCCTGGGCGGCCAGCACGTGCCGGCCCGAGAGCCAGTGGCTGCGGCCAAGGCGTGCGAGCGCTTCCGGATGGCGCGGGCGGAGATTCAGTGCGCGCTCGGCGGCGCGCAGCCCGGCGTCGGCGTCGCCGTGATCGAGTTCCGCATCCGACAGCATCACCCAGGCGATGAAGTCCTGCGGGACCTGCTTCACCCGCTGCCGCAGTTGCGCGCGTTCGTCGCGCGGGTCGTCAGTGGTCATCGCAACCGCCCGATTCAAGGGTGCGCGTGGTGGCGAAGGCGACAATGGTGATCATGAGGGGAGCCTAGCGACTGCCGGCGGTGCGAGACAAGCACGGCCCACACGAAGCGGGCGTGGGAGCGACGTCAGTCGCGACGGTGCCGCCTGGTCCGCGACTGGTGTCGCTCCCACAACCAGCAAACGACGGCCCAGTCCGAGGAGCCTAAAGCGGCAGGCGGAAGCGCAGGGTGCCGTCGTACGGCGTCCAGCCCATCGCGCGATACAGCGCCTGTGCGGTGACGTTGTCGTGGTCGGTTTCCAGTTCCAACCGCAGCGCGCCGTGGTCACGCGCGAAATCTGCGGCGGCGACGAGCAACGCGCTGGCCACACCCTTTCGCCGTGCGTCCGGCAGCACCAGCAGGTCGTTGAGGATCCAGGTGCGGGTGGCGCTGACGGACGAGAAAGCAGGGTAGAGCTGGGTGAAGCCGACCGCCTTGCCGTCGCTGTTCGCCAGCAGGATCACCGACTCGCCACGGGTCATGCGCGCGTCGATGAACTCGCGCGCCAGTGCCGGATCCGACGGCTTGCCGTAGAACACGCGGTAGAGGTCGAACAAGGGCGCGACGGTGTCGACATCGTCGGTGGTTGCGCGGGTTATCGAAACGGTCACGATGTTTCCTTGTTTCAGGCGCGGCGCGCCATCGGGGATCCGGCATGCTTCGACACCGTCGTCCCGGCGAATGCCGGGACCCAGCGTCTTCATGTGCTTGCAGCCTACCCGAACAACAGCAAGTCACTGGGTCCCGGCGTTCGCCGGGACGGAGCGGACGGTGTGTCGGTTGATCTTCAGCATCAGGCCGCTTCTGTCAGTCGCGCCAGCTCGTCCGCCAGATGCTCGCGGCTCAGGCGGTCGATCAGTTCGTCCAGGTCGCCCTGGATGATGTTGGGCAGGTCGTACAGCGTGAGGCCTTCGACGCGATGGTCGGTGATGCGGCCCTGCGGGAAGTTGTAGGTGCGGATGCGCTGGCTGCGGTCGCCGCTGCCGACCTGCAGCTTGCGCGTTTCCGCCTGCGCGGCCTGCTGCTTGCTGCGTTCGGCGTCCAGCAGCTGCGCCTTCAGCCGCTTCATCGCCTTGTCGCGGTTGGCGTGCTGGCTGCGCTCGGTCTGGCATTCCACCACCACGCCGCTCGGCACGTGGGTGATGCGGATCGCCGACTCGGTCTTATTGACGTGCTGGCCACCGGCGCCGGACGAGCGGAAGGTGTCGACCTTCAGGTCGGCCGGGTTGATGACGATGTCGTCGACTTCATCCACGTCCGGAATGATCGCGACGGTCGCCGCCGAGGTGTGGATGCGGCCCTGCGACTCGGTCTCCGGCACGCGCTGTACGCGATGGGTGCCGGATTCGAACTTGAGTTTCGAATATGCGCCGCGGCCGACGACGCGCGCGACGACCTCCTTGTAGCCGCCATGTTCGCCGGGGCTGTCGGATTCGATCTCGACCTTCCAGCCCTGGCGCTCGGCGTAGCGCGCATACATGCGGAACAGGTCGCCGGCGAAGATCGCGGCTTCATCGCCGCCGGTGCCGGCACGGACTTCCAGGAACAGGTTGCCGTCGTCGCGGTTGTCCTTCGGCAGCAGCAACAGCATCAGCTCGTCGTCGAGCTGCGCCAGGCGTTGCTGGGCGGCGGCGATCTCCTCGTCGGCCAGCTCGGACAACTCCGGGTCGTCGCGCATCGCCTGCGCGGCGGCCAGGTCGGCCTGCGCGCGCTTTTCTTCCGCCATCGCGGTGGCCACCGGTTCCAGCTGGGAGAATTCGCGCGAGAAATTGCGGAAGCGCTCGCTGTCGCCGATGACGCCGGGATCGGCGAGCAGGCGTTCGAGTTCTTCCCGGCGTTCGGCCAGCGCTTCGAGCTTACGGCGCAGCGTCGGCGTCATCGTCTTTCTTCGGATGGGAATAGGGCGGCTGCGCGGGAAACAGCCGATCGGCGGCACGCGTCAACTCCGCATCACCCCTCATCGCGGCCTCGCGCAAGGCCGCGGTCGGCGGATGCAGCAGGCGGTTGGTCAGCGTGTGGGCGAGGAATTCGAGGACCTGCTCCGGCTCGCGTCCGTTGGCGAGTTGCTGGCGCGCTCTGGCCAGCACGTCCTCGCGCGTGGACTCGCCGAGCGCACGCAGGCGCTTCAGCGGTTCCTGGCGGGAGCCGGCGTGCAGGTTCTCCATGAAACGGCCGACCTGCACGTCGATGATCGCTTCGGCCGCGTCGGCGGCTTCGCGCCGGCCGCGGCGGTTGTCTTCGACCGCGCGTTCCAGGTCGTCGACGGTGTAGAGGTAGGCGTCGCGCAACTCGGCCACGGACGCCTCGATATCGCGAGGCACCGCCAGGTCGAACAGCAGCATCGGCTTGTGCTTGCGCTTGGCCAGGGCGGCGGCGACCTGCGCTTGCAGGACGACAGGCTCACGGGCGGCGGTGGCGGAGAACACCACATCGGCTTCGGCCAGATGCCGTTCCAGTTCGGTCAACGGCAGCGCATAGCCGCCGTGGCGCGTGGCCAGTTCCTGCGCGTGCGCCAGCGTGCGGTTGGCGACCAGCAGGCGGCGCACCTTGCCTTCGCTGAGGTGCTTGGCGGCGAGCTCGATGGTTTCGCCGGCACCGACCAGCAGCACCGTCGACTCGCTGAGGCGGGCGAAGGAGTTCTGCGCCAGGCGCACGGCGGTGGAGGCGACCGACACCGGGTTCGCGCCGACACGGGTATCGGTGCGCGCGCGCTTGGCGACCGCGAAGGTCTGCTGGAACAGCCGGTCCAGGCGGTTGCCCAGCGCCCCGTGCTCGCGCGCCGTGGCCCAGGCGTCCTTCACCTGGCCCAGGATCTGCGGTTCGCCCAGCACCATCGAGTCCAGCCCGGTCGCGACCCGGAACAGGTGGCGGACGGCATCGGCGTCTCGATGCCGGTAGAGGTACCCGTCGAGTCCTTCGGCGTGGGTGGCCAGCCAGCTCGCCAGTACGTCGCCGTCCTCGGCCACCGCGTACAGTTCAGTGCGGTTGCAGGTCGACAGCAGGGCGGCTTCGGCCACGTCGGGCAGCGCCCGCAGCGACGACAACGCATGCGGCACCGTGCCGGCGTCGAACGCCACTCGTTCGCGCAGGTCGACCGGCGCGGTCTGGTGGTTCAATCCGAGGACCCACAACGTCATCGTTCAGGCGCTTGCAGTAAGCTGCTGGCTCATATCAGGGCCGCCATTTTACGGCCGACGTGACGTTCATGCCCGAAATGATTCGTACTGGGATCGCCGTGCTGGTTCTCGCGGTCGCCATGCCGTCCGCGAAAGCGGCGCCCGCCGCGACACCGGCCACCGCGCGGGACGACGCACTGACGACGGTCATGGCAGGCGAATTCGCCCTGCAGGCGGGCCAGCTGCCCGACGCCGCCCGCTGGTATCTCGATGCGGCGAAGCGGGGCGACGATGCCGGCCTGGCCGAGCGCGCCACCCGCATCGCCCTGCTGGCCAAGGACGATGCGCGCGCGGCCGAGGCGATCAAGCTGTGGCGGGCCCGGTCCCCGCGCACGCTGGCCATGCGCGGTGCCGAGGCCACGCTGGCGCTGCGCCAGGGCCAGGCACGGGTCGCGCGCCGGGAGCTGTCCGCGCTGATGAAGGGTGCCGACGATCTGGGCTGGCGCTATGCGCTGACGGCGCTCGGCAGCGGGGGCAAGGATCCGGCGCTGGCGCCACGGCTGTTGCGCGAACTGGTGGACGAAGGCGCCATCCCCGACAAGCTGCAACCGTGGCTCGCATTCACCGGTCTCGCGCAGCAGCTCGAGCAGCCCGCGCTGGCCGGGCGCATGGTCGACGACGTGGTCGAGCGGTTCTCTGGTGAACCCCTCGTGGCGCTGCTGCAGGCAAGCCAGCTGCTGCAGGCGGACCGCAAGCCGGAGGCGCGCGCGGTGCTGGACGGATTGCTGCCGAAGGCGGCCACCGATGCCGCGCTCCGGCTCAAGCTGGCCGAGGAGTACGACCGGCTGGGCGATCCTGCTGCGGCCTCCCGGGCGATGGGGCAGGGACCGCAGGACACGCTGACGTACGGATTGCGTGCGCAGTTGTTGGCGAAGGCCGACGACAAGGCCGCGTTGACTGCGTTGTACGAGGAGTTGAAACAGGCGGGCACGGACCAGCCGACCCAGTACAGCCCGGATCGCCGGCTGCTGCTTGGCCAGATGGCCGAATTCCTCGACCGGCACGAAGAAGCGCTCGCCTGGTACCGCAGCGTGCCGGCCGGCGACCAGCGCGCCGACGCACGCTTGCGTGCGCTCAAGACGTTGTTCGACCTGGGGCGCAAGGACGAGGCCTTCGCCGAAGCCCGCGCGCTGCAGGGCGATGCCAGTGTCGAGGACGGGACGCGCCGCGATGCGTACCTGATGGAAGCGGAACTGCGGCAGCAGGACGAACAGGACGCGGGCGAACTGGAGGTTTTCGCCCGCGGGCTGGCCGCGTACCCCGACGACCTGGCGCTGCTGTACTCGCGCGGGCTGGCCTGGGAGCGGCGCGACCGCATCGATCATGCGGAAGCCGACTTCCGCCGCATTCTCGTCATCGAGCCCGACAACGTCGCCGCTCTCAACGCGCTGGGCTACACGCTCGCCGACCGCACCACGCGCTACCAGGAGGCGCTGGAGCTGATCGATCGTGCACGCACGGCGGTGCCCGACGATGCGGCCATCATCGACAGCTACGGGTGGGTGCTCTACCGGCTCGGCCGCAACGCGGAGGCACTGGTCGAACTCCGGCGCGCGTTCACGCTGCAGAAGGACCCCGAGATCGCCGCACACGTGGCCGAAGTGCTGTGGGTGATGGGGCAGAAGGACGAGGCGCGCCGCTACTTCGACGAGGCGCGCAAGCTCGATCCCGACAACCGCTCGCTGCGGCGGGCGCTGGAGAAGACAGGCGCATGAAGGTTCCAGGATTTCTGCTGGCGGGGCTCGTGGCCCTGTCGATGGCGGGCTGCGCCACGCGTGGGCCGGTCGCCGATGCGCCGGTCCTTCGCGATCCCGAAGCGCTGGCCGCGGCGCAGGCTGCCCAGGCCACGCGTACGGCATGGTTGGCCTCGCAGGCCGACTGGTCGTTCGCCGGCCGGGTGGCGGTCAATGCGAACGGGAAGGGCGGCAGCGGCCGGATCGACTGGCAGCAGACGGGCACCGGCTATCTCGTCGCGCTGAGCGCGCCGGTCACCCGGCAGAGTTGGCGCCTGGGCGGCGACCTGCAGACGGGGGTCGCACGGCTGGACGGGTTGGAGGGCGGGGCGCGTGAGGGCGCCGATGCCGATCGCTTGCTGCGCGAGGCGACCGGCTGGGACATTCCGGTCGCGTCGATGGTGCATTGGGTCCGCGGGGTCGCCGATCCCTCCGCCCCCGCAGACGACGTGGAATACGACCCTCAGGGCCGGTTGCGGACGCTGTCCCAGCAGGGGTGGCGGGTGGACTATCTGGACTGGTTCCCGGCCGAGGGTGCCCAGCCGGTCATGCCGCGCCGCATGGAGGCACGCCGGCAGGGCGCGACGGTGAAGGTCGCCGTCGATCAGTGGCAACTCGCACCACAGTGACGGCATTCCCCGCTACGGAAGGCTGGTCGGCCTGGCCGGCGCCAGCCAAGCTCAACCTCGCCCTGCAGATCGTCGGGCGTCGCGCGGATGGCTATCACCAGCTGCAGACCGTGTTCCGGTTGCTGGCGTGGGGGGATACGGTACATCTGCGGGTTCGAGATGACGGCCAGATCCGGCGGGTGGGTGAGTCCGTCCCCGGCGTTTCCGAGGCGGACGATCTGCTTGTCCGGGCCGCCAGACTGCTGAAAAAAGATGCCAACGTCGCCGAAGGCGTGGATATCGGCGTCGAAAAACGAATTCCTGCGGGTGGTGGCTTCGGTGGGGGGTCGTCGGACGCCGCAACGGTGCTGGTGGGCCTGGATCGGCTGTGGGGCCTTGGTCTGCGGCCGGACAGGCTGGCGTGCCTGGGCTTGCAGCTGGGTGCGGATGTGCCGGTTTTCGTCCGCGGGGAAAATGCCTGGGCCGAAGGGGTGGGCGACATCCTGACCCCGCTGGCCCTGCCGGCAGCCTGGTACGTACTGGCCGATCCTGGCGTCCATGTGCCCACCGCCGCGCTGTTCGCCGCTCCCGATTTGACGCGTGATGCTGCACCCGCGAAAATATCGGACTTCGTTTCGGGATCACTGCTCGGCAACGCGTTCGAGCCGGTCGTGCGTCGCCGGGAGCCTGCCATCGAGGCGGTCTTCCAGGCCCTGTCGCACATCGGTACGCCACGTTTGACGGGTTCCGGCGGCGGCTGCTTCGTGGAGTTCGCCGACCGGGCCTCTGCCGAGGTCGCGCTGGCGTCCTTGCCTGCCGGGCTTCGTGCCTGGGTGGTGGAGGGCGCGGCGCGCTCGCCGCTGCTGGATGCGCTGGCGCAGGGTCGCGGGACCGAGAAATACGCCTAGGGGCGTCGCCAAGTGGTTAAGGCACCGGGTTTTGATCCCGGCATTCGTAGGTTCGAATCCTTCCGCCCCTGCCAATCCAGTCCAGCTGCATCCGCCGAGACGACCCATGCAAGACGAACGTAACCTGCTTGTGTTCTCCGGCAACGCCAACAAGCCGTTGGCGAACAGCATCTGCCGCGAACTGGGCGTGCGTCCCGGCAAGGCGCTGGTGTCCCGGTTCTCCGACGGCGAAGTCCAGGTCGAGATCCAGGAAAACGTGCGCCGGCAGGAAGTGTTCGTCGTGCAGCCGACCTGCGCGCCGAGCGCCGAGAACCTGGTGGAACTGCTGGTCCTGATCGACGCGCTGAAGCGCGCCTCGGCCAGCAGCGTCACCGCGGTGGTGCCGTACTTCGGCTACGCCCGCCAGGATCGCCGCATGCGCTCCTCGCGCGTGCCGATCACGGCGAAGGTGGCGGCGAAGATGTTCGGCGCCGTCAGTGCGGACCGGGTGCTGACGGTCGACCTGCATGCCGACCAGATCCAGGGTTTCTTCGATATCCCGGTCGACAACGTATATGCGTCCCCGCTGCTGCTGGCCGACATCTGGCGCGCCTACGGCACGGAGAACCTGCTGGTCGTGTCGCCCGACGTCGGCGGCGTGGTGCGCGCCCGCGCGGTCGCCAAGCGTCTGGACGACGCCGACCTGGCGATCATCGACAAGCGTCGTCCGCGTGCCAACGTCGCCACGGTGATGAACATCATCGGCGACGTGGAAGGCAAGGACTGCGTGCTGGTGGACGACATCGTCGACACCGCCGGCACGCTCTGCGCCGCGGCGGCGGCGCTGAAGCAGCACGGTGCCAACAAGGTGGCGGCGTACTGCACCCATCCCGTGCTCTCGGGCCCGGCGGTGGACAACCTGAACAACTCGGTGCTCGATGAACTCGTCGTCACCGACACGATCCCGCTCTCGCCGCACGCGCAGGGCTGCAGCAAGATCCGCCAGCTGTCGGTGGCGGAACTGCTGGCGGAAACGATCCGCCGCATCGCCTTCGGCGAGTCGGTCAGTTCGCTGTACGTGGATTGAGTCTCCGCTGCGCGCCGGCACATCGGCGGGTGGCATTCCGGGTTCATCTGGTCGCGGGTGAGCCTTTCATCAGATCGCCGCAGGGCGGTCCAACAACTAGGTAGTGAAGAAAATGGCTAAGACGCATGAAATCAAGGTCGAGCGCCGCGAAGACGAGGGTAAGGGTGCGAGCCGCCGCCTCCGTCACGCGGGCACCGTGCCTGCCATCGTTTACGGTGGCGAACTGAAGCCGGTCAGCATCCAGCTGAACCACAACGAAGTCTGGCTGGCCTCCCAGCACGACTGGTTCTACTCGTCGATCCTGGACCTGAGCCTCAACGGCGACATCCAGAAGGTGCTGCTGCGTGACATGCAGCGCCACCCGTTCAAGCAGCAGATCATGCACCTGGACTTCCAGCGCGTGAACGAGAACGAGACGCTGCGCACCGCGGTGCCGTTGCACTTCCTCAACGAGGACAAGTCGCCGTCCGGCAAGTCCGCCGAGGTCGTGGTCACCCACGAACTTAACGAAGTCGTCGTCGAGTGCCTGCCGAAGGACCTGCCGGAGTTCATCGAGATCGACCTGGCCGAGCTGGCCATCGGCGCGGTGGTCCACCTGTCCGACGTCAAGCTGCCGGCTGGCGTGACCATCCCCGAGCTGAAGCTGGGCAAGGAACACGACGTCGCCGTCGTGATCGCCAAGCACGGCAAGGAAGAAGCCGAAGAAGCGCCGGCCGAGTCGGCCGAAGTGCCGGCTTCCAAGGTCGCCAAGAAGGACGACAAGTAATCGCGTGATCCTGCGCCCGCTCCGGCGGGCGCGGGCGCGTGATGCGTCCCCATGGCAGGCTTGCGCCTCATCGTCGGACTGGGCAATCCCGGTGCCGAACACGCCCGAACCCGGCACAACGCCGGGTTCCATTTTGTCGACGCCCTGGCGGAACGGCAGGGTGAGCGCTTCGGGCTGGACAGCAAGCTGTTCGGCGAAACCGCCAAGGTCGTGGTCGCCGGTCAGCCGGTCTGGCTGCTGAAGCCGGCCACCTACATGAACCTCAGCGGCAAGTCGGTCGCCGCCGCGCTGCGCTTCTGGAAGATCGCACCCGAAGAGGCGTTGCTGGCGCACGACGAACTGGATCTGCCGCCGGGGGCCGCGCGGTTGAAGTTCGATGGCGGACACGGCGGCCAGAACGGCCTGCGCGACACCATCCAGCACCTCGGGCATGGCAAGTTCCATCGGCTGCGGATCGGCATCGGTCATCCGGGCCACAAGGACCGGGTGACGGGCTGGGTGCTGGGCAAGCCGGGCAAGGACGATGAAGTGCTGATCGCGCGCGCGATCGACGATGCGATGGATGTATTGCCGCTGGCGGTGGCGGGCAATTTCATGGATGCGATGACGCGACTGCATACGCAGAAGCCGTGATTGGTGATTGGTGATTTGCAGGGACGGATCCGGCCCCGAATCACCAATCACGAATCACGAATCACGGATGTAGACATGGGCATCAAATGCGGGATCGTGGGTCTGCCGAACGTCGGCAAGTCCACCCTGTTCAACGCGCTGACCAAGGCGGGCATCGCTGCGGCCAATTTCCCGTTCTGCACCATCGAGCCGAACGTGGGCGTGGTGCCGGTGCCGGACCTGCGCCTCAACCAGCTGGCCGAGATCGTCAAGCCGCAGAAGGTCATTCCGACTGCGGTGGAGTTCGTCGACATCGCCGGCCTGGTGGCGGGCGCCGCCAGTGGCGAAGGCCTGGGCAACAAGTTCCTGGCGCACATCCGCGAAGTGGATGCGATCACCCACGTGGTGCGCTGCTTCGAGAACGACGACGTCATCCACGTCAACAATCGCATCGATCCGATTTCGGACATCGACACCATCGACACCGAGCTGGCGCTGGCCGACCTGGAAAGCGTCGAGAAGGCGCTGAACCGCGCCGAGCGCTCGGCCAAGGCGGGCGAGAAGGACGCGATCGCGCGCAAGCCCGTGCTGCAGAAGCTGCAGGCCGGCCTCAACGACGGCAAGCCGGGTCGCGCGCTGGGCCTGGATGACGAGGAAAAGGCGCTGGTCCGCGACCTGTTCCTGCTGACGCTGAAGCCGGTGATGTACGTGGCCAACGTGCTGGAGGACGGGTTCGAAAACAATCCGCACCTGGAGGCCGTGCGTGCCCGTGCCGCGACCGAGGGTGCGCAGGTGGTGCCGGTATCGGCGGCGATCGAGGAAGAGCTGTCCCAGCTCGACGATGCCGACCGGGATGCCTTCCTGACCGATCTTGGCCTGGACGAGCCGGGCCTGAACCGGGTCATCCGCGCGGCCTACACCCTGCTGGGCTTGCAGACGTACTTCACCGCCGGCGTGAAGGAGGTCCGCGCCTGGACGGTGCGGGCGGGTTCCACCGCTCCCCAGGCCGCAGCCGTGATCCATACCGATTTCGAGAAGGGCTTCATCCGCGCCGAGACCATCGCGTTCGACGACTTCCTCAAGTACAAGGGCGAAGCCGGTGCCCGCGATGCGGGCCGCCTGCGGCTGGAAGGCAAGGAATATCGCGTGCAGGAAGGCGACGTCCTGCATTTCCGGTTCAACGTCTGAGAAAAAAGTACTCCGGACGCGTTGACAGACGTGCCGGCACACGCCAAAATCTCGGGCTGTTTCACCCTGGTTTGATTTGGCCCCGGCCCAGTCAGTCCGGTGATCCCGGAGGGATACCCAAGCGGCCAACGGGGGCAGACTGTAAATCTGCTGGCTTACGCCTTCGGTGGTTCGAATCCACCTCCCTCCACCAGTTTTCGTTGTTGTTTCGCGTTGTAGTGGTCTCCCGGTGCGGGAGTAGTTCAATGGTAGAACTGTAGCCTTCCAAGCTACTAGTGCGGGTTCGATTCCCGTCTCCCGCTCCACTGAACACCGCGCAGGACCAGCGGCAATCCAGGCAACACAACCGGTTTCACGCTCACGTAGCTCAGTCGGTAGAGCACCTCCTTGGTAAGGAGGAGGTCGAAGGTTCGATTCCTTTCGTGAGCACCACTTCCATCCATTTGATCCACTCGAGAACCAGCAGCCATGGCAAAGGGTAAGTTCGAACGCACCAAGCCCCACGTGAACGTGGGCACGATTGGTCACGTTGACCACGGCAAGACGACGCTGACGGCGGCGCTGACGAAGATCGGCGCGGAGCGTTTCGGTGGCGAGTTCAAGGCCTATGACGCGATCGACGCGGCGCCGGAAGAGAAGGCGCGCGGCATCACGATCTCCACGGCCCACGTGGAATACGAATCGGCCTCGCGCCACTATGCGCACGTGGACTGCCCGGGCCACGCCGACTACGTGAAGAACATGATCACCGGTGCCGCCCAGATGGACGGCGCGATCCTGGTGTGCTCGGCCGCTGATGGCCCGATGCCGCAGACCCGCGAGCACATCCTGCTCTCGCGCCAGGTCGGTGTGCCGTACATCGTCGTGTTCCTGAACAAGGCCGACATGGTGGACGACGCCGAGCTGCTGGAGCTGGTGGAGATGGAAGTCCGTGAACTGCTGAGCAAGTACGAGTTCCCGGGCGATGACACCCCGATCATCTCGGGCTCGGCCCGCCTGGCGCTGGAAGGCGACCAGAGCGAGATCGGCGTGCCGGCGATCCTGAAGCTGGTCGATGCGCTGGACAGCTGGATCCCGACCCCGGACCGTGACGTCGACAAGCCGTTCCTGATGCCGGTGGAAGACGTGTTCTCGATCTCGGGCCGCGGCACCGTGGTGACCGGCCGTATCGAGCGCGGCGTGATCGAGGTGGGCGAGGAAATCGAGATCGTCGGTATCCGTCCGACCCAGAAGACCACGGTTACGGGCGTGGAAATGTTCCGCAAGCTGCTGGACCAGGGCCAGGCGGGCGACAACGCCGGTCTGCTGCTGCGCGGCACCAAGCGTGACGACGTGGAGCGTGGCCAGGTGCTGGCCAAGCCGGGTTCGATCACCCCGCACACCGAGTTCGAAGCCGAAGTCTACGTGCTGAGCAAGGACGAAGGCGGCCGTCACACCCCGTTCTTCAAGGGCTACCGTCCGCAGTTCTACTTCCGCACGACCGACATCACGGGCGCCGTGACCCTGCCGGAAGGCGTGGAAATGGTGATGCCGGGTGACAACGTGAAGATGGTGGTGACCCTGATCAACCCGGTGGCGATGGACGAAGGCCTGCGCTTCGCGATCCGCGAAGGTGGCCGTACGGTCGGCGCCGGCGTGGTGGCCAAGATCATCAAGTGACGTCCTGATCCGGACGGGCCAGCCCGTCCGGCTTTGTCAGGCCGTCATCCCCGTGCAGACGGGGATCCAGCGGCCTGATGAAGCGACAAGGGCGGACCGGAACCTCGGTCCGCCTTCGCCGTCTAAGGGAAGGTTGTAGCAAATCGATACGCCAGTAGCTCAATTGGCAGAGCAGCGGTCTCCAAAACCGCAGGTTGGGGGTTCGAGTCCCTCCTGGCGTGCCACTTCCTTCCCCGCGGAGTCCGGATCCCCGGCACTCCCCAAAGCAAAGAGCGACAACTGACTTGAACAGCAAGGTCGAACAATCCAAAGCCGGTACGCCCGCAGCTGACATCGCCAAGTACGTGCTGGCGCTGGCGCTGGTCGTCGGTGGCCTGGTCGCATGGTGGTGGTTCAACGGCCAGTGGGCCACGCCGGTGCGTGCGCTGGCAGTGGTCGCGGGCCTGGCGCTGGGTGCACTGGTGTTCCTGCAGACCGGCAAGGGCCGCGACACGCGCGAATTCCTGTCCGAGTCGCGCTTCGAGCTGCGCAAGGTCGTCTGGCCGACCCGCGAGGAAGCGACCCGCACGACCTGGGTGGTCGTCATCGTGGTCATCATCCTGAGCCTGATCCTGGCCGCCTTCGATTTCGGCATCCAGAAAGCGATCGAGCTGTTCCTGAATTTTGGTCGTTGAGGAGAGTGCCGCAGTGAAGCGTTGGTATGTCGTCCATGCCTATTCGGGCTTCGAGAAGTCGGTGGCCCAGGCCCTTCGCGACCGCATCGTCCGCGACGAGATGCAGGAAAAGTTCGGCGACGTCCTGGTTCCGACCGAAGAAGTCGTGGAGATGCGTTCCGGCCAGAAGCGCCGTTCCGAGCGCAAGTTCTTCCCTGGCTACGTGCTGGTCCAGATCGAGACCCACGACGAGGGCGGGATCCCGCGGATGGACAGCGAGAGCTGGCATCTGGTGAAGGACACCTCGAAGGTCCTCGGTTTCATCGGCGGTACCGCCGACCGTCCGCTGCCGATCCGCGACGAAGAGGCGGCTGCCATCCTCGACCGCGTCCAGGAAGGCGTCGAGAAGCCCAAGCCCAAGGTGCTGTTCGAGCCCGGCGAAATGGTCCGCGTCACCGATGGTCCGTTCAACGACTTCAACGGCGTGGTCGAGGAAGTCAATTACGAGAAGAGCCGCCTGCGTGTCGCGGTGCTGATCTTCGGCCGTTCCACCCCGGTGGAGCTGGAATTCGGGCAGGTCGAGAAGGCCTGACCCGGCGGCCCGGCACGTTCAGCCGGGGCGGTGAAATCCTGATATACTGCGCGGCTCCCTGACGGCGATGCCGGGCAGGAGCCATGGCCGCCTTCGGGTGGCCATTGGCGCGTTCAAGAAAACGCGATGCCGGGACGCGTGATTTTCCCGGTCCGATGGGGAGCCTGCCACCCAGGCGCTAGCACCCGGAGAGTACTTACATGGCAAAGAAAGTTGTCGGTTACATCAAGCTGCAGGTGAAGGCCGGCCAGGCCAACCCCTCGCCGCCGGTCGGTCCTGCGCTGGGTCAGCGCGGCCTGAACATCATGGAATTCTGCAAGGCGTTCAACGCCGCCACGCAGAAGCTGGAGCCGGGCCTGCCGATTCCGGTGGTCATCACGGCCTATTCCGACCGTACCTTCACCTTCATCACGAAGACGCCGCCGGCGTCGATCCTGCTGAAGAAGGCCGTCGGCATCACGTCCGGCTCCAAGCGCCCGAACACCGAGAAGGTGGGCAAGGTCACCCGCAAGCAGCTCGAGGACATCGCCAAGGCGAAGGAACCCGACCTGACCGCGGCCGACCTGGACGCAGCGGTGCGCACGATCGCGGGTTCCGCCCGCTCCATGGGCCTGACGGTAGAGGGTTAAGAGATGGCACAGAACAAGCGACAGAAGGCCATCCTGGCCGCCGTGACCCCCGGCAAGGCGTATGCCATTGACGAGGCCCTGAAGATCATCAAGACCGCGGTCAAGTCCAAGTTCGTCGAGTCCGTCGACGTGGCCGTGCGCCTGGGCGTGGACGCCAAGAAGTCCGACCAGCAGGTGCGCGGTTCGACCGTGCTGCCGGCCGGTACCGGCAAGTCGGTCCGCGTGGCGGTGTTCGCCCCGGCCGGCGCCAAGGCTGACGAAGCCGCCGCCGCCGGCGCGGAAGCCGTCGGCATGGACGACCTGGCCGAGAAGATGCTGGCTGGCGACATCAATTACGACGTGGTCATCGCCACGCCGGACGCGATGCGCGTAGTCGGCAAGCTCGGTACGGTGCTGGGCCCGCGCGGCCTGATGCCGAACCCGAAGGTCGGCACCGTGTCGCCGAACCCGGCCGAGGCGGTCAAGAACGCCAAGTCGGGCCAGGTGCGTTACCGCACCGACAAGGCCGGCATCATCCACTGCACCATCGGCAAGGCCAGCTTCGAGGACGAAGCGCTGAAGTCGAACCTGCAGGCCCTGCTGATCGACCTGGTGAAGGCCAAGCCGGCCACCTCCAAGGGTCAGTACCTGCAGAAGATCTCGGTCAGCTCGACCATGGGCCCCGGCGTGACCGTGGACCAGTCTTCGCTGTCCCTGAAGTAATCGCTTTACCCCTGTCCCGCGACGAGGGACAGGGCGCAACGAATTTTGAGGGCAGTCGCCCAGGCCGGGAGACCGGTGCAAGCGATAGCCGTCAAAGACCGCAGGTGCGGTCAGCGCGCAACGACGACGGGCAGGGAGGCTCGTGTTGGCAGGGAATCGCCGTCGTGGCTAGCGGGACCGCTTAATCCATTCCCCTCAAGGGAGTGCGCCTGCGCAGATGGTGCCGCCTTCTGGAAGTTTTCTGGTGCTGGCCGCAAGGCCGGCCAGTCAGACAGGCCACCGACGGGACCGCAAGTCCCCGGCATCCAGGATGGACGCCGTCCAGGACCGCGAGCGGCAGGAGCCGCAAGCGGAGTCAATTAGTGAGGAGTGTATGGCTCTCAATCTGTCCCAGAAGCAAGAAGTAGTCGCCGAACTGGCAGACGTCGCCGCCAAGGCGCACTCCCTGGTCGCTGCCGAATACGCAGGCACCACGGTCAGCCAAATGACCGCGATGCGCAAGAAGGCCCGCGAGACCGGCGTGTACTTGAAGGTTGTCAAGAACACGCTGGCCGCGCGCGCCATTGCCGGTACCGAATTCGAGGTTGTCCAGGACAAGCTCGTCGGTCCGCTGCTGTACGCGTTTTCGACCGAGGAGCCCGGCGCAGCCGGTCGCCTGATCAAGGAATTCGCCAAGGGCAACGACAAGCTGCTGCCGAAGGTCGTCTCCGTGGGTGGCCAGCTGTATCCGGCCAGCCATGTGGAAGTCCTGGCATCGCTGCCGACCCGCGATCAGGCGCTGGCCATGTTGGCCCGCGTGCTGGCCGAACCTGCGTCCATGTTCGCCCGCGCCGTCAAGGCCGTGGCCGACAAGCAGGATGGTGGCGACGCGCCGGCGGAAGCCGCTGCCGAAGCCCCGGCTGAAGCCTGAGTTCGACGTCTTTACGGTTCTACGAACCCTAATCCCAGATAATTTCCAAAGGTAAACACAATGTCCCTTTCCAACGAACAGATCGTCGACGCCATTGCCGGCAAGACCCTGATGGAAGTGATGGAGCTGGTCAAGGCCATCGAAGAGAAGTTCGGCGTCTCCGCCGCCGCCCCGGTCGTCGCCGCTGCCGGTCCGGCCGCTGCCGCCGCCCCGGTCGAAGAGCAGACCGAGTTCACCATCGTCCTGAAGGACGCCGGTGCGAAGAAGGTCGACGTCATCAAGGCTGTCCGCGCCATCACCGGCCTGGGCCTGAAGGAAGCCAAGGACCTCACCGAGGCCGGCGGCGTGCTGAAGGAAGGCGTGTCGAAGGAAGACGCCGACAAGTTCAAGAAGGAACTCGAAGCCGCTGGTGCGAGCGTCGAAGTCAAGTAAGCCGTATCCGTCGCCGGTCCACCCAGGCGACAACCCGAGGCCGGGGGCGAAAGCCCCTGGCCTTCGGTCGTTTCAAGACGTAGCGATGTAAACGCGAGTTTGTAGTTGGAAGTAGCGGCAGAAGGCGTGCTGGTGCCGGCAATACCAGCGACTTCCAACTGGAAATTCCCCCGTTCGAAAGAATGTCCCCCGTGCGGTCGCGGACGCGCGCCCCACGCTGCCAGAGGCACAGTCACATGACGACATATTCGTTCACCGAAAAGAAGCGCATCCGCAAGGATTTCGGCAAGCAGCGGTCGATCCTCGAGGTCCCGTTCCTGCTCGCCATCCAGGTCGACTCCTACCGGGAGTTCCTGCAGGAGCACACCGACCCCGCCAAGCGCGAGGACCGTGGCCTGCATGCCGCGCTGAAGTCGGTCTTCCCGATCGCCAGCTACAGCGGCAACGCCGCGCTGGAATACGTCGGCTACAAGCTCGGCGAGCCCGTGTTCGACGAGCGCGAGTGCCGCAACCGTGGCCTGAGCTACGGCGCCCCGCTGCGCGTGACCGTGCGCCTGGTGATCTACGACCGCGAGTCGTCGACCAAGGCCATCAAGTACGTGAAGGAGCAGGAGGTCTACCTGGGCGAGATTCCGCTCATGACCGACAACGGCACCTTCATCGTCAACGGCACCGAGCGCGTCATCGTCTCGCAGCTGCACCGTTCGCCGGGCGTGTTCTTCGACCACGACCGTGGCAAGACGCACAGCTCGGGCAAGCTGCTGTACAGCGCCCGCATCATTCCTTACCGCGGCTCCTGGCTGGACTTCGAGTTCGACCCGAAGGACGCGCTGTTCACGCGTATCGACCGTCGCCGCAAGCTGCCGGTCTCGATCCTGCTGCGCGCGCTGGGCTACTCCAACGAGGAGATGCTCAACGAGTTCTTCGACGTCAACACCTTCCACATCCTGCCGGAAGGCGTGCAGCTGGAACTGGTCGCCGAGCGCCTGCGCGGCGAGACGCTGAACTTCGACCTGGCCGATGGCGACAAGGTCATCGTGGAAGCCGGCAAGCGCATCACCGCGCGCCACGTCAAGCAACTGGAACAGTCCGGCATCGCCGCGCTGGCCGTGCCGGATGAGTACCTCGTCGGCCGCATCCTGTCGCACGACGTGATCGACGCGAATACCGGTGAGCTGCTGGCCGCCGCCAACGACGAGATCACCGACGACCAGCTGGCCAAGTTCCGCAAGGCCGGCGTGGACGCCGTGGGCACGCTGTGGGTCAACGATCTGGACCGCGGTCCGTACCTGTCCAACACGCTGCGCATCGATCCGACCAAGACCCAGCTGGAAGCGCTGGTCGAGATCTACCGCATGATGCGTCCCGGCGAGCCGCCGACCAAGGACGCCGCGCAGAACCTGTTCCACAACCTGTTCTTCACCTTCGAGCGCTACGACCTGTCGAACGTCGGCCGCATGAAGTTCAACCGTCGCGTGGGCCGCAAGGAAACCACCGGCGAAGCCGTGCTGTACGACAAGAAGTACTTCGGCGCGCGCAACGATGAAGAAGCCAAGCGCCTGGTCGCCACGCTGGGCGAGACCTCGGACATCCTGGACGTCATCAAGGTCCTGACCGAGATCCGCAACGGCCGCGGTACCGTCGACGACATCGACCACCTGGGCAACCGCCGCGTGCGTTCGGTCGGCGAGATGGCCGAGAACGTCTTCCGCGTGGGCCTGGTCCGCGTCGAGCGCGCGGTGAAGGAGCGCCTGTCGATGGCCGAGTCCGAGGGCCTGACCCCGCAGGAACTGATCAACGCCAAGCCGGTGGCCGCCGCGATCAAGGAGTTCTTCGGCTCCTCGCAGCTGTCCCAGTTCATGGACCAGAACAACCCGCTGTCGGAAGTCACGCACAAGCGTCGCGTCTCGGCCCTGGGCCCGGGTGGCCTGACCCGCGAGCGCGCCGGCTTCGAAGTCCGCGACGTGCACCCGACCCACTACGGCCGCGTCTGCACCATCGAGACCCCGGAAGGCCCGAACATCGGCCTGATCAACTCGCTGGCCGTGTACGCCCGCACCAACAGCTACGGCTTCCTCGAGACGCCGTACCGCAAGGTCGTGGACGGCACGATCACCGACGAGATCGAGTACCTGTCGGCGATCGAGGAGAACGAGTACGTCATCGCGCAGGCCAACGCGCTGCATGACGCCAAGAGCCGCCTGACCGAACAGTTCGTGCCGTGCCGCTACCAGGGCGAGTCGCTGCTGAAGCCGCCGGGCGAAGTGGACTACATGGACGTCTCGCCGATGCAGACCGTGTCGGTCGCCGCGGCGCTGGTGCCGTTCCTGGAGCACGACGACGCCAACCGCGCACTGATGGGCGCCAACATGCAGCGCCAGGCCGTGCCGACGCTGCGTGCGCAGAAGCCGCTGGTCGGTACCGGCATCGAGCGCGCCGTGGCGCGCGACTCGGGCGTGACCGTGAACGCCCGCCGTGGCGGCGTGGTCGAGCAGATCGACGCCGGCCGCATCGTGGTGAAGGTCAACGAGGTCGAAATCTCCGGCGAGACCGATGCCGGCGTCGACATCTATTCGCTGATCAAGTACACGCGCTCCAACCAGAACACCTGCATCAACCAGCGTCCGCTGGTGAACGTGGGCGACGTGGTCGCGCGCGGCGACGTGCTGGCCGACGGTCCCTCGACCGACATCGGCGAGCTGGCGCTGGGCCAGAACATGCTGATCGCGTTCATGCCGTGGAACGGCTACAACTTCGAAGACTCCATCCTGCTCTCCGAGCGCGTGGTGGAAGAGGATCGCTACACCACGATCCACATCGAAGAGCTGACCTGCGTCGCGCGCGACACCAAGCTGGGGCCGGAGGAAATCTCCGCCGACATCCCGAACGTCTCCGAGCAGGCGCTGAACCGCCTCGACGAGAGCGGCGTGGTGTACATCGGCGCCGAAGTGCGCGCCGGCGACATCATGGTCGGCAAGGTCACGCCGAAGGGCGAAAGCCAGCTCACCCCGGAAGAGAAGCTGCTGCGCGCGATCTTCGGCGAGAAGGCCTCGGACGTGAAGGACAGCTCGCTGCGCGTGCCGCCGGGCATGGACGGCACCGTCATCGACGTGCAGGTCTTCACCCGCGACGGCATCGAGAAGGACAAGCGTGCGCGCCAGATCGAGGAAAACGAGATCAAGCGCGTCAAGAAGGACTTCGACGACCAGTTCCGCATCCTCGAAGGCGCCATCTACGCCCGCCTGCGTTCGCAGCTGGTCGGCAAGGTCGCCAACGGCGGTCCGGGCGCGCTGAAGAAGGGCGACGCGATCACCGATGCCTACCTCGACGGCCTGAAGAAGTCCGAGTGGTTCACCCTGCGCATGAAGGACGATGACGCGTCCGACGCCATCGAGCGCGCCCAGATGCAGATCCAGGCGCACGAGAAGGAATTCGAGCGTCGCTTCGCCGACAAGCGCGGCAAGATCACCGCCGGCGACGACCTCGCCCCGGGCGTGCTGAAGATGGTCAAGGTCTACCTGGCCGTGAAGCGCCGCATCCAGCCGGGCGACAAGATGGCCGGCCGGCACGGCAACAAGGGTGTCGTGTCGACCATCGTGCCGGTCGAGGACATGCCGTACATGGCCACCGGCGAGACCGTGGACATCGTGCTGAACCCGCTGGGCGTGCCGTCGCGCATGAACATCGGCCAGGTGCTGGAAGTCCACCTGGGCTGGGCCGCCAAGGGTCTGGGTCGCAAGATCCAGGACATGCTGGAAGCCCAGGCCAAGGTCGCCGACCTGCGCAAGTTCCTGACCCAGATCTACAACCACGACCAGAAGCTGGGCGAGGACCGCGTGGACCTGGACCAGTTCAGCGATGCCGAACTGATCGCGCTGGCCAAGAACCTGACCGACGGCGTGCCGATGGCGACCCCGGTGTTCGACGGCGCGGCGGAAACCGAGATCAAGCACATGCTCGAGCTCGCGGACCTGCCGATCAGCGGTCAGACCCAGCTGTTCGACGGCCGCACCGGCGAGGCGTTCGATCGCCACACCACGGTCGGCTACATGCACATGCTGAAGCTGAACCACCTGGTCGACGACAAGATGCACGCGCGTTCGACCGGTCCGTACTCGCTCGTCACCCAGCAGCCGCTGGGCGGCAAGGCGCAGTTCGGCGGCCAGCGCTTCGGTGAAATGGAAGTCTGGGCGCTGGAAGCCTACGGCGCGGCGCACACCCTGCAGGAAATGCTGACGGTCAAGTCGGACGACGTGCAGGGCCGCAACCAGATGTACAAGAACATCGTCGACGGCGCCCACGAGATGGTCGCGGGCATGCCGGAATCCTTCAACGTGCTGGTGAAGGAAATCCGCTCGCTCGCCATCAACATGGAACTGGAAGACTGACCGATGTGGCGCGGCGGCACCGACCTGCCGCTGCGCCGATCGACCCCGGTCAACCCGCCATCGACAAAGATTCCTCCTGACGGAGAAACACCATGAAAGACCTGCTCAACCTCTTCAACCAGCAGCGCCAGACGCTGGACTTCGACGCGATCAAGATCGCGCTGGCTTCGCCGGACCTGATCCGCTCGTGGTCCTTCGGCGAAGTGAAGAAGCCGGAAACCATCAACTACCGCACGTTCAAGCCCGAACGCGACGGCCTGTTCTGCTCGGCCATCTTCGGGCCGATCAAGGACTACGAGTGCCTGTGCGGCAAGTACAAGCGCATGAAGCACCGCGGCGTCGTCTGCGAGAAGTGCGGCACGGAAGTGACGCTGGCCAAGGTGCGCCGCGAGCGCATGGGCCACATCGACCTGGCCAGCCCGGTCGCGCACATCTGGTTCCTCAAGTCGCTGCCGTCGCGCATCGGCCTGATGCTGGACATGACCCTGCGCGACATCGAGCGCGTGCTGTACTTCGAAGCGTATGTCGTCACCGAGCCGGGCCTGACCTCGCTCGAGCGCCGCCAGCTGCTGACCGAAGAGCAGTTCATGCAGGCGCGCCAGGAGCACGGCGACGACTTCGACGCCGCCATGGGCGCCGAGGCCGTCTACGACCTGCTGCGCACGATCGACCTGCAGGCCGAGATGGTCAACCTGCGCGAGGACATCGCCAGCACCGGTTCGGAAACCAAGCTCAAGCGCCTCACCAAGCGCATCAAGCTGATGGAAGCGTTCCTGGAGTCGGGCAACCGTCCGGAATGGATGGTCATGACCGTCCTGCCGGTGCTGCCGCCGGACCTGCGTCCGCTGGTGCCGCTGGACGGAGGCCGTTTCGCGACCTCCGACCTGAACGACCTGTACCGCCGCGTCATCAATCGCAACAACCGCCTGCGCCGCCTGCTGGAGCTCAACGCGCCGGACATCATCGTGCGCAACGAAAAGCGCATGCTGCAGGAGTCGGTGGATGCCCTGATGGACAACGGCCGCCGCGGCCGCGCCATCACCGGTACCAACAAGCGCCCGCTGAAGTCGCTGGCCGACATGATCAAGGGCAAGCAGGGCCGCTTCCGCCAGAACCTGCTGGGCAAGCGCGTCGACTACTCCGGCCGTTCGGTCATCGTGGTCGGTCCGACCCTGCGCCTGCACGAGTGCGGCCTGCCGAAGAAGATGGCGCTGGAGCTGTTCAAGCCGTTCGTGTTCGCCAAGCTGCAGCGTCGCGGCCTGGCCACCACCATCAAGGCCGCCAAGAAGCTGGTCGAGCGCGAAGAAGCCGACGTCTGGGACATCCTGGAAGAGGTCATCCGCGAGCACCCGGTGCTGCTGAACCGCGCGCCGACGCTGCACCGCCTGGGCATCCAGGCGTTCGAGCCGGTGCTGATCGAAGGCAAGGCGATCCAGCTGCACCCGCTGGTCTGCACCGCGTTCAACGCCGACTTCGACGGTGACCAGATGGCCGTGCACGTGCCGCTGTCGCTGGAAGCGCAGCTGGAAGCGCGCGCGCTGATGATGTCGTCCAACAACATCCTGTCGCCGGCCAACGGCGAGCCGATCATCGTGCCGTCGCAGGACGTCGTGCTGGGCCTGTACTACATGACCCGCGCGCTGGAGAACAAGAAGGGCGAGGGCATGGCGTTCGCCAACATCGCCGAGGTCAAGCGCGCCTACGACAACCGCGCCGTCGAGCTGCACGCGAAGGTCAAGGTCCGCATCAGCGGCACCGTGATCGACGAGGAAGGCGGCCGCAGCCAGCAGACCAGCATCGTGGACACCACGATCGGCCGTGCGCTGCTCGCCGAGATCCTGCCGGAAGGCCTGCCGTTCGCGCTGGTCAACACCGAGTTGAACAAGAAGGCCATCAGCCGCCTGATCAACTCCAGCTACCGCATGCTGGGCCTGAAGGACACGGTCGTGTTCGCCGACAAGCTGATGTACACCGGCTTCGCGTACGCCACGCGCGCCGGCGTCTCCATCGGCATCGACGACATGCTGATCCCGGCCGAGAAGAAGGGCATCCTGGGCGAAGCGGAACAGGAAGTGCTGGAAATCCAGGAGCAGTACCAGAGCGGTCTGGTCACCGCCGGCGAGCGTTACAACAAGGTGGTCGACATCTGGTCGCGCACCAACGAGCGCATCGCCAAGGCGATGATGGACACGATCGGTACCGACAAGGTGCAGAACGCCAAGGGCGAGACCATCAACGAGAAGTCGATGAACTCGCTGTACATCATGGCCGACTCCGGCGCCCGCGGTAGCCAGGCGCAGATCCGCCAGCTGGCCGGCATGCGCGGCCTGATGGCCCGTCCCGACGGTTCGATCATCGAGACGCCCATCAAGGCGAACTTCCGCGAAGGCCTGAACGTGCAGGAGTACTTCAACTCCACCCACGGTGCCCGCAAGGGTCTGGCCGATACCGCGCTGAAGACCGCGAACTCCGGTTACCTGACCCGTCGCCTCGTCGACGTGGCGCAGGACGTGGTGATCACCGAGGTCGACTGCGGCACGCAGGAAGGCCTGACCATGACCCCGATCGTGGAAGGCGGCGACGTGGTCGAGCCGCTGCGCGACCGCGTGCTGGGCCGCATCGTGGCCGAGGACGTGTTCCTGCCGGGCAACGACGAGGATCCGATCGTCACCCGCAACACGCTGCTGGACGAAGCGTGGGTGCAGAAGCTGGAAGATGCCGGCGTGCAGGCCCTGAAGGTGCGTTCCACCATCACCTGCGAATCCGACTTCGGCGTCTGCGCGCACTGCTACGGCCGCGACCTGGCCCGTGGCCACATCGTCAACATCGGCGAAGCGGTCGGCGTCATCGCCGCGCAGTCGATCGGCGAGCCCGGCACCCAGCTGACCATGCGTACGTTCCACATCGGTGGCGCGGCGTCGCGTGCGGCTGCGGTCGACAACATCACGGTCAAGACGACCGGCTCGATCAAGTTCAACAACCTCAAGTTCGTCGAACACGCCAATGGCAGCCTGGTCGCGGTCTCGCGCTCGGGCGAACTGTCGGTGCTCGACGGCCACGGTCGCGAGCGCGAACGCTACAAGCTGCCCTACGGCGCCACGATCACCGTCAAGGACGGCGCGCAGATCACCGCCGGCCAGGCCGTGGCGAACTGGGATCCGCACAATCACCCGATCGTGTCGGAAGTGGCCGGTTTCGTGCGCTTCGTGGACTTCGTCGACGGCGTCACCGTCATCGAGAAGACCGACGACCTGACCGGTCTGGCCTCGCGCGAGATCACCGATCCGAAGCGTCGCGGCTCGCAGGGCAAGGACCTGCGTCCGATCGTCCGCATCGTCGACAAGGACGGCAAGGACCTGAGCATCCCGGGGACCGACCTGCCGGCGCAGTACCTGCTGCCGCCGCGCTCGATCGTCAACCTGCAGGATGGCGCGCCGGTCGGCGTGGGCGACGTGGTCACCAAGGTGCCGCAGGAAGCGTCGAAGACCCGCGACATCACCGGTGGTCTGCCGCGCGTGGCCGACCTGTTCGAAGCCCGCAAGCCGAAGGATCCGGCCATTCTGGCCGAGCGTTCCGGCGTCATCAGCTTCGGCAAGGACACCAAGGGCAAGCAGCGCCTGATCATCAAGGACACGGATGGTTCGGAGCACGAGGAGCTGATTCCGAAGTTCCGCCAGATCATCGTGTTCGAAGGCGAGCACGTGGCCAAGGGCGAAACCATCGTGGACGGCGAGCCGAGCCCGCAGGACATCCTGCGTCTGCTGGGTGTCGAGCCGCTGGCGGCCTATCTGGTCAAGGAAATCCAGGACGTCTACCGCCTGCAGGGCGTGAAGATCAACGACAAGCACATCGAGGTGATCACCCGCCAGATGCTGCGCAAGGTCGAGATCACCGATGCCGGCAACAGCAAGTTCCTGGCCGGCGAACAGATCGAGAAGCAGCGCTTCATCGAAGAGAACGCCAAGCTGATCGCCCGCAACGAGATCCCGGCGAAGTACGACCCGGTGCTGCTGGGCATCACCAAGGCCTCGCTGGCGACGGAGTCGTTCATCTCGGCGGCCTCGTTCCAGGAGACCACCCGCGTGCTGACCGAGGCCGCCGTCCGCGGTACCCGCGACAGCCTGCGCGGCCTGAAGGAAAACGTCATCGTGGGTCGCCTGATTCCGGCCGGTACCGGCCTGGCGTACCACAACCAGCGCCGCCGCAACGCCTCCGGTCTGACCGAGGCCGAGGTGAACGCCCTGTCCGGTGGTACTGCCGAGGCTGCTCCGGCAGCCGCGGTCGCGGCCGCCGACGAAGCCGGCGAGGAGTCCAGCGCCAGCTGAACCGTACTACCTGACGGCCTCCGGGCCGTCCCAGACCACGAAAAGAGGCGCAGGACGCGCCTCGTTTTCGGCCCAGGAAGGGCGGGATCGCAGTCAGTTGGCAGGCACCTACCTCCGTCGCGTTGACGGTCGGGCGGGTTGCCGGCTATACTTTTCCGTCTAGGTGGGCCGTCTTGCGGCCTGCCTTCGTTTTCATGTCAAACAAGGCTCCGGCCTTCACACGAAGAATCCACTATGGCAACCGTCAATCAGCTGGTCCGCAAGCCGCGGCAGGCCCCCACGTACAAGAGCCAGTCGCCCGCGCTGGACAACTGCCCGCAGCGTCGCGGCGTGTGCACCCGCGTCTACACGACGACCCCGAAGAAGCCGAACTCGGCGCTTCGCAAGGTCGCCAAGGTGCGCCTGACCAACCAGGAAGAAATCATCAGCTACATCGGCGGTGAAGGCCACAACCTGCAGGAGCACTCCGTGGTGCTCGTGCGCGGCGGTCGTGTGAAGGACCTGCCAGGCGTGCGCTACCACACCGTGCGCGGTTCGCTCGACGCCTCGGGCGTCGCCAAGCGCCGCCAGGGCCGCTCCAAATACGGCGCCAAGCGTCCCAAGGCTTAAGGAAAAAGAATCATGTCGCGCAAAGGCTCTGCCCCCCAACGTGAAATCCTGCCGGACCCCAAGCACGGCAGCCAGACGATCGCCCGCTTCATCAACATGGTGATGCTGAGCGGCAAGAAGTCGGTCGCCGAGAAGATCGTCTACGGTGCCATGGACGTCATCGGCGAGAAGAACCCCAACGCTCTCGAGCTGGTCGAGAAGGCGCTGGACAACGTGTCCCCGGCCGTCGAAGTGAAGTCGCGCCGCGTCGGTGGCGCCACCTACCAGGTGCCGGTCGAAGTGCGTTCGTCGCGCCGCATGGCGCTGGCGATGCGCTGGCTGATCGAGTCCGCCCGCAAGCGTGGCGAGAACACGATGCCGCGCAAGCTGGCCGCCGAACTGCTGGACGCCTCCGAGAACCGTGGCGGCGCCATCAAGAAGCGTGAAGAGACCCACCGCATGGCGGAAGCGAACAAGGCGTTCGCCCACTACCGCTGGTAACGGCCTCCGGGCCCTTGCAAGCAAGGGCCTTCGGCACCATCTAGGTGCCCTTGGGACGCTTCCCGCGTCCCGCTCCGAAGGCCGCCGAAAGGCGGCATTCGGCCATCTAAGATCCGCCCTCCACGGAAGGCCCCGGCATCCCGCCCGCCCTCCATCAGAAAAGAGAGACTGTCGTGGCTCGCACCACTCCCATCGAGCGTTACCGCAATTTCGGCATCATGGCGCACATCGACGCCGGCAAGACCACCACGTCCGAGCGCATCCTGTTCTACACCGGCGTCAGCCACAAGATCGGTGAAGTGCACGACGGTGCCGCGACCATGGACTGGATGGAGCAGGAGCAGGAGCGCGGCATCACCATCACGTCCGCCGCCACCACGGCGTTCTGGACGGGCATGGACAAGTCCCTGCCGCAGCACCGCTTCAACATCATCGATACCCCCGGCCACGTCGACTTCACCATCGAAGTCGAGCGTTCGCTGCGCGTGCTCGACGGTGCGGTGTTCGTGCTGTGCGCCGTGGGCGGCGTGCAGCCGCAGTCCGAGACCGTGTGGCGCCAGGCCAACAAGTACGCCGTGCCGCGCCTCGCGTTCGTCAACAAGATGGACCGTACCGGCGCCGACTTCTTCAAGGTCGTCGATCAGCTGAAGACGCGCCTGGGTGCGTACCCGGTGCCGATGCAGGTGCCGGTCGGCGCCGAGGACGGCTTCGAGGGCGTCATCGACCTGCTGAAGATGAAGTACATCCACTGGGATGTGGCTTCGCAGGGCACGAAGTTCGAGTACCGCGACATTCCCGCCGAGCTGGCCGACAAGGCTGCGACGGACCGTGCGTTCATGGTCGAGGCTGCGGCCGAAGCCAGCGAAGAGCTGATGGACAAGTACCTCAACGAAGGCGACCTGTCCGAGGCCGAGATCATCGCCGGCCTGCGCGAGCGCACGCTGAAGGTGGAAGTGATCCCGGTCTACTGCGGCTCCGCGTTCAAGAACAAGGGCGTGCAGGCCATGCTCGACGGCGTGATCCAGTTGCTGCCGTCGCCGACCGACCGTCCGCCGGTGCAGGGCATCGACGAGAACGAGAAGGAAGACAGCCGCAAGGCGGGCGACAACGAGCCGTTCTCGGCGCTGGCGTTCAAGATCATGACGGATCCGTTCGTGGGTTCGCTGACGTTCTTCCGCGTCTACTCGGGCGTGCTGAACTCCGGCGACGCGGTGTACAACCCGGTCAAGTCGAAGAAGGAGCGCGTGGGCCGCATCCTGCAGATGCACTCCAACCAGCGCGACGAGATCAAGGAAGTGCGTGCCGGCGACATCGCGGCGGCCGTGGGCCTGAAGGACGTCACCACGGGTGACACGCTGTGCTCGCTCGACCACATCATCACCCTGGAGCGCATGGTGTTCCCGGAGCCCGTCATTTCGATGGCGGTGGAGCCGAAGACCAAGTCCGACCAGGAGAAAATGGGTCTGGCCCTGGGTCGCCTGGCGCAGGAAGATCCCTCGTTCCGCGTCAAGACGGACGAGGAATCCGGCCAGACGATCATTTCGGGCATGGGCGAGCTGCACCTGGAAATCCTGGTGGACCGCATGAAGCGCGAGTTCAACGTGGAGGCCAACGTCGGCAAGCCGCAGGTGGCCTACCGCGAGACGATCCGCAAGTCGGTCAAGCAGGACGGCAAGTTCGTGCGCCAGTCGGGCGGTCGCGGCCAGTACGGCCACATCGTCATCGAAATGTCGCCGGTCGAGCGCGGCGTGGGCTTCTCCTACGAGAGCGCCATCGTCGGCGGCGTCGTGCCGAAGGAATACGTGGCCGCTGCCGGCAAGGGCATCGAAGACGCCATGAAGAGCGGTCCGCTGGCCGGCTTCCCGGTGGTCGATATCGCCATCAAGGCCGTGGACGGTTCGTTCCATGACGTCGACTCCAACGAAATGGCGTTCAAGGTCGCCGGTTCGATGGCCTTCAAGGAAGCTTTCAGCAAGGCCCAGCCGGTCCTGCTGGAGCCGATGATGAAGGTCGAGATCGTCACCCCGGAAGACTATCTGGGCGACGTGATGGGCGACGTGAGCCGTCGTCGCGGCATCCTGCAGGGTCAGGACGACAGTCCGTCCGGCAAGGTGATCGCCGCGATGGTGCCGCTGGGCGAAATGTTCGGCTACGCCACCACGCTGCGTTCGATGTCGCAGGGTCGCGCCACGTTCTCGATGGAGTTCGACCACTACGCGGAAGCGCCGGCCAACATCGCCGACGCGGTCGTCAAGAAGAACTAAGAGTTGGGAGCCGGGCGCTGCGATCGTAGCGCCCGGCATTCCCGTCACGAATCACGCATAACAAGGTAGAAGACAATGGCAAAGGGTAAGTTCGAACGCACCAAGCCCCACGTGAACGTGGGCACGATTGGTCACGTTGACCACGGCAAGACGACGCTGACGGCGGCGCTGACGAAGATCGGCGCGGAGCGTTTCGGTGGCGAGTTCAAGGCCTATGACGCGATCGACGCGGCGCCGGAAGAGAAGGCGCGCGGCATCACGATCTCCACGGCCCACGTGGAATACGAATCGGCCTCGCGCCACTATGCGCACGTGGACTGCCCGGGCCACGCCGACTACGTGAAGAACATGATCACCGGTGCCGCCCAGATGGACGGCGCGATCCTGGTGTGCTCGGCCGCTGATGGCCCGATGCCGCAGACCCGCGAGCACATCCTGCTCTCGCGCCAGGTCGGTGTGCCGTACATCGTCGTGTTCCTGAACAAGGCCGACATGGTGGACGACGCCGAGCTGCTGGAGCTGGTGGAGATGGAAGTCCGTGAACTGCTGAGCAAGTACGAGTTCCCGGGCGATGACACCCCGATCATCTCGGGCTCGGCCCGCCTGGCGCTGGAAGGCGACCAGAGCGAGATCGGCGTGCCGGCGATCCTGAAGCTGGTCGATGCGCTGGACAGCTGGATCCCGACCCCGGAGCGTGACGTCGACAAGCCGTTCCTGATGCCGGTGGAAGACGTGTTCTCGATCTCGGGCCGCGGCACCGTGGTGACCGGCCGTATCGAGCGCGGCGTGATCAAGGTGGGCGAGGAAATCGAGATCGTCGGTATCCGTCCGACCCAGAAGACCACGGTTACGGGCGTGGAAATGTTCCGCAAGCTGCTGGACCAGGGCCAGGCGGGCGACAACGCCGGTCTGCTGCTGCGCGGCACCAAGCGTGACGACGTGGAGCGTGGCCAGGTGCTGGCCAAGCCGGGTTCGATCACCCCGCACACCGAGTTCGAAGCCGAAGTCTACGTGCTGAGCAAGGACGAAGGCGGCCGTCACACCCCGTTCTTCAAGGGCTACCGTCCGCAGTTCTACTTCCGCACGACCGACATCACGGGCGCCGTGACCCTGCCGGAAGGCGTGGAAATGGTGATGCCGGGTGACAACGTGAAGATGGTGGTGACCCTGATCAACCCGGTGGCGATGGACGAAGGCCTGCGCTTCGCGATCCGCGAAGGTGGCCGTACGGTCGGCGCCGGCGTGGTGGCCAAGATCATCAAGTGACGTCCTGATCCGGACGGGCCAGCCCGTCCGGCTTTGTCAGGCCGTCATCCCCGTGCAGACGGGGATCCAGCGGCCTGATGAAGCGACAAGGGCGGACCGGAAGCTCGGTCCGCCTCTTTATTTGCAGCAATCCCATGCATTTTCATGGCGGGATGCTGCAAAACAGCAAAACCTGCGCTATGATGCGCGCCCCTTGACGGCCGCTTGGCCCGAAAGGAATCGCATGATCCGCCAGCGCCCCCTGGGAGGCCGCTGGTTCTACCGCGAAAAGAGGTGCAGGAAGCGCCTCGTGTTCGCCAGACACGGAGTGTCGCGTGCCTTCCTGCAGGCCTTCGGGTCGGGCAGGGCGCCCCGGTGGTTGACGGGGTGTGTCACGCGTCCTATACTTTCATGTCTGGGCGGGCCGGTTTACCGGCCTGCCTAGTTTTTCAGGAAGATCCCCAGCCGATTCCGGCACTTTCCGTCCGTGGAGTTGACGCGGGTGGTGGGGAGCTGGAACAGCTTGGACTAACCGGGGCAAGGCATCCCAGAGGCCGCGCCCGTCGCTCTTTAACGAAGGAAATTTCCGTCATGGCGGACCAAAAGATCCGAATCCGGCTCAAGGCGTACGATCATCGTCTGATCGACCGCTCGGCCAGCGAGATCGTCGAGACGGCCAAGCGGACCGGCGCGCAAGTGCGCGGCCCGATCCCGCTGCCGACCAAGATCGAGCGCTACACCATCCTGGTTTCTCCGCACGTCGACAAGGACGCGCGTGACCAGTACGAGACCCGCACGCACAAGCGCGTGCTCGACATCGTCGACCCCAACGACAAGACCGTGGACGCGCTGATGAAGCTCGAGCTCGCGGCTGGCGTCGACGTGCAGATCAAGCTGACCTGAGGCCCACGACCATGACCGCGAAGAAATATTCGTTGGGTCTCGTCGGCCGCAAGGCTGGCATGACCCGTGTGTTCACCGAAGATGGCAAGTCCATTCCGGTGACGCTGATCGAAGCAACCCCGAACCGCATCACGCAGATCAAGACCCCGGAAGCCGACGGCTACAGCGCCGTGCAGGTCGCCGTGGGCACCCGTCGCGCCTCGCTCGTCACCAAGCCGGTCGCCGGTCACCTGGCCAAGGCCAAGGTCGAAGCCGGTCGTGGTCTGTGGGAGCTGCGCGTGGAAGCCGACAAGCTGGGCGACTTCACCGTCGGCGGCGAGATCAAGGCCGACATCTTCGAAGTCGGCCAGATCGTCGACGTCCAGGGCGTCACCAAGGGCAAGGGCTTCCAGGGCACCATCAAGCGCTGGAACTTCCGCATGGGCGACGCCACCCACGGTAACTCGCTGTCGCATCGCGCGCCGGGTTCGCTGGGTCAGCGCCAGACGCCGGGTCGCGTGTTCCCGGGCAAGAAGATGTCGGGCCACATGGGTGCCGTGCAGCAGAGCACGCAGAACCTGGAAGTCGTCCGCGTGGACGCCGAGCGCGGCCTGATCGCCGTTCGCGGCGCCGTGCCGGGTGCGCCGGGTGGCGACGTGATCGTGCGTCCGGCGAGCAAGGGTTGAGGAGAACGACCATGGAACTAGCCATTACAGGTAGCGCCAACAAGCTGTCGGTCTCCGACGACGTGTTCGGCCGCGAGTTCAGCGAGGATCTGGTCCACCAGGTCGTCGTTGCCTACCGCAACGCCGGTCGTGCCGGCACCAAGGCGCAGAAGACGCGCGCCGAAGTGAACGGCACCACCAAGAAGTCCAAGAAGCAGAAGGGCGGCGGTGCCCGTCACGGCGCCCTGACCGCGCCGATCTTCGTCGGCGGCGGCGTGACCTTCGCGGCCAAGCCGCGCAGCTTCGCGCAGAAGGTCAACCGCAAGATGTACCGCGCGGCCATCAGCTCGATCCTGTCCGAGCTGAACCGCCAGAACCGCCTGAAGGTCGTGGAAGCGTTCGACGTGGACGCCACCAAGACCAGCGCCCTGGTTGAAAAGCTGAAGGGCCTGGACCTGGGTCAGCGTCCGCTGATCGTCACCGAGGATGCCTCCGAGCACCTGTACCTGTCCGCCCGCAACCTTCCCTATGTGGAAGTGCGCGACGTGCAGGGCCTGGACCCGGCGGCACTGGTCGGTGCCGACTCCGTGCTGATCACGGCCGACGCCGTCAAGAAGATCGAGGAGTGGCTGGCATGATCAGCAACGAAAAGATTTTTGCCGTGCTGCGTGCTCCGCGCGTCTCCGAAAAGACCGTGCGCCTGCAGGAACTCTCCAACCAATACGTCTTCGAAGTCTCGAACGATGCCACCAAGGCCGATGTGAAGGCCGCGGTCGAGCAGCTGTTCGACGTCAAGGTCGAGACGGTCAACGTGGTCAACGTCAAGGGCAAGAACAAGTCCTTCCGTAACCGCGCCGGCCGCCGCGGCGACTGGCGCAAGGCGTACGTGCGTCTGGCCGATGGTCAGGCCATCGACGTGTCGGCCAAGGCCTGAGGTAGACCCACATGCCATTGATGAAATTCAAGCCCACCTCCCCCGGTCGCCGTTCGGCGGTCCGCGTGGTGACGCCCGACCTGCACAAGGGTGCTCCGCATGCTGCGCTGCTCGAGAAGCAGAGCAAGTCCGGCGGTCGCAACCACCACGGTCGCATCACCACCCGTCATATCGGCGGTGGCCACAAGCAGCATTACCGCATCATCGACTTCAAGCGCGACAAGGAAGGCATCCCGGCGCGCGTGGAGCGGATCGAATACGATCCCAACCGCACCGCGCACATCGCGCTGCTGTGCTACGTCGATGGCGAGCGTCGCTACATCATCGCCCCGAAGGGCCTGAAGGCCGGTGACCAGGTCATCGCCGGTAGCGATGCTCCGATCAAGGCCGGCAACACGCTGCCGCTGCGCAACATCCCGGTCGGCACGACGATCCACGGCATCGAGCTGAAGCCGGGCAAGGGCGCGCAGATCGCCCGCGCCGCCGGTGCCGCCGTGCAGCTGGTCGCTCGCGAGCAGGGTTTCGCCACGCTGCGCCTCCGCTCCGGCGAAATGCGCAAGGTGCAGGTCGAGTGCCGCGCCACGGTGGGCGAAGTCGGCAACGACGAGCACAGCCTGGAGAAGCTCGGCAAGGCCGGTGCCAAGCGCTGGCGCGGTGTCAAGCCGACCGTCCGCGGTGCGGCCATGAACCCCGTCGACCACCCGCACGGTGGTGGTGAGGCCAAGGCCGGCCAGGGCAACCCGCATCCGGTCACCCCGTGGGGTGTGCCGACCAAGGGTTACAAGACGCGCAAGAACAAGCGCACGCAGCAATTCATCGTCCGCGATCGTAGGGGCTAATCGACCATGGCACGTTCACTCAAGAAGGGCCCGTTCGTCGATCACCACCTCGTCAAGAAGGTGGAGGCCGCGGGCGGCAGCAAGAAGCCGATCAAGACCTGGTCGCGCCGTTCGATGATCCTGCCGGAAATGGTGGGCTTCACGATCGCCATCCACAACGGCAAGAACCACGTTCCGGTGCTGGTCAACGAGAACATGGTCGGCCACAAGCTCGGCGAGTTTGCCGTCACCCGTACCTTCAAGGGTCACGGTGGCGACAAGAAAGCCGGCGGCAAGAAGTAAGGAGAGATGACCATGGAAGCGAAAGCCATCCTGCGCACCGCGCGCATCTCCCCCCAGAAGGCTCGCCTGGTCGCTGACCAGGTGCGTGGCCTGCCGGCCGAACGCGCCGTCAACCTGCTGAAGTTCTCGGACAAGAAGGCTGCCCACCTGATCAAGAAGGTCGTGGAGTCCGCCATCGCCAACGCCGAGAACAACCAGGGCGCCGACGTCGACGAGCTGAAGGTCAAGACCATCATGGTCGACGAAGGTCCGATGCTGAAGCGTTTCATGGCCCGCGCCAAGGGCCGTGGCACCCGCATTCTGAAGCGCACCAGCCACATCACCGTGGTCGTGGGCGAGGGCAAATAAGTATGGGTCACAAAGTTCATCCGACCGGTATCCGCCTGGGCATCGCCAAGGACTGGAATTCCAAGTGGTTCGCCAACAAGCGCGACTACGCCGACTACCTCGCCGCGGACCTCAAGGTGCGCGAGATGCTTCGCAAGAAGCTGGCGCAGGCGGGCATTTCCAAGATCCTGATCGAGCGTCCGGCCAAGACCGCCCGCGTGACCATCCACACCGCCCGTCCGGGCGTGGTGATCGGCAAGCGCGGTGAGGACATCGAGAAGCTGCGCAAGGAAGTGAGCGACCTGATGGGCGTCCCGGCGCACATCAACGTCACCGAAGTGCGCAAGCCCGAGCTGGACGCCCAGCTGGTGGCCGAATCGATCGCGCAGCAGCTGGAGCGCCGCATCATGTTCCGTCGCGCCATGAAGCGCGCCGTGGGCAACGCGATGCGCCTGGGTGCCCTGGGCATCAAGGTCAACGTCGCCGGCCGCTTGAACGGTGCGGAAATCGCCCGTTCGGAGTGGTACCGCGAAGGCCGCGTGCCGCTGCACACGCTGCGTGCCGACATCGATTACGGTTTTGCCGAGGCGAAGACCACCTACGGCATCATCGGCATCAAGGTGTGGGTCTACAAGGGCGAAATCTTCGATTTCAGCCAGGTGGGTCAGGAGAAGCAGGACGACGCGCGCCCCGAGCGCAGCGAACGTCCGTCGCGCCCGGCTCGTGACCGCGACGCGAGGTAATCAGTCATGTTGCAACCCAAGCGAACCAAGTACCGCAAGATGCACAAGGGCCGTAACGAAGGCCTGAGCTGGAGCGGAAACCTCGTCAGTTTCGGCGAGTACGGCCTGAAGGCCACGGCGCACGGTCAGTTGACCGCGCGCCAGATCGAAGCGGCCCGCCGCTCGATCAGCCGCTACGTCAAGCGCGGCGGCAAGATGTGGATCCGTGTGTTCCCCGACAAGCCGATCACCAAGAAGCCCATCGAAGTCCGAATGGGTTCGGGTAAGGGCAACGTCGAATACTGGGTCGCCCAGATCCAGCCGGGCCGCATGATCTATGAAATCGAAGGCGTCAGCGAGGACATCGCGCGCGAGGCGTTCCGCCTGGCCGCGGCCAAGCTGTCGGTCACCACCACTTTCGTGACCCGGACGGTGCGCTAATGGAACTCAAGCAACTCCGCGAGAAATCGGCTGACGAGCTGAAGGCCCACCTGACCGAGCTGCGCAAGGAACAATTCTCCCTGCGCATGCAGAAGGTGACCGGCCAGCTGCCGAAGACGCATGAAACCCGCCGGGTCCGCCGCGAGATCGCTCGCGTCAAGACCCTGCTGGGCAGCCAGAAGTAAGGAGCGACCAAGATGAGCGATAACAAAGACAAAGCGCAACGCACCATCGAAGGCCGCGTCGTCAGCAACAAGATGGACAAGACGGTCACCATTCTGGTGGAGCGTCAGGTCAAGCACGCCCTGTACGGCAAGTACATCAAGCGTTCCACCAAGCTGCACGCGCACGACGCGGACAACAGCTGCAAGGAAGGCGACGTGGTGCGCGTGACCGAGATCGCCCCGATGTCCAAGACCAAGAACTGGCGCGTGGTGGAAATCATCACCCGCACGGCCGAATAAAGGAGATCTGACTCATGATCCAGATGCAGAGCTACCTTGACGCGGCCGACAACTCCGGTGCCAAAGAACTGATGTGCATCAAGGTGCTGGGCGGCTCCAAGCGCCGTTACGCCGGCATCGGCGACATCATCAAGGTGACCGTCAAGGACGCCATCCCGCGTGGCAAGGTCAAGAAGGGCGAAGTCTACGACGCCGTGGTCGTGCGTACCCGCAAGGGCGTCCGTCGCCCCGACGGTTCGCTGATCCGCTTCGATGGCAACGCCGCCGTCCTGCTGAACAACAAGCAGGAGCCGATCGGCACCCGCATCTTCGGGCCTGTGACCCGCGAGCTGCGTTCCGAGAAGTTCATGAAGATCGTTTCGCTCGCGCCTGAAGTGCTCTGAGCGGAGGACATAGAAATGGCAAACCGTATCAAGAAGGGCGACCAGGTCGTCGTCACCGCCGGCAAGGACAAGGGCAAGAAGGGTGATGTGGTGCGTGTGGACGGCGACCGCGTGGTCGTGTCCAACGTCAACGTCGTCAAGCGCCACACCAAGCCGAACCCGCAGGCCGGTATCGCGGGTGGCGTGGTGGAGAGCGAGCGCTCGATCCACATCTCCAATGTCGCGCTGTTCAACCCGGCAACGGGCAAGGGCGAGCGTATCGGTTTCAAGGTGCTGGAGGATGGACGCAAACTGCGTGTGTTCCGCTCCAGCGGTGAGGCGCTCGACGCCTGAGGAATGAGGACATGACCACCCGTCTCGAAAAAATCTACAAGGAAGAAGTGGCGCCGGCTCTGATGAAGAAGTTCGGCTACACCAATCCGATGGAAGTGCCGAAGATCACCAAGATCACCATTAACATGGGTGTGGGTGAAGCGGCGACCAACAAGAAGATCCTGGAAAACGCCGTCGCCGACCTGGCCAAGATCACCGGCCAGAAGCCGATCACGACCAAGTCCCGCGTGTCGGTGGCTTCGTTCAAGATCCGCGATGGCTGGCCGATCGGCTGCAAGGTCACCCTGCGTCGCGCCAAGATGTACGAGTTCCTGGATCGCCTGATCAGCATCTCGCTGCCGCGCGTCCGCGACTTCCGTGGCGTGTCGGGCCGTTCGTTCGACGGCCGCGGCAACTACAACATGGGCGTGAAGGAACAGATCATCTTCCCGGAAATCGACTTCGACGCCGTCGACGCGATCCGCGGCATGGATATCGCCATCACGACGACCGCCAAGAACGACGCCGAAGCCAAGGCGCTGCTCGAAGCGTTCAAGTTCCCGTTCCGCAACTGATTCGCTAGGAAAACGACATCATGGCAAAGACCTCGATGGTCAACCGCGACATCAAGCGGGAAAAGCTGGCCAAGCAGTACGCCGCGAAGCGTGACGCGCTGAAGAAGATCATCTCCAGCCAGAACGCCTCGTACGAAGAGAAGGCCGACGCGGTCGTCAAGCTGCAGAAGCTGCCGCGCGACTCCTCGCCGAGCCGCCAGCGCAACCGCTGTGAGCTGTCCGGTCGTTCGCGTGGCGTGTACCGCAAGTTCGGCCTGGGCCGCAACATGCTGCGCAAGGCCACCATGAACGGCGACGTTCCCGGCCTGCGCAAGGCCAGCTGGTAAGGACGCCAAGGGCGCCCCTCCGGGGTTCCCCCGTGGTTTCAAGGACAAGTCCGGCACCTGCCGGACTTGTTGTTGTACAATGTTCGGCTCCCGCGACCCGGTCGGGGGAGGGTCGGGGAACCGGCCGCCCGCCTGGGGGTTCCCAGGGACAACACAAGATTTTCGCGAAAGCGGATATCGGTGCTACTCATAAGGCAGACTCTAATGAGCATGACTGATCCCATCGCCGACATGCTGGTGCGCATTCGCAATGCCGCCGCTGTCGGTAAGCCGACGGTGAAGATGCCGTCCTCCAAGATCAAGACCTCGATCGCCAACGTCCTCAAGGCGGAAGGCTACGTCGGCGACGTCCGCGTGACGAAGACCGAGAACAACAAGGCCGAGCTTGAGATCGTCCTGAAGTATTTCGAAGGCAAGCCGGTCATCGAGAAGCTGAGCCGCGTGTCCCGTTCGGGCCTGCGCCAGTACCGCGGCAAGGCCGAGCTGCCCAAGGTCCTCGGTGGCCTGGGCGTCGCCATCATTTCCACCTCGAAGGGCATCATGACCGATGCGCAGGCCCGTGCGGCCGGCGTGGGTGGTGAAGTCCTGTGCTTCGTGGCCTAAGCGAAGGAGCCCAGACATGTCCCGCGTAGCCAAGAAGCCGATCAATCTCCCCAAGGGCGTCGAACTGAATGCCCAGGGCGAAACCCTCAACGTCAAGGGCCCGAAGGGCACCCTGTCCATCGCCAAGCCGGCCGGCGTCGAACTGAATGTCGACAACGGTACGGTGAACCTGTCGCCGGTCACCCCGGCCGACGACGCCATCACCGGCACCATCCGCGCGATCCTGGCCAACATGGTCAAGGGCGTGTCGGACGGTTTCGAGCGCAAGCTCGAGCTGGTCGGTGTGGGTTACCGCGCCGCGATGCAGGGCAAGGACCTGAACCTGTCGCTGGGTTTCTCCCACCCGATCCTGTTCAAGACGCCGGAAGGCATCACCATCGCCACCCCGACCCAGACCGAAATCCTGGTGCAGGGCGCCGACAAGCAGCGCGTTGGTGAAGTGGCCGCCAAGATCCGCGGTTTCCGTCCGCCGGAGCCCTACAAGGGCAAGGGCGTGAAGTACTCCGACGAAACCATCATCCGCAAGGAAGCGAAGAAGGCCTAACCGGGCTTTCGGCTTCGAGGAACCAGATCATGAGCATCAAGAACACCGCCCGCCTGCGCCGCGCCAAGTCGACCCGCGCGCACATCCGCGAACTCGGCGTGCCGCGCCTGTCGGTGCTGCGCACCGGCCAGCACATCTACGCCCAGCTGTTCACCGCCGATGGCTCCAAGGTCATCGCGTCGGCCAACACGCTGCAGGCCGATGTGAAGGATGGCCTGAAGAACGGCAAGAACAGCGATGCCGCCGCCCGCGTGGGCAAGGTCATCGCCGAGCGCGCCAAGGCCGAAGGCATCGAGAAGATCGCGTTCGACCGTTCGGGCTACCGTTACCACGGCCGCATCAAGGCCCTGGCCGACGCGGCACGCGAAGGCGGTCTGCAGTTCTAATCTTGTTGAAAGGCATGGGGGTGACCCCATGCCTTGACCTGCCGGCGCAGGCTGCGCCGGGCGTGGTCGCTCTTCTGCAGCGACCGTTGCGTCACCGCTCCATACCACAACCATAAGCGGCCAAGCCGTACATACCCCAACAACCAAGGAATTCAAGCAATGGCAGAAGAACGTCAGCCGCGGGGCCGCGATCGCGACCGCAACCGCGAAGAGAAAGTCGACGACGGCATGATCGAGAAGCTGGTCGCGGTCAATCGCGTCAGCAAGACCGTCAAGGGCGGTCGCCAGTTCACCTTCACCGCACTGACGGTAGTGGGCGACGGCAACGGCAAGATCGGTTTCGGCTACGGCAAGGCGCGCGAAGTGCCGGTCGCCATCCAGAAGTCGATGGAATATGCCCGCAAGGGCATGCTGAACGTCGATCTGAACAACGGCACCCTGTGGCACCCGGTGAAGGCCGGCCACGGCGCGGCGCGCGTGTTCATGCAGCCGGCGTCGGAAGGTACGGGCGTGATCGCCGGTGGCGCCATGCGCGCCGTGCTGGAAGCGGTCGGCGTGAAGAACGTGCTGGCCAAGGCCGTCGGTTCGCGCAACCCGATCAACCTGGTGCGCGCCACGCTGAAGGGCCTGAGCGACATGCAGTCGCCGACCCGCATCGCGGCCAAGCGCGGCAAGAAGGTGGAGGAACTCCTCAATGGCTAACGAGTCCAACAAGACCGTCAAGGTGCGCCTGGTGCGCGGCCTGCGTGGTTCCCAGTCGCGCCACCGCCTGTCGGTGAAGGCGCTGGGCCTGAACAAGCTCAACGATGTGCGTGAACTGAAGGACAGCCCGCAGGTGCGCGGCCTGATCGCCAAGGTTCACTACCTCGTCAAGGTCGAGGAGTAATTAACATGCGTCTCAACACACTGAAGCCCGCCGACGGCGCCCGTACCGAACGCACCCGCGTCGGTCGCGGTATCGGCTCCGGCCTGGGCAAGACCGCCGGTCGCGGCCACAAGGGTTCGTTCGCGCGCGCGGGCAAGGGCAAGATCAAGGCGAAGTTCGAAGGCGGTCAGATGCCGCTGATCAAGCGTCTGCCGAAGGTCGGTTTCCGCTCCAAGCTGAAGCTGGATTGCGCCGAAGTGCTGTCGTACCAGCTCGAGAAGCTGGAGGCCGGCGAGATCGACTTCGCCGCGCTGCGTGCCGCCAAGCTGGTCCCCAGCACCGCCAAGCGCGCCAAGATCGTCAAGAAGGGCGAACTGACCAAGAAGTTCGTGCTGAAGGGCGTGGCCGCCACGGCCGGTGCCAAGGCCGCCATCGAGGCTGCCGGCGGCAGCGTGCAGGAGTAACGGACGCATGGCGCAGGGTAATGCCGCCGGTGCGCTGGCAGGCGCAGGCAAGTTCACCGAACTCCGCCAGCGCCTGCTGTTCGTGCTGGGCGCGCTGATCGTCTACCGGATCGGCTGTTTCATCCCGGTCCCGGGCGTCAATCCCGATGCCATGCTTGCGATGATGCAGGCGCAGGGCGGCGGCATCGTGGACATGTTCAACATGTTCTCGGGCGGCGCCCTGCACCGTTTCAGCATCTTCGCGCTGAACGTCATGCCCTACATCTCGGCATCGATCGTGATGCAGCTGGGCGTGCACATCTTCCCCAGCCTGAAGGCGCTGCAGAAGGAAGGCGAATCCGGTCGTCGCAAGATCACCCAGTACTCGCGCATCGGTGCCGTGCTGCTGGCGATCGTGCAGGGCGGCAGCATCGCCACCGCACTCCAGAACCAGGTCGCCCCGGGCGGCATGCCGGTGGTGTACGCGCCGGGCATGGGCTTCGTGCTGACTGCCGTGGTGGCGCTGACCGCCGGCACCATCTTCCTGATGTGGCTGGGCGAGCAGGTGACCGAGCGCGGCATCGGCAACGGTGTCTCGCTGATCATCTTCGCGGGCATCGTGGCGGGCCTGCCGGGCGCGGTCATCCAGACCGTCGGCGCCTTCCGCGACGGCACGCTGAGCTTCATCTCCCTGCTGATCATCGCGGTGGTGGTGCTGGGCTTCACGTTCCTGGTGGTGTTCGTGGAACGCGGACAACGGCGGATCACGGTGAATTACGCGCGCCGCCAGGGCGGTCGCAACGCGTACATGAACCAGACCTCGTTCCTGCCGCTGAAGCTCAACATGGCCGGCGTGATCCCGCCGATCTTCGCCTCCAGCATCCTGGCCTTCCCGGCCACGCTGGCGATGTGGTCCGGCCAGAACAGCGGCGCGACCACATGGCTGCAGCGCATCTCCAATGCGCTGGCGCCGGGAGAGCCGCTGCACATGATCGTGTTCGCGGCGATGATCATCGGCTTCGCGTTCTTCTACACGGCGCTGGTGTTCAACTCGCAGGAAACGGCCGAGAACCTGAAGAAGTCGGGCGCGTTGATTCCGGGTATCCGTCCCGGCAAGGCCACGGCGGATTACGTCGACGGTGTCCTGACGCGCCTGACAGCGATCGGTTCGATGTACCTGGTGGCGGTCTGCCTGCTGCCGGAAGTGATGCGCACGCAGCTGGGCACGTCGTTCTACTTCGGCGGCACGTCGCTGCTGATCGTGGTGGTGGTGGTGATGGACTTCATCGCGCAGATCCAGGCGCACCTGATGTCGCACCAGTACGAGAGCCTGCTGAAGAAGGCCAACTTGAAGGGCGGTTCGCGGGGCGGTCTTGCCCCCCGCGGCTGAGGTATAATCGCGGGCTTCCCGCACCAGTCCGGCCTTCATGGCCGGCTGACTTAGATGGGCGGCCCCCGCAGCGATCCGGTGCGGGGGTGTGAACCAGCCAGTCCCGCGCCAGAGTAGCGCGGGCGGGGCGGAGCAGGGGACACCCGGCTTTTGCATCAGGCAGGTTCCGGCGCCGGAGCATGGGCACACTCCCCATGCCGGTCCGAAGTCGGCTTTGCCGGCACGGGCTTCCCGTAAACACCGGATCTTGCTAGAATTTCCAGTTCACTCCGCCTGTCTGCGCGAATCCCGCCCGGGACGACCGTACACGGGCCAATACTCACAGTTGGAGAGCCGCGTCATGGCGCGTATTGCAGGTGTCAACCTGCCTGCCCAGAAGCATGTCTGGGTCGGTTTGCAAAGCATCTACGGCATTGGCCGTACCCGTTCCAAGAAGGTCTGCGAAGCCGCCGGCGTCGCGTCGACCACCAAGATCCGCGACCTGTCGGAGCCGGAAGTCGAGCGCCTGCGCGCCGAAGTCGGCAAGTACGTGGTCGAGGGCGACCTGCGCCGTGAAGTCGGCATCGCGATCAAGCGCCTGATGGACCTGGGTTGCTATCGCGGTCTGCGCCACCGTCGCGGCCTGCCGCTGCGTGGCCAGCGCACCCGCACCAATGCACGCACCCGCAAGGGTCCGCGCAAAGCCATCAAGAAGTAAGGGGCGACCATCATGGCCAAGCCAGCTGCTGCCAAAGTCAAGAAGAAGATCAAGCGCGTCATCACCGACGGCGTCGCCCACGTCCACGCTTCTTTCAACAACACCATCGTCACCATCACCGACCGCCAGGGCAATGCGCTCTCGTGGGCGACCTCGGGTGGTGCCGGTTTCCGCGGTTCCCGCAAGTCCACGCCGTTCGCGGCGCAGGTCGCTGCCGAAAAGGCCGGCCGTGCAGCTCTGGACTACGGCGTGAAGTCGCTGGAAGTCCGCATCAAGGGCCCGGGTCCGGGTCGTGAGTCGGCCGTGCGTTCGTTGAACAACGTGGGCTACAAGATCACCAACATCATCGACGTGACGCCCATCCCGCACAACGGGTGCCGTCCGCCGAAAAAGCGTCGCGTCTAAGGGGGCGATAAGAAATGGCTCGTTATATCGGTCCTACCTGTAAGCTCGCGCGCCGCGAAGGCGCCGACCTGTCGCTCAAGAGCCCGGCCCGTGCGCTGGACTCCAAGTGCAAGCTGGAGCAGAAGCCCGGCCAGCACGGCGCCACCGCCCGCAAGGGCAAGCTGTCCGACTACGCCACCCAGCTGCGCGAGAAGCAGAAGGTCAAGCGTATCTACGGCCTGCTGGAGCGCCAGTTCCGCAACTACTACAAGAAGGCCTCGACCAAGAAGGGCAACACCGGCGAGAACCTGCTGCAGCTGCTGGAAACCCGTCTCGACAACGTCATCTACCGCATGGGGTTCGCCGTGACCCGTCCGGCCGCCCGCCAGCTGGTCTCGCACCGTGGCGTGCTGGTCAACGGCAAGCCGGTCAACCTGCCGTCGTACCAGATCAAGGCCGGTGACGCGATCGCGCTGTCCGAGAAGGCCCAGAAGCAGCTCCGCGTGCAGGAGTCGCTGACGGTGGCCGAGCAGCTCGATCTGAACCCGTCGTGGGTCGAAGTCGACGCGAAGAAGTTCAGCGGCGTGTTCAAGGCGGTTCCGGCGCGTTCGGACCTGCCCGCCGACATCAACGAAGCGCTGATCGTCGAGTTGTACTCGAAGTAATTCATTCACGCACCCCCGGGCGACCGGGGGACCGCAGGAGACAAAGCAACATGACGGGTATTACTCAGCAAGTGCTGCGCCCCCGCGGCCCGCAGATCGAGCGCCTGACCGGCAATCGCGCGAAAGTGGTCATCGAACCGCTGGAGCGGGGTTACGGCCATACGCTCGGCAATGCGTTGCGCCGCGTGCTGCTGTCGTCGATCCCCGGCTTCGCGATCACCGAAGTCGAGATCGATGGCGTGCTGCACGAATACAGCACCATCGAAGGCATGCAGGAAGACGTGCTGGAAGTGCTGTTGAACCTGAAGGATGTGGCCATCCGCATCCATAGCGGCGACTCGTCCACGCTGAGCCTGGCCAAGCAGGGCCCGGGCGTGGTCACCGCCGGCGACATCAAGACCGACCACAACGTCGAAATCCTGAATCCGGAACTGGTCATCTGCAACCTGACCAAGGACACGGCGCTGAACATGCGCCTGAAGATCGAGCGTGGTTTCGGCTACCAGCCGGCCGCCGCCCGTCGTCGTCCGGACGAAGAAACCCGTGCGATCGGCCGCCTGGTGCTGGACGCTTCGTTCTCGCCGGTCCGTCGCGTCGCGTACGCGGTGGAAGCCGCGCGCGTCGAGCAGCGCACCGACCTGGACAAGCTGGTCCTGGACATCGAGACCAACGGCACGATCGACGCCGAGGAAGCCGTGCGCACCGCCGCCGACATCCTCAGCGACCAGCTGTCGGTGTTCGGTGACTTCACGCACCGCGACCGCGGCGCGCCGAAGCAGGCGGCCAGCGGCGTGGATCCGGTGCTGCTGCGCCCGATCGACGACCTGGAGCTGACGGTGCGTTCGGCCAACTGCCTGAAGGCCGAGAGCATCTACTACATCGGCGACCTGATCCAGAAGACGGAAGTCGAACTGCTCAAGACCCCCAACCTCGGCAAGAAGTCGCTGACCGAGATCAAGGAAGTCCTGGCGCAGCGCGGCCTGTCCCTGGGCATGAAGCTGGAGAACTGGCCGCCGGCCGGTGTCGCCCAGCACGGCATGCTCGGCTGATGATGTAACACGGCACTCCCGCATCCACGCGGGAGTGCCTTTGCTTCACCTGCATCACCTCCGTCGACGGACCTGAAGGCCCGCGACGCTCCGGTCAGGGATGGCCGGTACGGACCACCCGCAGTCCACTGTTCCAACGCCAGGATGGCGACAGCGAAGTCCAACGTCCCACCATTCAACAGGAACCCAACCCATGCGCCACCAGAAAGCCGGTCGCAAGTTCAACCGCACCAGCGCCCATCGCGAAGCGATGTTCCGCAACATGGCCGCCTCGCTCATCAAGCACGGCCTGATCAAGACCACCCTGCCGAAGGCCAAGGAACTGCGTCGCGTCGCCGAGCCGCTGATCACCTTGGGCAAGGTCGACGGCGTCGCCAACCGCCGCCTCGCCTTCGCTCGCCTGCGCGACAAGGAAGCCGTCGGCACGCTGTTCACCACGCTGGGCCCGCGCTACCAGGCGCGTCCGGGCGGTTACCTGCGCATCCTGAAGTGCGGCTTCCGTGCCGGCGACAACGCCCCGATGGCGTACGTCGAGCTGGTCGACCGTCCGGAAGCGGCGGCCGAATAAGCCTCGCGTCCCGCGCGACATCAAAAACCCCGGCCAATGCCGGGGTTTTTGCGTTTGGCGGTCGCGGGGATGTTCCCGTGGGTGCGGCGCATCGCCACGGGGTGACGCAACGCCCGCCACGCATGGATAATGCGGACACGACCTCACGCCACCGGTGCCGATGAATCCTCTTCGCTGGAGTTTCCGCGCGCAGTGCTTCCTGGGCTTCGCGATCTGCGCGGGCCTGCTCGGTTATGCGCTGTACGTGCAGTTCGTGCACCAGCTCGAACCCTGTCCGTTCTGCATCTTCCAGCGGCTGGCGTTCGCGGCGACCGGTGTGATGTTCCTGCTCGGCGCCCTGCACGGACCCCGTCGATCCACGGGAAGGCGCGTCTACGGCGTGCTGGCGTTCCTGGGGGCGGCGACCGGTATCGGCATCGCGGGCAAGCATGTGTGGGTCCAGCTGTACCCGCCGCTGATGCCGAGCTGCGGCCCGGGCTGGGATTACATGATCGAGAACAACACCTGGCTCGGTGTCGTGCAGAAGGTGCTCGCCGCCAAGGGCGACTGCAGCACGATCGACTGGAGTTTTCTCGGCCTGACCATGCCGATGTGGAGTCTGGTGTGGTTCGTGCTGCTGGCCATCTGGGCGCTCTGGATCGGTTTTCGCGCCCGCAGGACCTCGACCTTCCGCTGATTTGACGCGGCGCACCAATCTGGCACGATGGTGGGCCCCCAGGAGTCCACCATGAATCCGTCCGACCGCAACCTGCGCGCTGTCAGCCTGCCGTCCCACTGGGCACCGGACAGCTGGCGCGCGCGGACGGCGATGCAGATGCCGACCTATCCCGATGCCGAGGCCCTGGCGTCCGCGCTGGGTGAGCTGCGCCAGTTGCCACCGCTGGTGACCTCGTGGGAAATCTTCTCGCTGAAGAAGCAGTTGGCCGAAGCGCAGGAAGGCAAGCGCTTCCTGCTGCAGGGCGGCGACTGCGCCGAGAATTTCAGCGACTGCGAGTCGGGCCTGATTTCCAACCGGCTGAAGGTGCTGCTGCAGATGAGCCTGGTGCTGGTGCACGGCCTGCGCCTGCCGGTCGTACGCGTCGGTCGCTTCGCCGGGCAGTACGCCAAGCCGCGCTCGGCGGATACCGAGACACGGGATGGCGTCACGCTGCCCAGCTACCGCGGCGACGTGGTCAATGCGCCGGAATTCACCGCGGCGGCGCGCGTGCCCGATCCGCGCCGCATGATCAAGGCGCATGCGCGCTCGGCCATGACGATGAACTTCGTGCGTGCGCTGATCGACGGCGGCTTCGCCGACCTGCACCATCCCGAATACTGGAACCTCAACTGGGTCGGCTACTCGCCGCTGGCGAACGAGTACCAGCACATGGTCGCCTCGATCGGCGACGCGGTGAGGTTCATGGAGACGCTGTCGGGTTCCGAGGTGCACAACCTCAACCGGATCGACTTCTACACCTCGCACGAAGCGCTGCTGCTGCCGTACGAGGAAGCGTTGACCCGCGAGGTGCCCCGCCAGTGGGGCTGGTTCAACCTCAGTACGCACTATCCGTGGATCGGCATGCGCACCGCCGCCGTCGATGGCGCGCACGTGGAATACCTGCGTGGCGTGCGCAATCCGATCGCGATCAAGGTCGGGCCGTCGGTCACGCCGGACCAGCTGCTGCGGCTGATCGACGTGCTGAACCCCGAGGACGAAGCCGGACGCCTGACCTTCATCCATCGCATGGGTGCCGCGCAGATCGCCGACAAGCTGCCGCCGCTGCTCGATGCGGTGCGCCGCGATGGCCGTCGCGTGCTGTGGGTCTGCGATCCGATGCACGGCAACACCGAAAGCACGAGCAACGGGTTCAAGACGCGGCGCTTCGACAACGTGCGCAGCGAGGTCGAGCAGTCGTTCGACCTGCATGCCGCCGCCGGCACGCGCCTGGGCGGCGTGCACTTGGAGCTGACCGGTGAAGACGTTACCGAATGTACCGGTGGCGCGCGCGAGCTGACCGATGCGGATCTCGAGCGCGCCTATCGCTCGACGGTCGATCCGCGCCTGAACTACGAGCAGTCGCTGGAGATCGCGATGTGCATCGTGCGCAAGCAGAACCAGGTGGCCGCTCCCGCGACACGGTGATCCGTTTTCCGGCCGCTCAGGGCACCGGCGTACCGGCGTCGTGGGTGGACTGCGGAATATCCCATGTGGTGCCGCGCGCGTAGAGCTTCGCGAACTCCGCCGCCGGCACCGGCTTGCTGAAATAGTTGCCCTGCAACTCGTCGCAGCCGTTGGCGGCGAGCCAGGCGGCCTGTTCCAGCGTCTCCACGCCTTCGGCGATCGTGCGGCACTGCAGCTGCGCCGCCAGGCTGATGATCGCGCGCGTGATGGCGGCCTGGTTGGGCTCCGACACCTCGCGAACAAACGACTGGTCGATCTTCAGTACGTTGAAGCCGTAGTTGCCCAGGTAGCTGAGGCTGGAGAAGCCGGTGCCGAAGTCGTCGATGGCGATGCGCACGCCGAGCGCCTTCAGCGCCCGCAGCGTGCGGTCGGTGCGCTGCACGTCGCGCATCAGGGTGGTCTCGGTGACTTCGAGTTCGAGGAATTCGGCGGGCAGCCCGCTGTCCTGCAGTGCTTCCACCACGGTGTCGACAAGATCGTCGGTGTCGAAGTTGGCGGCTGCGATGTTGACCGAGACGCGGATCGGCGGCAGTCCCGCCTGCTGCCAGATCCGGTTCTGCCGGCAGGCGGCGCGGATCGCCCACTGGTCGATGTCGACGATCAGGTTGGTCTCTTCGGCGATCGGCAGGAACTCGCCGGGCATCATCAGGCGGTCGCCCCGCTGCCAGCGGGCGAGGCCTTCGACACCGACGATGCGGCCGCTGACGCGGTCGACCTGCGGCTGGTAATGCAGCGAGAGGTCGCCGTTGCGCAGGCTGCGGCGCAGGCTGTTTTCCAGCTCGATGCGCGCATCGACGCTGGAGGCGAGCTCGCGCGTGTAGAAGCGCGTGGCGTTGCGTCCGTTGCGCTTGGCCAGGTACATGGCCGCGTCGGCACGCATCATCAAGGTGGCCGCATCGTAGCCGTCCTCCGGGAACAGGCTGATGCCGATGCTGAACGCTTGGTGCAGTTCGTGCGAGGCCACCGTGTAGGGCGTGCCGCCGAGGGCCAGCAGGCGGTCGGCGATCTGCAGCACGCCGTCGCGCGTCAGGATGTTGGGCAGCAGCACCACGAACTCGTCGCCGCCGGTGCGGTACACGGTGCCGAGGTTGCCGATGTTGCGCTGGATGCGCCGCGCCACCTGCTGCAGCAGTTCGTCACCGGTGTGGTGGCCGAGCGCATCGTTGACGTGCTTGAACAGGTCCAGGTCGAGGAACAGCACCGCGATGCCGTTGCCGTGGTTGGTCGCGTGGGTGATCGCCTGGCCCAGGCGCTCGTTGAGCTGCAGCCGGTTCGGCAGGCCGGTCAGTACGTCGTGGTGGGCGAGATACGTCATGCGCGAGCTGAGGGCGCGGGACTCGGTGATGTCGCGCAGCACCATCACGGTGCCCACCATGCGCTCGTCGCGGTCGTGGATGGCGGACAGCGAACGTTCCACCAGCATGCGACTGCCATCCCGTCGAAGCAGCTGCAGGTCGCCGGGTTGCGCCATGGCATGCGGTGCGTCGTCGTTTCCCGGCACTTCGACACGCACCAGGGGCGCCACCTGGTCGAGCGGCTGATCCAGCGCCTGGTCCAGGCTCCAGCCGCACAGCGCTTCCGCGGTCGGATTCATGTAGGTCACGCGGCTGGCGACGTCCACGGTGATCACGGCCTCGCTGATGGAGGTCAGCGTGACTTCGGCCAGTTCGTTGGCATCGTGCAGCGCATGTTCGAGGCGCGCCTTCTCGGTGATGTCGATCGACATGACGAAGAAGCCGCAGACGGTGCCGGTCTCGTCGATGTCGGGGCTGTAGAAGCTGTGCATCTTCCGCGTGCCGTCGGCCGTCGCGAAGCTGCTCTCGAACTCGCCCTCGCGGCCGGACAGCGCTGCCTCGATATGCGGCATGCGGCGCTGGTAGGCGTCCTCGCCGAACAGGTCGCGCATCGCGACGCCGGCGCGTGGCGGGATTCGCCAGCGGACCTGGTCGGCGAAGGCACGGTTGTGGAAGACCAGGCGATGGTGCGCATCGAACTGCGCGATCATCGCCGGCAGGCGGTCGGTGACGCGCTTCAGATGGTCGCGCGCCATCGCCAGGTCGCGATGCGCCTGGCGCTGCTCGCTGACATCGTTGCCCATCAGATACCAGCCGACGATCTTCCGGCCGGATTCGACGTCGGGCACCAGACAGAGGTGGATCGCGCGTGCCGGCTGCCCCAGTTCGGCTTCCCAGGCGAGCCAATGGTCGGGCGTGCAGTCCTGCATCGCGCGCTTGAGCGAGGCGAGGAAGTCCGGGGCGTCGGCATGCACCTCATCCACCGGGCGATCGCGCCAGTCGTCGCGCGTTCCCGACCATGCGCGGCACGCGCGATTGGCGAAGCCATAGCGGCCGCTGCCGTCGATGTAGGCGATGAGGGCAGGGAGATGGTCGGCGACGGCGTCCAGCAGCGCCCGGCTGCGGCGCTCGGTGCGCGCGAGGTTATGCAGCAGCAGGAACAACAGCAGGCCCAGGCCGATGCCGCACACCGTCAGCAGGACGATGGACGCCCGCCCCGGCAACGCGTCGCGCAGCGTGGGGGATTGCAGGACCAGGCGCCACTGGCTTCCCAGCAGGTGGAGCTCGCGTTGCGCGGTGAACGCCGGTTGCCAGTGGTCGCCGTAGCGGGCCTTCAGCGCCTGGGTCTGGAAAATCGGCTCGTCGCCATGCGCGCTCGCGCGCAACTGCAGGTCGAATTCGCCGCCTCCGACATGACCGATGGCGTCCTCCATCACGCGCTGCCAGCCGAAGCCGGCGGTGGCGAAACCGCGCAACAGCCGGCGACGGGCGTCGACGCCTTCGCGTGCCGCGACCGGATCGGCGTAGACCGGTGCGTAGAGCAGGAAGCCCGCCATCCCGGTGCTGCCCTTGGCGGCGTCGCCCAATGCCACCAGCGGCGCCGCCGCCAGCTCTCCGGTATCGCGCGCCGACTCGATCGCGCTGCGGCGCACGGTGTCCGCCATCACGTCCTTGCCGAGCAGCGGCCGCATCCCCGGCACCGCGGGGTACAGCAGGTCGATCACGACGTACTCGTTGCGATCGCCGCCAGGATGGATAGCGAAGGCATCGCCGTAGCGCGCACGCTGCGCGGCGACATAGGCATCGCGTTCCTCCAGCCGCACGCGACGGGCGAAGCCCAGCCCGTGCACGCCGGACTGGCGCGTGGGGACCTGCAGTTTCTCCACGAACGCCAGGAAGCTGTCCTGCTCGATGTCCTGGCGCCCTTCTAGCGCGGCAGCCGCGGCGCGCACCGTGTCCTCGTACGCATTCATGTGAGTGGTCACGGCGGTCGCGACCGCGTCGGCACGCGCTTCGAACTGCAGGCGGGCATGTTCGCGCGCCTGCTGCCAGGCGGTCGCGCCCGTCCACAGGGACAGCAGGCACGCGATGACCAGCACGCCCCATGCAAGCGAATTCAGGTTGCGCTGCCGCCGGCGGGCGGTGGATCCGGGTCCACTGAACGCCCGCAGTTCCGATCCCCGGTCCGCGCCAGACTCCACGCGTGCGATCCCCGCCTGCTGATAGGGGGTTATGACGCCACGAACCTGTCACCGCTGCAAGCACTGTCGTACACGAAACGGCTCACATTAGCGGCTGGGCGTCACCGGCGCGGCGCACGCGCGGGTAGCGTCGGCCAGTATTCCGGCGGCTTGCGCGCCCGGGTCCGTTGTTCATAGTCGTAGCCCAGCGCGATCAGCTGCGCCTCGCTCCATGCCGTTCCGATGAAGACCAGGCCGAGCGGCAGGCCATCGCTGTGGCCCATCGGGACGGTGAGGCTGGGGTAGCCCGCCACCGCTGCCGCGCCGTAGCCGGCACCCGGGAAATGGTCGCCGGCCTTGTGGTCGGTCAGCCAGGCCGGACCGGTCGTGGGCGCGATGAGTGCGACCAGCTGCTGGGCCTTGAGGGCGGCATCGATGCCTTCCGGGCCCGCAAGCCGGCGTGCGCGACTGCGTGCAGCGATGTATTCCGCCTCGCCCAGCCCGCCCTTGGCATTGGCCTGTTCGAACAGTTCCTGGCCGAAGAACGGCATTTCCGAGACACGGTAGCGCTCGTTGTAGCCGATCAGCTGCGTCAGCGTCGTCAATGGTGCATTGCGCTCGGCCAGGTAACGCTCAAGACCATGCTTGAACTCGTACAGCATCAGCTGCATCTCGTCCGCGTTCCATTGGCCGTCGGTCGGGATCTCCGCGTCGACGATGATCGCGCCGGCTTCGCGCATCACCTGGATCGCACCTTCCAGCGCGGCGGCGGCGTCGGGATGGATCGCCGCCTTGCTGCGCAGTACACCGATGCGGGCGCCCTTCAGTGCACCCGGTTTCAGGCGTGCGCTGTAGTCGAGCGTGGTGTTCCAGGTCGCCTGGGTGGTCGCGGCATCCGCGGCATCGCGTCCCGCCAGCGCGGCCAGCAGCAGCGCCGCATCCGACACGCTGCGGGCCATCGGGCCGGCGGTGTCCTGGCTGTGCGAGAGCGGCAGGATGCCTTGCCGGCTGACCAGGCCGACGGTCGGCTTCAGCCCCACCACGCCGTTGATCGCGGCGGGACAGAGGATGCTGCCATCGGTTTCGGTCCCCACGCTGATCGTGGCGAGGTTGGCCGATACCGCCACCGCGCTGCCGGAGCTCGATCCACACGGATTGCGGTCAAGCGCGTAGGGATTGCGGGTCTGGCCCCCGCGTCCGCTCCAGCCGGAAGTGGAATGCGTGGAACGGAAGTTCGCCCACTCGCTCAGGTTGGTCTTGCCGAGGATGACCGCGCCCGCCTCGCGCAGGCGCCGCACCAGGAAGGCGTCCCGGCCTGGCCGGAAATCCTTCAGCGCCAGCGAGCCGGCGGAGGTGGCCATCGGCACGGCATCGATGTTGTCCTTCAGCAGCACCGGAATGCCGTGCAGCGGTCCCCGCACGGCATTGGCGCGCCGCTCCACGTCGCGCAGCGCGGCTTCCTTCAGCGCATCGGGATTCAGTTCGATGACGGCGTTCAGCTGCGGCCCCGCCTTGTCGACGGCGGCGATGCGGTCGAGGTAGGCGCGGGTGAGGCGACGGCTGTCGAGTTCACCGGACTGCATGCGCGATTGCAGGTCGGCGATGTCGAGTTCGGCGTAGATGAAATCGGTGGGCGCCGGCGCCGCTCTGGCCGGTGGCGGCGCCGGCTGGCAGGCGGCCAGGGCGAGCATCAGGCCAAGCGGCGGCAGGGATCGACGCATGCGGGCACCTTCGCGGGGTTGCCGCAGGCTACGCAGCCGTCGGGCCGCGCGTCAAATCGTCCGGCGACGGCGGATGTCGCGCCACAGCACCCACACGATCACCAGGTTGACGATCAGCAGCGCCCAGGTATGCCAGCCGGGGTGGTGGTACAGCGCGTAGACGTCCAGCGGCAGGTACGCGGCCGAGCCGATGCAGCCCAGCCATGAGGCCCAGGCGCGTGCGCGCCACAGGCCCCAGCCTTCCAGCAGGCGCATGCCGGCGTACACCGCCACGATCAGGACGGTGACGTGGATGGATTCGGGATTGATGCGGTCCAGCCACTGGCTCATCACCCCGGGACCGGCACCGGGGATGAAACGCGTGACGATCGCCTGCACGCTCTCGCGCAGTCGATCCGGGCCAAGCGCCAGCAGGCCGCCAGCGAAGGCCAGGGCCAGCACGCCCTTGGCGCCCTCGAACAGGGCGATGGCGTGCAGGCCGGGATGCGCCCTGGGATCCGGGTTGTACGCGGAGGTCTCCAAGGCGCGGTGCGGCGATCAGGCGGCGCGCGAGGCGCGCTTGCGATCGCTTTCGGTCAGGAACTTCTTGCGCAGGCGGATTTCCTTCGGCGTGATTTCGACCAGTTCGTCGTCATCGATGAAGTCCAGCGCCTGTTCCAGCGAGAACTTGATCGCCGGGGTCAGCTGGATCGCATCGTCCTTGCCCGAGGCGCGCATGTTGGTCAGCGGCTTGGTCTTGATCGCGTTGACGGTCAGGTCGTTGTCCTTGGAGTGGATGCCGATCAGCTGGCCTTCGTACACGTTGTCGCCTTCAGCGGCGAACAGCTTGCCGCGCTCCTGCAGCGGGCCGAGCGAGTAGGCCGGCGTGGCGCCCGGCGCATTGGCGATCATCACGCCGTTGAGGCGCTTGGCGATGGCGCCCTGTTCCTTCGGGCCGTAATGGTCGAACACGTGGAACAGCAGGCCCGAGCCCTGCGTCAGCGTCTTGAACTCGTTCTGGAAGCCGATCAGGCCGCGCGCCGGGATCTGGTAGTCCAGGCGCACACGGCCCTTGCCGTCCGGTTCCATGTTCTTCAGCTGGCCCTTGCGGGTGCCCAGCTTCTCCATCACGCCGCCCTGGTGGGTTTCCTCCACGTCGACGACGAGCTGCTCGATCGGCTCCATCATCTGGCCGTCGATTTCCTTGATGATCACTTCCGGACGCGACACGGCCAGTTCATAGCCTTCGCGGCGCATGTTCTCGATCAGCACCGACAGGTGCAGTTCGCCACGGCCGGAGACCAGGAACTTGTCCGCGTCTTCCAGCTGTTCGACCTTGAGCGCCACGTTGTGCACGGTCTCGCGCTCCAGGCGCTCCTTCAGCTGGCGGCTGGTCAGGAACTTGCCGCCCGACAGGTCCTTGTGGCCGGCGAACGGCGAGTTGTTGACCTGGAAGGTCATCGAGATGGTCGGCTCGTCGACGGTCAGCGCCGGCAGCGCTTCCGGGGTGTCCAGCGCGCAGACGGTGTCGGAGATCGTCAGGTCCTGGATGCCGGAGATGGCGACGATGTCGCCGGCCTCGGCACTGTCCTGCTCGATGCGCTCCAGGCCCAGGAAACCCAGCACCTGCAGCACCTTGCCTTGGCGCTTCTTGCCTTCGCGGTCGATGACGGCGACCGGCATGTTCTTCTTCAGCGTGCCGCGCTGGATGCGGCCGATGCCGATGACACCGACGAAGTTGTTGTAGTCCAGCTGGCTGATGCGCATCTGGAAGGCGCCTTCCGGATCGACTTCCGGCTTCGGCGCGTGCTTCATGATCGCTTCGTACAGCGGGGTCATGTCGCCGCCGCGCACGCTGTCTTCCAGCCCGGCGTAGCCGTTCAGCGCCGACGCGTAGACGATCGGGAAATCCATCTGCTCGGGCGTGGCGCCCAAGCGGTCGAACAGGTCCCACACCTGCTCCACGACCCACTCGGGACGCGAGCCGGGGCGGTCGACCTTGTTGATCACCACGATCGGCTTGAAGCCCATCGCGAAGGCCTTCTGCGTGACGAAGCGGGTCTGCGGCATCGGGCCGTCCATCGCGTCGACCAGGATCAGCACGGTGTCGACCATCGACAGCACGCGCTCGACCTCGCCGCCGAAGTCGGCGTGGCCCGGGGTGTCGACGATGTTGATGCGGTTGCCCTGCCAGGTGATGGCGGTGTTCTTGGCCAGGATCGTGATGCCACGTTCCTTTTCCTGGTCGTTGCTGTCCATCACGCGCTCGGCCAGCACGGTGCGCTCGGAGAGGGTGCCGGACTGCTTCAGCAGCTGGTCGACGAGGGTGGTCTTGCCATGGTCGACGTGCGCGACGATCGCGATATTGCGGAGGTTTTCGATGGACATGGATTCTGGGATCGGAAAAGCGCACCCGGATATCCCTTCGAAGGGGCAGGGCGCGAGGACGGGGGCGGAAAGAAGCGGCGTATTATAGCGGGCTGCGGTGCGCTAAGCACCTGATTTATCGAAAAACACCAGAATGAACGTCGTCGCCGGGACCCGACCTTGAAATCCCCGGCCGGCGCCGTGATCTGGCAACAGGGCCGGCCTCGCCCTGCGCGGGGCCGATCTTTCCATCGCAGTCCCGGTCGAGATCGGCCGGGAGGGCAGGCCTGCCGTGCGGCGTTCCGTCGCCGCCGTCCGATGCCGGGCGGGGCAGGGAAGGCCGGCCGCTGCGCCGCATTCCTTTATTTCACCCTGGAGAACCGTTCCATGAGTCAGTTGACCGCCACCTTCGACACCTCGCGCGGCCCGATCACGATCGAGCTGTACCCCGACAAGGCCCCGCTGACGGTGGCCAACTTCGTCAACCTGGCCAAGCGCGGCTTCTACGACGGCCTGAACTTCCATCGCGTGATTCCGGACTTCATGGTCCAGGGCGGCTGCCCCGAGGGTTCCGGCCGTGGCGGCCCGGGCTACCGTTTCGAGGACGAGACCACCAACGGCGTGCGCCATGAGCGCGGCGTGCTGTCGATGGCCAATGCCGGCCCGAACACCAACGGCAGCCAGTTCTTCATCACCCACGTGCCCACCCCGTGGCTGGACGGCAAGCACACCGTGTTCGGCAAGGTCACCGAGGGTCTGGACGTGGTCGACGCTGTGAAGCAGGGCGACCTGATCACCAAGGTCACCATCGCCGGCGACACCGATGCCGTGCTGGCCGCCAAGGCCGAGCGCGTGGCGGAGTGGAACCGCTTCCTGTCCGCGTGATGGAATGAAGGGGCCGGTCACTGACCGGCCCTTTTTCTTCGGGAGCACCACCATGAAGGACCGTTGCCTGCGCCTGATGCGCATGGCCCTGCTGCTCGTGGCCGTCGTGATGGTGGCGTCGTGCCGTCAGGATGCTGATACCGACCCCATCGAGGCGGTGCCGGAAGTGGAGTCGCCTTCGGCGGAAAGTTTCCAGCGGAGCCTGGAAGGATTGTGGAGCACGGAGGAGAGCGAGGGCGACGATGCGGAGACCCTCTATCTCTTCGAGTGGCAGGTCGACGGCGGGTTGCGGGTCGTTCGCGACGGCGTGTGGCTCGACAGCGCTGTCGAGGATGTCGATCTGGACAACGGCACGCTGGCCCTGCATGTGACCTCGGACACCGGGCCCAGCGAAACCATCACGGTGCGCAAGGTGGCGGACGCAGCGACAGAGGGTGCATTCACCCTGCGCATCACCTGGGGCGGCGGGCAGACCGAAGACCTGGGTTTCGTGCGCCGCCTGACCATCCGCGATCGCGAGGGCGTCGCGAAGGCGTTCCGTACCGCAGGCCAACGGAATGATCCGGGCGCCTGCGATACCGACGCGCCCGCTGGCAGCGTGCGTGCGGCGCTGGTCTGCGGGCATGAAGAGTTCGGTGCGCTCGACGCCGGCATGCGCAGGCAGTTCAAGGAACTGGCGGACCGCTATCCCGACGGCGACCGTACCGTGACGGCTGCGACCCGACAGCTGGATGCGTGCGACTCGCCGGCCTGCCTGCGCGCGGCCTACGCCCAGTGGCAAGCCTATTTCGACGAGAATTACGACCTGGGCGACGTCGTGGACTACCAGTAGGCGGCTCCGCTGACCCGCTGGCCTAGACCATGGGCTAGTCGGTCGCGGCGGGGTGGCGTGATACCATTTTGCGCCGCAAAAAAGACGGCGGCGACGCTCCTTAACCGTTCCCACGCGAGGTTGTGCAATGCCCCTGCTTGCCCGGCGCATCGGTCGCGCCAAGCCAAGTGCGATCATGGCGGTGGCCGAGAAGGCCAAGAAGCTGAAGGCCGACGGCCGCGACATCATCAGCTTCTCGATCGGCGTTCCGAATTTCCTGCCTGGCGACCACGTCTACCAGGCCACGCGCGACGCGCTGGCGAAGGACTCCGGCCAGTACGGCAGCAACCGCGGCACCGATGCGCTGCTGGATGCTTTCCTCCAGCACATCGAAGCGCTGGGCCTGACCGGTTACACGCGCGCCAATCTGGCCACCGGCATCGGCGCCAAGCACATCCTGTACAACCTGGCCGAGTCGCTGCTGGACGAGGGCGACACCATCGTCTATCCGTCACCGTACTGGACCACGTACGCCGACATCGCCGACATCGTCAACGCCAAGGCCGTGCCGCTGCCGTGTCCGGCGAGCCAGGATTACAAGCTGACGCCGTCGCAACTCGACGAAGCGCTGGCGACGCACAAGCCGAAAGTCTTCCTGTTCAACAACCCGTCCAACCCGACGGGCATGGTCTACACGCGCGACGAGATCGCCGCGCTGGCCGACGTGCTGGTGAAGTATCCGGACACCTGGATCATCACCGACGACATCTACAACCGCATGCTGTTCGACGGACTGGCCTACACCAACTTCGTGCAGGCGCGGCCGGAACTGCGCGAACGCACGGTGTTCGTGGATTCGCTGTCGAAGACCTACGGCATGCCGGGCTGGCGCGTCGGTTTCATGGCCGGTCCGGAGTCCGTCGCGAAAGCGCTGACGACGATGAACTCCAACCACATCACCAACGTGCCGGAAGTGGTCACCGCGGCGGCGATCGCCGCGCTGACCGGTCCGCAGGACGTGCCCGCGCAGAAGAATGCCGAGTTCCAGGCCAAGCGCGACCAGGTGCTGGCGGCGATGGAAGCGATCCCGGGCGTGGTCTGCCCGCGTCCTCAGGGCGCCTTCTACGTGTTTCCGGACATCAGTTGCGCGTTCGGCAAGTCGCACGACGGCGTGAAGATCGAGAACGACGTCGATTTCTGCAACGCGCTGCTCGAAGCGAAAGGCGTGGCCTGCGTGCCGGGCTCCGCGTTCGGCGAGCCGCGCGCGCTGCGCATCAGCTACACCTGCCCGACGCCGCAGCTCGCGCCGGGCCTGCAACGCTTCCAGGAATTTTTCGCCGAGTTGAAGTAACCGCACTGTGGGCCATGGCCCACGCTGTCCCCACGCGGCGGGCCACTGCCCGCCCTACGAAACCCCGAGGATCCGCACCATGAAAACCCCCGTCCGTGTTGCCGTCACCGGCGCTGCTGGCCAGATCGGCTACGCGCTGCTGTTCCGCATCGCTTCCGGCGAAATGCTGGGCAAGGACCAGCCGGTCATCCTGCAGCTGCTCGAGCTGCCGCTGGAGAAGGCCCAGGCCGCGCTGCAGGGCGTGATCATGGAGCTGGAAGACTGCGCGTTCCCGCTGCTGGCCGGCATCGTCGGCACCGACGATCCGGAAGTCGCGTTCAAGGACGCCGACGTGGCCCTGCTGGTCGGCGCGCGTCCGCGCGGCCCGGGCATGGAGCGCAAGGACCTGCTGCTGGAGAACGCCAAGATCTTCACCGCCCAGGGCGCTGCGCTGAACAAGGTCGCCAGCCGCAACGTCAAGGTGCTGGTGGTCGGCAACCCGGCCAACACCAATGCCTACATCGCGATGAAGTCCGCGCCGGACCTGCCGGCGAAGAACTTCACCGCCATGCTGCGCCTGGACCACAACCGCGCGCTGTCGCAGCTGGCCAACAAGGCCGGCGTGGCCGTCGGCGACATCGAGAAGCTGGTCGTGTGGGGCAACCACAGCCCGACCATGTACCCGGACTACCGCTTCGCCACCGTCAACGGCCAGTCGCTGAAGGACAAGATCAACGACGCCGACTGGAACGCGAACGAGTTCATCCCGAAGGTCGGCAAGCGCGGCGCGGCGATCATCGAGGCCCGCGGTCTGTCGTCGGCCGCCTCGGCCGCCAATGCCGCCATCGACCACGTGCGCGACTGGGTGCTGGGCAGCAACGGCAAGTGGGTGACGATGGGCATCCCGTCCGACGGCAGCTACGGCATTCCGGAAGGCGTGATGTTCGGCTTCGCCGTCACCACCGAGAACGGTGAGTACACGATGGTGAAGGACCTGCCGGTCGACGCCTTCAGCCAGGCCGCGATCGACAAGACGCTGGGCGAGCTGGAAGAAGAGCGCAGCGGCGTGGCGCACCTGCTCTGATAGATGCACAGCGCATGCGATCAAGAAAGGGGTGGCGCGAGCCACCCCTTTTTTTGTCGTGTTATTTTCGGGTTTTCCTCATGGGGGTGCAGGATGCGGAAGGGAAGGATGTTGTGGGTCGTGGGGTTGGCGCTGGCGATGCCCACGCTGGCGGTGGCGCAGGAGGCGCGCTACCTGCAGCCGCCGGAACCGCTGCTGCAGGTGTTCCGTGCGCCGCTCAATCCGTCGCCCGCGCTGGATCCCACGGGCACGCGCGCGATCCTCATCCGCCAGTCGCAGTACCCGCCTATCGCGCGCGTGGCGGAGCCGTACCTGAAGCTGGCGGGCGTGCGGGTCGAGCCGCGCAACCACAGCCGCCACGACCGCTCCAATGGCTACGGCATCCGCACCTGCCTGGAGAGCTTCAGCGTGCTGGAGCTGGCCAGTGGCAAGGAAACTGCCGTCGCGCTGCCTGCGGGTGCCTGCCCGGGCAATCCGTCGTGGTCGCCTGACGGCACCCGGTTCTCCTTCGACAACACCACCGACGCCGGCGTGGAGTTGTGGGTGGGCCGGGTCGCTGACGGGCAGGTGCGCCGCATCGAGGGCGTGAAGCTCAACACCATCCTTGGCGGTGCCGTGCAGTGGCTGGGCGACAAGCCCGCGCTGCTGGTGAAACAGGTGCCTGCCGATCTCGGCGCTGCGCCGAAGCGTTCAGCCGTGCCGCCGGGTCCGGAGATCAAGGAGGCCATCGCCGGCAAGGGCGAGAGCAGCACGTACGAAGCGCGCGACACCTTGTCCGGCCCCGAGGACGAGGCCTTGTTCGATCACTACGCCACCTCGCGGCTGGCCGTGGTCGATGCCGAGTCGGGCGCGGTATCGCCCGTGGGCGGCAAGGCGGTCTACGGCATGGTCGACGCCGCGCCGGACGGGCGCCACGTGCTGGTCGAAGTGCTGGCGCGGCCGTACTCCTACGTCACCACTTGGCAGCGCTTCGCCAAGGACCTAGGCGTGCTCGATCTGAATACGGGTCGCGTGGCGCCGCTCACGAAGCTGCCCGTCGCCGACCGCGTCCCCGTGCGCGGCGTGCCCACCGGCCCGCGCAACCATGCCTGGCGCGCGAACCAGCCGGCGACGCTGGTGTGGGCCGAGGCGCTCGACGGCGGCGACTGGAAGAACGAGGTGCCGGCCCGTGACCGCCTGCTGATGCTGGCTGCGCCCTTCACCGCCAAGCCGAAGGAGATCGCGCGCCTGAAGCAGCGTTACGCCGGTATCGCGTGGTTCCGCGAAGGCGGCCGCGCGCTGACCTACGAGTACGACGCGAACCGGAACTGGCAGACCACGACGTTGGTCGACGTGGACAAGCGCGTGCCCGCACGTGTGCTGTGGGACCTGTCGAGCGATGAGCTGTACGCCGATCCCGGCAATCCGGAATCCGAGCGCCTCCCGAACGGCGCCTGGGTGCTGCGCGAGGAAGACGGTGCGCTGTTCCTCAGCGGCATGGGCGCCACGCCGCAGGGCAACCGGCCCTTCCTCGACCGCTACACGATCAAGGACGGCAGCACGCGTCGCCTGTTCCGCAGCGATGCGGCCGCGTACGAGGTGTTCGTCGGTTTCGAAGGGGACGACACCCGTCGCTTGCTCACCTGGTACCAGTCGCCCACGGATCCGCCCAACCTGCAACGCCGCACGCTGGGCGAGGCCGTCGAGGGCGCGGGCCCCGCTGAAGCGACGTTGCGCTCGGAACGCGCGCCGCTGACCCGGTTCCCGGATCCCACGCCGCAGGTACGCGACATCAAGAAGCGCTTGGTGACGTACAAGCGCAAGGATGGCGTGGAACTGTCCTTTACCCTGTATACGCCCCCGGGCTACAAGGAAGGCGAGCGCGTGCCGGCGATCCTGTACGCGTATCCGATGGACTACGCCGATCCCTCGAAGGCCGGGCAGGTGAGCGGTTCCGAGCAGACGTTCACGCGCCTGTCGAACTACCGCCTGCTGCTGCTGGCGGGCTACGCGATCATCGACAACGCGTCGTTCCCGATCGTCGGCGACCCGAAGACGGCCTACGACACCTACCTGGAACAACTGGTGGCGAACGCGGAGGCCGCGGTCGACAAGGCGGTCGAGCTGGGCGTGGTGGACCGCGATCGTATCGGCGTCACCGGGCACAGCCACGGTGCGCTGATGGCGGCGAATCTGCTGGCGCATGCCGACCTGTTCCGCGCCGGCGTCGCGTCCAGCGGCGGCTACAACAAGACGCTGACGCCGTTCGGGTTCCAGAACGAACGTCGTTCGTTCTGGGCGGCGCCGAAGGTCTACGACCAGGCGTCGACGTTCTTCCACGCCGACAAGGTCAACGAGCCGCTGTTGATCGTGCACGGCAGCGACGACGCCAATCCGGGCACCGAGTCCCTGCAGTCGCCCCGCCTGTTCCAGGCGATCCGCGGTACGGGTGGCACGACCCGGCTGGTGATGCTGCCGTTCGAGCCGCACTGGTACACGGCGCAGGAGTCGAACGAGCATTTCATCGCCGAGATGCTGGCCTGGTTCGACCGCTACGTGAAGCCGGCGCCGGCGGTACGCAAGTAATCGCGTCCGCATGTGCGACACGGAACGCCGGGCTATGTCCGGCGTTTTTTTTGCGACATCGCGCATCCCCGACGCGGTGGTTTGCCACCCGAAGCGCGTTGCGGCGCGTGATGAATGCCGTGCGCCGACGCCACTGGGGCGCGCCATGCGACCAAGGTAGGAAGGTCGCTGCCGCAGGGCAGGACTATGCTGGCTCCCGTCGCCGCATCTGGGAGGATCGCATGGCATACGAAGACGTCTACCGGCGCTCGATCGAGCAGCCCGAGGCCTTCTGGGGCGAGGAGGCGAAGGCGATCCACTGGCACGTGCCGCCGCGGCAGATACTGGACTACTCGACGCCGCCGTTCCGGCGCTGGTTCGTCGGTGGCCGGACCAACCTCTGCTACAACGCCGTCGACCGCCATCTCACCGATCGTGGCGATCAACTGGCGCTGGTGGCGGTGTCCACCGAAACCGATGTCACCCGCGAGCTGACCTACCGCGAGCTGTACCGCGAAGTGAATGCCTTCGCGGCGGTACTGAAGAAGCTCGATGTCGGTCGCGGCGACCGCGTCGTCATCTACATGCCCAACATGGCGGAAGCCGTGTTCGCCATGCTGGCTTGCGCGCGCATCGGCGCGGTGCATTCGGTGGTGTTCGGCGGTTTCGCCGCGCACAACCTGGCCCTGCGCATCGACGACGCGCAGCCCAAGCTGCTGATCGCCGCCGATGCCGGCAGCCGCGGCGGCAAGGTCATTCCGTACAAGCCGCTGATCGATGAGGCCTGTGCGAAGGCGCTCACGCCGCCGCCCAAGGTGCTGATCGTCTCGCGTGGACTCGATCCCGCCGAGCCGAAGATCGCCACCCGCGACGAGGACTACGCCACCCTGCGTGCCCAGGTCGGCGATGCCGAGGTGCCGGTGGAATGGCTGGAATCGAACGAGCCCAGTTACCTGCTCTACACCTCCGGTACCACCGGCAAGCCCAAGGGCGTTCAGCGCGATGTCGGCGGCTATGCGGTGGCGATGGCGCTGTCGATGCGCACCGTCTTCGACGTGGGTCCGGGGCAGGTGATGTTCTCCACCTCCGACGTCGGCTGGGCGGTGGGTCACTCGTACAACGTCTACGGTCCGCTGATCGTCGGCGCGACCTCGGTGCTGTACGAAGGGTTGCCGACCACGCCGGATGCCGGCATCTGGTGGGCGCTGTGCGAGCAGTACGGCGTGCGCACGATGTTCTCGTCGCCGACCGCGGTGCGCGTGCTGAAGAAGCACGACATCGATTTCATCAAGCGCCATGATCTGTCCGAACTGAAGTACCTGTTCCTCGCCGGCGAGCCGCTGGACGAGCCGACGGCGCACTGGATCACCGACGCGATCGGCAAGCCGGTGATCGACAACTATTGGCAGACCGAAACCGGTTGGCCAGCGTTGACGCTGCTGCCGGGCCTGGACATGAAGCCGGTGCGCTTCGGCTCCCCCGGCTTCCCGAATCTCGGGTATCGGATGAAGGTGATCGACGAAAGCACCGGCGAAGAAGTCGCGCCCGGCGTGAAGGGCGTGCTGGTGATGCAGCCGCCGTTGCCGCCGGGCTGCATGACGACGATCTGGAACGACGACGCGCGCTTCCTGTCCAGCTACTTCAGCCACTTCAAGGAACTGCTGTACAGCTCGCTGGACTGGGCGATCCGCGACGAGGACGGCTACACCTTCATCCTCGGCCGCACCGACGACGTCATCAACGTGGCCGGTCACCGCCTGGGCACGCGCGAGATCGAAGAGTCCGTTTCCGGCTTCGCCGCAGTGGCGGAGGCGGCGGTGATCGGCGTCGCCGATGAACTGAAGGGGCAGGTGCCGGTGGTGTTCGCCACGTTGCGCCAGGCCACCGACGAGCCGCACGAGCGCGTGCGCGCCGCCGATGGCATGCGCCGTACCGTCGAGCAGAGCCTGGGCGCGGTGGCGCGGCCGGCGCGCGTCTACATCGTCAACGCGCTGCCGAAGACGCGTTCCGGCAAGCTGCTGCGACGCTCATTGCAGGCACTGGCGCAGGGCGCCGATCCCGGCGACCTCTCGACGCTGGACGATCCCAACGCGCTGGAGGAAGTGAAGCGCGCGCTGCAGCGCGGCCCCGAAGTCGGCAACTGACGCTCAGCGATCCGGCGGCGAGGGCGTCGCAGGATCGACGCTGCCATCCAGCGTCCAGACCACGTCGCGGCCCTGCGGGTCGCGGCTCAGCACGAAGCGCGCGGAGGAACCCGGCGTGAGGGCAGCCGGCGATCGCGTCTCTTCGTCGTCATCGTCGTTGCCCTCGATGCGCGTGCGTTCGCCGGCATGTCCCGGGATCGGCACGATGAACAGCCCGCGCGCATCGATGCTGCGGCGCGCTTTCTTCGTGCCCAGGTCGCCCACGTCGGCGATGGCGCCATCGGTCTCGGCCAGAGGATTGCGGAAGTTGACCAGCAGGTCGGCGCGCGCCGGCGGATGCCCCGGCACGGCCAGGGTGCCGCCGCGCAGCACCAGGTCCGGCCAGACGTCGCCGTTCTCCGGCAGGTCGCGGTACAGCGCGGGCGACACGCCGGTGTGGTTGCCCGTCGCGATGCTGTCCAGCGCCGCCACCAAGCCCAGGAAATAGAGCTTGCGCAGGCGCTGCTTCTGCACGTCGCCCTCGATGCCGCCGGCTTCGATCAGTACGGTGCTGGCACCCCACTGCGTGGTCAGGTCGCCGAAGGCGCGCGGATCGAAGGTCTCGTCCCACCGCGCGATGTGGCCGGCGAGATAGGGCTCCAGTGCGGTGCGGATGACCCCGGCCACTTCGATGGCGCGCGTGCGCACGTCGTTGACGTCGGCGGCATGGTTGTAGGGCGGCGACAGCAGCGCGATCGCCGTGCCGCGATCCGAGTCGCCCGCGCGATAGCCCACCCGCTGGTCGTGCAGGTTGAAGCCGTAGGTCGGCTTTACCCGGTCGAACAGGGCTTTCAGCGTGCGCGCCTCGGGCGTGGCCAGCATGCGCGCGTCGCGGTTGAGGTCGATGCCCTGCGCGTTGCGGCGCTGGAAGCGCGCGGCGCCATCGGGATTGACGATCGGGAGGACGTGCAGCGTGGTGTTCGCGCGCAGTTCCTTCACCAGCGGATTGTCCGGGTGCTCGCCGAGGAAGCGGAACAGGTCCGCAAGCGCCATCGACGCCGTGCTTTCGTCGCCATGCATCTGCGACCACAACAGCACCGGCGTCTTGCCCGTGCCCCAGCGCACATGGCGCAGCGGACGGTCTTCCACGCTGCGGCCGATCTCGTCGACGTGGAAGCCGCGCTTCTTGTCCAGCAGTGGCGTGGCGACCGACCACCAGTGTTCGGCGCTGAACGTGCGGTCTTCCAGTCCGGAGGCGCGCAACCGCGCGTCGTAGAGCGCGTCGAGATCGGCCAGCCAGGCGGGCGGAGGTGGCACGGGCATCGACGCACGCGTGGAAGGGGCTTCGGACGCGTCGGTGTTCCGGGCGATGGTGGTGGGGATCATCATCGTCAGCAGCAGGCACAGGGCAAGGGCAGGGCGCATTGCAGCAGCAGGTGGAAAGCGGACGACCGCAGGGTCTCCGCATGCGCCGGTGATGTCAAACCCGCAGGCCGGTCCGACGCCCGTGGATCACGCCGATGTCGCAGGCGGCGTCACGCCGGTATAGCGCGCACGCGGACGGATCAACCGGCCCTGCGCCTGCTGTTCCAGCGCATGCGCCAGCCAGCCCGCGAGACGGCCGGCGGCGAACATCACCAGTGCCGGTGTCGCGGGCAGGCGGTTGAGGTGGCAGATCGCCGCGAGCATGAAGTCGATGTTCGGGCGCAGGCCGCTGATCTCTTCGGTCGCGGCGATCAACGTTTCCAGCGTAGCCATCTCGCGCGTGCCGGCATGGCGCAGACGGGCGCGCGCCAGCAATTCCGCACCGCGCGGATCGCCCTGCGGATACAGCGCATGGCCGAAGCCGGGCAGGTCGTCGCCGCGCTGCCAGCGTTGCGCGATGAACGCGCGCGGCGAGCGTGCTTCGCCGGCGTCGCCGATCAGCGCGTAGGCGCGGGCGGTGGCGCCGCCATGGCGCGGACCGGACAACGCCGCCAGGCCGCTGCAGACGGTCGCATGCAGGTGCGCGCCGGTGGAGGCGACCACGCGCGCGGCGAAGGCGGACACGTTGAGTTCGTGGTCCGCGCAGACCACCAGCGCGGCACGCACGAGGTCGGCGAAGCCGTCGTCATCGGGATGCCAGGCCTGCGCGAGCACGCGGTGCACCGGCGCGTCGGACGGCGGTCGGGCGACGAGCAGCGCCGCGTTGTGGCGCAGCAGCCCGGCAGCGATCTCATGGCGTACGCGCGGCGCGGAGCTGAAGGAGTGGCGCACGTCCAGCGCGAGCAGCGGGATGGCCGCCATGGCGCGTTCCAGCGGCGGCAGCGAGGCATCGGAGGCGAGCGGGGCGACCACGGCGGGCCATTGCACCAGCGAAGGAGCGGCGAACGGGTCGTCCTCGCCGCCGTCCCACAGCTGCCGGGCGACGTCTTCCAGTGTGGCGCCTTCCTGCACCATCGCGATCGCCGAGCGGCCGCGGTAATACGGACCGTCGGGCCGGATCAGCGAGATCCGCGTTTCCAGCACCGGCAGGCCGCGATCGAGGCTCTGTGCGGCGCCACGCGCGGCACCGCGCCCGACCTGCTTGCGCTGCGCCAACCGCTCCACGTCCTGCAGCAGGTACAGGCGGCTGCGGTGGTCCTTGCCGGGACGCGACTCCAGCAGGCCGCGGCTGACGTAGGCGTACAGCGTGGCCTGGCTGATGCCGAGCAGGCGGCAGGTCTCGCGGGCGGTCAGCAGGTCGGTGGCGGAGGCCATGCGGAAATATTGATTGATTCGATCAAGATTGATCAACCCTGCGGATGGTGCCAGATTTGCCGCCCGAGGAGGGGCGTACCCTTCACGTTCCTCCGGTCCGGCCCGATCGCCGTGATCGCCGGCTTCGAACACGAGGAGTTCCCGCCGCATGAGCATTCCCTCCGCTGGCAGCCGTTTCCGTGCCGCGCTCGCCGCCGAATCGCCGCTGCAGGTGATCGGCGCGATCAACGCCAACCATGCCCTGCTGGCCAGGCGTGCCGGCTACAAGGCCATCTACCTGTCCGGCGGCGGCGTCGCCGCCGGCTCGCTGGGTCTGCCCGACCTGGGCATCAATACGCTGGAAGACGTGCTGATCGATGTCCGCCGCATCACCGATGTCTGCGACCTGCCGTTGCTGGTCGACATCGACACCGGCTTCGGTCCCAGCGCGTTCAACATCGAGCGCACGGTGAAGTCGCTGATCAAGGCCGGCGCCGCCGCCTGCCACATCGAAGACCAGGTCGGCGCCAAGCGCTGCGGTCATCGTCCGGGCAAGGAAATCGTGTCGCAGGGCGAGATGGTCGACCGCGTCAAGGCCGCCGCCGATGCGAAGACGGATCCGGACTTCTTCCTGATCGCACGCACCGACGCCATCCAGGTGGAAGGCGTGGACGCCGCCATCGAGCGCGCCATCGCCTGCGTCGAGGCCGGCGCCGACGGCATCTTCGCCGAGGCCGCCTACGATCTGCCCACCTACCAGCGCTTCGTCGAGGCGGTGAAGGTGCCGGTGCTGGCCAACATCACCGAGTTCGGCAAGACGCCGCTGTTCACCCGCGACGAACTCGCCTCGGTCGGCGTGGCGATCCAGCTGTATCCGCTGTCGGCGTTCCGCGCGATGAACAAGGCCGCCGAGACCGTCTACGAGGCGATCCGCCGCGACGGCCACCAGAAGAACGTCGTGGACACGATGCAGACGCGCGAAGAGCTGTACGACCGCATCGGTTACCACGCCTTCGAGCAGAAGCTCGATGCCCTGTTTTCCGCAAAGAAGTAAGTAGGGAGTCCACCATGAGCGAAACCACGCCTGTCCCCGGCTTCAAGCCGAAGAAATCCGTCGCCCTGTCGGGCACCGCCGCCGGCAACACCGCGCTGTGCACCGTCGGCCGCACAGGCAACGACCTGCACTACCGCGGCTACGACATCCTCGACCTGGCCACGACCAGCGAGTTCGAGGAAGTCGCCTATCTGCTGGTGCACGGCAAGCTGCCCAACCGCGCCGAACTCGCCGGCTACAAGGCCAAGCTGAAGTCGCTGCGCGGCATCCCGGCCGCGGTGAAGGCCGCGCTGGAGGAACTGCCGCCGTCGGCGCACCCGATGGACGTGATGCGCACCGGTGTCTCCGTGCTGGGCTGCGTGTCGCCGGAGAAGGACGACCACAACCATCCCGGCGCGCGCGACATCGCCGACAAGCTGATGGCGTCGCTCGGTTCGATGCTGCTGTACTGGTACCACTGGAGCCACAACGGCCGCGCCATCGACGTGGAGACCGACGACGACTCCATCGGCGGCCACTTCCTGCACCTGTTGCACGGCGAGAAGCCGAAGGACAGCTGGGTGCGCGCGATGCACACTTCGCTGATCCTGTACGCCGAGCACGAGTTCAATGCCTCGACGTTCACCTGCCGCGTCATCGCCGGCACCGGCAGCGACATGCATTCGGCCATCGCCGGCGGCATCGGTGCGCTGCGCGGGCCGAAGCACGGCGGCGCCAACGAAGTCGCGTTCGAAGTGCAGAAGCGCTACGAGACGCCGGACGAGGCGGAAGCCGACATCAAGGCGCGCGTGGAGCGCAAGGAAGTGGTGATCGGCTTCGGCCATCCGGTCTACACCGTCGGCGATCCGCGCAACGACGTGATCAAGAACGTGGCGAAGGAACTGTCGGCCGAGCAGTCCAACATGAAGATGTACGACATCGCCGAGCGCCTGGAATCGGTGATGTGGGACATCAAGAAGATGTTCCCGAACCTCGACTGGTTCAGTGCGGTCAGCTACCACATGATGGGCGTGCCGACGGCGATGTTCACCCCGCTGTTCGTGATCGCCCGCACCAGCGGCTGGAGCGCGCACGTCATCGAACAGCGCATCGACGGCAAGATCATCCGCCCGAGCGCCAATTACACCGGGCCCGAAGATCTGGCCTTCGTGCCGATCGACCAGCGCTGAGTTCTGTCGGGCAGGGACCCGCGGGGCCGCTTCGACGAAGGTCGGGCGGCCCCGTGTCGTTTGTGTGACCCGCGTGGCAGCCCGGAACGCCTCCGGCGCGGTACTACTGGCGGACGCTGGGGGTGCGTCGCGACCGTCGGGAGGGGCCCGCCGTGCGACGCGGGGGAATGCCATGCAGACGATGTGGTGCAAGACCGAGGCCGGACGCAACGAGATCCAGCAGCGCACGCGCAAGCTGCCGGCGGTGCTGCGTTCGATCCTGTTGCTGGTGGACGGCCAGCGCAACGACGACGAGCTGCGGACGATGATGAGCGGGCTGCATGCGCCCGAGGATGCGTTGCAGCAGTTGGCGGCCGAGGGCCTGATCGAACGGCGCTCGGGCGCGGCCTGGGTCCTGGCCACCGTGTCGGCGCCGAAGGCGGGCGACACGATGCAGGCTGCCACCAAGACGCCCGCCGACCGCTACAACCTGCTGTATGCGCGCATCACCGACGACATCCGTTCGTACATCGGCTTGAAGGGTTACTTCCTGCAACTGAAGGTCGAGCGTTGCGCCGACGCGGACGAACTGGTGGCGTTGCTGCCCGATGTGGCGACCGCGCTGACGAAGGCGCGCGACCACACCTTCGCCACGCGTTGGCTGGAGGACGTGCGCGCGTCGGTCGTCTGACGCGCGCTGCCGCCTCCACGATCAGGTCAGGCCTTCGGCCTTCAAGGCGGCCTGCACGCCGGCATCGGCGTCCATGCGCTGCTTGAACGCGGCGATGTTCGGCAGGCCCCCGAGATCCACGTTCGTACGCTCGGCCCAGCGCAGCGTGATGTAGAAGTAGGGGTCGGCGAAGCTGCGGAAGCCGGCCAGCCAGTCGCGACCTTCCAGCTGTTTCTCCGCGCTTTCATACAGGCCGCGCAGGCGCTTGCGGGCAGCGTCCCTGATGGCGTCCGCCTGGGTTTCGTCAGCCAGGAAGCGAGTGGGCCCGAACAGCGGATGGAACGCGGGATGCACGTCGGAGTTGACGAAGGCCAGCCACTTCGCCGCCAGCGCGCGCTGCTGCGGCGAGCCGTCGCCGGCGAGATGCGCTTGCGGATAGGTGTCGGCGATGTAGCCCATGATCGCGGCGTTCTGCGTCAGTACGAAATCGCCGTCGACGATCGCCGGCACCGCACCGGTCGGATTGATCGCCAGGTAGGCCGGTTCCTTCATCTCCGCCGCCGTCATCACCTGCACGTCGAACGGTTGGCCGGTCCACTGCAGCGCGATGTGGTCGGCGGTCGAGCAGGCGCCGGGCTTGGTGTAGAGCTTCATGCGATGTCCCCGAGAACAAGAAAGGCCCGCGATTATCGCGGGCCTGGAATGTTTCCGGCGTGATGCGCGGCGCAACGGATCGTCTTGCGCATCAACAGCGGGCATCGCGGCAGTCTCACCCTCAGCCCTTGCCCTCTCATGGTGGGAGAGGGGAGTAGGTGCCATGCGGGTTCGGCTTCGGTGAACGGAAGGCCTGGTCCTGCGTCACGCGTTCTGACGCTTTTGTTCTCAGGAGCGGGGCTTGAGTTTCTGCACGCGCAGGAAGGTGTGATCGCCGATGGTGGCCACGTGGTACGCGTTGCGCCAGCTCGGGCTGGCGATCTGGTGCGCCATGAAGTGGCTGGCGCCCGGCACGATCTCCTTGCGCTGGCCGGGCGGCAGGGCCCAGTTGCGCTCGGCGTTGAGGGCGACGGTGACCGACTTGGCCCAGGCGTCCGGGTTCTTCAGGCGGGTGTTCGGGCCGACGATGGTCGGGGCGAACTGCTTGCGGGCGGTGACCACGGAGCAGACGGAGTCGCCCCACAGGCCGCTGTCGCGGCGACGCAGGGCTACCTCGGCGACGGCCTGCTGGCCGCGGAGGGTCTGATCGCGGGCTTCCAGATAAACGGTGGTGCTGAGGCAAAGCGAATCGGCGGCCGGCTGCGGCAACATCTGCGACAGCCATAGGATCCAGGCCAGTTTCATGGGAACTCCTTGCTCCGTCTTTCCCGCACCCCTGCCTCTCCCGTCACGAGGGGAGCGGCAAACCTGGGACATGCGGCAGGGCGTCATGGGGAGGCAGCCTTCACACGGGCTGCCCGGGGACCGGCAAGGCCGGATCAGAAGGATCCGGGCACCGGGCTCAGCCCGCCTGAACTGGGCGGCGGGCCGGAAAGTCGGCGCAAGGTAGGGGGGGCAGTCCCAACTCGGCCTGAACGGACCGGCTTGACGCGGGGGCACCCGTCTGGCTGGAAACTGTGAGGCACGTCGCAGGCACAGGCCCAAAAGGCGGCCGGAGAAGCCATCGTAGAGCGGAGCTTGCTCCGCTGCTCTTGATCCGCATCCGGATGCTTCCGGGCGGTGCGGCGTCGAGCAAGCTCGACGCTACAGCCCGGCCGCCAACCGGCTGCCCTGGTCGATCGCCCGCTTGGCGTCCAGTTCCGCCGCCACGTCGGCGCCGCCGATCAGGTACGGCGTCCTGCCCCGCGCGACCAAGTCGGCCTGCAGGTCGCGGCGCGGTTCCTGGCCGGCGCAGACCACGACGTGGTCGACCGGGAGCAGGTGTTCGGCGCCGTCTACCCTGATACGCAGGCCGGTGTCGTCCACGCCCAGGTACTCCACGCCGCCCAGCATCTTCACCTGCTTGGCCTTCAGCGTGGCGCGGTGCACCCAGCCACTGGTCTTGCCTAGCCGGGCGCCCGGCTTGCCGGCACTGCGCTGAAGCAGCCAGACCTCGCGCGCCGGCGATTCCGGCTGCGGCTTCACCAGGCTGCCGCGCGCTTCGAAGGTCGGGTCCACGCCCCATTCGGCCATCCAGCGCTTCGGGTCCAGCGACGGCGAATGGCCTTCGTGGGTCAGGTATTCAGCCACATCGAAGCCGATGCCGCCGGCCCCGATCAGCGCCGCGCGGGCGCCTACCGTTACCCGGCCCGACAGCACGTCGACATAGCTGACGACCTTGGCGTGCTCCGCGCCCGGGAATGCGACTTTGCGCGGCGTGATGCCGGTGGCGAGCACGACCTCGTCGAAGCCGGTGAGGTCCGCGGCGGTCACCGGCGTGGACAGCTTCACGTCGACGCGCGTCTCTTCCAGCCGGTGGCGGAAGTAGCGCAGCGTCTCGTGGAATTCTTCCTTGCCCGGGATCCGCTTGGCGTAGTTGAACTGGCCGCCGATCTCGCCGGCCGCGTCGAACAGCGTCACCCGGTGGCCGCGCTCGGCGGCGACGGTGGCGCAGGCCAGGCCGGCCGGGCCGGCGCCGACGACCGCAACCGTCTTCGGTGTGAACGTCTTCTTGTAGGTGAGGTCGGTCTCGTGACAGGCGCGCGGATTGACCAGGCAGCTGGCGAGCTTGTTCTCAAACACATGGTCCAGGCAGGCCTGGTTGCAGGCGATGCAGGTGTTGATCGCCTGCGGCGTGCCGGCACGGGCCTTGGCCGCCCACTGCGGATCGGCCAGCAGCGGACGTGCCAGCGACACCATGTCGGCCTTGCCGGCGGCGAGGATGCCCTCGGCCACGTCCGGCATGTTGATGCGGTTGGTCGCCACCAGCGGCACGCGCACGTGCGGCTTGAGCTTGGCGGTGACATCGACGAAGGCCGCACGCGGCACCGAGGTGACGATGGTCGGCACCCGCGCCTCGTGCCAGCCGATGCCGGAATTGATGATCGTCGCGCCGGCCGCTTCCACGGCCTTGGCCTGCTGGACGATCTCCTCCCACTGGTTGCCGTCTTCGACCAGGTCCAGCAGCGACAGGCGGTAGATGAGGATGAAGTCCGGACCGACCGCCTCGCGCACGCGGCGGACGATCTCCACCGCGAAGCGCATCCGCTTCTCCGGCGTGCCGCCCCAGGCGTCGTTGCGTTTGTTGGTGCGCGGGGCCGTGAACTCGTTGATGAAGTACCCCTCCGAACCCATGATCTCGACGCCGTCGTAACCGGCGTCGCGGGCCAGCTTCGCCGCGTTGGCGTAGGCGTTGATCTGGCGCTCGATGCCGCGGGCCGACAGCGCGCGCGGGGTGAAGGGATTGATCGGCGCCTTCAGCTTCGACGGCGCCACCGTCAGCGGGTGGTAGCCATAGCGGCCGGCATGCAGCAATTGGGCGCAGATCTTCGCGCCGTGCTCGTGGACCGCTTTCGTCACGAACTTGTGCGGGCGCGCTTCCCATGGCCACGACAGCTTGCCGCCGAACGGCTTCAGCCAGCCCACCAGGTTCGGCGAGAAGCCACCGGTGACGATCAGCCCCACGCCACCGGCCGCGCGCTCGGCGAAGTACGCCGCCAACTGCGGGAAATCCTTCGCCCGGTCTTCCAGGCCCGTATGCATCGAACCCATCAGCACGCGGTTGCGCACCGTGGTGAAGCCCAGGTCCAGCGGGGCGAACAGGTGCGGGTAAGGCGAGGGGTCGGTGGCGGCGGCGGTCGACGTCATGCGGGCAGTGGATACGCGTGCGTATGGGTGGGCGCACGATGCCGCGAATCCCGGGGGCACGCAAGCGCGGTGGTGGCCTGAGCGGGGATATCAGCGTGAGAACCGCGCATCGCTCACCCCGGCGCCTGCTGCCGTTCGATGCGTGCGGTTTCCTCGGCCAGCAACTCCGGGTGCAGGTCGAACTGGTCCGACAGCAGCAGCGCGCGCGCGGCGGCCTGCACCTCGATGCGTTCGGCCTGCAGCAGGTCGCCGTCGCGGAACAGCTCGATGTAGCTGTCCAGCACGCCGCTGAGCGTGCCTTGCGCGGTGTCGGGCGCGGCCAGCACCAGCTGCAGGCCGAGCGAGCGCAGGTAGTTGGTGGTGGCGCGCGCGTTCTGCGCGTCGATCTTGTCGCCGAACTCGTCCAGCAGGATCAGGCCCATGCCGCCCGGGTGCGCCTCGTTCTTGCCGTAGGCCGCCGCGAGCGCCGCGCCGGCGATCACGTACAGCGGCGCGCGGTGTTCGCCACCGGAGCCCGAGCGCATGCGTTCGCTGAGCGTGCCGATCACGGTGTCGTCCTGCCTGATCTGCACCTCGAAGCGGAAGAAGCGCCGGTAGTCGTCCAGCGGCGAGGTGGCGGTGCGGGCGGCTGCGCCGTCTTCGATCAGTTCGCGGAAGGCCGCAGGCACCTCGCCGGCGGTGCCGAACAGGGTGTCCTCGCCGCCGATATCCACTGCGCGCCGGATGAACCGCTCCAGGTCGCGGAACTCTGGCACCACGTCGTAATGGAACTGGTAGCGCTCGTTGTTGGAGAACGGCGGGCTGCTGCGCAGGGTGCGGTTGAGCGTGGCGATCTGCTGGCGCAGGCGGATGAAGTTGTCATTGAGCGCGGCGGCCACGCTGGCGCGGAAGGTCTCCACCGCGGTGTCGTACGCCTGGCGGGCTTCGCCTTCGTAACGCACCAGGTCGGTATCGCGCAGCTGGGTCAGTTCGCAGCGCAGCAGCGTCAACGCCGGCCGCCAGGCGCTGGCGTCGAAATCCACGCCCAGGCCATGGTCGCGTGCGTACTGGGCCAATGCGCTCCACGCCTCGGGCAGCAGCTTGGCGAGTTGCCTGTCGCTCTCGTCGGCACGACGCTCGCAGGTCCTGCCGCGCTCCTCCAGCGATTCGACCTTGTCGTCGAGTTCATCGCGATGCCGCTCGATCAGGTTGGGATCGACATCCGGATCCTTGAAGGCCTCCACCGCGCGGCGGGCGACCAGTTCCTCCTGCTGGCGCAGGCCTTCGAGCAGGCGGCGGCTGCGCTCCAGGTCGGTGACCGCGACCGCCTCCTGTCCGACCAGCGCATCGGTGCGCCGCTCGCACTCGCCGAGTTGTGCGGCCAGGTCGCGCACGGCCTCGGACAGGCGGAGCAGGTCCGGGTCCAGCGCGGCAAGGCGACTTTCCTGCGCGGTGCGGTAGCGCCCCGCCAGTTGGCGGTGCTCGAGCGCGCGTTCGTGCAGTGCCTGGGCCACCGCGTCGGCGTCGGCCAGCCGCGCGAGTCCGCGCTGGCAGTCGTCGGCGCGGCGCAGGTGCGGCTCGATCCCGCGCACGTCGCGCTCGGCCTTTTCGATTTCCTCGTGCAGCACGCGCAGGCGGGCGCGGTTGTCCGACGCTCCGATACGCAGATCGCCCGCGGCGGGCAGGCGAAGGCGCTCGATGCTGCCGCCGCGTGCGAGCAGTCCGTCGCGCGTCAGGCCCTGGCGGCTGCGCACCAGGTCGGCTTCGGTCTCCACGCAGCGCAGTTCGCCGAGTTGCCGGCGCAAGTACGCCAGTGCGTCGGCGTTCACGCCGTCCAGCAGCGCGGCGACGCTGCTGGCCGCGGCGTCCTTGCCGCGCGCATCGCGCGTCTGGCTGGACAGCGCCAGTTTCACCCCGTAGACCGAGCGCCCGCCCGACAGGCTGCGATACAGCTTGACCGCGCGCTCTTCGTCCTCGCCGGGGATCAGCAGCGCTTCGACGTTGCTGCGCAGGTAGGCTTCGATGGCCGGCTGCCACGCGGTATCGGCCACGCGCACCAGGTCGCAGACCGGGCGCGCATCGATGCCGGCCTCGCGCAGGTAGCTCATCAGCCGCACCGTGTCGGCGTGCAGTTCCGCCTGGCCGGCGGCCAGGCGTTTCTGGTTCTGGCGCGCGGTCTCCAGTGCGTCGCGGGCCTTGTCGTGCGCGGCATGCAGCTGGCGGGCGTGCTGATCGACCTGCTCGCGCAATGGCGCGGCCGCGCGCAGGGCCTGGCGCGCACGCGCGAACAGGTCTTCCGGCGCCCACGGCAGGGCGTCCCCGTCCGCCAGTGCCGACAGCGTTGCGTACCATTCGTCCCAGTCGGCACGTGCGGACTGCACGGTGCCGGCGTCGACGCCCGCCAGCGCGAGCGCATCGAGCTGGCGGAACTGTTCGCGCACGAAGCCGATCTCGCGCAGCAGTTCCTTGTTCAACTGGCCCAGGCGCGCGCGGTCGCGGCCGGCCAGTTCGTCCAGTTGCGCCTGCTCGCCGTAGCCGGCGCTGCCCTGCAGGCGGGCCTGGGCACGTGCCTGCTCGTCGCGCAGGGTGTCGCGCTCGGCACGCGCATCGACGAGGCGACGCCGCGTATCGGCCAGGGCATCTTCCGCAGTGGTCACGGCGCCTTCGGCCTGTTCCAACTGCTCGCCGTACAGGTCGCGCGCATACTCCGCCGCCAGCGCGCGGTAGGACGCCGCGCGCACCGCCTGCGAGGCGATGCGGTCGTACTGGCGTTCGACGCCTTCGGCGGCGTCGATGCGCTGGCGCACCTGTTCGATGCGGTCGCGGATCTGGCGGAAGCTTTCCAGCAGCGCGCGGAAGCGGGCGATGTCGGTGGGCCGGTCCTCGGCGACCAGCGTGCGCACGAACAGGTCCACGTCTTCCACGCGCTGCAGGTTGAGGGCGTTGAGGAAGGCCTTGCGATACGCGTTGATATCGGGATTGGCGGTCGGCGAGGCGCGCAGCCGCAGCAGCAGGTCCTTGACGAAGCGCTCGGCCACCGTGTGCAACTCGGGCGTACCGCCGGCCGCCTTGCAGCGGCGCAGGGCCATCTCGCGGAAGGTCGGCCAGGCCAGCGGCAGTTCCTTGCCCTTGAGCTGCTCCACATGGTCCGCCAGCTCCAGCGCCACGCCCGGCAGCAGGTAAAGCCCGTGCAGGCGGTGGTCGGGCTCGTCCACCGATGCGCCCAGCGCGATGCCGGCGGTCAGGGCTTCGCCGGTGTCGGTGTCGCGGAACACCAGCGAGATGTACGTGGTGGCGGTGCGCCGCTTGCGCCCGTCGTCGCCGCTGCGGAACACGCCCAGGCAGTAGTCGCGGATGGTGCGCGCGCGATGGCTGCCGCCGGCCTGCGCGTTGAAGCGGATGCGGCTGCGGTCGCCGCCCAGCAGCACGATCTGCAGCGCATCCAGCAAGGCGCTCTTGCCCGCGCCGTTGGGCGCGATGATGGCGGTGGTGGCATCCAGTTCCAGGGTCTGCGCCTCGAACAGGAAGAACTGCACCAGGTGCACGCGCTCAAGCTGCTGCATCGCCATCCTCCATGACGTCATCGCCTTCCGCGGCCTCGCCATCGTCGTCGCGGTTGTGCTGGTCCAGCCGTTGCAGCCACTGCTCGCCGACGATGTCGACGATGGCCGGCCGCACCTGCAGGTGAAACGGTTGCGCATCGTCCGGCTCCGATTCCACCAGTCGGCACGTGCCCCAGCGCTTCAGCGTGCGCGCCAGTTCGCGCAGCGTGCCGACATCGGGCATGGGGCGCCCGGCGAGGGCCTGGTAGGCCTCCTGCAGATCGGGCAGCTCGACGGTGACGACGCCTTCGTCTTCCACCATGCCCTGCCGCATCGCCTCGTCGTAGCGCTGCCGCAGCACCAGCAGCAACAGGGTTTCGGCCAGCGTCACCGGCACGCCCTCGGCGTGTGCGGGCAGTGCCACCACGTAGCGGTAGTGCGCGTTGCGCTCCAGGCGGATGCCCAGCGGCGCCAGCGCGGCGACGAAGTCGTCGTAGTGGTCCTCCACCAGGTGATAGGCCAGCCGCGTGCTGCGGTCGCTGGCGTACAGCACCTGTTCCACGACCAGCCGGTAGGCGGTGCGTTCGAAGTCCTGCACGGCGTAGATGCCGTTGGAGAGTTGGCTGAGCGTGGTCCAGCTGCGTTTCATGCGGTTTTCCGTGAGGGCTGGCCGACGCGGCGCACGACGAAGCGGGGCGCGCGCAGGTAGCCGTTGTCGTCGCGCCCGCCCGCATCGACCAGGTCGACGCGGTAGCCGCGCAGCAGCCGGCCCAGCGGGTCTTCGCGCCGCAGGCCGCCGATGCGATGGCTGCGCAGCGCGAGCGTGAGCAGGGTCTGGTAGGCGCGCAGGTCTTCGATGCTGGCGATGGAGAACGCCTCCGACGCGACCTGGTCGCGGGCGTCCAGGTGCGTGCCGACGTAGCGCGCCATGTCGTCGGCGTTGACCAGCCGGGCGCGCTTCATCCGCCGCAGCAGGCTGAGCCGCGCCAGTTGCTCGGGCGTGGGCGGCTGGGTCGCGTTGGCGCTGCGCGGGATCGGTTGCGGTTTCTGCCGCGGCGCACGCAGGCGGCCCGCCTCCATCAGCGCGCCGGGCGCCACCGGCAGCCGCAGTGCGTCTTCCGGCGCGTGCTGGACGCCGCAGCAGGCACGGCGCAGCAGGATGTCCAGCTTGTCGGGCGCGCGCAGACGGTAATCGAGGAACGCCAGCGCACGCCGGTTGGCCTGGCGGATGTCGTCGTCCAGCCGGCCCAGGTATTCGTCGATGCGCTCCAGTTCGCGCAGCCGGCGCAGGCTGCGCGCGAACCGCTGGTCGCCGCGCGTTTCATCGCCACCGCCGACATGTTCGCAATACCACGCCCGCAGCGCCGTGCGCCGCTCGCCGGTCTCGATCTGCTGCGCCACCGACAGGATCGCGCTGCGCCGCGCCAGCGGGTGGTCGCCCGTGTGCAACTCGGCGTAGTCGCCGATGAAGAACTCGCTGACGTAGCGTTCGAACCACTGCCGCGCGAACTGCGCGGTGGATTCGGCCTTGCTCAGCTCCGGCATCAGGTCGCGGACCTGCAGGCTCATCGACGACAGCGACACCAGCAGTCGCCGCGCCTGGTCGGCGGCTTCGTCCAGCGCGTCGCCGGAGGCCTTGCCGTCGGCCACCTGCTGCAACTGGTGTTCGATCGAGCGCATCTTCGCCGAGACGAAGGTGGGGCCATGCTCGGCGAACTCGACCAGCAGCGAGAGGAACTGGTGCACGACCGGCGGCATGGTGACCATCTCGCGTGCGCCGACGCGCTCCTGCCGCAGCCATCCGGCACTGCGGAAGCGCTCGTAGAGGGTGTTGACGCGCACGGACAGCGGGGTGTCCGGCGTGTCGCCGTCCTCGTCTTCCCACGGGTCATCGGCCAGCAGGTACCGCTCCAGCGCCGCGGTGATCTCGCGGCGCTGGAAGCCCATGCTCGGCGGTACCGGCGCGTCGGGGCCGAAGAACTCGTCGAACAGCCGGCACAGGAGCAGCCAGTAGTGCTCGCGGTTGGGCGATGCCAAGGGACCGAACAGACCGCTGGGCAGCAACGGGAACAGGGCCGGTGCCTGCGTCATGGCCGCAAGGACCGCGGCGGGCGACCGGCATTGTGATGTGGCGGGCGCGGCGGCGCCGGGAAAAAGGGCATGGCGTGATCGGACGGACGGGCGGATCGCGCCGGGGCGCGCTGCGGCCAGCCACGATATCGCAAGTCGCGCGGACGCCGGTAGCCGTTCCCCCGCAGGCTCGCCGGCGCCCCCTGATCCGTCAGGTGCGGGCGGGTCCTACCAGCCGGCGAGCACCAGTTTGCCGATGGTGGTCCCGGTTTCCAGCCGGCGATGCGCTTCGCGCAGGTTCGCCGCGCTGATCGGCGATAGGGTCTCGGTCAACGTGCCGCGCAGCGCGCCGGCGTCGATCAGGTCGGCGACGCGATCCAGCAGCGCACCCTGTTCGCCCATGTCGGCGGTGCGGAACCGGGGGCGGGCGAACATCATTTCCCAATGGATGCCGATGCTCTTGGCCTTGTACGGATCGCCGATGCGCAGCTCGCCGCGCGGCTCGACGATCAGGCCGACATGCCCCAGCGGCGCGAGCAGGTCGCCCAGTTCGCTCCAGTAGCGGTCGGTGTCCGCCAGGTTCAGCGCGGCGTCGATCGTGTCGAAGCCCAAGGCCTTCAGTTGCGGACCCAGCGGCTCGCGGTGGTTGATGACGTGGTCGGCGCCCATCGCCTTGCACCAGTCGATCGTGTCCTGGCGCGATGCGGTGGCGATGACGGTGAAGCCGGCGCGCTTGGCCAGTTGGATCGCGATCGAGCCCACGCCGCCGGCGCCGGCGATCACCAGCAGCGACTTGCCGCTGCCGCCTTCATCCGCCGCGTACGGCATGCGGTCGAACAGCAGTTCCCAGGCGGTGATGGTGGTCAGCGGCAGCGCGGCCGCCTGGGCGAAGTCCAGCGACGCCGGCTTGCGGCCGGCGATGCGCTCGTCGACGAGCTGGAACTGCGCATTGCTGCCGGGGCGCGTGATGTCGCCCGCGTAGTAGACGGCATCGCCGGGCTTGAAGCGGGTCACCGCGTCGCCGACCGCTTCGACGATGCCGGCGGCGTCGTAGCCCAGCACCTTCGGCTGCGCTTCGACCTGCGGCTTGGGCGAACGCACCTTCGTGTCGACGGGGTTCACCGATACGGCCTCCACGCGCACCAGGAGGTCGTGGCCGGTGGCGATGGGTTTCTCGAGCTCGACGTCGACCAGCGATTGCGGGTCGTCGATGGGCAGGTAACGGGTCAGCGCGATGGCTTTCATGGGGAAGATCCAGTTGGCAGGTTCAGACAGGAAGCGGGCTGCGTTCGGAAAAATGGCCGCGCCAGTAGGGATAGTACGGATACGGTGTTTCGGTGGCGCTTGCGGCATCCAGCCGCGCTATCTGGCCGGTCGACAACTGCCAGCCGACGGCGCCCAGGTTCTGCTTCAGCTGCGCCTCGTTGCGCGCGCCGATCAATACGGTCGATACCGTGGGCCGCTGCAGCAGCCAGTTGATCGCCACCTGCGGGATCGCTTTTCCGGTTTCTCCGGCGATGTCTTCCAGCACGTCGAGGACGCGGAACAGGCGCGCTTCTTCGACGGGCGGGCCGATGTCGGCGGTGTCGTGCAGGCGACTGGTCGCGGGCAAGGGCTGGCCACGGCGCAGCTTGCCGGTCAGGCGTCCCCAGCCCAGCGGACTCCACACGACCGCGCCCACGCCCTGGTCGATGCCCAGCGGCATCAGTTCCCACTCGTAGTCGCGGCCGATCAACGAGTAGTAGGTCTGGTTGGCGACGTAGCGCGGCCAGCCATGACGATCGGCAATGCCCAGCGATTTCATCAGCTGCCAGCCGGAGAAGTTGGACACGCCCAGATAACGCACCTTGCCGGCGCGGACCAGATCGTCCAGCGTGGAGAGCGTCTCCTCGATGGGCGTCATCGCATCGAAGGCATGCAGTTGCAGCACGTCGAGATAGTCGGTGCCGAGCCGTTCCAGCGAGGCATCGACCGCCTTCAGCAGGCGCAGGCGCGAGGCGCCGGCATCGTTGGCGCCCCCGCCCAGGCGCAGCCCCGTCTTGCTGGACAGGATCGCCTGATCGCGACGGCCGCGCAGCGCTTCGCCAAGGATGGATTCGGATGCGCCATCGGAATACACGTCGGCGGTGTCGAAGAAGTTGAGGCCGGCATCGAGGCTGAGGTCGATCATCCGGCGCGCCTCCGCCACGTCGGTATTGCCCCACGCGCTGAACAGCGGGCCTTTGCCGCCGAAGGTGCCGGCGCCGAAGCCCAGCGCTGAAATCTTCAGGCCTGAGCGGCCGAGAAAACGGGTTTCCATGGAGGCGTCCGCGTAGAGGATGGAGAGGAGGGAGAAGGAGATCCGGGTTGTCAGGCGCACTCGCGGACCGGCAGTGCGTTCCGCGGCGGCAGGGCCTCCCGACGGTCGCGTGCGAGGCTCCATAGCGCCACCACGAAGGCGGAGGCCGGCACCAGCGCGGCGACCCACGGCAGGGCGGACAGGCCCAACCCCTGCGAGATCACCATGCCGCCCAGCCACGCGCCCAACGCGTTGCCGAGGTTGAACGCGCCGATGTTGAGGCTAGACGCCATGCTCTGCGCGCCACTGGCCTTCTGCAGTACCCACAACTGCAGCGGCGACACGGTGGCGAAGGCGGCAGCGCCGAGCAGGCCGGTGAACGCGATCATCGCCCACCGGCTTTCCAGCACGAAGGTCATCGCCCCCATCACCAGCGCCAGCAGGGCGAGCGTGCCGAGCAGCGCAGGCGCCAGGCGGCGGTCGGCGAAGCGGCCGCCGAGCAGGTTGCCGACGATCATGCCGACGCCGAACACCAGCAGGATCGGCGAGACCGCCGCATCGGCGAACCCGGTGACCTGCGTCAGCAGCGGCTGGATGTAGGTGTAGACGGTGAACATGCCGCCGAAGCCGAGGACGGTCATCAGCAGGCCCAGCAGCACCTGCGGGCGCGCGATCACGCGCAGTTCGTCGCGGAACGGCAGCGGCGCAGGCGCGCTGCGGTCCGTCGGCACCAGCGTGGCGATGATGAGCGTCGCCAGCACGCCGATCGCGGTGACCGCCCAGAACGTGGCGCGCCAGCCGAACTGCAGGCCCAGCCAGGCGCCCGCCGGCACGCCCAGCAGCGTCGCCACGGTCAGGCCGGTGAACATGATCGAGATGGCCGAGGCCTTCCGATCATCGCTGACCATGCCCGTGGCGACCACGGCACCCACGCCGAAGAACGTGCCGTGCGCGAGCGAGGTCACCACGCGCGCCGCCATCAACAGTTCGTAGTTCGGCGCCAGCGCGCAGGCCAGGTTGCCGAGCGTGAACACGATCATCAATGCCACCAGCACCGCCTTGCGCGGCATCCGGCTGGTGGCGGCGGTCAGCAGCGGTGCGCCCACGAACACGCCCAGCGCATAGCCGGAGATCAGCAGGCCGGCCGCCGCGATGGAGACCTGCAGGTCGGCGGCGACCTGCATCAGCAGGCCCATGATGACGAACTCGGTGGTACCGATGCCGAAGGCACCGGCCGTCAGGGCGTAGAGGCCCAGCGGCATGCGCGAGGTGGGGAGGGCGGTGGGAGACATGGGGAGAGGGGCGTCTTGGGAGGCGTGCAGGGTGCCGCTTCCTTGATCGACGAAAAACCGAGAAGATGGCGAATCACTTTCAATGGAAAATTGAAAATGGATCGTGTCGGCGACCTGACCCTGTTCCTGCGTGTGCTCGATCTGGGGTCGATCACCGCCGCCGCCCACAGCCTCGACCTGTCGGTGGCGGTGGCCAGCCAGCGCCTCAAGCGGCTGGAGAAGGAACTGGGCGTGCGCCTCCTGCACCGGACCACCCGTCGCCTGCATCCCACCCCCGAGGGCCTGGCGCTGGCCCAGCAGGGACGGGTGCTGGTCGAAGAACTGGAGTCGCTGGGCAGCGGCCTGCGCGAGGCCGCCAGCGAGGTCGCCGGCACGCTGCGGGTGACGATGTCGGCCTCGTTCGGGCGGCAGTACGTGTCGCCCCTGCTGCCGGCCTTTCTCGCCCGACATCCCAAGGTCCGCCTGAGCGTCCATCTCAGCGACAACGTCGTCGATCTGGTCAGCGAGGGCTTCGACCTCGCCATCCGCATCGGGGCCCTGGACGATTCGCGCCTGGTCGCCCGGCGCATCGCGCCCAACCGCCGCGTGCTGTGCGCCGCGCCGGATTACCTGCGCCGGCGCGGCATCCCCCTCACACCCGCACAGCTTGCCGACCACGACTGCCTGCTGCTTTTCGGCAGCGGCGGTCGCCAGGACGTATGGCGGCTGGGGACGCCGGACGGAGGCGAAGCGGCGGTACGCGTGCGCGGGCGCTTCGAGAGCAACTTCGGCGAAGTGCTGCGCGATGCCTCGTTGGCAGGGGAGGGCATCGTCGTGCACTCGCTGTGGCACGTTGCCGACGACCTGCGGGCGGGAAGGCTGGTCGTGGTACTGCCCGACTTCCCGTTGGCGACCACTGCGATCAGCGCCGTGATGCCGCAGCGGCGGCTGGTGCCGCCGCGGGTGCGCGCATTCGTGGATTTCCTGACCGCCCAGTTCGGCGACGATCCACCGTGGGAACGCGGGCTGGCGGTGTAGTCAGTCGTCGCCGAAGGCGAACGCGTCCAGCGCCAGCCCTCCCATTTCCACATCGCGATGGAGCAAACGCCCCTGGGCGCCTTCGCCCCCGGCGCCCAGTGCCACATGGAGCGGATAGAGGTGCTCGGTGGTGGGGTGGTTCTGGCGCGCGTAGGGCAGCGCGGTCCAGTCGATGGCCGTGGTCGCATCGCCCGCCAGCAGCGCGGCGCGCAGCGGACCGGTGAACGCCTCGACCCAAGGAAATGCCGGTGCCCGTCCGTGCTGCCAGTCCAGTGCCCGCAGGTTGTGCGAAAAACCGCCGGATCCGACGACCAGCACGCCTTCCTGACGCAGGGGTGCCAGCGACCGTCCAAGCAGGTAATGCCATTCGGCGCTCTGCGCGGGATTCACCGACAGCGCCACCACGGGAATGTCGGATGCGGGATACATGCGCCGCAACGGCACCCAGACACCATGGTCCAGGCCATGGTGATCGTCCACGCGCGCCTCGAACCCGGCCGCGGTCAGCCGTTCTGCGATGTCGTGCGCAAGCGCTGGCGCGCCCGCAGTGGGGTAGCGGATCTGGTACAGCGCGTCGGGAAAGCCGCCGAAATCGTGGATCGTGTCCGGCGTGGGCGTGGCGGTCAGTGTCGGTCGGGCATGGATGAAGTGCGCCGATGCGACGACGATGGCGCGCGGCCTGGGCAGCAAGGTGCCCAACTGGTCGAGAAAACGGCCGGTGGCAGAATCCTCGACCGCCAGCATGGGAGAGCCATGGGAGAGGAAGAGGCTGGGAAGCGGGCGGGCGAGGTCGGACGTGGTCATGACAGGAGAATCGGCCTTCGCCGCCGTGTTACCAAGAACCGGATCTGCACCGATGTGTTTTGTCCTTGGTGCGTGCGCCACACCGACCGACCGCCGGTCCGCATTCTTGGCGTCGGATGTGAAGATCTGCGTGAGTTCCCTTAAAGAGTGTTAACCTTGCCCAACTTGTTATGGTACCGTTAACACAGTCTTCACGTACCCCCGCATAATCTGTTCAGCAAGGCGACGGAAGCCTGTCGCCTCGGATAACAACTAGAAACGCCGCAAGCGAACCACTTCGGTTTCTCTACTACTGAACTTTTACAAGGAAAGGAGCTGCAAATGAACAAGAAGATTCTCTGCGCCGCGCTGCTGGGCGGCCTGAGCCTCGCCAACCATGCGATGGCGCAGGAGTTTGATGACCGCTGGTACCTGACCGGTTCCGCCGGTTTCAACCTGCAGGACGACGACCGCACCACCCGCAACGCCCCTTTCCTGGGACTGGGCCTGGGCAAGTTCATCAGCCCGAACTGGTCGCTGGACGGTGAGCTGAACTACCAGAACCCGAAGTTCGAAGACAACCGTGACGCCCTGTGGAGCCAGTACGGCATCTCGCTGGACCTGCGTCGCCACTTCGTCCAGGAAGGCCGTGGCTGGAACCCGTACATCGTGGCGGGCCTGGGCATGCAGCGTTCGGAAGAAGAGTCGCTGATCAACGCGTCCAACCAGCGTCGTGACAACAACCTCGCCGCCAAGCTGGGCGTCGGCCTGCAGACCACGCTCGACAAGCGCGTCGGCGTGCGCGCCGAGCTGGCCTACCGTGCCGACTTCGACGACCAGAGCGCCGCTGCTCCGCAGGAAGACTGGTTCGGCGACGTGCTGGCCTCGGTCGGCGTCGTGATCCCGCTGGGTCCGAAGGCCGAAGCCGCTGCCCCGCCGGCCCCGCCGGCTGCGCCGAGCTGCGCGGACCTGGACGACGACGGTGACGGCGTGAACAACTGCGACGACAAGTGCCCCGGTTCGCAGGCTGGCCAGACCATCGGTCCGGACGGCTGCCCGGTGCAGGTCTCGATCGACCTGAAGGGTGTGAACTTCGACTTCGACAAGTCGACCCTGCGTCCGGACGCGATCGCGATCCTGAGCGAAGCCGCCGAGATCCTGAAGCGCTACCCCGACCTGCGCGTCGAAGTGGCCGGCCACACCGATCTGTGCGGTGCGGACGCCTACAACCAGTCGCTGTCGCAGCGTCGTTCGCAGACCGTGTACGACTACCTGACCAACAACGGCGTCAGCGCCTCGCGTCTGGTGGGCCCGATCGGTTACGGCGAGAGCCGTCCGCTGGAGCCGACCTCGCAGACCCTGCCGGGCTGCAAGAACGAGCGTAACCGTCGTACGGAACTGAACGTCCAGAACTGATCGGACGCGCTTCCCGCAACACCCGAAGCCCGGCCTCGCGCCGGGCTTCGTTTTTTCGTCTGCCTGCATGGCGAATGCGTGATCGCGCTTCCGTCTTTGCGCATCGCCGCCTCGCAGGGCCGGCAATTTCTTGCCATGCCATGACGCGCTGCCTAAACTCCGGGCACGTCCAGTCGTGAATTCCCGGGAGTTGTGCCGATGCGTCGTCATGTGTTCGCCAGTGTGCTGTGCATCGCCGCGATCCCTGCCGCCTACGCGGCGCCCGACTGCAGCGGAAGCCTGGTGCCGGCGCCGCTGAAGACGCCCGCCACGGTGATCGCGCCGGTCGCGCCGGAATTCACTGCCGCTGCCACGCAACTGGGCGCGCCCTCCGGTGTACTGGCGTCGCATGCGTTCGACGAGTCGCAGTCGGTCGATCGCGTGCTGATGCGCCTGCGCATCGAGGGTTGCCGCAACGTCGCCAAAGCCTTGCCCGCCGCGCCGGCGGCCGCGACGGCCACCGCCAGCCCGGCGGCGTACCAGCCGAAGACCGCGCACGACAACACGCCGTGGCGGTTCGACATGAGCCAGAACGGCAAGCGCATGACCGCGGACGAGTTCGATGCGTGGATGAAATCCCGCGGCGTGCGGGTGGTGAAGGCCCCCGGCGCTCCGGCAGCGGCGCCTGCGCCGGAACCCGCCGAACCTGCCAAGAAAAACTGATTCGCGAACGGCCGGTTTTCCCGGCCGTTTTCCTGTCGGCTCTCCATGAAGACGCGCAAACCCCCTACCCGCGATGCCGCGCGTGCCGGGCGACCGCGTGCGCCCGCTGCGCACGCGACCCGTCACGGGCTCGCGCGCGTCCTCTCCAAGCAGGGCGTGTGTTCGCGCAGCGAGGCCGCCCGGTGGGTCGCCGAAGGCCGGGTGTCCGTCGATGGACGCATCATTCGCGATCCCGAGTTCCCGGTGGTCGCGGGCCGTGCCGTGATCCGGGTGGATGGCCAGGCGAGCGCGGTGCCGGAGCGCTGCTACCTGATGCTCAACAAGCCGCGCGGCCTGGTCACCACCGCACGCGACGAACAGGGGCGCGACACCGTCTATCGATGCCTGGATGGTGCGGCTCTGCCATGGCTCGCGCCAGTGGGCCGGCTGGACAAGGCCAGCGAAGGCCTGCTGCTGTTCACCAACGATCCCGCTTGGGCTGCCCGTATCACCGATCCCGCAACGGGCCCTGACAAGACGTACCACGTGCAGATCGACAGACTGCCGGATGACGTCCTGCTGCAGCAGTTGAAGGCCGGCGTACGCGTCGATGGCGAACATCTGTCCGCTCGCGACGTCCGGCTGCTGCGGAGCGGGGAGCGCAATGCGTGGCTGGAGATCGTGCTGGAGGAGGGACGCAACCGGCAGATCCGGCGCCTGCTGGCGGCGTTCGACGTCGGCGTGTTACGGCTCGTGCGCGTTGCGGTGGGGCCGCTGGCGCTGGGGGAACTGGGCAAGGGCGCATGGCGAATGCTTGAGGCGCATGAGCGCGAGGCGCTCGCGCCGACGGCCGGGCGTTGATTGCGCGACGGCGGTCCGGGTTCGCGGCCGGGCGGCTGCCTACACTCGCTCACGCTGACTTCGGGGAAACCACATGTACCGTTCGATCTTGCGCCTGCCGCTGTGCTGCGCCGTGCTGCTGACCTTCGGGCTGTCGACAGGCTGCGCTTCGAAATCGCCGACCGCCACGACGAAGCAGGCCGCTCCGGACGAGATCGTCACCGTCAAGGTCGGTCCGCACGGACATCGCTTCGACATGCAGCAGAACGGCCGCAGCATGACGGCCGAGGAATTCGATTCGTGGATGAAGGCCCGCGGCATCCGCGTGGCCAAAGGCGCGCCGGCGAAGCCGAAGAACGCCAGCGCCGCCAAGCGCGCCCGCTGATACGCGGACGCGCCGACGTATCGATCAGGCCTTCACCACGCCCAGTTCGCGACCGATACGGATGAAGGCGTCGATCGCGCGATCGAGGTGTTCGCGCGTATGCGCCGCGCTGATCTGCGTGCGGATGCGCGCCTGGCCCTTGGGCACCACCGGAAAGAAGAAGCCGATCGCATAGATCCCCTCCTCGAGCAGGCGTTCGGCGAACCGCTGCGCCAGCGGCGCGTCGTACAGCATCACCGGACTGATCGGGTGCACGCCCGGCTTGATGTCGAAACCGGCGGCGGTCATCTTCTCGCGGAAGTAGCGGGTGTTCTCCTGCAGCTGCTGGCGCAGGTGGCCGGCGGCGGACAGCATCTCGAAGGCCTTGATGCCTGCGGCCACGACGTGCGGCGGCAGCGAGTTCGAGAACAGATAGGGGCGCGAACGCTGGCGCAGCAGTTCGATCACTTCCTTCCGCGCGGTGGTGAAGCCGCCCAGCGCACCGCCCATCGCCTTGCCCAGCGTGCCGGTGATGATATCGATCCTGTCCAGCACGCCCTTCACCTCGGCCGAGCCACGACCCGTGCCGCCGAGGAAGCCGGTCGCATGGCATTCGTCGATGTGCACCAGGGCGCCGTACTTCCTCGCCAGTGTGGTGATCTCGTCCAGCGGGGCGATGAAGCCGTCCATCGAGAACACGCCGTCGGTGGTGATCAGCTTGGTCTTGCAGCCGGCGGCATCGGCGGCCTGCAGCTGTGCCTCCAGATCGGCCATGTCGCAGTTGGCGTAGCGGAAACGCTTTGCCTTGCATAGACGCACGCCGTCGATGATCGAGGCGTGGTTCAGCGCGTCGGAAATGATGGCGTCGTCTTCGCCCAGCAGCGGCTCGAACAGGCCGCCGTTGGCGTCGAAGCAGGCGGCGTAGAGGATGGTGTCCTCGGTGCCGAAAAAGTCGGCGATCGTCTGCTCCAGTTGCTTGTGCAGATCCTGCGTCCCGCAGATGAAGCGTACCGACGCCATGCCGAAGCCATGCGTGTCCAGCGCGTCCTTCGCCGCGGCGATGATGTCCGGGTGGTCGGCCAGGCCGAGGTAGTTGTTGGCGCAGAAGTTCAGCACCGTGCGGCCATCCGCCAGGGTGATCTCCGCCGACTGCGGGCTGGTGATGATCCGCTCGGACTTGAACAGGCCCTGGGCACGGATCTCGTCGAGGGTGGCGGCGTAGTGGGCGGTCAGGGAGGGGGCCATGGCACGGGGAGTGAGCGGGAAAGGCGTCATTCTACCCGCCGGCCGCAAGGCGCCCGGTCGCGTCATGCACGTACGGCATAAGCGCCCCCCGTTTCGTCATTTCCCTGCCTGCATGTGCGCACGCAGCATCGCCTCTCCGGCCCACGAAGGGGCCTTCACACGGGGAATAGCGGTCATGCGGACACACTCGGGCCCACGCAAGCGAAAAGGCAGCGGCGTCGCCATCCTGGGCGCTTTGGCCTGTTCGCTCGCTCTGCCCGTATCCGCACAGAGCCAGCCCACCGTGCAGGAACTGCTGCAACGACTGGAAGCGCTGGAGCGCCGTGTCGGCGATGCGCCGACGACGGCGGCGGCCGAAGGCGAGTCCGGACCGGCCACGCTGGGCGACCTGGATCAGCGGTTGCGCATCCTGGAGCGTCGTCTCGAACTGCAGCAGGAAGAAGCCGCGGCCAAGGCCAAGGACGCTCCCGTGGTCGCGGTGAACGACAAGGGCGCTTCGTTGAAGTCGGCCAATGGCGACTACGAGTTCAAGCTGCGCGCGCTGGTGCAGGGCGACGCGCGCTTCTTCCTCGACGACGACGCGGTGCCGCAGAACGACACCTTCCTGTTCCGCCGCATCCGCCCGACCATCGAGGGATCGCTCGGCAAGCTGGTGTCGTTCCGGCTGACGCCCGAGTTCGCCGGCGACAGCGCGACGATCGTCGACGCGTATGTGGACGTGAAGCTGGATCCGGCCTTCACCTTGCGCGCGGGCAAGGTCAAGGGGCCCATCGGACTGGAACGGCTGCAGTCCGGCGGCGCCATCGCCTTGATCGAGCGCAGTTTCCCCACCGAACTGGCGCCCAATCGCGATCTTGGCATCCAGGCGCAGTGCGAATTCGCGGAGGGGCGCGTCAGCTACGTGGCAGGCGTGTACAACGGTGCGCCCGACGGCCGGGATGCGGCGACCACCAATCCGGACAACGAATTCGAATATGCCGGCCGGGTGTTCTTCGAGCCTTTCAAGAACACCAGCAGTTCCTGGTCGGGCCTGGGTTTCGGCATCGCCGGCAGCATCGGCGACAAGCAGGGCACGGGCAACAACTTCCTCCCGCGCTATCGCACCCAGGGACAGGCGCAGTTCTTCAATTACCGCAGCGCGGTGGCCGCGGATGGCGAGCACAGCCGCATTTCGCCGCAGGGCTATCTGTATCGCGGCCGTTTCGGCCTTCTGGCGGAGTACATCGCGTCGAAGCAGGAACTGCTGGTCACCAGCGGCGCGGCGGCAGGCACGCGGGCGGATCTGGAAAATACCGCCTGGCAGGCGACCGCGAGCTGGGTACTGACGGGCGAAGATGCCAGCTACCGCGGCGTGGTGAAGCCGTCGAAGCCGTTCAGTCCCGGCAGCGGCTGGGGTGCGTGGGAACTGGTGGGCCGGTATGGTGAACTGGAGATCGACGACGGTGCCTTCCCGCTGTTCGCCGATCCGCTGGTCGCCGCGCGGCGCGCCAAGGCGTGGACGCTGGGCGTCAACTGGTACCTCACCAGCAACCTGAAGCTGGTCGTCAATTATCTTGATACGCAGTTCGAGGGCGGTGCCGTCGCCGGCGCGGATCGCGAAGACGAAAAGGCCGTGTTCTCGCGACTGCAGGTCGCCTTCTGATTCCCGGAGACAAGCCATGAAGATTTCCATCCAACGCCACCTCCGCAATGCCGTGCTCGCCTTCGGCCTGACCGTCGCCGCCGCGGCCGGCGCCAAGGACATCAAGCTGCTCAACGTGTCGTACGACCCGACGCGCGAGTTCTATCGCGAGTTCAACGCCGCCTTCGCCGCCGACTGGCAGAAGACCAAGGGGCAGAAGGTCAGCATCGAGACCTCGCACGGCGGTTCCGGCAAGCAGGCGCGCTCGGTCATCGACGGCCTGGAGGCCGACGTGGTGACGCTGGCGCTGGCCTACGACGTCGATTCCATCGCCCAGCGCGCCAAGCTGTTCCCGGCCAACTGGCAGTCGCGCCTGCCGGAGAACAGCGCGCCGTACACCTCGACGATCGTGTTCCTGGTGCGCAAGGGCAATCCGAAGAAGATCCGCGACTGGCACGACCTGGTGAAGCCCGGCATCTCGGTGATCACGCCGAATCCGAAGACCTCCGGCGGCGCGCGCTGGAACTACCTGGCGGCATGGGCGTACGGCCTGAAGATCTTCAAGGGCGACGAAGCCAAGACGCGCAACTTCGTACGCGGCCTGTTCCGCAACGTGCCGGTGCTCGACACCGGCGCGCGCGGCGCGACCACCACCTTCGTCCAGCGTGGCATCGGCGACGTGCTGCTGGCATGGGAGAACGAAGCGTTCCTGTCGATCGAGGAACTGGGGCCGGACAAGTTCGACATCGTGGTGCCGTCGCTGTCGATCCTGGCCGAGCCACCGGTGGCGCTGGTCGACCGCAACGTCGACAAGCATGGCACGCGCGAGGCGGCGCAGGCCTACCTGAAGTACCTGTATTCGCCGACCGGACAGCGCCTGGCCGCCAAGCACTACTACCGCCCGCGCTATCCGCAGTACGCGGCGCCCGAAGACGTCGCGCGCTTCCCCAAGCTGGAACTGGTGACGATCGACGGCGTCTTCGGCTCCTGGGCGAAGGCCCAGGCCACGCATTTCGCCGACGGCGGCGTGTTCGACCAGATCCAGGCGAAGTAACGTGGCGGCAGTGCACCCCTGGCCGGCGAAGGCGCGCGCCAGGCGCGTCATTCCCGGGTTCGGCCTCAGCCTGGGTTATACGCTGGCCTGGCTGGGGCTGATCGTGCTGATTCCGCTGGTCGGCGTCTTCGTCAAGGCCAGCGGACTGGGGCTGGCGGGTATCTGGGCGATCTGGACCGAGCCGCGCGTGCTGGCGGCGCTGCGCATCAGTTTCGGCACCGCGCTGGCCGCCGCCGCATTCAATGCGGTGATGGGTACGCTGGTCGCCTGGGTCTTCGTGCGCTACCGCTTCCCGGGCAAGCGGGTGTTCGACGCGATGATCGACCTGCCTTTCGCCTTGCCCACCGCCGTGGCCGGCATCGCGTTGACGGCGCTGTACGGGCCGACGGGCTGGCTTGGGCAATGGCTGGAAGCGGCCGGCATCAAGGTCGCGTACACGCCGCTCGGCATCACCGTGGCGCTGGTGTTCATCGGCCTGCCGTTCGTGGTGCGCGTGGTGCAGCCGGTGCTGGCGGAGATTGAGACCGAACTCGAGGAAGCGGCCGCCACGCTCGGTGCGAACCGCTGGCAGGCCGTGCGCCACGTGGTGCTGCCGACGCTGTGGCCGGCCGTGCTGGCCGGCTTCGCACTGGCCTTCGCGCGCGGCGTGGGTGAATACGGCTCGGTGATCTTCATCGCCGGCAACCTGCCGGGCGTGTCGGAGATCGCGCCACTGCTGATCACCATCAAGCTGGAGGAGTTCGACTACGAAGGCGCCACGGCGATCGCGGCGGCCATGTTGCTCCTGTCGTTCGCGCTGTTGCTGCTGATCAACACGCTGCAGGCACGCCTGCAGCGCACCGGCAAGCGGGCGGGGGGCTAACATGGGCGACACCCTCTCCGCCGTCATCGCCATTCCCCCGGAGTCGTCCGCCGTGGAAGCGCCCGCACGTTCCGTCCGCCGCCATGCCGCCACCACCGAGCCCGTCTGGGTGCAGGTACTGCTGGTGCTGGGTGCGCTCGGTTTCCTGCTGTCGTTCCTGCTGCTGCCGCTCGCGCTGGTGTTCGTCGAAGCATTGCGTGGCGGCTGGACGGCGTTCGTCGCGGCGGTCAGCGAAGCGGATGCGCTCGCGGCAGTCGAGCTGACGCTGCTGGTGACCGCGATCGTCGTGCCGCTCAACCTCGCCTTCGGCGTGGCGGCGGCGTGGGCGGTCAGCAAGCACGAGTTCCGCGGCAAGCGCTGGCTGGTGACATTGATAGACCTGCCGTTCGCGGTGTCGCCCGTGGTTGCCGGCCTGATCTACGTGCTGATCTTCGGCGCGCAGGGCTGGGCCTACTCGCTGATCGACGAGGGCTGGCATTTCACCTTGCCGCTGCTGGGCGACCTGCATTGGCAGTTGCCGAAGATCATCTTCGCGCTGCCGGGCATCGTGCTGGCGACGGTCTTCGTGACGTTCCCGTTCATCGCGCGCGAGCTGATGCCGCTGATGGAACAGCAGGGCACGGACGAGGAACTGGCCGCGCTCAGCCTGGGCGCCAGTGGCTGGCAGACGTTCTGGCGGGTGACGCTGCCGAACATCCGCTGGGCGCTGCTGTACGGCGTGTTGCTGTGCAGTGCGCGCGCGCTCGGCGAGTTCGGCGCGGTGTCGGTGGTGTCGGGCCACATCCGCGGGCGCACCAACACGCTGCCGCTGCATGTGGAAATCCTCTACAACGAGTACGCGTACAGCGCCGCATTCGCCGCGGCCTCGCTGCTGGCGCTGACCGCACTGGTCACGCTGGTGCTGAAGACCTGGCTGGAATGGCGCCACGGCGAAGCGCTGGCCGCCAACCACCGTCACTAGGAAAGGCCAAGACCATGGGCATCAAGATCGAACACCTGGGCAAGCGGTTCGGCAGCTTCGCGGCGCTGGACGACGTGTCGCTGGACATCCGCCAAGGCGAACTGCTGGCGCTGCTTGGCCCGTCGGGCTCCGGCAAGACCACGTTGCTGCGCGTGATCGCCGGCCTGGAGCAGGCCGATAGCGGCCGCGTGCTGTTCGACGGCGAGGACGCGACCCGCCTCAGTGTGCAGGCACGGCGCGCGGGTTTCGTGTTCCAGCACTACGCGCTGTTCCGCCACCTGACGGTGGAGGAGAACATCGCCTTCGGCCTGCGCGTCCGCAAGGGGCGCGATCGCGTGCCCGATGCCACGATCCGCGCGCGCGTGGCGGAACTGCTGTCGCTGGTGCAACTGGACGGATTCGGCGCGCGTTATCCCGCACAGTTGTCGGGCGGCCAGCGGCAGCGCGTGGCGCTGGCGCGCGCGCTGGCCATCGAGCCGCGCGTGCTGCTGCTGGACGAACCGTTCGGTGCGCTCGATGCACAGGTACGCCGCGACCTCAGGCGCTGGTTGCGCGAACTGCATGACCGCACCGGGCTGACCACGATTTTCGTGACCCACGATCAGGAAGAAGCGCTGGAACTCGCGGACCGCGTGGCCATCCTCAATCGCGGCCGGATCGAACAGCTCGGCAGTCCGGCCGATGCCTATGACCTTCCCGCGTCGCCGTTCGTCTATTCGTTCGTCGGCGCGGTGAACCGCATGCCGGCGCAGTGGGACGATGGAGCGCTGCGGGTCGCGGGTCTGCCGCTGCAACCCCAGGGCCGGGCGGGCCAGGGCGAGGCGGAGGTCTATGTGCGGCCAGAAGATCTGCATCTGGTGGACGCGGCCACGCCGGCGGCGTGGCCGGCGACGATCATCGGGGCACAGCGGACCGGGCCACGCCTGCGCCTGCGCACGCATCTGGCGGACAGCGACGTCGAGCTGGATGTCGAGCTGCCGGCCGAACGCGAGGGCCCCGCTACTGCACCGGGCCAAGCGGTTCGCTTGGCACCAAAACGGTTCGGATGGTTTCCCCGTGACGGTGCAACGGCACCAGTGTGATGCGATATAAGCCACTGAATTAATTGAAAAAGAAACCAATTTTCTAGGGTCTTGTCGAGCACTTGACGCAAGCGATTGGTGCGGCGCACTATCGGGGCGCAGTTAAAAAACCGTGAAGCCGTGATGACGGTTTAACTCACGGCCAACGCCCAACACGCCAGGAGAACTCCGGATGACGCCCGCCAAGCTCTGCACCGCCCTCGCTACTGCTCTGCTGCTTACCCTGCCCATGGTGGCCTTCGCCCAAGAGGCGGAAGAAGAAGCGCCCCTGATCAACTGGTCGCTCGCGGCGACGTCCGACTATGCATGGCGCGGCGTGTCGCAATCGGATGAGAACCCGACGGCCCAAGCGGGCATCACGTTCAATATTCCGGGCGGCTTCTATGCTGGCGCTTGGGGCTCAGGCGTTGACTTCGGAGGCAACGATCCCAAAGCTGAGATCGACTACTTCGTCGGCTACAACGTGGACTTCAGCGACAGCGTCAACTTCGACGTCATGGTAAACCGCTACACCTATCCGGATGCGGCCGGTCTCAACTTTGCCGAACTGATCACCAAGACGACCTTCGCTGAGACCTACAGCCTGACGGTCGCCTATAGCGACGATTTCGGCGGCACGGATGAGGACGCTTGGTACTTCAATGCCGGCGGCGAGTGGGGCCTGCCCAACGACTACAGCTTCAATGCCGGTGTCGGCTACAACAAGACAGAAGACGCGCTGGGAGAGAACTACGTGGACTGGAACCTGGGTTTCAGCAAGAGCTGGGGCATGGTGTCGGCCTCGCTCGGCTACGTTGGCACGAACGGCAAGGGCGACGACCTGTTCGGTAAGTTCGCCGATGACCGCGTGGTGTTCACACTCAGCGTCGGCAACTGAGTCCACCCGCGCTGAAAAAGAAAGGGCGCCGCGAGGCGCCCTTTCTCGTTCACCGGCCCCGGGGAGCATCAGTTCCAGCTCAACACCACCTTGCCCGCCTTGCCCTGTTCCATCAGGTCGAAACCCTTCTGGAAATCGTCGATCGGCAACTGGTGGGTCAGCACCTTGCCCAGAGGGAAGCCGCTGAGCACCAGTTGCGTCATCTTGTACCAGGTCTCGTACATCTTGCGGCCATAGATGCCCTGCACGGTGAGGCCCTTGAAGATGATCTTGTCCCAGTCGCAGCCGGCGCCCTTGGGCATGATGCCGAGCATGGCGATCTTGCCGCCGTGGTACATGCAGTCGAGCATGTCGTTGAAGGCGCGCGGGTTGCCGCTCATCTCCAGGCCCACGTCGAAGCCTTCCATGTGCAGGTCGGCCATCACGTCCTTCAGCGAGGTGTTGGACACGTTGACCACGCGTGTGGCCCCCATGTCGGCGGCCAGCTTCAGGCGGAAGTCGTTGACGTCGGTGACCACCACGTTGCGCGCACCGATGTGCTTGCAGATGCCGGCGGCGATGATGCCGATCGGGCCCGCGCCGGTGATCAGCACGTCCTCGCCGACCACGTCGAATTCCAGCGCGCAGTGCGCCGCGTTGCCGTAGGGGTCGAAGAACGCCGCCAGTTCCGAGGGGATCTGGTCCGGGATCGGCCACAGATTGCTGGCCGGCATCACCATGTACTCGGCGAAGGCGCCGTTGCGGTTCACGCCGATGCCGACGGTGTTCGGGCACAGGTGCTGGCGGCCGCCGCGGCAGTTGCGGCAATGGCCGCAGACGATGTGGCCCTCGGCCGACACGCGCTGGCCGACCTCGTAACCGGTCACCGCCGAGCCCAGCTGCGCGATGCGGCCGACGAATTCGTGGCCTATCGTCAGGCCCGGCTTGATGGTGCGCTGGCTCCACTCGTCCCACAGGTAGATGTGCAGGTCGGTGCCGCAGATGGCGGTCTTCTCCAGCTTCACCAGCACCTCGTTGGGACCGGGCTGCGGAACCGGCAGCTCCTCCATCCAGATGCCTTTGCCGGCTTCGCGCTTCACCAGCGCCTTCATCGTCTGTGCCATCGGACGTCGATCCAGGGTAATGAGGGCGCGGATTATACGCCCCGCCCCTGCCGGCCCTGCTGCGGCGGTCCTTGACAGGCGCGACGCTCGGGGCGCGCTGCCGGCGTAGGGCATAAGTCATGGTCGGGCGCGATGACGGGTTCATTACAATCGGAACTTTCCTGCCAGTCCCGGGGTTTTCATGCGTCCGAACCTGCTCGCCGCCGCCATCGCGGTTCCCTTGTCCCTGCTCGCCGCCCAGGTTGCCCATGCCGGCGAAGGCATGTGGGTGCCGCAGCAACTGCCCGAAATCGCCGGCCCGCTGAAGAAGGCAGGGCTGAAGCTGTCGCCGCAGCAGCTTTCCAACCTGACCGGCGATCCGATGGGTGCGGTGGTCGCGCTGGGCGGCTGCACCGCCAGTTTCGTGTCGCCGAACGGCCTGGTCGTGACCAACCATCACTGCGCCTATGGTGCGATCCAGCTGAACTCCACGCCGGAGAACAACCTGATCAAGAACGGCTTCAACGCCCCCACCCCGGGCGATGAAGTCAGCGCGGGACCGAATGCCCGCGTGTTCGTACTGGACGAGATCACCGACGTGACCAAGGACGCGAAAGCGGCCATCGCATCGGCGGGCGACGATCCGCTGGCGCGTACGAAGGCGCTGGAAACGTTCGAGAAGAAGCTGATCGCGGACTGCGAGGCCGATGCCGGGTTCCGCTGCCGCCTGTACAGCTTCTCCGGCGGCAATACCTATCGCCTGTTCAAGAACCTGGAGATCAGGGACGTGCGCCTCGCCTACGCGCCGCCGGGCAGCGTGGGCAAGTACGGCGGCGACATCGACAACTGGATGTGGCCGCGCCACACTGGCGACTTCGCCTTCTACCGCGCCTACGTGGGCAAGGACGGCAAGCCGGCCGCGTTCTCGAAGGACAACGTGCCGTACCGGCCGAAGCATTGGCTGAAGTTCGCCGACCAGCCGCTGGGCGAGGGCGACTTCGTCATGGTGGCCGGCTACCCGGGTTCGACCAACCGGTATGCGCTCGCGGCCGAGTTCGACAACACGGCGGCGTGGACCTATCCCACCATCGGCCGCCACTACAAGAATCTCATTGCACTGGTCGGCGAAGCGGGCAAGAAGAATCCCGATATCCAGGTGAAGTACGCCAGCACGATGGCGGGCTGGAACAACACCAGCAAGAACTACGACGGTCAGCTGGAAGGCTTCAAGCGTATCGACGCGGCCGGCCAGAAGCAGGCGGAAGAGGCCGCCGTGCTGGCCTGGCTGAAGGGGCAGGGAGGCAAGGGTCAGGCCGCACTCGCGGCGCACGCCCGGTTGCTCGATCTGCTTGAGCAGGGCAAGGCGACGCGCGAGCGCGACCTGATCCTGGGGCAGTTCCACAATACCGCCACCGTCGGCACGGCCGCGCAGCTGTACCGCCTGTCGATCGAGCGCGAGAAGCCCAACGCCGAACGCGAATCGGGTTACCAGGAGCGCGATCTGCCGGCCATCGAGGGCGCGCAGAAACAGCTCGAGCGACGCTACGTGGCGGCGATGGACCGCCAGCTGCAGGAGTACTGGTTGAACGAGTACCTCAAGTTGCCGGCGAACCAGCGCGTCGCCGCTGTCGATGCCTGGCTGGGCGGCAACGACGCGGCCGCCGTGAAGCGTGCGCTCGATCGCCTGGCCGGCACGAAGCTCGGCAGCACCGACGAGCGGCTGAAATGGTTCGCCGCCGATCGAAAGGCGTTCGAAGCCAGCAGCGACCCGGCCATCCAGTACGCCGTCGCCGTCATGCCGACGCTGCTGAAGCTGGAGCAGGAGCGCAAGACGCGCGCCGGCGAGAACCTCGCCGCACGCCCGGTCTACCTGCAGGCGCTGGCGGACTACAAGAAGAGCCAGGGGGAGTTCGTCTATCCGGACGCCAACCTGTCGCTGCGCATCACCTTCGGCAACGTCATGGGCTACGCGCCGAAGGATGGCGTGGAGTACACCCCGTTCACCACGCTGGAAGGCGTGGTCGCCAAGGAAACGGGGCAGGATCCGTTCGACTCGCCGAAGGCGCTGCTCGACGCGGTGGCGGCCAAGCGTTACGGCGGACTCGAAGACAAGCGTCTTGGCTCGGTGCCGGTGAACTACCTGTCGAACCTGGACATCACCGGCGGCAATTCGGGCTCGCCGGTGCTCGACGCGCACGGCAAGCTGATCGGCCTGGCCTTCGACGGCAACTGGGAGTCGGTCAGTTCCAACTGGGTGTTCGACCCGAAGATGACCCGCATGATCGCCGTGGACGGCCGTTACCTGCGCTGGATCATGCAGGAGGTCTACCCGGCGCCGCAGCTGCTGACGGAAATGGGCGTCGGCAAGTAACACCTGCAACTGAGCGGAGGGTACGGGACGGGAGCGGTTATCATCCGCTCCCGTCTTCGTTTCCGGCCGTCGGAACAGACACGGACTCGTCATACCCACCGGAACACTCCGCATGCGCATCCTGCTTGCCCGTCATGGCGAAACGCCGTGGAACGCCGAAGGCCGCTACCAGGGCCAGATCGATATCCCGTTGTCGCCGGTCGGCGAAGGCCAGGCCACGGCGCTGGGCCAGCGACTGAAAGGCGTGCGCATCGATCGTGCAGTAGCCTCGCCGCTGTCGCGCGCGCAGCTCACCGCGAAGCTGGCGCTGGGGGACGCGCGCGCAGACATGCTGCAGACGGACGCGGACCTGCAGGAAATCGCCCACGGCGAATGGGAAGGTCTGCTGGCCAGCGAGATCCAGGACAAGGATCCGGCGCGCCTGCTCGCCTGGCGCGAGGAGCCCGACACCGTGCTGATGCCGGGCGGCGAATCGCTGCGCCAGGTGCTCGACCGTTCGTGGCGGGGGCTGGCGCGCGCCACCGAAGGCCTGGGCGACGACGACACCCTGCTGATCGTGGCGCACGATGCGGTCAACCGCGTCCTGCTGTGCCGCATCCTCGGCCTGCCGATCGCCAAGCTGTGGAGCTTCCGCCAGGCGCCCACCACGCTCAACCTGCTCGAAGGCCCGTCGGTGGATCAGCTGGAAGTCGTGCGCCTCAACGACTGCGCGCACCACACGCCGTTCTTCGGCGAAGCGAAGCATCGGGCGCTGTAACCGGTTCTGCGCCGCACGCCGGGAGGCGGCGTGTCTCCGTCGGTGCGCGAAACCATCGGGTACGATGCGTTCCGCGATCCGACCCGAGAGGAATCCGATGACGAGAATCTGGCTGGCGGCCCTGCTGGGCACAATGCTGCCGCTGCACGCATTCGCCGACGCCGCCGTGCGGCGCGTCGATCCGCAGGTCATCGAATCGCCCCCGCCACGATATCCGCCGGAGGCCGCGCGTGGCGGTTTCGCGGGGACGAGCGTTTTGCTCCTCGCCATCTCGGCAACCGGACAGGTCACGGAGGTGCAGGTCGAACAGTCGGCGGGCCATCCCGCGCTGGACGCGGCGGCGGTCGAGGCCGCGCGTGCCTGGAGGTTCGCCCCCGCCCTCGAGAACGGACGTGCGGTCGTCTCGCGCGTCAGGATGCCGGTCGACTTCGGATTGGGCGACGAGAAAATCTACGACGCGTTCCTTGCGCAGATGACGGCTGCGGACTGGGTATCCGTCGGGCCTGCGGACGAGCACGGCCACTTGCCTGGATATCTTCCCGATCCGCAGCCGATTCCCGGGGCGACCGCGGGCGAGGCCATCGACTTGCTGCTGGCGCGAGGCACGGCACACCAGGTGCAGGGGACGCCGCCGGGCATGGCGCTCTACGCGGTGGCCGACGGCAAGGAGTACAGCCAATGGTGGATCCATGGGCAGGGTGCATCCCGTTCCATTGTCAGACGTCGGCTCGCCACCGATGGCCAACATGGCTTCCTGGTGACCCGCGTGTTCTGCGGCGTTGCCGACAGCCATGACTGTCTGGTGCTGCAGGCCGCGGAGCAGGTAGCTCGGCCGCAGCGGACCATCAAGCTGCCGGCTTCGCAGAGCGCGACGCCGGGGGATCGTCTGCCGTGACCCCGTCCCGCGACCTGCCGGCGTGGCTCGCCTACATCGAACAGCAGCATCCCAGGTCCATCGAGATGGGCCTGGAGCGCATGCGCGTGGTTGCCGGGCGGCTGTCGCTCGGCAAGCCCGCCACGTGCGTCATCACCGTCGGTGGGACCAACGGCAAAGGCTCGACGGTCGCCTTCATCGAGGCCATCGCACGCAGTGCCGGCTGGAGGGTGGGTACGTACACCTCGCCGCACCTGCTGCGCTACAACGAACGCGTGCGCATCGAGGGCGCGGATGCCGACGATGCGCTGCTGGTCGAGGCGTTCGAAGTCGTCGAAGCCGCGCGGGGCGGCACGCCGCTGACCTATTTCGAATTCGGCACGCTGGCGGCGTTATGGTTGCTCGAGCGCGCGGAACTCGACCTCGCCGTCCTGGAGATCGGACTGGGCGGACGACTGGATGCGGTGAACATCGTCGATCCCGATGTCGCCGTCATCACCACCGTCGACATCGACCATACCGACTGGCTGGGCCACGACCGCGAGACGATCGGCGCCGAGAAGGCCGGCATCGCCCGCGCGTGGAAGCCGCTGGTGCTGGGCGAGGTGGATTCGCCGTCCAGCGTGCTGCGCCACGCCTATGCCATCGGGGCCAACGCGCTGCGCCTGGGCAGCGACTTCTTCCACGAGCCGATCGACAGCCAGCGCTGGCGCTGGCGCGAGGTCGGCGCCGAACTGGAACTGCCGGCACCGGCATTGTCCGCACCGTCCCAGCGCGCGAATGCGGCGACCGCGATCGCCGCGCTGCGCGCGTTGCCCGGCGAGACGCTGCCGGACGACGCGTTCGCCCGAGGCGTGGCCTCGGCGGCGTTGCCGGGCCGGCTGCAGCGGCTGGCGCGCGATGGCGTGGATGTGGTGCTGGATGTCGGGCACAACCCGCAGGCGGCACGCGACCTGGCGGTATGGCTGCAGGCGCATCCGATCACGGGCGCGACCCGCGTGGTGTTCGCCGCGCTCGCCGACAAGGATGTGCGCAGCGTGGTCGACGCGTTCGCCGGTGCGCCGCTGACGTGGTTCCTGGCGGGGCTGTCGTCGGGTCCGCGCTCGCAGACGGCCGAACACCTGGCGGCCCGCCTGGACGACGCAATCGCGGCGGCGCCGAGCCTGCACGCCAGCGTGGACGACGCCTTGCGCGCCGCGCTCGATGCCTCCGCGTCCGGCGATCGCGTGCTGGTGTTCGGCTCGTTCCATACCGTGGCCGATGCGATGCGCGTCCTGCATTCAGGTCGATGACGGATAGCGCGCGGGGGCGCGCCGTATAATCGCCGCGGCATTCCCGCCGCAGCAGCCGTGGACCTGGATGGATACTGCCCTGAAACAGCGCCTGATCGGCGCCGTCGTGCTGGTGGCCCTGGCCGTCATCTTCCTGCCCATGCTGGTGAAAGGACCCGCGCCCGACAGCGGCGTGTCCGATGTGCCGCTGGACGTTCCGCCTGCACCCGGCGGCGAATTCGAAACGCGCGAACTGCCGCTGGTGACGCCGGGCAACGCGCCCGCCACGGGCGCGGTGGGGCTGCAAGGCCAGGTCGCCGCGCCCGCTGCCGAACCGGCGCCGGCCTCCGGCACCCTGCAGCCGGCCGTGACTGCCGGCGGCAACTTCGCCGTCAGTTTCGGTGCCTACGCCACGCAGGCCGACGCCGACGCCGTGCTGGCCCGCGTGAAGCAGGCCAAGCTGCCGGGCTTCGTCGAGCCGGCGACCATCAATGGCAAGCCGGCCTTCCGGGTACGCGTGGGTCCTTACGCCGATCGTCCGCAGGCCGAAGCCGCACGACTGGACGCCATCAAGATCCGCGGCGATGTCAACGCGCAGGTGGTGACGCTGGACGCCGAGACCCCCACGCCGGCCGCGAATCCGCCCGCACCGGCAGCGTCCGCATCGACCGCCGCTGCGGCAACCGCCACGCCTGCCGTCACCACGCAAGCGTTGCCGCCCGAACCGGTCAAGCCGACGCCGAAGCCGGCACCCCCGGAATCGAAGCCGGTCGTTAAGACGCCCACCGAGACCAAGCCCGTATCGCCGTCGGCCAGCACGCCGGTTGCCACGACGCCCAAGCCCGCCGAGGCGCCCAAGCCGGCCGCCTCCGACACCGGCTTCGCCGTGCAGTTGGGTGCCTTCTCGAATGCGGCCGACGCCAACGCGTTGCGCGACCGTGCGCGTGGCGCCGGCTTCAGCGCCTTCGTCGAACAGGTCCGCACCGACAAGGGCACGCTGAGCCGCGTGCGCGTGGGTCCTGTCGCCAACCGTGCCGATGCCGACCGTCTGAAGGCGCAAGTCGCCTCGAAGATCGGGGTCGACGGCATGGTGCGCCCGCATCCTTGATGGCATCACGCCGCCGCACGACGGATAGCCGCAGGCGCGCGGCATGAGCGCGCTCGACCTGACGCTCCTGGCGATCATCGGCGTGTCGACGCTGTTCGGCCTGATGCGCGGGTTCATCAGCGCGCTGGCGTCGATGGTCGCCTGGTTGCTGTCCGGCTGGGTCGCCTTCCATTACGGCGGTGACGTGGCGCGCTGGTTGTCCAGCGACGGCCCGCCCTCGGCCAGCGAACTGCTAGGTGGTTACGCACTGAGTTTCATCGGCGTGATGGTCGTCGTCGGACTGACCGGGTGGGCGATCCGCCATCTGCTCAAGTCGGTCGGCCTGTCCGGCCTGGATCGTGCACTGGGGCTTGCGCTGGGTCTGGTGCGCGGAGCCTTCGTCGCCTGCATCGTGCTGCTGCTGGCGGCTTTCAGCGATCTGCCCGGCGAACCTGAATGGCATCGTTCGTCCGTGGTCCCGGTGTTGCTGCCGGGCGCGCAATGGCTGGCGCAATGGTTGCCGGAATGGACTGTGCAGGAACTGGACTTTGGCAACGGGCGCCCGGCGGGCGATAATGCGCGCCTGCGAAACCTGCTGCCCCTGCCGCTGGAAGAATCCGGCGCATCGCAGGAGCGTGTCCCACCGACCGCCTCGCCCGCGTCGAAACCGGAGTAGATCCACCATGTGCGGCATCGTCGGAATCGTCGGCAACCAGAACGTCGCCGGCCAGCTTTATGACGGGCTGACCGTCCTCCAGCACCGCGGACAGGACGCCGCCGGCATCGCGACCGCCGACGGTACGCGCCTGCGCGTGCACAAGGACAACGGGCTGGTGCGGGACGTGTTCAACGCCAAGGCGATGAGCGTGCTGGAAGGCCGCGTGGGCATCGCCCATTGCCGCTATCCGACAGCGGGCTCGGAAGGTATGGACGAGGCGCAGCCGTTCTACGTCAACTCGCCGTACGGCATCGCGCTGGCGCACAACGGCAACCTGATCAATACCGAGTCGCTGCGGCAGGACGTGTTCGCGCAGGACCGCCGCAACATCAACACCGATTCGGACAGCGAAGTGCTGCTGAACGTGTTCGCGCACGAGCTGGACCTGCAGCGCACGCTGACGCCGGAAGCGGCGATCCGCGCGGTCGCCGGCGTGCACCGTCGCGTCAAGGGCGGCTATGCCGTCGTCAGCGTGGTGCTGGGCCTGGGCCTGGTCGCGTTCCGCGACCCGCACGGCATCCGTCCGCTGGTGCTGGGCAAGCGCGAGCACGGCGAAGGCACCGAGTACATCATCGCGTCGGAATCGGCTGCGCTCGACATCCTCGGTTTCGTCCGCATGCGCGACGTGCAGCCGGGCGAGGCGATCGTGATCACCGCGCGCGGCGAGCTGTTCAGCGAGATCGTCGCCGACGCGCCCGAGCATGCGCCGTGCATCTTCGAGTACGTGTACTTCGCGCGCCCGGATTCGATGATCGACAACGTGTCGGTGCACAAGGCGCGCATGCGCATGGGCGTGAAGCTGGGCGAGAAGATCCTGCGCCTGCGTCCCGACCACGACATCGACACCATCATCCCGATCCCGGACACCTCGCGCGACGCCGCGCTGGAGATCTCCAACGTGCTGGGCGTGAAGTACCGCGAGGGGTTCATCAAGAACCGCTACGTCGGCCGCACGTTCATCATGCCGGGGCAGGGCGAGCGGGTGAAATCGGTGCGCCGCAAGCTCAACCCGATCAACCTGGAGTTCCGCAACCGCGTGGTGCTGCTGGTCGACGATTCCATCGTGCGCGGCACGACGTCCAAGCAGATCGTGCAGATGGCGCGCGACGCCGGTGCCCGCAAGGTCTACCTGGCCAGCGCCGCGCCGCCGGTCCGTCACCCCAATATCTACGGCATCGACATGCCGGCCGCGGACGAACTGGTGGCGCACAACCGCACCGTCGAAGACATCGAGCGCGAACTGGGCTGCGACTGGTTGATCTACCAGGACCTCGAGGATCTGGAAGCCGCCGTGCGCGAGGGCAACCCGAACCTGTCCGACTTCGATTCCTCCTGCTTCGACGGCGAGTACGTCACCGGGATCGAACCGGGCTACTTCGAGCGCATCGAGCAGGCCCGCTCGGACGAGGCCAAGCGCAAGCGCCGCGTCGGCTGACGCGGCGAGGCTGGGCATGGCCACGCTGTTCGAGGCTGCGCGCGCCTGCCTGGATGCGGCGGACGTCGACACCAAGGTCGCGCTGACGCAGCACTACGCCGATGCCTTCGCGCGCGGTGAACTCGACGTTCCCGATGGTGCACCGCCTCCGGAGCCCATCCGTGCGCCGGGGAGACCTGTGAAGCCGACGCTGGTGCATCCGCGCGACCTGCCGCGCCGCGGGCTGGGCAGCGTGCTGGGCAGGGCGGCTTTCATCCATGCGATCGCGCACATCGAGCTGAATGCCATCGACCTGGCGTGGGACGCGGCGTACCGCTTCCGCGGATTGCCGCACGACTTCTACGCGGACTGGGTACAGGTCGCGCACGACGAGTCGCGCCATTTCGTCCTGCTGCGCGACCGGTTGCGCGAGCTGGGGCACGACTACGGCGACTTCGATGCCCACAACGGCCTGTGGGAAATGACCGAGAAGACGGCGCACGACGGTCTGGCGCGGATGGCGCTGGTACCGCGCGTGCTCGAGGCGCGCGGCCTCGATGTCACGCCCGGCATGATCGTCAAGCTGCGCGACCTGGGCGACGACACCACGGTCGCGATCCTCGACCTGATCCTGCGCGAGGAGGTCGCGCATGTCGCCGCTGGATCCCGCTGGTATCGCTGGCATTGCGCGCAGCGCGGCATCGAACCGCGTGCGCGCTTCCGCGAACTGCTGAAGGAGTACGCGGGCGGCTACCTGCACGGTCCGTTCAATATCGAAGCGCGCCTGCTGGCCGGCTTCGACGAAGACGAGCTGGCGGCGCTGGAAGCGCCCTAGCCGCAACGGTGCGGGGAGGCAGGTGTGGGAGCGACGTAAGTCGCGATGATGGTGCCGCGGTAGTTCATCGTGACTTACGTCGCTCCCACAGGCGACATCCCTTCCATACCGGCGCTCAGAGCGAATCCAGCGCCATGCCCTCCGACTCCACCCGCAGTACCGATCCCTGTTCGTACCAGTCGCCCAGCACGATGCGCCGGCACGCATGATCGCCGACGGTGAGGTCGTGGATCGCGGGCCGGTGCGTATGGCCGTGGATCATGGTGTCGATGCCGAACTGCGCGAACGTCGCCTCCACGGTGGCCGGTGCCACGTCGGTCAGCGTTTCGAACTGCGCCTTGTCGTTCTGCTTCATGCCCCCCTGGTGGGCGGCACTGGCCGCACGCGCCTGCGCCGCGAACGCCAGCCGTGCCGCGAGCGGCTGCGCAAGGAACTGCGCCTGCCAGGCCGGGTCGCGTGTCTGCGCACGAAACGCCTGGTATGCGGTATCGCCGGTGCACAGGAGGTCACCGTGCATCAGCAGGGTCGGCCTCCCGTACAGCATGACCATGGCCGGGTCGGGCAGGATGCGCATGCCGGCCCGCCGTGCGAATGCATCGCCCAGCAGGAAATCGCGGTTGCCGCGGATGAAGAACACCGGCACGCCCGCGTCGGCCACCTCGCGGATGCGGGCGGCCACGTAGGCGCCGGTCTCGGACGGATCGTCATCGCCCACCCAGGCTTCGAACAGGTCACCGAGGATGTAGAGCGCATCGGCCCGCAAGCCTTCCTCCTGCATGAACGCACCAAACAGTTCGGTGACGGCAGGGCGTTCGGCGTCCAGGTGCAGGTCGGAAATGAAGAGCGTCGTCATGGTGCGATTCTAAGCCTTGCCTCTCGGCTTCATTCACTCGGCAGGTGCCCCGACTTCCGCCGACCGGGCGCGGCCGGCGTCCCCACGCGGTAAAATCGGCGGATTCCGCCCCCTGAGCTTCCCCATGGCCTGCCGTACCCGCTTCGCCCCCAGTCCCACCGGCTACCTGCACATCGGCGGCGCCCGCACGGCGCTGTACTGCTGGCTGGAAGCGCGCCATCGCGGCGGGGACTTCATCCTGCGCATCGAGGACACCGACAGGGAGCGCAGCACGCAGGCGGCGATCGATGCGATCCTCGATACGATGGACTGGCTGGGCCTGGGCTATGACGAAGGCCCGATCTACCAGACCCAGCGCATCGACCGTTACCGCGAGGTCGCCGAGCAACTGGTCGCGGCCGGCAAGGCGTACTACGCCTACGAGACGCGCGAGGAGCTGGACGCCATGCGCGAGGCCGCGATGGCGAAACAGGAGAAGCCGCGCTACAACGGCGCCGCGCGCGAGCAGAACCTGCCGCATCGCGACGATCCGAACCGCGTGATCCGCTTCAAGAATCCGCTCGATGGCGTGGTCGCCTTCGACGACCTGATCAAGGGCCGCATCGAGATCGCCAACAGCGAGCTCGACGACATGGTGATCTTCCGTCCGGACGGCTACCCGACCTACAACTTCGCGGTGGTGGTCGACGACTGGGACATGGGCATCACCGAGGTGATCCGGGGCGACGACCACATCAACAACACGCCGCGCCAGATCAACATCTACGAAGCGCTGGGCGCGCCGGTGCCGAAGTTCGCGCACATGCCGATGATCCTGGACGAGGAGGGCGCCAAACTGTCCAAGCGCACCGGTGCGGCCGATGTGATGCAGTACAGGGACGCCGGCTACCTGCCGCATGCGCTGATCAACTATCTGGCGCGGCTGGGCTGGTCGCATGGCGACCAGGAACTGTTCTCGCGGCAGGAATTGATCGACCTGTTCGACGTGAAGGACGTGAACTCCAAGGCCGCACGCCTGGACATGGCCAAGCTGGGCTGGGTGAACCAGCACTACCTGAAGACCGATGCGCCGGCGGATATCGCGCCGCATCTGGTCTACCAGCTCGAGAAGCTGGGGGTCGACCTTGCTGCCGGCCCGGCACCGGCCGACGTGGTGGTCGCGCTGCGCGATCGCGTGCAGACGCTGAAGGACATGGCCGAGAAGGCGCGGGTCTGGTACCAGCCGCTCACGGTGTACGACGATGCCGCGGTGGCCAAGCATCTGGGAGCGGCGGCCCAGGCCCCGCTCGCCAAGGCCCGCGAGTGCCTGGCGGCGATGGCGGAGTGGAGCGCGGAGAACGTATCCGTGGCGTTGCACGAAGCGGCTGCGGCGCTCGAACTCGGCATGGGCAAGGTGGCGCAGCCGCTGCGCGTGGCGATCACCGGCACCCAGGTCAGCCCCGACATTTCGCAGACCGTCTACCTGGCCGGTCGCGACGAAGCCTTGAAACGCATCGATGCCGCACTCATCAAGAGTGGTACGTCCGCCTGACTCCGGATCGCCCATGCCGAACATCCACGCCTGCACCGACCCGCACCATCACGTCCACGATGCCCAGGCATTCGTGGCGGCGGTGGAGCATGCGTGCCAGGAGCGTGGCCTTCGGCTGACGCCGATCCGCGCGCGCGTGCTGCAGCTGATCGCCGAAGCCGGCAAGCCGGTGAAGGCCTACGAGTTGCTGGAATGGGTACGCGCGACCAAGGGCGTCGGTGCCGATGCGCCGCCGACGGTGTATCGCGCGCTGGACTTCCTGATGGCCAACGGCTTCGTGCACAAGCTCGAGTCGGTCAACGCCTTCGTCGCTTGCCATCACCCCAACAGCGCCCAGCACTCGGTGCCGTTCCTCATCTGCGACCGCTGCCACAGCGCGGTGGAACTTGAAGATCGCGAGGTCGTGGCCGCACTCGACGCGCGGGCGAAGGCGCTGGGCTTCCAGCCCCAGGCGCAGACGCTGGAAGTGCATGGGCTGTGCGCGCGGTGCGCGGCGGCGTAGGGCGTTGACAGGTGTGGGAGCGACGGAAGTCGCGATGACGCATCGCGGTGATCCATCGCGACTTCCGTCGCTCCCACAGCAGGTTCTATCAGGCCGCTGCCGGCAACGCCTTCGGCGAGCGTTCGCGGATGGGAAGGTTCGCAACAGCCGCGATCAATGCCAGCCCCATGTCGAGATACCACATCCACGTGTAGTCGCCGGAGCGTTCCAGTGCCAGGCCACCGAGCCAGGCGCCGAAGAAGCCGCCGATCTGGTGCGACAACAATGTCAGGCCAAACAGCGTGCCCAGGTAGCGCGGGCCGAACAGCTTGCCGACCAGGCCGGCCGTCGGCGGCACGGTCGCCAGCCACGTGAAGCCCAGTGCCGCCGCGAAGATGTAGAACGTCAACGGCGTCGGCGGCGCCATCAGGTAGAGCGCGATCATCACCGCGCGACTGGCGTACATCACCGCGAGGATCCACTTCATGCGCACACGTTGACCGAGGGCGCCGGCCACCAGGCTGCCGGCCACGTTGAACAGGCCGATCAGCGCGATCGATACCGCCGACACGCTTGGCGACAGCCCGCACAACGCGATTTCGCCGGGCAGGTGCGTCACCAGGAAGGCGATGTGCACGCCGCAGGTGAAAAAGCCGAGATGCAACATCCAATAGCTGCGATCGCGCAATGCGATGGCGATCTGCTGCTTGAGCGTGATGTCGCCGATCGCGGTGGCCGTGGTGGCTGCCGTCGCTGGCGCGGCCTTCCGTCGCAGCGGAAACGCCAACGGTATCGCAAGCAATGACGCGACCGCCAGCGTGTACATCGCGGTGGCCCAGCCGGCGAACGCGATGACCGCCTGCACCAGCGGCGCGAACACGAACTGCCCCAGCGAGCCGCCCGCGTTGATGAAACCAGCGGCGAACGAACGCTTCTCCGGCGCGAGCTGCTGCGCGGTGGCGCCTATCAGGATGGAGAAGCTGCCGGCACCCGCGCCAGCCGCCGTCAACAGGCCCAAGGTGAACATCAGACCCCAGGGCGACGTCAGATGCGGGGTCAGCGCGAGCCCGAGCGCCAGCAGGATGCCGCCCAGCACCAGGATGCCGGTGGAGCCCCGCTTGTCGGCGATGGCGCCGAACAGAGGCTGCACGGCGCCCCAGGTGAACTGGCCGATCGCCAGCGCGAAGCTGATCGCTGCGATGCCGATGCCGGTGTCCTGATGGATCGGCGCCACGAACAGTCCCGTGGTCTGGCGCGCGCCCATGGTGATCATCAGCATGGCGGCCGCTGCCAGCAGCAGTCCCCAGTGCATGCGCGGCGCAGGCTTCGCGACATGGGCGCTCATGCGGCCTCTCCCAGGCGCTGACGCAGCAGATCGTCCAGATGGTCCAGATCGCCATGCAGCCGCTGGATGCCGGCCTCGCCCAGCATCGCGTCGATGACGTCCTGCGCGCGCCGCCAGCAGGGTTTCGCGGCGGCGAGTCGATCGTGGCCCGCCTGGGTGACACCGATCATGCGCTGGCGCGCATCGCGGCCTCGTACCGTTTCCACCAGGCCAGCGTCGACCAGCGGCGACAGGTTGCGGGTAAGCGTGGTGCGGTCCATGCCCAACTCATCCGCCAAGCCGCCAAGGGCGCGCGGCTCGCGCGCGCTGCGGCGCAGGATCGAATACTGGTTGAGGCTCAGGCCGACGGCGGCGAGCTCGTGATCGTAGACCTGCGTCATCCGGCGGCTGGCGCGGCGAAGGCGGAAGCAGGTGCACAGGCTGCCGGGTGCGGCAGCAGCGAGTGGGGCGGGCATGGGAAATCCGCGGACAGGGTGATCGACCTAATTATGTGTATATGCACATAATGACTGTCAAGAAGGGCGGCTGCCATGCCGGCCAGCCGCCCGGGGGAGGAGCTCAGTGAGGGATCAGAAGTACGCGCGGATGCCGAACGCCACGCCGCGGCCTGGCAACGGCGCGTAATCGCGCAGCAGCGAGGTGTGCGGCCGGGCTTCCTCGTCGGTCAGGTTGCTGCCGTCCAGGAAGACTTCCCAGCTCGATGCCGTGCGATCCCATCGATACGCCACGTGCGCGTCGACCAGCGTGTAGCCGTCGCTCGGGGCTTCGTTCTGCGCCAGATCGTCCTGCCTGCTGTAGCGCACCGCGCCCAGCGATGCGCGCCACCCGCCCAGCGACCAGCCGAGGTCGGCGCCCACGCGCATCGGCGAGATGCGGGGCAGGTAGCCCCCCTGTGCGATATCGACTTCGTAGCCGTGCGTGTGGTCGCCGTGCGGCACCTCGAAGTCGACCGTGCGCACGCCACTGCCATCGAGCTTCGCGCGCACGTAGTCGCCGTACACGCGCAGGTCCCACGCACCGGCCGCCGTGTCGGCGAGCTGGATCCTGGCTTCGGCCTCCGCACCGGTGAAGGTGGCGTCGTCCTGGGTCCACAGACGCACCGGATAACCTTCTTCTTCCACGCCGGTATCGGTGAGGTAGATGAAATCCTTGAACTTCGTCTGGTACACCGCCAGCTTCAGGTCCACGCGATCGGTGTGCCAGTGCGCGCCGATTTCCGCACGCACGCCCTTCTCGGTATCGAGCGCGGCGTTGCCGATCTCGATCGATTGCGTGGCCACGTGCGTGCCGCCGGCGAACAGTTCCTCGTTGGTCGGCGCGCGCTCGGAGCGGTCCAGTCCGAAGCGCAGGTCGAAACCGTCGCTCAAGCGCCAGATGGCGGCGGCCGACAGGTTGAGCGCATCGAAATCGGTGGACGCACGATCCTCCGGCTTCAGCTTGACCTGGTCGTAGCGGCCACCGAGTTCCAGCTTCCACGGACCGAAATCCTTCTGCTGCAACACGAACAGGCCCAGCGTGTCGGTGATCGTGGACGGCACGAACGCTTCGGCGCCGACGGCGGTGAAGTCGGTGCTGCCGACCTGCACGCCGAAAGCACCGCGCCAGCCATTCCAGGCCTTCTGCACGGCTTCCAGGCGCGCCTCGTAACCTTCGTTGGTGAAGCGCGTGCCGATCTCGTCGCCTTCCAGTTCGACGTGCTCGTAATCGTTCCACGCGGCGCGCAGGTTGATGCTTTCCAGGAAGGAGACCGGGTTGTACATGCCGGTCTTCATGTCCAAGCGGTTCTGCACCATGTCGATGCGCACGGGGCCTTCTTCGTGCTCCTCGTGATCGTGGTCTTCTTCTCCGTCATGGTCGTGATCGTGGTCGTCCTCGCCATGCACGTGCGCGCCGGCGGGGATGCCGTAGTTGCTGCGGTAGGTGCTGGCGGCCAAGCCGAAGTAGCCGCGGTCGCCCAGGTAGGTGGCACCGACCGCCCCTGCCCTGGTCCTGACCGAGCTGTTGGGCAGCGTGCCATGGGGCTGCGGTTCTTCTTCGTGCTCCTCGCCTTCCTCATGGTCGTGCAGGATGGCGACGCCGGGGATGTCGTAGTCGTCCGTATCGCGCACCAGGCCATCGACATGCAGCACCCAGTTCCCGTTCACGCCATCGAGGCGGAACATGCCGGTGCGTTCGTCGTTGACGGTGTTGCCGCGCACTTCGGCACGGCCGCTCAACGGCTGGTCGGGAAGGGATTCGGCCAGCCGGCCATCCACCACGTTGACCGCGCCGCCGATGGCACCGCTGCCGAACAGCAGGGTGGCCGGCCCTTTCAGAACCTCGATCTGGTCGGCGAGGAAGGGCTCGATGCTGACGGCGTGGTCGGCGCTGACCGTGGAGGCGTCCATCGAGCCGATGCCGCCCGACAGCACCTGCACGCGCGGGCCTTCCTGGCCGCGGATGATTGGACGGCCGACGCCGGTACCGAAATAGGTGGTCTGCACGCCCGGCAGCTTGGCGACGGTTTCACCGAGGGTGCCGGCCTTGGCCTTGTCCAGGTCCTCGCCGTACAGCACGTCCACCGGCGTCGCCACGGATTCGGCATTGCCCTTCAAAGGCGAGGCTGTCACCACCACCGCATCGAGGTCCTTGGCGTTCGCCTCGCCGCTGGTGTCGGCAAAGGCGGCGGGGGAGGCGAGCACCAGGGCAAGGGCGGTGGCGAGCAGGTGGGGGGCGGGGCGAGGGGATGGCATGGGTACGGGATCACTCATGTGGGGGTAACGAATGATGTTATATTATAGCAATAGTGACAATATAACCCTCCCGGAAGTCATACTTGCCTCCCATGAAGCGTTCCCTCCGCCATTTCCTCGATCGCCTCGGTGCCGCTGGATCCCTGATCTGCGCCGTGCACTGCGCGATCGTGCCACTGCTTTTGGCGCTCGCGCCTTCCCTGGGGCTGTCGCTCTGGCTGGGCGAAAGTCTGGAGGAGGTCTTCGTGGTATTCGTGACGGTGCTCGGTGCCTTCAGCCTGGTATGGGGCTACCGCCGCCATCGTGTTTTCCGGGCGCTGGGCATGCTGCTGGTGGGTCTGGCGGCGTTGTGGATCGGTGTCCTCTATCCGCCGCTGCATGCGTCGGTCGTGCCGCATGCCATCGTGATGACGGTCGGCGGCATGCTGGTCGGATTGGCCCACCTGCTGAATCTGCGCCTGAATCACTGGCATATCCACGACGCCAGCTGCGCGCACTGACCCCGTCGCCAGGCAGGACAGGAGCCTGCAAGGCCCTCCTGTGATAGGCTTTGCGGCCTCGCGAGCAGCCCCGGTCCGGTGGTCACCGCGCAACTGCCCGGAGCCGGGCGGACCAATTCATTGAATCAGGAGAACAACGATGGGCAAGGGTGATCGTAAGACGGCCAAGGGCAAGCGCTATTCGTCGAGCTATGGCAATGCGCGCAAGCGCACCGTCGCCAAGGCCGGCATCGCCGCTACCGCCACCGCCAAGAAGTCGGTCGTGAAGGCGCCGGCGAAGAAGGCCGTGGCCAAGAAGGCCGTCGCCAAGGCGTAAGCCGTTCCGCGCCGGCACGCCCGGCGGCGACACCGAACCCCGGCCCTGGCCGGGGTTCTGTCTTTCTAGGCCGCCGTGACCACGCGGCCGCCGGCATGCACCGCCGACACCAGATCGCCGCCCAGCCAGTACGCAAGCTGCGCAGGCTGGCCAATGCGCCAGCGCACGAAGTCCGCGCGCTGCCCGGCGACCAGGCGTCCCCGATCCGGCAGTCCCAGCGCCTGCGCCGCATGCACCGTGGCACCGCGCAGGGCTTCTTCCGGGGTCAGGCGGAAGTGCGTGCAGGCCAGCGACATCGCCAGACGCAGCGATTGCAGCGGCGAGGTGCCGGGATTGCAGTCGGTCGCCACCGCCATCGGTACGCCCTGCGTCCGGAAAGCGTCGAGCGGCGGCAGCGTCGTCTCGCGCAGCACATGGAAGGCGCCCGGCAGCAGCACCGCGACGCTGCCTGCCCGCTTCATCGCGGCCACGCCGGCGTCCGAGGTGTACTCGACATGGTCGGCAGACAGCCCGTCGAAGCCGGCCACCAACGCCGCACCGCCGCCATCGCTGAGCTGGTCCGCGTGCAGCTTCACCGGCAGCCCGAGCGAGCGGGCGGTCTCGAACACGCGCTGTGTCTGCGCGGCGGTGAAACCGATGCGCTCGCAGAACGCATCCACCGCATCGACCAGGCCCTCCGACTGCAGGACCGGCAGCCATTCGCAGACGGCCGCGATGTAGTCATCCGCGCGTCCGGCATATTCCGGCGGCAGCGCATGGGCGCCGAGGAAGGTCGTTCGCACCGTGATGCCGAGCAGGTCCCCGATCCGGCGCGCCACGCGCAGCATCTTGCGTTCGTTGTCGAGGTCCAGCCCATAGCCGGACTTGATCTCCAGCGTGGTCACGCCGTCGTCGCGCAAGGCGCGCGCACGCGGCAGCGACTGCGCGAGCAGGTCGTCCTCGCTGGCGAGCCGGGTGGCGCGCACGGTCGAGACGATGCCACCACCGGCGCGTGCGATGTCCTCGTAGCTCGCGCCCTGCAGGCGCTGCTCGAACTCGCCCGCGCGGTCGCCGCCGAACACGACGTGCGTGTGGCAGTCGATCAGGCCCGGTGTGATCCAGTCGCCCCGTGCGTCCACGACATCGCTCGCCAACGTTTCGGGTGATGCCGGCAAGGCGGCGCGTGGGCCGACGAACGCCAGTACGCCGTCGCGCCAGCCCAGTGCGCCATCCTCGATCACGCCATAGCCGGCTTCGCCGGCCAGGGTGGCGAGGCGTGCGTTCACCAGCACGCCGTCCCAACGCAGGTCCATCGTGTCAGTCGCCACCGCCGCCTCCATCGCAACCACCGCCGCTGTCCACGCCGCAGCCCGCATCGCTGTCGTGACCGCCACTCCCTTCGCCGCCGCCCGTACCGCCATCGGCCGACCGTGCGTTCTTCTTCTGCGCGCGCACCGCGATGGCGACCAACGTCAATGAAACGGCCACGGCGAACAGCGCGATGGCGATCGCGACGAAGGGTTTGAACGACGCGTCCATGGAGGTGTCTTGGCGGTGGCGACGCGGTAGCCTAACGCACCCCTGTCGCCGGCCGTAAGCACCGCCATGTCGAATCCCGATTCCACCGCAGTCCCGGTCATCGCTGTCGACGATGGCTGGCGCGTGCCGGGCATCGCCAACCTGCACTCGCACGCCTTCCAGCGCGCGATGGCCGGGCTGGCGGAACGGCAGACGCATCCCGAAGACAGTTTCTGGACGTGGCGCGAGATCATGTACCGCTTCGCCGCACGCATGGATCCGGACAGTACCTATGCGGTGGCGACGCAGCTCTATGCGGAAATGCTGGAGGCCGGCTACACGACGGTCTGCGAGTTCCATTACGTGCACCATCGGCCGGACGGCACGCCGTACGCCGATCCGGCCGCCATGTCGAAGGCGCTGATCGCCGCCGCGCACGACACCGGCATCCGCATGACCCTGCTGCCGGTGCTGTACATGACGGGGGGATTCGACGGGCGCGCACTGTCCGCGCGCCAGCAGCGTTTCGGCCATGGCGTCGAGGATTTCCTCCGCCTGATCGACGGCCTGCGCGCGCTGCCGCATGACCGATTGCGTATCGGCTGCGCCTTCCACAGCCTGCGTGCCGTGCCGGAGGCCGCCATGCGCGAGGTACTCGCCGCGCTGGCGGCCGATATGCCGGTTCATATCCATATCGCCGAACAGGTCGGCGAAGTGCAGGACTGCCTGGCCGTGCGCAACGCGCGGCCGGTCGAATGGTTGCTGCGCGAGTTCTCGGTCGACCACCGCTGGACGCTGGTGCACGCCACCCATCTGACGCGCGAAGAGACGCAGGGCATCGCCGATCGTGGTGCGACGGTGGCGATCTGCCCGACCACCGAAGCCAATCTCGGCGACGGCCTGTTCCCCCTGCGCGATTACCTGCAGGCCAGCGGGCGCTGGGGCATCGGATCGGATTCGCATGTCTCGGTGTCGCCGGTGGAGGAACTGCGCTGGCTGGAGTACGGCCAACGCCTGGCCACGCGCCATCGCAACATCGCGGTGAATCCGCACTCGCCGAGCGTCGGCGACACCCTGTTGCGCGGCGTGCTGGACAGCGCGGCGGACGCCACGGGCTTCGGCGATACCCGGGAAGACGGTGTGCTGCTGGATGCGGAGGCGCCGGCGCTTGCGGGCGCGACGGCCGACGATGTGGTGGATCGCTGGCTGTTCGCCGGCAACCGGCCGCTGGTGAAACAGGTGCGCGTGGCCGGCCGCGAGGTCGTCGTCGACGGGCGGCATGTGGACCGCGACCGCATCGCGCACCGCTATGGCGAGACGCTCCGGCGGCTGCTGCATGACTGAGCCGTACGGCCGATGAGATCTCGGGGCCGAGGGCCATCGGCCGGATCGGGGGTTCCGTCGCGGACAGGCGCGGGTCCATCCGATGTCCGCATGGCGGCGGGGAGCGCAGGGCAGCATGGTCGCCATCCCCTCAGGAGGTTCCCCATGCCTTACGCGCACACCCTCGCCCTGACGCTGGCGCTCGCCAGCGGCTCCGTCCACGCGATGAGCGACGCCGCGCTCGGCGATATCGTCGGCCAACGCCTGACAGGCGACCGCACCGGCGCGTGCATGGCGGTCGCCGTGGTCGAGAACGGGACCGTCGCCCGGACGTTCCAGTGCGCCGATGCCGAGGATGCCGCCCGCGTCGGGCCCGATAGCGCCTTCGAGATCGGCTCGGTCAGCAAGACGATGACCGCGGCGTTGCTGGCCGACCTGATCGTGCAGGGCAAGGGCTCGCTCGACGATCCGCTGTCGGCGTGGCTGCCGCCGGGCACCAGGGTGCCCGACTACCAAGGGAAACCCATCCTGCTGCGCCATGTCGTGACCCACACGACCGGCCTGCCCGCATTGCCCTCGCGCATGGGCGCGCCGGACATGGCGGACCCGTACGCGAAGCTGGATGCAGCCGCGTTGCTCGCTTCCCTCGGCGACGTCACGCTGACCACGGCGCCGGGCACCACGTTCGAATACTCCAATTTCGCTTCGATGGTGCTGTCCTACGCGGTCGCGCGCCGTGCCGGCACGGACATGGAGACGCTGTTGAAGCGGCGCCTGTTCGCACCCCTCGGCATGCAGCATGCGTACATCAATGCCGCACCGGAGGGTGTGCGCGCGGCCGTGGGGCATACGCCGAATGCGCGGCCGACCTCGGCCTGGCATTTCCAGACCGATCTCGCGGGCGTGGGCGGTGTACGCGCCACCCTCGACGACATGGTGCGCTACGTCCAGGGGCAGCTTGCGGCAGAGGCCAGCGCCATCGCGCCCGCGCTGGAGCGATCGCAGCAAAGAGTGTCCGATACGCCGCCGATGGCGATGAACTGGATGCTGATGCCGGTGGCCGGCCGCACCGTGCACCTGCATGAGGGCGGCACCGGCGGCTTTTCGTCGTTCGTGGCGTTCGACAAGGAAAAGCAGCGCGGGGTGGTCATCCTGTCCGATACGACCTGGAATTCGATCGGCAGCCTGGGGTCGCTGGGCCTGCACCTGGTCGACCCCAGCTTCCCGCTCGGCGAGCCGCGCGTCGAGGTCAAGCCCGATGCCGTGCTGCTCGATGCACTGGCCGGCGACTACGTACTGGCCAGCGGCATGAAGATGACGTTGCGCCGCCAAGGAGACGCCCTGGAGGTGGAGCCCGCAGGGCAGGGCGCGTACCCGATGGGTTACGACAGCGCCGGTGATTTCTATCCGCGCGACTTCGACGCGGTGTTGCGGCCGCAACGGGGCGCGAGCGGCTACACCTTCATCTGGATGCAGATGGGCGCCGCGTTGCCGGCAACGCGCGTCGACAATGCGGCCGCCAGGCCGGCTTTCACCGTCGAGCCCGCCACGTTGCGCGACTACGAAGGCGAGTACCCGCTGGTGCCGGGCTTCGGTCTCACAGTGAAGGCGCAGGGCGATGCGCTGACCGTGCAGGGCACCGGCCAGCCGGCGTTGCCGGTGCAGGCGGTGGAGCGCGACGTGTTCGTGATGGAGGCCGTGGGCGCGGAGATCCGCTTCGAGCGCGATGCCGCGGGCCGGGTCGTCGCCGTGACGCTGAAACAGGCGGGCCAGACCTTGCGGGGCGAGCGGAAGTGACCACGCGTCAGGACTATCTGCTGACGCAGCCCCTGCCCGCCGACGTGCTGGTGGGGGGGACTTCGGTGCTGAGCCGCTATCGCCGGTATCCGGTGTTCGGCTTGCGCTGGTTGTGGGGGCGCAGCGTGCTGTTCTGCTCCATCATCGCCGTGGTCGCCGCTTTCATCGGCACGGGCACGGGCGTTGCGGTGCACGACGCCGGTGTCGCCGTGAAGGTGGCGGCCACGCAGTTCGTCGCCTTCAGCCTGATGGCCATGCTGGGACCGGCGTTGGCCACCGCCGTGCGCCATCGCCGCTGGCCGGTGTCGCGCGAGCGCAAGGCGGTGGTGGTGGCCGTGCTGCTGGGCATGGTCCTGAGCTTCTTCATCGACCGCGTGGCATCGGCCTACATCCAGCAACTGGTGGCGCCCGGCCTGGCCTCGATCGGTCTGAAGCCCGCCATGCCCGCGCCCGCGCCGGTGGTCCAGGCCATCGGCCTGGCGCTCAACCTGACGGGCCTGGTGTTCGTCTACGGTCTGTTCGGCGGCGGACTCGCGCTGCGTGCGTACTTCAGCGAACGGCGCCGCTGGGACGATCACCAACACGCGCGCGAACTGAGCGCGCTGGAAGACCGCGTACACGACGCGGACCTGCGCCTGGGCGTGCTGCAGGCGCAGGTGGAACCGCACTTCCTGTTCAACACGCTGGCGTCGGTGCGCGCGCTGGTGCGCCAGGATCCGGCGCAGGCGGAAGCGACACTGGATGCGCTGGTCGACTTCCTGCGCGCCACGATTCCCAAGCTCCGCGATGATCGCGGCCTGCACGCGACGCTGGGCCAGCAGCTCGATCTCTGCGCGAGCTACCTGGCGCTGATGCAGGTGCGCATGGGGGGACGCCTGGCCTATGCAGTCCAGGCGGACGCGGCGCTGCGTCCGCTGGCGTTTCCCCCGTCGCTGCTGATCACGCTGGTGGAGAACGCCATCAAGCACGGTATCGAACCACGCCCCGGGGCAGGGCGCATCGACGTGATCGCCGAGCGGGTCGATGACCGGCTGCGCATCCGCGTCATCGACGACGGCGCCGGCCTGCAACCGGGACTCAGCACCGGTGTGGGCCTGGCGAACGTCCGCGAACAGCTGGCGGCGCGCTACGGGACGCGGGCGTCGTTCTCGTTGACGGCACGCACGGATGCGCGTGGCGTTTGCGCCGAGATCCAGGTGCCGATAGGGTCGCCCGCATGAATCCGGTCACCGCCCTGATCGCCGAAGACGAAGCCCCGCAGCGGCGCGCGCTGCTGCAGCAGTTGCGTGCGGCGTGGCCGGAGCTGGACGTCGTGGCGGTCTGCGAGGACGGCGTGTCCGCGCTGGAAGCCGCCATGCAGCACCGCCCGCAGGTCGCCTTCCTCGATATCCGCATGCCGGGCGTCAGCGGGCTGGACGTGGCGCGTCAGGTCGTCGCGCAGGGTGGTCTGGTCGTCTTCACCACGGCCTACGAGGACTACGCGATCCGCGCCTTCGAGGCCGGTGCCGCCGATTATCTGTTGAAGCCGGTGCAGGACGCGCGCCTCGAGCAGGCGGTGGCACGCGTGCGGGAACGGCTCGCCGACGCGCGCGCCCCAGACCTGCGCACGCTGATCGACGATCTGGAGGCGCGCCTGCGCCCGCAGGGCGACCGGCTGATCCGCTGGATCACCGCCAGTGTCGGCGACAGCGTGCGCATGATCGCCGTCGACGACGTGTTGTTCTTCCAGGCGCAGGACAAGTACGTGCGCGTGGTCACCGCTGGCGACGAGGCGATCATCCGCATGCCGTTGAAGGAGCTGCTGGGTGGGCTGGATCCGGACGTGTTCTGGCAGGTCCATCGCGGCGTGCTGGTGCGGGTGCAGGCGATCGACCGCGTGCGCAAGGACGAACTCGGCCGCCACCAGCTCAGCATCAAGGGACGCGACGACGTGCTGCCGGTCAGCGCCGCGTTCCAGCAACGTTTCCGCGGCATGTAATCGCGTCAGCCGAACAGGTCGTCCGCTTTCGGCAACGCGCCTTCGAGCTCCAGCAGGAACTGCTTGGTCGGCAGACCGCCGCCGAAACCGGTCAGCGACCCGTCCGCGCCGATCACGCGGTGGCACGGCAGCACGATCGGCAACGGATTGCGTCCGTTCGCCGCGCCGACCGCCCGCATCGCGGTCGGCTTGCCGACGCGATGCGCCAGTTGCGCGTAGCTGATCGTTTCGCCGTAGCCGATGCCGGCCAGCGTCATCCACACCGTGCGCTGGAAATCGGTGCCGCGCGGCGCCAGCGGCAGGTCGAACCCGCGCCGCTTCGTCGCGAAATACTCGCTCAACTGTCGCGCGGCCAGAGCGATCAGTGCGTGATCGCCCTCGGTCCAGCCCTCCCGGTCGGCAGGATGCCGGTTGCGCGGGAATTCGATCGCGTGCAGGCCGGCATCGGTGGCGGCGATGGTGAGCGTGCCGACGGGGCTGTCGAGGTGGCGGAAAAGGATCATGGTGGGAGCAGGGTAGGGGAATCGTTTGTAGGAGCGACGTGAGTCGCGACCGCATGAATGAAGCGTCCTTGCATGCTGGAAGATCCCGGTCGCGACTTACGTCGCGCCTACAGGTGGCATCGCCTTCGGCGCCGGCATACTGCCTTTCCACACATGGATCACCGCATAGGCGCGCCACGGTCGCCACGCTTCCGCCCGCGCTGTCAGCGCCTTCGCGGTCATGCGCGCGCCATCGGTCGGCACGGCCTTCTGCAGCACCAGGTCGTCGGCGGGGAAGGCATCCGGATGGCCGAGTGCGCGCAACGCCATGTAATGCGCGGTCCACGGTCCGATGCCGGGCAGCGCGACCCAGCGCGAGGTGAAATCTTCCAGCGTCCGCTCGGGGTTGAAGTCGACGCGGCCCTCGAGCAAGGCGCGCGACAGGCCGCGGATCGTGTCGGCGCGCGCGCGGGTCAGGCCGATGTCGGTCAGGTCGACATCGACCAGCCGGTCCGGCGTCGGGAACAGGTGCGTCAATCCTTCCGGTCCGATGCCCAGCGGCGTGCCATGCCATTGCGCCAGCCGTGCGGTCAGCGTGCGCGCGGCCGCCACGCTGACCTGCTGGCCGATCACCGCACGCACCGCGATCTCGAAGCCGTCCCAGCCGCTCGGCAGGCGCAGGCCGGGACGTGCGTCCAGCAGCGGGCGCAGGCGCGCATCGTCGCCGAGCGCCTGTGCGATGACGAGCGGATCCGCGTCCAGGTCGAACATGCGACGCAGGCAATGCACGATGCCCAGCAACGCCGCCGGCGCCGCGCCCTGCAGTTCGAGCCTGAGCGCATGCGCGTCGGCACCCCACGCACTGACGCGCAGCCAGCCGGGCGCTTCGGCGGTGCCGATCGCGCGCAGGTAGCTGCGCTCATCCACGACTTCCACGCCGGGCAACGCGCGCCCGCGCAGGAAGTCGAGCATCGCGGTGAAGTCGTACGGCGGCCGGTAGCCCAGCCGCAGCGTCACCACGTCTCGAGCCGGTGGCATGTCGCGCTTGCGCAGCTCGCGCGGCGCCATGCGGTACTCCTCCCGGAACGCGGTGTTGAAGCGGGTCAGGCTGCCGAAGCCGGCCGCGAGTGCGACCTGGGTGATCGGCAGCGTGGTTTCGGTCAGCAACTGCTTGGCGAACAACAACCGGCGCGTGCCATGCACGTCGTTCGGCGTCGCACCCAGGCGCTCGCTGAAGAGGCGGCGCAGCTGGCGCTCGCCCAGACCGACCTTCTCCGCCAGGTCCGCCAGCGGCGCATCGACCAGCGCACCCTGGTCGATCATCTTCAATGCGCGGGCGACGACATCGTCGCCGCGTCGCCACGCACCGTCGCCCGGCGCGAGTTCGGGCCGACAGCGCAGGCAGGGGCGGAAGCCTGCGGCTTCGGCCGCCGCCGCATGGCGGTAATAGACGATGTTCGCCGGCTTCGGCGCGGGGGCCGGGCAGACCGGCCGGCAATAGATGCGGGTGCTGGTGACGGCGGTGAAGAACAGACCGTCGAAGCGCGCGTCGCGGCTCAGCCGCGCCTGTTCGCAGATGCGCGGATCGGGCAGGGCGGTGGCATCCGGCGTGGGCATGTGCGCAGGCTAGCACCGGCCCCGCGAACGGACTCCCCGTTTCCGGACATCAATGCGCGACGTCCGTCCGCGGCGTCAGCACCGGGGTGAACACGTCCGTCGAGCCGTCGTTGTGCGCCGGTGCGATTCCCAGCAGCTTCGCCAGCAACGGATAGACGTCGACGTTGTCGAAGGCGGGTAGCGTGGCGCCGTGCCGGAAGCTCGGACCGGCGGCCACGAACACCGCGCGCATCGACGGCAGCGCGTTGTCGTAGCCATGCGAGCCGCGGTTCAGGCGATCCTTCGGCACCCGCGCCAGCTGTTCGGCAGGCAGTCCGTTCCATCCCTCGTCGAACTGGCAGACGATCGCCGGCACGCGAGGATGCGTGCCGTAGTGCCAGCGCGACGGCAGATCCTGCTTGCGCCAGCACGCGTAGTGGTCGTGGCGCCCGAGCAGACGCTGGGCGGTGGAGGCTTCGTGGCCCGCGCGCGGGTTGAAGCCGATCACCTGGCCGGTACTCACCGCGTCGGCCTGATCGATCGTGGCCATGTCCTCGATGGCGATGTACTGGTCCGGGCGCACCGGCGCCATGCCGTGGTCGGAGACCACCACGACGTCGGTCGACGCCGTCAGCCCGCGTGCGTCCAGTGCCTGCACGATGCGCCCGATGGCGGCATCCACTTCGCGGATCGCGGCCAGCGTCTCCGGCGCCTCCGGACCTTTTTCGTGGCCGACGTTGTCGACGCGCTCGATGTACAGCGCCGCCAGATGCGGACGCGTGGCCGCGGGTTCGGTCATCCAGGCCGCCACCTGCTCGGCGCGCGCGGCGGAATCGATTTCCGGGGAGTAGGGCACCCAGCGCGTGGGGCGGAGGCCGTCGATGGCCGCGGCGTTGCCCGGCCAGGCCCAGACGGCGGTGCGCAGTCCGGCTTTGCCGGCGGTGTTCCAGATCGGTTCGCCCTGCCACCAGCGCGCATCCGCGCCTGCGGCCTTGTCGGCCACCTTGAAGCCGCCGACGGTCTCGTCGCGCATGCTGTTGTGGATGATGCCGTGGCGGTCCGGCCGCAGCCCGGTGACCAGGGTGAAGTGGTTGGGGAACGTCAGCACCGGGTAGGACGGGTTCATCCATTCGGCACGCACGCCCTCGCGCGCGAGCGCATCGAGGACGGGGGTGTTGCCGCGGCCCAGGGCGCTGGCCGGCAGGCCGTCGACGGAGATCAGGACGACGCTGTGCGGTTCGATCAGCGTCGGGTAAGCCGGGCGGGGGGCGGGAGGGGTGGTACAGCCGGCCGCCCCCATCAGGGCGGCCAGCACCGTCACCCTGACCAATGGCAGGCGCATGCGGTACGGACAGAAGCTGAAATCGCGTACAGCTTGGCAGACTCCGGGAACATTCGCATGACACGGGCCCTCCGACGTTCGTTGCTCTGCTGCCTCGCATGGGCGGTCGCGCCCCTCCACGCGGATGCCTCAGGGCCGGCGCAGGCCGCCGAATGCGCGGTCTGGCAGCGTGAACGGAGCTTCGCGCGCTCGGTCGCCGAGCACGACGCCACCGCCTTCGCCGAGCACCTGCATGCGGATGCCGCGTTCGGGGTCAGCGGTACGCCGACGCGGGGACGCGACGCGATCACCCGCGAATGGGCCGGCCTGATCGATGGCTCGGCGCTGGTCCTGCGCTGGTATCCGGTCGTGGTGACGCTGGGCGGCGATGGCCGCACTGCCTATTCCAGCGGCCCGGCGCTGTACGAGGATCCGAAGACCGGCGCCACGCGGCTCGGCCGTTTCGGCTCGGTCTGGCAGCGGGACGATGACGGCATCTGGCGCGTGCTGTTCGACGACGGCATCCAGCCGCAGCCGGCCGATGCCGCCGCCGTGCAGCGCTTCCGCGAGGGCGAGCGCGTCGCCTGTCCCGGCGCCTGAGGCCGGCCTAAACGCGGGACGCCGCCGCGACGCCAAGCGGCGGCAGGAGGCGTATCTTGAAGTCACATTCACGCCCGGGAACCGCCCATGAAACGCCTTCCCCTGATGCTCGCCCTGGTCGTCAGCCTGGCTGCCGCGGCCGCGCAGGCGCAGACCCCCGTCGAGCAGACCCCCGCCCCCGCACCGGCGTCCACAGCGCAGGCGGCGCAGACGGTTGCCGATGAGCAGACCCCCGCAGCCGCCAGCGACAGGAAGCGCCTCTCCGACGAAAATTGCCTGCGCCAGACCGGCAGCCGCATCACCCAGCGCGACGGCAAGCCGCGCTGTACCGGCCAGCCGGGTCGCGTGTACTCCAAGGACGATATCGACCGCACCGGCCATACCAATCTGGCGGATGCGCTGCGCGCGCTCGATCCCGCGCTGAACTGACGTCATTTGGCGGCGGCGAACCGTTTCCCGTACGCCGTGCGGGAAACGATGGCGCTCAGCAGTCGTCCGAACGGCCGGCGGCGTAGCGCAGGCCGCGCGCCAGTAGCGCCACCACGTTCGCGTCGCCATAGACCTTCGCATCGTGGCCCAGTCCGGTGTACCAGCTGCGACCGCCATCGAAGGCGTGGCACCACGCGATCGGGTGGTCGTCGCCCATCTGTCCCCCGTCGTACTCGCGCTCGTCCACCGTGGCGATGACGCGCACCTGCGGCCGCGGATTCGCGCGGTAGTTGTACAGCTCGTCCGTGATCGGCCAACGGGCGCCGGCGGGTTTGCCGTCGTGTTCCGGTTGCACGTGGGTCGACTGCAATCCGGGCGGATGGTTCTTGAAGTAGGCGCCGACCAGCCGTCCGTACCAGGGCCAGTCGTACTCGGTATCCGCCGCCGCATGCACGCCGATGAAGCCGCCGCCGCTGCGCACGAAGGCTTCCATCGCCGCCTGCTGCGCGTCGTCCAGTACGTCGCCGGTGGTGCTGGCGAACACCACGACCCGGTAGCGTGCCAGGTTGTCGGCGGTGAACGCCTGCGCGTCCTCGGTACTGTCGGCCGCCAGGCCCGCATCGGCCGCCAGCGTCTGCAGGGTGGCGACGGCGGTGGGGATGGCATCGTGGCGGAAGCCCGCGGTCTTGGTGAAGATCAGCACGCGATCGGGCGGCGCGGCGAAAGCGGGCGGCATCAGCAGGCTGGCCACGGCCAGGACGGAAACGACGGCGCGGAAGGCGTTCATGGCCGGATTCTGCCACGGGTCCCATCGCGCACTGCAGCATCGCACCGGCTCGCGCCCGGCCACGACTCCCGCCGATAATGCGCGGCATCCCTGTCGCCGGAACACGCGCATGTCCGATCCCCGCCACGACCCGTCCCGCGTCATCCGCGCTCCGCGCGGCGCCACGCTCACCTGCAAGTCCTGGCTCAGCGAGGCGCCATACCGGATGCTGCAGAACAACCTGGATGCGGAAGTGGCGGAAGATCCCACCTCGCTGGTCGTCTATGGGGGCATCGGCCGTGCCGCGCGCGACTGGGCCTGCTACGACGCCATCCTGAAGTCGCTGCGCGAGCTCGACGACCACGAGACGCTGCTGGTGCAGTCGGGCAAGCCGGTCGGCATCTTCCCCACCCAACCCGACGCGCCGCGCGTGCTGATCGCCAACTCCAACCTGGTGCCGCACTGGGCCACGTGGGAGCACTTCAACGAACTCGACAGGAAGGGCCTGGCGATGTACGGCCAGATGACGGCCGGTTCGTGGATCTATATCGGCAGCCAGGGCATCGTGCAGGGCACGTACGAAACCTTCGTCGAGATGGGCCGCCAGCATTACGGCGGCAACCTGACCGGCAAGTGGATCCTCACCGCCGGCCTCGGTGGCATGGGCGGCGCGCAGCCGCTGGCCGCGGCGCTGGCCGGCGCCAGTTCGCTGAACATCGAATGCCGCCAGTCCAGCATCGACATGCGCCTGCGCACGCGTTACGTGGACGAACAGGCCGCCGATCTCGACGACGCGCTCGCGCGCATCGCCAGGTACACCGCGTCCGGTGAAGCCAAGTCCATCGCCTTGCTCGGCAACGCCGCCGAGATCCTGCCGGAACTGGTGAAGCGCGGCGTGCGTCCGGATGCTGTCACCGACCAGACCAGCGCGCACGATCCCGTGCACGGCTACCTGCCGATCGGCTGGACGGTCGAACAGTGGCTGGCTGCGCAGAAGTCCGAACCCGAGCGCGTGCGCGATGCGGCCAAGCAGGCGATGCGCGTGCACGTCGAAGCGATGCTCGCCTTCCAGCAGAACGGCGTGCCGACGTTCGACTACGGCAACAACATCCGCCAGATGGCGTTCGATGAAGGCCTGCAGAACGCGTTCGATTTTCCCGGGTTCGTGCCGGCCTACGTGCGGCCGCTGTTCTGCCGTGGCGTTGGCCCGTTCCGCTGGGTGGCGCTGAGCGGCGATCCGGAAGATATCTACAAGACCGATGCGAAGGTGAAGGAACTGATCCCCGACGATGCACACCTGCACCGCTGGCTGGACATGGCGCGCGAGCGCATCCACTTCCAGGGCCTGCCGGCGCGCATCTGCTGGGTCGGCCTGGGCCTGCGGCACACGCTGGGCCTGGCCTTCAACGAAATGGTCCGCAACGGCGAACTTAAAGCGCCGGTGGTGATCGGGCGCGATCACCTGGACAGCGGCAGCGTGGCCTCGCCGAACCGCGAGACCGAGGCGATGAAGGACGGCAGCGATGCCGTGTCCGACTGGCCGTTGCTCAACGCGATGTTGAACGTCGCTGGCGGCGCCACCTGGGTGTCGCTGCACCACGGCGGCGGCGTGGGCATGGGCTACTCGCAGCACTCCGGCGTGGTCATCGTCTGCGATGGCACCGAGGAAGCGGACAAGCGCATCGCGCGCGTGCTGTGGAACGATCCGGGCACCGGCGTCATGCGCCATGCCGATGCCGGCTACGACATCGCCGTGCAGTGCGCGAAGGAGCAGGGGCTGAAGTTGCCCATGGTGTGAGTCTCCGCCCGTCGCCCGGTCGAAGCGCAGCGAAAAATCGGGTGAGGGGTGTCGATGTACCGCGATGGCCCGACGATCGCGCATCCCCGGTCTTCGCCGTCGGCGCTACCCGCCTACGGATCGAACATCGGCATGGCGTCCGTGCCCGGCTTGGCGGGCAGCTCGTCCTGCAGCACATCCCAGTGTTCGGCGAGCCTGCCGTTCTCGATGCGGAAGATGTCGACGACCACCTGCGGCCTGTCCGCCCAGCCATGGATGCGCCCGTGGATGGCGACGAATGCGCCGTCGGCGATCATGCGGCCCGGCTCGTAACGCACGTCCGGCGCCAGGCCGGCGACGAGCGTGCGCAGCGCGTCGCGGCCCTGCGGAATCCCGGGGTTGTGCTGGATGTAGTCCACGGCGTACAGACGGTCCACGGCGGAGGCATCGTGCCGCTGGAACAGCGAGGTCATCGCATCGAGCACCCGTGCCTTGTTGCGATGCGGGCGGTCGTCGGACGTGCGGTCCGCCGCGCGGGTGACCACGCAGGTGCCGGTCATGCGCAGGAAGCGGCCATCGGGCAGCGTGGCGCTGGAATGGACGAGGCCACGGTCGTAGTCCTGCACGTTGGTGACGGTGGCGCCGCTCTGTTCCTGCCAGCTGACCGCGAACAGGCTGTTGCCCAGCGGCACCACGTGGATGTCGACGTCCTCGCGGCGGGCGAACGGGCCTTCCGCGATCTCGAACTTCAGGCGCGTGGTGGACAGCAGCGTCACGCCGACGCGGAAATCCGGATAGGAGACCACCATCTCCAGGCCTACGGGGAACGTGTCCATCGACATCGATCGGATCCTGTGTTGAACGTGCTGCGTCGCGCCGGCGCGACGGCCGGTGCGGAACGTGTGCTGGCGAGACAAGGAAGGGTCGCGCCGCCGCGCGTCGCGACCTCCCCGTGCGGGCTCAGCCTGCGCTGGCGGGTGCCGGCGTATTGAGCAGCTGTTGTTCCCAGAGGTAGGCGATGCCGCTGCCCGCGGCGTGCTGCTTCAGGATGTCCGTCACCTGGCCCGCATGCGCGGTGCGCGCCCAGTCGCGCTGCCACTCGGCGCCCAGCGCCATCCACGTCATCATGTTGGCGCCCGCCGCGATCATGCGCTGGACCGCGACCTGGTGCGCTTCGACCGACACGCCACCGCAGGCGTCGATGATCACGGTGACGTCCCAGCCCTCGCCCAGCGCCTGGATCGTCGGCATCGCCACGCACACTTCCGTCCACAGGCCGGCGATGATCAGCTGCTTGCGTCCGGTCGCCTTCACCACGTCCACGACGTTGCGGTCTTCCCAGGTGTTGATGAAGGTGCGGTCGATCACTTCCTGGTCGGGGAACACATCGGTGATCTGCGGGAAGATCAGTCCGCCGCGCTCGGCGATCACGCTGGTCAGGATGGTCGGCACCTCGAAGGCCTTGCCCAGTTTCGCCAGCGCCGTCGCGTTGTTGACCACCGCCTGCGGATCATGGCTGTTGAGGTTGGTCAGCTGGTACGGCTGGTGGTCGATCAGGACCAGGACGGAATCCTCGGGGCGGAGCAGCGAATCGAGACCATTGCGAAACGTCATGGCGACATCCTTACTTTGTGGCGGAGGGAAAGGGAGGGGCGGGTAGCGTTGCATGCGCCGCCGTGCAGCGAGAACCTTGCCATCGCGATCCTGGTCGCGGTAGCACCGTGTCGCGCGGAGCTGTGTCGCGTAGAGAGGAACGCCACGATGCGGTACGGTGTGTCAGGCTGTGTCGCACGATCGGGAACGCCTTCTTGGACATCGAAGAACTCCGGACATTCGTCGAGGTTGCCGATGCGGGAGGCGTATCGCCTGCTGCGCGGCGTCTCGGCGTCGCCAAATCCATCGTCAGCCGGCGGCTGGGGCGACTCGAAGAGACGCTTGGCGTCCAGTTGCTCGCGCGCAACACGCGCGGCGCGGCCCTCACCGAAGCGGGCCTCACCTTCCGCGCCCACGCCGCCCGCGCGTGTGCGGAGATCGACCAGGCGATGGAGGCGCTTTCGCCCGACGGCGAGCTGCGCGGACGGTTGCGCATCGCAGCGCCGTTGTCGTTCGGTCCGACCCACTTCGCATCCGTGTTCGCGGAAATGGCACGGCGCCACCCCCGGTTGCATGTGCACACCGCGTACAGCGATCGCTTCGTCGACATCGTCTCCGAGGGCTTCGACTGCGCGATCCGCGTGGGCTATCTGCAGGACTCGAACCTGATGGCGCGGCGCGTCGGTCCCCTGTACGGCAAGCTGGTCGCCAGTCCGGATTACATCGACGCGCACGGTTCGCCGGAGACACCGGCGGACTTGCCGGCCCACGAGGCGCTCATGCAGGGCACGGAGGCATGGCAGTTCCTCGATGGAGAGGAGGTGGTCACGGTACATCCGCGGGGCCGCTTCAAGGCCGACAACGGCACGGCGCTGATCGCCGCCGCCGTCGCGGGACTCGGGATCGCATGGTTGCCGGATGGGCTCATCAAGGAGCAGATGGCATCGGGCGCGCTGGTGCAGGTCATGGCGCGGTATCCACCGCCGCCTGCGGGCATCTACGTCATCCGCCCGCCCAGTCCGCATCCTGCACGCAAGGTGCGCGCGCTCACCGACATGCTGATCGAGTGCTTCGGGCAGGCGCCCGGGCTGGCTGCCGTCGCCGGTTAGTGCGCCGGCGGAGCAGGCGCGCAGCGCATGCCGCACATCGGAAAGCAGGACCCGTCCGGTGCGTTCCGTCGGGTCCGCGCGTTCCCCGCGACGGACGTGTCGGTGTCCGACGCCCGGTCAACGACAGGCATCCGTTCGCCGGCTTGCATCCTCGACGCGACGACGTGGGGCCTCCGTGGAAGACGCGGGTGGACCGGCGCGATAGCGCCTGCCCAGCCAGACCGCCCACAGCGTCCACACGGCGGCGAGCGGCAGGGCCACGATCAGCAGGCCGCCCGGCCACGGCGCCGATCGTCCGACCAGCGCTTCGATCTGGGCGCCCAGGACATCGCCCATCCGGTAGACGAACGTATCGATGAACGCCTTGGCCTTGTATTTGTGGTCGCGTGCGACCCGCATGAAAAGCAGTTCGCGGGCCGGGCGTGCGACACCGCGCTGCACGGCCCGGTTGGCTGCCTCGAGCAGGAACAGGATCGCGATGCCGCCGTGCGCCGCCAGCCCGGCGAACCCGATCGCGGTGGCCACCGGCAGCGCGACCAGCGCATGCTGCGTACGCACCCGATGGCCGAGCCGCGTGGCCATCGCACACTGCAGCACCAGGAAGACGATCTGCGTCCACAGATCGATGTTCGCCAGCATCACCGCCATCGCGTCGGGCCCTTCGGCGACGTCGGCGACCAGGTGCAGGCGGGTGAGGTAGACCAGCGTCGCCATCACCGCCATCAGCAACACATAGCCTGCGATGCCAGCGAGATAGGACGAGCGCATCACCGCGCGTGCGCCGTCCCACGCGCCACCTCCCAGCGGTGCGGCCTCGACCGGCGGTGGGGCGTCCGCGCCTCCATGCGTGGGCCCGCACGCCGGCGTGCGGGCCAATCGCCACACGCACAGCATGCCCAGCGCCAGGAACGCGGCGGAAACCGGCAACAGGCCCGACGCGCCGAGCGGGTGCGCGAGCCGTGACGTCAGCCACGGTCCGAACATCGCGCCCAGCGTGCCGCCCATCGCGACAAGCGCGAACAGGCGCACACCCTGTTCGTGGGTGAAGCGGTCGGCCACGAGCGCCCAGAACGCCATGGTGCCGAACACATTGATCACGCTGAACCACACGTAGAACGCCTGCCCGCTGCGTTCACCCACCGCAGCGGAACCGGACGTCATCAGCGCCCAGAAGCCCAGCAGCGTCAGCGCGAAGAAGCCGTACGTCGTGACGATGGCCTGCGTGTGCCGCACGCGGCCCACCAGCAGTCCGAAGACGGGATTGAGTGCCAGCGTGACCAGTGCGGTCGCCATGAACAATCCGCGGACGCTCTCCATGCCGCCCGCCAGACCGATGGCGTCGCGGACGGGACGCAGCAGCATCAAGGCCGTCAGCACGAAGAAGAAGCCGCACGCCGCCGTCAGCAGCGGAGCGCGTTCGTCGCGGCGCACATCGAAGACCGTTTGCATCCAGCGCGTACCCCGACCCGAAGCGGGGCGGGGCGCGGACGGCTTCATGTCAGGCGCCCGTGGGTGCTTGCCGACCGCGCCGCGCCCGTGTGGATGCGGCGACACCGACATGCATCGCGGTGCGCGTGTCCGGACGTGGACTGATCAACGGTTCCGCCGTTGCGCTTCCGCATCGCCGAACACGACGCCGGTCAGCCGCTCCGATGCCCGCCACAGGCGCTCGGCGACCTCGAGGTCTTCCGCCTGCGTCGGTACCTTGGCGAGTGCAGGATGGCCGCGCGTTTCGCCCAACCGGTCGGGGCCGTAGTACGCACCGGGCGTCGCGGTCGATGCGGTCGCGGCGAACAGCGGCGGCAGGGCGCCCTGTTCGGCGGGCTGGAAGAGGAACCACAGGTATCGTCGTGCCAGTGCCGGCAGACTGTTGGCGCCGGCGCCGTTGGGGAGCAGGTCCGTGCGCGAGATGCCCGGATGCGCCGCGAGGCTCCGGATGCCCCATCCCGCTGCGTCGCTGCGGCGCTGCAGTTCGAAGGCGAACATCAGGCAGGCCAGCTTCGACTGGCTGTAGGCGGCCATCGGCACATAGCCGATCTTCGACTGCAGGTCCTCGAAATCGATCCTGCCGTTGCGCGCCGCGATGCTGGACAGGGATACGACGCGGGCGCCGCGTCCTTCGCGCAGCAGCGGCAGCAGTCGCGCGGTCAGGGCGAAGTGGCCCAGGTGATTCGTGCCCAGCTGCAGTTCGAAGCCGTCGGTGGTTTCCTTCCGCTGCGGTGGGGTCATCACGGCTGCGTTGTTGACCAGCACGTCCAGGCTGCCGTGCGAGCGACGCAAGGTGTCGGCGAACGCCTCGACCGACTCCAGGCTGGCCAGATCGACCGAGCCGAAGCGCACCTGGGCGCGCGGCGCGGACTGGCGTATCTGTTCGACGGCGGCCGCGCCTTTCGCGGCGTTGCGTCCCGCCACGATGACATGGGCGCCTGCCCGGGCCAGGGCCACGGACACGTGGAAGCCGATGCCTCCTGTGCCGGTGACCACGGCGGTTCGTCCGATCTGGGAGGGAATATCGAGGGTGGTCCAGCCTGCCATGACGGTGATCTCGTTGAGTGGGGGAATCCACGCGTGCGCGGTGTCGGCGACAACGCGCACGCGTGGCGGACACGTGCGTCCATTGCGTGCTGCGTGAGGGAACCTAGGAGGCCATCGCCGTCAGGCCGCCGAGCATGCGCCGGCCCCAGGCGCCGTTGATGAAAAGCCAGGTCACCACCGCGATGAAGGCGCTGGCGGTCAACGTCAGCGCACTCGATCCCAGGTGGGCCAGGGCGGTTCGTCGTGATCGCTGCGCACGGATGATGTGTTCGGCGACGATCAGATTGGGGAGATAGAAGAAGAACGCCATGAGCGCATCGAACCAGCCCGTGAATCCCCGGCCGGTACCGAGGCCACCGGCGACCAGGAACCACGCGCCGTACTCCATCCGGTAGAGCCACGAGCCGACGGTCAGCGCGAACAGCCGGATGGCCCATGCGCGGTGCTGCGCGATGCGGCCTGCGCGTGCGCGGGCGAAGGCGAACCCCGCGCACACCACCATCGACAGGCCGTACAGGCCGAACCCGACGTCCATCACCGTGCCGCCCACCGTACCCTTGGCGACGATGAAGAACAGCCCGCCGACGCCGGCCAGCGCAGCCGACGCCACATACAGGCGACCGAGCCCGCGATGCAGTGCGGGCACGCGTCGACGCATGCCGCCGATGAACTGGACCGGCCCCAGCAGAAGCAGCACCACGCCGGCGACGAAGTGCACGCCGATGGCGACGACGGCCCCCGGCGATGCAGGGTCATGCAGGCCGGGGAGGGATTCGTTCCACCGTTCGCCCGCCCCGGCGAGCAGCGTGCCGCCGAAGAACGCCGCGATGTAGGCGGCGAACACGACGCCACTGATCCAGCTGGTGGCGAACAGCAGCCCCGTGCTCAACCGCGAGACGGTCTGCGCCGTTCCGCCGGGGAGGGCCGCGGAAGCATCGAGCGGATGCCTTGGGTCGAGGCGGGCAGCCTGGCGGTGCGTCATGGCGCGCGATCAGCCGCCGGACTGCGGAAAGCGCGTGCCGGTGATCTGTTCGCTCAGGTCCCACAGGCGTGCGGCGACGGTCGCGTCGCGGGCAATGGCGGGAACAGCGGCCAGGCCCAGCGGTCCGGCCATTTCGTTCGGACCCGTGGGTCCGTAGTAGACGCCGCCCTGAGCGGTGGGGGCCGTCGCTGCGTACAGGGTAGGCACAGCACCTTGGGCGGCGGTCTGCAGGTTGGCGCGATTGCTGGCCCACTGACGACCCTGCGGGCTGTCCAGGCCGGGACCACGCGCCACCAGTTCGGTCACCGCCACGCCGGGATGGGCGGCCATGCTCTGGATGCCCCAGCCGCCGGCGTCGCTGCGACGCTGCAGTTCGAACGCGAACATCAGGCAGGCCAGCTTGGACTGCGCATACGTCGCCATCGGCTCATAGGTGCCGGTCGACTGCAGGTCGTCGAGATCCAGCGTGCCGCGGTGCACCGCGATGCTGGACAACGTCACCACGCGCGGCGCCTCGCTCTTGCGCAGCAGCGGCAGCAGCTCGGCCGTCAGCACGAAGTGGCCCGCATAGTTGGTGGCGAACTGCATTTCCAGACCGTCCACCGACGTGCCGCGTTCCGGCGTCGCCATGATCGCAGCGTTGTTGATCAGGCCATCCAGGCGCGGCAGGGAAGCGCCCAGGCGCTTGCCGAGGTCACGGACCGAGGACAGGCTGGACAGGTCGACCGCCTGGAATTCCACCTGCGCCGCCGGAACGTCCTGCCGGATCTTCTCGATCGCTTCCTGTCCGCGTTGCGCGTTGCGCGCGGCGATGACCACGCGGGCGCCCGCCGAGGCGAGCGCCTTGGCATCCTCGAATCCCATGCCGCTCGTGCCTCCGGTGACCACGAAGATGCGTCCTTTCTGCGAGGGCATGTCGGCCGTGCTCCAGGCCGGGGGCGGAGGGGTCTGGGCCACGGCATCGACCGTGGCCGCGCTGCCCAGCATCAGGCCGAGGGCGGCGAGACGGCCGCGCCAGAGGGAGGGCATGGAAGCGGGCAATGTGCTGCGTTGGTGGGTCATCGGAAAGTCCTCTCGGGGGAGTGGGAGTGGGTCGTGCGTGGACATCAGAAGCGCCTGCTCAGGCCGAACACCACACGGCCGAAGCCGTCGCGATCGCGTTCGAGCAGCGGGCTGTCGGCGAGTTCGTCGGGCAGGAACTGGTATTCCGCGGATCCGATCAGCTGCCACGTCGACGCGCCGAGCGTCTTCGTCAGCGTCACGCCGATACGGGGAATGACGGCGGATCCCGGCTGGTACGGCGCGACACCGCGCGCGACCTCTTCGTCGAGGATCCCGAAGTAGTAGCCCGCCAGATCGGACGACAGCCGGCTGGCGCCGACGTTGGTGGTCAGCGCGGTGCGCTCGCGCACCCAGGTGTACCGGTAGTCGAGGGAGATCTCGTGGCCATCGCTCGTGTTGGTGATGTCGTGCAGGCCTTCCAGCGAGATCGAACCCCAGCGGGCGACATAGGTGGCGCGCAGGCCCGCATCGAGGCCGTCATCGCGGTCGCTCAGCTGCGACGGGTCCAGGCCATTGGCGATCAGCTCGTTGCGTCCGAGGTCGTCGATGTCGAAACCGTACAGGCGTGCCGACACGATCGCGTCGACCTTGAAGCGGGACGAATCGTGCAGGTGGACGCCGCCGGAGATCCCGCGGAGGAAGACGCGTTCGCCGTCGTAGCTGACCAGCGGGAAGGGCCTGACACGCGAGCCTTCTCCGGCGTAGGGGCTGTCGATGACCGCCGCGCCCACACCCAGTGACCACGCGTCCGTGGCCGGGGGGGATTCCTGCGCCAGCGCCGTGGCGGGAAGGGCGAGCAGTGCGAGCGTCGCCAGGCGTCTTGGGGTGGTTGCCGTCATGTTTCATCTCTCGTGGGGGAGGAGGTGGACGCACGCGTCGAACGCGTACGGTGCTGCGCGGATGAGGGGAAGGAGGCGGACGGGGATGCGTCGGCGGAGGCGGCATACCGCGATTGCGCGCGTCCCAGCCACACGCCGATCGCTGCCCATGCCACTGCCAGCGGCACGACCACGCTGGCCAGGCCGCCCAGGGCCAGCCCCAGCTTGCCGAGCGCGCCTTCGGCCTGCGCGCCGACAACATCGCCGGTGCGGTACATGAAGGTGTCGACGAAGGCCTTGGCCTTGTACTTGTCCTCGCGACTGACCACGGTGAACAGCGCCTCGCGCGCCGGCCGGGTGATGCCGCGCTGCACCGCGCGATTGGTGGCCTCCAGCAGCACCAGCACCACGAACGAGCCGTAGATCGCCAGTCCGATGAAACCGAGCGCGGTGGCGACGGGCAGGATCGCCAGCGCCACGCCCAGGCCGAACCGCTGGATGATCTTGCCGGTCAGCGTGACCTGCAGCACCAGCACCGCGACCTGTGTCCACATGTCGATGTTGCCCAGGATCGCCGCACGCGTATCCAGGTCATCGGTAACTGCCGCGACCATCTGCAGGCGGGTGAAATAGATGAAGGTGGCGAGCACGGTCATCAGCACGACGTAACCGGCGATGGCACTCAGGTAGCGCGACCGGAACACGGCCACCAGGCCGGCCCAGGCGCTGCCGCCGATGCGTTCGGTCCCGCCTTCTGCGCGCGTCGCGGAAGACACGGCAGCCGCAGCGCCCGTCCTGTCCGGTACCACGCGCACCAGCAGCCACGCGGCAGCCAGCGCCGCAAGCAGGAAGCCGCCCGCGACCAGCAGCAGGCTCGGTGTCCCGAGCGGCACCGCCAGTCGCGATGTCAGCCACGGACCGAAGATCGCGCCCAGCGTGCCGCCGACCGAGATCAGCGCGAAGAAGCGCTTGCCCTGGTCGCTGGTGAAGCGGTCCGCCAGCAATGCCCAGAACACCATCGTCACGAACAGGTTGAACACGCTGAACCAGACGTAGAACACCTGGCCGCTGCGCTGGCCGACGGCGCCCGGCGCGAACACCAGCAAGGCCCAGAATCCCGCGAGGCTCAGCACGAAGAAGCCGTACGTCGCGCCGATGAACTGCAGCCGTCGCAGGCGTGCGACCAGCCAGCCGAAGACCGGATTCACCGCCAGCGTCGCCAATGCCGTGCCGAGGAACAGCCAGCGGATGCTCTCGATGCCGCGCTCCATGCCCAGCGCGTCGCGCGCCGGCCGCAACAGCATCAGGGCGGTCAGCACGCAGAAGAAGAACAGCGCGGCGATCAGGACCGGCGCGACCTCTTCGCGATGGAGATTGAACAGGCGATACGGCAGTGTCGTTCGGCGGGGCATCGCGTTCCGGTTCATCAGTAAAGGTCCTGGGCTGCGCTGTCCGTGGAACTCATTCCGTCGCCCCGGACGGATAACGCACGCCAGCCAGCGTCTCGCTGGCGTCCCACAGGCGTGCGGCGGCCTCGGCATCGGTGGCGGCTTCGGGAACACGCGCATGACCCAGTTCGCCACGCGCTTCCAGGAGCCCGGTCGGCCCGTAATAGCCTCCGCCCTGGGCATCCAGCGCGGTCGCGGCGTACAGCGTCGGCAATGCGCCTTGCTCTGCGGTCTGGAAGAAGCGCCACAGCGGCGTGCTGCGCCCCTGCGATGGCAACAGGTTGGTGCGCGACAGGCCCGGGTGGCTTGCGATGCTGGTGATGCCCCAGCCCTGCGCATCGCTGCGCCGCTGCAACTCCTGCGCGAACATCAGGCAGGCCAGCTTCGATTGCTGATAGGCCGCCGTCGCATCCCACTCGCGCTCGAATTGCAGGTCGTCGAAGTGGAGTTCGCCCCGTCGTGCGGCGATGCTGGACAGGGTGACGACACGTGGAGCGCCCGACCTGCGCAGCAGCGGCAGCAGATCGGCCGTCAACGCGAAGTGGCCCAGATAGTTGATCGCGAACTGCGTCTCGAACCCGTCGGGTGTGGTGTCGCGCTGGGGCGGTTCCATGATGCCGGCGTTGTTGATCAGGCCATCCAGCCGGGGCAGCGACACGGCGAGGCGGTTCCCCAACGCGTGCACCGACGCCAGGTCGCCGAGATCGAGGGCTTCGAAGCGCACGTTGGCGCCGGGCGCGTCCTCGCGGATGCTGGCGATCGCTTGTTCGCCGCGCTCCGGATTGCGTGCGGCGATGATGACCTCCGCCCCGGCGGCGGCCAATGCCTTGGCGCTTTCGAAGCCGATGCCGCTGGTGCCGCCTGTCACCACAAAGATGCGTCCGGCCTGGGACGGCATGTCGCCCGTGCTCCAGTCCGGCTTGGGCGCCGGCTGTCCGGCGGTGCCGCTGGCGGCGCAGGCGGAAAGCAACAACAACAACACGCTGACGCTGGCGAGCATCGCGCCCCAACGGACGCGCCGACGATGCGCCGCGCTGCCAGCGGACGACGAAGGAACGGGATTCGCAAGCACGTTGGATACAAGCCGGTAGGCCACGGGCGTTACCTCGCGGGAGAGGGTGGGGAAGCCGCATACGATCAGCGGGTGATGCACTGTGGGACGCGGACTTTAAGAAGCGTTTAAGGCGGCGGCAGCCAGGCACACGTTCGTGCGGTGCGCATGACGGTCCACATTGGCGGGGTCCGGCCAAGGGTGTTCGTGCGTTGCATCGCCTTGTCTCCGGCGCCGCGCGAAACGCGTGGAGAAGGCATGGCATCGCCCGGATGCGTGTGCAGCGCACCCGTCGCGTACGCTGTCCACGCGTTGCCCGCAACGCTCACTCCAGTGGAATACGCCGGATGACGTCGTCGTACGGCACCAGGTCGAGGAACGCGGTCACCTCCGCCGCGCGCAGATGCTCCATCCGGAAGATCCAGACGTAGCTGTTCCGGTACGGTTGACCATCGGCGGCGGTGGCCGCCCCGTCCCATTGCACGACGACATGGTCGTCCTCGGCCCAGATGTGTTTCACCGTCGGTCGCATCGGCGACGACAGGCGTGCGGCGAAGGGTGCGACCGCCGTGGCCAGGAACGCGTCGCGTCCCTCGTACCGCCCTGCCATCGGACTGGTGCCTTTGATGGTCCACACCATGTCGGGCGCCAGCACGTCATCGAAAAAGCTGCTGCCGCCTGCGGCCCAGCGTGCGAACGCCTGCGCGATGAACTGCCTGTTGCGTTCGGCCATGGTGGTGTCTTCCGCGTGGGCCGGCGCCACGCCGGGCCCCAGCAGCGCGATGACGAGTACGGCCAGCGCTGCGATGTGTCGGGATTTCATCGTGAGGTCTCCTCCAGGAATGGGGTGGTTCAGGGCGGGGGCGTTCTGCCGGTATCGCGGCCTAGTGCGCGGTAGGGGCGGTCGGTCGCGAGAAGCGCGACGCCAGCGTGTGGGACACCAGGCCCGCCGTCGTGCCGACGGTGCCCGCGCCGAACAGCTTGCCCACGCTCTCGAGCGAGGGCTCCAGGTGCGCGGCGAACCACGCCACCAGCCCGAGGAAGTAGCCGAGCAGGTTGCTCATCACTGGCAGGCCGCGCAACGACACCACCAGGATGGCGACGCAGAAGACGATGATGGGCAGCGCCACGGCGGCCGGCGTAGCGCCCGACAGCGCCTGCAGGCCCAGCGTTGCCACAAGGCCGAGCACGAGGCCCGCGCCGACGCAGGCGAGGTTCTCGATCGCGGCGCGCAAGGTAAGGCCGCGCGTGTAGAACGCGATCCAGCCAATGAACATCGCCCACACGGGCAGTGCCAGCGACAGGCTGATGGAGGCGGCGGCTGCGGCCGTCACCGCTGCGAACAGGGTCGTCAGGACATAGGTATTCCGCGACTTCGTCGTCGTGTTCATGCTTCGCTCCAAAGAGGACGGGGAGGAGGGGTGCGGGTGTCGGCCGCGACGGCGTCGACGCCGCCCGCGGCAGGGGTCATTCGTGGCGTTGCGGCCTGAGCAGGCTCTCCAGGCCCAGGGTGCGGTACATCTCGCGGCGCACGCGGTCGCCGACCGCATTCACCGCTTCGGCGCCGTCCTGCGACGGGTCGACATGCACGCGGAACGGACGTTCTCCATGCGGCAACCCGACCACGCGGACGATGGCGGCCGCCACGTCGGCGACATCCGCGTCCGCCGGTTCCAGCGACTTCAGGCCTTCGAGGATCCGGTCCGGCAGGCCGGCATACGGACCGGCGTCGTACTCGGCCGCTCGTGCCGCATCCGCGGGCTTTCCCGAATGCGCGAAGTGGTGGGTGCCCGAGGTATAGGCGCCCGGCAGCACGATGGAGGTCTCGATGCCCCAGCGCGACAATTCGGTGGAGTAGGACACGGCAACCGAATCCATCGCAGCCTTGGCGGCGAAGTAGGGCGCGAGGTACGGCGGCGTTCCACCACGCGTGCTGCTGGAACCAACCCAGACCAGCAGCCCGCTGCGCTGCCGGCGCAGGTGCGGCAGCACGGCGCGGTTCACGCGCTGCGTGCCGACGACATTGACGTCGTACTGTTCGATGAACTGCGCGGGCGTGAACGCTTCGGTCGGACCGAACACCATGTGTCCGGCGTTGTGCACGACCACGTCGATGCCGGGCGACGCATGCAGGATGTGCGCGATGGCGCGCTCGGTCGACGCGTCGGACAGCACGTCCAGTTCCACCGTGCGCAGGTCCACGCCATGTTCGTTCGCGTAATGCGTGGCGTCTTCCACCTGCGGCGCATTGCGTCCCTGCGTGTCGCGCATGCTGGCGTACACCGTGTGGCCCGCGTCGGCGAGGCGGCGCGCCGTCAGTGCACCGAAGCCGGACGATGCGCCGGTGACCAGGATGATCTTCTTCATGTCGATGTCTCCGGAAGGCTGGGGCGGTTCAGGCCATGCCGCCGTTGGCGCGCACGACCTGGCCGTTGATCCAGCCGCTGTCGGGGCCGGCGAGGAACGACACGACCGCAGCGATATCGGCCGGCGTGCCGAGGCGTTCGAGCGGATTCATCTTCGCCATGCGTTCGATCAGGTCGGGCGACTTGCCTTCCAGGAACAGGTCGGTGGCGGTCGGGCCCGGGGCGACGGCATTGACGGTGATCGAACGTCCGCGCAGTTCGCGCGAGAGGACCGTGGTCATCGCTTCGACGGCGGCCTTGGTCGCCGCGTACGGGCCATAGGTCTCCAGCCGCAAGGGCACCACGCTTGAGGAGAAGTTGATGATCCGGCCGCCGCCGCGCAGGCGCCTGGCGGCCTCGCGCATGCCGTTGAAACTGCCCTTCAGATTGATGGCGACGAGGCGGTCGAAGCGGTCGTCGGGGTAGTCGGCGATCGGATCGAGATCGAGCACGCCGGCGTTGTTGACCAGCACGTCGAGGCCGCCGTAGCGCGCTTCGGCCGCATCGAACAGCGTGCGCATCGCGACGGGATCGCCGACATCGGCCTGCAGGGCCAGCGCTTCGCCACCGGCGGCGCGGATGCGTTCCACCACCTGGTCGGCGTCGTCGCGACGCGCGGCGTAATTGACGACGACGGCATGGCCATCGGCGGCCAGGCGCTCGGACACTGCGGCGCCGATGCCACGGGAGCCGCCGGTGACGATCGCGACCGGACGGGACTGAGCGTTCATAGAGGATCTCCACTTCGCCCCGGATGGGCGTGGGATTACCTTATTGGCGTTTTGTCTCCGGATAATCGGGCACAATCCGATATCAACATTCGGATGTTCGGATAATGGATCGTTTCGATGCGATGAGGGTGTTCGCGCGGATCGTGGAACGGCGCAGTTTCACGCGCGCTGCGGACGATCTGGCGTTGCCGCGGGCCACGGTCACCGACGCGATCAAGGCGCTGGAGGCCCGGCTTGGCGTGCGGCTGCTGCAACGCACGACCCGGACGGTGACGCCGACGCTGGAGGGAGAGGCCTTCTATGGTCGCTGCCTGCGCCTGATCGCGGACGTCGAGGATGCCGAAAGCGCGTTCCGCGATGCGCGCCCGCACGGGCCGCTCCGCATCGACGTGCACGGTACGCTGGCGCGCCATCTGCTGTTTCCGCGGCTGCCGGACTTTCTGGAGCGCTATCCGGAGATCGAACTCGATGTCGGCGAAGGCGACCGGTATGTCGACCTGGTGCGCGAAGGCGTCGACTGCGCGGTGCGCGTGGGCGAGTTGCGCGACAGCGACCTCATCGCGCGGCGGCTGACGCAGCTGCCGGAAGCGACGGCGGCTTCGCCGGCCTACTGCGAGCGTCTGGGCATGCCGGACACCATCGAGTCGCTGCAGGCAGGCGGCCACGTCATGGTCGGCTTCAAATCGTCGTCGCTCGGCGGACTGCTGCCGCTGGAATTCCAGCGGCGCGGGCGGGTCGAACTCGTGACCCTGCCGACCCGTGTGCGCGTGAGTGGCGCGGACTCCTATGTCGGCGCCGCCTTCGCGGGGTTCGGCATCATCCAGGCGCCGTGCTACCGGCTCGATGCCTATTTCTCGACGGGCCGGTTGCTTCCGCTGCTGCAGGCTTACCCGCCGCTGCCGAGTCCCGTGTCGATCGTGTACCCGCGCACCCGGCTGCCATCGCCGCGGCTGCGCGCGTTCATCGACTGGGCGCAGGACGCGTTCCGTCCGGAGTGAGGGGCACCGGATTCCTGTGTCGCGTCCGCTGCTGCCCTGGACAGGCTGGCGGGAGGCCGCACGTCCGCTGCCATGCCCAACGCGGTCTGTGGATCTCGCGTGCTCCTTCGTGGTCGAATGCGCCCTCCCGCCACGCGCGTTCCGGGCGACCGTGGATGTGTCATGCTCGCCGCCGTCGCAACGACCATGGGAGTGCGTGATGGCCAAGGGCCTGGACAAGAAGAAAGAGCAGAAGAAGAAACCCGCGAAAACGCTGAAGGAAAAGCGCGCGGACAAGAGCGAGAAGAAGGCGACGCGCGGCTTCTCGCCGGTCTGAGCAGGAAGCGGTCGCCTGGACGGGTCCTGTCAGGCCCGTCGGGCACCCGCGCGGGGGTTGGATGCCGCGCCGGGTGTGCGGTCGCCGGGCATGTCGTCAGTGCGGCACGCGACGGAGTTTGGAGACGTCGTAGCCCATCGCCTCGATCTGCTTCACGCGGGACTGGTAGTCGGCTTCCGGAATCTGCGGCGTACGCGCCATCAGCCACACGTAGTCACGCTTGCTGCGCCCCACGATCGTCTGCCGATAGTCCGCATCGACCCAGGCGATGACGTACTCGGCCTGGATCGGCCAGACGAACTGCATGCCCCACACCGCGCCCCCCGTATCGGGCACGACGGTGCCGATGGGATGCATCGTTTTCGCCGGGCCATCCAGTGCGCCCTTGCGGTAGCGGAACGTGGTCTGGATGCGGCCGTCGGGCCGCCTGGCGTAGGACTCCACCGCCGCGTACGCATCGCGCTCGGGGAACGACGGGATGTGGGCGATGACGTACCAGTCGCCCATGAACCGGTCGACATCGATCGGTGCCGCCGTGGAGATGGACGGTTTGACGGTGGTCGAACGGCAGGCGGCCGTCACCGCGACGGCAGCGAGCAGCAGTACAGCCGGCAGCGGTCGCATGTCAGGCCTCCGCAGGACGCTGGAAACGGTAATGGGCGACCAGCCATTCCTGGCCGTTGCGATAGCCGAACAGTTCGGCGCACGCCATCCAGAACATGCGCCAGCGCTGGTTCCACAGATCGGCGGCGTCGCCGTAAGCATCGCGCAGCACGGCCATCACCGCGTCGCGGTGCGCATCGTGGTTCGCCAGCCAGTGGTTGGCGGTGCGCTGGTAGTGGCTGCCGTCGAGCAGCCAGCGCTCCTGCAGGTGCAGGTGGTCCTGGAAGAACAGCAGCAGATCGGCCGACGGCATCATGCCGCCGGTGAAGAAGTGCCGGCCCATCCAGTTGTCCTCGCCCTGCGTCTCGAACGGATACATCAGGTGGCGGTGGACGAAGATGTGCACGAAGAGCGCGCCACCGGGGCGCAGCGCGTCGTGGATGCGCCGCATCAGCGCCGCGTGGTTGCTGACGTGTTCGAACATCTCCACCGACACGCAGCGGTCGAACGTCCGCGCCTCCAGCTGGAGCTGGTTCACATCGCAGGTGACCACGCGCACGTTGCCCAGGCCGCGTTCGGCGCAGCGCGCTTCGATGAACTGGCGCTGCGAGTGCGAGTTGGAGACGGCGGTGATGCGTGCGTTGGGATAGCGCTCCGCCATCCACAGCGTCAGCGAACCCCAGCCACAGCCCAGTTCCAGGATGTCCTGCCCGTCGGCCAGCGCGGCGCGTTCACCGTACAGCGCCAGCATCGCGTCCTCGGCTTGGTCCAGCGTTTCCGTGCCCGTGCGGTAGTAGCAGCTGCTGTACTTCAGCCGCTGACCGAGGCAATGGCGGAAGAAACCCGCCGGCAATTCGTAGTGCTGCCGGTTGGCCGCATCGGTATGCACCGCCAGCGCGCCCTGGCGCAGCGCGCGCAGCCGGTGGGCCAGCAGCGCCGACTGCGCTTCCTGGCCGCCCTGGCTTTCATCGCGCAACCGCTGGGCGCACAGCTGGCGGATGCCGGCGCGGATCGCGACGTCCGGCAGCAGTCCGCGTTCGGCCAGCCCGAGCAGTCCGGGCGCGGCCCGCTCGGCGGCGAGTTCTTCGACCATCGCGTTCATCGCGTCGTCTCCTTGGGGGCGGGTGTTGGAAACCAGGGGAACAGCATCGGCGTGGTGCGCTGGTACTCGCGGTACTCTTCGCCGCGCGTGCGCAGTGCCTGCGCTTCGGTATAGGGGATGCCGCTGATCCAGCGCAGGAACACGTACATCACCACCGGACCGCACCACGCCAGCCACACCCACGGCGAGCCGACCGCCAGCGCGACGTACGCGAACCAGTGCAGCCACTCGAAGAAGTAGTTGGGATGGCGCGAGTAGCGCCACAGGCCGTCGCGGCAGGTCTTGCCGCGGTTGGCCGGATCGGCGCGGAAGCGCGCCAGCTGGCGGTCGGCGATGGCTTCGCCGGCCACGCTGCCGATCCAGATCGCCACCGCCAGCACGATCCACGGCCATGCCGTGTCCACCGGGCTGCGCGCGACGGCGGCGAACGGCAGGGCGAACAGCACCACCAGCATTGCCTGCGCCATGAAGAACAGGAAGAACTTGCCCTGGTGCCCGCGCCAGTGTTGGCGCAGGTAGCGGTAGCGGCCGTCTTCCGGTTCGCTGCGTACGCGGTGCCACAGGTGCAGCGCCAGCCGTGCGCCCCACAGGCCGCCCAGCGCGGCCATGACCGCGCGCGCCTGCCAGGCGCCGTCGCCCAGCGCCGCCAGCAGCACCGCACTGCCACCGACGCAGGCCGACCACAGCACATCGACGATGCCGGCATTGTCGCGACGCCGCTGCCACCCCCAGCCGAATGTCATCACGGCGGCCGCGAGCACGGCGACGAGCCCCAGCGCATGCAGCGCGCTCATGCGGCCTCCGGATGGTCGGGTCGCGCCATCAGCAGGTGCGACACGCCGATGGAACGTTCCAGGAATCCGCCCTCGCAGTACGCCAGGTAGAACTCCCACAGCCGGATGAAGCGCTCGTCGAAGCCCTGCGCACGTACCTCCGGCAGGCGCGTCAGGAAGCGCCGCCGCCATGCGCGCAGTGTGTAGGCGTACGACAGGCCGAAGTCCTCCTGGTGGACGACCTGCAGGTCGCTGGCGCGGGTCTTGGCGCCGTACATCGCCGCCAGCGACGGGATGAAGCTGCCCGGGAACACGAAGCGCTTGATGTAGTCCACCGAATCGCGCGCCTGCACGTAGCGGTGGTCTTCGATGGTGATCGCCTGCAGCAGCGCCTGTCCGCCGGGACGAAGCAATGCCCCCAGCTTGCCGAAGAACGCATCCAGGTACGGCGCGCCGATCGCTTCGATCATCTCGATCGACACCAGCTTGTCGTACGTGCCCTGCAGATCGCGGTAGTCCTGCAGCAGCAGGGTGACGCGGTCCTGCAGGCCGGCGGCGGCGACGCGCCGGCTGGCCAGTGCGTGCTGTTCGCGCGAGATCGTGGTGGTGGTGACGCGCGCGCCGTAGTGGCGCGCGGCGTGGAGGGCGAAGCCGCCCCAGCCGGTGCCGATCTCGATGACGCGATCGCCGGGAGACAGCGCCAGCTTGCGGCAGACGGCGTCGAGCTTGCGGTACGACGCGGTCTCCAGGTCGTCGTCCGGCGAGGCGAACATCGCCGACGAGTACATCAGGTCCGGCGACAGGAACAGCGCGAAGAAGTAGTTGCCCAGGTCGTAGTGCGCGGCGATGTTGCGGCGGCTGCCTTCGCGCGTATTGCGGCGCAGCGCGTGCCAGCTGCGCAGCGCCCACCCGCCCAGCCGCGCCAGCCCGCCTTCCATGCCGTCGAGCAGCGCACGGTTGCGCACCAGCAGGCGTACCAGGCCGACGAGGTCGTCGCAGCGCCACTGGCCGTCGATCCACGCTTCGCCCGCGCCGACACTGCCCTGCGCCGCGACCGCGCGATAGAAGGCCGGATCGTCGATCCACAGATGGACGCTCGGCAGCGCACCTTCGCCCGGCCTGCCGAACCGGTGCTCGCCCAGCGCGTCGCTGACGACCAGGACGCCATGGTCCAGCGCATCCAGGCGCGCGAGCAGCTGCGAGCGCAGCAGCCGGTCGAGCGCGCCATAGGACGGTGCAGCGGTAACGTCGACGATCTGGTTCATGGGGTCTCGCGGGCAAGAGGAGAGTGGTCGTGGACAGGGGTCCGCTTCAGCCAGAGGCGCAACGCTTGCCAGTGGATGCCGCCGATCACCTGCGCGGTCATCAGCGGGTAGCGCCACAGCACGCGCGCCAGCGAGACGCCATCCAAGGGTCGCCGCAGCAGCGTCAGCGTGGCGTCGAAGGCGCGCGCGCCGCCCCGATCCACCCGCATGTGCACGCGCAGGGCCTCGTCCGGTGTGCCGAAGCGCCAGCGGTAGGCGCAGTCCATCGGCAGGAACGGCGAGACATGGAAGACCTTGTCGAAGCCCCACTGCCAGCCATCGCCATGCGGCGTGCCATCGCGCACCGGCAGCACGTAACTGTGGCGTTCGCGCCAGGGCGTGTTGGTGATCTCCGCAAGTACCGCATCCAGCGTGGTGCCATCGGGCTGGAAGCAGTAGTAGAAACTCACCGGATTGAAGACGTAGCCCCCATAGCGCAGGTGCGTGAGCAGTCGGACCGGACCCCGCGGACGATGGCCCACCTCCCGTTCGACGCGGTCGCGCACGGCCTCGGCGAGCGGCTGGTCGTGCGGCGCCAGATAGTCGCGACGGCGGAACTCGGCCAGATTGGGGCGATCGACCGACCACAGCCAGCGCCGGGCGAACACGCGGTCCAGTTCGTCCAGGTCCAGATACAGCTGCGCCATCCGATAGCGGAACGCGTGCGGGCGCGGCGTGTGCCGCCGATGCCGCACCCAGCCTTCGTAGATCGCACTGGCGAGCGGTGCGCTCATGCCGGCTCCAGGGCGCCTTCGCGCACCTGCGGCATCTCCGCATGACGCGCCTCGAACGCGGCGACGAGGTCATGCGCACTGCGGATGCCGTCCTCGTGGAAGCCCCAGCCCCAGTAAGCGCCGGCGAACCAGGTGCGCCGGCGGCCCTGGATCTCGGCCTTGCGGCGCTGCGCGGCGACCATCGCGTGGTCGTACACGGGGTGGCGGTAGTGCATGCGGCGCAGGACGCACGCGGGATCGATCGCCTCGCTGCGGTTCAGCGTGACGATGAAGGGCGCCGGCGAGGCGATGCCCTGCAGCAGGTTCATGCAGTAGCTCACGGTGCAGGGCGCGGAAGGATCGCGGGGCACATGCGCGTTCCAGGCGGCCCACGCCTTGCGCCGGCGCGGCAGCAGGCGCGCGTCGGTATGCAGCACGGTGTCGTTGGACTGGTAGCGGATCGCACCGAGCACGCTGCGTTCGATGGCGTCGGCATCCTGCAGCAGCCGCAGCGCGTCGTCGCTGTGGCAGGCCATTACCACATGATCGAAGCGTTCCGTGCCCTGGGCGGTGACCACGCCCACGCGGTCCTCGCAGCGCAACACCGCGCGCACCGGCGTGGCGATGCGTTCCTGCACCTGCCACCGGCGGCGCAGGGCCTCGACATACGTGGCCGATCCCCCGGTCACCACGCGCCAGGGCGCGCGTTCGCCCAGTGTCAGCATGCGATGGTTGGCCATGAACTGCACCAGGTAGCGCGCCGGGAAGGCGAGGATGCCTTGCGGCGGCGACGACCACAGCGCCGACGCCATGGGCACGAGATGCTCGTCGCGGAACATCGCGCCATAGCCGCCTCGCTCGAGATAGTCGCCCAGCGTCGGGCCGGAGTCGTCGCCCTCCAGCAGCGCGGGCGCTTCGCGGTAGAAGCGGGCGAGGTCGCGCAGCATGCCCCAGAACCGCGGCGATACCAGGTTGCGACGCTGGCAGAACAGGGTGTCCAGCGAGGTCGCGTTGTACTCCATGCCGCTGCGCTCGCTGTGCACGGAGAAGCTCATCGTGGTCGGCTGCGACGCCACCCCGAGTTCGTCGAACAGCCCGCACAGCAACGGATAGTGGTCCGGGTTGAAGACGATGAAACCGCTGTCGATCCGGTACTCGCGTCCGGCCTGTTCGACGGTGTGCGTGTGGGTATGCCCGCCGAGATAGTCGTTGGCCTCGAACAGCACCACGTCGTGCCGCTGCGACAGCCACCAGGCCGAGGCCAGCCCGGCGATACCCGATCCGATCACCGCGATGCGCATGTTCAATGCCTCGCCTTGGCCAGCACCCAGGCCGGCACCGGCTTGAGGTCGCGCACCAGCCCGACCAGCGCCATCGCGCGCAGGCCGTACCAGGTCAGGTCGATTTCCCACCACCGGAAGCCCTGGCGCGCGGTGCCCGGGAAGAAATGGTGGTTGTTGTGCCAGCCTTCGCCGAAGGTCAGCAGAGCCAGCCACAGATTGTTGCGGCTGTCGTCGCGCGTGTCGAAGCGGCGCTTGCCGAAGCGGTGCGCCAGCGAATTGATGGTGACCGTGGCATGGAACAGCACGACGGTCGAGATGAAGAAGCCCCAGACCAGCAGTTGCGGGCCGCTGGTGCCGAGCGAGGGTGCGACCCGTTCCAGCACCGCGCCGAGCGCGTACAGACCGGCGGCGAGCGCCACGGGAACGACGGTGTCGTAGCGGTCCAGCCAGCGCAGCTCCGGATAGCGCGCCAGATCGGGAATGCGCGACCAGTCGGTGCGGAAGCCTTCGCGAGTGAGAAACCAGCCGGCATGGCTGCGCCAGAAGCCGTGCACGGTCGGCGAATGCGGGTCGGCGGCGGTATCCGCGTGGCGATGGTGGTTGCGGTGGTGCGCGGCCCACCACAGCGGCCCGCGCTGCACGCTGGAGGCGCCGATCAACGCGAACACGAACTGCAGCACGCGCGAGGTGCGGAAGGTACGGTGCGAGAAATAGCGGTGATAGAAGCCGGTGATGGCGAACATCCTCACCGCGTACAGGGCCACCGCCACGATCAGCGCCACCGGCGACACGCCCACCCAGACCACCGCCAGGCAGGCGAGGTGCAGGCCGACGAAAGGCGCCGCACGCAGCCAGTCGATCCGGTCGCCGCCGCCCTCTCGCTCGTCCGGCGACTCCGTATCGAACCAGCGCCGCAACGCGGCGATCCTGCGCGGCGCCGACGGAAGGGGGGAGGAATCGCTGGCCGGCATCAGGAGGTCTCGATCGCTTGAACCCTTACTACGGACGAACGCCTGCGTTGGATGCGGCAGGGACGTTCATGCCTGGCAGTGGCGCACCAGCGGTGTCGCCAGCGCCTGTTGCAGGGCGCGTGCGTCGGCGGGCGCCGCGGGGTGCGGGAACACGATGCGCACGTCCTGGTGCCGGCCGTTCGCATCGCGGATCGTGGCGATGCCGGCGAATTCGAGCAGGCGCTGGTCGGCCTCGGCATAGGTCAGCTGCATCGTCGGCGCGACAAAGCCATACCAGCGGTCCAGTTTCATCGACAGGCGCCGGGCCGGAATGCCGTTCCAGCGCACCGAGGGTCCGGGATCCAGCCGCACCGGGACGAAGTCGAAGCGACTGGGCAGCAGGAACGGTTGCGTCACCGGCCGTCCCGCACGCAAGGCATCCCAGTGCAGGCGCACACTGGCGTCGAAACCGGCATCGATCACCGCACCGGTCGGCGCCGTCACGGCACGCTCCTTCGTGCGGCCGCCTGCGGTCTCCTGGACGTAGACCAGCCGCCCGCCCGCGGTACTGCGGACCCCTTCGCGATAGCCGTCGCGCGCATCCTCGAAGGCGAAGTCCGGCGCCTGGGCGGTGGGCCGCTCCACTACCGTCTTGCGGGCGAATGCCTGACCGTCCGCGCACCGGTACAGCACCAGGCGACGCGCGGTCCCGTCCTGTCGGTAGCGCCAGTGCGACTCGCGGTAGAGCACGGCCTCGCCCTTGCGGGCGTACGCAGTTGCTTCCTGGCGGGTCGCCTCGGTGGCTGCGAAGGCATGAACAACGGGCAGCAGCAGAGCGGCCAGTACGATCGGCAGGACGACGGAGCGGCAGGGCATGGGAGGGATCCGATGGGGCGTCGGCGGGTTCTACGCAGCCGCGCTCCTGGCGGATGCCTGACGCGGTGCCGGCCGGCTGCATCCGAAGCCCGGTCATCTTCGTACAGAGCGTCATCACGAACGCAGCGGGACCTGGCATACCATGCCCACCGACCTCACAAGGAGACCGTCGCCTCTGCAGGCGGCACGTCCGGTGTCCACACCCACGCCCGTTGCGCGCGATGCCCACGACTGGACCGGCGACATGCTCGCGGTCGCCCGGTTGCGCGACCGTGCCAGCTTCCTGCGCATCTACGACCACTTCATGCCGCGCCTGTGCCTTTACCTGCGCGGCCTGGGTTGTCCCGAAGCGGTCGCCGAGGAACTGGGACAGGAGGCGCTGCTGCGCCTGTGGCAGCGCGCCGACCGCTACGACCCCCACCAGGGCGCGGTGTCGACCTGGCTGTTCCGGATCGGACGCAATCTGCATATCGACCGCATACGGCGCGAGCCGGGCTGGGTGCAGATCCTGGAGGATGCGGGTCCGGCGGCCGACGAGGAACTGGCGCGTCCCTTCTCCTCGGCCGAGGACCATGCGGAGCACGCGCATCTGCAGCGGCGCATCGATGACCTGCCCGCCGTGCAGGCGCGCCTGATGCGCATGTCCTACTTCGAGGCCAAGAGCCACCAGGAAATCGCCGATGAGCTGCAGATGCCGCTGGGCACCGTGAAGTCCCACCTGCGCCGCGCGTTCCTGCGGCTGCAGGGTCAAGTACGAGGTCAGTCGTGAACCCGCATCATCATCTCGATCCGTCCACCATCATCAGCTATGCCGCCGGCGCGCTGGCGGTGGAAGTGGCGATCGTGGCCGCCACCCATCTGGAAACGTGCCCGCATTGCCGTGCGCGCGTGGACGAGGCCGAGCGCGTCGGCGGACAACTGGTCGAACAGCAGCAGCCCGGGGTGGTCGACGCCACGCGCCTTGCCGGCCTGCGCGCGTCCATCCTCGACCGCCTCGACGACGTGCCGGCGCCGCCCGCCGCCCCGCCACCGCGCGGTGCGCCCTACGAGGACGACGATCGCCTGCCCACGCCGCTGCATACCTACTTCGGCACGTCCTACCGCGCCCTCAAGTGGCGCTGGATGGCGCCGGGCGTGCACTGCATCCGCGCGCCACACACCGGCAAGGGCTCGCTGCTGCTGCTGAAGATCGGTCCGGGCCGCAGCATGCCCGTGCACAGCCATGGCGGCACCGAATTGACCCAGATCCTGCGCGGCGCCTACCACGACGCGCTCGGCCACTTCGCGCCCGGCGACGTCGCAGACCTCGACAGCGATGTCGAGCACCAGCCGGTCACCGTGCCCGGCACCGCCTGCATCTGTGTGTCGGCCCTGGACGCGCCGCTGCGTTTCCCGGGCTGGCTGGCGCGGAAGCTGCAGCCGTTGTTCAAGCTGTAGCGCCGCCAGCGCGAATGGACGTTCCAGCGCATCCGTTCCGCGCAGGGACGGGGTTATCCCTTCACGGACACCCGCTGCGCGCCCGTGTCCTAGAGCGCCGGTGTCCGCATCGCCGGACCGCGCTGGCCGCTGCCGTTGTCTCATCTCCTGCACGGCGTACTGACTAGACTGTTGCCATGCAACTGAAAGACAAGCTCGCGATCCTCGCCGATGCGGCCAAGTACGACGCATCGTGCGCGTCGAGCGGTGCGGGCAAGCGGCATTCGCTGGGCAAGGGCGGGATCGGCAGCACCGAGGGGATGGGCATCTGCCATTCGTACACGCCGGACGGGCGCTGCGTGTCGCTGCTGAAGATCCTGCTGACCAATTTCTGCATCTACGACTGCGCCTACTGCGTCAATCGCGTGTCCAGCAATGTGCCGCGCGCCCGCTTCGCCACGGCCGAGGTGGTGCGGCTGACGCTCGAGTTCTACAAGCGCAACTACATCGAAGGCCTGTTCCTCTCCAGCGGCATCATCCGCAACGGCGACTACACGATGGAGCAGATGGTCGAGGTCGCGCGCAGCCTGCGCGAGGACCACCGCTTCGCCGGTTACATCCACCTGAAGACCATTCCCGAGGCCTCGCCGGAACTGCTCGCCGCCGCCGGTCGTTACGCCGACCGCCTGAGCATCAACGTCGAACTGCCGACCGAAGCCGGCCTGAAGCAATTGGCGCCGCAGAAGGAGGCGCAAGGCATCCGCGATGCGATGGGCGAACTGCACTGGCGCATCCAGGCGGCGAAGCCCGACAAGAAGGAAGCGCAGCCGAAGCGGAAGCGTCCGCCGAAATTCGCGCCCGCCGGGCAGAGCACGCAGATGATCGTCGGTGCGGATGCCGCCGACGACCGCGCCATCCTGACCAGCAGCGATGCGCTGTACCGCCAGTTCCGCATGCGACGCGTGTATTACTCCGCCTTCAGCCCGATCCCCGACGCTTCCACGCAGTTGCCGCTGCGCGCGCCGCCGCTGCAGCGCGAGCATCGTCTGTACCAGGCCGACTGGCTGCTGCGCTTCTACGGCTTCGATGTGAAGGAGATCGTCGACGACACCGCGACGCAGGGCGGCATGCTGGACCTGGATATCGATCCGAAGCTGGCATGGGCGCTGCGCCATCCGGACCGGTTTCCGGTCGATCTCAACGCGGCGCCGCGCGAACTGTTGCTGCGCGTGCCGGGACTGGGCGCGCGCAACGTGCAACGCATCGTCGATTCGCGGCGGCAGGGCCGGTTGCGCGTGGCGGACCTGGCGCGCCTGCGTGCGCCATTGCAGAAAGTGCTGCCGTTCGTCGTGCTGCTGGACCACCATCCGCGCCAGCGCCTGGACGATCCGGCAAGGCTGCGGCGCGAACTGGCGCCGGCGCCGCGCCAGGCCGACCTGTTCGGCTGAGGCGACGATGTTCCGCGCCACCGTGATGCCCGCGTGGGACCTGGATGCGTGGCGGGAACAGGCGCGTTACGCCTGGGAGGCTGCACTCCCACCCGAATCCGTGGAATGGCAGGCCGACGCGCAGCGCGCGCTGCTGGCGGTGTCCGCCGTGACGGATCAGCCCGTGATCCGGCGAGGTCTGTCGGTGCCTGCGGAGTTCATGCCGTTCGCGGCTTCCGTGCTCTGCCACCGCGATGCCGGCCGGCACGCCCTGCTGTACCGGCTGCTGTGGCGGATCGGCAACGGCGAACGCGCGTTGCTCGACCGCGCCACCGATCCCGACGTGCATCGCGCGATGCGCTGGTCGCAGGCGGTGCGCCGCGACACGCACAAGATGAAGGCCTTCGTGCGCTTCCGCCAGGTCGAGGGCGAGGACAACACCTACCTCGCCTGGTTCGAACCGGACCACTACATCGTCGACCGGGTCGCGCCCTTCTTCATGCGCCGCTTCGCCGGCATGCGCTGGGCGATCCTGACGCCGTACCGCAGCGTGCAATGGGACGGGACGGACCTGTGGGCGGGCGAGGGTGCGCAACGTGCCGATGCGCCGGCCGACGACGCCGAGGACGCGCTGTGGCGCACCTACTACGCCAACATCTTCAATCCGGCGCGGCTCAATACGCGGATGATGCGGCAGGAGATGCCGCAGAAATACTGGAAGCACCTGCCGGAAGCGCACCTGCTGCCGGACCTGATCCGCGACGCCGGCCGTCGCGTGCGCGAAATGGACGAGCGGGAGGCGCAGGCGCCGCGCCGGCGCATCCCGGAGCGCAAGCCGCCTTCGCGTTGACGGAGACGCTCGCGCTGCCGTCCACTCAGGCGCCGCCCGGCAGCGGTGCGTCGGGATGCACCAGACCGGCGCTGCGCAGGTCGCGCCAGAAGCCGGCAGGCACCTCTTCCTTCAGCGCAGCGCTGTCCTCGGCGATGCGGTCGGGCCTGCTGGCGCCGGGAATGACCGCGGCGACGGCGGGATTGGCCAGCGCGAACTGCAGGCCAGCGGCCTTCACGCTGATGCCGTGCCGCTCGGCGAGTGCCTTGATGCGCGCCACCTTGTCCAGGATCTGCGGCGTGGCCGGGGCGTATTCGAAGTTCGGGCCACCGACCAGCGCGCCGGAGCTGTAGGGCCCGCCGACGACGATGCCGAGACCGCGCTCGGCGACCTTCGGCATCACCCGCTGCAGGGCGCGAGCGTGGTCGAGGAGCGTGTAGCGGCCGGCGAGCAGGAAGCCGTCGGGACGCGGGCCTTCGAGGTCCAGCAGTAGCTCGATCGGCTCGACCCGGTTCACGCCCAGGCCCCCGGGCCTGGATGACGCCTTCGTCGCGGAGGCGATCCAGCGCCCTGAAGGCGCCGGTGCGGGCCTGTTCGAACATCGAGAGCCAGTCGTCGCCGTAGAAGTCCTGCGCGACGTCGTGCACCCACGCGATCTCGATGCGGTCGGTCTTCAGGCGCTTCAGGCTGTCTTCGATCGAGCGCAGCGTGGCGTCGTGGGAGTAGTCGTTGACGATCCTGTTGGGTCGACCGTACTTGAACACCTCGCCTTTCTCGCCGAGGTCGCGGGCACTGACGTCCTCGATTTCGTCCAGGATCAGGCGGCCGACCTTGGTGCTGATGACATAGGTATCGCGCGGCTTGTCGGCCAGCGCGTCGCCCACGCGGATTTCCGCCAGGCCGGCACCGTAGAACGGCGCGTTGTCGAAGTAGCGGATGCCGTCGTTCCAAGCCGCATCGACGGTCGCGCGCGCTTCCGCTTCCGGAATGTCGCGGAACATGTTGCCGAGCGGGGCGGTACCGAAACCGAGCTTGCCGGGGAGCAGGTCGTGGAGGGACATGATGGACTCCTTGGGTTTGGGGTGCGGTGGTGAGGCGTGGCGGTCAGGCTGCGTCCGCCTGCGGTGCGGTGAACTGCGTGTAGCCTTCCGCGCCACCGCCGAAGTAGCCGTTCGTCGGCGCGTCGAACAGCGGCGTGTCGTTGCGCAGGCGTTCGACCAGGTCGGGGTTGCCGATGAAGGGCTTGCCGAACGCGACCATGTCGGCATGGCCGCTGGCGGTGGCCTCGAGCGCGCGCTGGCGGTCGTAGCCATTGTTGGCGAGGTAGGCGCCAGCGAACGCGCCGCGCAGCGCCTTCACGTCGAAGTCGTCGGCACCGTTGCCGCCATGCAGCTGTCCTTCGACCACATGCAGGTAGGCCAGGCCCATCTCGCCGAGGCGACGCGCGACGTACAGGTGCGTGTCCATCGTGCGGCTGTCCAGCGGTGTGTCGCCGACGGCCGTGGAGAGGGGCGACAGGCGCAGACCGACGCGGTCGGCGCCCCAGACGTCGGCCACTGCGGTGGTGACCTCGAGCAGCAGCCGCGCGCGGTTCTCCAGCGGACCGCCGTAACGGTCGTCGCGACCCTTGGTGCTGTCGCGCAGGAACTGTTCGAGCAGGTAGCCGTTGGCGGCGTGCACTTCCACGCCGTCGAAACCGGCGTCTTTGGCCCGCTGTGCGGCCTGGCGGTAGTCGTCGACGATGGCGGCGATCTCGTCGATGGCCAGCGCGCGCGGCATCGACGGCGGCACGTGGCCGGCTTCGGTGAAGACATGGCCGCCGGCCTGGAGGGCCGAAGGGGCGACGGGAGCGCCACCGCCTTCCTGCAGGCTGGTGTGCGACATGCGGCCCACGTGCCACAGCTGCACGACGATGCGTCCACCGGCGGCGTGGACCGCATCGGTCACCGGCTTCCAGGCCGCGACATGGGCATCGGTGTAGAGGCCCGGAGTGTAGGCATAGCCGCGGCCCTGGTGGGAAATGTTGGTGGCCTCGGTAATGATCAGGCCAGCGGAAGCGCGCTGGCGGTAGTAATCGACCGCCAGCGGGGTCTGCACGCCGTCCATGCCGGCGCGGGAGCGCGTGAGCGGGGCCATGGCGATGCGATTGCGGACGTCGATGGCGCCGAGGCGGGCGGGGGAGAACAGGGCGGCGGATGACATGACGGGCTCCAGGATGGCCGATGGAGGAGAGGCGCCTTCGCTTGCCGGTCCGGCGCCTCGCCGGGATGGACGCAGGATGCGCGTCGCCAAGGCATTCGGCCAATTTATCTGTTGAATTCCAGATATATCGAATTCAATATGACTGCATGCGCTACGACCTCAACCTGTTGCCCGTCTTCCTGGCGCTGATGGACGAGCGCAGCGTGACCCGTGCCGCCGAGCGGTTGGGCATCACCCAGCCCGCGCTGTCGAATGCGCTGGTGCGGCTGCGCGAGATGCTGCAGGACCCGTTGTTCATCCGCGAGCGCTACGGGATGCAGCCGACCCAGAAGGCGTTGGAACTGGCGCCGGCCATCGCCGCCGCGCTGGCGCAGGTGGATGCGCTGGTACTGGGGCAGCGGCAGTTCGATCCGGCGAAGGAGGAACGGCTGTTCACGCTGGCGCCGAACAGCTACTTCGAATTCGTGCTGGTGCCGGCCATCGCGGCGCGGCTGCGCGAGCGTGCGCCCGGTATCCGGCTGCGGCTGGTGCCGTTCGGTACCGACCTGGCGGAGACGGGGGCGATCTCCGGCGAGACCGCCCTGGTGCTGGGCCGGTTCGTCGATCCTCCCGACAATCTGGTGGTGCAGCACCTGGCGGACGACGGCGTGGCGTGCGTGGTGCGTGCCGACCATCCGGTGGTCAACAAGCGGTTGTCGAAGGCGCAGTACGAACAGTTGCGGCACGTCAATGTGGTGCCGCCGGGCAAGCTGCGCGCGGGCTTGTTCCAGGCCTTGGAGAAGCAGGGACTGCGGCGCGATGTCGCCGTGTCGGTGACCCACTTCCTGTCGATTCCCGAGCTGGTGGCGGCGACCGACTACTGCGCCACGCTGCCGAAGCTGATCTGCAAGCAGCTGGCGCGCGATCCACGCCTGAAGGTACTACCCGCGCCGGTCGACTTGGGCACGTTCCCGCTGGAGATGGCGTGGCATGTGCGCTACCGCCACGATCCTGCGCACCAGTGGCTGCGTGCACTGGTCGCGGACGTGGCGAAGGACGTCGCGCGGGGCACGACGCCCTGACGACAGGATGCCGGCGCCCTTTCGGGACACCGGCATCCGTTTACTGCGCTATCAGAACTTCCAGCCGATACGGGCGTAGTAGAAGCCGCCGTTGAAGCCGTACGGCGAGTGCACCGGATAGGCCGCGCCGGCGACCGCCGCGCCCCACGGGTTGTCGTCCGGCGTTTCGTCGAACAGGTTCTGCGCGCCGACGTTGATGTACAGGCCGGAGGGCAGCGTCCAGCCCACTTCGGCGTCCACGATCACCTTGCTGTCTTCGTAGATCGGCAGGCCGCCGTCTTCGATGGTGATCGCGCCGCTGTCCAGATGGTCCTCGTACCACGAGCCGTAGTAGCCCAGGCGCAGGTTCGCGTGGAACACCTCGCGCTGGTGGTTGACGCTGAAATAGCCCTTGGTCTTCGGCAACGATTCCTCGATCTTGTAGACACGCGCTTCATTGATGAAGTTGGCGTCGTAGCGGTCCACCTCGGTCTTGTTCCAGTTCACCGCGAGCGAATAGGTGGTCTTGCCGCCGAAGTGCGCCGTTTCCACGCTGGTCACCAGGTCGACGCCGGTGGTCGTGGTATCGAAGGCATTGCCGAAGTAGGTCACCGAATTCAGCGATGCGGCTTCCGGATTGCCCGACGCGACCAGGGCGTCGCGCTCGGCCGGCGTCAGCGCGAAGCTGGTGCTCAACGCAATGCGGTCTTCCACTTCGATGCGGTAGCCGTCCACGGTGACCAGCCAGTCGCCGCTGTTCCACACCATGCCCAGCGACAGGTTCTTCGATTCCTCGGGCGTCAGGGCGCGCGCACCCTTGAGTATCGCGATGGGGTTGGTCGGCGGCAGCGTCGCGATGTCCTCCAGCACGCTGCCGTTGAACGCCGTGCTGATCTGGCTGATGTTCGCCTGGCCGGGCGTGGGGGCGCGGAAGCCCGTGTTGTACGCACCGCGCAGGGCGAAGGTGTCGGAGACATCGAAACGCGCGGTCAGCTTGCCGTTGGTGGTGCTGCCGAAGTCGTCGAAGTCTTCGTGGCGCACGGCCGCGGCCAGCAGCAGCTGCTCGGTGAACTGCGCCTCCAGGTCCAGGTAGACCGCCCAGTTCTTGCGATCCCACTCACCGGCCGTGCGCGGGCTGAACCCGTTGAAGCCGTTCGAGCCGAGCGCGAAGCCCTGCTGGGTCAGTGGGCCGATCGCGGTGGAGGGGCCGTCGCCGGCTTTCACCTCGAAGCTCTCCTCGCGCCACTCCGCACCTGCGGACAGCCGCAGCGGTTGCACGGTGAACGATGTCTCGAAGTCGGTGCCGACGTCGAAGTTCACGCCCTTCTCGGTCTGCGTGTTGCCGCCGGGGCTGAAGCGCAGGCCTTCCGGCTGCGCCGCGCCGAGCGACGCGTTGACGGTGTTGTAGATGGTGAAGTCGATGTCGTTGCGGCCGTACGTCACGCTGGCATCCCAGTGCCAGCCGTTGCCCCACGTGCCCTTGATGCCGCCGACCACCGACATGTCCTCCAGGCTGCCGCCGAAGCGAGGCGTGAAGCCGCCGGGCAGCATCGAGAGGAAGGTGAAGCAGTTCGACGGCAGCGCGGAGACGGCCGAGCTGACCGTGCTGTACGGGATCAGGTTGCCGTTGGCATCGCGCAGCGCGATGGTCGGGCAGGTGCCGACGCCCGTGGTGTTGCCGATCAGCAGCGTTTCGCCGCCGTCGTTGGAGTACACGCCGGAGCGCGCGGTGGGATCGCGGAAATAGAAGCCGCCATCGACGTCGCGCTGCGCATAGTTGCCGAACAGGTAGAGGTCGACGCTCTCGCCGGTGATGCCCAGGTTGGCGACGAACTTGAGGTCGTCGTCCACCTTGGGCGAACCCCAGATCTGCGCCGGCACCGGCACCCCGGGATAGCCGGCGGCGATCGCGGCGGCGGCATCGTCGCGCTGCACGCTGCGCGAGGTGTCGTCGGCATTGCGCCATTCGGCGGTGAACGTGGCGTAGCCGTTCGCAGTCAACGGCAGGCCGATCTGCGCCGAGTACTGGGTGGTGAAGCCATCGCCTTCGTAGTACTGGCCGGCGAAGGCTTCGAACGCTCCGCCTTCGCTGATCTTCTTCAGGCCGAAGTTGACCACGCCGGCGATGGCATCGGAGCCGTACTGGGCCGCCGCGCCGTCGCGCAGCACTTCGACCTGCTCCAGCGCGAGCGACGGGAATACCGACAGGTCCGGACCCTGCGAACCATCGGACAGGCCATGGCCGAGGAAGGTGATCACCGCGGAGCGGTGGAACCGCTTGCCGTTGACCAGCACCAGCGTGTTGTCCGGCGGCAGGCCGCGCAGGTTGGCGGGACGGATCAGGCTGGCGGCGTCGTCGATCGGAATGGTGCTGACGTTGAACGAAGGCACGAGCACGCGCAGCTGGTCCAGTGCGTCGGTGGCGCCTTGGTTGCGGAATTCCTCGGCGCTGATGATGTCGATCGGTACGGCGGACGAGGAGACGGTGCGGGGTTGGCCGCGACTGCCGAGGACCGACACCGTATCGAGTGTGGTGGCTTCCCCGCTCGATGGCGGGGTGGCCGGCGCGGCTGCCGGCTCGGCGGTCTGCGCGACCGCGGTGCTGCTGCCGACCAGCGTGGCGGCGATCAAGGCCCATCTGACTGCGGACGCCAGCGGCGTCCTGGAAACACGTGCGTACGGCTTCTCTCTCTTGCCCATGCGATGCGCCCCTAAATAGTGCGTTGGAAGTGGTGGATCCCTCTCGTGTGCGGGACGCAATGGTGAAGCGCTGTCCCAAGCACATCGGTAACCGGCGTAACGCTGTTGCGCAACAGCATCGCGTTACTTGAATCACCTTAGGCGGCGGCGAAGTGCGTGAAGTGAGGCGGCGATCACAGGGCGAAACGCGACGACGCGAAAGTAATCCGCGTTATGTCCGAAATAGCGCTGTTTCCATACGGTTTTTTCGTCGCGCACTTGCTTGGTGCGCGATGCGCCATTGTTGTGCGCAGGCCGGTTCGCGCGCTCGTAAACGCGTATACGCATGTGCATCGGCGGTGGGTGCACCTTGTTCATGGCGAGCGATGAAGATCGTGACGCATGCGCCTTCTGCGGCGTACCTGTACTTCTCACGCAAGCATCATGCTCATCCTCGCGCCCGCATCGATGCGCGTCGCTATGAGTGCCGGCATCGGCATCGGGGAATCGCCCGTCCGTGCCCCGATGCGCCGGAGGCCTGTACGGCATGGCCTCCGGCGCAGGCCGTTCAGGCGCGCAGTTCCACCACCGGTGTGAAGCCACCATAGACCATGCGCTGGCCATCGAATGGCATCGGCGGGGTGTCCTTGTTCGAAGGATCCATGCGCGGATCGTCCATCACCTTTTTCGTGCCGGCGTCGCGCGCGGCCTTGTCGGACCACTCGATCCACGAGAAGGCGACGTTCTCGTCGTCCTTGGCCTGCACGGCGCGATAGAAGTCGGTCTGCGTGCCATGCGGCACATCATCGCCCCAGGCTTCGATGATGCGGGCTGCGCCGTACTCCATGAAGATCGCATCGAAGGTCGCCGCGAAGTCGGTGAACGCATCCTTGCCGTTCGCCGGCGACGCCAGGATGAAGCCGTCCACGTACGCGGACGGCGCACCCTGCGAGCCCAGGGTCACCGTCGGTACGAAGCCTCCGTAGATCAGCCGCTTGCCGTCGAACGGCATCGGATTGTTTTCCGGCGACATGCGCGGATCGTCCATCATCTTTTTCATGCCGGCATCGCGCGTAGCCTTGTCGGGCCATTCGATCCACGAAAACACCACGCTCTCGTCCGGCTTCGCCTGCACGGTCCTGCGGAAATCGGTGACCTTGCCGTCGGGCACATCGTCCTCCCAGCATTCGACCACGCGCGTGGCGCCCTGCTCGATGAACACGGGATCGCCGAGGTTGGCGTGGTCGATGAACTTCTGCTTGTTGGCGGTGGGCACGGCGGCCACGAAACCATCGATGTAAGGCATGGAAACCTCCGGGGGTGCGGCGCCGGAATGACGCCTTCATGAGGGCGACGAGCCGCGATGCCGGAATTCGACAGGGGCATCGACCGGCAACGACCCTGCCGTGTGCGTCGTTAATGCGGTGTCCTGCTGCGGCGCGACAGCGGGGGATTGCTAGGATGGCCGCGACAGACGGACGGGGAGATGGCGATGCACCGGCGCTGGGGAGCATGGGCCTTGCTCGCCTGCATCGCGATGGCGGGAACCGGGCAGGCGTCCGGTCAGGCGCAGCCGGTGGGCGCGGCGCACGGCCTGCCGGTGTGGTCCACCGACCAGGCGCGCCAGGATCGCTACGTGGCAGCGCACGGCCTGCGTGGATTCGCGGGCGGATATGCGGAGGACGGCCTGGAGTTCTGGGCGTTCCCCCTGCAGATCGCGTCGGGTTACCAGCTCGAATTCCTCGCCGGGGGTCGCACCGTGCGCGGGCTGGACGTGCTGGAAGGCGTGGACGTGGATCCGCTCGGCGTCACGCGGCGTTACCGGGGCGAGGGCTTCCGTGTCATCGAACGCATCCAGGCGCCTGGTCGCGTGCCGGGCGTCGGCGTGTCGCTGCGTGCGGAAAGCGATGCGGCACTGAAGATTCGTGTCCACCTGCGGCCTGCCTTGAACCTGATGTGGCCCGCAGGAATCGGGGGACAGGAATTCGGCTGGGACCCGCAGGCGCGCGGCTTCGTGCTCAACGAGCCGAGCGGACGCTTCCGGGCGCTGATCGCGTCGCCACAGGCCGGCGTACACACCCTGCCGAACAACGATCGTCGCGGCAGCGAGTTCGGCCGGCCGATCTTCATGGAACTGACGCCGACGCCCTGCGGTTCCGCGCGTTGCGCGACGCTGGCCTTCGCGGGCCAGAGCGAAGGCGCGGAAGATCTCCATGCCACCGTCGCCGCACTGGCGAAGACGCCCGGGGATGCGACGGAGGATGCAGCGCGCTTCGCGCTGCACGACTGGGTGCGCATCACCACCCCCGATGCCGACGTCAACCGCGCCCTGCAGTGGGCGCAGATCGCGGTGGAGCAGGCGTGGACCTGCAATGCGCGCCTGGGCTGCGGCATGGTCGCCGGTTACGGACCCTCGCACGGCGCGCGCCGTCCGCAGTACGCCTGGTACTTCGCCGGCGACGGGCTGCTGACCACGCGGTCGCTGATCCACCAGGGGCGCTACGACCGCGCTGCGGAACAGCTCGCTTTCATCCTGCGCTACCAGCATCCGGACAACGGCATGATCTGGCACGAGATGTCGCAGAGCGCGGGCTTCCTCGACTGGGCGCACGACTACCCTTACATGTACGTGCACGTGGACATCGCCTTCGATCTGGTCGCGACCGCGGCCGAGTACGTGCGGGCCAGCGGCGATACCGCCTTCCTCGCGCGCCATTGGCCGGCGCTGCGCAAGGCCTACGCCTACTGCCGTTCGACACTGGATGCCGGCGACGGGCTGCCGCGCGTCCCGGCCGCGATGATGGGCGCCAACGAACAGGACGACCTGGGCGACGAACTGACGCTGTCGGCCGCGTGGGTCGAGGCCTCGCAGGCGATGGCGGCGCTGGCGACGCGGCATGGCGACCCGGCGCTGGCCAAGGAGGCGGCACAGGCCAGCGAGCGTGCGCGCGCCAGCCTGCGCGCACGCTACCGCGATACCGCGCGCGCACGCTGGATCAGCGGATTCAGCCGCAGTGGTCATCCCGGTGAAAGCACGTCGGCGGCCGACATGGCCGCCATCACCTCGGGCGCGGCGACGCCGGACGAAGCGCGCGTCACGCTGGCGAGGTTGTCGGGCCCGGACTACGTCACGGCATGGGGCCTGCGCAGTACGCCTGCGTCCGCGGCCGACTACGATCCGCAGGCTTATGCCAAGGGCAGCGTGTGGGGGCTGGGAACGGCCGCCGCCGCCGGTGCGCTGTGGGGCGTGGGCGAGCGCGAGCTGGCCAGCCGCCTGTGGTTGAGCCTGGTGCCCTGGGCGGACCGGGATGCGCTCGGCCACATGCACGAGGTGATGGCCGGCGATGCCTTCGTGCCGCAGCGCGAATCGGTACCGGAACAGACCTGGTCGTCCGCCTCGTTCCTGTCGGCGGCGCTGGAGGGGCTGCTCGGACTCGACGTGGACGCCGCAAAGCGGGAACTGCACTTCGTCCCGCAACCTCCGGCGGCGTGGACCTCGTTGCGGGTGGAGCGGGTACGCGTCGGCGACACGCAGGTCGATCTCTTTTGGCGCAGGACCGCGCACGGCGAGGAACTGGATGTCGACAATCGCGGTGCGCCGTTCCGCCTTCACTGGGCACGGGGTAGCGGGGCCGACGACGCGGGGGTGGAGCGAGAGATCCCGGCCGGCAAGACGCAGCTGCGCCTGCCGTAGCGCGGTGAGTCAACGCTGCATGCAGCGCCGGTAGCGCTCGTCCACGCGCGTGGCGAACCACGCGGTGGTCAGTTCGCGGGTGATCTTGGGGCTTTCCAGGGTGATGCCGGGGATCATCGCGCGTGGCAACGGCGCGCTCGCGCGTGCCTCCGCGAGCGCGTACACGCGGGCATACAGATCGGTGTCGCCGAAGTCGAGCCGGTTGCCCCGTTCCAGGGCGGTACGGATCGCGCGGTCGTCCATGCGCAGGTCGGCCGCCAGCATGCGCACGGCACGCTCGGTCTGGCCCGGCTTGTCCAGTGGCGCACCGGGATTCAGCAGGTCGCCGTCGAGCGTGAGTTTCATGCCGGTCGCCGTGCCGACCGCGCTCTGGAATGCGGCATTGCGGCTCGCATACCAACCCGCGTTGTAGTCGGCGAAACGGTGCACCTTGCGCGTATAGGGCGTTTCGTAGCCCAGTAGGTGGGCGATGCCGAAATACAGGCCGCCACGGCGGGTGAACACTTCGCCGCGCACGCCCTCGGGCATCGGATAGGGATAGCCGGCCGTCTTCGATTCGGCGAACGGGATGCCGACCTGCATCGGTCCGCCGGTCTGTACCGGGTTGTAGTCGGCGAACAGGCGCTTGCCCAGCGGCACGCTGCCGATCATGTCCTCGTAGATGTCGCTGAGGTCGCGTTCGGTGCGGACGGTACGGAGGCGTTCCGCGTACGTGCGTCCATCCGGCGACCGCAGCGCCAGTGCCGTATCCACGACGAATTTCGGCACGTGCATGGCCGTCGCGCGGCGATCGATCTCGCCGCGCGCGATCTTCGGCAGGTTCGCGACCGCCGGATTGGCGACATAGCCGGATTCCTGTTCGGTGATGGCCAGCACCGCGCAGATGTTCTCGCTGGTGGGTTCGATGCGCTGCGCGGCGAACGCAGTCTGGATATCCATGGCCCAGCCTTCGCGGTCGGCCACCTGCGCCGGCATGCGCCGTACGATCTCGCTGCGCGTATCCGTCGGCGGCCGTGTCGGGACGGGCGGCGCGGAAGCGCAGCTGGCGAGCAGGGCGGCCATCACCAGGCCGGCGACGGCGTTGGCAGGACGCGTGCATCCCCTCACGGCGTGCGCGCCATCAGGGCCTGCATCTTCAGGTAGACACCGTTGCTCCAGCCGAAGCCGATGACGTTCTCGCTGTAGCCGGCGGTGACCTTCACGTCGGCATCGCCGGTGGCCATGTTGTATTTCTCGCGGATCGTGCCGTCGTGCGCCAGGCTGCGGTCGATGGTGGCGGTGAACTTGCCGGCAATCCGCACGGCATCGTCATGGAACCCGTAGGCATCCAGCCCCGCAACGGACAGCCAGTTGGTCGGTGCCCACCCGAACGGCGCGTCCCACTGCGCACCGCTGGCATCCAGGCTCATCGCCAGGCCGCCCTTCAGCTCGAAGGCGGCGACGTGACGCCGCAGTGCGCGCGCCTGGTCCGGCGACGCGGCGCCGGCCCACAGCGGATAGAACGTGGTGATGTAGGGGGCACGCGCCGGCTGGCCCGCGACCACGTCGTAGTCCAGATACAGGCCGGCCCCCGCGTTCCACAGGTGCCGGTCCATCGCGGTCTTCCGCGCCTTCGCCATCGTGGCGAAGCGTGCAGCGTCGTCGCGCAGGTCCATGCGTTCGGCAAGCGCCTGCAAGGTGGTCTCGTAGCGGTAGAGCAGGCTGTTGAGGCAGACCGGGGCGTAGTGGTGCGTCGATCCCGCGTACGGACCGAAGTGGAAATTCACGTCGAACCCCGATTCGCGCATGGCGCGATCACCGAGATAGAAATCCCTGCTCAGCCGGTGGCCCTGCGCCCACGCATCCGCGCACACCTTCGACGAGGCCACGTCGCAGCTGCTCCCGCGCAGGCGCGCGGCTTCCGCGTCGTCGGGGTGTTCGGACGCTTCCACCAGATAGCCGGGGTCGCGTCCAGGGTGCGCCAGCAGCCATGCAATCACGCCACGCAGGTAATCGGCGTCGCGCATTTCCAGCACGGGTCCGTGCCCGTAGTCGAAATAGCGCGCCAGCACGGTGTCGCCCGCGCGGTGTTCCGGGCGCAGCCAGACCGCATGGTCGCGGACGGCCAGCGGATACGCCTTCGCGAGCCAGGCCCGCGCCTCGGCGGGTGTGTCGAAGCTGGACGGTTCATCCAGTACCGCGCGGACCATCTCGCCGAGGAACGGCGGTTGCGAGCGTGTCAGGTAGTACGTGCGATTGGCGTTGAGCACGCCCCCGTAGTGCTCCACCTCGAAGAGCATGTTGTCCACCATGTCGCGCGCCAGTCGGGCGCGGCCATCGGCCAGCAGGCCGAGCACGATGAAATAACTGTCCCAGCCGTACATTTCGTTGAAGAAGCCGCCCGGCACGACGTAGGGGCGCGGGAGGTACAGCAGGCCCTGCCGCGGCAGCGTGGTCGGGTCCAGGTGGCCGATCCGTTCCACCGCCGCCGTCAGGTGGCGTACTTCGACGTTGCAGCGCTTGCCGATCGCCTCCACGCGCGGGTCGTGCAGCTCGGCCGGCAGGTACAGCACCGGCCGGTCGTGGATTTTCTCGTCGCCGAACGAAGAGCAGTCCTCCATCGAACGCGTCAGCGTCGTCCACGCCTGGGTGATGTAGGCGCGCGTGCGTGCAGGATCCGGCTCGGCGGCGAAGCAGGGCAGGGCGGTCGTCGCCAGGACGGCGATGGCGAGGGGGCGCAACGAACGGTGCATGAACGGTCTCCTCCGGGGGGCGCCTGGATAATATGGGCGAAGCCGGACGGTCGCACGCCGCGACGCCGCGGCAGCGACGAGACGATGGCATGACCCTCGACAACCCCTTCTGGTCCGCGCTCGATTCGATCCATCGCGACGTCGCACTCCGCGCCGGCGGGGTCGCGCGCTATCCCGCGGCCTATGCCCCGTTCCTGGGTGTGGCGTCGGCGGAGGTGCCGGTGGGCCATGCGCTCGATGCGCTGGTCGCGTCGGGCGAGTCGGTGTACCTGATCGGGGTTGCGCCCACGCCGCCCACGGGCTGGACGCTGCAGGCCTTCCGTCCGCTGGCGCAGATGGTGTGCGATGAACCGCTGGCGGTCGATGCCGGTCCCGACATCGTCCCGCTCGGCGAGGCGCAGCGCGATGAGGTGCTGGCGCTGACGGCGCTCGTCTATCCGCATTACTTCCGTGAGCGGACGATGGAACTGGGGCGCTACTTCGGTATTTACGAGCGCGGACGGCTGGCGGCGATGATCGGCGAGCGCATGGGCAGTGCGGGCACCCGCGAGATGAGCGCCATCTGCACGCATCCGGATTTCACCGGCCGCGGTTACGCGCGTCGGCTCACCGCCTGGTTGACCAACGACACCTTGGCCCGCGGCGTGCAGCCGTTCCTGCACGTCAGCCACGAGAATCCGCGCGCGAAAACGCTCTACGAGCAACTGGGTTACCGGGTGCGGCGCGACATCGGTTTCTGGTCGCTGAAGCGCATGGTCCCGTGACGGGCGCGCGCCGGTACGTGCAGTTTCGTGAAGCGGATTTGACACACGACTGCGCGCGCACGGCTAAGGTCGCCGCTGACCTTCATGGAGCGCCCGGATGATCGAGATCCTGGACAGCCCGCCGTACGTCGCCGCCTACCGCTTCGCCGACGAATTGAGAGGCACGGACTACGACACCTGCATCACCGACCTCGAATCGCGCCTCGCGCGTTTCCCGCGCATCGCCGTGGTCAGCGACATCAGCGACCTGCACGGCCTGGCGGTGGAGGTGATCGGCAAGGACCTGCGCTATGCGCTGTCGAAGCGCGGCGAGTACGACCGCTTCGTGCGCGCCGCCGTGGTCACCGACAAGCGCTGGCTAGTCGCGGTGACGGCGTTGGCGGATCGGGTGATGCCGCATACCGAGATGCGCACCTTCGCGCAGGAGGAGCTGAAGCTGGCGTTGTCGTGGGCGGCGGAGCTCGATCCGGCCGTGCCGGCTTCCTGATCCCTCAGGGGAACAGCGCCCCGCTGAGCGCGGCCAGCGTTATCCCCAGCCCCATGAACGCCAGGCGGTGCAGCAGCGAAAAAGGGGCGGGCGCGCGGTGCATGGTGCCATCCAATCCTGAGAGGCGCGAACGCGCCGTGAAGCCCTGTGCCGGTTTGAACGCCGCGACCGCAAAGGACCGGCCAGCGGGCATCGGCCGGCGATCGGACCCTCGTTCAGATCGCCATCGCTGCCCGACGCCGGCCGGGACTGCGTCTCTTGCGCGACTGCGATGGCGTCCGGCCTTCCATCACCAGCGCATCATCGGCAGCGGCGAGAGCGGATGGCGGTAAAGGCGTCGCAGCGTCAGCGATGCCAGCCGGCGATGGAAGCCGGCATTGGGGAACGCGGCCATGACGGCATGTACGGCGCCTGCGGGCAAGCCGAAGCGGAGTGCGCCCCGGCTCACGTCGATCCAGTCCGCGCGCCGGAACACCTCCACGCTGGCACGTGCATCCGGCGGCATGCGCCGGATCCTGTGATGGTGGTCGATCATCGCGTCCACTTCGTCCTGCCATCCCGACTTGCCGATCGCCTGCAGATGGTTCCGCGCCAGCGCGCACGATGGCGGCAGATAGTCGAACGTGCCCGCCGTCCAGATACCGAGATCGTGGAACGCCACCGCGATGCAGAGCTTCTCCCGTACCTCCGCGTCGCCGGGCGCCAGGAGCCAGTAGAAGTTCGCCACCCGGTACGCGTGGTGGCGGTAGCCGGGCGCATCGCCTCCGAGTTGCGGGGCGTGGACATCCAGCAGCGCATCCAGCGTGGGCAGCGACGTCAGCATGGCCGCTGCACCCGGGGGGTCATGTCGCGGGATGGGCCAGCTGTACCCGCCCGCGACGCAGCGCGCGCACCTGCAGGACCATGCCGACCAGGAACACGAGGAAGGTCGCGCCCACCAGCGCCTGCAGCAGCGGATCCTGCGGGCCCGACACCAGCGGCGCGCCGATCGGCACGCGCGTCAGCGTCTCGGTGAAACCGGGGATGAAGTGGAAGTACACCGTCAGCGTGAACGCCAGCGAGGCCAAGACATGCCGCCACGATCCCAGCACCGCGTTGCGGCCCAGCAGCACCGCGATGGCGAGCACGATCAGGGTCAGGACGGTCAGGCCATGCGCTTCGCTGAGCTTGCCGGTCCGCATCAGGAAAAAGCTGGTCGCGCAGGTGGCGACGGTGAACCAGGTATAGGTCTTGCCCAGCGACGTTGCATAGCGGATGTCGTGATGGCGCAGCAGCGCGTACAGGCCGCCCGACAGCGAGACCAGGCTGAGGGCGGTGTGGAACCAGCCGAACGGGGTGATGTTGAGCATGGGATGTTCCTCAAGGGGCAGGCGGTGGCGGATCGGGAAGATCGAACTGCATGAGGTTCCAGCGGGTCACGTCCTCCTCCCACTCGTCGCCGGCGGCAGGCGTGAGGGGCAGGGCGAGGTTGGCAACGATCATCCTGCGGCCGTGCACGACGGAGGCGGCAGGAAACAGCAGGCCACGCGGTGAGCCGTCCGCCGCTACCCCGAGGAAATCGCCCGCGCGCTGGCGCACACGGCCGCGCTCGTCGAGCGCGACCAGCGTGTCGATCTGGTTCGCCGACACCCACAGCAGTCCCCGGTGGAACACCAGACCGTCGGCGCCGTAGACGCCATCGGCCAGTACATCGATGGCGCCATCGGACATGCGTCGCCGCAGCACGCGGCCATCGCCGGCGTTGTTGATGTACAGGATCGATTCGTCCGCGTTGAACGCCAGTCCGTTCGCGCCGAACGGCAGCGCGCCGGTGGTCGCCAGCAGCGGATCGCGGGCGAGGACCTCGACACGGCACGGCGCGCAGGTCGCGACGTCGGCGATGCGGTAGATCGCGCCCTGGAACGAATCCGACACGTACAGCGTCCCTGTGCGGTCGAAGACCAGGCCGTTGATCGCCGGGAATCCTTTTGCACCGAAGTCGATCACGTCCTCGCTGCCATCCGGATTGGCGATGCGTCGCGATGGCGGGGCGGGTGGCGCCAGGGCGGAGAACGTCGCGACGTCCTCGATGGGCGTATCGGCGGTGAACGCCGCATCGATCCGCTGCAGCTTCGATGCACCGAAGTTCAGCACGTACAGCTTGCCCTTGAAGAATCCGACGCCGGTCAGCGGCGTTGCGCCGACGCTGCGCTGCGCCAGCAGCCGGCTTTGGGCATCGAAACGCAGCAACTGGTTGTTGCGCGCCAGCGCCGGTTCGCGTGCGTCGAAGGTGCCGACGTACACCTCGCCGCCGGCCGGGTCGACGGCCAGACTTTCCGGATGCCGCACGTCGTCAGGCAGGGTCGCGAACGGCGTCACCGGACGGCGCGCCATCTCGCCGGCCTGCACGGGAGCGCAGGCCAACACGCCTGCGACGCACAGGGCGGAAAGGAGGCGACCGGGCATGCTGGACTCCAGCGGCGAGGCAGGCTGCACGCTGGCATACCCCCGACGACCGGGCTTGTATCGGCGTGCGGGTCGCGCCTGTTCCGGACGCGCGAACGCCGGCGCGAGGCCGGCGTCCCTGGTGTCGCGGGGCGGAAGGGATCAGCGGTTGTCGATGCTCCAGCCGCCGGCGCCGCGCGCGGCCAGGGTGATGAAGCCGCCGGCGATGGCGATGTTCTTCAGGAACATGATCTGCTGGATCGGGTCGCCCAGGTTGTTGTGGAACAGCAGCGCACTGGCGATCGAGAAGGCGGCCAGCAGGCTGGCGACGACGCGCGTGCGGTAGCCGGCGACGATGGCCAGGCCGCCGATCACTTCCAGTGCGATGACCAGCGGCAGCAGGGCGCCGGGAACACCGACGGATTCCATGTAGCCGACGGTGCCGGCATAGGCGGCGAGCTTGCCGAGGCCGGAGATGAGGAAGAGGGAGGCGAGCAGGCCGCGACCGGCAAGGTCGGCGGCGCCCTGCAGGGCGGGAATGCGGGGGGCGATCGGGGTAGCGGTGACGGTGGACATGATGGACTCCGTGGAATCGAGGTGGGTGTGGCGGGTACGGAGCGCACGATAGGCCGTCGCCCTGCATCCCGGAAGCCTATATATTTCGATGAAACCTATCGTCTGGAGCGATACATGCTCGACGCCGTCACCCTCGACCAGTTGCGCACCTTCATCGCGGCGGCGGAGCAGGGCAGCTTTTCCGCCGCCGGACGCACGCTGCGGCGCGCGCAGTCCGTGGTCAGCCAGACCCTCGCCAACCTCGAACTGCAACTCGGCGTGACGCTGTTCGACCGCAGCGGGCGTTATCCGCAACTCACCGATGCAGGCCGCGCGCTGCTGGTGGACGCGCGCGCGGTGGCCGAGCACATGGACACCTTCAAGGCGCGCGCCCGCAGCGTCGCCGAGGGCCTGGAACCCGAACTGTCGGTGGCGGTCGACGTGATGTTCCCGATGTCGGCGTTGACGCGTGCCGCCGCGCACAGCGGCACCGCGTTCCCGCATACGCCGCTGCGGTTGTACGTCGAAGTGCTGGGCGGTGTGATCCAGCCGGTGCTGGAGGGCGCCTGCGGACTGGGCGTCGTCGCCTCGCTGCCGGAACTGCCCGACACGCTGGCGGTGGAACCGCTGCTGTCGGTGCCTTTCGTCACCGTCGTCGCGCCGTCGCATGCCATGGCCGCCGTCCGCGGCGCCGTGCCGACGAAAATGCTGGTCAGGCACGTGCAACTGGTGCTCACCGATCGCACCCCGCTGACCGCCGGCCGCGATTTCGCGGTGCAGTCGCCGCTGACGTGGCGTCTGGCGGATCTGGGTGCGAAGCATGCGTTCCTGCGCGCCGGATTGGGCTGGGGCAACATGCCGCTGCATATCGTCGAAGAAGACCTTGCCGCCGGACGCCTGAAGCGCCTGCGCCTCGCTGACGCCGATCCGCGCTACGCGCAGATGCCGATGCGCGCGGTGTACCGCAAGGACACGCCGCCGGGTCCCGCCGGCCGCGCCTTCCTCGCGCAGCTGCGCGACGGCCAGGGCTAGTCCGTCAGCGTATTCATGCGGGTGAAAGCGCGTCGACATCGCTGACCGTGTACGACGCACTGTCAACGCCGGCGCGTGCAGCGCGTTGGAACCTGGGTCGATCCCACGGAGCCTCCCATGACCCGACGCGAAGCCGTCAGCGCCGCCAACCGCTTCGGACTGGGCGCGCGCCCGGGCACGCTGGACCGCATCGACGATCCACGCGCCTGGTTGCAGACGCAGCTGCGTGCGCCTCCCGCGGTCGCGCCGGCATCGCTCCCGTCCAGCGCCGACTATCTGCAGGCGGAATACGAGTATCTGCGCGATCGCCGTGAGGCGCGCCCGGCCGGCACGCCCAACGACGCGGCGATGGGTTTCCGCGAACGCTTCGGCCGGCAGCAGCAGGCCGAACTCGGCTGGCGCTATCGCCAGGCGGTGGTGACCGAACAGGATTTCGTCGAACGGCTGGTGCGGTTCTGGTCGAACCATTTCGCCGTCTCCGTCGACAAGCGCACCGCGACGCTCTACGCCGCACCGATGGAACGCGAAGCCATCCGTCCGCACGCCACCGGCAGCTTCGCCGACCTGCTGCTGGCGGTCGAACAGCATCCGGCGATGCTCCGCTATCTGGACAACGTGCGTTCGGTCGGCGAGCAGTCGCGGCTGGCCGAGCGGCAGCGCCGTCGTGCGCAGGGCGAGGCCGTGCCGCGTGCCGGCCTCAACGAAAACCTCGCCCGCGAGATCCTGGAACTGCATACGCTCGGTGTCGACGGGGGCTACACCCAGGATGATGTGCGCGAACTCGCGCGCGCGATCACCGGCTGGAGCGTGCCGGCGCCGCGCGAACGGCAGGGCGCTGCCGGCACCATGTTCCAGTTCCGCGCGAATGCGCACGAGGCCGGCCCGCGCCAGGTGCTCGGTCGTCGCTACGCCGCCGATGGCGAAGCGCAGGGCCGCGCCATCCTGCGCGACCTGGCCGTGCATCCGGCCACCGCGCGGCATGTCTGCGGCAAGCTGGCGCGGCATTTCATCCGCGATACGCCGCCGCCGGCGGTGATCGAACGCATGACGGCCGCGTGGCAGCGCAGCGGCGGTGCGTTGCGGCCGGTGTATACGGCACTGATCGACAGCGACGCGGCGTGGTCGGCCGACGCACGCAAGCTGAAGACGCCGGACGACTTCGTCGTGTCGACGCTGCGCAGCACCGGCACGACGACCGTCGCGCAACCGCGCGTGGTGGCGGGATTGCTGGGCCGGCTCGGGCAACCGCCGTTCACGCCGCGCTCGCCGGAAGGCTTCGCCGATGCGGCGGACGACTGGAGCGGTGCCGATGCGGTGTGGAAGCGCATCCAGGCCGCGCAGTCGCTGGCCGAAACCGCCGCGGGCGAAGACCCCGATCCGCTGCGTACCGCGGCGGTCGTGTTCGGCGATGCGCTCGATGCCGACACACTGGCCGCGTTGCGGCGTGCGGAATCGCCGCGCGAAGGGCTCGCCCTGTTGTTCGCCAGTCCCGCCTTCCAGTGGAGGACCTGACCATGTCGATCAGCCGACGCCATTTCCTCGCCGCCGGTGCGGCCGCCACCACGCTCAGCCTGTGGCCGCGCTTCGCGCAGGCGGCGGGCGGCGACGACACGCGCCTGCTGATCGTGCTGCTGCGCGGCGGACTGGATGGTCTGCACGCGGTGATTCCCAACGGCGATCCGCAGCATGCCGCGTTGCGCGGCCGCCTTGCGGTCGCCGGTGCGCGCCGGCTGGATGCGGATTTCACCCTGCATCCGGCGCTCGCCTTCAGCCATCAGCTGTACGCGCGGCGCGAATGGTTGCCGGTGCTCGCAGTGGCGCCGCCATACCGGCAGCGCTCGCACTTCGAGGCGCAGGACAATCTGGAGAACGGCACGGCGGCTACCGGCGGCGCAGCGAACGGTTGGCTCAACCGCTGCGTGGCCGCGCTGCCTGCCTCGCGCGCGCTGTCGGTCAGCACGGTGATGCCGCTGATCCTGCGTGGTCCCGCCGAGGCGACGACGTGGTCGCCACCGCTGCCGGACGACGTCAACCCGATCCTGCTGCAACGCCTGCAGACGCTGTACGCCGTTGACGCGCAACTGGCGCATCCGTTCGAACAGGCCGTCGCCGCGCAGGGCATGCAGGCCGGCGGCAACGTGGCGCGGCTGCCGCAGGCGATGGCGGCGGCGGCGAGGTTCATGGCCGCCGCCGACGGTCCGCGCATCGGCTTCGTCGAGAACACCGGCTGGGATACGCATGCACAGCAGGGACCGGTGCTGGCGCGCAAGCTGGCCGAACTCGACCAGGGCCTCAAGCAGTTCCACGACGACATCGGCGCGGCGTGGTCGCGCACGGTGGTGATGGTGGTCACCGAGTTCGGCCGCACCGCGGCGGTCAACGGCACCGGCGGCACCGATCACGGCACCGGCACGCTGGCGATGCTGGCCGGCGGCGCGGTGGCGGGCGGGCGCATCGCCGGCGACTGGCCGGGCCTGGCGCCCACGCAGCTCAACGATGGCCGTGACCTGCGCGCGACCACTGACCTGCGCAGTGTGTTCAAGGGCGTGGTGGGCGATCACCTCGGCATCGCGCGTGCCACGCTCGATGCTCGCGTATTCCCCGACAGCGGCGGCGTGGCCGCGACGAGGGATCTGCTGCGCGGGTGAACCTCAGCCGATGGCATGCCGCAGTTCGCCGCGCGCCAGCGTGGTGGCCTCGTCGACTTCCATCGGTCGGCCGAAGAAGTAACCCTGCATCTCGTCGCAGCCCATCTGCTGCAGCGCGTGCATCTGCTCGGACGTCTCCACGCCCTCGGCGATCGTGCGCAAGCCCATCTCGTGCGCCAGCACGAGGATGGTGCGTGCGATGGCGCGGTCGGTGCTCTCCGTCGCGATGCCGTCGACGAAGCTGCGGTCGATCTTGATGATGTCCAGCGGCAGGCGCTGCAGGTAGGCCATGCTGGAGTAGCCGGTACCGAAATCGTCCAGCGCCAGCCGCACGCCGAGCGCATGCAGCGTCTGCAGCATCTGCTGCGCCGCGCCCATGTCTTCGACCAGCACGCTTTCCGTCAGCTCCAGCGTCAGCGCATCCGCCGGCAGCTCATGGCGCTGCAGGCAGTCGGCGATCCACGGCGCCAGCGTGGGCTGGCCGAGCTGGCTGGGCGACAGGTTCACCGCCATGCCCAGCGTGCGCAGGCCCATGCCGCGCCAGCGCGCCAGTTGCTGGCAGGCCTGTTCGAGCACGAAGTGGCCGATGTCCTCCATCAGCCCCGCGCTCTCCGCCAGCGGAATGAACACCGACGGTGGCACGTCGCCCCAGGCCGGATGCCGCCAGCGCGCCAGCGCCTCGAAACCGATGAGTTGCGCGGTATCGCCGGCGACCACCGGCTGGTAGGCGAGCCGCAGTTGGCCGCGCGCGACCGCCTCGCGCAGTGCGGTGACGCGGCTCAGGCGATCGTTGGCTTCCTGCTGCGTACTCGCCGACGGCAGGCGCACCTGGTTGCGGCCGGCGCGCTTGGCCAGGTGGCGCGCGTCGTCGGCGCTGCGCAGCAACGTCTGCAGGTCGGCGCCGTGTTCGGGCGAATGTGCCAAGCCGATGCTGGCGGTGACGGTGAAGGAGGGATGCGTCGAGTACAGCGCGATCGGCTGGCCCACCGCGCGGCGGATGTCTTCGGCCAGCCGGGTGAGCTGGTCGATGTCGATGTCGGCGAAGTGCGCCAGGAAGCCTTCGCCGCCATAGCGGTACACGCTGCCCTGGCCGTCGCAGGCCGCGAGGATGCGCTGGCCCATGCGCCGCAGCACTTCGTCGCCGCCATCGTGGCCGAACGAATCGTTGACCATGCCGAACCCGTCCAGGTCGACGAACGCCAGGCCATGGCCGTAGGCCGACGGCGCCGCGACCCGTTCGGTGATCAGGCTGGCCTGGGCCGAGAAACGGGGCAGGCCGGTCGCACTGTCCATCGCGGCGGCGTCGTTGAGCCGGCGCTGCGCATCCAGCCGGCGTTCGGTTTCCAGCAGCAGCGAGCGCGCGGTCTCCGCGGCCTCCGACGAGCGTCGCCGGGAGATGTCCAGCAGGAACAGCACCAGCGCGAGCAGCAGGCCGCTGCTGAGGCCGCCGACCACGAGCGCGCGCGGCAGCGTGAACGACGTGAGCGCGGGGGGCGCCCACAGTTCCAGTTGCACATCATGGCCGGGCAGCGCGACATGCTCCACCGACAGCGGGGTGCCCTGCGGTTGCCCCTGGATCACCGTGGGCATGCCGGCCGCGGTGGCGCGCACCGAGCGGTCCGACAGCACGGCCTTGCTCAGCGTCCGGACGAAATCGTCCAGCGCGATGAAACCCTGCGTGCGGCGCCCGGTGGTATCGACGGTGAGCCACCAGCCCCCCACCACCGGCTGCAGGTGGCCGGCCGCCGCCACCGGCATGGGCGGCGAGGGCGCGACCGGCGCGTCGAAGCCGGGCTGTACCCAACGGAACTCGTGGCCTTCGCCGACGCTGCGCACGACGCGGAAGCCGGCGAAGGCGCCGACCATGTCGTCCACGTAATGATCGAACAGGTCTTCGGCCGCCTCGGGCGTGGCGGCGGTCAACGAGGCGGACAGTTGGCGCAGCGCGCTGCGGCGCAGCTCGATGCCGCGCAGGAAGGTCGGCGTGGTGGTGGCGGTCTGCGTCTTCATGACGTTGCGCGCCATCGCATCGCGATCGCCGGACGCCGCCGTCCAGTACAGCCCGCCCAACACCAGTGCGGCGGCCATCGGCAGCACGCCGAACATGCGCTCGCGCAGCGAGTTCTCGCCGGCCACCGCCAGCGCCAGGCCCAGCGCCACCAGCTGCGCCGACGCGGTCAGCGATATCTGGTAGATCGACAGGCCTTCGCGGTGGTAGGGCAGCTGGATCAGCAGGCCCAGCGTGGCCATGCCGGCGACCGACGCCATCGCGATGCCGAGACCGCGGGTGATGCCCCAGCGCAGGCTTTCCCACCGTTGCAGCGACTGCGGCAGTACGGCCACCGCGATCCATGCCGTCAGCACGCCGTAATCGGTGTAGCCGCCGATCAGCGGCAGGGTCGGCAGCCAGCCCAGCCGGTGCAGCAGCGCATTGACCGGGGTGGTGATGCCGCCCAGCGTCTGCAGCAGCGTGAACAGCAAGGGCACCGTGACCAGGGCCAGCACGATCCACGCCGCGCGCTCCTGCTCGCGCTGCCGCAGCAACAGGGCCAGAGCGACGCCGGCGACGCACAGGGTGGACATCGGCCGCATCGGCGGGAAGTCCACGCCCATCTTGCCGACCAGGCTGCCGGGGACGTGCCAGCCGACCAGCGCGATCACCGCGAATGCCAGGACGAAGGCGACCAGCTCGGTGCTGGTGTCCAGCGTGCGTCCATCGCGCAGCGACGGCGTGTACACCAGCAGGAACATCGCCAGCGCCGACAGCGACAGCGCCCAGCCGATTTCCGGGACGCTGCGGCCGGCCTGCAGCGCGCCCAGCACCGGCTGCATGGCGAGGAGCAGCAGCGCAGCGGCGAAGACGCGCATGACGAATTCCGGCCAGAATCCGCGCCAGACCCTCGTCCAGGCGATCACGGTCGCGGCGACGAGCACCAGGCACGTGCCCAGCGCATGGAACTGCCACAGGTGCAGCAGAAGCAGGACGCTCAGCAGGCCCGCCACCGCCAAGCGCACCGGGCGCTGCGTGCTGCGCCACGTGGCGATCGCCACCAGCACACCGACCACCGGCACGCTGTCATCGAGGAAATGGCCGCTGCCGGCATCCACCAGAGTGAGCGTGGCGGCCAACAGCCAGGCGAACCCGGCTGCAAAGCGCTGCGCCCATTGGACGGGCCGCCAAAGGTCCTGGTGTATTGCCAATGCGTTCCCCTGCGGAGCCGACGCTCCGTGTGACTGTGATACCCAAATCACCGGCCAGCCGCAAGCACGCCCGCCCTTGTTCAGGAAGCGCGGGGGCCCTTGTCTGCCGGGAAGCCGCCGGCAGGCACGAAATGCGTGTAGCCGGTCGGCGTTGATGTGGCGGGGGACGCGCGCAGAGGCTGCGCTAGAGTGGCCTCCACCTCTCGTTGGAAGGACTGCCATGCTGATCGAAGTGAAGATGCTCGCCTGGTCCGTCGCCCTGGGTCTGGTCCATGTGCTGCTGGGCGCGGCCTTCACTACCCGGCAGCGGGGCGTGAAGTGGAACGTCGGTGCGCGCGATGCCACGCTGCCGCCACTGACCGGTGTCGCCGCGCGGATGGATCGGGCCCTGCGCAACTTCCTGGAGACGTTCCCGTTCTTCGCTGCCGCCGTGCTCGCCGTCGTGGTGCTGGAGCGCGGCGACGCCGCCACGGCGCTGGGCGCGCAATGCTATTTCTGGGCGAGGCTCGCCTACGTGCCGGTGTATGCGGCAGGCATTCCCTACCTGCGCACCGTGATCTGGGGCATTTCCCTGTGGGGGCTGCTGCAGGTGCTGTGGGCCTTGCTGTGATGCCCGTGCGCGACACGGGTTCATCGCAGGGTGGGTCGGCATGCCGGGTTTGACCCTAGACTAGGCCGCTCCCCTTCCTGCCATGCCGTCCCCGGCTGGCGTCGTGCCGTGATCGACCGGATGCTGTCCCGCAACTCCCCCTTCGCCTTCGCTGCGCTGCTGATTGCCGTCCTGCTGGCCGCCTGCGGTCCGGCCACTCCCGAAGGTGCGGCCGATGCGATGGCCCAAGCGTCGCCAGCGCTCGCGGACACGCCGGCCAGGCAGGCCGAACGGGGCGATGGTGCCGTGTCGACCGGGCCGTTGGCGTCGCCGCCGGAAGCCGCGCCCCCGCGGGAAATGACAACCGACTGGCCGGTGTCGAAAGTGACCTCCGGCCAGGCCTGGGTCAGCTGCCAGGCCGAGTACAACACCGAAGAGGGCGACGGCGCCGCGCTCGAATCGCTCGCGTTCTTCAGCGTGGTGGACGCACTGTCGCCCTGCCAGAAGGGTGGGGTGCTGCGCTTGCGCTACCAGGGCAAGATCGCCGCCGATTTCACCGATCTGGTCGCGCGCGTGGCCGACATCGCCGGCCGCATGGGCATCCACAAGCGCATCCTCGACCTCGACTCCGCCGGCGGACAGGTCGAGGACGCGATCAAGGCCGGCGACGTCATCGGGGCCGGCGGCTGGACCATCTGGGTGCGCGAGGGCTCGGTCTGCCACAGTGCCTGCGTATTCGTGCTGGGCGCCGGCGACAACCGCCTGATCTCCGGCAAGGTGGGCGTGCACCGCATCATCCGCATGAGTTCCACCGCCACCACCCGCGCCGAACTCAACGAGGAACTGCGCGGCGTCTACGGCCGCGTGAAGGACTACCTGGAACGCAACGGCGTGGCGGTGGCGGTCGCCGACCTGATGATGACCGTGCCCAACCGCCGCCTGCGCCTGCTCAGCAAGGACGAGCTGCAGGAGTACGGCCTGGATGGCACCAACGCCGCACAGGACGACCTCGACCGCCTGCAGCTGATGCGCCGTTGCGGCGACGACTTCGTCATGCGTCGCGACGCCTTCATGCGCAGCTTCGACAGCACGTGCAAGAAGTCGGGCGCGGGGCTGGACGACATGCAGGCCTGCGGCCTGGAACTGCGCACGCAGTTCGGTTTCCCGGACATCAAATGCCCGGCGGACAGCCCGCTGTCCGAGTTCGATCGCATGGCCGACAGCGACGACACGCCGGTGTTGCCCGAGGACACGTCGGGGACATCGCCCTAGGGAGAGCCGGGCCGGACGGGCGTGTAGCGCACCCTGTTGCCTTCTCCCCTTGTGGGAGAAGGTGGCGCGCAGCGCTGGATGAGGGGATGCGAGGGCAACAGCGCTTCATCCGCTTCCGGCACCCTCTCCCCGTTGCACGGGGAAGGGAACAGCAGGTGGCATGCCTCTACCGATGCACGCCGTTGTCAGTCCTGCGCACCGCGCACCCGGACCTCGGCGTCGTCGATCTGCACCACCTGCCCGGCGCGGATCTTGGCGGTCTTGCGCAGCTCCACCGCGCCGTCCACCGTCACCGCGCCGCTGGCCACGATGGCCTTGCCCTGGCCGCCACTGTCGGCGATGCCGACCAGTTTCAGCAGCTGGTTGAGTTCCACGTAGTCGTGGCCGGCGTCCAGATCGAAGTCGATGCGTTGCATGCGCGCAGTGTAAGCCAGCCGGCCGTCATTCCTTTTCGAAATGCGCGATCTCGGCCAGCAGCGTGCGGCCGCGACGGACGCCCGCGCTTTCCTCCCAGCTACGGTCCACGCCCGGATGGCGATGGCGGTGCCAGTACACGGCCGCGACCGTGCCGATGAAGCCTGTGATGCTGATGAAGAAGCTCCAGGCGATCCACGGCGGCGTACCCGCGTGCGGGTCCACCGGACCCAGTCCGGCCAGCCCGACCACGACCAGCAGCCACATGATCCACCAAGGCGCACCGCAGACCATGGAGTTGATCCCGTAGAAGCGCTGCAGCAGGGCGAAGCGCTTCTGGATCTTCAGCACCGGTGCCGTGTAATCGATCGTGCCGATCAGGCTCATGGTGATGAACGCCATGACCATCGTGATCACGCCGAACGCATGCAGCGCGATGCCGGTGGCGAACAGGCCGGGTACCTCCGTGTTGCGGCCCCAGCACGCCACGCCCAGCACCAGCAGGCTGGCGCCCAGCACGGCCTGCAGCGCCTGCGCCCAGAACAGCGCGCGCACGGTGGATCGCACGCCATCGAGCTTGCGGTCGCGCAGCAGGTGCCACTGGATGGCTTCCTGTCGTTCCAGGCGTTGACCCAGCGCGTGCCAGGCGGCTTTCAGTTCATCCGGTTCCATGTGAGGGCTCCGTGGTCGGTGTTCATCAGAGTTCGTCGCGCAGACGCTGCTTCAGCCGGCTGATCTTGGTGGCGACGTTGGTTTCGCTCAGGCCGAGCACATCGGCCATCTCGCGGTAGCTGTGGTCTTCCAGGTAGAGCAGCAACAGCGCGCGGTCGAGCGGCGGCTGGGCCTGGATGAAGCGGTACAGCAGGTCGACCTGCTGGCGGCCTTCGTGGTCGTGCGCGTGAGGATCGGCCAGGTCGTGGTGGTCCTCGCTCCACGCTTCGGACGACGGCGCGCGCGTCCGGCTGCGAACCTGCGAGATCGCCACGTTCAGTGCGATCCGGTACATCCAGGTGGCGAAGGGGCGGCCGCTGTCGTAGGACGGCCACGCGCGCCACAGCTGCGCGGCGATCTCCTGCATCAGGTCGTCGCGGTCGTCGGGGTGCCAGGCGTAGGTGCCGGCCACCTTGGCGAAGATGCCGCGGTGCTGTTGCAGCAGTCGCGGGAACTCCGTGCCGGCGTCGGTCTCCGTGAAGCGGTTCATGATCGTGATCGATTCCATCCCGGCACCCGTGGATTGTGCGGTCTGGCAGGTGATTCGCCGGGACGCCGGGAAAATCACGCCCGCAGGCCGTCCGATCGTGCTGCAACGCGACAGGAGGCCCCCGAAGGCGCACAATATGCGGCTCGGCGTGCGGCTCCGCGACGCCCCGGAGTGTCCGCATGTCTACCGAATCCCCCTTGTCCGCCCCCCTGTTGTTCGCCGATCTCGGCCTGCCGGCGCCCGTCATGGCCGCCGTCACGGCGGTGGGCTACGAGACCCCGTCGCCGATCCAGGCGGCCACCATCCCGGCCATGCTGGCCGGCCGCGACGTGCTGGGCACGGCCCAGACCGGTACTGGCAAGACGGCCGCGTTCGCGCTGCCGGTGCTGGCCAACATCAACCCGAGCGCCGGCAGTCCGCAGGCGCTGGTGCTGGCGCCCACCCGCGAACTGGCCATCCAGGTGGCCGAGGCGTTCCAGAAGTACGCCGGCAGGATCCCCGGCTTCCACGTGCTGCCGATCTACGGCGGGCAGAGCTACTACCCGCAGCTGCAGGCGTTGAAGCGCGGCGTGCATGTCGTCGTCGGCACGCCGGGCCGCGTCATCGATCATCTCGAGCGCGGCTCGCTCGATCTGTCCGGCCTGACCACGCTGGTGCTGGACGAAGCCGACGAGATGCTGCGCATGGGTTTCATCGACGACGTCGAGACGGTGCTGAAGAAGACGCCGGAAACCCGCCAGGTGGCGCTGTTCTCCGCGACCATGCCGCCGGCCATCCGCCGCATCGCGCAGACCTACCTGAAGGATCCGGTGGAGGTGAACATCGCCTCCAAGACCACCACCTCGGCCAACATCCGCCAGCGCTACTGGTGGGTCAGCGGCATGCACAAGCTGGATGCGCTGACCCGCATCCTGGAAGTCGAGCCGTTCGACGGCATGATCGTGTTCGCCCGCACCAAGGCGGCGACCGAGGAGCTGGCCGACAAGCTGCAGGCCCGCGGCCTGGCCGCCGCGGCGATCAACGGCGACATGCAGCAGGCGGCGCGCGAGAAGACCATCCAGCAGCTCAAGGACGGTAAGCTCGACATCCTGGTCGCCACCGACGTGGCCGCGCGCGGCTTGGACGTGGAGCGCATCAGCCACGTGCTGAACTACGACATTCCGTACGACACCGAAAGCTACGTGCACCGCATCGGCCGTACCGGCCGTGCCGGCCGCGCCGGCGACGCGATCCTGTTCGTCACCCCGCGCGAGAAGGGCATGCTGCGGTCGATCGAGCGCGCCACGCGCCAGCCGATCGAAGAGATGCAGCTGCCCAGCGTCGAGGCGGTCAACGACCGGCGCGTGGAGAAGTTCCTGGCGCGCATCACCGACACGCTGGCGTCGGGCAAGGCGGGCGAGTTCCGTGCGCTGATCGAACGCTACGAACGCGAGCAGAACGTGCCGGCGGTCGACATCGCCGCCGCGCTGGCGCAGCTGGTGCAGGGCGATACGCCGCTGCTGCTGTCGCAGGAGCGCACGCCGCGCGAACAGCGTCCGGCCCGCAGCGAAACCTACGGCAACGCGCCGCGCCGCGAGCGCGACGACCGTCCCCGTCGCGACGATAGCCAGGGCGAACGTCCCGCGCGCAGTTTCGACAAGCCCGAGCGTTCGCGCATCGAGCGCCCCGACACTGATCGGCCGCGCGCCGACAAGCCGCCGCGCGGCGACAAGCCGGACGTGGGCATGGAGACCTACCGCATCGAGGTGGGCCATGCGCATGGCGTGAAGCCGGCCAACATCGTCGGCGCGATCGCCAACGAAGCGGGGCTGGAAAGCCGCTACATCGGCCGCATCGACATCCAGCACGACCACACCACGCTCGACCTGCCGGAAGGCATGCCGCGCGAAGTGCTGATGCACCTGAAGAAGGTCTGGGTGTCCGGCCAGCAGCTGCGCATCCACAAGCCGGGCGAGGGCGGCGGTGCCGGTGCGGGCGCCGCACCGCCGCGCAAGTTCGGTGGACCGGGCAAGGGCAAGCCGCGCGGCGACAAGCCGTTCGGCGCGGGCAAGCCGCACCGCAAGGGGCCGCCGCGCGAGTGACCGGGTGACGTCCACCGGCGTCAGCGCGCCGGGAGACAAGGGACGCCGACGCAACCGCGTCGGGCGTGGCATGGAAATTGCATTTCGTAGACGTAAGCCAGCGCACCGGAGGTCGGGAAGCGGCGACGTACCGGAGTGTCAGTGAAGCGGAGCAGGGGGCGAATCGTCGGGATCATGGGGTGGCTGTGGCTGCTCGTGGCCCTGTCGTGCCCGGCGCTGGCCGCTCCGCAGCAGGGGCGCGACTACCTGGTGACGGGCGCGCCCACGTCCGAACAGGCCCCGCAGCGTCACTGCACGCCCGAAATGCAGGCGGAACTGACCGAACGCGTCGAGATTCCCGCGCCGCCCGCCGGCTGGTCGGGCGCGCCGCAGGCGATCAACGTGTTCAACATCTTCGCCGGCGAAGTGCGCGTGCACCACGGCGACCGCGAGATCTGTGGGCGCATGCACGATGCGCGCACGCGCGACTCGCGGTTCCGCGCCGGCGTGGGCATGGTGGTGGTGCCTCCGGCGGGCAATCGCGAGCCGATCCAGGTCGCGTGGGAAAAGCCGCTCAAGCCGGGCTGGATCCCGACGGTGCGCATCGGCGCGCCGAGTCCGGTACAGCAGTTCGATACCGCGCGCCTGCTGGTGCGCACGGCCTGCGTGGCCATCGCCATCGCGCTGGCCTTCATGGCACTGATGGGTTTCCTGAGCACCCGCGATCGCGTCTTCCTCGGTTACGCACTGCTGTGCGCGTTGAGCGTGCTGGGGCAGTCGGTGCTCAGCGGCTTGAGCGGCTATCCGGAGCCGTGGCTGCCGGTGGATGGACAGGAAAGCCGTTGGCTGGTGGCGTTCTCGTGCCTGGGACTGCCGGTGCTGCTGTACGTGATGTGGCTGCTGGTCGGTGGCGCACGCCTCTGGCCGACGACGCAGCGCTGGCTGCCGTGGTTCACCGCCGGTCTCTGCGCGCTGGGCGTGGCGACGGTGTGGCTGCCGACCGCCGGCCTGTCGCAACTGGCCACGGCGATGGACAGCGGCTTCGTGATGGGATGCGTGGTGGTGTTCGCACTGGGACTGGCCTTGCTGCGCCGCCATCGCGCCGACGCCGTGCCGGCGATGGCCGCGGTGCTTCCGTTCCTGGCGATGGCGGCGATGGACCTGGCCGACAACCGCCTGCTGATCGAGTACCGGGTGGAAGCGATCCAGCTTTCGATCACCTGGTTCCTGACTGTCAGCGCCTACGTGCTGAACCTGCGGCTGGGGCAGCTGCGCCGCCAGCGCGACGAGATGCGCGCACTCGCCGATACCGATGAGCTGACCGGCCTGCCGAACCGGCGCGCCGGCCTGAAGCGGCTGGAGCAGCACATGCGCGAGGCGCGTGCCGTCGATGACGCGCTGGCGGTGGGCTTCTTGGACATCGACCTGTTCAAGCGCATCAACGACGTGCACGGGCACGCGGCGGGCGACCGCGTGCTGGTCGCTGTCGCGGCGACGTTGACCTCGGCGGTGCGCGATCCGGCGGACGTCATCCGCATGGGCGGCGAGGAGTTCCTGGTGCTGCTGCCCGGCATCGGGGGCGCGACCGCGCGCGCGCGCCTTGAGGCCATGCGCAACCAGGTGAGCGCGGCCGGTGCGGGACTGGGTATCGATGGGCTCACCGTCACCGCCAGCATCGGCCTGGACACCCTGGTGCAGGAGGATACGGACGCCGCCTCACTGCTGCGGCGCGCCGACGAGGCCATGTACCGGGCCAAGCGCGCGGGACGCGACCGCGTCGTGGATGCCGAAGCGCAGGACGTCGCGCTCTGACGCGGCACATTCGCGCGCGGGCGTCCGCTGCCCTTGCGGCACGTGATGCGCACGCCGGCCGGCCGATCCCGGATAATGGCCGCATGACCACCCGCCTCAACAAGCACATCGCCGAGACCGGCTTCTGTTCCCGCCGCGAGGCCGACCGCCTGATCGCCGAGCGCCGCGTGACCGTCAACGGCATCGCCGCCGGCGTCGGTGCCGTGGTGGGCGAGGGCGACGACGTGCGCGTCGACGGCCAGCCGGTCAAGGCGCGCGCCGTGAAGGCCGGCAAGCGCAAGCACGTCTACATCGTACTGAACAAGCCGGTCGGCGTGACCTGCACCACCGAGTCGTCGGTGAAGGACAACATCGTCGACTTCATCGGCCACGAGCAGCGCATCTTCCCGATCGGCCGGCTCGACAAGGATTCGGAAGGACTGATCCTGCTGACCAGCAACGGCGACATCGTCAACCAGATCCTGCGCGCGGAGAACCGCCACGAAAAGGAATACCTGGTGGCGGTGAACAAGCCGGTGACCGACGAGTTCCTGCGTGGCATGGCGCGCGGCGTGCGCGTGCACGGACAGATGACGCTGCCGTGCAAGACCGGCCGGATCGCCAAGTTCGGTTTCCGCATCACCCTGACGCAGGGCCTCAACCGGCAGATCCGCCTGATGGCGGCGGCGTTCGACTACCGCGTCACCCAGCTGCGTCGCGTGCGCATCGACAACGTCAGGCTCGGCGACCTGAAGGCCGGGCGCTGGCGCAACCTCACCGACCAAGAACTGCGCGGCCTGCTGCCGCAGCAGGAGAGCTGGTGAGCCCATAGCGTGACGTCAGTCCCTGCCCAGGTGGCTTCCGCTGCCCGCGACTGCAGGCATACTTTCGCGGTCCCTTCCTTCCGCTCCCGGGCATGAGTCGACCGCCCAAGCCCGACAACGAAGAAGCCCGCCTGGCTGCGCTGCGCAGCTTCGACATCCTCGACAGCGAACCCGAGCGCGCGTTCGACGACCTGGTCCGCATCGCCGCCGGCATCTGCGGCGTGCCGATGGCGGCGGTCACGCTGATCGACCGCGACCGCCAGTGGTTCAAGGCGCAGGTCGGCATGGAACGTCCGGATCCCTCGCTCGACACCTCGTTCTGCGCGCACACCGTGCTCGATCCGACCGCCGCGACGGTGGTCCCGGACGCGACCCGCGACCACCGCTTCGCAGGCAATCCGCTGGTGGCCGCGGCCAACGGCATCCGGTTCTATGCCGGTGCACCGCTGGTGACGCAGGAGGGTTTCGCCCTGGGCGCGCTGTGCGTGGTGGACGACAAGCCGCATGAGCTGGCGCCGTTCCAGCTGCAAGCGCTGGACGCGCTGTCGCGGCAGGTTGTGCAACTGCTCGAACTGCGCCGCGTCAGCAAGCAGCTCCGCCACCAGTTGCACGAGCGCGCGTGGTACGAGCAGCAGATGCAGCTGTACCAGGACCAGTTGGAACAGCAGAACGCCGACCTGTCCGAGCAGACGAAGACCGATCCGCTCACCGGTCTGCCGAACCGGCGCGCCTTCGCCGCCGCGCTCGACGGCGCCATGCGGAAGGCCGCGCAGAGCGACGAGCCGCTCGCCGTCGCGGTGCTCGACGTGGACCATTTCAAGACCGTCAACGACCTCCACGGCCACGACGAGGGCGACCGCATGCTGGTGGCGCTGGCCGACATGCTCAAGTCGCAGGCGGCCGGCCGCGGCCTGGCGGCGCGCCATGGCGGCGAGGAGTTCGTGATCCTGATGCCGGGCGCCACGCTGGAGGAGGCCCGCCTGCAGTGCGAGTTCATGCGGCAGAGCGTGGGCCTGCTGCCGATCGGCCTGCCGGTTTCGGTCAGCATCGGCCTGTCCGCCCGCCTGCGGGACGATACCGCAGAGACCCTGTTCCGGCGCGCCGACCAGGCCCTCTACGAAGCGAAGCGCAGCGGTCGCGACCGGGTGGTCGCCGCCGGCTGAATTGATCGCGATCAATGCGCGCTGCGACCCGCGGACGCATCGTGCCCGTGTCGGCGGCGCATCGTGCGCTCGCCCTGCATGCGGAGCACGACGATGAAGATCCTGGTGGCAGTGGATGGAAGCGAGGTCGGCCTGGCCGCCGTGCGGCAGCTGGTCGACTTCAGTGCGGCGCTGGCGGAACCGCCGGACATCACCCTGTTCTATGCCGATCCGCCGCTGTTGCGCTCGGTCGCCTTGAATCTGGGCAAGGACGGCGTGGTGAGTTACCACGCGGAGAACGCCGCGTACGCGATGAAGAAAGCACGCACCGCGTTCAAGCGCGCGCGGCTGCCGTTCCGGGAGACCTATCTGGTGGGCGAGCCCGCAGAAAGCATCGTCAAGCAGGCGAAGGCGTCGAAGGCCGACCTCGTCGTCGTCGGCACGCATGGCCGCGGCGCGCTGAAGCAGCTGTTCGTCGGCTCGGTCGCACTGAAGGTCATCGCGTTGAGCCCGGTGCCGGTGCTGGTCGCGCGCTGAGCGGCTTCCGCGTGCGGGCGTTTCAGTCGACGATGTTCTTGGCCTCGGACGTACCCAGCATTTCCGGATGTTCGATGCGCTTCGGGCGCTGCACCAGCGGATGGAGGAACACCGCGGCCAGGATGATGCCCACGCCCAGGTAGAACAGCGGCGTCAGTTCGCGCTGTTCGCCCAGCAGCACGATCGCCAGCAGGATGGCGTAGACGGGCTCCAGGTTGGTCACCAGTTGCACGCCGTACGCGCTCAGGTGCTTCAGCGCGACCAGCGACAGCGCGAACGGCAGCAGCGTGCAGGCCAGCGACAGGACCACCAGCAGTGCGCCGTCGCGCAGGCCGGGCAGCACGAACAGGTCGCCGGCGAAGGCGGGAAACAGCATCGGCATCAGCGGCGCGAGCAGGGTCAGCAGCAGCGTACCGGCGCCCAGCTCCAGCCCGGTGATGGTCAGCGGTTCGCCATGGTCGATCAGGCGCTTGTTGAGCGGACCGAACACCGCCACCAGCAATGCCGAGATCGCGCCGACCAGCACGCCCAGCCGCATGCCGTCGGGAATGCCGCCGACCACCAGCGCCACGCCGGGCAGCACGGCCACGCCGAACAGCAGCTCGCGCCACGAGAACGGCCGCCGCGTCAGCCACGGTTCGATCACCGACGTGAAGGCCGGCGCCAGGGCGATGCAGGTCACCGCCACCGAGGCATTGGACAGCTTGATCGCGCCGTAGAACGTCAGCCAGTGCAGCGCCACGATCACCCCGATGCCGCAGTAGGCCAGCACCAGTTTCGGCGACATCGCGCGCAGCCCGCGCCAGACCCGCGGCAGGAAGGCGAGGGCGACGACGACAATCAGCATGCGCCACCACACCAGCGGCAGCGCGGACAGGCTGATCAGCTTGCCCAGGATGGGGGTGAAGCCCCACAGCAGCACGCACAGGTGGATCTGCAGCTGGGCCTTGGCGGTCGGGGTCATCGGCATGCGTGCATTGTCGCCGAAGCCTTGCGCGGCTGGCGATGGGTGCGCGGCCTTCCCTTGTTGGAGCGACGTAAGTCGCGACCGCGAACCGACCGTCACCAGACAGGTATGGCAGCGCATGTGCTGCCGGCGATGGGGCTCCATTGCCCGGCAAGGGAACGGTCGCGACTTACGTCGCTCCTGCAGGGAGCGGGAGGCGAGGCTGGACGCCTATCGCTTGCCATGCGATGTTCGCGCGCCACGGCCGTACCGAGCCGCAGGATTCCCGCATGAGCACCGGCGACGCGTCGCACCCGCTGCAACGACCCTTCAATCGACGGGATGCGAAGACGCTGGGCCTGTCCGCGCTGGGCGGGGCGCTGGAGTTCTACGACTTCGTCGTCTTCGTGTTCTTCGCCAAGGCGCTGGGCGCGCTGTTCTTCCCTGCGGGGACCGAACCCTGGCTGGCCCAGCTGCAGGTGTACGGCATCTTCGCCGCAGGCTACGTGGCGCGGCCGCTGGGCGGCATCGTGATGGCGCACTTCGGCGACCGCCTGGGGCGCAAGCGGATGTTCACGCTGAGCGTCTTCATGATGTCGGTGCCCACGCTGCTGATCGGCCTGCTGCCGACCTACGCGCAGGTCGGCGTACTGGCGCCTGTGTTGCTGCTGGTCATGCGGCTGGTGCAGGGGATCGCGGTAGGCGGCGAGGTGCCGGGCGCGTGGGTGTTCGTGGCCGAGCACGTGCCGCGCCGCCGCGTCGGCATCGCCTGCGCCACGCTGACCGCGGGGCTGACGGCCGGCATCCTGATCGGCTCGCTGCTGGCCGCGTGGATCAATGCGAACTACAGCCCGGCGGAAGTGCAGGCAGGCCTCTGGCGGCTGCCGTTCGTGCTGGGCGGCGTGTTCGGTTTCATCGCGGTGTGGTTGCGGCGCTGGCTGGAGGAAACGCCGGTGTTCGTCGAGATGCGCGAACGCAGGCAGCTGGCGCGGCAGCTGCCGGTGAAGCAGGTGCTGGCCGCGCACCGGCCGGCGGTGGTGCTGTCGATGCTGGCCTCGTGGCAGCTGACCGCGGCCATCGTGGTGGTCGTGCTGCTGACGCCGACGCTGGTGCAGACGGGATTCGGCATCGATGCCGCGACCGCGTTCCGCGGCAACAGCCTGGCGACGCTGGCGCTGGTGTTCGGTTGCCTCGCCGCAGGCTGGGCGGTGGACCGGATCGGCGTGGGGCGCGCGCTGTTGATCGGCTCGTTAGGCCTGGGCGTGTCGGCCTATGCGCTGTACGGCGCGCTTGTCGCCGGCCACCACGATCAGTTCGTGGCCTGGTATGCGCTGGCCGGCTTCTGCTGCGGGGTGACCGGCGTGACGCCGGCGCTGATGGTGGCGGCGTTCCCGCCGGCGGTGCGCTTCTCCGGGCTGTCGTTCTCGTACAACGTGGCGTATGCCGTGTTCGGCGGCGTGACGCCACCGCTGATCGGCTGGCTGTCGCAACGCATGGGCGTCCTCGCGCCCGCGCACTATGTGGCGCTCACCTGTGCGGTCGGCGTGGCCGTGGCGGTCTACGTGCTGGTGAAGCGGCCGCTGCGCTACTGATCCGCCGCGCTACGCGCCCAGCCGGCGGATCAGTTCCATCGCCGCAGCCGGATTGCGTTCCTTCGCGCTGCTGATGAAGTAAACGAACACGTCGCGTCGTGGCAGCGCCGGTGCGGGTTCGCCCACATGCGGCAGCCCGGCGATGTCCTCGCCGCGCGACCAGGCGCGTGCGCGCTCGGCCCATAGCGCCAGTTCCTTCGGCGGATAGCCGGTGTCGATCGGCTGCGAGCGCATCAGCCGCGCATAGACGAAATCGGCGGTGAGGTCGGCGAAGGACGGATGGTCGGTGGAATCGGTGAAGACCGTGGCGACCTGGTGGCGGCGCGCGAGGTCGATCAGATCGGCATTCACCGCCGCTGGATCGCGGACTTCCAGCGCATGCCGCAACGGTCGTCCGCCGATCTCGCGCGGGAGCAGCGTGAGGAAGGCATCGAGTTCGTCGGCATCGACGCGCCGGCCGGATTCGAACTGCCACACCAGCGGTCCCAGGCGTGCGCCGAGTTCGGCGATGCCGCCGACGAAGTCCTGCACCTGCGCCTGCGTCGACGCCAGCGAGCGCGACTGCATGATGCGCTTCGGTGCCTTGGCGGAGAACACGAAACCGTCGGGCGTCTGGTCGCGCCAGTTCGCATAGGTCGCCGGCTTCTGCGCGCCGTAGTAGGTGCCGTTGATCTCGATGGCGGTCAGCTGGCGGCTGGCGTATTCCAGCTCGCGCCGCTGTACCAGCCCGGACGGATAGAAGTTGCTGCGCCAAGGCGCATAGGTCCAGCCGCCGATGCCGACGCGGATGCCGTCGGTGGGAGCCGGAGGTGCGGAGGCGAAGAAGTCGTCCATGCGCCGAGCATAGCCCGGAGCGCCCAGCGCCGGGGTTACCATGCGGTCAGCCCGCGCCCTCGGAGATGCCGCATGTCCTGGACCACGCCCGACCTCTGCGACCAGTTTCCCGATGTACAGGTGGCCGAACCGGTGTTCCGCGGCTTCGGCGGGCAGGCGCGCTTCGCCGGTCCGGCGGTCACGGTGAAGTGCCTCAACGACAACTCCCGCATACGCGAACTTGCGGCGACGCCGGGCGAGGGCCGGGTGATCGTCGTCGATGGGGGCGGTTCGCTGACGCGCGCACTGCTGGGCGACCTGATTGCGGCGAATGCGGTGAAGAACGGATGGTCCGGCCTGGTGATCTTCGGTTGCGTGCGTGACGTCGAGGTGCTGGCCACGCTGCCGCTGGGCGTGCAGGCGCTGGCCGCGCATCCGATGAAGACGGACCGGCGTGGTCTGGGCGAGGTGGACGTGCCGGTATCGTTCGCCGGTGTCTCGGTCACGCCGGGCGACTGGATCTATGCGGATGCCAATGGCGTGCTGGTCGCCCACGCGCGCCTGGCGTAGAGCCGAGCTTGCTCCGCTGCTTTTCTGCGCGTAGCCGAGCAAGCTCGGCTCTACAAGAACGTTGGCGGTGCCGGAAGTCACTGCCCGCGCCGCCTGCGCGTGTGTTGCGTCCCCGCACAGGCGCGCTGTTCCGCTTTACGTAGAGCTGAGCTTGCTCGGCTGCTTGTTGGTGTAGCAGCGGAGCAAGCTCCGCTCTACGGGGTGGTCGAGTTGCCGGAAGCCACTGGATCCCCGCGTTCGCGGGGATGACGTCCCGGCAAAGGCGCGCTGCGCGCACACCGGGACGTCACTTGATCGGTTCGTCCAGCATCAGTTGGCGCACGAAGCGCACCGGCGGGGCGCCGTAGGACAGCACCTGGTCGTGGTAGGCCTTCAGGTTGAACTGCGCGCCCTGCTTGGCTTCGGCGGCCTTGCGCAGGTCGAAGTGCTCCTGCACGCCGACGAAGTACGTCGGCAGCTGCGCCGAGGTCAGCTGCGCGCGCGTCCACTTGCCGGCGGCTTCGCGCTCCTGCTGGAAGGTCTGCCGCACCATCAGGTCCATCGCCTGCTCGCGCGTCCAGCCATCCACCTGCACGCCCTGGTCGAGGATCGCGTTGGCGATCGTGCGCAGGTAGAACTTCATCTGCACCAGGTGGAACAGCGGATCGTTGTCCAGGTAACCGGCGTCGGACATCATCTTCTCGGTGTAGACCGCCCAGCCTTCGGCGAACATGCCCGAGCGCAGCACGGCGCGCAGCGTGGACGGGAACTTGGCCGAGTGCCAGCCTTCCAGGTAGTGGCCCGGCGTGCCTTCGTGGATGCTCAGCAGGTGGATCATCCGGCTGTTGTATTCGCGCAGGAACGAATCGACCTGCTGCTGGCTCCAGTCTTCCGGGATCGGCGAGACGGCGTAGAAGGTCTTCAGGTGCTTGTCGAGCGGGCCTGGCGAATCGCAGTAAGCCACCGCGACGCCGCGCTGGAACTCCGGCATCTCGATGATCTCGACCGGCGCATCGGGCAGCGTGACCAGATCGTGCTTGCGGACGAACTCGGTGGCCTGCGCCAGCGCCGCTTCCGCATCCGGCACCACCTTGTCGCGTGCGGGACGCTCGGCGTAAGCCAGTTCCAGCGCCGCCTCGATGGCCTTCTGCTGCTCGTCGGCGGTCGGCGTGTCCGGCAGCGCCGGCGCGCCGGGCCTGTCCTTCAGCACGGTGCGGGCGATGCCGTACATCGCTTCGCGCACGCGCTTCAACTCGCCTTCCGCGCGCTGCTTGATGTCCGCGCGCGACAGCGACGACAGCAGGGCGAACTGCAGTTTCTGGTCGTACAGCGTCTGGCCGATGCGGAAGTCGCCCTTCGCGTTCGGTACCAGCGTCTTGTCGAGCCACGCCTGGTGTTCGGCGACCGCCTTCTTCAGGCCGTCGATCGCGGCCTCCGCCTGCTGGCGGTCGGCTTCCGGCAGATCCTTGAGGTTCGGTGCGATGAACGTCTCGACGATGCTGAGGATGCCGGCGTTCTGCCTGGCGACGGTCTCGGCATGAATCTTCGGCACGCGCGCGGGGTCGAGGTTCTCGCGCGCCTGCGCCAGCAGCGCCGGGATCTTCTGCATGCGCGCGGTCGCCGACTTCAGGCGCTCCGGCAGCGGGGCGAATTCGCGCGCCATCAGGTTGTAGAGCGCACCGCCGGCGACGTTGTTGTAGACCTGCGGGTCCCAGGCCCAGCTCTGCAGCGTTTCCGCGGTCCAGATGTCGTACTGCAGCTGGTTGCGCAGGATGGCGGCGTCGACCTGGTTCTCGCGCGACAGCGCCGCGACGTCCATCGCATCCAGTTCGCCCAGCGTCTTCCTGCTGAAATCCAGGCCCTTCTGGCGGCCGGCGGCGCTGAGGTCGTCCAGTTCGCCGTCGTACCGGTGTTCGCCGATCTGGGTGGCGCTGACCGGCGACAGTTGCAGCCAGCCCTCGAGCGCGCGCTTGGACAGGTCGGCGAAGGCCGCGTCGGCCTTGGCGGTATCCGCGGCCGTGGCGGCGGATACCGCGCCGGGGGTGGCCACGGGCGCTTCGCTCTTCTGGCAGGCGGACAGGGAGGCCAGCAGGGCGGCGGCGAGCAGGGTCTTGCGCATGGGAGTCCTGTTGCGGTGCATGATGGGGCGGAGCCGGCAGCATAGGCCGAAGGTCATGCCCGGGCCTGTGCCATTCGATATACGCTGGCGCCCCCGGTCCCGGAATCGCGGTCATGAAGCACGAAGGAAGCTGTCATTGCGGGCGCATCGCGTTCGAGGTGGAGGGCGACATCGCCGACGTCATCGATTGCAACTGCTCGCTGTGCCGCCGCCGCGGCGGCCTGCTATGGTTCGCGCCGCGCGAGGCACTGGTGCTCAAGACGCCGGAAGGCGACCTGTCGACCTACACGTTCAACAGGCATCACATCCAGCATCATTTCTGCGCGGTCTGCGGCATTGCGCCGTATGGCGAAGCCGCGCATCCGAAGACCGGTGTGCAGATGGCCGCCGTCAACGTGCGTTGCCTGCCGGCCCTGGATCTGTCTTCGCTCAAGGTCACGGCGTACGACGGCGCCAGCCTCTAGCGCACCCGCTGCGCGTTCCGTCCCAGGAAGTCGTCCGGCATCGGCGGCAGCGGCGTGCGCGCGTCGCGCGCTTCCTCCTTGAGCCAGTCGATGAAGACCTGTGCGGTCGCACTTGGCGGCCGGTGCGCGGGATGCACGGCGTAGTACGCGAAGCGGGCCTTCAGCGCGGGGCCCGGCAGTCGCACCAGTTCGTAGCGCTGCAGGTACGGTTGCGCCACATGGCGACGCGCCAGTGCCGCGCCCACGCCGTACACGGCCGCCCGCATCGCGTCGGTGCTGTCGTTGAAGCTGTGCATCGGCGGCAGGCGCAGGCCGCGTACACCGGCAGCACGGAACCAGTCGCGCCAGCCCTGCAGTGCGAGGTCGGTAACGAGCGGCAGTTGGGCGATCTGGCGCGGCTCCTGCACGGCATCCAGTCCCGGCAACGCGGGCGAGGCGACCGGAAACAGTTCGTCGTCCATCAGGTGGTGGGCAGTGAGTCCGGCCCAGTGGCCGGGGCCGTGGCGGATGCCGAGTTCCGGACCGTCGTCATCGAAACGCGTCAGCGCGATGCCGGTATCCACGTGCAAGCGGATATCCGGATGCCGCGCACAGAAGCGCGGGAGCCGCGGCAGCAGCCAGCAGTAGGCCAGCGAGTGCAGCGTCGTGATGCGCAGGGTGGTGGTCCTGCCGGCCAGTTGCAGATGCGAGGCCACCGCGTCGATGTCGCCGAGCGCCGCATTGGCCGCGTCCGCCAGTTGCCGGCCTTCGGCGGTGAGCTTCACCCCGCGCGCATGGCGCTGGAACAGCACCACCCCGAGCAGCCCTTCCAGCTTGCGCACGTGATGGCTGACTGCGCTGGCGGTGAGGTGGAGTTCGTCCGCCGCGTGGGCGAAGTTCTGGTGCCGGGCGGCAGCGGCGAAGACGCCAAGGGCGGGCAGCAGGGCGGGGCGCAGGCTCATGATCGCTCCAGGCACAAGCCAGATTTGTGGCTCGCGCGCATGGTACGCGCTTGTGGGCCATGCCGCTTCCGCCAGAATGGGCGCAGGCACGAACGAGGACGGCCGCGATGGCACAGGGAGACAGCGTCGTCATGACACCGCCCCACGTGGTGGGGCGCGACTGGCGCACGCCATTGGAGTTGCTGCTCCTGGGGGCGATCTGGGGCGGCTCGTTCCTGTTCATGCGCATCGCCGCCAATCCGTTCGGTCCGTTCGCGCTGGTGGAAGTGCGGCTCGCGCTCGGTGCCGCCGTCCTGCTGCCGTTCCTGTGGCGGGAGCGCGCGCATTTCCGCGCGGAGCTGTGGCCGACGCTCGCGATCATCGGGGCGATCAATTCAGCGATCCCGTTCCTGCTGTTCGCCTGGGCTGCGCAGCGCTCGCCGGCGGCGATCGGCGCGATCTGCAATGCGATGACGGTGCTGTTCGCCGCGATGGTCGGCTTCCTGTTCTTCGGCCAGAAGATCGGCCTGCGCCGTTCGCTGGCGCTGCTGGTCGGCTTCATCGGCGTGGTGGTCCTGGCGACCAGCAAGGCGGGTGGGCTGAGCGTGGGCGGTGCCGTCGTCGCGGGCGCGACCGCCGCGCTGCTGTACGGGGTCGGCGTGAACCTGGTGCGCAAGCATCTGGCCGGCATTCCACCGGCGGCGGCCGCCGCCGCCACGTTGAGTTGTGCGGCGCTGCTGGTGCTGCCGTTCGCGGCGACGCATTGGCCGACGGCCGCCATCGGTGCCGGTCCGTGGAGTGCGGCCATCGCCATCGGCGTGCTCTGCACGGGCTATGCGTTCCTGCTCTATTACCGGCTGATCCACCGCATCGGTCCCGCGCGCGCGGCGACGGTGACGTACCTGGTGCCGCTGTTCGGTGCGGGCTTCGCGTGGCTGTTCCTCAACGAACCGGTCACGCCGGCGATGCTGGCTGCCGGCGCATTGATCCTGGGCAGCGTGGCGGTGAGCCAGCGGGCGACGTAAGACTGATGGCCGTTGTGGGAGCGACGTCAGTCGCGATCACGGCGTCAGGACAGCGTCATCGCGACTGACGTCGCTCCCACAGTGAGGCTATCGATTCAACGCTTCGCTTCGCGCACGGGCAGCGGCACGTTGCACAGGTCGATATGGCCCGCCGTGCGTACGTACCAGTCGTCGCGGCGGTTGCGGCGCGCTTCGGTGGCGGCGGCGAAGGTCTTCGAATCGGTGCGCAGCACCTGCAGCGGAACGCGTTCGTTGTCCGGCACGTCGCGGGCGAGGCGGATCGCGGTGATCGGCGTGCGTTCTTCAGCCTTCTCGTAGAAGCCCATCGGCTCCGGACCGCGCGGGATCGCGCTGAGCAGTTCCATGCCCTTCACCACGCGGCCGACCAGGGTGATGTTGCGGTCGAGCTGGCGGGGCGACTGTCCGGTGACGACGTACAGCTCGCTGCCATTGCTGCTGTCCGGCGGACCGCCGCGGCCTGCGCCCAGCGCGCCGTAGCAATGCGTCAGCCAGGCGTCGCCAGCCTTCGGATCACGCGCGGCGGGGAAGCCGTCGACGAAACCCACCTGCGGTGCCCAGCCATCGACATCCGGCAGGCGTGTGAAGTTCAGACCTGCGCTCTTGCGCGAGAATTCTGCCGGCAGTTTCGTCTTCGCCGTGCCGAGCGACTTGGCCTTGGCGGTGTCTTCCGCATCGGCATCGCCGAACTGCACGACGAAGTTGTCGTGCGAGCGATAGATGGCCAGTCCGTTCCAGAAGCCTTCGTGCGCCAGCGTGCGGATGTTGGCGACGTGTTCGGGCGCGAAGGCCGGGGCCAGTTCGATCACCACGCGGCCGCCGGGCACGTCCATGTACAGCGTGTTGGCCGGATCCAGCGTGCGCCAGTCCGCGTCGGGCGAGGCGTCGAGGATCTCCTTGGCCGTCATCGGCTTTGGCGGTTCGGACGCGTGGGCAAGGGGCAGGGCGAGCAGGCAGGCGAGCAGCAGCGGAAGACGGCGCATGGACACTCCGGGGCACGGGATGCCCCGATTGTAGTGCGCCCGGCGCGCGGGTAGCCGGCTCTGTCGAGGACGGAGCCGCGGCCGATCAGGTCTTGTAGTTCTTCGCGCGGTTGATGCCCAGCGCGATCAGCGTGCCCAGCGCGCCCGACAGCAGGTAGGCGCCCAGCCACGACAGGCCGAAGTTGGCGCACAGGCCCAGCGCCACCAGCGGCGCGAAGCCGGCGCCGATCAGCCACGCAAGATCGGACGTCAGTGCGGCGCCGGTGTAGCGGTAGCGGCGACCGAAATTCGCCGTGACCGCGCCCGCCGCCTGGCCGTACGACAGGCCGAGCAGGGCGAAGCCGATCAGGATGAAGGCGCTCTGGCCGACCGGGCCGCCTTCCATCAGCGTCGGTGCGAAGCCGCTGAACATCGCGATGCCGACCGCCAGTCCGCCCAGCGTGCGCGCACGGCCGACGCGGTCGGCGATCAGGCCCGAGACCACGATCGCCCCGGCCGCGATGAAGGCGCCGAGGATCTGCACCAGCAGGAAGCTGACGACGGACTGCTGCGAATACAGCAGGATCCACGACAGCGGGAAGATGGTGACGATGTGGAACAGCGCATAGCTCGCCAGCGCGGCGAACGCACCGATCACCACGTGGCGGCCCTTGGCCTGGAACAGTTCGCGGACCGGGGTGGGTTCCAGTTCCAGTTCGCCCATCTTGTCCTGGTATTCGTCCGCGACCACGATGCGCAGGCGTGCGAACAACGCCACCACGTTGATGGCGAAGGCGACGAAGAACGGATAGCGCCAGCCCCACGTCAGCAGATCGGCCTCTTCCAGATTGGCGTACAGGAAGGCGAACACGCCGGCGGCGACGATGAAACCGACGGGCGCGCCCAATTGGCCGAGCATGGCGTACCAGCCCCGGCGCTCCTTCGGCGCATTGAGCGCGAGCAGCGACGGCAGGCCGTCCCACGAACCGCCCAGCGCCAGGCCCTGCAGCACGCGCAGGAACGCGAGCAGCGCGATCGACACCGCGCCCAGCGCGCCATAGCCGGGCAGGAAGGCGATGCCGGCGGTCGCCGTGCCCAGCAGGAACAGCGCGACCGTCAACTTGAGGCCGCGGCCCCAGCGGGCCTGGATCTTCATCGACAGCATGGTGCCGAACGGACGCGCGACGAACGCCAGCGCGAACAGCGCGAACGACCACAGCGTGCCTTCCAGGCGATCCACGAACGGGAAGAACACCGACGGGAAGATCAGTGCCGATGCGATGCCGAAGACGAAGAAGTCGAAGTATTCCGATGCGCGCCCGATGACCACACCGACGGCGATCTCGCCCGGGGCGACATCGGCATGGGCCTTGGTGCCGTGGTCGTGGGTGGAAGTCGTGGGGCTGGTGGACGCCATGGGAAGGGCTGCCGGGTCGGACTGCGGGAAAGGTACGCCCATAGGGTCGCAGACCGCACCCGCCGTCGCGATAGGACAAAACGTCCAATACTCCGCGCAGGGCCGGCGCACTACATTGATCCGGATCAATCCGTAAGCCCCACGCCCATGTCCCTCATGCGCAGAGCCCTGCAGGCCGCCGTGGCGATGTCCGCCGCCGCCGTGCTGTCGGGCTGCAACCTGCAGGTCCTCAATCCCGCCGGCGACATCGCCGCCCGCCAGGGCAACCTGATCCTGGTGGCGACGGCGCTGATGCTGGTCGTGATCATTCCTGTGATCGCGCTGACGTTCTGGTTCGCCTGGCGTTACCGCGCGTCGAACACGCAGGCCACCTACAAGCCCGACTGGGACCACTCCACGCAGTTGGAACTGGTCATCTGGGGCGTGCCGCTGCTGATCATCATCGCGCTGGGTGCGGTGACGTGGATCGGTACCCACCTGCTCGATCCGTATCGCCCGCTGGGCCGCATCGCCGAAGGGCGTCCGGTGCCGGAAGCGGTCAAGCCGCTAGAAGTGCAGGTGGTGGCGCTGGACTGGAAGTGGCTGTTCGTCTATCCCGAGTACGGCGTCGCGTCGGTCAACCAGATGGCCGCGCCGGTCGATCGTCCGATCACCTTCCGTCTGACATCGTCGTCCACGATGAACGCGTTCTACGTGCCGGCACTGGCGGGCATGATCTACACGATGCCGGCGATGGAGACCAAGCTCCACGCGGTGATGAACAAGGAAGGCGACTACGAAGGCTTCTCGTCGCATTACAGCGGCGCGGGCTTTTCGCATATGCGCTTCCGTTTCCATGCGTTGACCGACGAAGGCTTCGACCGCTGGATCGAAACCGCCCGCGCGGGCGGCAAGGCGCTGACCCGCGGCGAGTACCTGCAGCTCGAAGTGCCGAGTTCGCGCGAGCCGGCGCGTCTCTACGCATCCGTCGATGCCGGCCTGTTCGATGCGGTGGTCAACCGCTGCGTCGACACCGACCGCCTGTGCATGGACCAGGTGATGGCCTACGACGCGATGGGCGGGCGTGGACTGGACAGCGCCGACCCGTTGCAACGTCCGCGTCGCGGCAATCTCGCCGCTGGTCCGTTCGTCCGCGCCGACCTCTGCACCGTCGAGACCGCGCAGGCGGCGGCCCTCGCTTCGCCTGTCACCACCGCGGGCGGCCTGAAAGCGCCCTGACGCGCTTCGCCGCCGCACTACTGGATTCACCGGATTCGCCCGATGGCTTTCGATACCAGCACCGTCACGCATTCTCCGATCACCGGTCGCCTGGCCTGGGACGCGATTCCCATGCTGCACGACCCGATCATCGCCACGACCTTCATCGGTACCTGCCTCGGCGGTCTCGCGCTGGTCGCGGTGATCACGAAGTACAAGCTGTGGGGCTGGCTGTGGCGCGAGTGGTTCACCAGCATCGACCACAAGAAGATCGGCATCATGTACATGGTGCTGGGCTTGGTGATGCTGCTGCGCGGCTTCGCCGACGCCATCATGATGCGCCTGCACCAGGCGATGGCTTTCGGCGACAACCTGGGCTACCTGCCGCCGCACCACTACGACCAGATCTTCACCGCCCACGGCGTGATCATGATCTTCTTCGTGGCCATGCCGCTGGTCACCGGCCTGATGAACTACCTGGTGCCGCTGCAGATCGGCGCGCGCGACGTGGCGTTCCCGTTCCTCAACAACTTCAGCTTCTGGATGACCACCGCCGGTGCGGTGCTGGTCATGCTGTCGCTGTTCCTGGGCGAATTCTCGACCTCGGGCTGGCTGGCACTGTCCAACCTGGGCAACCAGGATCCCGGGGTGGGGCTGGACTACTACATCTGGGCCTTGCAGATCGCCGGCGTCGGCACGTTGTTGTCCGGCGTCAACCTGCTGGTGACCATCCTGAAGATGCGCGCGCCGGGCATGGGCATGATGAAGATGCCGGTGTTCACCTGGACGGCGCTGTGCACCAACGTGCTGATCGTGGTGTCGTTCCCGGTGCTGACCGCCGTGCTCGCGCTGATGACGCTGGACCGCTACGTCGGCACCAACTTCTTCACCACCGACCTTGGCGGCAACGCCATGCTGTACGTCAACCTGATCTGGATCTGGGGCCACCCGGAGGTCTACATCCTGATCCTGCCGCTGTTCGGCGTGTTCTCCGAGATCGTGTCCACGTATTCGGGCAAGCGCCTGTTCGGTTACTCGTCGATGGTCTACGCCACGGTCTGCATCACCGTGCTGTCGTACCTGGTGTGGCTGCACCACTTCTTCACGATGGGCTCGGGCGCCAGCGTCAACTCGTTCTTCGGCATCACCACGATGATCATCTCGATCCCGACGGGCGCGAAGATCTTCAACTGGCTGTTCACCATGTACCGCGGCCGCATCCGCTTCGAGGTGCCGATGCTGTGGACGATGGGTTTCATGGTCACCTTCGTGGTCGGCGGCATGACCGGGGTGCTGCTGGCCGTCCCGCCGGCGGATTTCGTGCTGCACAACTCGCTGTTCCTGGTGGCGCACTTCCACAACGTCATCATCGGCGGCGTGGTGTTCGGCCTGTTCGCGGCGATGACGCACTGGTTCCCGAAGGCCTTCGGCTTCAGACTCGACGACTTCTGGGGCAAGGTCTCGTTCTGGTTCTGGCTGGCCGGCTACTGGTTCGCGTTCACGCCGCTGTACGTGCTGGGCCTGATGGGCGTGACCCGCCGCATGAGCCACTTCGACGACCCGTCGCTGCAGATCTGGTTCCAGATCGCCGCGTTCGGCGCCGTGCTGGTGGCGATCGGGATCGCCGCGTTCCTTTACTGCATCTACATCAGCTTCCGCCGCCGCGAACAGCTGCGCGACCACACCGGCGATCCGTGGGGTGGCCGCGCGCTGGAATGGTCGACCTCGTCGCCGCCGCCGGACTACAACTTCGCGTTCACCCCGGTCGTGCACGACACCGATGCCTGGACGGACATGAAACAGCGGGGATTCCAGCGTCCGCGCGACGGGTTCAAGGCCATCCATATGCCGCGCAATACCGGCGCCGGCGTCATCCTGTCGGTGCTGAGCACCCTGTGCGGCTTCGCGATGATCTGGCATGTCTGGTGGCTGGCAGGCGTGTCGCTGCTGGCGACGATCGTCTATGCGATCTGGCACAGCTTCGATCGCGACCGTGACTACCACATCCCGGCCGACGAGGTTGCGCGAACCGAGCAGGCGCGCACCGGACAGCTGGAACGCGCACTGTTGAACCAAGGCCTCGCGAAGCACGCCCATGTCTGAGTCCATCGCCCTGACCCGACCCGACGGCTCGCCGGTGTTCCTGGACACCGAGGGCAGGCACCATCCGGAGAACGGCACGCTGCTGGGTTTCTGGATCTACCTGCTCAGCGACCTGATGATCTTCGGCAGCCTGTTCGCGACCTTCGGCGTGTTCTCCGGCAGCTACGCCGCCGGCCCGTCCGGTCGCGACCTGTTCCTGCCCAACCTGCACCTGATCGCGATCAATACCGGCATCCTGCTGGTGTCGTCGATCACCTACGGTTTCGCCATGCTGGCGATGATGAAGCGCAACAGCCGTGCCACGATCGGCTGGCTGCTGGTCACCGGCCTGCTGGGCCTGGGCTTCCTGTCGATCGAGCTCTACGAGTTCCACCACCTGATCCACATCGGCGCGGGCCCGCAGCGCAGCGCGTTCCTGTCGGCGTTCTTCACGCTGGTCGGCACGCACGGCCTGCACGTGCTGTTCGGCGTCGTCTGGCTGGTCGTCCTGTGCTTCCAGGTACGCAAGTGGGGCCTGAACCGGACCACCACGCGCCGCATCGCCTGCCTGTCGATGTTCTGGCACTTCCTCGACGTCGTCTGGATCGGCGTCTTCACCTTCGTCTACCTGATGGGCGTGCAGTGATGAGCAACCCTTCCTCCCCTTCGCACCACGACGACGATTTCCTCGAAGACGGCATTCCGCACGTCAGCGTGAAGGAGTACGTGACCGGCTTCGTACTGGCGGTCATCCTCACCGCGATCCCGTTCTGGCTGGTGATGGGCAAGGTGCTGCCCACGCCCGCCATCACCACGCTGGTGATCCTGGCCTTCGCGATGGTGCAGGTCGTCGTGCACATGGTCTACTTCCTGCACATGAATCCGAAGTCGGAAGGCGGCTGGAACCTGTTCGCGCTGATCTTCACCGCGGTCCTGCTGGTGATCGTGCTGATCGGCACGCTGTGGGTCATGCACAACATGAACACCAACATGATGCCCGGCACGCACGATATGCATCAGATGCAGGAAGCGGCGCAGAGCCTGCCGTGAGCGATCCGGCCGCCGCGATCCCCCTGCATGCGCCGCGCAGGCGATGGCGGGTCGCGTTCGGCGCACTGCTGGCGGTCGCCTTCTGCGGATTCGTCGCACTGGGGATCTGGCAACTGCAGCGGATGGCGTGGAAGCACGACCTGATCGCCCGCGTCGATGCGCGCATCCACGCCGATGCCGTGCCTGCACCCCCTCGTGCGCAGTGGCCCGCCGTCGGCGACGCGACCGACAGCTACCGGCGCGTGTCGGTCACGGGTCGGTTCGTGTCCGACAACGAAACGCGCACGCAGGCGGTCACCGAGCTCGGCGGCGGCTTCTGGGTGCTGCAGCCCCTGCAGACCGATGAGGGCGACTACGTGCTGGTGAACCGGGGCTTCGTGCCGAGCGGCGCTGCGACTGCGCCAGCGCCGGCAGGCCAGGTGTCGGTGCAGGGCCTGCTGCGCATCAGCGAACCGGAGGGCGGCTTCCTGCGCCACAACGTGCCGGAGCAGGACCGCTGGTACTCGCGCGACGTTGCCGCCATCGCGCAGAAGCAGGGGCTCCCCGCGGGGCGGGTCGCACCGTTCTTCATCGATGCGGATCGCGATGCGACGTCGCCCGACTGGCCGCGCGGCGGCTTGACGGTGGTGAAGTTCCGCGATTCGCACCTGTCCTACGCGTTGACCTGGTTCGGTCTGGCGTTGCTGACGCTGCTCGCCGGCGGCCATCTGGTCGCGTCGGAGCGCCGATTGCGCCATGATCGGCGCCGGAAAGGCACGCACCCCGACCATGCACGCAGCCACGAGCCAGGATGAGGTAGCCGGCCCCGCACGCAGGACCTCCACCGTGAGCAGTTCCCGCGACCGGGCAGGGCTGCGCAACATGCAGCAGCTGATCCAACTGCGCTGGATCGCCGTAGTGGGACAGGTGGCGACCATTCTGGTGGTGCATTACGGCCTCGGCATTGCGCTGCCGCTGGGTCTGATGTGCGGCGTGCTGGCCGCGCTGGCCCTATTCAACCTGGTCAGCCAACTGTGGTGGCGACGCAGCGAGCATGTCTCCAGCATCGCATTGCTGATCGGCCTGCTGGTCGACGTGGCGTCGCTGACGATTCAGTTGTACCTGTCGGGCGGCATCACCAATCCCTTCGTCTTCCTCTACCTGCTGCAGGTGGTGCTGGGCACGGTGCTGCTGCGCGCGTCCCTGAGCTGGGTGATCGCCGCCGCCGCCGCGCTCTGCGTCACCGGACTGACGCTGGTCCGCACGCCGATCGAACTCGCCGTGGAGCCGGCACGCGGGCTGGCCGACCACTACGTGCAGGGGCTGCTGGTGTGTTTCCTGCTGATCGCCGGCCTGCTGGTGGTGTTCATCACCCGCATCGGCGGCATCCTGCGCGAGCGCGACGCGCGCCTGGCCGAATTGCGCCAGCGGGCGGTCGAGGAGGAGCACATCGTGCGCATGGGCCTGCTGGCCTCCGGTGCAGCGCACGAGCTGGGCACGCCGCTGTCCACGCTGTCGGTGATCCTGGGCGATTGGCAGCACCTGCCGACGATGGCGTCCGACGGCGAACTGCACAACGACGTGCTGGAAATGCAGGCGCAGGTGGCCCGCTGCAAGTCCATCGTCACCAACATCCTGCTGGCCGCCGGCGGACCGCGCGCCGAGGCGCCGACCGAGACCACGCTGCACGCGATGCTGGACGACCTCGCGGCCGAATGGCGCGAGGCGCGCAATCCACTGTCGTTCCGCTACAGCAACCGCTGCGATGTGGACCCGGACATCGTGTCGGACGTCGGTCTGCGGCAGATGGTCTTCAACGTGCTCGACAACGCGCTGGAATCGTCGCCGCAATGGGTGGCGATGGACGCGCGCAGCGACGGCGACACGCTGGTGATCGAGATCAGCGACGCGGGGACGGGTTTCGTGCCCGACGTCCTGCAGAAGCTCGGAACGCCCTACAACACCAGCAAGGGCCGGCCCGGAGGCGGGCTGGGCCTGTTCCTCTCGGTGAATGTCGCGCGCACGCTGGGTGGTAGCCTGACGGCGAAGAACCGGCCTCAGGGCGGGGCGATGGTCACGCTGACGCTTCCGCTGGGCGCGATCGCTATCGAGGAGGACGACGATGATGAGCAAGAGTGATCGCCGCCTGCTGATCGTCGAGGACGATGCGGCGTTCGCGCGCACGCTGGTCCGTTCGTTCGAGCGCCGTGGTTACCGGGTGCGGCATCTCGCCGGGGAGGAGGGCATGCCGGCGTTGCTGGAGGACTTCGCGCCCACCCATGCCGTCGTCGACCTCAAGCTCGCCGCCGGCGCGTCGGGCCTGTCCAGCGTCAAGCACCTGCATGCCTTCGACCCGGACATGGTCATCATCGTGCTGACCGGCTACGCGAGCATCGCGACTGCGGTTGAGGCGATCAAGCTGGGCGCGCGCCACTACCTGGCCAAGCCGTCCAATACCGACGACATCGAAGCCGCCTTCCAGCGTGCCGCCGGCGATGCCGACGTGGAACTGACCGCGCGCACCACGTCGATCAAGACCCTCGAGTGGGAGCATATCCACGAGGCGCTCGCTGCCAGCGACTTCAACATCTCCGAGGCCGCGCGCCGTCTGGGACTGCACCGGCGCACGCTGGCGCGCAAGCTCGAGAAGCGGCGGGTCAAGTAGCGGTCCGCGGGCGCGTGCCCGCATCCATCCGCCACGGCGTCGCGTACCTGCATCACGTCCCTCCGGTACGACGCGATGCGTCCCGAATCGAAGCGCCTGATCTTCAACCTGCTGGGAAACCAGATCGTCTGGTTCATTGCCGTCATCGCCGCGGGACGCGGCCATGCCTGGCCGGCCGTGGTGGCCGCCGCCGTCTTCGTCTGCCTGCACCTGCTGAAGGTCGCTCGGCGCCGGGACGAAGTGCGGCTGGTGGCCCTGGCGCTGCTGTGCGGTCTGCTGGTCGATGGCGTGGCGTCGGCGCAAGAGTGGCTGGTCTACCGCGCCGCCGCCTTCGGTGGCCTGCTGGCGCCGCCATGGATCCTGGCCTTGTGGGCATCTTTGGCGGTCACGCTCGACACGGGCATGCGCGCGCTGCAGTCGCGTCCGTGGGCGGGCGCGGTGGTGGGGGGCATCGGCGGGCCGCTGGCTTACCTCGCCGCGGCAAACGGCTGGGCCGCCGTGCGCTTGACCCGCCTGCGTGGCATGGGTTGGCCTGGCTCGCCGCCGCGTGGACGGTCGCGCTGCCGCTGCTGCTGCGCGTGGCCCGCGCACAGGCACGGCGGACGGACGCCTGACGGGCGTGCCCTGGGGGACTTGGACGTCGTGCGACACAGCCGAAGGATTGGATGACTACTGGCACATTCGCTATATCAGACTTCGCAATAGCATCGTCTCCAACCTAGCGGTGGTTCCGCAGGGGGAAGGCGATGAACGAACCCGACATCCATCTGAAGAAGTTCCAGAAAGAGCTCAGCGCCGGCACGGTGTCGCTCGCCTTGCTGGCGGTGCTGTCCCGTGCCGCCGAGCCGCTGTACGGCTACCTGATCGCCAAGCAGCTGGAGCGCATCGGTGACGGCGTGCTCAGCGGCAAGCAGAGCGCGCTTTATCCGGTGCTCCGGAATCTGGAAGGCGGCGGGCTGCTGGACAGCTTCGTCGAACCCTCCGTCGCCGGACCGCCGCGCCGCTACTACCGCATCACCGAGGCAGGGCGGCAGACCCTGCAGTCCTGGGCCGCCGCCTGGCGCGCCACCCGCGATTCCGTCGATTCCGTGCTTGAGGGGATTCCTGCATGAACACCACCACCGTCGCGGGCAGCCGCCTGCCCACCACCATTCCGGAATACCTCGATCAGCTGCGCGCCGCGCTGGCCGGCGCCGACAAGGCGATGATCCAGGACGCCGTCTACGACGCGGAGGAATACCTGCGCTCGGAGCTGGCGGAAAACCCGGGCAAGTCCGAAGCCGAGGTGATCGCCTCGGTCGCCGGCAGCTACGGCGCGCCGGAGGAAGTCGCCGACATCTACCGCGACACCGAGGTCACCGTCGCCAAGGCGCTGCGTCCGCCGGTGCCGCGGAAGCGCACCTCGGTGCTGGGCCGGTTCTTCGGCGTCGCGGCGGATCCGCGCACGTATGGCGCGCTGTTCTACATGCTGCTGTCGCTCGCGACCGGTACGTTCTACTTCACCTGGGTCGTCACCGGCGCCAGCCTGTCGATCGGCCTGCTGATCCTGATCGTCGGCATCCCGCTGCTGCTGCTGTTCCTGATGTCGGTGCGGCTGCTGTCGCTGGTCGAAGGCCGCGTGGTCGAAGTGCTGCTCGGCGAGCGCATGCCGCGCCGGCCGCTGTACACGCAGCGCGACAAGCCTTGGCTCACCCGCCTGAAAGAGCTGTTCACCGATGGACGCACTTGGACGGCGACGCTGTACCTGCTGCTGATGCACCCGCTGGGCGTGCTGTACTTCTCGGTCGCCATCACCCTGCTGGCGCTGTCTCTGGGGTTGATCGCGGCACCGGTGGCGTTCTTCCTGCCCCATGGTTACGTGATGAACTTCGGCGACTGGAACCTCGTCACCGAGGCGCCGTGGTTGTTGCCCCTGGCATCGGTGGTCGGCGTCATCCTGCTGTTCGCCACCCTGCACCTGGCGCGCGTCGTCGGCATCTTCCACGGCTGGCTCGCCAAGCACCTGCTGGTGCGCACGCCGGTGGTGTGAGATCGCTCCACCATCACAGGAAAAGCCGCCCATTGGGCGGCTTTTCTTGCGTAGAGCGGCGCTTGCTCCGCTGTTCCTTGTCATCGTGCGGAACCGAGCGGGCTCGGCTCTACATCGTGTGACGTCAGTCGGCGTACTTGGCGATGAAGTCGCGTACCTGCGGGTAGACCTTCTCGCGCCAGCGACGACCACTGAAGATGCCGTAGTGGCCGGCACCCTCGACGGTCAGATGTTTGTGGTGCGCCTTTGCGATGCCGGTGCAAAGGTCGTGCGCCGCCGCGGTCTGGCCCTGGCCGGAGATGTCGTCGAGTTCGCCCTCGATGCTCATCAGCGCGGTCTTCCTGATCGCCGCCGGCGTGACCAGTTCGCCGTTGACCTTCCACTTGCCGCGCGGCAGCAGGAACTCCTGGAAGACGGTGCGGATGGTGTCCAGGTAATACTCGGCCGGCATGTCCAGCACGGCGTTGTACTCGTCGTAGAACTTGCGGTGCGATTCGGCGTCCTGCAGGTCGCCCTTCACCAGGTCGGCGTAGAAGTCCCAGTGCGACATGAAGTGGCGGCTGGGGTTCATCGCGATGAAGCCGGCATGCTGCAGGAAGCCGGGATACACGCGGCGGCCTTCGCCCGGGTAGGGCATCGGCACCGTGTGGATGACGTTGTTCTCGAACCACGACAGCGGATTGCGCGTGGCCAGGCTGTTGACCTCGGTGGGACTGCGGCGCGCGTCGATCGGGCCGCCCATCATCACCAGCGAACGCGGCGTCGCTTCGCCGCGCGCGGCCATCAGCGAGACGGCGGCGAGCACCGGCACCGTCGGCTGGCAGACGCTGATGACGTGCAGCTTCTCCGCGCCGATGTGGCGGATGAATTCCTCCACGTAGGCGACGTAGTCGTCGAGGCTGAACGCGCCGTCCGACTCGGGAACCATGCGTGCGTCGACCCAGTCGGTCACGTAGACCTTGTGGTTGCGCAGCAGCGTGTGCACGGTATCGCGCAGCAGGGTGGCGTGGTGCCCGGACAGCGGCGCGACCACCAGCACGGTGGGGTCGTCCTTCAACTCGGCGATGGTCGCGGCATCGTCGGTGTAACGCTTGAAGCGCAACAGGCGGCAGAACGGCTTCTTCAGCGCTTCCAGTTCCACGACCGGCACGGTGCGGCCGTGCGCTTCGACTTCGCGGATGTCCCACGCCGGCTTTTCGTAATCCTTGCCGATGCGGTGGACGAGTTCGTTGCCGGCCGCGATCCGCTCGGCACCGGGCACGTTGGACAGCCAACTGGTCGGCGTGGAAAACATCCGTGCATTGGCTTCGGCCATGTAGGCCAGCGGCGCCATCCATGCGCGTCCGAGTTCGTGCAGTTGGTACAGGGTCATGGCGTTCCGGAATCCCGCTTTTGGTGCGTGGTGCTGCGCCGCAGCATACCCCAAAGGCAGGGTGGCCGCGCGTGGCCTGTTCAGGTTATCGGCCGGTAGTCGGTGGCCTCCAGTACCGCGACATCGCCGGCCAGCCGCGGCCCCAGCCAGCAGTGGTTGCCGATGGACTGGAAGCCCTCGCCGTCGAAGGCCTGCCGGTACCACGCGGCCCTGCGCGGCTGGAAGCCGTCATGGTCGCCCTCGAACGCGTCTTCCTTCGCGAAGGTCTCCAGGAACGCCACGCCCCCGCAGAGTTCCGCCAGCCCGGGCAGGCCGCGTTTCAACTCGCGCGTCGGCACGTAGTGCAGCACGTCGGAACACACCAGCAGGTCCGCCGGTTCGCAGGGGCGCAGGTACTGGAAGTCCTCGAAGCGGGCGTAGTGCAGGTTGCGCGTGCGTCCGAAGCGGCGCACGGCGTACTCGCTGGCGTCGAAGCCGAGATACTGCAGCTTCGGCCGCAGTTTCAGCAGCGGTGCCCGCCACGCGCCTTCGCCGCAGCCGATGTCGAGCACGGTGCGGACCGGGCGCTCCAGGTGGTATTCGGCCACCGCCACGGCCAGCGCCACCTTGCGTGCGAGCCGCGGCGCACCGCCGATGTCCCCGTCGCGGTACCAGCGCTGGAAATAGTCGGCGTCGTACTGCTTGGTCATGCGCGGGTCCCGGGGTGCGGAAAGGCGGGAAGCTTACGCGATGCGGCGCGCTATCCTAGGCGCACACCCTCCCGCGCCGCCAGACGGAGCCAGCCGCATGTACCTGTGGGTCAAGACCTTCCACCTCGTCTTCGTCATCGCCTGGATGGCGACGGTGTTCTACCTGCCGCGCATCCTGGTCAACCTCGCCGAGACGACGGGACAAGCCGACGTGCAGGCGCGCCTGCTGCTGATGGGCCGTCGCCTGTATGGTTTCGGCCACAGCATGTTCGGCATTGCGGTGATCCTGGGTGCCGTGCTGTGGCTCCACTTCGGCATCAGCGGCGGTTGGTTGCACGCCAAGCTGACGCTGGTCGCGCTGATCCTGGTGCACTTCATCGTCACCGGCCGCTGGCTGAAGGGCGTGGCGAAGGGCAAGGCGCTGCCTTCGCCGACGGCGCTGAAATGGTTCAACGAACTTCCGCTGTTCGCGCTGATCGCGGTCATCTGGCTCGTCCTGGCCAAGCCGTTCTGATCCACGCGCCCCGGCATGCGCGGGGCGTCGGCCTCACTTCTTCTGGAAATCCGCCGGCTTCGGCAGTTCCACCGGCACGCCGTTCGCATCGCACGTCCCCGCCGCGCACAGGCGTGCACGCAGCGCCGGCGCCGCCTGCACGATGACGTGGTAGATCGTGTTCTGTTCGACGGTGCCGCGCACCGCGTCGCTGCCGGGGCCGATCGCCCAGATGCCGACGTCTTCGCCGCCGTGGGATTCCGACTTCAGCGGCACCAGTGCCTCCTGCAGATAATCGGGATGTTCGGTGTCGACATGGCTCAGGTCGGGGCGGCCTTCCGACGGTTCGACGCTGCTGGGCGCATGCAGGAAGCGCTTCGGGCCGGCCGGCTGGCGGTTGCTGGCGCCGGTGTAGCCGGGACCGTTCGCGTAGGTGAGCGTGGTGAAGGTCTGGCCGTTCTGGTCGCGGGCGAGATCCCCCGGCATGTCGTCTTCGCCGCCCTGGCCGCGCACCTTGCCCAGGATGGGGTTGCCGCGCACCGGATAGCCGACGAAGTTGAGCGTGTGCGAATGGTCGGCGGTGACTAGGATCAGCGTGTCGTCGCGCGATGTCGCGTCCACGGCGGCCTGCACGGCGTCCGACATCGCGACGGTCTCGTCGAGCGCGCGGTAGGCGTTGCCGTAGTGGTTCGCATGGTCGATGCGTGCGCCTTCGACCAGCAGCACGAAGCCCTCGTGGTGGCGCGACAGGGTACGGATGGCGACGCGCGTCAGGTCGGCCAGCGACGGCTCGCCTTGCGCGTCCTTGCGGCGATCGTGTTCGAACTGCATGTGGTCGTACTCGAACAGGCCGAGCAGCTGCGGTGCGCCGGCTGCCGCTTCCAGTTGCTGCGTGTTGGTGACGTAGGCGCCCTGCGGATGCACCTGCTTCCATTCCTCCACGAGGTTGCGGCCGTCCAGGCGCTGGCCGACCTTGTCGTCCTCTTCGGGATCGCGCACGTCGACCGGGAAGAATTCGCCGCGACCGCCGCCCAGCGCGACCGTGGGGCCTTTCCCGAAGCGCGATGCGGCGAGCAGTTGCTGTGCGATGTCCTTGCAGCCCGCCGCGATGGCGTCCGGCGGCAGGTCGCTGTCGTTCTCCCAGTCGCGGTGCGAGACATGCGCGTACGTCGCGGCCGGCGTCGCGTGCGTGATGCGAGCCGTGGTGACGATGCCGGTGGCCAGCCCGGCGCTGTCGGCCAGCGTCAGCCAACTGAGCAGGTCCTTGCTGCCATCGGGTGTGCACTCGCCCTTGCGTCCCGCGGAGACGCCGATCGCGCCCATGTGCGATTTCACGCCGGTGGCGACGGCGGTCATCGTGCCGGCGGAGTCGGGCGTCTGCGAATCGGTGTTGTAGGTCTTGCTGAAGGCGGTGTGCGGGAAGCGCTCCCAGCTCAGCAGGTTCTCCTCGCCGGGCGTGCCCTTGCGCTGGCCTTCGAAGATGCGTGCCGCCGCCACGGTGGTCAGGCTCATGCCGTCGCCGAGGAACACGATGACGTTCTTCGCCCGGCCCTGCATCGCGCCGTTCGCGGCGGCCTTCGCCGCACCATTCCGATACCACCATTGCGGCGTTTCGCCTTGCGGGTGCGCGACGGTGGGGACATCGACGTGCGGCGCGGTGGCACGGGAAGCGGGGGAGGGCGGCGCGCTGGCGCAGCCGGCCAGCGATACGGCCAGCAACGCGGTCAGGAACGGGGGAAGCCGGTGCATCGAGTTTCCTTGTCGGGGCAGAGTGTTGCTCATCTCATGACGCCGGGGCGTGCGTTGTCCTCAGTCGTCTTGTCGCCGTGGCGGCGGTCGGCCACCTGTCTGCGGGCGGCGTGTCCTTCACGCGCCGGCACGGGCGGGGTACGCAATTATGCCGTCCACGCAGTGTCCTGTTCATGACACCCGCCATTCCGCGTGCAGGGTCGCCGGCCGCAGGGCCTTCGGCTAAGGTGTCGCGTCCACTTGTGTGAGTCGTCCGGATGAAGCTGGTCTCGGCCTGGTTGAAGATCCCGTTCTGGCAACGCGTCGTCGCCGGCTTCGTGCTGGGCGCACTGGCGGGCTGGCTGATGGGGCCGGCGGCCGGCGTCTGGCTCAAGCCGCTGGGCGATCTCTACGTCACGCTGATCAAGATGATCGCGGTGCCGTTGGTGTTCTTCGCGGTGATCAACGCCGTGTCCAGCCTGCACGGACAGAAATCGGTCGCCGCGCTCGGCGGACGCACGTTCCTGTGGTTCGCCACCACCGCTGCGCTGGCGGTATGCGTGGGGCTGGCGGTGGGCTGGATCGTGCAGCCTGGCAAGGGCCTCACCGGACTGATGATGGCGCCCGATTACCAGGTGCGCGAAGTCCCCACGCCGGTGCAGGTACTGCTGGACATCGTGCCGGCCAATCCGTTCAAGGCGCTGACCGAAGGCAAGATCCTGCAGGTCATCTTCTTCGCGGGCCTGCTCGGCTTTGCGCTGGTCAAGCTGGGCGAGCGCAGCGCCGGGCTGCGCAAGCTGGCCGGCGAGGCCAGCGACACCATGGTGCAGGTCACGCGCTTCGTGCTGGAAATGACGCCGATCGGCACGTTCGGCCTGATCGGTTCGCTGGTCGGCACCTACGGGTTCGAGAAGCTGCTGCCGCTGGGCAGCTACATCGGTGCGCTGTATGTCGCCTGCGCGATCCACATCGTGGTGGTGTACGGCAGCCTGCTGCTCGCGCACGGGTTGAACCCCTGGAAGTTCTTCCGCGGCGCGGCGCCGGGCATGCAGGTGGCGTTCGTCAGTTCGTCCAGCTTCGCGTCGATGCCGGTCGCGCTGCGCAGCGTCACCCACAACCTCGGCGTGGACAAGGACTATGCCGCATTCGCGGTGCCGCTTGGCGCCAGCATCAAGATGGACGGCTGCGGTGCCATCTATCCAGCGCTGACCTCGATCTTCGTGGCCCAGTACTTCGGGCTGGACCTGTCGATGAACCAGTACTTCGTCATCCTGCTGGCCTCGGTGCTGGGCAGCTTCGGCACCGCCGGCGTGCCGGGCACGGCGACGGTGATGGTCACGCTGGTGCTGAGCGCGGCCAACCTGCCGCTGGAAGGCATCGGCCTGCTGGTGGCGATCGACCGCATCCTCGACATGATGCGCACCATGACCAACGTTACCGGCCAGATGCTGGTGCCGGTACTGGTGGCGAAGGAAACCGGCCTGCTGGACCGGGAGGTCTACGAGCGCGCCTCCAGCAACGTGGGTCTCGACGAAAGCGGGGCGCGGACCGGCTGATGGGATGCTGTGGGAGCGACGTCAGTCGCGATGGAGGCATCCCGTCTCTTCGATTGACGTCGCTCCCACAGGACGCTTTCACAAGACTCAGGCAGGCGACGCCTTCTCGCGCGACACCCACCAGGCGAATATCGCCGCGGTGACGAACATCAGCAGGCTGTAGACCGCCGCCGGTACCGACACGGTCGGGTTCTGCAGCACGTTGAGCGCGATGAAGATCGCCAGCGTGCCGTTGTGGATGCCGATTTCCATCGCGATGGCGATGGCCTGCCTCCTCGGCAGCCGCAATGCCAGCGGTGCCGCATAGCCGGCGCCCATGCTCGCGAGGTTGAACAAGAGGCAGGCCAGGCCGACGATGGCGAAGTACGTGGTCAGCGTCTTCCATTCCTGTGCCACGGCGGCGACCACGAGCAGGGCCAGCACCAGGACAGACAGCAGGCGGATCGGCTTCTCCGCACGTGCCGCGAAGCCGGGCGCCTTCGCGCGCAACAGCATGCCGATCGCGACAGGCAGCAGGATGATCGCCGCGACCTCGACCACTTTCTTGGTCGGTGGCGGGACGTACTGGCCAGCGCCGAGGAAGTACTCCAGCGACAGGTTGAGGATCACCGGCAGCGTCAGCAGGCAGAGCAGGCTGTTGATCGCGGTCAGCGTGATGTTCAGCGCCACGTCGCCGTGGGCGAGGTGGCTGTAGATGTTCGCGGTCGCACCACCGGGCGAGGCCGCCAGCAGCATCAGCCCGACCGCGAGCTCGGCCGGCAAGCCGAAACCGAGCGCCAGTCCGAACGCGACCCACGGCAGCACCAGCGTCTGCAGCCCGAGGCCGATCAGCACCGCACGCGGATAGCGTGCGACGCGGCGGAAATCCTCGAGCGTCAGTCCCAGCCCCAGGCCGAGCATGATGATGCCCAGGGCCAGTGGCAACAGCAGATTGGTCAACAATGAAGCCTGCATCGCGTACGACTCCCCTTCGCGCAACGGACAGGTAATGCGCGGTCATCGGCGCGCCACCGGAGGATGGCGGCAATGCGACGTCAGGTGCAAGCTGCGCCGCACCGCAGCCGGCGCCGGAAAGCACGAAGGCCGCGCGAGGCGGCCTTCTGCATGCAGTTGCGGAGGAAGTGCTTGTTACATCGCGACGCGGCGGCCGCTGAGGTAGCGGTTGGCCCAATAGCCGGTGATCAGGCTGTCCACGCGCACGTCCTTGCCGCTGCTCGGCGAATGCAGGAAGCGGCCTTCGCCGACGTAGATGCCGACATGGTTGATGCGGCCTTTCAGTCCGAAGAAGACCAGGTCGCCCTGGCGCAGTTCTTCGCGCGCACCGACCAGCTCGGCGTCGGCCTTGGAGGCCATGTCGCGGGAGACCCGCGGCAGTTCGATGCCCAGCGCGGTACGGAATACATAGCCGACCAGGCCACTGCAGTCGAAGCCGCTGTCGGGCGAGGTGCCGCCCCAGCGATACGGCGTGCCCATCAGGGCGAGCGCGCGCTGCAGGACCACGTTGACCTTGCCGCCCTGCTGTTCCTGCGCGACCACGCCTTCCTTGCTCAGGTCGTAAGCGGCCAGCAGCTTGCTGATGTCGCCGGCCACCATGGCGGAACGGTCCACCAGCGGCAGCGTGTCGCTGGCGGCCAGGCGCGGCAGCAAGGCGGAGAGCGTGGCGGTGGCGGCTTCGGCCGCCTTTTCCTTGACGCTGGCGATGACCGGCTTGGCCGCCGGTACCGGCAAGGGGGCCGCCGCATCGGGCGAGACCGGCGTTGACGCGGCGTCGACGGCCGTCGCGGCAGTCTGGGCCTGCGCGACGGACGCCATGGCGCACAGGCCAAGGCAGATGAGGAGTCGGGAAACCCTCCGCGGCAGGCGGTGGGTGGCGGCAGGCTGGCCTGTTGGCAGGTCGTCGTCGGTCGTCACGCGCGGAAGGGATTTAACAAGTCAGGGGTGATAATGCCGGCTGATCGGCCCGATTTGGTTCATAAATCGTTATTTATTCGTTAAGCGTGAACGTTCGCTGTCACAGACTTGACCGAATCCTAACGAAGGACGCGTTTCGCGCCGCTGTAGTGGTCCCGCCAGTAGGGCCCGTCCAGATGGTCCAGACGTACCGTGCCCCCTGTGCTGGGGGCGTGGACGAAGCGGCCCTCACCGACATAGATGCCCACGTGGGTGACGCTGCCCTGGGTGCCGAAGAACACCAGGTCGGCCGGCGCCAGGCGGCGCGGTTCTATCTTCGGTCCCTGCACCTGCGCCAGTTCGCGCGATGTGCGTGGCAGGCGCAGGTCCAGCATGTCCCGGTACACGTAGGTCACCAGGCCGCTGCAGTCGAAGCCGGACTCCGGCGTGTTGCCGCCATACCGGTAGGGCGTGCCGACCAGGCCGATCGCGCGCATCAGCACCGACGTGGCAGCGGCCGGATCGTCGGCCTCGACCACGGGCCATGCGCGCTGGGCCGGAGGCGGGGCTGGCTTGTGGGCCTGGGGTTTCGAACCCCCGCAGCCGGCGAGCGCCAGCAGAACCGCGCAGAGCAGGGCGGTGGTCCCGGGCCGAAGTGGCGCGGGCATGGGCAAGCCGGGATAATGTCGGGCCTTCATCGCGGCGCATCTTCGCCGCATTCCCTTGCGGCCGACAAGCCGCGCCTGTCCTGCCCGTCGGCAGGCCCCGTCCAGAGTCCCGCATGAAAATCGCAAAAGACAGCGTCGTCCGTTTCCACTACACCGTGTCCGAAGCCGGCCAGGAGCCGATCGAAAGCTCGACCGACCGCGAGCCGCTGGCGATCCTGATCGGCCACGGCAACATCATTCCGGGTCTGGAGAACGCCATGCAGGACCGCGAGGCCGGCGAGAAGTTCGGCGTCGACGTGGCGGCGGCCGATGCCTACGGCGAGCGTCGCGACGGCCTGACCCAGCGCGTGCCCAAGAAGCACTTCGGCAACCAGCGCCTGGCGCCGGGCCAGCAGGTCGTGCTGCAGACCAACTTCGGTCCGCGCGCCGTGACCATCCAGAAGATCGGCATGAGCGTGGTGGACGTGGACCTCAACCACCCGATGGCCGGCAAGGACCTGCATTTCGACGTGGAGATCGTGGACGTGCGCGAAGCCAGCGCGGAAGAGATCGAGCACGGCCACGTGCACGGCGACGGCGGCCACCACCACTGAGTCGTGCGGCATCGTGCGATCCGGACGGCCCGCGCAAGCGGGCCGTTTCATTTGGCGGGCCGGATGCGGCATCGCGCATGCTCTAATCGGTCCGATCAAACAGGGGGAAGGAATGACGGCGACGATCACGGAGAACTTCGCACCGGTCGCGGTAACGGAGCGCATCGAGGCGATGGACGTGCTGCGCGGTTTCGCGCTGCTGGGCATCCTGCTGATGAATCTGGAAGGCTTCGTGGGGCCGGTGATGGCGTCCGGCACGGGGCTGGATCCCACGCTCACGGACATGGATCGCACCGTCGACCTGCTGGTCTATGTGCTGGTGCAGGGCAAGTTCTACACCCTGTTCTCGTTGCTGTTCGGCATGGGGTTCGCGGTGATGTCGCAGCGGGCCGAGCAGGCGGGCAGGCCGTTCGCCGGCGTGTACTGGCGCCGTGGCCTGGTGCTGCTGGCCTTCGGTGTATTCCACGGCGTCTTCCTCTGGGCCGGCGACATCCTGGTGATGTACGCGCTGTGCTCCTTCCTGTTGCTGGCCCTCCGGCCGCTGCCTCCCCGCTGGTGTCTCTGGCTGGGACTGGCCGCGTATGTCGTACCGATCGGCCTGATGTACCTGATGGGCGCGATGGGCTCGCTGCTCGGCGGCACCGAGGGCTGGGACAGGTTCGTCGCCGAGACGGGCGCGAAAATGCAGGCGCTCATCGAGAGCGAGCGCGCGGCCTACGGCAGCGGCACCTACGCCGAAGCCACGTGGCAGCGGCTGAAGAGCACCGTCATGGCGCTCAGCAACATCACCCTGTTCGGCTTCATCGTGGTCTGCATGTTCCTGCTGGGCGCGTGGTTCGTGCGCAGCGGCGCCATCGTGCGTCCACGCGGGTTCCCCCGTCTTTACGCGGGCCTGCGCTGGGGTGCCCTGCCGGTGGGCCTGGTCGCGATGCTGGCTTCGGTGGCGCTGGCGCCCACCATGGATGGGGTGACGTTCAACCTCCGTACGTCCAACGCCTTTGCGCTGCAGATGCTCGCCAACCTGCTCATGTGCCTGGGCTACGTGGCGTGGCTGGTGCGGGCGCTGGACGCGCCGGTATTGCGGCGACTGCTGTCCTGGCTGGCTCCGGCGGGCCGCATGGCGCTGACCAACTATCTGATGCAGTCGCTGGTCTGCACGTGGATCTTCTACGGTTACGGCCTGGGCTACTTCGAGCAGCTGGCGCGGGCGTGGCAGCCGCTGTTCGCGCTGGCGCTGTTCGCCGTGCAGGTGCTGCTGAGCCGATGGTGGCTGTCGCGCTTCCGCTTCGGTCCGATGGAGTGGGTGTGGCGCTCGCTGACCTACCTGAAGCCGCAGCCGCTGCGGCTTCGTACCGTGTGATTCGGACTAGACTGTCGCGGTGACTTCCCACGACGACGTCCTCATCATCGGCGGCGGTGCCATCGGCCTGGCGACCGCACTGGCGCTGCTGGAAGCCGGTCGCGGCGTCTGCATCCTGGACGCGGGCGCTGCCGGCGGCGGTGCATCCCACGGCAACTGCGGCACCATCACGCCCAGCCATGCGCCGCCACTGGCCGCACCCGGCGTGGTGGCGCAGGCGCTGCGCTGGATGTTCACGCCGGATGCGCCGCTCTATCTGAAACCCCGCATCGATCCGGCCCTGTGGCATTGGCTGCTGCGTTTCGCGGCGCGCTGCAACCTGCGCGACTGGCGGCAGAGCACGCAGTCGCGCGCGGCGCTGCTCAACGATTCAAGGGTGCGGCTGGCCGACTGGGTGGCGCGCTATCGCCTGGCGTGCGAGTTCGAGGAAGAAGGGCTGGACTATGTGTTCCGCGATCCACGCAGGTTCCAGCAGTACGTGGACGAAGCGAAGGTGCTGGCGGAGTTCGGCATCGCCACCCAGGTGTTCGACGGCGCCGCCTACGAGCGCGACGAGCCCGCCATGTTGCCGGGCGTCACCGGCGCGATCCGCTTCCCGGGCGACGGACGCCTGCGTCCCGACCGTTATGTGGCCGAACTGGCCCGCGTGGTGCGCGGGCAGGGCGGCATCATCGAGGAGCATTGCCGCGTGGAACGGCTGGAGCCGACCGCGACCGGCGTGCGCTTGACCACGCCGGGAGGCCAGCGCGAGGGGCGGGATGCGGTGATCGCGCTCGGCGCATGGACGCCGGCCTTCGCGCGCACGCTGGGCCTTCGCGCGCCGATCCAGCCCGGCAAGGGCTATTCGATCACCTATTCGCGCCCCGGCCTCGTGCCGCGCCGTCCGATGGTGCTGAAGGACCGTTCCGTGTGCGTGACGGTCTGGGACAGCGGCTTCCGGCTCGGCAGCACGATGGAGTTCTCCGGTCACGACAACACCCTCAACGAAACCCGGCTGGCGGCGCTGGAGCGGGGTGCGCGTGAATTCCTGCGCGAGCCCGTCGGCGCCGAGGTGCATGAGCGCTGGTGCGGCTGGCGTCCGATGACCTGGGACGACCTGCCCCTGCTCGGGCGCGCGCCGGGGCATGCGCATGTCTGGATGGCCGCCGGCCACGGCATGCTGGGCATCAGCATGAGCGCCGCATCGGGCCAGCTGATGGCTGACCTGATGAGCGGCCGCCCGCCCGCCTTCGACCCTTCGCCGTACCGACCGGAGCGATTCGCATGAAACCGCAGGACTTCGACCTGATCGTGATCGGTGGCGGATCCGGCGGCCTCGCGGGCGCGTTCCGTGCCGCATCGCATGGCGCCAAGGTCGCGCTGCTGGAGCCCAAGGAACTCGGCGGTACCTGCGTGAACGTGGGATGCGTGCCGAAGAAGGCGATGTGGCTGGCCGCCGAACTGTCGCAGAAGATCGCGATGGCATCGTCGCTCGGCTTCGACACGGCGCCGCCGACCCTGGACTGGAAGGAATTCATTGTCCACCGCCAGCGCTACATCGCCGGCATCCATGCCAGCTACATGAAGCGGCTGGACGAGAGCGGCGTGGTGGTGATGCCGTGCCGCGGCCGGCTGCTGGATGCCCGTACCGTGGTCAACGCCGATGGCGTGCAGCTGCATGCGAAGCACATGCTGATCGCGACCGGTGGCCATCCGGCGCGGCCGGACATCCCGGGCGCCGACCTGGGCAAGGTATCCGATGATTTCTTCAACCTGTGCGCCGCGCCACCGCGCGTGGCGGTCATCGGCGGCGGTTATGTGGCGGTCGAGCTGGCGGGCGTTCTGCAGGCCCTGGGCAGCCAGGTGGAAGTATTCGTGCGGGGGCCACGCCTGCTCGACGGCTTCGATACGCAGATCACCGACGAACTGGCCGCCGACATGCGGCAGCATGGCGTGCGCCTGCACTTCGGACACTCCGTCGCGGCGCTGGAGCGTGCGCCGGAGGACGGCGTGGTGCTGCTGGCCGACGATGGCACGCGTACGTCGCCGTTCGACGAAGTGATCTTCGCCACGGGCCGTCGTGCGACGACGCGCGACATGGGGCTGGAATCGGTCGGCGTGGCGCTCGATGCCAAGGGCTTCGTGCAGGTGGACGAATGGCAGGACACGCGCGTCGCCGGCATCCACGCCGTCGGCGACGTCACCGGGCAGGCGGCGTTGACGCCGGTGGCGATCGCGGCGGCACGCCGGCTGATGGATCGCCTGTTCGGTGGCCAGGCGGACGCGCGGCTGGATTACACGCTGATTCCGACCGTGGTGTTCTCGCATCCGCCGGTAGCGCAGGTGGGCCTGACCGAGGCCGAGGCACGTGCGCGATACGGCGATCAAACGACTGCGTTGACGACCCGTTTCCGCCCGATGCTGCATGCCTTGGCCGATTCGCCGCAGCGCAGTCTCTTCAAGCTGGTCCTGGCGGGCGCGGACAAGCGCGTCGTCGGCCTGCATCTGCTCGGCGAAGGTGCGGACGAAATGCTGCAGGGCTTCGCCGTGGCGCTGAAGAAGGGCATCACGCTGGCCGATCTGCACGACACCATGGCGATTCATCCGACCAGTGCCGAGGAAGTCGTGCTGATGCGGTGAGCCGGCCCCGTCGGGCGCAGCGATACAATGGCGGCATGGATACCTTCACCCTGCATCGCGGTACCGCGCCGCTGTTCATCAGCCTGCCGCACAACGGGACGGCGCTTCCGGACGACATCGCGGCGCGCCTCACGCCGGAAGCGCGCCGCGTCCCGGACACCGACTGGCACGTGGCGGAGCTCTACGCGTTCGCGCGCGAGCTGGGCGCCTCGATCATCGCGCCGACCTGCTCGCGCTATGTCGTCGACCTCAACCGGTCGGAAGACGATGTCTCGCTCTACCCCGGACAGAACACCACCGGCCTGTGTCCGACCGTGCGCTTCAGCGGCGATCCCGTGTACCTGCCGGGCCTGGAGCCTGCACCCGGCGAGATCGCGTCGCGCGTCGACAGGTACTGGCGGCCTTACCACCGCGCGCTGCAGGACGAACTGGCGCGCATCCACGGCGCGCATGGGCGCGTGGTGCTGTGGGAAGGCCACTCGATACGCAGCGTGGTGCCGTTCCTGTTCGAGGGTCGCCTGCCGGATTTCAACCTGGGCACGGCGGGAGGAACGAGCTGCTCGCCCGCCCTGCAGCAGGCCTTGGAAGCCGTGCTGGCGTCGCAATCGGACTACAGCTTCGTGGCCAACGGGCGTTTCCGTGGCGGTTACATCACCCGCCACTACGCGGATGTCGCCCATGGCGTCCAGGCTGTGCAATTGGAGCTGGCACAGCTGAACTACATGGACGAGGACACGTTCGTCTACCTGCCGGAGCGTGCGGCGCGGACGCAGGCCCTGATCCGTCGCCTGCTGGAGCGTACGCTGGCGTGAGGCGCTCGCGATGAAACGGCCGGAGGCGGAAGACGAACTGGCGCAACCGCTCGACGTGGCGCCCGCCGAGGCGCCGGAGGCGCCGCATCCGCCGCCGGGTCTGCATGCCGTCAGCCGGTCCGGCCTGATGCTGGCGGCCCTGGGCGCCATCGCCTTCTCGGGCAAGGCCATCATCGTCAAGCTCGGCTACCGTTACGACACCGATGCCGTAACGCTGCTGGCATTGCGCATGCTGGTGGCGTTCCCGTTCTTCCTGCTGATGGGGTTCTGGGCCGCCCGCCGCAGCGCGCCGCTGTCGCGCGCGGACCGCGTGCGGATCCTGCTCCTCGGCTTCCTCGGCTACTACCTTGCAAGCTTCCTCGACTTCGCGGGCCTGGCGTACATCACCGCCACGCTGGAGCGGCTGATCCTCTACCTGACGCCGACGCTGGTCGCACTGATCGGCTGGCTGGCGTTCGGCAAGCGGATCTCGCGGCGGCAGGTACTGGCGCTGCTGGTCAGCTACGCCGGCGTGGCGCTGGCGTTCGGGCACGACCTGCAGACCGGTGGTTCCAACATCCTGCTCGGCGGTGCGCTGGTGTTCGGCAGCGCGCTGGCGTATGCGTTGTACCTCGTCGGCAGCGGCGAACTGGTCGCACGCGTCGGCGCCGTGCGCCTGACCGCCTACGCCAGCAGCGTGGCCAGCGTGCTGTGCCTGCTGCAGTTCGTCGTGGTACGTCCGATGCAGGCGATGGTACTGCCCTGGGAAGTCTATGCGCTGTCGCTGGTCAACGGCACCCTGTGCACCGTTTTGCCGGTGCTGGCGGTGATGATGGCGGTGGCGCGCATCGGCTCCGCACTGGCGGCGCAGGTCGGCATGATCGGTCCCGTATCGACCATCTTGCTCAGCCTGCTGCTGCTCGGCGAACCGATGGGGCCCTGGCAGGTGGCGGGCACCGTGCTGGTGATGGCGGGCGTGTTCGCGGTGTCGCAGCAGAAGACCGTCGCGCGCTGATCGGCCGGTCAGCCGGCCAAGGTCGCGTCGGCGAGCCAGTGCACGACGTGCGACAGCGCGTCGGCGTGACTGTCGCCCGCCCGCCTGCGTTCCTGGTACCGCGCCACCTGTCCGTGCGCGCTGGTGCCTTCCGTCAGGATCTGCCATACCCGCTCGACCTGCGATGCGCAGTCCAGCGCGCGGACGTCGTCGTCCAGGGCCTCCAGCGTGTTCTCCAGCATCTCCCGCACCGGCACCAGGCGACGGCTGCCCAGGTCGATCAGGCCGGCGTCGAATCCGTAGCGCTGGGCCCGCCACAGGTTTTCGGCCACGATCGCCTGGTCGCCTGCGTGCAGGTCGGCGTACAGCGTCGGCCTGCGCTCGAGATGCCGTACCAGGCAACGGTAGATCTGCGCGATCGCCAACGCATCGCACAGGTCGGTGCACGCGTCGGTAATGCGCAGCTCCAGCGTGGGAAATGCGAGTGACGGCCGCAGTGCCCACCAGAGGAAGCTCGCATCCTTGATCGCGCGGCCGTCGGTCATGCGCTGCACGTAGTGGTCGTACTCGGCCTGGTTCCGGAACAGTGGCGGCAATCCCGTGCGTGGAATCTCCTGGTACGCGGTCTGGCGGTAGCCCATCAGGCCGGTCGCATGCCCCATCCAGAAGGGTGACGAGGTACTGAGCGCCAGCAACAGGGGCAGGAACGGTTGCATGCGCGCCATCAGCGCGACGCGCTGGTCCGGGTCGGCCGGCTGTACATGCACGTGCAGGCCGCACAGCAGATTGCGCTGTCCCAGCATCTGCAGTTCGCCCATCACCTGATCGTAATGGGGTTTGTCGGTGCTGCGTTGCCCGCGCCATTGCGCCGACGGGTGCGTGCCGGCCGACAGGATGCCGAGCCCGTGCCGGTGCGCGATCCCGCCGACGGTACGACGCAGCGTGCGCAGGTCGGTTTCGGCGGCGCGCGTGTCGTCGTGCACGCCGGTCTGCACCTCGACCTGCGTCTGCAGCATTTCGCTGCCGAAGCGCTCGCCCAGCGCCTCGCGGCACTCGCTGAAAAATCGCCGCGGCATGTGCCGCAGGCGACGGCCGTTGCGGCGGACGAGGAAGTACTCTTCTTCCAGGCCGAAGGTGTAGGGGTGTGTGTCGCGATCCGTTGCCATGCCACGGTTATCGCATCGGGTGAGTGAACGACGTGTTCAACCGCGCCACGACGCACATCCTGCCTCTCGACAGGGCCGTCGCGACGGCCGCATGCAACGGAAACAGGCGTCAGGCCTTCCGCGAAGCCGGATCGCGCCCGTCTCCGGGCCGCGCCGCCGGAAAAATCCGATGCGGATGGCAACGAGGCCGTCGCAACGGCTCCAAGCGATGAGCAGTTCCGGTCAGACTTCCAAGGAAGCCAGGTCGCCCTTCGTTTCCAGCCACGACTTGCGATCCGATGCCCGCTTCTTCGCCAGCAGCATGTCCATCAGGCCGCGCGTCTGCGGCTCGTCATCCACGGTGAGCTGCACCAGGCGGCGCGTGTCGGGGTGGATGGTGGACTCGCGCAACTGCGACGGATTCATTTCGCCCAGGCCCTTGAAGCGGGTGACGTTGACCGCGCCGCGGATCTTCTCGCGCTCGATCTTCTCCAGCAGCAGCCGCTTCTCTTCCTCGTCCAGCGCGTAGAACACCTGCTTGCCCACGTCGACGCGGAACAGCGGCGGCATCGCCACGAACACGTGGCCCGACGCGACCAGCGCAGGAAAGTGGCGCAGGAACAGCGCGGTCAGCAGCGTGGCGATGTGCAGGCCGTCGGAGTCGGCGTCGGCCAGGATCACCACCTTGCCGTAGCGCAGCCCGCTGATATCGTCCTTGCCCGGGTCGCAGCCGATGGCCACGGCCAGGTCGTGCACTTCCTGCGAGGCCAGCACGCTGCCGGAAGCGACTTCCCACGTGTTGAGGATCTTGCCGCGCAGCGGCAGGATCGCCTGGAAATCCTTGTCGCGCGCCTGCTTGGCCGAGCCTCCCGCCGAGTCGCCTTCCACCAGGAACAGCTCGGTGCGCGACAGGTCCTGGCTGATGCAGTCGGCCAGCTTGCCGGGCAGCGCAGGACCCTGGGTGACCTTCTTGCGGACGACCTGCTTCTCGGTCTTCAGGCGCGCGCTGGCGCGCTCGATCGCGATCTGCGCGATCTTCTCGCCGAGATCGACGTGCTGGTTCAGCCACAGGCTGAAGGCGTCGTGCGCGGCGCCTTCGATGAAACCGGCGGCCTGGCGCGACGACAGGCGTTCCTTGGTCTGGCCGCTGAACTGCGGGTCGGTCATCTTCAGCGACAGCACGAAGGGGACGCGGTCCCACACGTCTTCCGGCGCGAGCTTCACACCACGCGGCAGCAGGTTGCGGAAATCGCAGAACTCGCGCAGCGCGTCGGTCAGGCCGCTGCGCAGTCCATTCACGTGCGTGCCGTGCTGGGCGGTGGGAATCAGGTTGACGTAGCTTTCCTGCACCAGCTCGCCTTCCGGCATCCAGGCCACGGCCCAGTCGACGACCTCGCTGTCCTTTTTCAGCTGCCCGACGAACAGATCGGGCGGCAGCAGCTCGCGGCCCGCCATTTCGCCGCGCAGGTAGTCGCGCAGGCCGTCCTCGTAATGCCAGCTGTCGCGCTCGCCGCTCGCTTCGTCGAACAGGGTGACGTTCAGGCCCGGGCACAGCACGGCCTTGGCGCGCAGCAGGTGCTTGAGTGCGCGCACGTTGAATTTCGGCGTGTCGAAGTACTTCGGGTCGGCCCAGAAACGCACGCGGGTACCGGTGTTCTTCTTGCCGACGCTGCCGACCACTTCCAGCGGCGTGGCGCGGTCGCCGTTGCGGAACGTGATGCGGTGTTCGCTGCCTTCGCGCTTGATGTGCACTTCGACCAGCGTGGACAGCGCGTTGACCACGCTGACGCCTACGCCGTGCAGGCCGCCGGAGAAGGTGTAGTTCTTGTTGCTGAACTTGCCGCCCGCATGCAGGCGGGTAAGGATCAGTTCCACGCCCGGAATCCTCTCCTCGGGGTGGATGTCGACCGGCATGCCGCGGCCGTCGTCGCTGACCTCGCAGCTGCCGTCCTTGTACAGGGTGACCTCGATGCTGCCGGCGTGGCCCGCCAGCGCTTCGTCCACCGCGTTGTCGATGACTTCCTGCGCCAGGTGGTTCGGGCGCGCGGTGTCGGTGTACATGCCCGGCCGGCGCTTGACGGGATCCAGGCCGGAAAGGACTTCGATGTCGGCGGCGTTGTAGCGACTGCTCATGATGCGTGCGTGGCCTCAGCGAAGCGGCGCGGAGTCCTGCAGGGCTCCGCCGGTATAGGGATTGTAGTGATAGTCGCCGGGGAAGCTCTCGCCGGTCTTCGGGTCGTGCTGGGGCGGCAGGACGCTGCCCAGCGGCGTCCGGAACGCGTAGGCATTGCTTGCGGTGCGCACCTGCAGGCGGCCGTCCGCCAGCGGATCGAACAGCGGCTTGCCCTTGGCGTCGCGGGCATTGAACACGGCGAAATGCATGTTGTCGCCCATCGGTCCGATCATGTTGGCCATCACCGGCCGCAGCACGGCGAGCAGGTTCTTGAGCTGCGTCGGGACGCGTGCCGGCGCCAACGGCGCGTGCGATGTCCCCCCGGCGTCGACGATGCGGAGGTCTTCCAGCAGCGTGTCGGATCCGGCGAACTGGTCGATGCCCAGCAGGCCGACCTTGCCACGCACGGTGGCGATCAGCAGGTAGTCGTCGAGTTGTCCGAGGAAACGCTTGCGGTCGCTTTCGGCCAGATCCTGCTGCTGCGTCGCCGACACCTGCCAGTAGAGCGACGGGATCACCCAGACCAGCTCGATGGTGTCGTCGCCGATGTGGGTGCGCTGGGTATCCTGCGCCATCTGGTCCAGACGGATGTCCTTCAGGGGCAGCGGCGTGCGCTGCGCCCAGGCCGCCGCGGGCAGCAGGGCCAGGACAACCATGGGGGCGGCGAGCAGCCGAAGGGGGAAGCGCATGCGACGTCCTGTGTCGGGATCGAAGGGTGCGGCAGTGTGCCGCCTGGACCGGATTTTTGCCATGTTCAGTCTCACATGCTGACACTGCGCCCGTGGACAGGGATGCCCTTGGTAACGCCAGCCGGCGTCCCCAGATTTCCGTTATCCACGAGGAGCCTCGCCATGAAGTCCCGCAACCTGTTGCTGCTGTCCGCCGCTGCCATCGGCGCGCTGTTCGCGGTCCAGGCGTTCGCCCAGTCCCGTACCGGGAACGACGCCGACAAGCCGAAGCAGGACCAGTCCCAGACCAGTGATCCTTCCGATCCGGAGGCCAAGGCGCGCCGTCGCGCCGCCAACGAGGCCGCCGCCAAACAGCGCAAGGCCGCCGAAGGCCAGCAGAAGAAGGCTGGCGAAGAGGACGAAGAGCGCAAGCCCTGACGCTTCTGGTCTCAGCGAAAGCCTTGCGTGGCAAGGCTTTCCGGCACACAAAGCACTGGCAGACGCCCCGCTTCGGCGGGGCGTCGCGCTTCCGGGAGACACGCGTTGCCTGTAGACTATGGCTTTCCGGAGCCCCGCCCATGACTCCCCTGATTTTCGTTACCGGCGGCGTTGTGTCCTCGCTAGGCAAGGGCATCGCCGCCGCTTCGCTTGCGTCCATTCTCGAAGCGCGTGGCCTGAAGGTCACGATGATGAAACTGGACCCCTACATCAACGTCGACCCGGGCACGATGAGCCCGTTCCAGCACGGTGAGGTGTACGTCACCGACGACGGTGCCGAGACCGACCTGGACCTGGGCCACTACGAGCGATTCGTGCGCACGCGCCTGAGCCGCAAGAACTCGGTCACCACCGGCCGGATCTACGAGAACGTGATCCGCAAGGAGCGCCGCGGCGACTACCTCGGTGCGACCGTACAGGTCATCCCGCACATCACCGACGAGATCCGCCGCTGCATCGACGAGGCCACCGAAGGCTTCGACGTGGCGCTGGTGGAGATCGGCGGCACGGTCGGCGACATCGAGTCGCTGCCGTTCCTGGAAGCCATCCGCCAGATCCGCACCGAGCGCGGTCCGGAGAAGGCGCTGTTCATGCACCTGACGCTGGTGCCGTACGTCGCCGCCGCGGGTGAGTTGAAGACCAAGCCCACCCAGCATTCGGTGAAGGAACTGCGTTCGATCGGTATCCAGCCCGACGTGCTGCTGTGCCGTTCCGAACAGCCGATTCCGGATTCCGAACGCCGCAAGATCTCGCTGTTCACCAATGTGCCCGAGCGCGCCGTCATCAGCGTGCCGGACGTGGACGTGCTGTACCGCATCCCGATGGGCCTGCACGGCCAGGGGCTGGACGAGATCGTGCTGCGCCAGTTCCGCATCGAGAACGCGCAGCCGGCGGACCTGTCCGAGTGGGAAGCGGCGGTCGATGCCACGCTCAATCCGCTGGACGAAGTGACCATCGCCGTCGTCGGCAAGTACGTCGACCACCAGGACGCTTACAAGTCCGTCGGTGAGGCGCTCAAGCATGGTGGCCTGCGCCAGCGCACGCGCGTGAACCTCAAGTGGATCGAGGCGCAGGAGCTGGAAGGCACCGACATGGCCGTGCTGCGCGACGTGGACGGCATCCTGGTGCCCGGTGGCTTCGGTGATCGCGGTTTCGAGGGCAAGGTGCTGACCTCACGCTTCGCGCGCGAGCAGAAGGTGCCGTATTTCGGCATCTGCTACGGCATGCAGGCGGCGGTCGTCGATTACGCGCGTCATGTCGCCGGCATGGCCGACGCCAACAGCACCGAGAACGACAAGCAGTCGCCGCACCCGGTGATCGGCCTGATCACCGAATGGCGCACGGCGACCGGCGATGTCGAGAAGCGCGACGAGCGCTCCGACCTCGGCGGGACCATGCGCCTCGGTTTGCAGGAGCAGCGTCTGAAGCCCGGCACGCTGGCGCGCGAACTGTACGGCAAGGACGTGGTGGCCGAACGCCACCGCCACCGTTACGAGTTCAACAACCGATACCGCACGCAACTGGAAGACGCCGGCCTGGTGATCGCGGCCAAGTCGATGGACGACCTGTTGGTGGAAATGGTGGAACTGCCGCGCGCCGTGCATCCGTGGTTCCTGGCCTGCCAGGCGCATCCGGAATTCCTGTCCACGCCGCGCGACGGGCATCCGCTGTTCGTCGGCTTCATCCGCGCTGCGCGCGAGAAGAAGGCCGGTGGAAAGCTGCTGAAGGAAGCGCGCGCGTAAATGCTTGTTCCTTCTCCCGCCGGGAGAAGGTGCCCCGATGGGGCGGATGAGAGCGGGCGGGGTCCAGTGCGTTCCCCTCTCCTGGATTCCGCCGTACCCTCACCCCAACCCCTCTTCCCGGGGGAGAGGGGTCAGATCGAGAGGTGTTTTGAATGAAACTCTGTGGATTCGACGTCGGGCTGGATCAGCCCCTCTTCCTGATCGCCGGCCCCTGCGTGATCGAGTCGATGCAGTTGCAGATCGATGTCGCCGGCCAGTTGAAGGAAATCACCGGCAAGTTGGGGATGAACTTCATCTTCAAGTCGAGCTTCGACAAGGCCAACCGCACCTCCGGCACGAGCTTCCGCGGCCCCGGGATGGAAGAAGGCCTGAAGGTGCTGGATGCGGTGAAGAAGCAGGTCGGGGTGCCGGTACTGACCGACGTGCATGAATACACGCCGATGGACGAAGTCGCCGCCGTCGTCGACGTGCTGCAGACGCCGGCGTTCCTGGTGCGCCAGACCGACTTCATCAGGAAGGTCTGTTCGGCCGGCAAGCCGGTCAACATCAAGAAAGGCCAGTTCCTGTCGCCGTGGGACATGAAGCCGGTCGTCGAGAAGGCCAAGTCCACCGGCAACCAGGACATCATGGTCTGCGAGCGCGGCGCGTCGTTCGGCTACAACAACCTGGTCAGCGACATGCGTTCGCTGAGCGTGATGCGCGATACCGGCTGTCCGGTGGTGTTCGACGCGACGCATTCGGTGCAGTTGCCGGGCGGGCAGGGCACCAGTTCCGGTGGCCAGCGCGAGTTCGTGCCGGTGCTGGCGCGCGCGGCCGTCGCGGTCGGTGTCGCTGGCCTGTTCGCCGAGACGCATCCGGATCCGGCTAAGGCGCTGTCCGATGGTCCCAACGCGTGGCCGCTGGACAAGATGGAAGCGCTGCTGGAAACGTTGCTCGCGTTGGACGCGATCACCAAGAAGAACGGGTTTCTGGAGAGCAGCGTCTGATGCCTTCTGGGCCGTGGCGCATGGCGAAGAGCGTCGCCGTGAAGCGGACGTTGCTGTCCGTTGCGGGCGCCGTTTCGGTGTTGGGCGTCGCCGGCGCCGCCGCATGCAGCATGGATCCGCCCAAGGTGACGCCGGCTCCCCGTGAGGTCGCGAGGACGGCCGACCTCGTGGCCATCGTCCGCATCGATGGAGTCGAGCCGCTGACGGCGGCTGAAGATGCCGAGCTCCAACGGTTGCTACGCGATCCGCCCTTGAATACGCCTTTCAGGTACCCCGCACCCGGCCTGCGCTTCAGTACGCTTCGTGTTCTGAAAGGACACGTGCCGAAGGATGTCCTGATCCAGAACGGGGCTACCAATTGCGATGTGCTGCTGATGCCGGGCCAAGACTACGTGTTGTTCGCTGGACGACCTGCCCGCGACGGCGACCGCGACCGCATAGCGCCCCTGGATGGTACGTTTTATCTAGGCAAGACCGAGCGCGACCGAGCCAACCTGGCCGACGTTGAACTTTCCCTTTCATCCTCCAACCCGACCCCACCATGACCAACATCGCCAAGATCCACGCCCGCGAAATCCTCGATTCCCGCGGCAATCCCACCCTCGAAGCCGAGGTCACGCTGGAAGACGGTTCCTTCGGTCGCGCCATGGTGCCGTCCGGCGCCTCGACCGGTACCAAGGAAGCCGTGGAACTGCGCGATGGCGACAAGACCCGGTACCTGGGCAAGGGCGTGCGCAAGGCCGTTGAAAACGTCAACACGACGATCGCATCCGCGCTGAAGGGCTTCGATGCCGTGGATCAGGAAGGCCTGGACCGGCGCCTGATCGACCTGGATGGCACCGAGAACAAGGGGCGCCTGGGCGCCAACGCGCTGCTCGGCGTTTCGATGGCCAATGCCCATGCGGTGGCCGCCTCGAAGAAGCTTCCGCTGTGGAAGTATCTGGCCAACGGCAACGACGTCACCCTGCCGGTGCCGATGATGAACATCATCAATGGCGGTGCGCATGCCGACAACAACGTGGACTTCCAGGAGTTCATGGTGCTGCCGGTCGGCTTCGACTCCTTCGCCGAATCGCTGCGCGCCGGCACCGAGATCTTCCACTCGCTGAAGTCGGTGCTGAAGGGCCACGGCCTGAGCACGGCCGTCGGCGACGAGGGCGGCTTCGCCCCCGATTTCCGCAGCAACGTCGAAGCGCTGGACACCATCCTGGAAGCGATCGGCAAGGCCGGCTACACCGCGGGTGAAGACGTGCTGCTGGGCCTGGACGTGGCCTCCAGCGAATTCTTCGACAACGGCAAGTACCACTTGGTCGGCGAGAACAAGCGCCTGACCAGCGAGCAGTTCGTCGACTTCCTCGCCGACTGGGCCGCCCAGTACCCGATCATCACCATCGAGGACGGCCTGGCCGAGGACGACTGGGCGGGCTGGAAGCTGCTGACCGACCGCATCGGCAAGAAGGTGCAGCTGGTGGGCGACGACCTGTTCGTCACCAACCCGAAGATCTTCAAGGAAGGCATCGAGTCCGGCACCGCCAACGCGATCCTGATCAAGGTCAACCAGATCGGTACGCTGACCGAGACGCTGGAAGCCATCGCGATGGCGCACCATGCGAACTACGCGGCTGTCGTGTCGCACCGTTCGGGCGAAACCGAGGACACCACCATCGCAGACATCGCGGTGGCCACCACGGCGACGCAGATCAAGACCGGTTCGCTGTGCCGCAGCGACCGAGTCGCCAAGTACAACCAGCTGCTGCGCATCGAAGAGGCGCTGGGCGACAAGGCGCGCTACGCCGGCCGTAACGCCTTCGTGTCGCTGAAGAAGTAATCCATGCGCAAGGCGCCCTGGCTCCTGCTGGTGCTCGTACTGCTGCTGGGATGGCTGCAGTACAAGTTCTGGTTCGGCGTTGGCAGTTCGGGCCAGGTCGTCGCGCTGGAGCAGCAGGTCGAATCGCAGAAGCGCGAGAATGCCGGCCTGCAGGAACGCAACGACGCCTTGGCTGCCGAAGTCGAGGACCTCAAGTCCGGCGAGTCGGCGGTCGAGGAGCGCGCGCGCAGCGAACTGGGCATGATCAAGCCGGGCGAGAAGTTCTACCGGGTGGTCGAGCCGGTTCCGCCACCGCCCGTTGCTGGCGAGAGCGGGGATGGCAGCGATGGCGACATCGCGGAGCCCACGCCCTGATGGCCCGCATCTGGGCCGTCGTGCCCGCCGCTGGACGCGGCACCCGCTTCGGCGGCGAGTGTCCCAAGCAGTATCTGGTCGTGGCCGGCGCGCCGCTCATTGCGCACACGCTGACCGCGCTGTTCGCGCACGACGCGGTGGAAGGCGCGGTCGTGCCGGTGTCGGAGAACGATCCCGACTGGCCGCGCTGGACGGAGTTTGCGGGCAAACCGGTGCAGGCCTGCATCGGCGGTGCGAGTCGCGCCGCTTCCGTGCTGGCGGGCTTGCGCGCCTTGCCGGACGACGTGCGCGCGGACGATTTCGTGCTGGTGCATGATGCCGCGCGCCCGAACCTGTCGCTGTCGGACCTGTCCCAGCTGCTGGAGCGCGGACGCAACGATCCGGTCGGCGCCATCCTCGCCGCGCCGGTGCGCGACACCCTGAAACGCGCCGGCGACGACGGCGGCATCGATGGCACCGAGCCGCGCGAGCGGCTGTGGCGCGCCTTCACCCCGCAGCTGTTCCGTCGCCTGCAGCTGACGCGGGCGCTGGAAGCCGCCACGGCAGACGATCTCGAGGTCACGGACGAAGCGATGGCGATGGAGCGGCTTGGCCTGCGTCCATTGCTGGTGGAAGGGTCCGAAAGCAACTTCAAGATCACCACGCCGGCGGACCTGGCACGCTTCGCCTACGAGCTGGCGCAGCGCGATCGCTGACACTCCAACGGAAACAACATGTCCCACTCCTTGAACATCCGCATCGGCCAGGGCTTCGATGTGCACGCCTTCGGCGATGGCGACCACGTCATGCTCGGTGGCGTACGCGTGCCGCACGAGCGCGGCGTGCTGGCGCACAGCGATGGCGATGTGGTGCTGCATGCGCTGTGCGACGCCATGCTCGGTGCGCTGGCGCTGGGCGACATCGGACGCCATTTTCCGCCGTCGGACGACCGCTGGAAGGGCGCGGACAGCCGTGCGTTCGTCCGCCATTGCAATGCCCTGATCGGGGAGCGCGGCTGGCGCGTGGGTAACGTCGACGTCACCGTCCTCTGCGAGCGCCCCAAGGTCGGGCCGCATGCCGATGCGATGCGTGCCTGCGTGGCGGAGGATCTGGGCATCGCCATCGATGCGGCCAGCATCAAGGCGACCACCACGGAGAAGCTCGGCTTCACCGGGCGCGGCGAAGGCATCGCCGCGCAGGCGGTGGTGCTGCTGGTGCGCGCGTGAGCGAGGCATTGCCGCGCGCGTTCGGTGCGCCGGTACTCTCGACGCGCATCCGGTGCGCCCTCGAGGACTTCGTCGTCGAGGAACTGCCCGGCTTCGATCCATCCGGTGAAGGCGAGCATCTGCTGCTCACCATCGAGAAGCGGGGCATGAACACGGCGTTCGCCGCCAAGCGCATCGCCGCCTGGGCCGGAATCGCCGAAATGGGCGTGGGCTACGCCGGTCTCAAGGACCGGCATGCGGTGACGCGACAGCGCTTCAGCGTGCACCTGCCGCGCAAGGTGGCGCCTGACCTGGCGGCCTTGCATTCCGACGAACTCAAGGTGGTGGCGTCGACCTGGCATTCGCGCAAGTTGCCGCGCGGCGCGCTCGCCGGCAACCGCTTCGACCTGGTGCTGCGCGATGTGGACGGTGACGCGACGGCCATCGAAGCGCGACTGGGCGAGATCGCGGCGCACGGATTGCCGAACTGGTTCGGCGAGCAGCGCTTCGGTCGTGACGGTGGCAATGTCGCCGCGGCGCTGGCGATGTTCGCGGGCCGTCGCGTGCGGCGCGAACAACGCTCGCTGCTCATCTCGGCGGCGCGCTCCGAGCTGTTCAACCGTTTACTCGCGGCGCGCCTGGCGGACGGCAGCTGGAATCGTGGCCTGGACGGCGAGGTCTGGATGCTGGCGGGCAGTCGCAGCGTGTTCGGGCCCGAGCCGTGGAACGAGCAACTCGCGCAGCGGCTTGCGGCGTTCGACATCCATCCGACCGGCCCGTTGTGGGGAACCGGTGAGCTGCGCACGCAGGCGAAGGCGCGCGACCTGGAGACCTGGGTGGTGCAGGACGACGACGCGGAGGCGCTGCGGCAGGGAATCGAGCGCGAAGGCTTGCGCCAGGAGCGTCGTGCCCTGCGCCTGCGGCCTGAAGGGCTGGCGTGGTCGTGGTTGTCCGCCGACGCGCTTCGCCTGGCGTTCGCGTTGCCGCCGGGAAGCTATGCCACCGCCGTGCTGCACGAACTGGGCACGATCGTGGATGCATCGCAGGGCGACGACCGTCCGTCGGAATTCCGCTGAAGGCACTGGAAGCGTCGGACCGCAGGCGTATAAGCGAAATCGGGCGTCGCGTGGCCGTGTTCGAACGGCGCCGACGGAGCCTGACCATCTTCCCCTGTGTCGGAGGGATCGCCATGAACGCCATGCGGGCAGTCTGCTGGCTGCCTGCGCCAGCACCGGGGGAACCGCGTCCGCGCCGCCACCGGAACCGCGCCAGCTGACCGCCGAGCAGCAGTACATCGCCTACGTGGAACGGATCGCCAAGCGGCGCGGGATCAGCCTGACATGGGTCAACCCGCCTCGCATCGAAGAAAAGACGGCCAGCAAGCAGTAGGCAGGCAAGCGCGCGGACGCGGCCGGACGAAAACGGTGCGTCCGGTCAGCGGTGCGCCAGCAGCACCAGCACCGCGCCGGTGCCGCCCTGCGTGGGCGGTGCCGAATGGAAGGCCATCACGTCGGACCGCTGACGCAGCAGCCGGTCGACCAGGTTTTTCAGGATCGGCGCATCCCCGTCCGAACGCTGTCCCTTGCCATGAATCACGCGCACGCAGCCATGATCGTGCGCATGCGCGTCCGCAAGGAACCGCCGCAACAAGCCTTCCGCCTGCAGGGCAGTGGCGCCATGCAGGTCCAGTTCGTCCTGCACCGAAAACTGTCCCCGCTTGAGGCGCTGGAACGCGCGCGGGGACAGCGCCTCGCGCCGATAGCTCAGGACATCGCCTGCGGCATGCAGGTCCAGCGTGTCCAGACCGCGCTGGAACTCGCCGCGCGCATCGTGTTCGTCGCGCTCGGCCATGCGTGCCGCGGGCTTCGGAGGGGCCTTGCGCGGCGGCGTTGGCGCCTCCTGCAGCCTGCGCACCTCGCCGATCGCATCGCGGAACAGCGCGGCGTCGTCGTCATCGGGCGGTGTGGAGCGGGACATGCTGCCAGCGTAGCGGCATCGCGACGTGACGCAAGCGCGGGAAGCCTCGGCGCGGTTCCGGTATCATGGGCTGGTCTCCGAGGAACCCCATGCGCGTACTGGTCAGCAACGACGACGGCGTCGACGCCCCCGGCATCCGAATCCTGGCAGAGGGCCTGCGCAATGCGGGCCACGAAGTGTACGTGGTCGCTCCCGACCGCGACCGCTCCGGTGCCAGCAATTCGCTGACCTTGGACCTGCCGATCCGGCTGAAGCGCATCGACCACTACACCTGCAGCATCGCCGGCACGCCGACCGACTGCGTGCACCTGGCGTTGACCGGCATGCTGGAGTTCGAGCCGGACATCGTGGTGTCGGGCATCAACAACACCGCCAACCTGGGCGACGACGTCATCTACTCCGGCACTGTGTCGGCGGCGATGGAAGGCCGTTTCCTGGGCCTGCCAGCGGTGGCGATGTCGCTGGCCACTAAGAACCACGATGCCAAGCACTACGAGACCGCCGCGCGCGCCGCCGTGGAGATCGTGGCGCGCCTGAAGTCCGATCCGCTGCCCGCCGATACCATCCTCAACGTCAACGTGCCGGACCTGGCCTGGTCCGACGTGCGCGGCTTCGAGGTCACGCGGCTGGGCAACCGCCACCGCTCCGAGCCGTGCGTGCCGCAGCCGGATCCACGCGGGCATACCGTGTACTGGATCGGTCCGGCCGGGCGCGAGCAGGATGCCGGCCCGGGCACCGACTTCCATGCGGTGCGCACGGGCCATATCTCCATCACCCCGATCCACGTCGACCTGACCCGTTACCAGGCGCTCGAAAAAGTGGCCGGATGGGTCGGCGGGCTGACCGCCGCGCTCGAGGGCTCGGCATGACGCCACGGTTGCGGTTGCAGCCCGAAGCCGTGGGCATGGGCATGACCTCGCAACGCGTGCGCGACCGGCTGGTCGAGCGTCTGCGGGAATCGGGCATCGCCGATGAGCGTGTGCTCAACGCCATCCGCACGCTGCCGCGCCATCTGTTCGTCGACGAAGCACTGGCGACGCGCGCCTATGAAGACACGGCGTTGCCGATCGGCCACAGCCAGACCATCTCGCAGCCGTGGGTGGTGGCACGGATGACCGAGGTGCTGTTGGAAACCGCGCCCAAGAAGGTGCTGGAAATCGGCACGGGATCGGGTTATCAGGCGGCGGTGCTGGGCGTGCTGGGGCTGGAGGTCTACACGGTCGAGCGCATCGGCGACCTGCTGCGGCAGGCCCGCAAGCGGCTGCGCCAGCTCGGCGTGAACGTGCGCAGCAAGCACGATGACGGTCGCATCGGCTGGGCCGAGCACGGCCCTTACGACGCCATCATCGTGACCGCCGCCGCCCCGGCGCTGGTGCCGGTGCTGGTGGAACAGCTCGCCGTCGGCGGGCAACTCGTCGCCCCCGTCGGTGGCAGCGGTTCGCAGTCGCTGGTGCGGCTGGTGAAGCGCGCCGACGGCGTCGAGGAAACCACGCTGGCGCCGGTGGTGTTCGTGCCGCTGCTGTCCGGCACACTGGATTGAATGAAGTGACGAATGCGCCGCAGCACGATGGACTCCCCAACAGCGCGGCTTCGCTGGGCGAGCAGGTGGCCGGCATCATCGAGCGGCTGCCGCCCGACACGCTGAGCCTGGGCGAATTGCTGGACGTCTTCAGCGACGAAGGCCTGCTGCTGCTGACCATCCTGCTGACGCTGGTGTTCCTGATCCCGGTATCGATCCCCGGCGTCAGCACCGTGTTCGGTGCGGCCATCCTGCTGGTGGGTGTCAGTCGCCTGTTCAACCGCCCGCTGTGGCTGCCGCAACGGATCAAGGACAAGGCGCTGCCTGCCGATCGCCTGCGTCCCGGCCTGGCCGGGGGCCTGGTCTGGGTGCGGCGCATGGAGAAGATCAGTCGCCCGCATCGCTTGCGCTTCTTCGTCGATGGGCCGGGGCAGGGCGTCATCAACAACCTGGCTTTCATCCTGGCCGCGCTGCTGCTGATGGCGCCCTTCGGATTCGTGCCATTCAGCAATACCCTGCCAGCCTTGGCGCTGCTGCTGTATGCCATCGGATTCATCCAGCGCGACGGGGGAGCGATCCTGCTGGGCCATCTGGCCAACATCGGCACGATCATCTACTTCAGCGTGCTGATTGGGGGCGGTGGCGTGGCGGCACGCGAACTGTTCCAGCGACTGACCGGCTGAGCCGCGCGGCTCAGCCCTGTGAGGAAACGAACGAACGCATGACCACGACGCTCCGCTCCGGCCATCGCATCACGCGCGCCTTCCTGACCGGCATCGCCATGGCCGTGCTCGCCGCCTGTTCCACCACGGTGGTCAGAGAGCCTTCCGCATCGTCGCCGACACGACAGACCTCGCAGGGCAAGCCGGGCGCCACGGTGCGCGTGCAGCGGGGCGACACCCTGTACGGCATCGCATTCCGCAACGGCGTGGACGTCAACGACCTGGCGCGCTGGAATGGCCTGGCGGCGCCGTACACGATCTATCCCGGCCAGTCGCTCAAACTGTTTCCGGGCAGCGGAAGCAGCCGTCCTCCCGCGACGGCCACCACGACCACGCCATCAAGACCGGCCACCGGCACGACCACGCGCCCGGCCCCGTCGCCCGCACCGGTCACCCGGCCCGCTGCGCCGGCCGCACCGGCGAACAGCGGTTTCTCGTGGCGGTGGCCGGCCGACGGGCACCTGATCGGCCGCTTCGTCGCGGGCGACGCCACCAAGCAGGGCATCGACATCGCCGGCAGCAGCGGCCAGGCCGTGCGCGCAGCGGCGGACGGCGTGGTGGTGTATTCCGGTGCCGGCCTGGTGGGTTACGGCGAACTGGTCATCGTCAAGCACAGCGAGACGTGGCTGTCCGCCTACGGCCACAACCGCAAGCGCCTGGTCAACGAAGGCCAGAGCGTCAAGGCCGGACAGCAGATCGCGGAGATGGGCAGCAGCGGCGCCTCGCGCGAAATGCTGCACTTCGAGATCCGCCACAACGGCAAGCCGGTGGATCCGCTGCAGTACCTGCCCGCGCGTTGAGCGTCGTACGGCCATCCCTCGTGTGGCTCAGGCCTTTCATCGCCGTCGTCGCGCTGCTGGCGCTGGTCGCCTGTCAGCCGCCCCGCGATCCGCCAGCACCCTCGACCATCGATGTTGTGACCCTCAACCTGTGGCACGACAAGCAGGATTGGCCGCATCGCCAGGACATGATCGTGGCGGAACTGAAGGCGCTGGCACCGGACGTGATCGTGTTGCAGGAGGTTCTGCAGGATGCAGCGCTACCGAACCAGGCGCAGGGGCTGGCGTCGCGCCTTGGCTATCAGTACCGCTTCTTTTCCGCAGATGATCCCGCTCAGGTCCGTCGCTATGGCAACGCGATCCTGGTCAGGGAAGCGATCGACGCATCGCGTGAGACCAGGCTGGCGCCCCTCGACGATTACCGGACCGCAGGGTGGGTGCGCACCACGATCGACGGACATCCGGTGAACGTCTACGTAACCCATCTGCACTACAGGCCCGAGGGCGGCGCGATACGCGCCGAACAGATCGCCGGTCTGCTGGCGCTGATCGACGAAACCGCAGGTGATGCGCCGTCGATCGTCGGCGGCGACTTCAACACGCGTTCGGACACCCCTGAATTGTCGGCGCTGCGTGCGCGATTCGTCGAAGCCTACGATCAGGCCCACGCCGGCCAGGACACCAACACGCCCGCGCACGCCACCCTCAATACGCATCTGGGCCATCCTCCGGTCCGCATCGACCATGTGTTCGCGCAACGCGATGCCTTCCGCGTCGTCGATGCTGCCATCGTTCTCGACCAGGCCGACGCGACGGGCACCTGGCCTTCGGACCATTACGGCGTGCTCGCGCGCCTGGTATACAGCTCGGACTGATCGGCGGCACGCATGCACAGCGAGGTTCCGCGACGATGGTCCGTCCCCCAGGTGCGATGGCCGGCAGTGTCGATGTGGATCCTGGTCGGCGTGTAGAAGCCCAGCCCCATCGCCAACGATGGCCCTTCCCTGCGCCAGAAGTCGCACAGCGCGACGACGTGGCGGTCGTCGGCCAGGTCGAAGTCCAGCGCATTGTTCAGCACGTGGCGGCTGCGGCTGCTTCCGCCGGAACAGCGGTTCAGCTCCGGGGAGCGGTAACCCGACCGCGCGCTTGCGCCCGTCACGATCCCCACCACCTGCAGCTCTGCGACCACGTGCAAGGTCGGCACGATCGCCGGCGCATGCTCGCTGGGGGGAAGCAGGAATTCGGGCGCATCGCAGGCCTGCCAACGCCGGCTGGAACGCAACAGCGCGCGCATCGGTAGGACATCGCCGACGCCGGCATCGGTCAGCGTGCGCTGGTAGCTGGCCAGGCCACGCGCATCAGCGCTCTGCCGCCACAGGTCGTAGCGTTGCGCGGCGTCCGGCGACGGCCGGGTACATGCGGTGGCAGACAGGACGGCGAGCAGCAGGAACAGGCGCTGCATCGCGGGATGCGCTCAATGCGATGCCAGCAGGAAACCGGCTACGACCTTGCGCGATTCGCTGGCGAGCACATTGAACGTACGCGCGGCTGCCGCGTTGGTCATGACCTCGAGGCCCACGCCCTGGCGGAGGCACGCGGCCATCACGGCGGCCGGGGGGAATACCTGGCGCTCACCGGTCCCCAGCAGGATGACTTCCGGCTGCAGCGCGAGCAGCGGGGCCAGATCGTCCGGCACCAGCATGGCGCTGTCGTGCACCCCCCAGTCTTCGACGAGTTGCTGGGGCGAGAGAATGAAACTGGTCGACAGCGTACGATCGTTGACGCGAGCGGTCCGGCCGTCGGCGGACCGCAGGCTGAAGGCGTAGTCGGGCAGTTCGTGGCTCAGTTGCATGGCGGGCGGCCTGCGCGCCGGGCTCAGCCGCGCGGCAGCACGATCTGCCGGCGTTCCTTGCTGGGGCGGTACAGCACCGCGGTGTGGCCGATCCGCTGCACGAGGGCGGCGTCGGCCTGGTCGGCCAGTTCGCCGATCATGGCGTCGCGCGCGTCGCGGTCCTCGCCGGCGACCTTGACCTTGACCAGTTCGTGCTGCTCCAGCACGGCGTCCAGCTCGGCGATGAAGGCCGGGGTGACGCCCTTGTTGCCGATCTGCAGCAACGCCTTCAGGTCGTGGGCCTGGCCGCGCAGGAAACGGGTCTGGGCAGCGGTCAGGGCTACGGGCATGCGGCACGGTACGGGTCGAAAAGGGGGATCAGGGTATCATGGCCACCCCCACGAACGGCTCCGGCGGCTCCCGTCGCAGCGTGCCCGGAGACCTCGCCGCCATGGCCACCCGCAGCAAAAGCAGCCAGCGCTGGCTCAAGGAACACTTCTCCGATCCGTACGTGAAGAAGGCCCAGGCCGAGGGTCTTCGTTCGCGCGCCGCCTACAAGCTCGAGGAACTGCTGGAGCGCGACCGCCTGCTCAAGCCGGGTATGGTGGTGGTCGACCTCGGCGCCGCCCCCGGCGGCTGGTCGCAGTTCGTCCGTCAGGCGCTGGGAACCAGCGGTCGGGTCGTGGCGATGGACATCCTGGACATGCCGCCGCTGGCCGGCGTGGATTTCCTTCATGGGGATTTCAGGGAAGACAGCGTTCTATCCCAGTTGGAAGCCATGCTGGACGGCGCGCCCGTGGACCTTGTGCTGTCCGATATGGCCCCCAATAAGAGTGGTGTGGATGCGGTGGACCAGCCGCGGATGATGCACCTGGCGGAGTTGGCGATGGCGTTCGCCGACGACCATCTGAAGCCGGGCGGGGCGTTCCTGATCAAGCTGTTCCAGGGCGCCGGCTCCGACGACTACATCCGGGAGCTTCGCCGCCGCTACGACAAGGTGGCGATCCGCAAGCCGGACGCGTCCCGCAAGCGCTCGCCCGAGGTGTACGCCCTGGGGCAGGGCAAGCGGGTCCAGATCAAGTAAGGTGGCCTAACGTGCGAATGAGCAAAGAGGAACAGCGGAGCCGATGCGGATGAACGACCTGACCAAGAATCTGCTGCTGTGGGTAGTCGTCGCCGTCGTGCTGATGGTCGTCTTCCAGAGCTTCTCGCCGAAGGGCGGCAGCACCGCGGCCATGGGCGGCGGCACCACCTATTCCACGTTTCTCGACCAGGTCGACAGCGGCAACGTGCAGCGTGTCGAGTTCGGTGGCGATGCCCGCAGCGGGGTCGGTGAGATCACCTATGTCCTGCGCAACGGCGACAGCAAGACCATCAACGCACCGTTCGACCGCGACCTGATCAACGTCCTGCGCAACAAGCAGGTCGAGATCATCCAGAAGGAGCCGCCCAGCGGCATCAGCCTGACGGCGATCCTGCTGAACTTCCTGCCGGTGCTGCTGATCATCGGTTTCTGGATCTTCATCATGCGGCAGATGCAGGGCGGCGGTGGCGGCGCGAAGGGTGCGATGTCCTTCGGCAAGTCGCGCGCCAAGCTGCAGGGCGAGGACCAGGTGAAGGTCACCTTCGCCGACGTCGCCGGCTGCGACGAGGCGAAGGAAGAAGTCGGCGAACTGGTCGAGTTCCTGCGCGACCCCGGCAAGTTCCAGAAGCTCGGCGGCAAGATCCCGCGCGGCGTGCTGATGGTCGGCCAGCCCGGCACCGGCAAGACGCTGCTGGCCAAGGCCATCGCGGGCGAGGCCAAGGTGCCGTTCTTCAGCATTTCCGGTTCCGACTTCGTCGAGATGTTCGTCGGTGTCGGTGCCAGCCGCGTGCGCGACATGTTCGAGCAGGCCAAGAAGCACGCGCCGTGCATCATCTTCATCGACGAGATCGACGCCGTCGGCCGCCATCGTGGCGCCGGCCTGGGTGGCGGTCACGACGAGCGCGAGCAGACCCTCAACCAGTTGCTGGTCGAAATGGACGGCTTCGAGGGTGGCGAAGGCGTCATCGTCATCGCCGCGACCAACCGTCCCGACGTGCTGGACCCGGCGCTGCTGCGCCCGGGCCGTTTCGACCGCCAGGTCGTCGTGGGCCTGCCCGACGTGAAGGGCCGCGAGCAGATCCTGCGCGTGCACATGCGCAAGCTGCCGCTGGCCGACGACGTCGAGCCGATGGTGATCGCACGCGGCACGCCTGGCTTCAGTGGCGCCGACCTCGCCAACCTCTGCAACGAGGCGGCGCTGTTCGCCGCACGCGAGAACGCGAAGGAAGTCCGCATGGACCACTTCGACCGTGCCCGCGACAAGATCCTGATGGGTGCCGAGCGTCGTTCGATGGCGATGAGCGAGGACGAGAAGACGCTGACCGCCTACCACGAGGCCGGCCACGCCATCGTCGGCCGGCTGGTGCCCGAACATGACCCGGTCTACAAGGTCACCATCATTCCGCGCGGCCGTGCGCTCGGCGTGACCATGTACCTGCCGGAAGGCGACAAGTATTCGCTGAACCGTGTCGCCATCGAGTCGCAGCTGTGCTCGCTGTACGGCGGCCGCGTCGCCGAGGAGCTGATCTTCGGGGCCGACAAGGTCACCACCGGTGCGTCCAACGACATCGAACGCGCCACCAAGATGGCACGCAACATGGTCACCAAGTGGGGCCTGAGCGACGAGATGGGTCCGATCGCCTACGGTGAGGAAGAGGACGAGGTGTTCCTCGGCCGCTCGGTCACCCAGCACAAGAACGTGTCCAACGAGACCGCGCGCAAGATCGACGAAGTCGTCCGCCTCATCCTGGATCGCGCCTATGCGCGGACCAAGACGATCCTGACCGAGAACCTCGACAAGCTGCACACGATGTCCAACCTGCTGCTGCAGTACGAAACCATCGATGCGCCGCAGATCGACGCCATCATGGAAGGCCGCGATCCGCCGCCGCCGATGGGCTGGGGCAAGGCCGGCAAGGACGACGACAAGCCGGAATCGCGCCCACTGCCGCCGATCGGTGGACCGGCCGCGCAGACCTGAGCGCGTTGCCAGTACGACGACGAAAGGCCAGACTGATGTCTGGCCTTTTCTTTGCGCGGGATTCCATGGCAGACAACGACAAGCGTCCGAAACATCCGATGCTGCCGGTCGGCATCGGGGCAGGCGTCGCGATCGGTGTGGCGATCGGGTCGGCGATGGACAACATCGGCGCGGGCATCGCCATCGGTCTTGCGCTGGGCGTCGCGTTCGGCGTCGGCTCGGGCGCGGTATCGCGCGACAACGATCAGGATGGGAAGAAGTGATGTTCGACACCACGCCCACGCTGGACTGTGCCGGCCGCGTGCTGAAGCTGGATCGCCCGCAAGTGATGGGTATCGTCAACGTCACGCCGGATTCGTTCTCCGATGGTGCCGTGCACGACACCCCCGAGGCCGCCATCGCGCATGCGCTAAGACTGGTGGACGAGGGCGCCGATCTGCTCGACATCGGCGGCGAATCGACGCGGCCGGGGGCCGACGACGTATCGCTGGATGAGGAACTGCGTCGCGTCATCCCCGTGATCGAGCAGCTCGCCGCGCGCGTGCGCGTGCCGATCAGCATCGATACCTACAAGCCCGAGGTGATGCGTGCCGCCGTCGGAGCGGGTGCGGGCATGATCAACGATGTCTATGGCTTGCGGCGCGACGGTGCGTTGGAAACGGCAGCGGCACTCGACGTACCCGTTGTCATCATGCACATGCAGGGCGAACCGCGGTCGATGCAGGCGGCCCCGGACTACGACGATGTGGTCGGCGAGGTGCACCGGTTCCTGACCGAACGCATCTTCGCGGCCGAGATGGCCGGCATTCCGAAGAAGCGCATCGTCATCGATCCGGGCTTCGGTTTCGGCAAGGACACCGCGCACAACCTGTCCCTGCTGGCGCAGTTCGAACGATTCACGCAGCTCGGCGTCCCTGTGCTCGCGGGTCTGTCGCGCAAGCGCAGCATCGGCCAGCTCACCGGTCGCGAGGCGCCCGCCGACCGCGTGGCCGGTTCCGTCGCCGCGCACCTGATCGCCGCGCAACGCGGTGCCGCCATCGTGCGCGCGCACGATGTGGCCGCCACGGTGGACGCGTTGAAGGTCTGGAATGCAGTGGCGGCGATCCCGATGCCGCGGCAGGCGGCGACGACACCGACGATCCGCTGGCCCGACGACGACTGACTGGCCGGCGCGCGACTCCCGCCGCGTTGGCCCGATAGTCGACCTCCGGAAGCCGTGCCATGCGCATCACGACGCTCCTGCCTCTCCTGCTGCTGGTCGCCTGCAGTCCGGCATCGTCGCCATCGGCCGTGCCCTCGGCCGCCATGGAGCCCGTTCCCCCGCCAGGTGATCCGGTCGAGGGATTGCGCGTGGCGACACGCGTGGGCTGCAACGGCTGCCATGGCGCCAACGGCGGCGGCGAGGTCTTCCAGGAGAATCCCGAACTCGGCCGCATCGTCGCGCCCAACCTCACCCGACGGCGCGCGCTGTACGACGATGGCGCGCTGGCGGCCCTGCTGCGCGAAGGCCGCACGCACGACGGGCACGTGCCCTGGGGCATGCCGATCAAGATGCTGCAGCACCTCAGCGACCGCGAAGTGCGCGACATCATCGCGTGGTTGCGCGCATTGCCGGCCGTGGACAATCCGACGCTGCCGGAGGGGCGCTGGTCCGACCGCCTGATCGAAACGACGCGGGACGGCACGCATCCCTGGTTGCCGGACATGAAGCCGGATCCCGGCAACCGGCCACCGGCTGCGCCGCCGTCGTCGATGCAGGCGCTTGGTCGCCACCTGGCGATGACCACCTGCACCGAATGCCACGGCTGGGATCTCAACGGCTGGGAAGGCGATCCCGCGCCGTCCCTGATCGTGGCCAAGGCGTACACACTGGAACAGTTCACCCGCCTGATGAGGACAGGCGAGGTGGCCGCAGGCGGCAAGTCGAAGACGGGAATGATGAGTGGCGTCGCCGCCTACCGCTACAAGGACTTGACCGATGAGGAAATCGCCGCGCTGAAGGCATTCCTCGACGCGCGCTGAGCCGGTGTCGCGCCCGCCGCCACGAAGGGCGGACGGCATGCGCGACGGGTCGTGCTCAACGCACCTGCTGTCGTTGGGGTGCGGAGGGTTGCCGGGCGCGGCGCGACTGCACGTCCTGCAGCCAGGTCGCGGTCAGCGCGGCATCGTCTGCTGCGGAGACCGCTGCGCCGGCGGACGGCGTGGCCTGCGCCGACCGGTTCGGAATCAGTGGTTGCGAGCCGTTGACCCGGATGGGATCGGTGGAATGCTGCTGCTTCCAGTGGCGCAGCAACTGTCGCAACGCTTCGGGGGGCGCGGTGGACGGTACGGCGCCGGCCTGGTTGCGCGCGTTCTCGCCATGGCAACCGGTGCAGGTACGGATCTCGCCAGGCTGCAACGTCACCCACAACCGTTCGCGCACGACGGGGACGCCGGCCGCGTCGGTGCTCTGCCAGGTCAGGGCGCGGCTGGCGGGCACGAACGCCGCGGTCGATCCGTCGGCGGCGATACGCACGCTGCCGGCCGGGCCACCGGTGTTGGCCGGGTTGGCGGCGACCGCCATGGGTTGTGCGATCGGCCGGCGACCGCGCTGGTAGATCGAGCCGTTGTTGTAGGCGCGAATCATGTTGGCCTGCAGGATCTGGTAGTGCGAAATCTCGTAGATCCTGCCACTGCCGCCCAGCGTCTGCACGCCGCCGGGCACGCGCAGGTTGTACGGCTGCTGCTTGTCGTCGCGGTCGCGCGCGGTCTGGTTGCGGGTGACGATCAGTGCGAGCTGGTTCGCCTCCAGCCACGCACGGAGCGCGGCTACGTTGACCTGTTCGCTGGCGAAGACCGACTGCTCGGGCGATGCCATCGGCGTAGTGGTCACGGGCGGGCGCGATCGCGCGACGACCTCCACCGGCTCGATTTCCCACAGCGCGCCGTTGTAGCTGCGTTGCGTGTCCGGATCCCACCACGTCAGGTTCTTGCTGATGCCCGGGGTCAGCGCGGGGCCGGCCACCAGCAGTCCACTGGCATTCGTCTGCAGCTGGTGCAGGCGCAGCGACACGCCGGCCTGGAAGGTCGGGCTGCCGGTGTAGCTGGCGACCATGTGGCCGCTGCTCATCGGCAGCGGATTGCGGAAGCGGCCGCCGGCCAGATTGCCGCTGCCGTCCGCGGCCGGCGACGCATCGACGATCTCCATCTGTTCCGCGTTGAGCGTGGGCGCGCCGGTGAGCCGGACGATCTGGTTGGTGCCGCCGGTGGAGAATTCGCGCGTGTAGATGGCGTAGTAACTGCCCGCGGTGGTCGGATCCTCGCGCATCTGGAACAGCCCGCCATCCATGCGGATGTATTTCTTGTTGGCGATCAGCGCGGTGTTGGAGTAGTCCGATAGCGCGCTGTCGGTGGAGAACGATTTCGGCAGGTAGCCGAACGACAGTTCCTGCCGGCCGATATGGTTGAGCGTCAGCTCCTCGGTGCCGTCCTGGTTCATCTGCCACGGCGTGAACAGGTTGTACGTGAAGCCATTGACGTTGCCGTAGGCACTGCCCATGCCGGTGCGCGATTCCGGGAACGTCTCCGGCTGCAGGCCGATGCTGGCCGCGCCCGACGCCTCGCTGGCCAGATCGTAGGCGCCGTTGGTGCCCGCGTCGGCCTGCTGGTCGCGTTGCAGGTGGTCCCAGCGGATGAAGACCACCCGACCGAAACTGTCGATGCTGGGCGAGAACGCACCGCTCGGCGCATGGTTCAGCAGGCGCACCCGTCCGGTCACCGGGTCCAGCTGCCAGATGCCGGTGACCGTCGGCGTGCTCTCGTACTCGTCCAGCTGCGGATACAGGTGCGCCTCGCCGCCGCGCGGACGATCGGACGTGAACAGGATGCGATCCTGGCTGTCGTAGATCGGCGAGACGTTGTTGTAGTCGGCGGGCTGGTTCGCCACCTTGGTGATCACCGCGGACTGGCCCTGTCCCAGGCCGGTGATCTCGTACAGTTGCCACTTCGCAGTGGGATGCACATAGCGCTGCGGCGGTCCGCCGACCACCATGCTGAAGATCGCCTTGGTGCCGCTCCAGTGCACCGCCGGCTCGCGCACCGCAATAGCGTTCGCGCCCTGCTGGCCTTCCATGCCGAACCCCGCTTCCTTGGTCAGGTTGCGCAGCGTGCCGTCGGGATAGCGGATCATCAGGTCGCCGCCGCGCGGGAGCGCCAGCATGCTGGGCAGATGGTTGGCGAAGGTGGACATGCGGCTGGCGAACGGATCGCCCGCCATCGGCACCTGGGTGACGAACAGGATGGGATTAGGCACGGCCGTGGTGGGGACGGCCGCCGCCATCACGCGCGCCGGCTGCGCCGCAGGCGAGGGCGATGACGCCGCTGCGGAGGCAGGAATCGTGGTGGAGGTGCCGGAGGCGGGGGTTTCCGTTCCGCATGCGGCGAGCAGGACGGACAGGGCGAACAGGGCCAGCAGGTGCTGGCGCGGGAACAGGAAAGACACAGGCATCCGGTCGACTCGCACAAGGAAAGAACGCCATCCGCTGCTCGAACGAGGCGCGCGCACGGACTCGCGCATCGGCCTGTTCTCCGGCATCCCCCTGTGGACGCCACCGGACTGTACACGAGCGGTGCGCACGCACGCCGCTTCCGCATCGCCCAAGCATGACCTGCATCGCAGAATGCCGCCGATGCGGAAGCATGGCGTTAAGCTTGGCGCCCGCACGTTACGCCTTCCGCTACCGCATGTCGCTCGACGCCCGTCCGCTCGCCATCGCCATCATGGGCCCGACCGCGTCGGGCAAGACGGCGTTCGCGCTGGAGGTGGCCGAGCGGCATGGCGGCGAAATCGTCAGCGTCGATTCGGCGCTGGTCTACCGTGGCCTCGATATCGGCGCGGCCAAGCCCACGCAGGAAGAACAGGCACGCGTGCCGCATCACCTGCTGGATGTACGCGATCCCTGGCAGACCTATTCGGCTGCCGAATTCGCACAGGACGCGCGGCATGCGCTGAAGGACATCGCCGCGCGTGGCCGCCTGCCGGTGCTGGCGGGCGGCACCGGCCTGTATTTCCAGGCCCTGCTTGACGGTCTCGCCGAGATGCCGGCCGCCGACGCCTCGTTGCGCGCCGACATCGCCGCGCAGGCGCAGACGCGCGGCTGGCCCGCGCTGCATGCCGACCTGGCGCAGGTCGATCCCGTGGCGGCGGCCCGCATCCACGCGACCGATCCCCAACGCATCCAGCGAGCGCTGGAGGTGTACCGCCTGACCGGGCAGCCGATCAGCCGATGGCAGCAGGAAGCCCGGCGCGCACGCCTGCCGTTCCGGGTACTGAAGCTGGTGCTGGCGCCGAGCCACCGCGCCGTCCTGCACGAGCGCATCGCGCATCGCTTCGACCTGATGCTGCAGCAGGGCTTTCTCGACGAAGTCCATGGCCTGCGTGCGCTGCCCGCCATGCAGGCCGTGGCCGCGCCGCTGGATCTGCCGGCCGTGCGTGCCGTCGGCTATCGCCAGGCCTGGGAGTACCTGGACGGACAGGGCAGTGCCGATGCGTTCCGCGAGCGCGCCATCGCCGCCACCCGCCAGCTCGCCAAGCGCCAATTGACCTGGCTGCGCGGTGGGCTGGACGCCCGCTGGTTCGATCCGGCCACCGACCGCGCCCGCCTGGACACGGCCCTGGCACTGTTCCTGCCTCCGTCGTGAGCCGTTCGGCTCGCATTCTCCGGAATTGGGACCAGTTGCCTGACTTGGCAACGCCCCACCGGGCCGATGTTGTGTAACATCGGGGCTCCGGGACGACAGGGGAGCGGTTCGTCGGCCCGGCACGGCACTACTACATACCTATAAGAACGCAAGGCGGGAGTACGTCATGTCCAAGGGGCAATCCCTGCAGGATCCTTTCCTGAATGCACTGCGGCGCGAGCGCGTCCCGGTGTCGGTCTACCTGGTCAACGGCATCAAGCTGCAGGGCACCATCGAATCCTTCGACCAGTTCGTGGTCCTGCTGCGCAATACGGTCAGCCAGATGGTCTACAAGCACGCGATCTCCACCGTGGTGCCGGCGCGCAACGTGCGCGTGGGACCCGGCGGCGGCTACGTGCAGCAGGGCGATGAAGACGCGGAAGGCGGCGACGACGAAACCGCGTGATAATGCGTGCCTCGCGTGAAGAGGCACGACCCCATTGTTTGAAAGATCCCGCAAGGGCGAGCATGCGTTGCTGATCCAGCCGCATGCCGGCGGCCGTCCCGACGACGGCCTAACCGACGAGTTCAGCGACCTGGCGCGTTCGGCCGGCGCCACCATCGCCGCGCTGTTGACCGCGCGCATCGACCGTCCCAATCCCTCCACGCTGATCGGCAGCGGCAAGCTGGAGGAGGTGAAGGCGGCCGCCGATGCGACGGGCGCCGATCTGATCCTGGTCAATTTCCCGCTGTCGCCGGGCCAGGAACGCAACCTCGAAAAACTCCTTCAGCGCCGCGTGCTGGACCGCACCGGGCTGATCCTCGACATCTTCGCGCAGCGCGCACGCAGCCACGAAGGCAAGCTGCAGGTGGAACTGGCGCAGCTGCGCCACATGGCCACGCGCCTGGTGCGCGGCTGGACCCATCTGGAGCGCCAGCGCGGCGGTTCGATCGGCCTGCGCGGTCCTGGCGAAACCCAGCTGGAAACCGACCGCCGCCTGTTGCAGAAGCGCGTCGAACAGCTGCAGAAGCGGCTGGAGAAAGTGGAAGTGCAGCGCACGCAGATGCGCCGCGCCCGCGTGCGCAGCGAACTGCCGCGCGTGGCGCTCGTCGGCTACACCAATGCCGGCAAGTCCACGCTGTTCAACGTGCTGACCGGCGCCGAGGCCTACGCGGCCGACCAGCTGTTCGCCACGCTGGACCCGACCGTACGCCGCATCGACCTGCCGGGCGGCGCGGTGGTGCTGGCCGACACCGTCGGCTTCGTCCGCGACCTGCCGCACGAACTGGTCGCCGCGTTCCGGTCCACGCTGAGCGAGGCGCGCGAAGCCGACCTGCTGCTGCACGTCATCGACGCCGCCGATCCGCACCGCGAGGAGCGCATCGCGCAGGTCGACGAGGTGCTGCAGGAAATCGGCGCCGGCGACCTGCCGCAGATGCTGGTGTTCAACAAGATCGACCGCATCGAAGGCGCCGTTCCGCGCCACGACCAGCCGGATCCCGGCGTCGACGAAGGCGATGCTCCCAGCGCCGGCATGGGCCGCGAGCGTGTCTGGCTGTCGGCGCGCGACGGGCAGGGCATCGATCTGCTGCGCGGCGCGCTGGCGCAACGGTTGGGGTTCCAGCGCGTGCGCGGCGAACTGCACCTGCCGGCCAATTCCGCGCGCCTGCGCTCGCGCCTGCATGCGCTCGGCGCCGTGCTGGCCGAGGATTTCGAAGAACAGGGGTGGCGCGTCACCGTCGATCTCGCCCTGGCCGACGCCCAGCGTCTGGCCTCGCAGGCCGGTGGGCATCCGCTGGAAGCCCTGCTGCCGAAGGCGGAGCGGGAAGACTGGCAGTAGGGGCGGCTGCTTTCTGTGGGAGCGACGTCAGTCGCGACCGGGGCACGTCCCCGCCATGACGAATGATCCTGCCGACGGACGTGCGGTTGCGACTGACGTCGCCCCTACGGAGGTGCTTGCCCCATGACCTCCCGGCCTTGCCTCCCGGCCGGGTCGCCCCTATCTAGTAGAATCGAAACCTGCGCCGGCCCCGGCCGCGCGAATCTTTCAGAATGGAGTGGGCATGGCCTGGAACACCCCTGGCAGCGGCAGCGGCGGATCTGGCAACAACGGCAACCGGAACAGCAACTGGAAGCCGCGCAACCCGCAGGGAGGCGGTGGCATCGGTGACGTGGTCGAACGCCTGAGGGGCCTGTTCGGCGGGGTCGGCGGCGGTGGCAATCCGCTGCGCTGGGTGCTGGTCGGCGTGGGCCTGCTGGTCCTGTTCTCCAGCTTCCAGCTGATCGGCGAGCAGGATCGTGGCGTGGTGCTCCGCTTCGGCCAGTACGCGCGCACCATGCAGCCGGGCCCGAACTTCAAGTTCCCGTGGCCGATCGAAAGCGTCACCAAGGTCAACGCCACCGGCGTGCGCACCTTCAGCAACAGCCTGCCGGTGCTGACCCGCGACGAGAACATCATCACCGTCTCGTTCAACGTGCAGTACCGCGTCGGCGATCCCAAGCTGTTCCTGTTCGGCACCACCGACGCCACCCGCGTGCTCGAGCAGACCGCGCAGAGCGCCGTGCGCGAAGTGATCGGCCGCTCCAACCTCGATGCCGCCCTGAATGCCCGCGGCCCGCTGTCCGCCGCCGCCAGCACCGCCCTGCAGGGCTCGCTGGAGGCCTACCGCACCGGCCTGGTCGTCACCGAGTTGAGCCTGCAGGACGCGCGTCCCCCGGAGCAGGTCAAGCCGGCGTTCGACGAGGTCAACAGCGCGCAGCAGGAGAACGAACGCGTGGTGAGCCAGGCCCGTGCCGAAGCCGCCAAGATCGTGCCCGAGGCGCGCGGCCAGGCGCAGGGCGTGCGCACCGCGGCCGAAGGCTACAAGACCGCCGCTATCGCGAAGGCCACCGGTGACGCCACCCGCTTCACCCTGCTGCTGGACGAGTACCGCAACGCGCCGGAGGTCACCCGCAAGCGCCTGTGGCTGGATACCGTGCAGCAGGTGCTGGCCGGCAACCGCAAGGTCGTCGGCGGCGACAGCCGCCAGCTGATCTATGTGCCGATGGGCAACGCCCCGGGCACCGCGCAGCCGCCGACCGGCGTGATTCCCACCGAAGTGCTGCCGCAGGTCGAGAGCACCCCGTCCAGTACCCGCAATCTGCCGCGTCCGCCACGACCGACCGGCCGTGAGGAGGCGCAGCCATGAAGAGTTCCCTGATCGTCGGCATCGCTGTGGCCCTGTTGCTGGGCCTGATGGGGTCGGTGTACGTGGTGCGCGAAGGACAGGTGGGCCTGGTGCTCAACCTCGGTCGCGTGGTGCGCAGCGAGATCGGCCCCGGTCTGCACTTCAAGCTGCCGCTGGTGGAAACCGCGCGCGTGTTCGACCGCCGCTTCACCGCCAACGAGTTCCCGCCCGAGCGTTCGCTGACCTCCGAGCGCAAGGACGTCAGCGTCGACTTCATCGCCATCGGCTTCATCGTCAACGCCGCGGATTTCTACCGAGCCACCGGCGGCAACCAGGAGACGGCGACCGATCGCCTGGCGCCGATCATCAAGGAGTCGCTGCGCAACGAGATCAACTCGCGCACGCTGACCCAGCTTGTGTCCGGCAACCGCAACGAGCTGATCGAGAAGCAGCTGCCCGGCATCAACGCCGGCGCCAAGACCCTGGGCATGCAGATCGTCGATATCCGCTTCAAGCAGATCGACCTGCCCACCGACAGCGAAGTGATCGGACAGGTCTACGACCGCATGAGCGCCGAGCGCAAGCAGGTCGCGAGCGCGCTGCGTGCGCAGGGCGCTGAGCAGGCGCGCATCGTGATGGCGCAGGCCAACCGCGATGTCGCGGTGCTGCTGGCCGAGGCCGAGCGCGACGCGCAGAAGCTGCGCGGCGAAGGCGACGCCGAAGCCGCCCGCATCTACGGCGAGGCCGCTGGCCGCGACGCGTCGTTCTACGCCTTCCAGCGCAGCCTGGAGGCCTACCGCGCCTCGTTCAAGGACGGGCAGGGCGTGATCGTGCTGGACAAGGACGACCCCTTCCTCCAGTACATGCGCAACGACCGCTGAGTCTTCCGCACCGGCCGCCCACGAGGCGGCCGGTGCCGTTTCAGCCCCTCTCTTCTTCATCGCTCCGTTGTGCGTTGCGGAGACGGAATCACGCCGCCCATGTCCGAACTCTGGTCCGCCCTCTGCCTGGTCGCCATCCTCGAAGGCCTGGTGCTGTTCGCCGTCCCTGCCAGCTGGAAGCGTGCCGCCGTGCAGCTGCTGCGCATGTCCGACGGCCAGGTGCGCGCGGTCGGCGGCTTCATCCTGATCTTCGGGCTGACGCTGCTGTGGTGGGTGAAGCATTGAGGCGCTTTGGCGCTTCTTTCTCCCCGTGCCAACGGAGAGAAGGTGCCGAAGGCGGATGAGGGGCGAGCGCGATGGTGATCGCGATCAACACGGCCTCCGTGTCGTGCAACACCTGGTCGTTCCAGAATCGCAGGACATCGAAGCCTGCGTGCAGCAGATAGCTCGTACGCGAAGCATCATTTTTTATCTGTTCCAAGTGCTGGCTTCCGTCCAGCTCGATCACCAGCCCGGCCTCCAGGCAGAAAAAGTCCGCGAAGTACGGTCCAATCCTGTGCTGACGGCGGAATTTCCATCCCAGCAGGCGACGGTTCCTCAGCCGCCACCAGAGTGCCCTTTCAGCTTCAGTCTGTTCGCGACGCAGGTGGCGTTCGCGCTCGTGATCCAGGGTACTGCGCATGAAGTCATCTCCGGTTGGACGGAGACAGCCTCGGGCGTGCGCGTGGTCGATGGGATCGGGGAAGTGAGCGGCCGCGGATAGGAAAGCGCCCCTCATCCCACCCTCGTACTCGAACGTGCGCCGACGAAGGACCGCCTGTCGCCCCATTCCTGAACGCCCATGATGCGAGGCCGGGCAGGGTAGCCCCCGTCCCCCTAAACCCGGATAATGCACAAAAGCCGGCCGGGCTCCCTGCGTGGGAAGACCGCCGGCTTTTTCCGTGTCTGGGCCCGGCGTGGCGGGCGGCTCCCCGATGGAGCCTGCCGGCGGCAACGGCGCCATGGCCCAGCACGACCCTTCCGGCGGCCCCGATGGCCGCCAACAATCGAGGAGTTACCCGTCATGGGTCAGTCAGTCGTCGTTCTCGGCGCCCAGTGGGGCGATGAAGGCAAGGGCAAGATCGTCGATCTGCTCACCGAGGAAATCGGTGCCGTCGTCCGTTTCCAGGGCGGCCACAATGCCGGCCACACGCTGGTCATCGGGGGCAAGAAGACCGTGCTCCACCTGATTCCCTCCGGCATCCTGCGCCCCGACGCGCTGTGCCTGATCGGCAACGGCGTGGTGCTGTCGCCCGCCGCGCTGATCAAGGAAATCGACGAGCTGGAAACGGCCGGCGTCGAAGTGCGTTCGCGCCTGAAGATCTCCCCGGCCACGCCGCTGATCATGCCGTACCACATCGCCCTCGATCAGGCCCGCGAGAAGGCCGCCGGCGGCAAGGCCATCGGCACCACCGGCCGCGGCATCGGCCCGGCGTACGAAGACAAGGTGGCGCGCCGCGGCATCCGCGTCGCCGACCTGCATTACCCCAAGCAGCTGGAAGAACTCCTGCGCACGGCGCTCGACTACCACAACTTCGTGCTTACCAAGTACCTCAACGTCGATGCGGTCGATTTCCAGAAGACCTACGACGAAGCGCTGGCCTTCGGCGAGTACGTGCAGCCGATGAAGTCCGACGTCGCCGGCATCCTGCACGACCTGCGCAAGCAGGGTAAGCGCGTGCTGTTCGAAGGCGCGCAGGGCGCGCTGCTCGACATCGACCACGGTACCTATCCCTACGTCACCAGTTCCAACACCACCGTCGGCGGCGCGTTCGCCGGCACCGGCGTGGGCGCGGACGCGATCGACTACGTGCTGGGCATTTGCAAGGCCTACGCCACGCGCGTCGGCGGCGGTCCGTTCCCGACCGAACTGGACGACGAGATCGGCCAGGGCATCCGCGACCGCGGCCAGGAGTACGGCGCTTCCACCGGCCGTCCGCGCCGCTGTGGTTGGATGGACATCGTCGCGCTGAAGCGCGCCGTCGCCATCAACGGCATCTCCGGGCTGTGCATCACCAAGCTCGACGTGCTGGACGGCATGAAGACGCTGAAGATCTGCATCGCGTACGAGTACCGCGGCAAGCGCACCGAGTACGCGCCGCTGGATGCAGGCGGCTGGGAAGAGTGCACGCCGGTGTACCTGGAATTCCCGGGCTGGGAAGAGAACACCCACGGCATCACCGAGTGGGACAAACTGCCGCCGGCCGCGCGCGCGTACCTGCGCGCGCTGGAAGAGCTGTCCGGCTGCCCGCTGGCCATCGTCAGCACCGGTCCGGACCGCGACCACACCATGGTGCTGCAGGATCCGTTCGCGTAACGGGTCCCGCAGGGCGCGCGGTGGATGTCCTGCCGCCGCATGGCAATCCGACAAGAACAGGTGTGCAGGGACTGCACAGGGTGATGGAAGGAAAGCCCCGCGAAAGCGGGGCTTTTCATTGCGCCGCGCCCACCCATCGACCCCTCCCCATCGTCGCGCTCCGCCGGCTGCCCCGCGCCGCCGTGGCGCGCGCGTGCCTTCCTGTTCGCAACGGAGCCGTTCCCATGCAAGACCCCCGCGATTTTCCGCACGACGACCTGATCAACGAGCTGATCGACGACGAGCCCGTCGACCCGGCCTGTATCGTCGAACGTCGTGAAGCCGATCCCGAACAGGATGCCGATGCGCTGCGTTCCGGCCTGTCGCGCGCGCAGCTGGACACGCTGGAAACGATGGAAAGCTTCCGCTGGCGGCTGGCGTTCGTCCGCTGGCCGGTGTTCCAGGCGCCGATCCCGGTCCTGTTCAACCGCGACGGCACGCGCTATGTGGTCATCAACGAGGACGGCACCCTCGACGAACGGCAGACGCTGCAGCTGCGGCAATGAGCGGGACTTCCGGCACGCCGCTTGCATCGTCGTCACGACCTAAACCGCCGCGCGCTGCGGCCGTTACCGATCACAGGCGTCACCCGTATTCCCGGAGTTCCCCCTTCATGTACCGCCATGCTGCCCGCGCTGCCGTCATCACCGGCCCCTGGCCGTCGTCCGTGCCGACCACGGCGCCCGCCACGCCCGAACGCCGCAAGTCCCTGCCGGCGCAGGATCCGCATTCCCTGCGCGTCGGTCTGACGCCTGGACAGCTGATGACGCTGGAAGCGCTGGAGATCTTCCACTGGCGCCTGGCCTTCGTGCGCCGTCCGTTGTTCCAGGCCCCCATTCCCGTCCTGTTCGACCGCGACGACTCCCGCTACGTGGTCATCGAGGAAGACGGCACCCTCAACGAGCAGCCCACGCTGAAGCTGCGCGTCTGACACGCCGGCGGCGTCGACATCGCTGAACCCCGACTGGATTTTCCGAATCCGTCCTCACGTTCTGTTCCTGTCGGCCGATACAGGGTGTAGCCCTGCGCGCGCCGCACGCGCGCGCGTTCTTCCACGCCATCAGGAGACCCCCACCGGATGTCGGATCCGCAACGCCCCCGTGACCTCCCCGAGCCGGACACCGCCGGCACGACCAGCCCCCTCAGTCCCGAGCGCCGCAAGGGCGCCCCGACGGGGGAAGAGGCCGGCCTGCTGGCCGGCCTCACCCCCGAGCAGCAGGCCACCATCCAGACCATGGAAACCTTCCACTGGCGTCTGAAGTTCGTCCGCCGCCCGTTGTTCAAGACGCCCATCCCGGTGCTGTTCAACCGCGAAGGCGACCGCTATGTCGTGGTCAACGAGGATGGGACGATCGATGAGCAGCCCACGCTGAAGCTGCGCGACTGAGTCCGCACCGCGTCGTTGCACGGCGCGACATTCCCGCGACATCCGCCCTCCATCATCCGTCGCGCACACGCCGTCCCGCGTGCTGCCGCGGCGCGTCGATGCGCACCGTGGAACCGGAGTCCGAGGAAGTCCTTCCCCATGAAGCGCGGTCGCATTGTTCTCGTCCTGGCCGTGGCCGTCGTCGCGGTTGTCCTGGTCGCCATCGTCAGCGGCCGCGATGATGCCGCTGAGGCGCCGGCCGAATCCGCGCCGGTGCTGTCGGTCAGCCTGACCACGCCCCGCGTCGAGACGCTCCCCGTGCGCGTGCCCGCCAGCGGCAGCATCGTCGCCTGGCAGGAGGCCAGTATCGGCGCCGACACCGAGGCGCTGTGGGTATCCGTTCCAGCTGGGCAAGGGCCAGTTCACGCCGCAGGTGGGCGTCACCTGGCAGTCGGACGATCTGGCCAATTACTACTACGGCACGCTGAAGGAGGAGGTGGCGCGTGGGGTGGTGAACTACACGCCGGACGCGGTGACGGTGCCGCACATCGGCTTCAGCTACTTCCGCCCGATCGGCGAGAAGGGGTGCCGGCCGGACCCGGCCGGTATCACCCGAATGGACGCAAGCACATGACACAGAACCGCATCGCCATGACCTTCCAGACCGACCGGCTGGAGCGCATCGACGGCTCCCTCACCGCCCTGGAAGCCGACCTCGACCTGCTGATCGCCCTCACCCCCGACGAACGCCTGGAACTGGTGAAGATGGGCGACAAATCGCGCGCCTTCTGCGAAAAAGCCCTTGAGGTCGCCGGACAGCACGCCGGCCTAATGCCGCGCGACTTCGACATCGCCGCCTTCCGCCAGGACCATCTGGCCCTCACGGCCCTGCGGCCCCGCCTCGCCCGCATGGCCCACCTCATGCAGCGCATGGAAGACACCGAACGCGCCCTCGGCAGCGACATCATGGCCGCCGCCCTCGAGGTCTACGGCGTGCTGAAAGTGGCCGGCAAGGACAAGGGTGTGGACGATGCCCGCAACGCGCTGGCATCGCGCTTCAGCCGCCGCCGCGACACGGTGGCGTCAAAGGGCGAGCCGAAGGCCTGACGCAGCGCCGGCGCCCCGTGACCCCCAAGGCCCCGCATCGCGGGGCCTTTCTTTGGCCTGCTGCCTGAACAGCAGCCCCGCCCTGGCAGCCCCCCCTGCCAAGTTTCACGGGTCCCGCACGCCGACGGACGGTAAGGTGCGGCATCGCCATCATCAAAAGCCCGCTTTCATGGACAGCTCCTTGATGGCAGGCGGCGCGCACGCCCCCGCAGAGCAGCGCGTTCGCCTGTACGAAACCCTGCTGCAGACCACCCCCGACCTGGTCTACATGTGGGACCTGCAGCACCGCTTCACCTACGCCAATGCCGCCCTGCTGGCCATGTGGGGCATGACGTGGGACGAAGCCATCGGCAAGAACTGCCTGGAAATCGGCTACGAACCCTGGCACGCGGCCATGCACGACCGCGAGATCGAACAGGTCGTCGCCACCCGCCGGCCCGTGCGCGGCGACGTGCCGTTCAACGGCACCAACGGCCGCCGCATCTACGACTACCTGCTGGTGCCGGTGATCGGACCCAGCGGTGAGGTGGAGGCCGTCGCCGGCACCACCCGCGACGTCACCGAACGCAAGCAGCACGAAGAAGCGCGTCGCCAGAGCGAGGAGCGGCTGGCCGCGATGGTCGATGCGACCTCCGACGTGGTCTACCGCACCAACCAGGACTGGAGCGCCGTGGACATCGTCGGCGGCGGCATGCTGCTCGGCCGGCACGGCACGCTGACGCCGGACTGGCTGGAGGTGATGATCCATCCCGATGACCGCGCCCTCGTCGCCGAGGCCATCGCCCGCGCCCGCGCCACCCAGACCACCTTCGATGCCGAACACCGCGTGCGCAACCACGATGGCGGCTGGTCGTGGGTGGCCTCGCGCGCCGTGCCGATCCGTCCGATCGGCGGCGAAGTGACCGAGTGGTTCGGCGCCGCCACCGACGTCACCGCGCGCCGCCAGCACGAAGAGCGGCAGCGCCTGCTGCTCCACGAGCTCAACCACCGCGTCAAGAACACCCTGGCCATCGTGCAGTCGATCGCCCTGCAGACCCTGCGCGGTGCCGCCGACCTGGATGCGGCCTGCGACCGCTTCGAATCGCGCCTGCACGCACTGGCGCAGGCGCACGACGTGCTGACCCGGCAGGAGTGGGAACACGCGCCGCTACAGGACATCGTGCGTACCGCCATCGCCCCCTGCCTGGTGGACGACGAGGACCGCTTCGAGATCGATGGCCCGGACATGGAGCTGGATCCGCAACGCGCGCTGGCGCTATCGATGGCGCTGCACGAACTGTGCACCAACGCCATGAAGTACGGCGCACTGTCGGCGAAGGTGGGGCGCGTGCGTATCCACTGGCGCGCGGAGCCCGTGCAGGGCCGGCGCACGCTGATCCTGTGCTGGCAGGAGCGGGACGGCCCCCCGGTGGTCGCGCCCGCGCACCGGGGTTTCGGTTCGCGCCTGATCGAGCGCGGCCTGCGCCATGATCTGGGCGGCGATGTGGCCCTGGATTTCGATACGGCCGGCGTGCGATGCCGGATCACCGCCCCCATGCCCGACCTAGGAGTGGCCGCATGACGACGACCGACCCCGCACCGCGCGTCTTCATCGTGGAAGACGAATCCATGCTGGTGATGCTGCTGGAAGACCTGCTGCCCACGCTGGGGTACGAAGTGGCCGGCAGCGCCGGCTCGGTCGACGAGGCATTGGCCGGACTGGACGGGGCGCAGATCGACCTGGCGGTAGTGGATGTCAATCTGGCGGGTACGCCATCGTTCCCGGTCGCCGATGCGCTGCGCGAGCGCGGCATCCCGTTCCTGTTCACCACCGGCTATGGCCAGCAGGGGCTGCCGGAACGCTTCGCGAACGCGGCCGTGCTGGCCAAGCCGTTCCGCCGCAACGACATCGACGTGGCACTGACGCGTCTGCGCTCGGTCGCCTGATCCGCTCCGTCCGTATTCGAATCGCACACGACGCGAGCCCGTGAACCGGACGTCAGGCCGGGGTGGGATCGCCGTCGCCGTGGATGTAGTTCACGCCCAGGTGGCGCGCCAGCGTATGCAGGCGACGCAGCACCGCCGATCGCAAGTGCATTGGCGCACGGTCGTACACCTGCGTCCACAGGCCGCGGAGAAACGCGTGAGGGTCGCCGATATCGGCGCCGGAGCGGACCAGGCTTTCCGCGTCGGAAAGACGCGCGTCGATACGTTCTTGGCAGAGCATGCGGCGATGCTGCGAGGTCGACCGTAAAGACATCGTGCGTGTCGCATCACGGCGTTCAGCGCGCAGTCGCGTTTGTCCGCATCGTGAGCACACGCTGAAAACGCCAACGTTGTCCTCACGGTTCGTCAACGTTGCGGCGGCCACGCTGGATGCCCACAAACGAGGAACCCGCCATGGATCGCAAGACCCGGGACACCCCGTCGTTGTCCCCCAATCCCGTCGAACGCCAGCGTCGCCCCGACGGGGCGCTCGCGCCGGGCGAATCGACGGGCAAACGCACCAATGAAGAACGCAACGATCCGGAAGCCGAACCCGGCGCCGCCGACGGACAGCCTCGCCCCTTTTCCCCACAGATCTGAGGAGATCCCATGACGCCATTGGACAAGCCGCTCCGCCGCGAACTGACGCTCGGCGAACAGGCCTACACGCTCACCATCGATCCCGCCGGCCTGAAGCTGGTGGAAAAAGGACGCCGCAACGGCATCGAAGTGCGCTGGAGCGATCTGGTGTCCGGCGACGCCGGACTGGCCGCCGCGCTGCAGGCGTCGACGGCCGCGAAAAGCTAGCGCGCCGCCTCGGCGCGCAGGAGATACGACATGAGCCGCAGCCCCCACGTCCTGGCGCACGGCACGCCGCAGCCCACCGAGCCGGGCAAGCCGACGCCGCCCGGGCAGCCGACGCCGCCGGGTACGCCGTCCGAACCCGGCAAGCCCAGCGAACCGGGCAAGCCGAGCGATCCGTATCGCCCCGAGGATCCGGAGGCGCCGCCGATGCCGCGCGATCCGGGCGATCCGGACGACGTGCCGGGCGGCCCCGACCGGCCACCGGACGCGGACACGCACATCGACGATCCGCGCGACCCGCGCAGCATCGCCGATTGAGGCGTTCCGGTCGCAACGACAGGGGAGGCGGACGTACACGACACCACGCAAGAACACCATCACGCAGAAGGAAGCCACGGAGTGCTCATGCGACTTGCCGATTTCATCGAAGCGAATACGCAGCGCATCCTCGATGATGCGGTGGCATTCGCCATCACCCAGGCGCCGAGCGGCGCGCAACTGAACCACAAGCGCCTGCGCAACGATATCCCGCTCATCCTGCGCGAGATCGTCGCCGACCTGCGGACGCCGCAGAGCCCGGCGCAGCAGCGCGCCAAGGCGCAGGGGCGCGCACCGGTGTCGCCGGGTCCGGAATCGGCCGCCACCAGCCATGGCCGCAGCCGTGCCGACGATGGCTTCGGCGTCAACCAGATGATCGCCGAATACCGCGCGTTGCGCGCCTCGGTGCTGTGGCGGTGGGCCGCGGATGAAGCGCTAGCGACGGGTTCCATCGAGGACATGATCCGCTTCAACGAAGCGATCGATCAGGCGGTGGCCGAATCGCTGGTGGAGTTCTCGCGCACCGTGGAGTCGTGGCGCGATGTCTTCCTCGGCGCCCTGGGGCACGACCTGCGTGGCCCATTGACGGCCGTCGTCGGCACCGCGGACCTGCTGGTCGACAGTACCCGCGACACGCCGCATGCGCGCTACGCCGAGCGCATCCTGAGTGGTGGACAGCAACTCAGCCGCCTGGTGGATGGCCTGCTCGACTACAGCAAGAGCACGCTGGGCGCGGGCATGACGCTGCATCGCGGCGCGTGCGACCTGGGCGAGGCGATCACGGAAGAAGTCGACCTGCTCCGCACGACGCTGCACGACACACCTATCTCCCTGCACGTGGAGGGCGATACCTGCGGCCATTTCGACGACGCGCGCCTGCGCGAAGCCGTGCACAACCTGGTCACCAATGCCGCCAAGTACGGCGACGAGGGGGGCGAGATCCGCGTGACCGTCGCCGGCGACGCCAGCCGTGCCTGCATCGCCGTGAGCAATGCGGGTGATCCTTTGCCGACCGATGCGCTCAATGCGTTGTTCGAGCCCCTGCGCCGCGGTTCGAAAACCGCCAACAAGGGTGAGCACACCAGCCTGGGACTGGGTCTGTTCATCGTGCGCGAGATCGCCACCGCGCACGGTGGCGACGTCAACGCCCGCGTCGAGGCCGGCCGGACGATCTTCGTCATCAACCTGCCGCGCGAGGAAGTGGGCGCTTCGACGGCTGCGTGAGCAGGCGGGTAAGGGCGCATGCTGCGGATGCGCAGGCATGATCCTTGACGCGGGGCATCAGTGCATGACGGCGCTACAGTCCTTCTCCCCGTGACAACGGGGAGAAGGTGCCGAAGGCGGATGAGGGGCGCGCTTTACCGTCGTGCTCGCGCACTGGCGTCATCGGGCAGATGCTCGCGATGTCCGGTTTCGCTGCCCACGTTATCAATGCGGTTCCGAAAACCCGCAAGTGTGGACATGACAACACGTCGCTCACCGCCACGCCCGACCCTCACCGGCTCACCGGGCACCAACGGGCACCAACGGGCGCAATGCCCGCTGCGTCGAACGCACGCACGTCGTTCGACGTGCGATGCGCACCGTGATCGAGAAGCGATGCAGACGACGGATGTTGATGCGGCGTATGCGCCAGCCTGAAGCGAGTGCACACGATGGTCACGCGCCATGAGGAAGATCGGAGTCACGCCGCCCGCAACGATGAGTGCGCCGGCTCTCTTCCGACAACTTTCCTCTTTCATGCAAGGACACGACGATGACCCGCGATACTTCACAACGTGATGCAAACCGTGACCCCATCAGCGGCGCGCCGGGTTCGCACCCGGTCGGCGTCGGGGTGGGTGGCGTGGCGGGCGGCATGGCCGCCGGTGCCGTGGCCGGTACGGTGTTCGGTCCCATCGGCACGCTGATCGGTGCGGCGGCCGGTACCGTCATCGGCGCTGCCGCCGGCAAGGGCGTCGCCGAGCGCATCGATCCGACCGGTGAAGTGGACTACTGGCGCGAAACCGCGCGCACGCGTCCCTACTATTCGGACGAATACGACTTCCAGCGCGACTACGCCGGCGTCTATCACGCGGGCGCAGTGGCGCGCGGCGAATATCCCGAGCAGTCGTGGGAAGACACCGAGCGCCGCCTGCAGGCCGGTTGGGAAGAACGGCGCGGCGAGTCGCGCCTGGCGTGGGAGCAGGCGCGCCCGGCCCTGCAGGACGCTTGGGAGCGCGCCGACCGTACGTACGATGCCTATGCACGGACCGACGAGCAGTTCTCGCAGCGCTTCGACAGCGCACCGTACCGTCAGGACGGCGAGGACTTCGACGACTACCGTTCGGCGTACCGCTACGGCACCTACGCGCGCAGCCAGTATGCCGACCGCGAGTGGGACGACGGCCTGGCCACCGACCTGGAACGTGGCTGGGATCGCGCGCGCGGTGGTTCGCGCCTGACCTGGGAGCGCGCCAAGCATGCGGTCGCCGACGCCTTCACGCTCGACCGCCAGAAGCCGCACTGACACATGCCGGCGGCGCCGCTGCACCCGCGTTCCTTCCACGGGAAGGAGCGTGGTGCAGCGGTACTCCTGCATTCGGGTAAAGGAGAACGACATGACCGCAGTGCCCACTGACGCGCTGGTGGTGGTCGCGGACGGCGAGGGCGCCCGTATCTTCCGCAACCGCGGCGAGCACGGCACCGCATCGCTGCACCAGTACGATCTGCTCGAGCTGATGAACATGAATGACGATGGGCCGGCAGGGAGCATGCCCGGCGAATCTTCCAGCCGTCAGATCGACGAAGCCACCTTCGCCAAGCAACTCGCCCAGGGATTGAACCGCGGCGCGCTGAAGCAGCAGTACGCGCACCTCGTGCTGGTGGCCGATCCCGTCACGCTCGGCCGCGTGCGTCCTCTGCTGCACAAGGAAGCTGCCCAGCGCATCGTGGCCGAGATCGGCAAGGACCTGACCAACCGTCCGCGGGACGCGATCGAACAGGCCGTGGCGGCGGCATGACCTACGTGGCCGACTACGCGGCGGTGGAGCCGGCGCGCTCGGCGGTCGAGGCGTTGCCGGGCAGGGTGGTGCTCGAATTCGGTGCACCCTGGTGCGGGCACTGCCAGGCAGCGCAGGCGGCGATCCGCGCCTTGCTGGATGGCAGGCCGGAGGTTGCGCACCTCAAGGTGGAAGACGGCAAAGGGCGCCCGCTGGGCCGCTCCTTCGGCGTGACGTTGTGGCCGACCGTGATCGTGCTCGAGGACGGGCGGGAACGTGCACGCGTGGTGCGACCGGTCCGCGCGTCCGATCTGGACGCGGTGCAGGCGTCGCTGCCGTCGACCGGCGGCGACGCGTCGCGCTGAGTCAACGCGGAACGGTGTCGCGCGCGCCCGGATAGTCCTGCTCCGGATCGCGGGGTTCCTTGTCTTCGTGCGGCACCTCGGGCTGGTCGTGTTCCTTCCACGTCGCCTTGTCGTTGCGATGCCGGTCGGGCGTGTTGGCCTTTTCGCTATCGCTATGGGGATTCGAAGGGTTGCGCGCAGTCATCGGGTCACGCCTGCCGGGAGGCTTCGATTGCACGCGATGCGGAGTGACGGAGAAGTGATCGGGCGCGGGCGTTGCCGTAGCGCCTCTCGCCGCGTGTAGCGGGCCTGCGTTCCCGGCGCCCGACGGACGCACGAGCGCACGAGCGCACGAGCCCGAGCAGCGCGTCCATGCCACTGCGCCAGCTTGCGCAGGATGATCTGGTGGTTCTCGCGCATCCCCTGTCCGTCCAGGGAGCGGTCGCCTGCCGCAGGCGGCCGCCGTCGGGCGTTTCCCGTGCCTGCGGCGGCGGCGGGGCGTCGCGTGGACGGCCCGCACACGATGTGTGACCGCGCTCGCACAATGGATCACGCCCGTGCCGGTCGTCGGCGGACCGCTTCATTCTTGAATCGCCAGCGCCGTTAACGGCTTCAGGAGAGGGCTACCCGGCACGTTCCATGGAAGCAGGACTCGTCGCAACCTATGTGCCCGAGCTGGTGATCACGTCGTTCGCCGTGGCCGTCATGGCCTCGTACGCGGCGCTGAAGACCACCGGCCGCATCCGCGCCAGCGATCCGGTGGCGCGGCGCTGGTGGCTGGGCGGTGGCGCGCTGGCGATGGGCATCGGGGTGTGGTCGATGCACTTCATCGGCATGCTCGCGCTGCGCCTGCCGATCCGCCTGGGCTACGACACCGGCATCACCCTGCTGTCGCTGCTGATGGCGGTGGCCGCCAGCGGCTACGCGTTGTGGCTGGTCACGCGCGACCAGGTCACCCGCCTGCGCCTGCTGAGCGGGGCGGTGGTGATGGGGCTCGGCATCGCCGCGATGCACTACGTGGGCATGGCGGCGATGCGGATGGATCCGCACATCGTCTATCGGCCGCTGTGGTTCGGCGCGTCGCTGCTGATCGCCATGGTGGCGGCCGGCGCCGCGCTGGCCATCGCCTACCGCCTGCGCGACAACGCACGCCATGAACGCCTGCATCGCGCGCTCGCGGCCGGCGTGATGGGCGTGGCCATCGTCGGCATGCATTACACGGGCATGGCGGCGGCGTACTTCCCCGCCGGGTCGATCTGCAGCGCCGCGCTGGGCGCGGGCCTCTCGCCGGACTCGCTGGCCTGGCTCGTGGTGGTGGTGAACACCGCCGTGCTCGGCACCGCGATCGGCGCGAGCGCACTGGACCGGCTGCTGCACGAGCGCACGGCGCGGCTGTCGGCTTCGCTGCAGCGGGCCAACCAGCAGTTGACCCATCTGGCGATGCACGACGCACTGACCGGTCTGCCCAACCGGATGATGCTGATCGACGAACTGCAGGAGCGCATCCTGCGCGGGCGGCGGTACGGAGGACGCTTCGTCGTGCTGTTCATCGACCTGGACGGTTTCAAGGGCGTGAACGACGCCTTCGGGCACCACGTCGGCGATGCGCTGCTGATGCGTGTCGCCGACACGCTGCGGCGCATGGCGGCGGCCGACGACACGGTGGCGCGGCTGGGCGGCGACGAGTTCGTGATGGTCAGCCGGGTGACGGAAACCGGCGAGGCCACGGTGCGCGGCGAGCGCCTGCTGGCCGCGCTGGCCGAATCGACCCGGCTGCAGGAGAACGACGATGTGACGGTCAGCGCCAGCATCGGCATCGCGCAGTATCCCGGCGACGGCGAGGACGCGCAGACGCTGATCGCCCATGCCGATGCGGCGATGTACTTCATCAAGCAGGCCGGTCGCAACGGGCTGGCGCTGTATGCCCCGTCGATGGGCGACGAAGTACAGGGGCAGCTGCAGCTGATGTACGAACTGCGCAAGGCACTCGAGCGCGGGCAACTGGTACTGCACTACCAGCCGCAGGTACGCGCGGTGGACAACGGCCTGGCCGGCATGGAAGCGCTGGTGCGCTGGCAGCACCCACGCCTGGGCCTGGTGATGCCCGACCGGTTCATCGCGCTGGCCGAACGCGTCGGCCTGATCGTGGATCTGGGGCAATGGGTGCTGGACGAGGCGTGCCGCCAGTGGGCCGCCTGGCGCCGCGCCGGCGCGCGCGTGCCGACGGTGTCGGTGAACCTGTCGCCGGTGCAGCTGCGCAGCGGTCATCTGGTGGCGCAGGTTGCCACGGCGATGCGCCGGCATGGCCTGCCGCCCGGCGCCCTGACGCTGGAGATCACCGAGTCGATGGCGATGCTGGAGCCCGAGCGCACTGTCGACGTGCTGACGCAACTGACGGCGATCGGCACGCGCGTCTCGCTCGACGACTTCGGGACCGGCTATTCTAGCCTGTCCTACCTGGCCTCACTGCCGGCCCATGAATTGAAGATCGACAGGCAGTTCGTGCGGCAGATGACCACCGGCTCGCGCCATGCCGCCATCGTGCAGTCGGTGGTGATGCTCGGCCAGCAGCTCGGTCTGGAGGTGGTGGCCGAAGGCGTCGAGACGCTGGAGCAGAAGCAGATGCTGGCGGCGATGGGTTGCCACCGGCTGCAGGGCTACTACATCGGCAAGCCGCGGGCGGTCGACGACGCGGCCGCACAGGCAGCGCAGGCGCCATCGGCGGCGTGGGGCACGCATGGCTAGCCTGGCCGGGGTCGTGCGCGACGCGTGCGCTATGGACAAAAGAAAGGCGCCTGCGGCCTCGTCACCGCAGGCGCCGATGGCACCTGTCCTGCGATAGCTGCGCTCAGCGGTACACGCGCTCGCAACGGCGCTCGACCACGCGGTCGCCCCGGTTCTCCTGGCTGTTGCCCTGCACCTTGCGGCCGATCGCGCCACCGGCGACGGCGCCGCCCACGGTCGCGACCTTCTTGCCGTTGCCGCTGCCCACCTGGTTGCCCAGCAGGCCGCCGACGACGGCGCCGATGGCAGTGCCGGCGACACGGTTGGGATCGCGGCTGTTCTTCTGTACTTCCACATTGCGGCATTCGATCCTGCTGCCGTCGCTGAAGCGGCGGCCTTCGTCCTGCGGACCGTATGTCTGGGCAGCGGCGGCCGACATCACCGACATCAGGCCGAGCGACAACAGATAGCGGGAAGTTTTCATGGACCATCTCCTGGTGGAATCGCCAGCGCAGGCTGCGCGCGCCGCCGCGAACGCCGGGTGAAACGGCGCAACGCCGTTCATGCGCCAGTGCGCCGGCCGTGACGGCTGCACGACAAAGATGACGCAGGGCTGACGGGACCCCGTCGCGTTGACGGCAACGCGACAGGGCGGCCCCTAGCGTGCAGGCAACACCGACGAGGAACGCGCCATGCATACGCCCGAAGAACTGGAAAAGAAGTTGTGGAAGGCGATCAAGTCCGATCGCACGATGATGCTGGGGCTGGATGGCGTGGAAGACGGCCACACGCGGCCGATGACCGCGCTGCTGGAACACGAGGGTCGCGGTCCGCTGTGGATCTTCACCGCCACCGACAACCTGCTCGCGCAGCGGACGGCGTCGCCGCAACGGGCCATCGCCACGTTCGCGTCGATGGGGCACGACATCTTCGCCAGCCTGCAGGGCTCGCTGGTGCGCGACGACGACCGTGCCGTGATCGAGCGGCTGTGGAATCCGTTCATCGCCGCCTGGTACGAGGGCGGCAAGGACGATCCGAAGCTGGCGCTGTTGCGCTTCGATGCGGAACACGCGGAAATCTGGCTCAACGAACACAGCCTCCTGGCGGGGGTGAAGATGCTGCTCGGTGTCGACCCCAAGGAAGACTACGAGGACAAGGTTGCGGAAGTGAACCTGCGTGCCTGACAAGGCCCGATAGGCCGGAAGTCACGGTTTCACAACGGCAGATGACTCGGCAGGGTGCGGCTTGGCCGCACCCTGTTTTCATGCGCGTGATCAACGACAACCGCGGCGGGAACAGGGGCCGGCACGCGACGATCACCGACCGGATGTCATGCCCCATGCTGCTGTACTCGCAAGCCCAACTGCATACCCTGCTGGACCGACTGGACACCAGCGACGCCCGTACCACCGGCCAACTCGAAGCGCTCACCGTGTGGGTCGCCGCGCTGGTGCAGAGCCATCCCGATGGCGAACGCCTGCGCGCATCGGCGCAGGCGTTGTCCGCGCGCAACCCGTTCCGCGCGCTGTGCCAGCATCAGGAAGAAGTCGGCGCCTACGACGCCACGTTCTGCCAGTTGCAGTCGCTGGCGGGACCGGCGGACGTCACGCCGCGCATGCGCACGCCGTTGCCGCCGAACGTATGAAACGCATGTCGCCCGATACCGGGCGCCGGCGTGCGCGCCGGCGCGATGCAGGCGCGGATGCGGAGGTGATGCCCTTGTGCGTCGCCGGCGTGTTCGCGGCGGCGGCCGTGGCGATGGCGACGCTCGTGACGCCTGCTTCGCTGCGTTTTCCCGCTACGGCGACAGCAGCCCTTGCGGCATGCGATCCGCCTTCGGTCGTCCACGCATGCCCGACGACGCCCGTGGCGGGAGACGAACGCGACGAGTGACGTCGGGAAAAAGAGGGTACCGCGCCAGCGATCCTTCAACGGGGACGCACCTGCAGCCGAACTGGACGAAGCTAGGGCTTCGCACAACGGTACCCGCGTGGCCGCCGTGGCTGTTCACCTGGATCCGGCTCGCCGCCGTAGCGGCATCGACCACGGCTGCAGTGTCGCGTGGGGTTCGCAAAGATCGCGTCAACGCGGCGCGGGAGGGCACGCGCAACTGCGTGCCCGGTCACACGATGGCGTGAACGTGTGCTGTCCTCCGATCGCAGTGCCTGCCGCGCGAGTGCCCACGTCCATACGGTGGGCGCCGCATTGCGCGGCGCGGCCGGATTCAGGCGGCGCGGGCAGGCCGGCGCACGGCGCGGAGCTTGCCGCTGGGGCCGCCGCCGCAATAGAACAGGTCGCCACCGTCGGATTCCAGCCCGCTGATGCCGACGCCCGCGGGCATGTCGACGCGCTGGATGACGTGGCCATCGTGCGGATCGATGCGGCGCAGGTCGCTGTCATCGCCTTCCCAGGTGCCATGCCACAGATCGCCATCGATCCACGACACGCCGGTGACGAAACGGTCGGACGCGATGGTGCGCAGGATCTCGCCGGTGGCCGGATCGATCTGGTGGATGCAACGGTCGCGGTACTGGCCCACCCACAGGCTGCCCTCCGCCCAGGCCATGCCGGAATCGCCGCCCGCACCCGGTGCGGGAATCGATGCGACCACGGTGCCGGAGGCGGGATCGATCTTGTCGATGCGTGCTTCGGTCAGCTGGTAGAGGTGGGTGCCGTCGAAGGCGGTGCCGGCATCGGCATGGGAGGCGATGCTGCGCACGACAGCGCCGCTCGCCGGCTCGATGGCCAGCAGGCGCTCGCTGGTGGCGGCCCATACGTGACGACCGTCGTGGGTCACGCCGTGGATGCTGGGCGCGCCGTCGAACGGGCCGTATTCGCGGACGATCTCCGCGGTACGGGACGGGGCGGTATCGCGGTGGGGAGAGGCGGGACGGCTCATGCGGAACTCCGGATGCGGTGGATGTGCGGCCAATCTACGCAGGCGGCGGCACGGCAGGGAGTAACAAGATGGTCGTGAATCCGGACAGCGGCGGCGCCAGCCAGCGCTGCGCGCGTGCGCGACCGATCGAACGCGCCTGGCCCGCGCTTTCCAGCGCGACGAGCGCGCGCTGCACCGAACGCTGGTGCATGCCCGTGGCGAGCGCCAGCGACGAGGTGGACCAGGCCATGCCGTCCGCCAGCAGGCCCTGCAGCGTGGCCTGCTCGCCATCCAGCGGCGGCGCCAGCACCGCGACGTTGCGTGCATGGTGCGGCACCAGCTGGAACCCGCCTGAGGTCGCGGTGATGCCGGCGAAGGGAGCGACCAGGCGGCGCAGGCGCCCGATTTCCACGCGCAGCCGCGCGCGATGCGTCTCGTCGGGATGGCGCGTACGGAACACGCGTGCGATCAGGACGTTGCGCTCGATATCGCCTGGCCAGCCTTCGGCCAGCGTGCGCAGCAGGGCGAACAGGACGGGTCGGCGGGCGAGTGGCAGCATCCGCCGGCCATCGCGCAGGGCATGGCGTACGGCATCGACGACCAGCGTGCCGCCGTCGAGCAGTGCTTCGATCTCGTCCAGCCGCACCGGCTGCTCGTGGCCCGCATGCAGCATGCGCGCGGCCGGACACTGCAGCGCTGCCGCGACCGCCGCGACTTCCGCCACGAGCGCCGCGATGCGGGCCTGCTCTGCCGCGGTCTGCGCGCGCTGCAGGGCGTGGCGGGCGTCGCGCGTGCGCAGCGAGCGCAACGCGATCTCGGCAGCGGCGAGCGCGGCCAGCGCACGGTGCGCCGGCGGCGCATCATCGAAACTGTCTGCGTCCAGCACCGCGCTGGCGGCGTCGAGGCGACCGAGCAGCAGGTGCTGGCGCAGGAGGACCAGGCGTGCGTGCAAGGCATTGGTGCGGTCGCCGTGCGCGGCCAGCGTACGCGCGGCGTCATCGAGCGGCCGGGAGGCCGCCCCCAGGTCGCGCAACGCCAGGGCGACTTCCGCCCCTGCCACCACGCAGCGCGCCCGCGCGACCGCTTCCCGCGGGCCGAAGCCACGGCTGGCGCGGCGCAACAGGTCGCGTGCGCGCGGGTAATCACCGAGCTGCGCCATCGCGATGCCGCGCAGCGCCAGCGCGTCGGGATCCTCGCGCCAGCCCACGTGCCTGAGGGCGCCCAGGATGTCGCCGGCGGCCAGCGCCCGGCCTGCGGCCGCGATCAGGGAGTCCATGCGCGCAGGCTACCGCGGACGCGTGGTGCGTGGCGCAGGGATGCCGCCGGCTACGCCGATTCCAGTTCCCGGCGCATGCGCGCGTAGTCGCGCCGGTACTGGCGGGCGAGCCGGGTCTTTTGCGTCGCACTGAGGATCTTGCCCGACACCTGGAAGAATTTCTTTTCCTCCTCGCGCAGGTGGTGGTGCACCTTTTCCGACAGCTCGCGCGCCTTCTTCCCCCAAGCGGCGTAACGCGGATCGAGCGACTGCAGGTCCTCGACCAGTTCGTCCATCTCATGGTGTTCGTGCAGCGCATGGCGGGACGGATCCAGGCCGCGGTCGTCCATCAGGATGGGGACGTACAGGAAGCGCTCTTCGGCCGCGGCATGCGCGGCCAGTTCGATGCGCAATGCGGTGAACAGGTCCAGCCGTGCGCGCGTCCCGGCCTTCGAGCGCAACAGGCGCCGGCACAGCGAGCGCTGGACGTCGTGGCTTTCACGCAGGGCGTCGTAGAGGGTTTCGGGCATGGACGGTGTCCTGGCGGCCGTCAGGGGAGCGTGCGGACGTTCGGTTCGCGGGCGTACTGGCGCGTCTTCGCTGCCTTGATGAAGGCGCCGGTCTCGGCCGCATGCACCACGCCGGCGTCCTTGCCGATGCCGGCCGCCCCGATGACCGCCGCCGCACCGTCGTCGTGCGCGATCGCCTTGAGATGTCCGAACGCATCGCGCACCCAGTCCACCGCCGCGGCCTCCGCTGCCATCGCCTTGCCGGCGGTCTCCGAGAGCACGAGCGCCACCGCATCGAACACCATCGACGGCGTGCCGGCGAGTTGTCCGTCCGCCGGCAACCGCTTGCCGTTGCCGAGTTTCGCCCCGCCGATCTTCGGCGCCACGATCTTGACCTGCGCGCCATCGGCTTCCGCCGCCTTGCGCAGGGCCGCCACCGTGGCCGCGTCCGAGCCGTCGTCCACCAGGATGCCGACGCAACGGCCCTGCAGGGTCGGCTTCATCTTGCCGATGATCTGCAGCGCGGGCGAGGGCGGCATGTCCTTCGGCTTGACGGTCGTGGGCGGCGCAGGCGGCAGTGCGTCCAGCCCCAGGCCATCGGCGACACGCCGGGCGAGATCGGCATCGATATGGCGCAGGTGACCGACGATGGCCTCGCGCACGTGCGGGGTTTCCACCTTCGACAGTTCGAACACCAGCGCGCCCGCCATGTGCGCCTGCTCGGGCGCGGTCTGGCTGCGGAAGAACAGCCGTGCCTGGCTGTAGTGGTCGGCGAAGCTTTCCGGCCGCACGCGTCCCTTGTGGCCGTCGGCGATGCTGGCATGGCTGCGAAAACCGGCCGGCGTCTCGCGCGGCGTATCGGGCTGCAGGCTGCTGGGTTCGTAGTTGACGCGTCCCTTCGGCACCTGCATCTGCATGTGGCCGTCGCGCTGCAGATTGGCGAACGGGCACTTGGGCGCATTCACCGGGATCTGGTGGAAGTTGGGCCCGCCCAGGCGCGAGAGCTGGGTATCCAGGTACGAGAACAGCCGGCCCTGCAGCAGCGGGTCGTTGCTGAAGTCGATGCCCGGCACGATGTTGGCCGGACAGTAGGCGACCTGCTCGGTCTCGGCGAAGAAGTTGTCGGGCCAGCGATCCAGCACCATCCGGCCGACCACCGTCAGCGGTACCAGCTCTTCCGGAATCAGCTTGGTGGGATCGAGATGATCGAACGGGAAGGCGTCGGCCTGTTCCTCGCTGAACAGCTGCACGGCCAGCTCCCACTCGGGGAAGTCGCCCTTCTGGATCGCCTCGAACAGGTCGCGGCGATGGAAGTCGTTGTCGGCGGCCTGCAGCTTGACCGCTTCGTCCCAGACCGTGGACTGGAGGCCGAGCGTGGGGCGCCAGTGGAACTTGACGAAGGTGCTGTTGCCCCTGGCGTCGAGCAGGCGGAAGCTGTGCACGCCGAAACCTTCGATCATCCGCAGCGAACGCGGGATCGTGCGGTCGCTCATCGCCCACATGATCATGTGGAAGGCTTCCGGCGTCAGCGAGACGAAATCCCAGAACGTGTCGTGCGCGCTGCCGGCCTGCGGGTAGCCGCGGTCGGGTTCCATCTTCACCGAGTGCACCAGGTCGGGAAACTTCATCGCGTCCTGGATGAAGAACACCGGGATGTTGTTGCCCACCAGGTCCCAGTTGCCTTCCTGCGTGTAGAACTTCACCGCGAAGCCCCGCACGTCGCGCGGCGTGTCCACCGAGCCGGCGCCGCCGGCCACGGTGGAGAAACGGCAGAACACGGGGGTGCGCACGCCGGTCTCGGTGAGCACGCGCGCGGTGGTGTACTTCTTCAGCGACTTCGTCAGTTCGAAGTAACCGTGCGCGCCGGTACCCCGCGCATGCACGATGCGCTCGGGAATGCGCTCGTGGTCGAAGTGGGTGATCTTCTCGCGCAGGATGAAGTCTTCCAGCAGCGTCGGCCCCCGCCCGTGCGCGCGCAGCGAGTTCTGGTTGTCGCTGACCGGGATGCCCTGGTTGGTGGTCAGCGGCGGGTGCTTGCCGCCGGCACCGAAGTGGAGTTCGCCCCCCTCGCCGCGCGTCGCGTGGTCGGCGGTGGGACGAGGGGAGGATTTGGCGGGGGATTTGCGCGCAGCCATCGGGGATCTCCTGGACGACGTGGGGCCACCGCGGGGTGGCACGCTTCATCATCGGCGTCGCCGCGTGGACGCCGCGTTAGGAGGCGTTGACGGCGGGCCGACGCGCGGTCGCGGACACTGCCTGTCCGCATCCGGTGGCATCACTGCCGCCTTTCCCCTTGGAGATGACGCAATGGAAACCCATGAACTGCACCGCGGCCGCCTGATCGACCACATCCAGCTGGTCGTGCGCGACCTGCAGGCCAGCAAGGCCTTCTACAGCGCGGTGTTCGACGTGCTCGGCGTGCCGATGGGCGGCGAGGGCGACCAGTACTTCTGGGCCGACGAACTGTTCGTCTCCACCGCAGACAGCGCAGCGGCGGATGGCGCGTTGACCGGGCGCCACCATCTGGCCTTCCAGGCGCAGGACCGTGCGATGGTGGACCGGTTCCACGCCGTCGCGCTTGCGCATGGCGGGAAGGACAACGGTGGGCCAGGCCTGCGCGATTACCATCCCGGCTACTACGGCGCGTTCGTGCTGGACCCGGACGGCAACAACATCGAAGCGGTGTATCACGGCGAAGCGAAGCGCAGTGCGGCGTCGGTGAAGGTGGAGTTCTGAAAACTTCTCCCCGCGTGGCGGGGGAAGGTGCCGAAGGCGGATGAGTGGCGAGCGCCGGGCGTGGAGGCATCGCGTTACGTCGATCGCCCTGGCTCCGTTCGCTACTCGGTCGCCTCCGTCGGAGACGTCGCGACCTGATCTGGATGCGCGAGGCGTGTCGGGCGTGGTGCCGGATGCACGATCGCCACCGCCGCGCGCGACGCGAACGTTATGCGGTCTGGCGGCCGCCGGTGTCGGCCAGCGCGCGGCGTCGCACGAGGGCACGGAAGAACGGGCCGGTCAGCAGCGTCGACAGCACCGCGAGGGTGACGAGCGCGGCGAACGCCTGTTCCGACAGCAGCCCTTTGTCGCGCAGGATGGTGGCCGCGACGATTTCCATCAGGCCCTTGCATTGCAGCAGTGCGCCGACCGCCAGCGTCTCGCGCCGCGACAGCGTGGAGACCGGCGGGCAGACCAGCACGGCCGCCAGTTTGGCCAGGACGGCAATCACCAGCAGGGCGAGCGAGGCCTGCAGCGATGCCCAGCCCAGCGCGCTGCCGTCGATCTTCAGGCCGCTGTGGCCGAAGAACAGCGGCGCGAGGCCGATCAGCGCGAACTGGCCCAAGCGTTCGACCGGCAGGCGCTTCGTCCACGTTGCGGGCACCATCGCGCCGCCGAAGTAGGCGCCCAGCAACGCATGCAGGCCCAGATGGGAACTGGCCCAGGCCCCGGCGGCCAGGAACAGCGGCAGCGCGAGCCACACGACCCATGCGGGCGGTTCCACACGCATCCGCTGGGCGAGCGGGCCGGCGGCGGCGAGCAGGACGAGCGCGCCGAGGGCGAGCAGCGTCGGCGAAGCGGCGTCGACGAGCAGCGAGCCGCCTTCCGCGGCGATCAGCAGCAGTGCCAGACCCGTCCACAGCACGGCGTCGTCGATCACCGCGATGCGTATCGCCAGTTGCGTCAACGGGCGATGCAGCGGGCCCAGTTCGCGCACGATGCCGATCAGCACCGGCAGCGCACTGACCGCGAGGCACAGGCCGATCGCCAGCGCGCCCATCCAGGCGCCGCCTTTCGGTGCGTCCCAGCCCGGCAGACCGGTGAAGTAGACGTGCGCCGCCAGCGTGCCCAGCGCGAACGGCAGCAGCAGCGCCATGCCGGCGCTGGCGATGAAGCGCGTGGCCTGCGTGCGCGGCAGCGGCGCGGTATAGGGTGCGCTGGGCAGGTGCGCGGACTGGCGCGTTTCCAGGCCGGCGGTGAACGCGAGCAGCAGCACGCCGACGAAGCCGACGTGGTCGCCGGGTTGCGAGGGCACGCCCCAGCCGGGGGGCAGTACGCCGGTGGCCGCCAGCAGCAGGCCGATGACGATCGGGATGACGGCGATCGGGATCGAGCGCCCCAGCGCCCGCCAGACGGTCCAGGCCAGGCCGATGAAGATCAGGGCGTCGAGGGCGAAGGCGGTGAGGCTGGACATGGCGCGATGATAGCGGCTGCCATGGCGCTCGATTCAGGCCAGGCGCGGCATCACGGGCTGGCGGGAACGCAGGTCAGTTCCACCACGATCCGTCCGCCCGCGGGCAGCGCAGGCAGGACGACGCCGCCCGCGGACTGCAGCGCGGACACGGCGATCGGTCCGCTGGCCACGCCGCCGGGACACAAGGCCCCGCCGGTGCCCTCGCAGGTGGCGCTGCCCGATGCGGGCGCCGCCAGGCAGTCCAGGTTCGCCACGGCGGGGTCGCGCAGGATCGTGCCGTTCGCCGCGGCGGGACCGGCGTTGTTGACCGTCAGGGTGAACTCCACGGGTTCGCCGGCGATGGCCTGCGCCGCGCTGGCGGTCTTGGTGATCGACACGTCCGCCCGGTTGGACACGGTGACCGATACGGTGTTCGACGTGGCCGTCTTCGCCTCGTTGAGCGACGCCGAGACGTACGCGGTTTCCGCAGTGTTGGGAATGGTCGCGTTCTGCGGCGTGGTGGCGTTGACCTGCACGCGGAAGCGCAGGCTGCCGCTGGTACCGGGCGACAGCGTGCCGCCCGCCAGGCCGTTCGCCCCGGTACCCAAGCGGAAGACGACGCGGTTGTTGGCGGCGTCGAAGTTGGCCTGGTCGTCGCCGGGCGCATCGCTCTTGGGACCGGCGTTGGGGCCGGCGACGATCTGCAGCGAACCGGGTACGTACGTGGTGTTGGCCGGGATGGCATCGGTGACGACCACCTGCAGGGCGCCGTCGTTGCCGGTGTTCCCGTAGGCGATCGTGTACTCGAGGATGTCGCCGGTGCCGACGGTGCCGCCGTTGAGGTCGGTCACCGACTTGATGAAGTTGGAATCGATCACCGGCTCGAACACCAGCGTCGAGAACAGGATCGCCGCAGGGAAATAGGTCTCGCCGCCGGTGGTGAAGGTCAGCGTGGCCGACGTGGCGTTGTTCGGCAGCAGCGTGGTGTCGAACAGGTCGGCGTCGAAGCCCAACTGGTTGGTGTAGTTGGGACTCTTGGCGGTGAAGTAGGTGGCGCCGCTGCTGATCGTGGAATTGAACGCGTTGCCGACCGGGTTCAGCGCGTTGCTGAGGTTGGCGCCGTTGACCTGGAAATTGTCGCCGGTGCTGTCGCGGTCGCCTTCGTACGCGATGAAGCCGACGCGCGATGCCACCGCGCCGGTCGGCGGCGTGCGGAAACCGGTGACGGTCGTGGTGATGGCGGTGGGCGCGGTGCTGTTGATGTTGGCGTAGCCGTCGAACACCACCATGTTGCGCGGGGGCAGGGAGGGGTTGGTGACCACCACCACCAGCGACCAGCCGGCGTACCGGTCGGCGCCGCGTCCGGCCTGGATGCCGGCGACCTTGTAGGTACCCGAGCCACCGGCCTGGACGCGCGAGGTGACGTCGGCCATGGCCGAGAAGCGGGTGCCGCTGACGTCCACGGTCGCCGCGGTGGTGTTGGCGTAGCCCGACGCCGGGGTGGCGAAACGCACCACGTTGCGGCTGGCCGGCGCAGGCGCCGCACCGCTGCCGCCGCTGCTGGTGTCGGCGCCCCAGTACAGGCCGGCGAACACCACCGTGCTGCCGGCCGGGATGCTGAGCGTGGCGGTGGAGGAGTTCTGCGGCGAGGTGGTGACGTTGTCGGCGTTCACCCACTCCATCGCGAAGCTGTTGTTGTTGAAACTGCCGCCGCCCTGGGCCGTGGTGCAGTTGAGCGCCGCCGTGGGGCAGGTCATCAGCGTGTTGCCGATCACCAGCAGGTCGCCACGCGCGGTGGTGGCGTAGCGGGGCGTGTAGCCACGGACCAGGGTGGAAGCGTCGGCGACGGTGGAGACCAGCAGGCCGGCCAGGCAGGCGATGACCATCCAGAAGGGGTGTCCCCACGATTCCGTTGACCGCATGCCGTCGCATTCCTCACGGAGCCCACTGCCCCTGAGGATTTGATATCACATTTTTGCGTGAAGACGCTTGCAGGACATGCGCCAGCGCCCGAGCGGTTCGCGAAACGCGCGAGGCCCCGGGAAACGGGGCCTCGCGGGGTGGCACGGGTTCGGGCGCTTACGCTTCCACGTCTTCCTTGTAGGCGTCCACCGGGATGCAGGCGCACATGACGTTCTTGTCGCCGTAGACGTTGTCGACGCGGGAGACCGGCGGCCAGTACTTCTGCAGCTTCAGCGTGGCCAGCGGGAATGCGGCCAGTTCGCGCGGGTAGGCGTGGGTCCATTCGCTGGCCATCACCCGCGTGGCGGTGTGCGGGGCGTTCTTCAGTGGGTTGTCCTCGCGGTCCAGGCGGCCGTCCTCGACCGCGCGGATCTCCTCGCGGATCTCGATCATCGCGTCGATGAAGCGGTCCAGTTCGTGCTGCGATTCGCTTTCGGTCGGCTCGACCATCAGCGTGCCGGCCACCGGGAAGCTCAGCGTCGGCGCGTGGAAGCCGAAGTCGATCAGGCGCTTGGCGACATCCTCGGCGCTGATGCCGGTGCGGTCCTTGATCGGGCGCAGGTCGAGGATGCATTCGTGCGCCACCAGCCCGTTGCGGCCGGTGTAGAGCGTCTCGAAGTGCGGTTCCAGCCGCTTGGCGATGTAGTTGGCGTTGAGCAGCGCCACCTGCGTGGCCTTGCGCAGGCCGGTCGCGCCCATCAGGGTGATGTACATCCAGCTGATCGGCAGGATGCTGGCGCTGCCGAAGCTGGCCGCCGACACCATGCCCACGTCGCCTTCGCCGCCGAGCCTCTTCGGCAGGTACGGCGCCAGGTGTGCCTTCACCGCGCACGGGCCGACGCCGGGGCCGCCGCCGCCGTGCGGGATGCAGAACGTCTTGTGCAGGTTGAGGTGCGACACGTCCGAACCCCACTTGCCCGGCTTGGCCACGCCGACCAGCGCGTTCATGTTGGCGCCGTCGGTGTACACCTGGCCGCCGTGCTGGTGGACGATGTCGCAGATGGCGACCACGTCCTCCTCGAACACGCCGTGCGTGGACGGGTAGGTGATCATGATCGCGGCCAGGCGGTCGCTGTACTTCTCGGCGGCGCGGCGGATGTCCTCGACGTCGACATTGCCGTTGGCGTCGCACTTGGTCACCACCACCTGCATGCCGCACATCTGCGCGCTGGCCGGGTTGGTGCCGTGCGCGGATTCGGGGATCAGGCAGATGTCGCGGTGGGCGTCGCCGCGTGCGCGGTGGTAGGCGCGGATCGCCAGCAGGCCGGCGTACTCGCCCTGCGCGCCGGAGTTCGGCTGCAGGCTGACGGCGTCATAGCCGGTGCACTCCACCAGCATCGCTTCCAGTTCGTCGATCAGCTGCGCGTAGCCGGCGGCCTGCTCGGCCGGCGCCAGCGGGTGGATGTTGCCGAATTCCGGCCAGGTCACCGGGATCATCTCGGCGGTGGCGTTGAGCTTCATCGTGCAGCTGCCCAGCGGGATCATGGTGCGGTCCAGCGCCAGGTCCTTGTCCGACAGCGCACGCATGTAGCGCAGCAGTTCGTGCTCGCTGTGGTGCGTGTTGAACACCGGGTGCGTCAGGAAGTCGCTGCGGCGGCGCAGGGCGTCCGGGATCAGCGACGGCGCGCTGGCGTCCAGCGCGTCCACCGAAGGCAGGGTGGCGCCTTCGCCAGCGAACACGGCCCACAGCGCGTCGATGTCGGCGCGGGTGGTGGTCTCGTCCAGCGAGATGCACAGCGAGCCGTTGCCGCGCACGCGCAGGTTGAGGCGCGCGTCGCGGGCGCGGACCAGGATGGCGTCTCGGGCGTCGCCCGGCTCGATGCACAGCGTGTCGAAGGCGCTCGCGTGCACGGCCGGATAGCCGAGCGTGCGCAGGCCGGCGGCGAGGATGGCGGTGAGGCGGGCGACGCGGCCGGCGATGCGCGCCAGGCCTTCGGGACCGTGGTAGACGGCGTACATGCTGGCCATCACCGCCAGCAGCACCTGCGCGGTGCAGATGTTCGACGTGGCCTTCTCGCGGCGGATGTGCTGCTCGCGCGTCTGCAGCGTCAGGCGGTAGGCGGGCTTGCCCTCGGCATCGACCGACACGCCGATCAGGCGGCCCGGCATGCTGCGCTTGTAGGCGTCGCGGCAGGCCATGAAGGCCGCATGCGGACCACCGAAACCGAACGGCACGCCGAAGCGCTGCGAGTTGCCGATGACGATGTCGGCGCCCATCTCGCCCGGCGGTTTCAGCAGGGTCAGCGCCAGCAGGTCGGTGGCGACGACGAACAGCGCGTTGTTCGCATGGATGGTGTCGGCGTCCTTCGACCACTCCTCGACCCAGCCGCTGGACGCGGGGTACTGCACCAGCACGCCGAAGTAGTCGCCGGCGGCGAGCTTTTCGTGGAAAGCGTCGGTCGAGCGCACGACCTCGACGGTGATGCCGAGCGGCTCGGCGCGGGTGGCCAGCACTTCCAGCGTCTGCGGGTGGGTGTCGCCAGCGACCAGGAAGGTGTTCGACTTCGACCTGGCCGAGCGCTTGGCCAGCGTCATCGCCTCGGCGGCGGCGGTGGCCTCGTCCAGCAGCGAGGCGCTGGCGATCTCCATGCCGGTCAGGTCGGTGACCATCGTCTGGAAGTTGATCAGCGCTTCCATGCGCCCCTGCGAGATTTCCGCCTGGTAGGGTGTGTAGGCGGTGTACCAGGCCGGGTTCTCGAGGATGTTGCGCAGGATGACCTTCGGCGTGTGCGTGCCGTAGTAGCCCTGGCCGATGAAGCTGCGGAACACCTGGTTGCGGTCGGCGAGCGCGCGGATCTTGGCCAGCGCCTCTTCCTCGTTGATCGGCGCGGGCAGGGCCAGCGGCTGCGCGGACTTGATGTTGCCCGGGACGATGGCATCGGTCATCGCATCCATCGAATCGTGGCCGACCACGCGCAGCATGTGCGCGATCTCGGCGTCGTTGGGGCCGATGTGGCGTTCGAGGAACGCGCCGTGGTGCTCGAGCTCGCGCAGGGAAGGGGTGTTCGACATGGGAGGCATCCGGAAGGGCGAATAGGGCCAGCGTGCGGAAGCCGCACGTGGGATGCCCCTCTGTCCTTTTGCCTGAGAGTTTGGAAGCGCGCCGACGAGGATCGCGTGCTTCGTGCCCCTTCGGCGCCGGTGCGGCCACGAGGGCGACCGGTCTCTCCAGAGTGTTTGCAGCAGCGGTGGTATCGGGCCTGAGCGATTACGGGCGTTTGCGCCTTCGGCAGCACGTCGCGGGCGACGGGCTTCTCCCACCTGAGTCTTGCCGGCGGATTATAGCCCGCTGCGGCGGGCTGCCGGCGGTTTGGGCGTACCATGTGCGACCCGGCGCGGCCTGTTCATGATGCCCCGCCGCGCCTGTCCGGAGTTTCCCCGCAATGAGTGCCCCCCACGCCATTTCCAACCGCCGCCTGGCCCTCCTGCTGGGCGGGCTGGCGATGTTCGGCCCGTTTTCGATCGACACCATCTTCCCGGCGTTCCCGGCCATCGGCGCGCAACTGGGTGCCGACAAGGTGGCGATGCAGCAGACGATCAGCGTCTACCTGCTGACGTACGCGCTGATGAGCCTGGTGCATGGACCGCTGTCGGACACGTTCGGGCGCCGGCGGGTGATCCTGGGCGGGCTGTTCGTGTTCCTGCTGGCTTCTGTCGGCTGCGCCCTGGCCACCGACATGGGCACGCTGCTGCTGTTCCGCGCGGTCCAGGGCCTGTCCGCCGGCGTCGGCTTCATCGTCGGGCGTGCGGTGATCCGCGACGCGCGCGATGGCGACGATGCGCAGCGGTTGATGAGCCAGGTGTCGATGATCTTCGGCATCGCCCCGGCGATCGCGCCGATCGTCGGCGGCTGGATCCTGGGCTGGAGCGCGTGGCCGATGATCTTCTGGTTCCTGGCCGGCTTCTCGCTGCTGTTGATGGCGGCGGTCATCGGCTGGCTGCCGGAGACGCATCCGCCGGCGGCGAGGCTGAAGGTGTCGCCGCGCGTCCTGCTGCGCGACTACGTCGGCATCGCGCGCAATCCGCGCTTCCTGCGGCTGGCGGCGGCGGGCTCGCTGAGCTTCGGCGGCCTGTTCCTGTACATCGCCTCCGCGCCGGCGTTCGTGATGGACCTGCTGCACCTGGACGAGCAGCAGTTCGCCTGGCTGTTCCTGCCGACCATCGGCGGCATGGTGCTGGGCGCGTTCCTGTCGGGGCGCGCCGCCGGGCGCATCGAGGGCACGCGGCTGGTGAGGATCGGCTACGCCTGCATGGCGCTCGCGATGGTCGCGAACGTGGGCTACAACGCCTGGGCGGGCGCGGACATCGACGTGCCGTGGGCGGTGCTGCCGATGATGCTGGCGGCGCTCGGCGTGGCGCTGGTATTCCCGATCCTGACGCTGGCGATCCTCGACATGTATCCGCGCCAGCGCGGTGCGGCGTCGTCGCTGCAGGCGTTCAGCAATCTGATCGTCAATGCGGTGATCGCGGGGCTGCTGTCGCCGTTGTTGAGCCATCATGGCCTGCATCTGGCGCTTGGCATGGCCGGCTTCACGCTGCTGGGCTGGCTGATGTGGCAATGGGAAGCGCAGGCCCACCGTCGCCGCCTGGCATGCCCGCAGAACGCCGCCGCCCTGGAACCCACCGATCAACTCTGACGTACCGCGAGGACCCCATGTCGATCCAGTCCAAGGCCCGCCGCGAGGCGAAGAAGCGCAAGGCCACCAAAGCGCACAACCAGGCCCGCGCGAACGCGCCGGCCATCGAGCCGCACGCCGAGTTGCGCAATCCGCAGGGGGACCTGCTTGCCGGCGTGGTGCGCCAGGCGGGCGTGTGGGTGCTCGGCATGGACGGCCGCATCGCCGGCAGTTCCGACAGCGCGGCCGAGGTGCTGGCGATGATCAAGCAGGCCGCGGCGCTGCACGAGGCGCAGGGCAACGCCGCGCGTCTGGTGTATTCCGACGAACTGCGCGATACCGCGGTGATCGAAGCGGCAGCGCAGGGGCTGACGCTCGAGCAGTTCGAGGCGCAACTGGCCGAACAGATGAAGGCGCGCAAGCCGGAGCCGTCGCCGGACGTGAACTGAGGCTCGCGTTGAACCGGGGTGTGGGAGCGACGTCAGTCGCGATCATCCGGGACCGGATGTTTCCCATCGCGACTTACGTCGCTCCCACAGACAGCTTTCATCCTGTGGCGTAGCCACGCGACGAATCCCGCCAGCGCCAGCGCCGGTAACCACACCCAGCGCAGTTCCGACAGCAGCACCTCGACCCCGCGCGCGCTGAAGAAGCGGTTCGCGAACGGCGACACATCGATGACGCGCCACGGCGCGAAGTGGCGCGCGTCCGACCACGGCCAGAACAGCGCGACGCCCAGGCCGCCGTCGGTCAGCATGTCCAGCAGCGGATGCGGCGCGGCGGACAGGGTGATGAACAGGAACGCCGCGATGGCGGACGTCCTGAGTCTGCGCGAGCCGCATGCGGCCACGACGCCGCACGCGAGGGCGAAGACCAGCGAATGGCTGGCGCCGCGATGGCCGAGCGCATGGGCGTAGTCGATGCCCAGTTTGAACGCGATGACGTCGGCATCGGGCAGCACGGCGGCGATCATGCCGGCGACGATCAGGCGCGGGGGAACGCGTCCGCGTCCGAGTGCCGCACCGGCAGCCAGGGGAATCAGCGCGTGGGTCAGGATGGTCGGCATGGGCTGGACGAACGGGGCGTTGCGCGCAGACTCGCTTCCATCCGTGTGTTGACGGTGAAGCGGAGGTGCGCACAGGAAAAAGGCCGGCAATGGGCCGGCCTTCTTCTCCTGCGGCGTCCGGCTCAGCGTTCGCGCGTGCCTGTACGCAAGGGCGTCGCCTGTTGCGAACGCTGCCGAGGGGCGGGGGTTGTCGCGTCCGGGGAGACTGCGGGCGGTAGCGTGGAGGGCGATGTCCTCGCGCCCTGGCCCTGCGCGACGGCGCCGGCAGTACGGACCAGCGGCTGCGAGCCATTCTCGCGGACCGGGTCGGCGGCGATCCATTGCTTGATCTGGGGGAACACCAGGTCGAGGCGGGAGTAGTGGTCGCGATTGAGGGCGTTGGAGAGACTGCCGCTGTTGGAGCACAGCGCATCGCCACCGTACAGACCGCCGCGCAGCCGGTAGCTGTTGTCCACATAGCGAGTGAACAGGCCGGAGCCGCTGCTGCCCCCTTCGGTGGTGCCTTCCAGCCAGCCCACGGTGAACTGTTGCGGGTAGCGGTCGGTGAGGTGCTGTCCGCGCGAATACTTTTTCGCATCGCCGGACGGATGATGGATGGCGACGACCTCGGCATTGGGTGCCAGCGTGCTGGCATCCCAGCCCGCGAACGTCGCATTCGCGGGTGGGGGATTCTTCAGGCGCAGCAGCAGCGCGTCGACGTTCGCATCGTAGAACATCACGTCCGCGCCTCCCGGCAGCGCGTTCGTCTTGCTGCCGTTGACGGTGCCGCAGCTGGAATTCTCGTACGCCCAATAGGTGGTGAGGCTGTTTGCGACCTTGCTGCGGTCCTGCGCCGGTATTCCGTCCGCGCCACCGCGGAAGCAATGGTCTGCGGTGTAGAACCACGGAACCTGGGTCGCCGGCGAGGTGTCGTTCAACAGCGTTCCTGTGCAGATGTAGGTGCCATGCAGGGAGCCATCGGTCTTGTAGGCGTTGAACACCATGTGCGCGACCGCATTCTTGGCCTGCACGAACGCAGCCCCCAGGCTGTCGACCTTGCAGGCGACGTCGATGTTGCAGGCGCCGGCGTCGCCCAGCGACTTGAGGATCTTGAAGCCACTGGCGCTGCTCGCCAGCAGGTGGGACACCTCGGGCGCCTGCAGTCGCGCCTGGGAGGCGCCGACATGGGCCGGCCGGTAGATCTCGATGATCTGCGAGGCGCCATCGGTGGCGGGTGTCCAGTACTGGCCCCGGGTGTCGGCGATCCGCTGCGCGTCGCCCGCCGTGACCATGGCGATGACGCGGCCCGGGTCATCGGTGCCGGCGAAACGGAATTCCAGATGCGGATGCAAACCCTTCACTTGCAGGCCGACGCGCAAGCCCATCGCATCCGGCGATCCGACCTGCAGTCTCGCGACCCAGCCGCCCGATGCCAGGGGGATCCACCGCAGCGCCGGCGTCGTGCGCGCGATGCCGTCGCGCGACAGCGTGCGCGCAATGCCGATCTGCGTGGCCTTGATGCGTGGGCTCGCATTCCTCCGTTCCAGGTCCACCAGACGCTCCAGCGGCATCTCCCGGTACCGCTGGTGTGCCGCGCTGAGCGCGGGGAACCGGGCGAGCTTCCAGGTGGGCGCGGCCTGCACGGGCGTGCGGCTGGCCTCGCCGGCGACCTGGTCGACGCCCGCAGTCGCAGCGAGCGGCAAGGTCGTCAACAGGAGGGCCAGAAGGCGGAGCGCCATGGAGTGCTTCATTGTTCGAACGTCCTTGCGACGATGTACGCGGTGAAAAAGAACGGGCCGTCGCCGGCCCGTGCATGATGAAGCGCTTACGACTTCGCTGGCGCGGTCGACGGCGCGGCGTGCGTCGCCGCCGGCGTCTGCCAGCCGCAGGTCTGGCCTTCGTTCTGCTGCTTCAGCCAGTCCTGCAGCGGGGCGAAGTACTCCAGCACCGCGCCGGCATCCATCTTCTCGCCGCCGGTGAGTTCCTTCAGCGTCGACTGCCACGGCTGGCTGGCGCCCTTCTCCAGCATCGCCCAGAACTTCTGGCCCGCCGCCTTGTTGCCGTAGAAGCTGCAGTTGTACAGCGGGCCCTGGTAGCCGGCCGCATCGCACAGGCCCTTATAGAACTGGAACTGCAGCACGTGCGAGAGGAAATAGCGCGTGTACGGCGTGTTGCCGGGCACGTGGTACTTCGCGCCCGGATCGAAGAACTCCTCGCTGCGCGCGGTGGCCGGCGCCACGCCCTGGTACTTGGCCTTCAGTTCCCACCACGCCTTGTTGTAGTCGGCCGGCTTGATGCTGCCGTCGAACACGCCCCAGCGCCAGCGGTCGATCATCAGGCCGAACGGCATGAACGACACCTTGGCCAGCGCCATGCGCATCTGCGCGTTGATCAGCGCTTCGTTGCTCTGCGTGGTGGCATCGACCATGCCGATCGACTTCAGGTAGTCCGGCGTCATCGCCAGCACCATGGTGTCGCCGATGGCTTCATGGAAGCCATCGTGGGCGCCGGTCTGGAACAGCGGCGGCAGCTTGTTGTAGGCCAGGTAGTAATAGACGTGGCCGAGCTCGTGGTAGATCGTGGTGAAGTCTTCCTCGTTCGGCTTGATGCACATCTTGGTGCGCACGTCGCCGCTCATGTTCATGTCCCAGGCGCTGGCGTGGCAGACCACATCGCGGTCCATCGGCTTGATGAACTGCGTCTTGGACCAGTAGCTCTCCGGCAGCTTGGGCATGCCGAGGCTGGTGTAGAACTCCTGCGCGCGCTCGGTCATCTGCTTGGCGACCTGCAGCTGCGCGTCGCGTTCGGCCTTGAACAGCGCGTCCGTGCCGGGGCCCGGACCGGCCTTGGCCAGCGCGGCCCGGTAGTCGGCCTGGTACTGCTTCTCGAGCGCGCCGGTGATGTCGAGGCTGCCGGCTCCCTTGTAGGGTTCCAGCACGTCCCACAGGTTGCCCCAGTCCTGCTGCCACATGTTGCCCATCAGGTGCGCGGGCAGCAGGCCGTTGACCTGGCCCTTCTCGACGCCGTAGGTGGCCTGCAGCTTGGTGCGGGTGTAGCAGTGCAGCTGCTCGTACAGCGGCTTGACCTGGCCCCACAGGCGGTCGGTCTCGGCGGCGATCTCGGCCGGCGTCATGTCGTAGCCGCTGCGCCAGATCTCGCCGGCGTCGGCGAAGCCCATTTCCTTGGAACCCTCGTTCACCAGCTCGACGAAGCGCGTGTAGTCCTTGCGCATGGGCTGGGCGATCGTATGCCAGCCCTGCCACGCGTCGAGTTGCGCGTCGTAATCGCGGCTGCTGCGCAGCACGTCTTCCAGTTCGCCCAGCTGGCGGCATTTCTTCGCATCGCCTTCGCCGGTGCAGTAAGTGCCCGCGCCGTAGGTGCCTTCCATCCGGGTGGCGATCTGGGTCAGCTCGGCGAGCTTGGCCGGATCCTTCGGCGCCGGCATCGCGGTGCCCAGCTTGAGCAGTTGGATGGCGCGCGCGGTCTCCGGCGACATCGGCTGGCCTTCGAACTTCTTCGCCTGCTCGATCCAACTGTTGAGCTGGGTCAGGTAACGCTCGTTGCCCTTGGCGGCCAGCAGTTGGCTGTCGTCGTTGATGTAGGTGCTGGACAGCCACTGCGCGGCGGTCAGCTCCGGATACATCTTCTTGAGTTCGTCGTTGACGCGCGCGATGAACTGGTCGGCGGTTTCGCCCTTCGGTGCGGTGGGCGCTGCGGCCGTATCGGCGGCCGGCTCGTCCTTCTTGCAGGCGGCGAGCGTGGCGATGCCCGCACCGACGGCGAGGGCGAGCAGGAGGTGGCGATGCTTCACGGGACGTCCTTCAGGGTGCGCGGGCGCAGGAACCGGAAGGGTAGTGAGAGCGGGGGAGGGGGTGCAAGTGCGGCGATGCCCGGTGTGGGAGCGACGTCAGTCGCGAAGCGGAATACCAGCTGGTCGCTCGCGGCATGCCTGGGTAAGACGCCAAGCTCGCCGTGGCGGCCATGGCATGCGTTCGCGACTGACGTCGCTCCCACAGGCAGATGCGCGCCCTCAGCGGTACGGCAGTCCCCGTTCCCGCAGGAAGACACGAGCGTCGTCCGCATCCTGCTCGAACCACGCCTGCGTGGAGCCCAGCCGGTAGGTGTATCCCCAGGCATCCATGTCGGCCATCAGGCGCGCGCGCCCTACACCGGGCAGTTCGTCGGCCAGGATGATCTGCAGGCAGCAAGTGGCGTCTTCCTCGATCACCGAATCGGTGGCGTCGGTGTGCACCTGCGCACGCCGTTCCGGCGGCAGCACGATCAGGTGGCAGGCTTCGTGCAGCATCGAGTGCACGGGCGTGTCGCCGCGCACGTAGACGGAGTGCGCGATGACGCCGGCTTCGGGTTCGCCCCAATAGCTGCCGGGAATGGCGGCATCATCGACGACGCGATGCAGCTGCAGGCCATGCGACGCAAGCAGCGCATCGGCGACGCCGGGCCGCAGGTCGCGGACCCGGAGTACGTCGACATCCTCGATGGGGGCAGGTGCGGTGGCAGGCGTCATGGCAGGGGATAGCGGAGCTTGCTCCGCTGTCGTTCGGCAACGGTCCGGTCGTTCGAGCGGAGCAGGCTCCGCCCTACGACACCTCCCGCGTCAGGAATTGCCTTCCGGCAGCGCGACCGAGATATCCAGCACGTCGTGGTCGCCGTCCTTGATCAGGTCGACCTTCACCGCGTCGACATCGACGTTGACGTACTTCTTGATGACTTCCAGCAGTTCGCGGCGCAGCAGCGGCAGGTAGTCGGGGGCGCCACGCGAATTGCGTTCCTGCGCGATGATGATCTGCAGGCGGTTCTTCGCGGTCTCGGCGGTGTTCTTCTTCGCCTTGAGGAAATCGAACAGGCCCATGCTCAACCTCCAAACAGCTTGCTGAAGAAACCCTTCTTCTCCAGGGTGGTGAAGCGCATCGGGCGGTCTTCACCCAGCAGGCGGCCGACGGTGTCGTCGTAGGCCTGGCCGGCCGGCGATTCCAGGTCGAGGATGACCGGTTCGCCCTTGTTGGACGCATTGAGCACGTCGCCCGACTCGGGGATCACGCCCAGGGTCTTCAGGCCCAGCACGTCTTCCACGTCCTTGATGCTCAGCATCTCGCCGCCTTCCACGCGCGCCGGGTTGTAGCGCGTCAGCAGCAGGTTGGCCTTCAGCGGCTCGCCGTTCTCGGCACGGCGGGTCTTGGAATCCAGGAGGCCCAGGATGCGGTCGGAGTCGCGCACCGAGGACACTTCCGGGTTGACCACCACGATGGCCTGGTCGGCGAAATACATGGCGAGGAACGCGCCCTTCTCGATGCCGGCCGGCGAATCGCAGACGACGTAGTCGAAGCCGTCGTCGGAGAGGTCCTTCAGCACCTTCTCGACGCCTTCCTTGGTCAGCGCATCCTTGTCGCGCGTCTGCGAGGCGGCGAGCACGTACAGCGTCTCGAACCGCTTGTCCTTGATCAGGGCCTGCTTCAGCGTGGCCTCGCCCTGGGTGACGTTGACGAAGTCGTACACGACGCGGCGCTCGCAGCCCATGATGAGGTCGAGGTTGCGCAGGCCGACGTCGAAGTCGATGACCGCGACCTTCTTGCCGCGGCGCGCCAGGCCGCACGCGATGCTGGCGCTGGTGGTGGTCTTGCCCACGCCGCCCTTGCCGGACGTGACTACGATGATTTCAGCCAACGGTGTTCTCCTTGGTCGTTCTTATGTTCGGGTGAGGCCGCGCGTCAGTCCTGCGCGGCGATCTTGAGTTGGTCCTGGTCCAGCCAGATCTGCACGGCCTTGCCGCGCAGTTCCTTGGGTACTTCCTCCATCACCTTGTAGTGGCCGGCGACGGCGACCAGTTCGGCATGGAATTCACGGCAGAAGATGCGGGCATCGGCGTTGCCGCGCGCGCCGGCGAGGGCGCGGCCGCGCAAGGCGCCGTAGATGTGGATGGAACCGTCGGAAATCACCTCGGCACCGGCGCCGACGGTGCTCAGCACGGTCAGGTCGCGGTTCTCGGCGTACAGCTGCTGGCCGGAACGCACGGGGGTCTTCTGGACCAGCCCCGGCCTGACGTCGGCGGCTTTCGCGGCGGGTGCCGGAGCGGGCTGGGCCGGCGCAGGTTCGGCGCGTGCCGGCGCCGGCGCGGTCTGTGCGACCGGCTCGTACTGCGCACGGAACTTGGCCAGCAGCGGCAGGCCAAGTTGTTCGGCCAGGGTTTCGGTTTCTCGCGTGCCGTACGCCAGCGCCACCGGGATGACGCCCGCGCCGCGCAGGCCGTCGATCAGGGCGCGCGCGGTGTCGGCATCGGGCAGTCGCGTCAGGCCGCCGAAATCGACGATCACGGCGGCGCGACCGAACAGCTTGGGCGCGCGCTCGACGCGTTCGCGCATTTCGCGGATCAACTGGTCGACGTCGAGGGTGCGGATGCGGAGGTTGGCGATGCCGACCTGGCCGATCTTCAGTTCGCCGGCCTGTTCATAGTCCATGGAGGCTCGCGTCACGCTCATGTACCGGTCGGCCGCTGGGCGCTGGCGTCGGCCAGCAGGCGGGTCCGCGCCCAAGGGAGGTCGGGCAGGGCGTCGCCGTAGGTGTCGCGCACCCACGGATAGCTGCAGAGCTCCTTCATCAGCATGCTGGCGCGCACCTCCGCCTCGGCCATGACGTTCTGGCCCACTTCCTTGAACCCGAAGCTGCCATGGAACAGCAGGGCAGGATCGGCGCCATGGTCGAGGAAGACTTCGCACGCCAGTTGCGGGTAGCGCAGCTCGGCGAAGCTCTGCACGTCGGCATAGAACGCGCGGCCGACGCCGCCGCCGCGGCGGCGGCTGGCCACGACGATGCGGTCGATGTAGAAGAACTGCGGATAGCGCTCGCCGAACCAGGCGAAGTTGCTGCTGTCGTGCGCGGCGCCGGAGCCGAATCCGACGAGGAAACCGGCGAGGTTGCCGTCGCGCTCGGCGACGCGGAAGTATTCGGCCGTTTCGTAGAAGCGGCGGACCTTGCCCGAGTCCAGTGGCAGGATCGCCAGTCCGGCGTTGTTGTTGAGGGCTAGGACGGAATCCAGCTCGTGCTCGCGCACGTCGCGGATGACAATCGACATTACCTGACTCCGAACGGGTCTTGCAGGGCGGCACGCGGCCGAGGCCGGATTATCGCATGGGGCCGCGGCCACCGGCGAGGCGGGGGTGAGCCGGGGATGAACCCGGCCACCTCACGTTCCAACGGCAGCATGACTTTAGTTGGGACATGGCCGAAGGCGATTCCGCCTAAGATGCCCGGATGCTGGGACGACTGAGCCATACCCGCCTGCTGCGTGCCGCAGGCCTCTACACGTGGGCGCTGGTGGGGATTCCCATCATCCTGAATGTGTGGGTGCTGCCGCCGTCCAGCGGAACCGACGGACACGGCGTGAACCTGCCGCTGACCGCCCTGTGCTACTTCAGCTTCGGCGGCGTGTACTGGCTCGCCACGCGGGCGCTGGACGGTCGGCGCGAAGGCTTGCCGCTGGGCTGGAACGTGCCGTTGGCCATGGTGCTGACGGCGACCGCGATCGGCGTGGGCTTCTATACCCAGACCGGCCTGGGCGCGGTACTGCTGCTGATCATGGCCGGCGTGCTGCCGTGGCTGCTGGAGCTGCGCTTCGCCGTGGCGTGGCTGCTCGCCGCGCACGTGCTGCTGGTGCCGTCGTTCATGGCGCGCGACGACTTCAACTTCTGGGAAGCCCTCTTCCAGTCGATGTTCTACGTGGGCTTCTCGGCCTTCGTGCTGATCACCACCTACGTGGCGCGCCAGCAGGCCCAGGCGCGCGAGGAGCAGCGCCGCCTCAACGCCGAGCTGCGCGCCACCCGCGTACTGCTGGCCGAAAGCGCCCGCGTCAACGAGCGCACCCGCATCTCGCGCGAGCTGCACGACCTGCTGGGCCATCACCTGACGGCGCTCAGCCTGAACCTGGAAGTGGCCGGCCACATGACCGAAGGGCGGGCGCAGGAGCACGTTCGGCAGGCGCATACGCTGGCGCGCCTGTTGCTGACGGACGTCCGCGAGGCCGTCAGCCAGCTGCGCGACAGCGGTTCGATCGACCTGGGGGCCGCCCTGATGCCGCTGGCCGAGAAGGTGCCGTCGCTGACGATGCATATGGACATCGAGGAGCCGCTGACCCTCGAGGATCCGCACCGCGCCCACGTATTGCTTCGCTGCACGCAGGAAATCATCACCAATGCGGTGCGCCATGCCGGCGCCCGCCACCTGTGGCTGCATTGCCGGCGGGACGGGACGAAGATCCTGATCGACGCACGCGACGACGGTGCCGGCAGTCCGCACGTCGTGGCGGGCAATGGCCTGACCGGCATGCGCGAGCGCCTGGCCCAGTACGGTGGCGAGCTGCGTATCGAGACGCAGGCGGGGAAGGGTTTCCGCCTGCATATCGCCTTGCCCGTCAGCGAGGCCGTGCCGGCGCTCGTCCCCCTTTCCGTTCCCCAACCCGAACCCACACCCGAGCTCAGCTCCGGAGGAACCCCGTGATCCGTGTCTGTCTGGTCGACGATCAAACCCTGGTGCGCCAGGGCATCCGCTCCCTGCTGGCGCTGGACGATGGCATCGAGGTCGTGGCCGAAGCCGCGGACGGCAAGCAGGCGGTGGACCTGGTCCCCCAGGTCAAGCCCGACGTGGTGCTGATGGACATGCGCATGCCGGTGATGTCCGGCCTGGAAGCCCTGCAGGCGCTGGCCCGCGCAGGACAGCTGCCGCCCACCATCATCCTGACCACCTTCGACGACGACCAGCTGGTCCTGGCGGGATTGAAGGCCGGGGCCAAGGGCTATCTGCTGAAGGATGTGTCGCTGGAGCAACTGGTGGGCGCGATCCGTACGGTCGCCGACGGCGGTTCGCTGGTGCAGCCGGCCGTGACCCAGCGCCTGCTGTCGGGGCTGGAGCACATGCGCAACGAGTTCGTCAGCCTGGATCGCCCCGATCCGCTGACCGACCGCGAGACCGAGATCCTCCGCCTCATGGCCAGCGGCTTCTCCAACAAGGAGATTGCCAACTCGCTGGGGGTGGCCGAGGGCACCATCAAGAATCATGTCTCCAACATCCTGAGCAAACTGGGCGTACGCGACCGCACCCGGGCCGTGCTCAAGGCCTTCGAGCTGCAGCTCGTCTGAGCGAGGGCGCGCGGCGGGTCCCGGCTCCTCGCGCCGGGCGGCCGCGCCGCCCGGAAAACCATCGGACACCCGGTCCCGCTGGGCCGCCGGAACGCCCGCCGTTGCAGCGCAGCAGGGCATCGCGGGCGACCCCGGCATGCGCCCGCGTACGTCCCGAAAGCGGACGGCCAACCGGTGTCAGATGGGCTGCGCGAAGCCCTGCAACCCTGCTAGGATGCGCGGTGCATTTTTTTCACGGCCGAGGCACCGGCCCCCGGAGACTCCTGAATGACCCGTTTGATCGAGTTCGTGATTGCGTTGGCGCTGGTTCTGGCGCTGTTTCTGGTGATCGGCCTGGTCCTGCCGTCCTCGCGTTCGCTGCAGGAGAGCGTCGAGACCAACCGCCGCATGACCATCGTGTTCGACACACTGAACAACGTGCGTCGCCTCAAGGACTGGAACCCCCTGATCCCGAGCGCGGCCAACGAACTGAGCTACTCCGGCGGCGAAGACAACACGGGTGTCGGCGCCAAGGTGGACTTCAACTCCGCCAATGCGGCCTGGGGCCAGGGCAGCTGGGAAATCACCACCAGCGAGCGTCCCGCCTCGACCGGCGGGGCCGGCAAGATCGTCTATTCGATCGTCGACAAGCGCATGGGTACGGACAAGCAGTCCACCTTCGACCTGCAGCCGACCGGCAAGGACAACCGCAACGTCAAGATCACCCAGAGCTACCAGGTCAAGTACGGCTTCAACCTGCTCGGCCGTTACGCCGGCATGTATGTCAGCCGCCACGTCGGCGATGCCGTCAAGGCCGGCCTGGGCAAGCTGACCAACATGCTGGCCACCGTGCCGAACTTCGACTACCGCACCGAAGGCAGTCCGCTGACCGGCCTGAAGATCGTCGACGTGCCGTCCGAGGACCTGCTGGTCGTCACCGCCGGCAACATCGACCGTACCAACGATGCCATCAAGGGCTCCATCAAGCAGAACCAGGAATGGATCAAGCGCGTGATGGACGCCAACGGCCTGGCCGCCGCCGGCCCGCTGCGCATCATCACCACCGACTTTGGCGCCGAGAAGTACGCCTTCGACATCGCCCAGCCGGTCCGCAAGGCCAGCGCCGCCACGAAGTCGGAAGAAGCCGCCGCCGCGGCCGCTCCGGTCACGCCGCCGGCGACGCCGGTCGCGTCGACGGGTGAACTGAAGGTCACCATCCCGTCGGGCGCCCCGGTCGAATACGTGCGTACCGAAGCCCACAAGTCGGCGTTCGCCAGCTACACCGGCTACATGGCCGAACTCGACAACCAGCGCAATGCGCTGCGCGCCTGGGCGGTCACCGCCGGCCACGAAGTCGTCGACCGTCCGTACGAGTCGTGGAAGTCGGGTGTCGATGGCTCGTTCGAGGCCACCGGCAAGTTCGACATCTACTGGGCCGTCAAGCAGTAAAGCTTCCCGGACGCCTGTCCCGGATGATCCGCTTCATGCCAACGCGCCGCTTCATGCGGCGCGTTGCGTTTGTGGAGTGGCGGATCCGCGGCGCCGCGTCCTCCGCTGGCAGGATGCCCGTCCGATTCCTGGGCTGCTGAGCCGATGAACTACGATCGACGCCAACGCAAACCTTCGTGGCTGGCCCTCAGCGGCGGACTGCTCGCTGCGGCGGCTGTGGCCCTGTCCGCCTATGCGTCGCACGGGATCGCGGCGGCACAGGCACAGTCGCACGTGCAGACCGCCGCACTGTTCGCCTTCGGCCACGGGCTGGCGCTCGCGGCGCTGGCGCCCAGCACGACGCGACGCATGGGAAAGGCCGCGCTCGGCCTGTTGCTGCTGGGCACGCTGCTATTCGCCGGCAGCCTGGTGGGGGGGGCGTTGCTCGGGCTGCCGACCCGGCTGGCGCCTGCGGGCGGCATCGCGCTGATGCTCGGCTGGGTGGTGTGGGCCGTCGATGCCATCCGCCGCTGACGCCATGCCACGGCACGCGCGCGGCTTCGACACCGAGCAGGCTTGGGACCATCTGACCCGGCGCGACCGCAAGCTGGGGACGTGGATGAAGCGGATCGGCTACATCGCGTCGCAGCCGACCTGGAAGAAGACCTTCGATCCGGTCGATGCGCTGGCACGCGCGATCCTGTACCAGCAGTTGAGCGGCAAGGCCGCAGCCACCATCGTCGGCCGCGTCGAAGCGGCCATCGCCAGCACGCGCCTGCACTTCGACACGCTGGGTCGCATCGACGACGCGGCGCTGCGCGCCTGCGGCGTCTCCGGCAACAAGACGCTGGCGCTGCGGGACCTGGCGGCGCGCGAACAGCGGGGCGAGATTCCCACGCTGCGGCAGATGTCGACGATGCACGAAGACGAGATCGTCGCGGCGCTGGTGCCGGTGCGCGGCATCGGCCGCTGGACCGTGGAAATGATGCTGATGTTCCGCCTTGGCCGCCCGGACGTGCTGCCGACCGACGATCTGGGCGTGCGAAAGGGGGCCCAACTCGTCGACAGGCTCGACGTCATGCCCACGCCGAAGGAGCTGGCGTCGCGTGGCGAGAGGTGGGGACCCTATCGCACGTATGCGGCGCAGTACCTGTGGCGCATCGCCGATGCCGGCAGTGAGGCGAAGGCGCCGACGAAGCGCTCGCAGGACTGACAGGTTGGCCGACGGCGACCGAAACGTCGGCGCGTCAGCCGCCCTGGGCCTGCAGTCGTTCCGCCTGCTGCTGCCATTGCAGGCGATGGACCCGCGTGATGATCCGGGCGAGCACGAGGCACAAGGGGATGTTGATCGCATCGCACGTGATCGATGCCAGTGCGCTGTCCATCTCGGCGTCGATCGTCTGCGCTCTCCACGTCGCGCGGCTCGCGAAGTTGCTCACGATGTTGAAGGCGAGCCATAGGAGCCACCAGAGCGGCAGCCAGACGCTGGTCGGTGCCGCATCGGGATTGTCGGGACGTGCGCTGGCGCGCCAGATCTCCTTCATCGCCTGGTAGGGCTTCCACAGATTGGCGAAGGGGATGAAGTACCAGCCCACCGACCACCCAGGGGTGAAGTCGAGCCTGCGTGCGCCGGCCAGGGAGCGGACATTCCACGCGGCGCGGTAGATCCACATGCCGACGAACACGAACGAAAGAATCATCGAGAGGAATTGCAGCAGGCCGGCGCCGAGCAGCAGGAGCGCCGATTCCGCGTAGACATCGTCCAGGGTCCAGCCGCGGGCATCGGCATCACCGAGCAACTGGTACTGGTGGGCCATGACGCCGATCATCAGCAGCGAGGCCAACATGCCCGCCATCAGGCAAATGCGGCTTGCCCAGGTGAGCCAGGTCGGATCCTTGAAATGCCACTGCGTTGCCGCCGGCGCGACGGCCACTTCCGCCGCCGGCGTCTGGTACGGGTTGTCCATGTTTTCCCCTGTAATCCGCGACACTCGGCTCGCTGTCGGCCGCTGCGGATCAGGAGCGATGGTACCAATGCCACGGCTCGTACACGATGCCGTGCGGATTGTCGCGGGGATAGCTCATCGCGAAGCCGAAGTCGCCGGCATGGCGGGTCAGCCAGCCGAAGGCCGGTGTGGTCTCGAACGATTCCTCGGCAGGTGGTTCGCCAGGCGTGCCGATGTCGAGCGCCCGGCCACCGTGGTGTTCGCTGTAGCCGGGGGCCGCGTTGACGGTGAGGATCTGGTCCACGGTCTGCCCGCGCGCCAGTTTCCGCGCGAAGATGCCGAGCTGGTAGTCGTGGCTGCGATAGCCGGAGATCGCCTCGAGGACGATGCCCTCCCGGTGCGCGGCGCGCTGCATGACCCGCCAGGCGCGTGCGGCGGCGGCGGTCAGCCACAGCGGCCTGCGATAGCGGTCGCGTCCGGCGAACACCAGGGCGACAGGCTCCGCCACCAGCGCAAGCCCACTGTGTTCGCCATAGGTCTCGTCCAGGCCCAATTCGCGCAACCGTTCCTGCAGCGCGTGCAATGGCAGCGTGCCCTGTGCATCCGTATCGAAGCCGCGCGTGGCGCCTTCAAGCCGGTCCAGCGCATCCCAGGCGTCGTCGAGTCCCGGTTCGCGAGCCAAGCCGGCCACCAGCGGATGGACGGCGTGCGCCGACACCGCGGCCAGGTAACGGCCATCCTGCTTGCGACGCAGCACGGTATGCGCGCCGGCCAGCGCACGCGCATCGGCGTTGCCGCGCGCGCGCAGCAGGTCCGCGGGCCACAGCTCGATCTGCGCGGTATTGAGCAGCGGCGTTTTCAGCGGTCGGGTAGGCAGGCGTCGCATGCCCGCAGCTTAGCGATGCGGCGCGGGCGTCGCCAGTTCGCGCAGTCGCGCGAGCAGGTCCGCCGGCCGCGCGGGGCTCAACAGCACCATGCCGCCCCCACGCAACGGCAGGGTGAGGACGCGCGTGCGGTCAGTGACCAGGCAAAACGCCTTGGTCAGATTGCGCAGTCGGAAGTGGCCCGCCTTGAACCCCGGCAGGCCGAAGCCGTTGGTCTTCAGCATCGGCGCCAGGTCGGTGTGTTCTTCCAGGCTCAGCACGCGCGCCTTGTCCAGGTCGATCGTCTCGACCGGCAGCTGTTTCGTGTAGAACGTGGCACGCACCCGCAGCGTGCGGTTGTCGAGCACGATCCTGCGACGATGCAGCGCCAGGGTCAGCACCACACCTACCAGCACCACGAACGGCAAGGCAAGCCACAACGCGGTGGGCGGAGGTGTGCGCGACTCCATCGTCATCGCCGCGACAATGGCAATCACCGCCATCCCCGTCGGCAACCACAGCCACCAGACAGCGAGCGAAGACAGCGGAGCGACGGGAAACTCCTGCGGATGCTGCATGGTTCGGCTCCTTCTGTCGGGACGTCAGTTGGGCTTCTTGAAGAACAGCCGCACCGACACTTCGTGTTCGATAAAGAGCGTGCTGACCAGTTCCCATCCCTGCGCACTCATCTTGTCCAACTCCTGCTGGATGCGGTCGGTGAGCTTGCCGGCGAACATCCTGTAGGGGACTTCGACGACCTTGTGGCTCCAGCGGGGATTCATGGCGATTCCTTTTCGTCGGTGTCGGGGGCGCCGCCCTTCGGCAACCGCCCGGCCTTGCGCAGCGCGTCGCGCAGCACGTATTCGATCTGGGCATTGAGCGAGCGCAGTTCGTCGTCCGCCCACCGCTGCGCCGCCGCCAGTACCTCGGCGTTGATGCGCAGCGGATAGGCCTTCTTGTCCGGCTTCTCGCTCACGGCTGCTTCCTGTTGCGGCGCAGCTGCAGCACCATGGACACGATCAGCGCATTCACCAGCACCACCATGGCGATCACGACGCCCTGCGCCAGCCGGTCGTCATCGCCTGCCCAGTAGACGCCGACGGCGCCGGCCTGGATCGCCAGGCCCACCAGCACCCAGTGCAGCGCAAGGCCGCGCGAACGGGCGCCGGCCTCGCGACTCATCCATGCACCGATCAGCAGCGCGGGCAGGCCGGAGACGGCGAGGACCAGCGGGACGAGGGCGTGCATGCCGGCGTGCACGCGTCAGTAGATGGAGCCGGTATTGACGATGGGCTGGGTGCCGCGTTCGCCGCACAGCACGACCAGCAGATTGCTGACCATCTGCGCCTTGCGCTCCTCGTCCAGCTTCACCACGTCGTTCTTCTGCAGTTCGGCCAGCGCCATTTCCACCATGCCAACCGCACCGGCCACGATACGCGTGCGCGCCGCGATCACCGCATTGGCCTGCTGGCGCTGCAGCATCGCCTGGGCGATTTCCGGCGCGTAGGCGAGGTGGCTGATGCGCGCTTCGATCACGTCCACGCCGGCCTTGCCCAGCCGCTCGGCGATCTGTTCCTGAAGATGCTGCGAGATCTCCTGCGGATGGCTGCGCAGGGCGATCTGGCCCTCTTCGTGCTGGTCGTACGGGTAGCTGGACGCCATCGCGCGCAGCGCGGCCTCGGACTGGATGTGCACGAAGCTCTCGTAGTCGTCGACGTTGAACACGGCTTCGGCCGAATCGACGACCTGCCACACGATCACCGCGGCGATCTCGATCGGGCTGCCGTCCAGCTCGTTGACCTTCAGTCGGCTACTCTCGAAGTTGCGGATGCGCAGCGAGACCTTGCGCTTGCTGAGGAAGGGGTTGTTCCAGCGCAGGCCGTTGTCCTTCACCGTGCCGACGTATTTGCCGAACAGGCTGAGCACGGCGGACTGGTTGGGTTCCAGCTTGTACAGCCCCGCCATCAGGAACATCAGCACGAAGCCGAGCAGGGCGGCCAGCCCCATGTAGCCGGGCTGCTTGTCTGCGGCGCCCGCGATGAAGACGGCGATGACGCCCAGGCCCAGCACCAGCAGGCCGAGCAGGGTCGGGATTCCGGGCAGTGACGACGTGGCATTCTCTTTCATGGTCTTGGTCTCAGGGCGGGATCACAGCAGCGACAGGCCGGCACCCGCGACGAGCAGGGCAACGGAGAGGAGGAGCACGGCGGGGACGACCCGGTGCGCATGGGAGGGTCAGCGGCGCTGGATCTGATGGATCACATGGAGCATGGTCGGTCCCCCTGAGCATCGTCGATGAATTAAAAGATATCAATTTGATATCAGATGTCAACGATTGCGTGCCGCCGTCCGTCGGCCTGCCCGTTAAACTGACGCCCCCTCTGCCGGACCCGTACGCATGACCACCCTTGGAACTCCGCTGTCTCCCCATGCCACCCGCGTCCTGTTGCTGGGGTCGGGCGAACTGGGCAAGGAAGTGGCCATCGAACTGCAGCGCCTGGGGGTGGAAGTCATCGCCGCCGATCGCTATGCGGACGCGCCAGCCATGCAGGTGGCGCACCGTTCGCACGTGCTGGACATGCTGGACCCGGCCGCGATCCGTGCGCTGATCGCGCAGGAGCAGCCCCACCTGGTGGTGCCGGAGATCGAGGCGATCCACACCGAGACCCTCGTCGCGCTGGAAGCCGAAGGCGCCGCGCGCGTCATTCCCACCGCACGCGCCGCAAGGCTGACGATGGATCGCGAAGGCATCCGTCGCCTGGCCGCCGAAACGCTGGGCCTGCCGACGTCGCCGTACCGGTTCGTCGACACGCGCGAGGAGTACCGTGCGGCGGTGGACGCGATCGGTCTGCCGTGCGTGGTGAAGCCGGTGATGTCGTCGTCCGGCAAGGGCCAGAGCACGCTGCGCAGCGTGGCCGACATCGACGCCGCGTGGGACTACGCGCAGACCGGGGGCCGCGCCGGTGCGGGCCGCTGCATCGTCGAAGGCTTCATCGACTTCGAGTACGAGATCACCCTGCTGACCGTGCGCCATGCCGGCGGCACCGCGTTCTGCGATCCCATCGGCCACTGGCAGAAGGACGGCGACTACCGTGAAAGCTGGCAGCCGCAGCCGATGTCGCCGCGCGCGCTGGAACGCGCGCAGGAGATCGCGCGCGCGGTCACCGACGACCTGGGCGGCTGGGGCCTGTTCGGCGTGGAGCTGTTCGTCAAAGGCGACGAGGTGTGGTTCAGCGAAGTCTCGCCGCGCCCGCACGACACCGGGCTGGTCACGCTGGTCTCGCAGGAACTGTCGGAGTTCGCTCTGCATGCGCGCGCCATCCTCGGCCTGCCGATCCCGGTGATCCGCCAGAACGGCCCGTCCGCGTCGTGCGCAATGCTGGCGCACGGTCATGGCGTGCCGGTGTTCGGTAACGTCGAGGGCGCGCTGGCGGCGCCCGATACCGGCCTGCGCCTGTTCGGCAAGCCGCGCGTGGAAGGCCATCGTCGCGTCGGCGTGACGCTCGCACACGGCGGGGATACCGATGCCGCACGCGCGGTGGCGCGCGATGCGGCCGCCGCCATCACCATCGATCTGGCCTGAGGCGCTCGCCATGAACGGAGCGAAACCATGAACGGAAACACCGGCTATGCCGTGTTCTTCTTCCCGCAGGCCCTGGAAGCGCTGGGCGAAGCGATCAAACCCTACCTGACCGACCAGCCCGACGGCCCGCACCTGTTCTGCAAGGAGATCGACACCGGCGGTGCCTTCACCGAGATGACCCTGGTCGGCAAGGATGCCGAGGGCCACGACGTGCAAGTGGAACTGATGGTCCCGGGCAGCATGATCCGCATGATCGTGTCGGCACAGAACGAATCGCTGTTCGGCTTCGGGCCGCGTGTCGCCAACCCCGCCGTGGGAGCGACGTAAGTCGCGACGGCCGGTCCCGGACAAAGCAGGCGAGTCTCGCGACGGACGTCGCCCCCTGCATGCAGGAAGGCTGCGTTAGAAGGAAATATCCACCCACACCAGATGATGGTCGCTGCCGTCGGCGATGGCGGCGTCCGGGTGCGCCTTCTTCGGCCAGAACACGCCGCTGCCGACCGGGGTGAAGCCGGTGGACGGCAGGACGTAGTCCAGTCGCAGCGCGCCGTTGCGGCGGCCGAAGTCGCCGGTGACATGCGCAGGCGCACCGCGGCGCTGCAGTCCCTTGGCAGCGTAAGCGAGCACGGTCTCTTCGCCGCCTTCGCTGCGCGGGGTGGCCATGCGCATCACGCGCGGATGCTCCAGCAGCTCGATGATCGCTTCGTGCTCCCCGTCGCCATCGGCCGGGTCGTTGTTGAGGTCGCCGGCGATGACGAAGCGCGCATCGGCTGGCAGTCCGCCACACCGTCCATGATCGTCGCAGAGCCAGGACGCATCGCCTGGCGTCAGGTATTCGCGCCATAGGCGGATCTCGTCCGCATTGCGCAAGCCGTTGCGGTTTTCCGGACCGTCGAACACCGGTGGCGTCGGATGCGAGACGAGGAAGTGCACCACGCCGCCCGGCGTGCGCACCGGCACGTCCCAGTGCGACTTGGACGACAGTCGCAGCTGCGTCCAGATCGCGTCGGGATAGAACGCTTCACGCGTGTCCGGATCGACCGGATTGGTGGCGCCGGGCAACGTGCTCCAGCGTAGCAAGCGGAAGGTCCGTACCTGCGCCTCGTCGATCGGGAAGCGCGACAGCACCAGCATGCCGTACTGGCCAGGGTGCAGGCCGTAGCCCCAGGCATCGTTGCCGAGATCACGGCCGCTCGTGCCGACCGAGCCATTGCGATCCAGGTCCAGGCCGCTGGGGACGCCGGTGTTCACCGGCGCGAGATAGCGGTACGGGTATCGCAGCGGTTCGCCGCCGCCGGGCTGGGCCACGTCGAGATAGCGTTGCTGGAACAGGTCGGCGGCGCGATGCGCGTCGTCGTAGTCGAATTCGTTGAGCAGTACCAGGTCCGGTCGCACCTTCTGCAGCACCGCGGCGATCTTGCGCGCATGCGCGTCGTCGCCTTCGAGTTGCCGGATCACGCCACCCACGTCGTCGGAGAACAGCGAGGTGTTGTAGGTCGCCACGCGGAGCGGCAGGGTCTGCCGGCCGGCGGGCTCATCCATCTTCGCGGGCGAGCTGCAAGCGGCGAGGGTCATCGTGAGCAGGAGGGCGAGGGTGCGCATGCGCGGATTCTGTCATGTCACCGTGACAGCCGTAAAAAAAGCGCCCCGGAAAACCGGGGCGCCGCAGGCCGACGACGCGTCGGCCCGGCGTACCGTCAGAACGAGCAGTCCATCCCCGCATAGGCGGTCCTGGCCTGGTCCATCGCGGTCTTGCACTGCGCGGCGAGCGCCGTCTTGTCGGTGACGGCGGCCCAGTTCGCCTTCGACTGCTCGATGCCCCGCTTCATCAGGTCGCGCTGGGCTTCCGGCACCTTGTCGCTGACGCAGGCGTAGACCTTTTCCAGGTACTGGTCGCACTCGGCGACGCCGGCGCCTGCCTCCACGGTATCCGTCGTGGCAGCGCCCGGTGCTTCGATTGCCGGCGCATCTGCGACAGGGGCCGCGTCGTCGCCGGGCGTGCAGGCGACCAGCGCCAGGGTGGTCATTGCCACGAGGGCGAGGATGTCGAACTTCAAGCGAGCTCCCGGCGATCGAGTGGATGTTCCAGTGCCGACCGGGGTACGCCGGCGGCACATTGTGTGCATCCGATCACGGAGTTGCTATTCACATTTACGCCCACTACGCGGGCAGCGGCGCGTTTCGATTCACGGATTCGCGCACACCCAGCCGCGGCCATCGAAGCATTCGAGCGGTGCGAAGCGGCGCTTGTAGTCCATCTTGCGGTGGCCATCGATCCAGTAGCCGAGGTACAGGTGTGCATACCCGTCGCGGCGTGCCCATTCGATCTGGCGCAGGATCGCCAGCGTGCCGAGGCTGCGCGCTTCCAGCGCGGGATCGTAGAAGGTGTAGACGGCAGAGAGCGCGCCGGGAATGACGTCCGTCACCGCCACCGCCAGCAGCTGCCCGTCCTCGCGCAGTTCCACGAAGCGTCCGCGCGACCAGCTGCCGACGAGGAACTGGTCGAATTCGGTGGCGCCGTGATCGTCCATGCCGCCGAGCGGGTGGCGCGCCGCGAGATAACGCTGATAGAGCGCCAGGTGCTCGTCGTCGCGCAGGGCGGCGACGATCCTTGTCTCCACGCGGGCGTTGCGCGATGCGCAGCGGCGCTGGCTGCGATCCGGCCGGAAGTCGGCTACCGGAATGCGCACGGCGACGCACGCGCGGCACTGCCTGCAATGGGGGCGGTAGACGATATCGCCCGAGCGGCGAAAGCCCCAGCCCAAGGCATCGGGATACAGCTGCGGCAGGCGCGGATCGCGCGGATCCAGCACCAGGTCGCGCGCAACGCGGTCGGGCCAGTAGCCGCAGGGATGCTCGCCGGTGTGGAACAGGCGCAGGTCATCGAGCGATTGCGTGTTCTCGCCCATGTCACCCCGTCCAGCGCGTGGCCAGCGGCCAGAACGCGAGTCCCGCCAGCGCACCGGCTACGGCACCGGCGACCAGGTCGCGATGCGTATGGCGCTGCAGCGCGAGACGCGACCAGGCGACCGCGGCGGCGAACAGCAACGCCGCGAGCGCCCACGCCGTGCCGAGTTCGCGCAGCAGGCACGCTGCGAAGACGACGAACGCCAGGTGCAGCGACAGCTTGCACCAGCGTGCCGTCAGCATCGCAGCCAGGATCATGGCGGCGGACAGCGCGAGCCCCAGTGCGAACGGCGGTTGCCCGCCGCGCCAGCCGACCAGGAGTGCGCCGCCGCCGAGGGCGACCAGGAGGAAGCGGTTCAATGTGCTGCGTTCGTGCGTCGCGCTGGCATCCACGTGCGCCCAGCGGCCGCGGCGTACCTGCCACCACGAATAACCCATCACCAGCGCGGCGAATGCGCCGAAGCCGGCCGCCGACCGCATCGCCGTGCGCGCGTCGCCTTGCGCCAGCACGAGGGCCAGCACGGCCATCGGCAGCACCAGCATCGGGTGGCCGACGATCGACACGGCGCGGGCGAGTGGAAGCGACATGCGGGCAGCATACTGCGACGCCCCGGTCTCGGACATCGCGACCGTCCGCCGCCTGAACGCGGCCGTCCGTGCGTCAACCGGTCGTGGGCAGGGGCGTTTTCTCTGCCAGTGGCGCATCTGGCGCCGCGTCTTCAGGAGAACACGATGAACCGCAAGACCCTGCTTTTCGTGGCCGTGCTGGCCGCCCTCGGCGCCGGATCCGCGTTCGCCGCCACGCATGCCGGCGACGCGCAGAAGCCGGCGCGTGCCAGCCTCGACAAGAACAACGACGGCGCGATCGACAAGGCCGAGGCCGCCGCGCATCCGCGCCTGGCGGAGCGTTTCGCCGCACTCGACAAGAATGGCGACGGCAGGCTGATGGCCGACGAGCGTCCAGAGCGCAAGGGCATGCGTGGTCACGGCCGCCATGGCGGTCCGCGCCACGGCGACGGTTTCAAGAAGCTCGATACCGATGGCGATGGCCGCATCAGCAAGGCGGAAGCCGCCGCCGATCCGCGCTTCGCTGCCCGTTTCGATGCGATGGACGTCAACAAGGATGGCGTGATCGACCGCGCCGACCGCGAACTGCGCAGCAAGCAGCGTCGCGACGCGTGGTTCGCGAAGGCCGACACGGACAAGGACGGCAAGCTGACGCGTGCCGAGATCGACCAGGCCGATGTCGCGCGCCGCGCCGAGTTCCAGCAGCGCATGCAGGCGCGCACGGACGAGCGTTTCGCCACGCTGGATGCGAACAAGGACGGTCGCCTGTCGCGCGACGAGGTGAAGGACAAGGGCCGTTTCGCCGAGCGCTTCGATGCGCTCGATACCAACAAGGACGGGTTCCTGTCGAAGGAAGAACTGGCGGCGGGTCGTCCGACTCGACGCTGAGCGGTGCGTCATCGCGCACCGGTCCTGTGGGATCGGTGCGCCCGCACCGTGCGGCTAGAACGCCAGCCGTCCCGTGCGGACGAGCACGAAGGCGATGGCGCCGACGGTGAACACGCTGGTCAGCACGATCGCCTGCTTGCCGAGCAGATAGTCGTAACCGCGTCGCCGCCGCTGGTTGGCGGGATGGGCGAGGATCGGATCCATGATCCGCGGCAGGATGGCGAGGTACTGGTAGTTGACCGCGGCCAGGCCCACGACCGTGGTGATCGCGATGGCGTGCCAGCCGGTCGCCAGCACTGTCGCCAGCATCAGGCAGAACAGCCAGGTCGAACCGGTGACGGTGTTGAGCGCCATGAAGCGGCGCACCTGCTGCCGCTCCTGCGCCGTCTGGCAAAAGCGCGCGAGGTACCACCAGGTGAAGGCATAACCGATCAGGCCGCCGAGCACGCCGCCCACAGCGCCTCCCAGCGCGGCGGGATGCTGCGTGACCTGTTCGAAGATCACGCCCAGCGAACCCCCTGCCACGCCGCCGGTGACGCCGCCGGTGGCCAGCCCACTGGTGCCGAGCTTCCCGACGAGACCACTGCCCAGCACGCCGGAACCGATCACCGTGGCTGCACTGGCGGCCGGCATCGCGCCGACCAGGCCGCCCAGCACGATCATCGTGAAGGCCGCTGTCGGCGCGGTGGAGCGCGCGAACTCGCCGAACCGCTGCAGCAACTCGTCGCGGACCATCGCACGCGCCCGTGACAGGCGCTTGCGCACGGCCGCGTCGCTCAGGCCGAGCAGATCGGCGACCTGCTGCGAACTCTGGCCTTCCCGATAGAACAGCAGCAGCGTCTCGCGGCTGTCTTCCGGCAAGGAGGAAATGATCTCGGTGGCGACGATTTCCTCTTCCGTCTGCAGCAGGCGTTCGGCCGGCGTGGGGCCCGGATCGGCGGCCATGCCGATCGCGATCTCGGCCACGTCGCCCGACATCGGGCGGCCATGCTGCGCACGCAGCCAGTCGCGCGCCAGGTTGCGGGTGATCTGCCGCAGCCACGGCAGGAAGCTGGCGCTGTTCTTCAGCCGGTCGAGCTGTTGCCAAGCCTTGAGGAACGCTTCCTGCGCGATGTCTTCGCTGGCCTGCACATCGCGCGTGATCGCCAGCGCGATGGCGGTTACCGTGTTCTGGCAGGCGTGGACGATGCGGCCGTAGGCCTCCTGGCTGCCGCGTGTGGCGGCGGGCAGTTCGGTCTGCAGCATCAGGTCCAGGGCGATCGCATTCATGGCAGCGGCATCAACGGGTGGGTTGATGACCCGGACGGAGCGGGGCGACGGATGTGACCGGATTGGACCACCCGGATCTCCGGCTCAGCCGCCGGTGACGGGCTGAATGCGGATGCGCTCTTCCTCGTCCTCCGCCGGCGCCTGCTCGGCGGGCGATGCCTGATCGAGCTGCGGCTGCGGCGTGGCGGCCGGCGGTGGCGCAGGGCGTCGCATCCACATCACCACGGCGGCCAGCGCGATCAGCGCCAGCAGGATCAGGCGGATGCGCCAGGCCCACGAACGCTGCGGCGTCGCCTCGTCCTGCGGGCTGTTGAACGTCAGCGTCGGCGCATAGCCGGGACGCGTGCTTTCCAGCAGGCCCGCTTCGCGCAGCAGTTCGCGCGCGCGCGGCTGGTCGTCGGCGTGCCGCACCCAGACCGCCGGCTGCAGCTGCGCCTTCACCGGCTCGGTATAGCTGAACTGACCGCCGCGCTTGCTGTGGTACGAACGGCCATTGCTGATATGCACGGGGATGCCGGCGTCGGTCAGCAGCTTGGCCACGCCTTCGACGGTCTCGATCCGCTGACTGGAAAACACCTGCCGCATGCGGTCTCCTCAATCCTTGGCCGGCACGGCGGACGCCGCTTCGGCATCGGGCACGACGCGGATCAGGCCTTCCTGCGCGGTGCTCGCGACCAGTCGGCCCTGGCGGTCGAAGATCTGTCCGCGCGCCAGTCCGCGCGAGCCGCTCGCGCTCGGGCTGTCGATCGAATACAGCAGCCAGTCGTCGGCACGGAACGGGCGATGGAACCACAGCGCGTGGTCCAGCGACGCCATCTGCACGTTGGGCTGGTAGTAGCTGATGCCGTGCGGGTAGGTGGCCGTGCCCAGCAACTGGAAATCGGAGGCGTAGGCGAGCAGGGCGCGGTGCAGTTCCGGCGAATCGCCGACCGGCTCGCTCAGCCGGAACCACACCTGCTGGAACGGCGGACGCTTGGGCGGATTCAGTTCGTCGCGCGGATACACGTGGCGGAACTCGAACGGACCACGGCGCGACATCCAGCGCTGCACCTTCGGCGGCAGCGATACCATCACGTCGGCCGGCACCGGCGGTGCGGGGGCGATGTCCTCCGGTTGCGGCACTTCCGGCATCGACAACTGGTGCTCCGCGCCTTCCTCCCCGGCCTGGAACGAGGCGGCGCAGAAGAAGACCACGCGGCCGTGCTGGATCGCGGTGACGCGGCGCACGGAGAAGCTGCCCCCGTCGCGCGTGCGGTCCACTTCGTAGACGATCGGCGCCTCGATGTTGCCGGCACGCAGGAAGTACGCGTGCAGCGAGTGCGCGCGCCGGCTGCCGGAGCCGCCTTCCACCGTGGCCTGCGCGGCCGACAGCGCCTGGCCCAGCACCTGGCCGCCGAACACGTACTTGGTGCCGATGTCACGGCTCTGGCCACGGAACAGATTGTCTTCCAGCCGCTCCAGCGACAGCAGTTCGATCAGCTCGGAGACGACGGGTTCGGGTGCGGGCACGGGCAGGCCTGGCGGGTTGGCGAGCCGCGATTATACCGGCGGCCCGCACGCGGCCCCGTCAGGGCTGCAGGCGTTGCAGCGGGGTGGCGCGCAGCACGTCGTCCCACGGGAACAGCGGGCCGGGGTCCATCTTGCGCGGTACCAGGACCTCGGGATCGTCGCTGGCCGGTTCGCGCGCGGTATCGAGATCCTCGTGCCCGGCGATGTAGCGCAGCGCGGGAAGCTCCTCGCGCAGGCGTTCGAGCAGTCGCGCCAGCGAGATGATCTGCGCCTCGGTGTATGGCTCCTCCATCCGCTGGCTGCCCGTGGCCAGCCAGTCGGGATAGCGTCCGCTGTTGACCAGCTCGATGCCGACCGAGCGCGGGTTGTAACCGCGGACGTGGTGGGCGATGCGCTCAGGTCGCACGTAGACATGCACGCTGCCATCGCGATCGACGTAGTAGTGGCCGCAGTTGCCGGTGCCTGACGCATGCAGGATGCGTTCGCCGTACTGGCGCGCGGTGGCAAGATCGGGCAACTCCGTGCAGTGGATGACGACCAGGTCGATCTGATCCAGCGGGCGTGCCTCGAGTTTGTCCTCGTAGGGCAGCGGATCGTCGATGCGGGCGAACGTGGAGGTGGGGGCGCTCATGCTTCGATGCTAGCAGGCGCGGCGGGCGACCGGCGGCTTCGGTAAACTGGCGGCCTTCCATGTCGCGGGGATGTCCCATGCCGCTCAATCCCGAATCTCCGCTGGCCAAGCTGATGGCGACCCTGCCGCGTGCCGGCAAGGTGGAATGGATCGGCCTGCGGCCCGCGCGCGACGAGGTGATGGTCCAGACGGACAGCGTCGATGCCACGACGGGCGGTGGCCTGGCCGGCGACCGTTACAAGGGGGGCAGCGGCAAGCGCGGCATCACCCTGATCCAGGCCGAACATCTGCCCGTCATCGCGGCGCTGGCGCAGCGACCGGATCTTGCGCCTTCGCTGCTGCGCCGGAACGTCGTGGTCTCGGGCATTCCGCTGGTCGCGCTGAAAGGACGCCGTTTCCGCATCGGCGACGCGGTGTTCGAAGGCACCGAGGATTGCGATCCCTGCTCGCGCATGGAGGACGCGCTGGGCCCCGGCGGCTACAACGCGATGCGCGGCCACGGCGGCCTGTGTGCGCGCATCGTCGAAGGCGGCACGTTCCGCCTCGGCGACGCGGTCGAAGCGCTGTGATGCGCGGTCACTGCATCCTGTCGCACGGGTTCGAAAGCGGGCCTGACGCGACCAAGGTCACTGCGTTGGCGGATGTTGCCGAGCGGCTGGGCTGGAGCCATGAGCGCCCCGACTACACCGACCTCGATGCACGTCGCGACGTCAGTTCGCTGGGCGACGTGGTCGCGCGGCTGGCGCGTCTCCGCACGCTGGCGCGGGCCGCGGCGGCGCGCGGGCCGGTGGTGCTGGCCGGTTCCAGTCTCGGCGCCTACATCGCCGGCCGCATCTCGCTGGAGGTGCCGGCGCGCGGCCTGTTCCTGATGGCGCCGCCGATCACGATGGGCCCGCTGCCGGAACTGGATGCGGCCGCCGTACCGGTCTCGATCATCCATGGCTGGGACGACGAACTGATTCCCGCGCAGGCCGTCGTGGAATGGGCCTTCCCGCGCCGCGCGCGCCTGCTGCTGGTGAATGATTCCCATCGACTGTCCGATCACGTGGTCGCATCCGCCGACGCGTTCGGCCAGTTGCTCGTGTCGCTGTAGCGCGGTTCCGGCGCGGCATTCAGGCCGCGTGCGGGCCCGCCGACGTGGATCCCGCTAGAATCGCGCCCTGTCTTTCTCCAGGTGTCACGCCGATGCGTCATTGATGCCGCCGTCGCTCGACGGCCCAGGTCCCTGCCGGCTCCGTGCCGGAGGCGCTCCCGTGGCATCACATGGCATCCGCATGACGACTCCGTTCCTGACGCTCGACCGCGCGTCGTTTTCCCTGCCCGACGGCAGGGTGCTGTTCTCCGATCTCGATCTGCACCTGGACGACCGCCCCACCGGCCTGGTCGGACGCAACGGCGTGGGCAAGAGCGTGCTCGCCCGCCTGCTGGCCGGTGAGATCGAACCCGCGTCCGGCAGGCGCAGCGCGAGCGGCCGCGTCCACTACCTGCCGCAGCAGGTCCACATCGCTGCCGATGCCACCGTCGCTGCGCTCGCGGGCGTGCAGGGATGGCTCGATGCGCTTGACCGCATCGAAGCCGGCAGCCATGACGTCGGCGACTTCGACACGCTCGGCGACCGCTGGGACATCCGCCAGCGATTCGCGGAGGCGCTGGACGCGCAGGGCTTGCCCGATCTGGCGCCATCGCGTGCCGTCGCCACGCTCAGCGGTGGCGAAGCCATGCGGGTCGCATTGGCAGGCGCCTTCCTGTCGGAGGTCGATTTCCTGATCCTCGACGAACCCAGCAACCATCTTGATGCGCCGCAGCGGCAACGCCTGCAGGCGCAACTCGCGCAATGGGAGAAAGGCCTGTTCGTGATCAGCCACGATCGCCGCCTGCTCGATGCGATGGAACGTATCCAGGAACTGTCGCCGCGGGGCCTGCGTTCGTATGGCGGTGGCTACCGCTTCTACGCGCAATCCAAGGCGGAGGAGCGGATGCAGGCGCAGCGCGAGCTCGCGCATGCCAAAGCGGCGGTGCAGCGCCAGGAGCGGGTACTGCGGGACCAGCACGAACGCCAGCAACGCAAGCAGGCGCGCGGGAATCGCGATGCGCGCGACGCCAACCTGCCGCCGATCCTGCTCGGCCTGCGCAAGTCGCGCAGCGAAGAGAGTGCGGGCCGGTTCGTCGTTCGCCAGCAAGCGGAACGCGACCAACTCGCGGTGCAGCTGCGCGAGGCCGCAAGCAGGCAGGAGCCGGCTGTCGAGCTCGCGATGTTCGCACCGGCGACCGTGGCGCAGGATCGTGTCGCGCTGCGGATGGAGTGCATCGTGTTGCCGTTCGTGCCGGCCACGGCCGACGGGATGGACCTGGTCGTCACCGGCCGCCAGCGCCTCGGCGTGACCGGCCCCAATGGCATTGGGAAATCCACGCTGTTGCGCGCGATGGCAGGGCAGGTGCCGCCGCTGGCCGGACGCATGTCCGCCCACGTGCCGGTGGCCTGGCTGGACCAGCGCCAGGCCGGCCTGGACCCGGATGCCAGCGTGCTGGCGCAGCTTCGCGCCGCCAATCCCGATGCGGACGAAGCCGCGCTGCGGACACGGCTGGCCCTGATCGGATTGGGTCCCGGCCACATCGAGGGTCCCAGTGGCCGCCTCAGCGGGGGGGAGCGGTTGAAGGCGGCGTTGGCGTGCGTCCTGTATGCCGCCACGCCGGCCGGCCTGCTGTTGCTGGACGAACCCGGCAACCATCTCGACCTGGAGGGTCTCGCGGCGCTGGAGAGCATGCTGCGTCAGTACTCGGGCGCCCTGGTCATCGTTTCCCACGACGAGGCCCTGCTCGAACGCCTCGACCTGACCCATCGGCTGGAACTGTCGCCAGAAAGCGCGCGGCTGTCGTTGTGTTGACGGCATATGAACGCGGTTTTCCGTGTGTTCGACGCCCCGATCCTGCAAAATTGCGCCCGTCCGCGCGCCGTCGTCCCGAACCGAATTCCGGAGTTTCCCTTGAAGTTCTTTGTTTCCTGCGCGAAAGGCCTGGAATACCTGCTCGCCGACGAACTGGTCGCATTGGGCGTGCCCAAGGCCACCGCCACCGTCGCCGGCGTCAACGCCGATGGCGAGTTGACGGATGCGCAGCGCGCCGTGCTGTGGTCGCGGCTGGCCAGTCGCGTGCTGTGGCCGATCGCCGAATTCGAATGCCTCGACGAGCAGGCGCTGTACGACGGCGTGATGGCGATCGCATGGGAAACGCATACGCGTCCCGAGCTGACGCTGTCGGTGGATGCGCACGTGTCCGGGGACGCGATCACCCATGCGCGTTTCGCCGCGCAGCGCGTGAAGGATGCCGTCGTCGACCGCCTGCGCCAGCAGGGACTGGAGCGTCCGTCGGTGGACGTCGAGCAACCCGACGTACGCATCAACCTGTCGCTGCGCAAGGGACGCGCGACGATCTCCATCGATCTGGGCGGCGGGCCGATGCATCGCCGAGGCTGGCGGCAGGCACAGAACGATGCCCCGTTGAAGGAGAACCTGGCGGCCGCCGTGCTGATGCGCGGTGGCTGGCCGGCGCTGTATCGCGAAGGCGGGGCGCTGCTCGACCCGATGTGCGGCAGCGGCACGCTGCTGATCGAAGGCGCGCTGATGGCCGCAGATGTCGCGCCGGGCCTGCAGCGGCACGGCAACGTGCTGCCGTCGCGCTGGCTGGGCTTCGACGTCGAGGCCTGGCGCGCGCTGTTCGCCGCCGCGGTGGAGCGCGAAACCGAAGGACGGAAGGCGCTGCGACCGGCCTTCTTCGGTAGCGACATCGACCTGGGCGCGATCCGTGCCGCGCGCGACAATGCCGTGCTGGCGGGTCTCGCGGGCCAGGTGCAGTTCGAAACCCGCGACATCGCGCAGCTGCCCGCACGCGAAGAACCGCGTGGACTGGTGGTCTGCAATCCGCCTTACGACGAGCGCCTGGCGGCCGACGCCGATCTCTACCGTGCCTTGGGCGATGCACTGCAGCGTGCCGTGCCGCAATGGCGCGCCAGCCTGCTGTGCGGCAACGCCGACCTCGGCTATGCCACCGGCCTGCGCGCCGCGAAGAAGTACCAGCTGTTCAACGGCGCGATCGAATGCGCGCTGATCGTCTGCGATCCCATCGCCATGCCGGCGCGCGAGCCGCGCGAAGCGAAGCCGCTGTCGGACGGCGCGCAGATGGTCGCCAACCGCATCCGCAAGAACCTGAAGAAGTTCAAGAGCTGGCGCACGCGGGACGGCGTCACCTGCTATCGCGCCTACGACGCCGACCTGCCCGAGTACGCGGCCGCGATCGATGTTTACCAGGAGGAGGGCGGACAGGCACGCATCTTCCTGCACGTGCAGGAATACGCCGCGCCGGCGGCCATCCCGGAGCACGATGTGCGCCGCCGTTTCAGCGAACTGCTCGCGGCCACGCGCGAGGTGTTCGGCGTGCCGCAGGAGCAGATCGCGGTGAAGTCGCGCGAGCGCGGCAAGGGCGGTTCGAAGTACGGCCGCATGCAGCAGCGCGACGAGTTCATCGTCGTGCGCGAATCGGGCGCGCTGCTACGGGTCAACCTGTTCGACTACCTCGACACCGGCCTGTTCCTCGATCACCGTCCGCTGCGCCGTCGCATGGCGCAGGAAGCGCGCGGCAAGCGCTTCCTCAACCTGTTCTGCTACACCGGCGTCGCCAGCGTGCAGGCGGCGGTCGCCGGCGCGGCGGCGACGACCAGCGTGGACCTGTCCGCGACCTACCTGCAGTGGTGCGCCGACAACCTGGCCGAGAACGGCCTGGGGGGGGCGAGGCACCGCCTGGTGCAGGCCGACGCCGTGCGCTGGCTGGAAGCCGAGCAGGCCGAGTACGACCTGGTGTTCTGCGATCCGCCGACGTTCTCCAATTCCGCGCGCGCCGACGATTTCGACGTGCAGAAGGAGCATGTGCGCCTGCTGCGCGCCGCCGTGGCCCGACTGGCGCCGGGCGGCGTGCTGTACTTCAGCAACAACTTCCGGCGCTTCCGCCTGGACGAGAACGCCGTCGCGGCGTTCGCGCGCTGCGAGGAGATCAGTGCGGGGACGATTCCGCCCGATTTCGAACGCAATGCCCGCATCCACCGCGCGTGGCGGCTGATGCGGGCGTAGGCGCCGTCAGCCGACGATCAGGACGAAGTCGCCGCGCTGCGAGGCCATCGACAGCGCCAGCGCGCTGTCGCGCGCGGCCAGGTCGGCGGCGGACAGCGCGATGCTCGGCGGATGGGCGCGGTAGCTGGCGTCGTCGGGCAGGGTGTCGCGCACCACATAGCCCATCAGCACGTTGACCAGTTCGCCCAGTGCGTCCACGGCCAGCTCGTCGTCGCACTGTTCGGGCGTGATGGACAGCAGCGAACAGGCGATCGCCTGCAGCGCCGCGCGCCCGCAGCCGATCCCGATCAGCATGGACTGGCTGCCGGCCTCGATGCGCACGTGCGCGGTGACGTCGCAGGCCTCCAGCGTGGCGGCATCGGCGATGCCCGAGGCCTGGCACTGGCTGCCGACCAGGCGCGGGAACAGCCGGTTGCACACCCGGATCGCACTGGTGGCCATGTCGGCCAGCGCGTGGCCGGCGATCCCCAAGGCGAGGGCGTGGTTGGCTTCGTCCAGGTCGCGACGATGCGCGACCAGTTCGGATTCCAGCTGGTCGGCCGTCAGCGTGCCCTGCTCGACGAGGATCTGCCCGAACAGCTTGCGACCCTTCTTCTGCGCCGCCAGCAACACGTCGAGCTGGCCGGCGTCCAGCAGGCCCATTTCCAGGGCGATATCGCCGAACCGACGGTCTTCCGCGCGCTGGCGCTCGTTGATGCGGCGGGCCTGGGCGGCCTCCAGCATCCGGTGGTGCACGGCGAGCTCACCGAGCAGGGGATTGGAGGCGCGCTGCGCGTCGAGCGCGGCCAGCAGTTGCGCCGAGGTGATGGTGCCGCGTTCCAGCAGGAACTGGCCCAGGAATTTCGCTGCCATGGTGTGGTCTCGTACTGAAGAGGAAGGAGAACGTGCGCGAGGTCAGGCGACCGCTTCGTGCAGCACGCGATCCATCACCTCCGGATCGATGGGTTTCTGGAGGTACGACGTGGCACCGAGCTTAAGGCATTCCTCGATGTCCGACTGCCCGCCCAGCGAGCTGAGGATCACCACACGGGCCGCCGGGTCCAGCGACAGGATCTTGCCGAGCGCCTGCTTGCCGTCGCATTCGGGCATCACCAGGTCCATCAGCACCACGTCGGGCTTGAGGGCCTGGTACTGGCTGACGGCCTCGTTGCCGTTGCCGGCTTCGCCGACGACGCTGAAGCCGCAATCTTCCAGCTGGCGTGCCGCCAGCATGCGCAAGGCGCGCGAATCGTCGCAAAGCAGGACGGTAGGACGTGACGTCATGTGATGGATCCCCCTGTGGATCGTGAGACTCCCGCATCGTCGATCGACGCGGGCCGACATGTAGGCACTATCGGCTGAAGCGGCGAGATCTTGAGCGGTCCCTCAGGGCGACGGCTGCCCCGTCGCGAGCGTTTCCTCGATGCGGCTGAACGCGGAATGTTCGCCGCCGCGCGAGCCTGCTGCATCGGTGGCGAAGTACGCCACGCCGGTGCCGGTCTTCCGGTCGATCCACAGGCCCGAGCGCAGCCCGTAGGCATCGCCGGAATGGCCGACGCGCGCGACGCCGTCGCCGAACGGATCGTCGCCGCAGCCGTCCGCCGGCGTCGCCAGCGTCTGTACGGCGAGACCGTAGCGGCAGAAGAAGGCGCGGGCCTGGCCGCCGCCGGTGTCCTCCTCGTGCGTCACGCCATTGCGGCCGTCGAAGGTCCATTGCGGCGCCACCATCGCGTCGACGCTGGCCGGCGACAGCAGCCGCACGCCGTCGACTTCGCCGCCGCCGAGCAGCAGGCGGCCGATCTTCGCCAGGCCGTTCGCCGAAATGCGCAGGCCGCCCTGCGGCGAGAACAGCGCGCCGTTCTCGCCGGCTTGCCAGCGGGCGAGGTCGCAGTCGGCGCCCTCTTCGACCACCACCGCGCAGGCCGGTTTGCCGGCGCGATTCTCGTCGCGTACCGGCGCGCGGTTGCGGTACAACACCACCGCCCGCGCGGCGGTGGCGGCGTCGCAGCTTTCCCAGTTGAAGCAGGCATCGAGCTTCAATGGCGCCAGCACCAGGCGGCGCATCAGCAGGTCGAAGCGTTCGCCGTTGGTGCGCTCCATCGCCATCGCGACCAGCGGGAAGTTGAGGTTGGTGTAGCGGAAGTGCGTGCCGGGTGCGTGCGCGTCGTCCCAGGCCTTGGGATCGTCGAGGATGCCTTTGAGCGGCTGGCCCAGCGGCGTGGCGTAGTAGCCGGCCGCGTCGGTCAGGCTGGAGCGGTGGGACAGCAGCAGGCGCAGGGTGATCGGCGTGTCAGGGAACTGCGGATGGCGCAGCGTCCAGCCGAGGTAGCGCGAGACGTCGGCATCGAGGTCGAGCGTCCCGGCTTCGACCAGCCGCATCACACCGATCGACGTCACCAGTTTGGAAATCGAGGCAACGCGCACCGGATCGTCCGCGGTGACGGTGCGGCCGGTGGCGAGGTCCGCCATGCCTTCCGCACGTGTGCTGGTGATGCCGTTGCGGTCGAAAGCGACGCGCACCTGCGCGACGGGTTCGCCTGCCGACGCGATCGCCGCGACGGCGAGGCAGGGCAGCAGGGCCAGGATGCGGATGCGACGGAAGGGCATGTGCCAGTGCCTCACGGGGAACGGCACCGACTTTACTTCATCGTCGGCATCACGAACTCGGCCGCGTGCGTCTCCGGCCAGCGGGCGGTGACGGTCTTCAGCCGGGTGTAGAAGCGCACGCCGTCCGGGCCGTGCACGTGCAGCGGGCCGAAGATCGAGCGCTTCCAGCCACCGAAGCTGTGGAACGCCATTGGCACCGGGATCGGTACGTTGATGCCGACCATGCCGGCCTGCACGCGATGGGCGAACTCGCGCGCTGCGCCACCATCGCGGGTGAACACGGCGGTGCCGTTGCCGTATTCGTGCTCGTTGACCAGGCGGAGCGCGGCCTCGAGGTCCGGCACACGCATCACGCACAGCACCGGGCCGAAGATCTCCTCACGGTAGATCGTCATGTCGGCCGTGACGCGATCGAACAGGCAGCCGCCGAGGAAGAAGCCGTCCGCGTGTCCGTCGACCACAAGCCCGCGGCCGTCGACGACGAGTGCCGCGCCCTCGGCCACACCGGTATCGACGTAGGCACGCACCTTGTCGCGGTGCGCACCGGTGACCAGCGGGCCCATCTCGGGATCGAGGCAACCCGGGCCGATCTTCAGTGCGGCGACCTTCGGTGCCAGCGCGGCCACTAGCGCCTCGGCGGTGGCATCGCCCACGCAGACAGCGACCGAGATCGCCATGCAGCGCTCGCCGGCGGAACCATAGCCGGCGCCCAGCAATGCGGAGACCGCGCCGTCCAGATCAGCGTCCGGCAGCACGACCATGTGGTTCTTCGCGCCGCCCAGCGCCTGCACGCGTTTGCCATTGGCGCTGCCGCGCGCATAGAGGTACTCGGCGATCGGCGTGGAGCCGACGAAACTCAGCGCCTGTACGCGCGGCTCGTCGAGCAGCGCGTCCACGGCCACCTTGTCGCCGTGGACGACGTTGAACACGCCGTCCGGCAGGCCCGCCTGCTTCAGCAGGTCGGCCATGAACAGCGCCGCCAACGGGTCGCGTTCGGACGGCTTCAGCACGAAGGTGTTGCCGCAGGCCAAGGCCACCGGGAACATCCACAGCGGCACCATCGCGGGGAAGTTGAACGGCGTGATGCCGGCGACCACGCCCAGCGGCGCGTACTCGGTCCATGAATCGACATCGCGCCCGACGTTCATCGAATGCTCGCCCTTGAGCAGGTGCGGAATGCCGCACGCGAATTCGACCACTTCCAGCCCGCGCGTCACTTCGCCGCGCGCGTCGGACAGCACCTTGCCGTGTTCGGAGGTGATGATCTTCGCCAGGTCGCCGGCGTGCTTCTCCAGCAGTTCCTTGAAGCGGAACATCACCCTTGCACGGTTCAATGGCGTGGTCGCGGCCCAGGCCGGGAAGGCGGCGGACGCGGCGTCCACCGCTCGTTTCACGTCATCGGTCGAGGCCAGCGGCACGCGTGCGGTGACGCGGCCGGTAGCGGGGTCGTAGACATCACCGAAGCGGTCGCCGGTGCCGGCGGCCGTGTGTCCGTTGATGAAGTGGGAAATCGCTTCGGCCATGACGGACTACCTGGTGGAATCCCTCGCCCCGCGTGCGGGAAGAGAGTGCCCGGAGGGCGGGTGAGGGGCGACGGCGCCCGTGGAAAGTGATGCGGTGTATCGAGTGTCCGGTTGTTCGAGTATTCCGGTGCGACGTAAAGCGGGTCGGCTCCGGCGCGCCCCTCATCCGCCTTCGGCACCTTCTCCCCGCGAGCGGGGAGAAGGGAACAGCAGGATCAGGCCAGCGCCTCGCGCGCCGGCACGTAGGCGTAACCGAGGTCGTCGGCGACCGCCTTGTAGGTGATCTTGCCGGCGTGCACGTTCAGGCCGTTGAGCAGGTGCTCGTCGTCGAGCAGCGCCTGCTTCGCACCCTTGTTCGCCAGCTGGACGGCGAAGGGCAGGGTGGCGTTGGTCAGCGCGAAGGTGGACGTACGGGCGACGCCGCCCGGCATGTTGGCCACGCAGTAGTGGATGATGCCGTCCACTTCATAGGTCGGGTTCTGGTGCGTGGTCGCCTTCGAGGTTTCGAAGCAGCCGCCCTGGTCGATCGCCACGTCCACCAGCACCGAGCCGGGACGCATCAGCTTCAACTGGTCGCGCGAGACCAGCTTGGGCGCGGCGGCGCCGGGGATCAGCACCGCGCCGATCACCAGGTCGGTGTCGGGCAGGCGCTCTTCGATGGCGTCGCGGGTCGAATAGATGGTGGTCAGCTGGTGGCCGTACAACTCGTCGAGGTACTTCAGGCGGTCGAGCGAACGATCGAGGATGGTGACGTGCGCGTTCATGCCCATCGCCATGCGCGCGGCGTTGATGCCGACCACGCCGCCGCCGATCACCAGCACTTCCGCCGGCTTCACGCCGGGCACGCCACCGAGCAGCACGCCGGAGCCGCCCTGCGCCTTCTCCAGCGCGTGCGCACCGGCCTGGATCGACATGCGGCCGGCCACTTCGGACATCGGCGCCAGCAGCGGCAGGCCGCCCTTGCGGTCGGTGACGGTCTCATAGGCGATGCAGGTGGCGCCGGAGGCGACGAGCGCCTTGGTCTGCTCGGGATCGGGCGCGAGATGCAGGTAGGTGTAGAGCACCTGGCCGGGGCGCAACATGGCGCACTCGTTCGGCTGCGGCTCCTTGACCTTGATGATCATGTCGGCGCGGGCAAAGATTTCCGCGGCCGTATCGACGATCTGCGCGCCGGCCTTGATGTACTGCTCGTCGGTCAGGCCGATGGCCTTGCCGCCGTCGCGCTGGACGATGACCTGGTGGCCATGCGAGACCAGCTCGCGTGCGCCGGACGGGGTAAGTCCGATGCGGTATTCGTGGTTCTTTATTTCCTTGGGAACGCCGATCAGCATGTTGCTCTCCAGTAGCGGGAAGGGGCTTCGCGCGAGGGGGAGCGCTGGTGCCGTTGGTCCGTAATTTTACGCGGTTGCCCGTATGGTGTCCGCCAGGACAGACACGATCCGGTCGATGTGGTGTTTTTCCACGATCAGCGGCGGCGACAGGGCGATGACGTCCCCGGTCACCCGGGTCAGCAGATGGTGCTCGTGGAAGGCGCGGGCGAACGCGTCATAGGCGCGGGTGCCGGGGGCGCCGGGTCGCGGTGCCAGTTCGATGGCGCCGACCAGGCCGAAGTTGCGGATGTCGACCACGTTCGGCAGGCCCTGCAGCGAGTGCAGCGCGTCCTGCCAGTAATCGCCAAGCTGCAGTGCCTTGTCGAACAGGTGTTCCTCTTCGTACGTGTCCAGCGTGGCCAGCGCGGCGGCGCAGGCCAGCGGGTGGCCGGAATAGGTGTAGCCATGGAACATGTCGATGGCGTTGTCCGGGCCACTCATGAAGGCGTCGAACAGCCGCTCGGAGATGAACGTCGCCCCCATCGGCACGCAGCCGTTGGTGATGCCCTTGGCGGCGGTGATCATGTCGGGCGTCACGCCGAAGCGCTGCGCGCCGAAAGCATGGCCGACACGGCCGAAACCGGTGATCACTTCGTCGAAGATCAGCAGGATGCCGTGCTTGTCGCAGATCTCGCGCAGGCGCTGCAGGTAACCCTCTGGTGGAATGACGACGCCGGCCGAGCCGGAGATCGGTTCGACGATCACCGCGGCGATGGTGGACGCGTCATACAGCGCGATCTGGCGCCCGAGGTCCTCGGCCAGTTCGAGGCCGTGCGGCGGCAGCCCTTTCGAGAACGCGTTGCGCGACACGTCCAGCGTATGGCGGATATGCGAGACGGCCGGCAATCCCGGACCGAACCACTTGCGGTTGTTCGGCAGGCCACCCACCGACATGCCGCCGAAGCCGACACCGTGGTAGCCCTTCTCGCGCCCGATGAAGCGCGTGCGCTGGCCTTCGCCGCGCACACGGTGGTAGGCCAGGGCGATCTTCAGCGCGCTGTCCACGGCCTCGGAGCCGGAGTTGCTGAAGAACACCTTGTTGAGGTCGCCCGGCGCCAGTGCGGCCAGGCGCTCGGCCAGCTTGAACGGCAGCGGCGAGCTCATCGAGAAGTTGGGCGCGAAGTCGAGCGTGCCGATCTGCTGCTTCACCGCTTCGACGATGCGCGGATGCGCATGGCCGGCGTTGCAGCACCACAGGCCGGCGGTGGCATCCAGCACCTCGTTGCCGTCGACATCCCGGTAATACATGCCCGAGGCACTGGCGAGCAGGCGCGGCTTGGCCTTGAACTGCTTGTTGGCCGTGAACGGCATCCAGAAGTTGTCCAGCGAACCGGGCGCTTCCAGGTTCTGGCGCGCGTAGTGGTCGGCCAGGGCGGAGGGGTCGTCGGCGCTCATCGCGGCTCCAGGGCAGGAGGTGGGAATGGGCGCAGCTTAGCGCGTTGAAAAAACTTTACAACCGTGGCGTAGCGCGGTTTCCAAGGCAATCGCCTGGTTGGTGGAAAGCCGCAGCACGGGCGGGTCTTGGCGGCCCGAATCGTGGATTGACCCGCACGCCCCGGGGTGTAAAGTATCCCGTGACATCTGGTCCGACCGAAGGGTGGTGATGGATATCGGCGCACGCCTGCAGCTGGTCCGCAAATCCAAAGGCCTCAGCCAGCGCGAGCTGGCCAAGCGCGTGGGCGTCACCAACAGCACCATCTCGCTGATCGAACAGAACAAGGTCAGCCCTTCGGTCAGCTCGCTGAAGAAGGTGCTGGACGGCATCCCGATCTCGCTGGCCGACTTCTTCACCCTCGATCTGGACAAGGGCCTGCCCGACAGTCCGTTCTACGGTGCCGGCGACCTGCCCGACGTGGGCAGCAACGGCATCCACTATTTCCTCGTGGGCCAGCACCGGCCGCAGCGTCAGATGTGCATCCTGCGGGAGGTGATGCCGCCCGGCAGCGATACCGGCGACAGCATGCTGGCGCACGATGGCGAGGAGGGCGGCGTGGTGATCGTGGGCGAGGTGGAAGTCACCGTCGGCGACCAGGTCCGTACGCTGAAGGCCGGCGAAGGCTACTACTTCGAAAGCCGCGTCCCACACCGTTTCCGTAATGTCGGTGAGGTGGATGCGGTGATCGTCAGCGCCAACACACCGGCGACGTTCTAGAGAAGGCTCCTTCCCCCCGCCTGCGGGGAAGGTTGGGATGGAGGCGACGGCGCCGCATTCCCGACAAAGACTCGATGTTTCGAGTGTGGAGTTCGAGTAACCACACTCGGAAATATCACGAAGGGCGAGCGATCTTTGCGCCGGCTTGCCCCCACCCCAACCCTCCCCCGTCAACAGGGGAGGGGGCAGAATCAGGAGTTCCCATGAGCAATCCCCGCACGCGACAGGACTGGCAGGCCATGGCCAGCGCATTGTCGATCCGCACGCAGGCCTTCATCGACGGCAAATACGTGGATGCCGCTGCGGGCAAGACGTTCGACTGCGTCAGCCCGATCGACGGGCGCGTGCTGGGCCAAGTCGCCGACGGGCAGGAAGAGGACATCAACCGTGCCGTCGCCGCGGCGCGCCGCAGCTTCGAGGCTGGTTCGTGGTCGAACGCACGCCCGACGCACCGCAAGAAGGTGCTGCTGAAATTCACCCGGCTGATCGAAGAGCATGCCGACGAACTGGCGCTGCTCGAATCGCTGGACATGGGCAAGCCGGTCAGCGATGCGCGCAGCGTGGACCTTGCCGCGACGATCCGCTGCATGGGCTGGACCGCCGAAGCGCTGGACAAGGTGTACGGCGAAGTCGCCGCCACCGGCCAGGACGAGCTGGGGCTGGTCACGCGCGAGCCGCTGGGCGTGATCGGTGCGATCGTGCCGTGGAATTTCCCGCTGCTGATGGCGACGTGGAAGCTGGCGCCGGCGCTGGCGATGGGCAACTCCATCGTGCTGAAACCCTCGGAGAAGTCGCCGCTGACGGCGATCCGTCTGGCGGAAATCGCCATCGAGGCCGGCATCCCGGCCGGCGTACTCAACGTGGTCCCCGGTTTCGGCAAGACCGCCGGGGAGCCGCTGGCGCTGCACATGGACGTGGACGGGCTGGTGTTCACCGGGTCCACCGCGGTCGGCAAGCGGCTGCTGCAGTGCGCGGGCCTGTCGAACATGAAGCGCGCGTACATGGAATGCGGTGGCAAGAGTCCGAACATCGTCTTTGCCGATGCGCACGACCTGGAGGTCGCCGCGAAGGCGGCGGCCGGCGGCATCTTCTACAACCAGGGCGAGGTGTGCACGGCGGCGTCGCGCCTGCTGGTGGAGCGGTCGATCAAGGACGAGTTCGTCGCCCGCGTGGTGGAGGCCGGCAAGGCGATGCGGCCGCGCCATCCGCTCGACCCCGGCGCGCCGATGGGTGCGATGGTCGACGAAGGGCAGACACAGCGCGTGCTCGACTACATCGAGAAGGGCAAGGCCGAAGGCGCGCGCCTTGCGCTGGGTGGACAACGTGCGGATGTGGAAGCGGGTGGCTGCTACCTCGAGCCCACCGTGTTCGACGACGTCGCGCACGAGCACACCATCAGCCGGGAGGAGATCTTCGGGCCGGTGCTGTCGGTGATCGCCTTCGACAGCGAAGAGGAAGCACTGCGCATGGCCAACGACAGCGAGTACGGCCTGGCGGCCGGCGTGTGGACGCGCGACATCAGCCGCGCCCATCGCGTCGCGCGCAAGCTGCGCGCCGGCAGCGTGTGGGTGAACTACTGGGACGGCGGCGACATGACCGCGCCGTTCGGCGGCTACAAGCAGTCCGGCAACGGCCGCGACAAGTCGCTGCATGCTTTCGACAAGTACACCGAGATCAAGGCGACCTGGATCAACCTGGGAAGTTGACGATGCTTCCCGTGGGAGCGACGTCAGTCGCGATGCCGCTGTCCGCCAGTCAGGACGGAGGTCGCGACCGATGTCGCTCCCACAGTATCCCGCCGGTTCTGCCAGAATCGCCCCGTCCCACCGACCGGCCCGTCCATGACCGCCACCGCCGTTGCCTCCACGCCCGTCAACTCGCCCCGGCGCGTGCTGTTCGCCAGCCTGATCGGCACCACCATCGAGTTCTTCGATTTCTACATCTACGCCACGGCGGCAGTGCTGGTGTTCCCGCACCTGTTCTTCCCGCAGGGCGATCCGACCACGGCTACGCTGCAGTCGTTCGCCACCTTCGCGCTGGCCTTCATCGCGCGACCGGTGGGTTCGGCGCTGTTCGGCCACTTCGGGGACCGCATCGGGCGCAAGGCGACGCTGGTGGCGGCGCTGTTGACGATGGGTATCTCCACCGTGCTGATCGGCCTGCTGCCGACCTACGCGCAGGTCGGCATCGTGGCGCCGCTGCTGCTCGCGCTGTGCCGCCTGGGGCAGGGCATCGGTCTGGGCGGGGAGTGGGGCGGGGCAGTGCTGCTCGCGACCGAGAACGCGCCGCCCGGCAAGCGCGCGTGGTACGGCATGTTCCCGCAGCTGGGCGCGCCGCTCGGCTTCCTGTGCTCCACCGGCATCTTCCTGCTGCTGACGGAACTGATGAGCGACGCGCAGTTCCTCGCCTGGGGCTGGCGCATTCCGTTCGTCGCCAGCGCGGTGCTGGTGTTCGTCGGCCTGTGGGTGCGGTTGAGCATCACCGAGACGCCGGACTTCCAGAAGACGCTGGACCAGGGCGAGCGCGTCAAGGTGCCGATGCTGACCGCCGTGCGCGAGCATCCGTTCGCGCTGGTGACCGGTACCTTCGCGCTGGTCGCCACGTTCGTGCTGTTCTACCTGATGACCGTGTTCGCGCTGAGCTGGGGTACGTCGAAGCTGGGCTACACGCGAGAGCATTTCCTGATGCTGCAGATGGTTGGCGTGCTGTTCTTCGCCCTGACCATCCCGGTGTCGGCGCTGTACGCGGACCGCTTCGGGCGGCGCAACGCGATGATCGTCGCCACGCTGCTGATCATCGGCTTCGGTTTCGTGTTCGCCCCGCTGCTGCAATCCGGCACCGACCTGGGCGTGCTGGCGTTTCTGGCATTGGGACTGGGCGCGATGGGGCTGACCTACGGGCCTTGCGGCACGATCCTCGCGGAGATGTTCCCCACCGCCGTGCGCTACACCGGGGCGTCGCTGGCGTTCAACCTGGCCGGCATCCTCGGCGCATCGCCGGCGCCCTACATCGCCACGCGGCTGGGTGAGCGTTACGGGCTTGCGTCGGTCGGCTGGTACCTGGCGGCGATGGCCGGGCTGACACTGGTGGCCCTGCTGGTGATGCCACGCCGCGGAGCGGCGCGTTAACCGAACAGCCGCTTCACCGTGCGGCTGAGCCAGCCGCCTTGCTGGTGGTCGCGGACGAACTGGTTGAGGTGCCGTTTCACCGAATCCGCATAGGCCTTGTCGTCGTTGCGGATGTGGTTGAACAGCCAGCGCGACAGCATGCTGCGCAGTTCGTCCACGATGTCCTCGCCGGCCTCGAAGCGCAGGCGATACTCGGACACGCGCTTGGTGAACACTTCGTGCACGCGCTTGTGCGCGGCGCTGAACGGATAGCCGGCTTCTTCCATCAGCTCTTCCTCGAAGGCGAAGTGCGACAGTGTGTAGTCGACCAGTTCGTCGATCACTTCGCCGACGGCGAAGCGCTCCATCGATTTCTGGGTGATGTGCAGATGGTTGATCATCTCCACGATGCGGCGGTGCTGGCCATCGATGATGTCGATGCCCGTGTCCATGTCGTCCTGCCAGATCAGCAGTGTCATGTCTCTTCCCCTGCCGGCGGATGCCGGAATGCAGGGGAAATCTAGGTGCGCGCAAGCGTCGCGGCATTGATCGGGATCAATGCTGCGGCAGAGGGTCGCAGGGAGCTGACGTGATGACCGGGGTGGGAGCAATGGCAGGTGTGGGAGCGACGTAAGTCGCGATCGGCCTCACTGACAGCAAAAAGCTCGCGACTTACGTCGCTCCCACAGTGGGGTTCAGAAGTGGCTCAGCCGCTCGACACGACCCGGTTCCGCCCGCCGGCCTTGGCCAGGTACAGCCGACGATCCGCTTCGCTGATCAGGTGGTTGAGCGTCTGGCCGGGGAAGCGGGTACGGAACACGCCGATGCTGACGGTCATGCGCAGCGTGTGGCTGCCGACGTCGACGTCCATCGACTCGATCGCGGTGCGCAGCGACTCGAAGTACTCCACCGACTCGCTTTCGCCCAGGTACGGCACCAGCGCGCAGAACTCCTCGCCGCCGAAGCGGGCGACCAGGTCCTGCGAGCCGGCATGGCGCGCGATGGCCTGCGCGACCGCCTTCAGCGCGACGTCGCCGGCCTCATGGCCGTAGCTGTCGTTGATATGCTTGAAGTGGTCGATGTCGATGATCGCGGCGGTGACCGACTGCTGCCGTCCCAGCGTGTTCGGCAGCAGGGCGTGGCATTCGGCCAGGAAGTGGCGCCGGTTCGGCAGGCCGGTCAGGAAATCGCGGGTGGCGAGGTCCTGCAGCGTGCCGATCAGCTCCAACTGGTCGATGTTCTGCGAGACGCGGCAGAAGAACTCCTCGCGCGAAAAAGGTTTATGCAGGAAGTCGTTGGCGCCGCTCTTCAGGAAGCGCGGCACCAGGCTGCCGTCGCTGGTGCCCGAGATGCCGATGATCGCCAGGTGGTCGCGCGCATGCCGCGCGCGCAGGCGGCGGGTGAATTCGTGGCCCTTCATGCCCGGCATTTCCTGGTCGACGATGGCCAGGCGGATGTCGGGATTGGCGTCGAGCATGGCCAGGCCGGCTTCGCCGTCGGCCGCTTCCACCACGCGGAAGCCGTACATCGACAGCAGTGCCGCCGCATGCTGGCGGGCGGAACGGGAGTCATCGACGACCAGCGCGGCGATGCGGCGGTTGCGCTCCAGGCGCTGCACCAGCCAGACCAGATAGTCGATGCTGCCTGGCGTGTTCTTCAGCACGTAGTCCACGACCTGCCGGCGCAGGACCTGGTCGCGCACCGCGTCGTCGTAGACGCCGCTGACCACGACGGTCGGCAACTGGCGCGACAGGAAGAACTCGACCACCTCGTCGTGGCTGCCGTCGGCCAGCACCAGGCTGGTGACCACCATGAACCAGTCCGGATGCTTCTCCAACGTCGTCCGCGCTTCCGCCAGCGTGGACGCGTAGACCACCGGCAGGCTGAGCTTCTGCTCGATGGCCTCGCCGATCAGGCGCGCATGCGTACGCGAGTTCTCCACCACCAGGATGCGCTGGGGGAGGGGCGGGGCGTTGGCGATGGCGGGAGCGACGCGTTGCGGACTGGACATGCTCGGGGAGGCCGAGGAAGGTTTCCTGTCACGTCTATCGGCGCACGCGGGTGGAACTTGAGAGCGGCGTCACGGAACGCGTGGGGCTGCCGCCTGCCTTACCAGAGGGCATCGCGCAGCTTGTACCAGCCCATGGCAGCCACCAGCAGCGGCGTCCGCAAGGCACGTCCGCCGGGAAAGGGGAGGTGGTGGATCTTCGCGAACAGGTCCAGCCGTTCGGACTGGCCGCGGACCGCCTCGGCCATCACGGTGCCGGCCAGGCCGGCAGCGATCAGGCCGTGGCCGGAAAAGCCCTGGGCGAAGTACAGGTTGGGCGACAGCCGCCCCCAGTGCGGGGCGCGATTGAGCGAGATGTCGATCATCCCGCCCCAGAGGTACTCGATGCCGACGTCCCGCAACTGCGGAAAAACGCGGTGCATGCGCCGCGTCATCACGCCGCGCAGGTTGGGCGGCGTCATCGTCGAATAGCTGGCACGGCCGCCGAACAGCAGCCGGTGGTCGCGGCCGAGGCGGAAGTAGTCCAGCGCCCAGTTGGTGTCCGCCACCGCCATGTCGTTCCGGATCAGGTCGCGCGCGCGGGCCTCGCCGAGCGGTGGCGTGGCCGCGATGTACGTGCCGACCGGCATCATCCGCGACTCCAGTTCGGGCGCGATCCCGCGCAGCAGCGCATTGCCGGCCAGGATCGCGGTGTCGCACACCGCTTCGCCCTGTGCGGTCTTCAGCACGGGGCGTGCGCCACGCACGAGCTGCGTCACGCGGGAGCCTTCGAAGATGCGCACGCCCGCCGCGAGCGCCGCGCGCCCCAGGCCGAGCGCGTAGGCCAACGGGTGCAGATGGCCGCTGACCGGGTCGTACATCGCACCCAGGTAACGGTCGCTGGCCAGTTCGCCGCGCAGGCGTTCGCGGTTCCACCATTGCACCGGATGGCGATAGCGCGTGTTGAAGTCTTCGACGGCTTGTTCGACCTCGCGCTGCTGGCGCGGCTTGATCGGCACGGTGGCATGGCCGTCGCGCCAGTCGCAGTCGATGCCGTGCCGGTCGATCCGGCCACGCAGCCAGCGCAGGCCGTCCACCGACAGGTCGAACATCTTCTTCGCGTCGTCGAAGCCGACCAGCGCCTCCAGTTTCGCCTCGCCACAGCCGAAGCCGGCGATGGCTTGCCCGCCGTTGCGCCCCGACGCGCCCCAGCCGATGCGCTCGGCTTCCAGCACGACGACGTTGTAGCCCGCTTCGGCCAGTTCCAGCGCCGCCGCCAGGCCGGTGTAGCCGGCGCCGAGGATGCAGACGTCGGCATCGATGCGGCCTAGCAAGGCAGGTTGCGCCGGTAACGGCGTGATGCTGGCGGCGTACCAGCTCTCAGGGTAGGCGGAGGTGGGAAGAGGGTTCACGATGTCTCCTCGCCGTCATCCCCGCGAAGGCGGGGCTCCCATGTCTTTGTCTTCGCGGTGCGGAGGTCGCCGGGTTCCCGCTTTCGCGGGAATGACGATGTCCGGGAAGACACGCTCCCCATCACACCGACCGCAGATACCACGCGTACTCCAGGTCCGTCACCTCGGTATAGAAGCTGTGCATCTCCTTGAGCTTCTGCTGGCCGTAGATGTGCTGGAACGACGTGCCGAACTGCTCGCGGATGAACTCGCTGCCCATGAAGGACGCGATGGCCTCGCGCCAGAACGGCGTGCGGATCTCGGTCTGTTCGTAGGCGTTGCCGGTGATCGGCGGGCCCGGATCGAAGCCGTGCTCGATGCCATGCAGCATGCCAGCCAGCACGGCGGCGGTGACCAGGTAGATATTGGCGTCGGCGCCGGCGATGCGGTGCTCGATGCGGGTGTTGGCCTCGTCGCTGTGCGGAATGCGCATGGCGACCGTGCGGTTGTTGTAGCCCCACACGTCGTTGAGCGGCACGAACGCGTTCAGCACGAAGCGCCGGTAGCTGTTGGCGTGCGGGGCGAACAGCAGCAGGGCGTCCTGGTCGCTGCGTTGCAGGCCGCCGATGGCGTGCTTCAGCGCGTCGGCCGGCGCGGAGGGCGGCGAGGCGAAGAGGTTGCGGCCGTCCGCATCCAGCACGCTGGCGTGGATGTGCATGCCGCTGCCGGCCTGTTCGGCGAACGGTTTGGCCATGAAGCTGGCCATCAGTCCCTGCTGTTGCGCCACCGCCTTGATCGCGCGCTTGAGGTAGATCGCGTCGTCGCAGGCGAGCAGGGCATCGTCGCGGTGCTTGAGGTTGATCTCGAACTGCCCGGGTGCGTACTCCGCCACGGCGGTGTCGGCCGGGATGCGCTGCGCGCGGCATGCGGCGGCGACAGCGTCGGTGAAGCCGCGGTAGTCGTTGAGGTCTTCCATGTAGTAGACCTGCGTGCTGGTGTTGCGCTGGCCCGTCGCCGGATTGAACGACGTACGCGGTCGACCGGCATCGTCCAGGCGCTGGTCGAACAGGTAGAACTCCAGTTCCACCGCAACCACCGGTTTCAAGCCTCGTGCGGCGTAACGCGCGAGCACGCGCTTCAGCACTTCGCGCGGATTGGCCTCGAACATGCCGCCCTGTGCGTCCTCCATGCTCAGCAGCACCTGTGCGGCCGGACGCGGCGACCAGGGCACGGGCCGCAGCGAGCCCGGCACGGGGCGGCAGATGCGGTCCTCGTCGCCGATGTCGTAACCCAGGCCGGTCTCCTCGACCGTGTTGCCGGTGATATCGGTGGCGATCAGCGACATCGGCAGGCAGACGCCGTCGCGGTAGACCTTCTCCAGCGCATCGCGGGTGACGCGCTTACCGCGCAGCAATCCGTTCATGTCCGGCAGCAGCAGGTCGATCTGCTCGCAGTCGGGCATCGCCGCCAGCGTGGCGGCATCGTCGTCGGGCAGGGAAAGCGCAACGGAATCGGGGCGCATGGTGGTCATCCAGGAGGCTGCGGCGCAGCTTAGCAGAGCGATCGGCGCGTCAAGAATACTCAACGGAAGAATTCCCGTAAGCCGCGGAAATGCCCGAAATTGGTGCCGCGGCGCACCATATCAGCGCCGAGAACGCCTCTTGGGGCTCTCGTGTTGTAAAAATAAAACGGCCGGGTTAACGTGCCTGCAAGCCATTCCGGGCTTCCTGCATGACCCCGCTGCCGCGGGTCGGTCTGCCGACCGACCACAAGCAAATCGGTGCGCATCCCTTCCTTGCCGTCGGCGAGAAATACGTCCGCGCGGTGGTCGACGGGGCAGGCTGCCTGCCTCTGCTCATCCCCACGCTGGACCCCGTGCTGCCGCTGCGCCAGGTGCTCGACGGCCTCGACGGCCTGCTGCTGACCGGCGCCGTGAGCAACATCGAACCGCACCATTACAGCGACGAATCCAGTTATGAAGGCAACCTGCTGGATCCGCGTCGCGACGCCACCAACCTGCCGCTTATTCCGCTCGCGATCGAGATGGGTGTGCCGGTGCTGGCGATCTGCCGCGGCTTCCAGGAAGTCAACGTCGCCTTCGGCGGCACGCTGTACCAGAAAGTGCACGAGCACCCCGGTTTCATGGACCATCGCGAGAACAAGGACGATCCGCTGGACGTGCAGTACGGGCCGGCGCACGACATCGCGCTGGTGCCGGGCGGCCTGCTCGCCACGCTGGCCGGCGACACGCGCGCCACCGTCAATTCGCTGCACGGCCAGGGCGTGCGCGGGCTCGGCGACGGCCTGGTCGTCGAGGCGCAGGCGCCGGACGGGCTGATCGAGGCATTCCGCCACGATGGAACGGCGTTCATGCTGGCCGTGCAGTGGCATCCGGAATGGAAGGTGGCGGAGAACCCGTTCTACCTGTCGATCTTCCGCGCCTTCGGCGATGCGTGCCGGGTGCGCGCGCAGCGGCTCGGAGTGGCGGCATGAAGCGGCGGCATCCCCCGCCCCGGGGAGGAGGCGCTGGCCACGACGTGGTGGCGCCGTGGAGCTTGGCCGCGACACGCGGCAGTCCTTTCCTCCTTCCCTGACCGCGCGGACACCATGAGCCAGAAACCCACACAACGAAAGAAGACCGCGGCCGTCGAGCCGGCCGACAGCTCGCTGCGCCGCTGGCTGAGGGAGCGCAGCATCACCGAGGTCGAATGCCTGGTGCCCGACATCACCGGCATCGCGCGCGGCAAGATCATCCCGGCCGACAAGTTCAGCCACGACTACGGTACGCGCCTGCCCGAGGGCATCTTCGCCACCACCGTCACCGGCGATTATCCGGACGACTACTACGATCTGACCTCGCCGTCGGATTCGGACATGTTCCTGCGTCCCGATCCCGACACCGTGCGCATGGTGCCATGGGCGACCGACCCCACCGCGCAGGTGATCCACGACTGCCATACCAAGGACGGCAAGCCGCACGACCTCGCGCCGCGCAACGTGCTGCGGCGCGTGCTGGCGGCCTACGAGAAGGAAGGTCTGCGCCCGGTGGTGGCACCGGAGCTGGAGTTCTTCCTGGTGCAGAAGAACACCGACCCGGACTTCCCGCTGCTGCCGCCCGCAGGCCGTTCGGGCCGACCGGAAACGGCGCGACAGTCGTATTCCATCGATGCGGTGAACGAGTTCGACCCGATCCTCGACCTGATGTACGACTACTGCGACGCGATGGAGCTGGACGTGGACACGCTGATCCACGAATCCGGCGCCGCGCAGCTGGAGGTCAACTTCACCCACGACGACGCGCTGTCGCGCGCGGACCAGGTGTTCCTGTTCAAGCGCACGATGCGCGAGGCGGCGATGCGCCACGGCGTGTACGCCACCTTCCTGGCCAAGCCGATGGAGAACGAGCCCGGCAGCGCCATGCACATCCATCAGAGCCTGCTGGACGTGAAGACCGGCCGCAATGTCTTCACCGGCAAGAGCGAGGGCAAGGGCAGCAAGCTGTTCGGCCATTACCTGGCCGGCCTGCAGAAGTACGTGCCGATGGCGATGGCGTTCTTCGGACCCAACGTCAATTCCTATCGCCGGCTGGCGCTGGGGCAGGTCGCGCCGATCAACGTACAGTGGGGATACGACAACCGTACCTGCGGCCTGCGCGTGCCGATGGACACGCCGGAGAACATGCGCGTGGAAAGCCGCTTCGCCGGTTCCGACGCCAACCCCTATCTCGCCATGGCGGCCACGCTGGCCTGCGGCCTGCTCGGCATCCGCGAACAGCTCAAGCCGACCGAGCCGCTGGCCAGCAGTGCGCAGGACATCGGCTTCGAGCTGCCGCGCTCGCTGGGCGAGGCGCTGGACGAACTGGAAGGCTGCAAGCCGCTGCAGGAGCTGATGGGCGCGCGCTTCGTGCGTGCGTACGTTTCGGTCAAGCGAAAGGAGTACGAGACCTTCTTCCGCGTGATCAGTTCGTGGGAGCGGGAATTCCTGCTGTTGAACGTCTGATGGTTGTTCCCTTCTCCCGCCGGGAGAAGGTGGCGCGAAGCGCCGGATGAGGGTGCGGCGGCATCGGGATGGTTCACCGCCGATAGTGCCGCCGGACCCTTACCCCAACCCCTCTCCCGGTGGGAGGGACTCAATTCTGGAGCTCACATGACCCGACTCGATACCCGCACCCTGCAGAAGCTCGATGCCGAGCACCACCTGCATCCGTTCAACGACAACGCCGCACTGGCGAAGAGGGGCACGCGCATCCTGACGCGGGGCGAGGGCTGCTACGTCTGGGATGCCGACGGCAACCAGCTGCTCGACGCGTTCGCCGGCCTGTGGTGCGTCAATGTCGGCTACGGGCGCAAGGAGCTGGGCGAAGTCGCATCGAAGCAGATGACGCAGCTCGCGTACTACAACAGCTTCTTCCAGTGCACGACCGAGCCGACAATCGCACTGGCCGCCAAGCTGGCGGAGCTCGCCCCGGGCGACCTCAACCATTCGTTCTTCGTCAATTCCGGCTCGGAAGCCAACGACACCATCCTGCGCCTGGTCCGCCACTTCTGGGCGGTGCAGGACCAGCCGCAGAAGACCATTTTCATCGGCCGCCATGACGGCTATCACGGCACCACCATGGCGGGCGCCAGCCTGGGCGGCATGAAGGGCATGCACAAGCAGGGCGGCCTGCCGATCCCGGACATCCACCACATCGATCCGCCGTTCTGGTTCGCCGATGGCGGCGACCTGTCGGAGGACGAGTACGGCCTGGTCGCGGCGCGCCGGCTGGAACAGAAGATCCTCGAACTCGGCCCCGACCGCGTGGCCGCCTTCATCGGCGAGCCCATCATGGGCGCCATCGGCGTCTACATCCCGCCGAAAACCTACTGGCCCGAGATCGAGCGCATCTGCCGGCGGTACGACGTGCTGCTGGTCGCCGACGAGGTCATCTGCGGTTTCGGGCGCACCGGCGAATGGTTCGGCTCGCAGTATTTCGGTTTCCAGCCGGACATCATGCCGATCGCCAAGGGCATCACCTCCGGCTACATCCCGCTGGGCGCGGCGATGTTCAACGACCGCATCTCGAAGGTGCTGAAGGAGCAGGGCGGTGAGCTGGCGCATGGCGCCACCTATTCGGGCCATCCGGTGTGCGCGGCGGTGGCGCTGGAGAACATCCGCATCCTGCAGGACGAGAAGATCGTCGAGCATGCGAAGACCGAGATCGCCCCCTATCTGGCGCAGCGCTGGGCAGAGCTGGGCGAACACCGGCTGGTCGGCCAGGCCCGCATCGCCGGCATGGTCGGCGCGCTGGAGCTGGTGCCCGACAAGCGCAAGCGCGCGTTCTTCCCCGAGCGCGGTACGGTCGGCCCGCGCTGCCGCGACCATGCGCTGAAACACGGCCTGATCCTGCGTGCGACCTGGGACGCGATGCTGCTGTCGCCGCCGCTGGTGATCACCCGCGCGCAGGTCGACGAACTGTTCGAGAAGACGTGGAAGGCACTCAACGACACCGCGACGGACCTGGGCATGTGAGGCCATCGAACGGTCCGTGCGCTGCGTCACAGCGTCGCAGCCCGGGCGTATGATGGTTCCCTCCCCCGATCCCGTTGCATGGAGACCCCGATGAAGCTCAAGACCCTCACCGTCATGCTGGCCGCCGCCGCGCTGGCTGCCTGTGGCGGCAAGGATGGAACGGCCGCCGATGGCCCGTCGTCCAAGGCATTGAACGTCTACAACTGGTCCGACTACATCGCCGAGGACACGATCCCGGACTTCGAGCAGCAGTCGGGCGTCAAGGTGACCTACGACGTGTTCGACAGCGACGAGATGGTCGAGACCAAGCTGCTGGCCGGCAGCAGCGGCTACGACGTCGTGGTGCCGTCGCTGAGCTTCCTGGGCCGGCAGATCCAGGCGGGCGTGTTCCTGCCGCTGGACAAGAGCAAGATCCCGAACCTGAAGAACGTCGACCCGAAGATGCTGGAGCGCATCGCGCTGCAGGATCCGGGCAACCAGTACGCCGTGCCCTACCTGTGGGGCACCAGCGGCATCGGTTACAACGTCGACAAGGTCAAGGCCATCTTCGGCGACACCGCCGTGACCGGCAGCTGGGACGTGGTGTTCAAGCCGGAGAACGCGGCCAAGCTGAAGGACTGCGGCATCACCGTGCTGGACACGCCGTCGGAACTGATCCCGATCGCGCTGAACTACCTCGGCGAAGACCCGCACAGCTTCGATCCGGCGGTGATCGACAAGGCGGCGGCGCTGCTGAAGACCATCCGTCCCTACATCCGCAACTTCCATTCCTCCTCGTACATCAACGATCTGGCCAACGGCGATGTCTGCCTGGTCGTCGGCTGGTCGGGCGACATCATCCAGGCGCGCGATCGCGCGGCCGAGTCGGGCAACGGCGTGAAGGTGGCGTACTCCATCCCCAAGGAGGGGGCGCCGCAGTGGTTCGACATGCTCGCCATCCCGAAGGATGCGAAGAACGTCGACAACGCCTACGCGTTCATCAATTACCTGCTGGATCCGAAGGTCGCCGCGGCGAACACCAACTACGTGACCTATCCGAATCCGGTGCCGGCGTCGAAGCCGCTGGTCGACAAGGCCATCGCGGACGATCCGACGATCTATCCGCCGGAGGACGTGGACGCGAAGCTCTTCACCTTCGCGGTCCTTCCGCCGGAGGTGGATCGCCAATACACGCGCATCTGGACGGATCTGAAGACCGGACGCTGAAACACAGGGGCGCGTGCCATGACGGACGCGCCCTTCGTCATCGTGGCGCCGCCCGCGCGAGCGGAGGCGCCACCGGGGAGGGGCAGGGGAGCAGTACGGCACGGAACCGGCCACAGCAATGACAGCACGCCTGCGGCGGCCGATGGCCGACAAGGGACCACATCACGCCGCCCTCGCGGGCCGAACGGAGAGAGTTTGATGAAACTGCGCGTACTGGCAACGACCCTAGCCCTCTGTACCCTTGCCGCCTGTGGCGGAACATCCGGCGGCGGAGGCGGCGCCGATGCGGGGAGTGGCGGCAAGCAGGTCAATGTCTACAACTGGTCCGACTACATCGCCGAGGACACCATACCGAACTTCGAGAAGGCCACCGGCATCAAGGTGACCTACGACGTGTTCGACAGCAACGAGGTACTGGAGACGAAACTGCTGGCCGGCAGCAGCGGCTACGACGTGGTCGTGCCGACGATGAACTTCCTCGGCCGGCAGATCCAGGCGGGCGTGTTCCTGCCGCTGGACAAGTCCAAGATCCCGAACTACGCCAACCTGGACCCGGCCATCATGAAACGGCTGGAAAACCAGGACCCGGGCAACCGGTACGCCGTCCCCTACATGTGGGGCACCACCGGCATCGGCTACAACGTCGACAAGGTCAAGGCCGCGTTCGGCAACACCGACATCGCCAACAGCCTGGACATCGTGTTCAAGCCGGAGAACATCAGCAAGCTGAAGGACTGCGGCGTGACCTTCCTCGACACGCCGTCCGAGATCATCCCGATCGCGCTGAACTACCTGGGCGAGGACCCGAACAGCCAGGATCCGGCGGTGATCGACAAGGCGGCCGCGCTGCTGAAGACCATCCGTCCCTACATCACCAACTTCCATTCCTCGCAGTACATCGATGCGATGGCCAACGGCGACACCTGCCTGGTCGTCGGCTGGTCGGGCGACATCATCCAGGCCCGCGATCGCGCGGTCGAAGCCAAGAACGGCGTCAACATCGCCTACGCCATCCCGAAGGAAGGCGCGCCGCAGTGGTTCGACATGCTGGCCATCCCCAAGGACGCCAAGCACCTGGACGAGGCCTATGCCTTCATCAACAACCTGCTCGACCCGCAGGTGATGGCCAACAACTCCAACTTCATCAGCTACCCGAACGCCGTGCCGAAAGCGAAGGCGCTGATGGACAAGTCCATCACCGAGGATCCGACGATCTATCCGACGCCGGAAGTGGAAGCCAAGCTGTTCACCTTCGCCATCATCACGCCCGAGGTCGATCGCCAGTACACGCGCATCTGGACCGAGCTGAAGACCGGCAAGTAAGCGCTGCGGTGCCGGGACGGACGCCGTCCCTCCCGGCACGGGCGGATCGCAGACATCCACATCCACGCCGGCGCCCACGCGGGCCGGCGACCAGGGGACCTCCATGGCGGCAGAACAGGGCAATGGCGCGGCATCGAACGGCAAGGCGAATGCGCAGGAGTACCTGCGCATCGTCGACGTGCGCAAGGAGTTCGACGGGTTCGTGGCGGTCGACGACACCAACCTGACCATCCGCAAGGGCGAGATCTTCGCGCTGCTGGGCGGCTCGGGCAGTGGCAAATCCACGCTGCTGCGCTGCCTGGCGGGCTTCGAGAAGCCGTCGTCGGGCAAGATCTACCTGGACGGGCAACTGCTCAACGACCTGCCGCCGTACGAGCGTCCGCTCAACATGATGTTCCAGTCGTACGCGCTGTTTCCGCACATGACGGTGGAGCAGAACATCGCCTTCGGCCTGAAGCAGGATGGCCTGTCCAAGGACGCCATCAGGAAGCGGGTCGAGGAGATGCTGGCATTGGTGCAGCTGGGCAAGCTGGCCAAGCGCAAGCCGCACCAGCTCTCCGGCGGCCAGCAGCAGCGCGTGGCGCTGGCGCGGTCGCTGGCCAAGGGACCGAAGCTGCTGCTGCTCGACGAGCCGATGGGCGCGCTGGACAAGAAGCTGCGTTCGCAGATGCAGCTGGAGCTGGTCAGCATCATCGAGAAGTCGGGCGTGACCTGCGTGATGGTCACCCACGACCAGGAAGAGGCCATGACCATGGCCACCCGCATCGCGCTGATGGACCAGGGCTGGATCCGCCAGGTCGGCACGCCGGACGAGATCTACGAGCAGCCCACCAGCCGCTTCGCCGCCGAGTTCATCGGCTCGGTCAACCTGATCGAAGGCGCGGTGGAGGAGGACGAGGCGAACTACGTGACCATCCGCTCGCCGCAGCTGCCGGACCCGATCTACATCGGCCACGGCATTTCGGGGTTCGAAGGGCAGGAAGTGGGTTTCGCCGTGCGGCCGGAGAAGCTGGGCATCGGCAAGGACGAGCCGCCGCAGCCGCACAACAAGGCCAAGGGCGTCATCGAGGACATCGCCTACTTCGGCAGCCATTCGGTCTACCACGTACGCCTGCCGAGCGGTTACAAGTTCATGGCCAACTTCGCCAACGTGCAGCGCTGGGCCAGCGAGGGGCTCACCTGGAACGACGAAGTCTGGGTCTGGTGGGGCGACAACGACGGCGTGGTGCTGACCTCATGAACCTCCTCCGCTCGCTGCAGAAGCGCATGCCGGGGCCGCGCTGGGGCGTGATCTCGGTGCCCTACGTCTGGCTGCTGCTGTTCTTCGCCATTCCGTTCCTGATCGTGCTGAAGATCTCGTTCGCCAAGCTGGCGATCGCGATGCCGCCGTACACGCCCATCCTCGAGTACATCGACGAGGCGCTGACACTCAAGCTCAACCTGGGCAACTACGCGGCGCTGTTCACCGACTCGCAGTATGTGGCCGCCTACCTCAGTTCGATCAAGATCGCGGCTATCTCCACCTTCCTCGCGTTGCTGGTGGCGTACCCTATCGCCTACGTCATCGCACGCCTGCCGCCCTCTTCGCGCAACATCGCGATGATGCTTGTGGTGCTGCCGTCGTGGACCTCGTTCCTGATCCGCGTCTATGCCTGGATCGGCATCCTCAAGAACAACGGGCTGCTCAACAACCTGCTGATGAAGATCGGCCTGATCGACGAGCCGCTGCAGATCCTGTACACGCCGCTGGCGGCATACATCGGCATCGTGTACTGCTACCTGCCGTTCATGGTGCTGCCGCTGTACACGAATCTGGTGAAGCACGATCACCGGTTGCTGGAAGCGGCCTACGATCTCGGTGCGAAGCCGTGGAAGGCCTTCTTCACCATCACGCTGCCACTGTCCAAGGCCGGCATCATCGCCGGCTGCATGCTGGTGATGATCCCGGCGGTGGGCGAGTTCGTCATTCCCGAACTGCTGGGCGGGCCGGACACGCTGATGATCGGCCGGGTGCTGTGGGGCGAGTTCTTCAACAACCGCGACTGGCCGGCGGCCTCGGCGGTGGCCATCGTCATGCTGATCCTGCTGCTGATCCCGATCCTGATCTTCAACCGGGTGCAGCAGCGCGAGATGGAAGGGAGGCTGACATGAGCCGCGCCGGACAGCGCGCCGTCAACTGGACGGTGCTGGGGCTGGGATTCGCCTTCCTCTACATCCCGGTCATCATCCTGATGGTGTATTCCTTCAACGAGTCGCGCCTGGCCACGGTCTGGTCCGGCTTCTCGTTCAAGTGGTACGTCGAGCTGTTCCGCGACAAGCAGATGCTGCAGGCCGCGTGGATCAGCATCAAGGTGGCGTTCTGGACCGCGACCGCCGCCGTGGTGCTCGGCACGATGGCGGCGCTGGTGATGACGCGCATGCGCCGTTTCCCGGGCAAGACGCTGTTCGGCGCACTGATCACCGCACCGCTGGTGATGCCGGAGGTGATCATCGGCCTGTCGATCCTGCTGATGTTCGTTTCGCTGGGGCAGGTGGTCGGGCTGCAGCCGCGCGGCATCCTGTCGATCTGGATCGCGCACGTGACCTTCACCCTGGCCTTCGTCACGGTCGTGGTGTCCTCGCGGCTGTCCGAACTGGACAAGTCCCTGGAGGAAGCCGCGATGGACCTGGGCGCGAACCGGATCAAGGTGTTCTTCCTGATCACGCTGCCGATCATCGCGCCCGCGCTGGTGTCGGGCTGGCTGCTCGCCTTCACGCTGTCGCTGGACGATGTGGTGATCGCCAGCTTCGTCGCCGGCCCCAGCTCGACCACGCTGCCGATGAAGGTGTTCTCGTCCGTCCGCATGGGCCTGAGCCCGAAGATCAATGCGCTCGCCACACTGATGATCCTAGTCGTCAGTGTCGCCGCATTCCTCGGCTGGTGGTTCATGTCCCGCGAGGAGAAGCGTCGCCAGCGCGACATGCAGCTGGCGTTGCAGGACAACGGGTGATGCGGCGGCAGCCGAGCGTCTGTCGCCTCCCGATCCCCCGCAGGAGCGCCCTCGGGCGCTCGTGCAGCGTGACGACGATCCGCTAACACGTGCCGTCCGAAGATGTCGGCCAGGCAAGAGAACCTCCCATGACCGTCGAAACCATCAACCCCGCGACCGGCAAGGTCGACTACCGCCATGAGCTGATGACCTCCGCGCAGGTGGAGGTCGTGCTGGCGGCATCGCAGCAGGCATTCCCGGCGTGGTCCGCACTGTCCCTGGTCGAGCGCGGCAAGGTCCTGCGTGCGATAGGCGCCGAGCTGCGTCGCCGTCGCGACGACCTCCAGCGCATCATGACGGCGGAGATGGGCAAGCTGCGCAAGGAAGCCCTGGCCGAAGTGGACAAGTGCGCCGGCGCCTGCGACTACTACGCCGACCATGCGGCCGACTATCTGCAGGACCAGCCGGTTGCCACCGACGGACAGCGCAGCTATGTGCGCTACGAACCGATCGGCTGCGTGCTGGCCGTGATGCCCTGGAACTTCCCGATCTGGCAGGTGTTCCGCTTTCTCGCGCCGGCGTTGATGGCCGGCAACGTGGCGGTGCTCAAGCACGCCAGCAACGTGCCGCGCTGCGCCGACACGATCGGCGAGGTACTCGCGGCGGCGGGCCTGCCGAAGGGCGTGTTCGGCGTGCTGCACATCGACAACGACCAGGCGGCCGAGGTCATCCGTGATCCGCGGGTGGCCGCGGTGACGCTGACCGGCAGCGAGCGGGCGGGACGGTCCGTCGCGTCCAACGCCGGCAGCCAGTTGAAGAAGAGCGTCATGGAACTGGGGGGCAGCGACGCCTTCATCGTGCTGGACGATGCCGACCTGGAAAAGACCGTCGCGGGCGCGATCGCCTCGCGCTTCGGCAACGCCGGGCAGACCTGCATCGCGGCCAAGCGCTTCATCGTGCAGGACGGCATCGCCGACGCCTTCGTCAAGCGCTTCGCCGACGCCGCGGCGAAGTTGCGACTGGGCGATCCGCAGGACGATGCGACGACGCTGGCGCCGATGGCGCGTCAGGACCTGCGCGACGAGTTGCACAAGCAAGTGCAGGCCAGCGTGTCGAAAGGCGCCAAGGTGCTGCTGGGGGGAGAACCCGATGCGTCGCACGCCGGTTATCCGGCGACGATCCTCGATGACGTGTCGCCGGGCATGCCGGCGTACGAAGAGGAACTGTTCGGCCCGGTGGCCAGCATCCTGCGGGTGAAGGACGACGCCGAGGCCGTGCGCGTGGCCAACGACACCACGTTCGGCCTGGGCGGCAGCGTGTGGACCAAGGATGTCGAACGCGGCAACCGCATCGCGCGCCAGCTGCAGGTCGGCGCCGCGTTCGTCAATGCGATCGTGCGCAGCGATGTGCGACTGCCGTTCGGCGGCACCAAGCGCTCCGGCTTCGGTCGCGAACTGGCCGAACACGGCATCCATGAGTTCATGAACATCAAGTCGGTCTATATCGCCTGAGCTGCCCCGTAGAGCGGAGCTTGCTCCGCTGCTCCTGGTCGGGTGTCGTGTCCAACCGCAGCGGAGCAAGCTCCGCTCTACGGCGGCGATGCCGCTCCTGAAGCAGCGGAGCAAGCTCCGCTCTACGGTGTCCATGGGTGGAACGGAGGGTTACGTGGGGCGCCGTTCCGAAGCAGCCACGGCGATGCCATCTTGTCGGCAGTTGAACTGGAGGCACCATGAGCACCCTGACCGATAGCACGCCTGCCCGCGTGATCCGCACGATCCGCGGCCGACCCACGTCCGATGGCGCCGGCGTCAAGCTGACGCGCGTGATCGGTGGCCCCGACCTGCCGGACCTGGATCCGTTCCTGCTGCTGGACGAGTTCGGCACCGACAAGGCCGAGGACTATCTGGCCGGTTTCCCGGAGCACCCGCATCGCGGCTTCGAGACCGTGACCTACATGCTCGACGGCCGCATGCGCCATCGCGACAACCACGGCAACGAAGGCTTGCTGACACCGGGCGCGGTGCAGTGGATGACCGCCGGCCGCGGCCTGGTGCATTCGGAGATGCCCGAGCAGGAGTCCGGCCGCATGCGCGGCTTCCAGTTGTGGGTGAACCTGCCGGCGCGCGAGAAGATGACCGCACCGAAGTACCAGGAATTCGCGCCGGAAAAGATTCCGGTCGCGCATCCGGCGAAGGGGATCGACGTGAAGGTCATCGCCGGCACCGTCGGCGACACGCAGGGCCCGATCTCGCAGCCGGCCACCGATCCGGTGTACCTGGACATCGCGCTGCAACCGGGACATGCGTGGGACTACACGCTGCCGGTCGGCCATAACGCGTTCGCCTACGTGTTCGAAGGCGCGGTGACGGTGGGCGAGGGCGATGAAGCGCGTCCGCTGGACACCCACGAGATGGGCGTACTGGGCGGTGGCGACACGCTGCAGGTGCGTGCGGGCAGCCGGCCTGCACGGCTGATCCTGGTGGCGGGGCGTCCGTTGCGCGAGCCGGTGATGCGGCATGGCCCGTTCGTCATGAACACGCGGCAGGAACTGATGCAGGCCTTCGTCGATTTCCAGGAAGGCCGGTTCTGAAGCAGAGGCGGCGGGGGACCCTCCCGCCGCAGCGTGCGGTCGTCAGTTGCCGGCGGAAAGCTGTGCGCCGGCGCTGCGCACGTCGAGTTGCCGTGCCAGCGAGATCAGCGAGCCGAGTTCTTCGGGCGATGCGGCATTGATCCACACCTGTGCGTAGCGGTCGTCGTCGTACTCGATCACGGCGATGCGCCGCGATGCCGCCGCCGGCAAGGTCTCCTGCCCACCCAGGTTGGGCCGGTACCAGTACATCTGTTCGCCGGAGAACGTGCTTTCTTCCTGACGCAGGCGCCGCTCCAGGCTGATCTTGGGATCGCGGGCGGTCAGCATCACGTTGAGCACCTGCCGGCCATCGTCGGTGACCGCCTTGCAGGTGATGAAGCTCGCATCGACGCGCTGTTCCCAGGTCAGGCCAGCATTGGCCGGCAGCGTCGGGCATGCCGGAGCGGTCTGCGCCCACGCGGCAGCGGAAAAGAGGCTGAGGCCAACGGCAATCACGGTCTTCATGTCATCCCCTGGATCGAACGCCCGGGCGTGGGCGGTACCGCGTCGTCCGCGCACCGCAGCGGGCCGCGCTGGCCCAGCATCCCCTTGCATGCCACGGTGCCGGCTGCCGTTTTCCCCCGGCAGTCGTTCCGACCTTAGCTCATGCTGCGGCGCAAAACAACGCGGTACGGGCGCGAACGGCGACCCGAGTCACACCGGCCGTCGCACCTTGCCCGGCGTGGCCGGGCAAGGTCGTCGGGCTCAGTCGCGGTCGCGGCCCAGCCAACCGTAGAGCATACCGCCGATCAGGCCGCCGAGGATCGGCGCCAGCCAGAACAGCCACAGCTGCCCGACGGCCGCCGGGCCGGCGAACATCGCCACGGCGGTGGAGCGCGCCGGGTTCACCGAGGTGTTGGTGACCGGAATGCTGATCAGGTGGATCAGGGTCAGTGCCAGGCCGATGGCGATCGGCGCGAAGCCGGTCGGCGCGCGGCCATGGGTCGAGCCCATGATGACGATCAGGAAGAACGCCGTCAGCACCACTTCGGTGAGGAAGGCGGCGGCAACCGAAAAACCTCCAGGCGACATCGCGCCGTAGCCGTTGCTGGCGAACGCGCCGGCCGCGTTGGGATCGACCGCGAAGCCGGGATGGCCGCTGGCGATCTGCCACAGGATGAAGCCGGCCGCCAGGCCGCCGACCACCTGCGCCACCACGTACGGCACCACTTCCCTGGCCTGGAAGCGGCCGCCGGCCCACAGGCCAATGCTGACCGCGGGATTGAAATGACCACCCGAGATGTGACCGAACGCATACGCGCCCGTCAGTACGGTCAGGCCGAACGCCAGCGACACACCCAGCAGGCCGATGCCCAGCGGATTGCCGTCGCCACCGAAGTTGGCCGCCAGCACCGCGCTGCCGCAGCCGCCCAGCACCAACCAGAAGGTCCCCAGAAACTCTGCCGCGAGCCGCTTCACCATACTCATGCCAGCCCCCATTGCCCGTGTGCGCCCCGTCACATGACGGTGCGCGCACGATAGCGGAAGCGGCACGCAGCAGATGTTTGCTTTGCGTTATGTCGGGCGCATTCAAACGCCAATGAAGTACGTCTCACATTTGCACGCCGACAGGCGACGGATTCAACGCTCCGGCAGCGGGATGAATTCCGTTTCGCCGGGCACATGGCCGAAGCGGCCTTCCTGCCAGTCCTGCTTGGCCTGCTCGATGCGCTCCTTGGAACTGGAGACGAAGTTCCACCACAGGTGGCGCGGCGCATCCAGCGGCTCGCCGCCCAGCAGCATCGCCTTCACCGCCGTCTTCGCACGCAGCACGGAACGGCTACCGCGGTCGAAGACCACCAGATGCTTTTCCGGAATGTCGGCGCCGTCCACCTGCGCCTCGCCTTCCAGGACATAGAGCGCGCGTTCGGCGTGGCCGTTGTCGATCTCCAGTTCTGCATCCGGCTGCAGGTCGACCGCGACATTGAAGGTGCCACTGAACACTTTCACCGGCGACTCCTCGCCATAGGCGCGACCAGCGATGACGCGCAGTCGCGCACCCGCACGTTCGATCAGCGGCAATGTCGCCGCCGTGTGGTGATGGAATTCGGGAGCGACCTCCTCGGCGGACTTCGGCAAGGCCACCCAGGTCTGCATGCCATGCACGTCGTGGCGACCGGCGCGTACGTCGCCGGGTGTGCGCTCGGAGTGCGCGATGCCGCGGCCGGCGGTCATCCAGTTGACGTCACCCGGCGTAATCACCTGTTCGGAGCCCAGCGTGTCGCGGTGGTGGATCGCGCCGGCCCAGAGGAAGGTCACCGTGGCCAAGCCGATGTGGGGATGCGGACGTACGTCGATGCCCAGGCCGGGTTCGAACACCGCCGGGCCCATGTGGTCGACGAAGACGAACGGGCCGACGCTGCGGGCCTGCAGCGTCGGAACGGCGCGGCGCACATTAAAGCCACCGCCGAGGTCGTGCACGCGGGGGGCGATGATCGTGGTCATGGGCTGTCCTCCGGGAGAGGGGCGAAGCATCGCACGGGACGCGGGCCGTGCCTGCGACGGCGCGGAAACGGATCGTTGCGCGCGGGATCAGTCGCGACGCGAGGCCAGCCGGTCGGCGAGCCGGGTCGGCTCCGGTAGGCGGTAGCCGCGCAGCGTGCGCAGCACCCAGTCCAGCGCGCCCTGCATGGACACGCGATGGCCGGGCGAGACGATCAGCGGATTGCAGCGCGGCTTGCTGCGCAGCACACAGCCGATGTGATCACCGCGATGGATCAGCGGCGTGCGTTCGCCCGCGAACGGGCCGGGCGTTTCATGCTTGCCGCACAACACGTTCTTGGCCACGCCGATGCTGGGCAGGCCGGTGGCCACGCCGAAATGCGCGGCGATGCCGAGCCGCCGCGGATGGGCGATGCCCTGGCCATCGATGAAGGCCAGGTCGGGCGTGTGCGGCAGGCGTTCGAGCGCGGCGACCAGGGCGGGCAATTCGCGGAAACTCAGCAGGCCGGGGACGTAAGGCATGGATGTCGGCATCCGCACCACGTCCGACGCGACCGGTTGCAGGGTGTCCGCGGCCAAAAGGACGGCGGCGGCACGGGTCGTGGCGCCCTCGTCCTCGAAGCCGACATCGAAGCCCGCCAGCCAGCGCGGTGCATCCGGTACGTCGTCGCGCAGCACGACCTCGGTCGCCAGGTGTTCCTGCACCCGGCGCGCGTCCGCGACGCTGCCATTCCAGTCGCCGAAGACCGTGCTCACGGCGACGGGGAGGCGCCGTAGCGCCCGACCTCCAGCGTGGCGCGGCCATCGCTGCCGATGCGGACGAGGGAAAGCCGGTCGTATTCGCTGTCGTCCATCGGTGCCGTTTCGCACCCGCACAAGGCCGCCACCAGGTCCGGCACGGTGTTGCTGTGACCGACGACGAGCACGCTGCCGCCATGATGCGCCAGCTTCCATTGTGCGGCGATCTCGCGGGCCGGACCACGCGCGTAGTACGCCTTCACCGGCACTGCATGGGCATCGGCGGTGGGCTGCGCCGTCTGCTGCGTACGGCGGAATTCGGTGGCATAGGCCGCCACCAGCGGCGCATCGCGCAGCCGGTGCGCCAACGCCACGGCACGTGCCTGTCCGGCGGCGGACAGGCCGGGATTCCCGGGGTCGTCGGTCGCCTTTTCCGCATGGCGCACGACGACGAAGGTCAGCGGCGCCGACGCATCGCCCGGCGGCATGGTGCCGCATGCGGCCAGCGAGGCCAGCAGCAGTGCGAGGGCGAGGCGTAACGGGTGCGGCAGGCGCATGGTGATCCTGGACGGGAGACGTGGCCGAGCGTGCACCGGCGGGAGGCCGGGTGCAAGCGACATCCTCACGGGGCTGTCGCTACGATAGGGTCCGGGCCGTGAAGAAGGGGAAACCATGCGCAGATGGCTGTGGCGATTGGGCGTCGCACTGCTGGTGCTGGTCGTGGCGTCCGGCGTTGCGCTGTACAGCTATGGGCGCTTCGCCGAAGGCGCGCGCGGGCCCGCGTCGCATGTGCTGCCGACCGCGGCCGACGCCACCGCGCTCGATCGCGCCATCGCACCGCTGTTGCGCGAGCGCGGCGGCCGGAGCGGCATGGCGCTGCTGTCGGACAACCTGGATGCGTTCACCGTGCGCGCCGCCACCGCGCGCGCCGCAGGGCGCAGCCTGGACCTGCAGTACTACATCTGGAACCACGACTTCACCGGCAACCTGCTGAGCTACGAAGTACTGCGTGCCGCCGACCGTGGCGTACGCGTGCGCCTGCTGCTGGACGACATGACCGCGCACGGCAAGGACTCGCACCTGGCGGCGCTGGATGCGCATCCGGACATCGAGGTCCGCCTGTTCAATCCCTCGCGCAGTCGCGCCGGCGTACTCGGCCGGGCCACGGAAATGCTGTTGCGTCCGATGGCGATGAACCGTCGCATGCACAACAAGGCATGGATCGCCGACGGACGCGCGGCGGTGGTGGGTGGACGCAACGTGGGCGACGAGTATTTCGACGCCGCATCGCAGACCAACTTCCTCGATCTCGATGCCGTGCTGGTCGGGCCGGCGGTCGCGCAGACGGAAGCGATCTTCGACGATTTCTGGAACAGCGCTTCGGTGATTCCGCTCGCCGCGCTGACCAAGGCCGAGGACGGCGCCCTGGAGCGACTGCGCGAGAACGGCGATGCCGGCTACCGTTCGCCGCAGGCGGCCGACTACGTGGCGCGGCTGCGCAGCTCGCCCGGCATGCGCGCACTGGTGGGTGGCAACATGCTGCACTGGCTGGACGAGGTGGGGGTGTACTCGGATCCGGCCTCCAAGGGGCAGGGCGAGGGACAGGGCCAGTGGCTGGTGCACCGGCTGGGCAGGGCGATGGGAGAGGCGAAGCGCGAGCTGCGCGTGATCTCGCCGTACTTCGTGCCGGGTACGGAGGGCACGCGCTGGCTGGTCGGCAAGCGTGCGCAGGGCGTCAACGTCGGCGTGCTGACCAATTCGCTGGCGGCCAACGACGTGATGGCGGTCCACGGGGGCTACGCGCCTTACCGCATTCCGCTGCTGGAGGGCGGTGTCGAACTCTTCGAACTGATGCCGCACGGCAAGCACGACAGCAGCCTGTTCGGCTCCAGCGGTGCCAGCCTGCACACCAAGGCGTTCGCCGTGGACGGCGAAGGCGGCTTCATCGGATCGTTCAACCTGGATCCGCGCTCGGTCAACCTCAATACCGAGATGGGCGTGCTGTTCCGCGACCGCAGCGCCGCGGCGGCGCTGCGGCGCAGCTACGAGGCGAAGATCGCCCCCGACATGAGCTACCGCGTGCGCCTGCAGGACGGCGCGCTGCGCTGGGAGGACGCTGCGGCGAAGCCGCCGCGTGTCTGGGACCGCGAGCCGGAAGCCAGCGTCTGGCGCCGCTGGACGGCGCGCGCCGTCGGTTGGCTGCCGATCGAGTCGCAGCTGTAGCTCAGGGCTGGCGCAACGACATGTCGCGCATCAGCCGTTCGAACACGCGGAACACGTCCGCGTCGATCTTGGCGTCCTGTTCCTCGTACAGGATGCGCATCGCCGCCTCGTGCACCCGCCCTTCGGCGTAGGGGCGCCGCGTGGTCATCGCGTCATAGCTGTCGGCCACCCGCAGGATGCGCGCGCCCAGCGGGATGGCGTCGCTGGCCAGCCCGTCGGGATAGCCGCTGCCGTCGATCGCTTCGTGGTGGTGGCGGATCAGCGCGGACACGGCGGCGGCGTGCCGGTGGCCGCTGGCGAGGAAGATGCGTTCACCCAGCTCGCTGTGCGCCCGGATCGAGGGCCAGTCCTCGTCGGCGACCGGGCCGCTGTGCAGCAGTACGCGGTCGGGCACGCCAATCTTGCCGACGTCGTGGAAGTGCGCGGCCAGCTCCAGCTGCTCCAGTTCGTCGGCATCCAGGTCGAAGCATTGGCCCAGCGCACGCGCGATGCGTCCGGTGCGGTCGCAATGGCCGCGCGTGTAGGCATCGCGCACCTCGATCGCCAAGGCCAGGGACTCCAGCGAGCAGGCGATGTCACCGAAGTCGGGGGCGGGATCGAAGGTCATGGACGTTCTCCGGCAGCGGATGCGAGGAAAGGGACGCGGAACGCATCGGATCAGCCCGGCGCCAGCGTCATCAGCAACGCCTTGGCCGCGTTGAAGCGGTCCGGCGCGTCGGGCAGCGGCACCTTGATGCGCAGTTTGTCGGGCCCGTCCATGGTGTAGAGCTTGGGCTGTTTCTGGATCAGCTGGATCACCGCCATCGGGTCGATCTTCGGCTTGGCCTCGAACACGATGCGGCCCCCGTGCTCGCCCAGCTCCAGCTTGCGGATGCCCATGTCGTTCGCGGCCAGTTTCAGTTCCGCCGTGGCGAACAGGTACTTGGCCGGATCCGGCAGCAGGCCGAAGCGGTCGATCATCTCGACCTGCAGGTCGCGCAGTTCCTCCTTGTCGCGCGCGCTGCTGATGCGCTTGTACAGCGTCAGGCGCGTGTGCACGTCGGGCAGATAGTCGTCGGGGATCAGCGAGGGCACGTTCAACTCGACCTCGGCGCCACGACGCTCCTGGCCCAGGTCGACGTCGGGCAGGTGGCCGGCCTTGATCGAGCGCACCGCGCGTTCCAGCAGTTCGGTGTACAGGCTGAAGCCGACCTCGGCCATCTGGCCGCTCTGGTCCTCGCCCAGCAGTTCGCCGGCGCCGCGGATTTCAAGATCGTGGGTGGCGAGGGTGAAGCCGGCGCCCAGTTCGTCCATCGACGCGATCGCTTCCAGCCGGCGCTGCGCGTCGGCGGTGATGCTGCGCTTGTCCGGCACCACCAGGTAGGCATAACTGCGGTGGTGCGAACGGCCGACGCGGCCGCGCAGCTGGTGCAGCTGCGCCAGGCCGAACTTGTCGGCGCGGTTCATGATGATGGTGTTGGCGTTGGGGATGTCGATGCCGGATTCGATGATCGTCGTGCACAGCAGTACGTTGAAACGCTGCTTCTGGAAATCCAGCATCACCTGTTCCAGTTCGCGCTCGGGCATCTGCCCGTGCGCCACGCCGATGCGCGCCTCCGGCACCAGCTCCTGCAGCTCGCGCTGCATGCGGCCGATGCTCTCGACATCATTGTGCAGGAAGTACACCTGGCCGCCGCGCGACAGCTCGCGCTGGAAGGCCTCCTTCAGCAGCGCCGCGTCCCACGGCGTGACGAAGGTCTGCACCGCCATGCGGTTGGCCGGCGGTGTGGCGATGATGGACAGGTCGCGCAGGCCGGCCATCGCCATGTTGAGCGTGCGCGGAATCGGCGTGGCGGTCAGCGTCAGCAGGTGCACGTTGGCGCGCAGCGCCTTCAGCGCCTCCTTCTGGCGCACGCCGAAGCGCTGCTCCTCGTCGACGATCACCAGGCCCAGGTCCTTGAACTTCACGTCGGGTTGCAACAGGCGATGCGTGCCGACGATGACGTCCAGCTTGCCCTCGGCCAGCTTCTCCAGCTCGGCCTTGATCTCCTTGGCGGTCTTGAAGCGCGACAGCACTTCGACCTTCAACGGCCAGTCGGCGAAGCGGTCGCGGAAGTTGCGGTAGTGCTGCTCGGCCAGCAGCGTGGTGGGCACCAGTACGGCCACCTGCTTGCCGGCGCTGGCGGCGGCGAATGCGGCGCGCACGGCGACTTCAGTCTTGCCGAAGCCGACGTCGCCGCAGACCACGCGGTCCATCGGCTGGCTGCTGCCGAGGTCGCGGATCACCGATTCGATCGCATGATGCTGGTCGGGCGTCTCCTCGAACGGGAAGCCGGCCGCAAACGGTTCGTACATCGCACGGTCCAGGTGCAGCGCCAGGCCGGCACGCGCCTGCCGGCGCGCCTGGATTTCCAGCAGTTCGGCGGCGACGTCGCGGACCTTCTCTGCGGCCTTCTTCTTCGCCTTGGCCCAGGCTTCGCCACCGAGCGAATGCAGCGGCGCGGTTTCCACCGACGCGCCCGAGTAGCGGCTGATCAGGTGCAGCTGCGCGACCGGCACGTACAGGCGGTCGCCCTTGGCGTACTCGATCTCGAGGAACTCGCCGGGCATGCCGCCCACGTCCATCGCGATCAGGCCACGGTAGCGGCCGACGCCATGGTCCTCATGGACAATGGGCGCGCCTTCGGTCAGTTCGCCGAGGTCGCGGATGATCGCTTCCGGCTCGCGGCCGGTGCGCTTGCGCCGGTGCGCCTGCGTGGCGCGTTCGGGGAACAGCTGGCGCTCGGTCAGTACCGCGATGCGCGGATCGTCCAGCGCGAAGCCGTCGGCCAGGGGTGCCACGGCGATGGCGAAGCGATCCTTGCCCGCGCGGAAGGCGCCGAAGTCGGCGACCACGTCCGGCTTCAACTCCGCCGCCTGCAGCACTTCCAGCAGCGCCTCGCGACGACCGGGCGAATCCGCCGCGATCAGCACGCGGCCCGGGTAATGGCCGAGGAACGACTTCAGCGCCTCGCCGGCGGGCGCGTCCTTCGCCGCCACCGGTAGCGGCGGCAACGGCTGCTCGCCCAGCGGCAGCGCCTCGGCGATACGGCTGTGCTGCGCGCCGCAGACCTCGATGCGCGCGCGCTGGTTGAGTTGCTCGCGCAGCCCGTCAGGCGGCAGGTACAACTCGTCCGGCGGCAGCAGCGGACGTTCGATGTCGTGGCGGCGCTGCTCGTAGCGGTTGCGCGTCTGCGCCCAGAACGCTTCGGCCGCCTCACCGAAGCCATCGGTCAGCAGCGGCAGCGCGTTGTTCCGCAGGTAATCGAACAGCGTCGAGGTCTGCTCGAAGAACAGCGGCAGGTAGTACTCCACGCCCGCCGGCGCCAGACCGGACTTCAAGTCCTGGTACAGCGCGCTGCGGCGCGTGTCGACGTCGAAGCGGTCCCGCAGCAGCGTCATCGCGCGCTCGACCGAACGTTCGTCCAGCGGCACCTCGCGACCGGGCAGCAGCTGCACGGCATCGGTCCTGTCGAGCGAGCGCTGGCTGTCGGGATCGAAGTGGCGGATCGAGTCGATGGTGTCGTCCAGCAGTTCGATGCGCAGCGGCGCATCCGCCCCCATGGGATAGACGTCCAGCAGCCCGCCGCGCACGGCGAAGTCGCCCGGGTCCAGCACCTGCGGCACGTGCCGGTAGCTGGCCGCTTCCAGCCGGCGCTTCTCGGCGTCGAAGTCCAGCCGCTGACCTACCCGGTAGTCGAAGCTGCCGCCGACGATGTGGCGCAGCGGCGACAGCCGTTGCATCAGCGTCTGCACCGGCACGATCACGATCCCGCGCGCCAGCGTGGGCAGGCGGTGCAGCGCGGCCAGGCGCTGCGAGACGATGTCCGGATGCGGACTGAACTGGTCGTAGGGCAGGGTTTCCCAGTCGGGGAAGGGCACCACCGGCAGGTCGGCGCCAACGCCGAGCAGCGTGTGCAGGTCGGCTTCCATCTGGTGCGCTTCGTGGTTGTCGCGCGCTACAACCAGCAGCGGCCCGTCGTGGGCATGCGCGGCAGCGGCGATGGACCACGCCAGCGCGGTCGGCGAGGCAGGTGCGCGCCACCAGGCGCGGGACTGGCCGCCACGGGGCAGCGGGGGGACAGGCAGGTGGGTTTTCTGGGTATCGGTCATGGGCGCACAAAACAACGACAGCGCCGGACACCATGGGGTGCCCAGCGCGAAGGACGTGCAGTTTACCAACTGGGCTCCCGCGGGCCCGTCACCTGCCGGGACGGATCATTCCGCCGTCAGCGGATTGATCGCGTCATGGCGGGCGTGCTCCGGGACGAGATCCTGGCTCGGCGCGCGGCATACGCAGTAGCGCCCGCGCCGGTGGGTCGCTGTGCTTCCGTCGTGTCCGCTGGCCGGGTTCGCCGAGCGCGCGGCACGAGGTGCGGGACCGCCTTCGGTTCGGCGGGTCTCAGGGACCGTCGTTCAGATCCAGCACCACGCGGACCAGGCCGGAGCCATCGTTCTCGCGGACGCGCTTGAAGCCCAGCGATTCCGCCAGCGCCAGCATCGGCAGGTTGGTGTCGAGCACGTCGCCGTACAGGCGGTCGAGCTTCTTCGAACGCGCCCATTTGGCCAGCTTGCGCATCAGGTGGCGCCCGAGGCCCTGGCCGGCGATGAAATGGCTGACCAGGATCGCGAACTCCGCGTCGCGCGTGCGCGACACCAGCGCCGCACGCGCCACTGCACCCACCAGCGCCTCGCCCGGCGGCAGCGCTTCGGCGGCGACCAGCGCGAACTCGGTAGTGGGGTCGGGGTGGGTCAGGCGCTGCGCCATTTCCGGCGTCAGTTCCTTCAGCGCGTACATGAAGCGATGGCGGATCTCTTCCGGCCCCAGCAGGCCGAAGGCCCCCTGGATCGGGCCGGCGTCCTCGGGCCGGATCGGCCGGATCAGCAGCTCGCGCCCGCTGGGCAGGCGGAAGTGTTCATGCCAGGGCGGAAGGCGTTTGGGCGCAGTCATGGCGGGATGCTCGCATGAAATCCGCAGGGGCGGCGAGGGCCGGGGGGCGGCCGGTTCAGGCGGCGTGGCGTTTGCCGCGCAGCCGCGAGACCGCGGTGACGGCGGCCACGATCACCGCGCCGGTCAGCACGCCGACGGCGGCGTTGAACAGGCTTCCCCACAGCCAGCCGAGCTCGCCTTCCGCATACGGCTGGATGACATGGTGCAGGGCCGGGATGCTGTGCACGAGGATGCCGCCGCCGACCAGGAACATCGCCGCAGTGCCGGCGATGGAGAGGAACTTCATCAGGTAAGGCGCGCTGTACAGGATGCCGCGGCCGAAGGCGCGCTTGAACCGCGCCCAGCCGGTGTCGCGCTGGTCCGCCGCCAGCGCCAGGCCGGCATCGTCGAGCTTGACGATCCCGCCGACCAGGCCGTACACGCCCACCGTCATGATGGCCGAGATCGCCACCAGCGTGAGCACCTGTTCCAGGAACGCGCGGCCGGCCAGCGTGCCCAGCGAGATGACGATGATCTCCGCCGACAGGATGAAGTCGGTACGGATCGCGCCCCGCACCTTGTCCTTCTCGAACGCGACCATGTCCACGTTCTCGTCCCGCATCGCGGCCACGCGCTCGGCATGGCGGTCGCCGCCTTCTTCCTTGTGCAGGAACTTGTGCGCCAGCTTCTCCACGCCCTCGAAGCAGAGGAACGCGCCGCCGATCATCATCAGCGGCGTCACCAGCGGCACGTTGTAGCCGCGGCCGTGCAGCCAGGTTTCCAGCGCACTGATGGCCAGCGCCGCGGGCACCAGGATGGCCTTGTTGACGATCGAGCCTTTCGCCACCGCCCACACCACCGGCAGTTCGCGGTCGGCCTTCACCCCGGTGACCTGCTGTGCATTGAGCGCCAGGTCATCGCCCAGCACGCCGGCCGTCTTCTTGGCCGCCACCTTCGTCATCACCGACACGTCGTCCAGCAGGGTGGCGATGTCGTCGATCAGGGCGAACAGACTGGATCCGGCCATGGAAGAGGTGTCGTGCAGGGAAAGGAGGGGCGATTCTCGCACAGCCTCCCGACCGTGCCGCGTGAGCGGAAGCGGTGGTCAGGCGGGCTGGCGCAGCCACTCGAGCCGATGGCTCGCGCCGGGTTCGCCCAGGGTGGACGCGAGTACCGGCAGGACCGGGGCCAACGCCTGGTCGAGCTGCCACGGCGGATTGACGATCAGCATGCCGCTGCCGTTGAGGCGCAACGGGGAATCGTCGGGGCGCACCTGCAGTTCGGCGACGAACGCCCCCTTCGACGGCAGTGCCGCGGCCTTGCGGAAAAACGGCAGCAGGCTGCGCCGCTGCTTGATGGGATACCAGACCGCGTACGTCGCGGCGGGCCAGCGCTCCAGCGCGTCCTTCAGCGAGGCGATGATCTGCGGGTACTCGGCGTCCTGCACCTCGTACGGCGGGTCGATCAGCACCAGTCCGCGGGCGATACGTTGTTCGCCTACGCGCGGCGGCAGCAGCGCCTTCATCGCCAGGTAGCCATCGCGTCCATGCACGGCGACGCGCGCGTCGTCCGCGAACACCTCGCGCAGCGCCTTGGCCTCGTCGGGCTGCAACTCGCAGACAGCCAGCCGGTCCTGCGGGCGCAATGCCTGCGCGACCAGCAGTGGCGAGCCGGGGTAGGTGATCAGCGCGCCGACCGGGTTGTTGGCGACCACGGCGCGCAGGTAGCGCTCGGCGGGATCGGGCAGGCGCGCGGCCCCCATCAGCTTGAACACGCCGCTGTCGGCTTCCGAGGTCTTGCGGCTCTCTGCGCCGCCGAGCATGTAGCGCCCGCGTCCGGCATGCGTATCCAGCACGAAGAACGGCGTGTCCTTGCGCTTCAGCGCGTCGATGCTGGCCAGCACGGCGATGTGCTTGAGGACGTCGGCATGGTTGCCGGCATGGAAGGCGTGGCGGTAATTCATGCCGCGCAGCATATATGCTTGCGCCATGCCCCGCGTACTGATTGCCGAAGACGAAACCGCCATCGCCGACGCCGTGCTGTACGCGCTGCGCAGCGAAGGCATCGAGGCCGACCACTGCCTGCTGGCGCGCGAGGTGGTGCCGCGCGTGCGGAGCGGCGGCGTCGATGTGGTGGTGCTCGACGTGGGCCTGCCCGATGCCAGCGGTTTCGATGTCTGCCGCGAACTGCGCGGTTTCAGCGACGTGCCCGTGATCTTCCTCACCGCGCGCAACGACGAGATCGACCGCGTGCTGGGCCTGGAACTGGGCGCCGACGACTACGTCACCAAGCCGTTCTCGCCGCGCGAACTGGTCGCCCGGGTCCGGGCCCGCCTGCGCCGCGCGGGTGCGCCCCCCAAGGCGGAGGCGGGCGCGTGGCTGGAGCGCGGCGCCTTCGCGGTCGACCGCGATGGCCATCGCATCCGCTTCCGCGACCAGCTGCTCGACCTGACCCGCTACGAGTACGCGCTGCTTGATGCGCTGCTGCAGCGGCCCGGCGCCATCCTCAGCCGCGCCCAGCTGATGGACCGTGGCTGGGACAGCGATGCCGACAGCGCAGACCGCACCGTCGATACCCACGTGAAGACCCTGCGCGCCAAGCTGCGGGCCGCGGGTGCCGACCCCGACCCGATCCGCACGCACCGCGGACTGGGCTACGCCATCGAGGCCTGAGATGCGGCTCGGGCTGAAGCTCGTCCTCGGCTTCTTCCTGATCGTCGGCATCGCCGCGTTCTTCGTGATGCGCGTGTTCGTCAACGAAGTGAAGCCCGGCGTGCGCCAGGCGATGGAAGCCACGCTGGTCGATGCCGCCAACATGCTCGCGGAGATGGCGGCCGACGACCTGAAGGCGGGTCGCATCGCCGACGGCGTATTCGCCGGCAACGTGGCCGAGGCGCAGCAGCGGGATCCCAAGGCGTGGGTGTGGCGGTTCCAGAAGCGCAGCGTCGACTACCGCGTCACCGTGACCGACGCGAAAGGCACCGTGGTATTCGATTCGCAGGGCCGCGACGTCGGCCGCGACAACTCGCGCTGGAACGACGTGTACCGCACGCTGCGCGGCGAGTACGGCGCCCGCTCCAGCGCCGAGAGGCCCGGCGACAAGACCAATACCGTGATGCACGTGGCGGCGCCGGTCTACGACCCCGCCGATCGTTCACGGCTGATCGGCGTGCTGACGCTGTCGCAGCCGAACCGCAGCATCGAGCCCTTCATCGTCGCCAGCCAGCGCAGCATCCTGCTGCGCGGCGCGTGGCTGATCGGCATCTCCGCGCTGATCGGCGTGCTGATGACCTGGTGGCTGATGCGGGGCATCGGCGGGTTGAACCGCTATGCGCAGGCCGTCAGCGCCGGCGAGCCCGTGCCGCCGCCGCGCCCGCGTACCGACGAGATCGGCGACCTCGGGCGCGCGCTGGAAACGATGCGCCGCAAGCTGGAGGGCAAGGCCTACGTCGAGCAGTACGTGCAGTCGCTGACGCACGAGATGAAGAGTCCGCTCGCCGCCATCCGCGGCGCGGCGGAGCTGTTGCAGGAGCCGTTGCCGGAAGCCGAGCGCCAGCGGTTCGCGCGCAACATCCAGACCCAGGAGCACCGGCTGACCGAAACCATCGACAAGCTGTTGGCGCTGGCCGAGGTCGAACAGCATGGCTGGTTGCAGCGGCGCGAACGCATCGACACCGCCGCGCTTGCAGACGAGGTGGTGCGGGACCTCGATGCGAAACTGACGCCGCAGGGGGTGGAGGTCGAACGCCTGCCGCAGGCCGGCGCGTGGGCGGTGGAAGGCGATGCGTTCCTGCTGCGCCGCGCGCTGACCAACCTGCTCGACAACGCCATCGCATTCTCGCCGCCGGGGGGCAAAGTGGAACTGGCGGTCGACGAGCGGAACGGGCAGGTGCGTTTCGTCGTGCGCGATCGTGGTCCCGGCGTGCCCGACTACGCGAAGGAGCGCGTGTTCGAGCGTTTCTATTCGCTGCCTCGCCCCGACGGCGGTACGCGCAGTTCCGGCCTGGGCCTGCCGTTCGTGCGCGAGGTGATGCGCCTGCACGGCGGCGAAGCCGCGCTGGGCAACCGCCCCGAGGGCGGCGCGGAAGCGGTGCTGTCGCTGCCCATGATGTAGCGCAATCTCCCCTCGTCATCCCGGCGAAAGCCGGGACCCAGCGACTTCCTTGCACGAGAAGCAGAGACCCTGGCTGCCGGCTTTCGTCCCGATGAAGGGTCCGCCACTTCACACAGCCTTCAAACACGCTCCCTGCCGGTTGCACGGAGTCCCCTGACGATGCGTCCCGTATCCCACAGGGGCATCGACATGAAGTCATTGAAGCTGCTGTTGCGTTTCCTCACCGTCGGCGGGCTGGTCCTGCTGCTGCTCATTCCGCTGATGATGATCCGCGGCGTCATCCAGGATCGCGAGCGATACCGCATGCTGGCCGAGAATCGCGTTTCCCAGAGCATGGCCGGACCCCAGCAGGTGGTCGGTCCGCTGCGGGTGATCCCATGGCGCGAGGAGCGCCTGGTCAATGCCGTGAACGAGAACGGCAAGCCGGAAACGCGGCGGGACATCAAGGAAGGCTACCTGCTGCAGACGCCGACGAGCCTGTCCGTGGACGGCCGCCTGCAGCCCGGTGAACGCCGCATCGGGCTGTACACGGTGAACGTCTACGAATGGAAAGCGGCGCTGAAGGCGAGCTTCGCGCCGCTGCAGGTGCCGGCGGCCGACGGCCGCATCTATGGCCAGCCCTATGTGGTCGTGGGCATGGCGGACGTGCGCGGCCTGGTCGGGACGCCGTCGCTGAAGGTCGACGGTGTACCTCGCACGCTGGCGGCCGGCACGGGCGCCCTGTCGGGCCGGATAGAGGGGATCCATGCGTTGCTGGAAGCGTCGGGCAATGCGCTTCCCGCCAGCAGCATGCATCTGGATATCTCGTTGGCCGGTACGCAATCGCTGGGTATCGCACCCGTCGCCGACAGCAACGACATCGCGATGAGCTCGCCGTGGCGGCAGCCCTTGTTCGGTGGCCGCTTCCTGCCCAACAGCAAGACGCTGGACGAGACGGGATTCACCGCGCGCTGGCAGGTGTCTTCGCTGGCCAGTGCGGCGCAGAGCCAGTTGGCGTCTGCATCAGGCAAGCTGACCCAGCCGCCCTCGCTGCGCGAGGCGAGCTCGGAGTACGGTGCCGACGGCGGCAGCGAAACCGCCATCGACAGCGCCGTGGTCAGTCTGGTGGACACGGTCGACGTCTATACGCAGGTCGATCGCGCCAGCAAGTACGGCCTCCTGTTCGTGGTGCTGACCTTCGTCGGTTTCGCGCTGTTCGAGCTGATCAAGCGCCTGCCGATCCATCCGTTGCAGTACCTGCTGGTCGGCTTGGCGCTGGCGATCTTCTTCCTGTTGCTGCTCAGCCTCTCGGAGCACATCGCCTTCTGGCAGGCCTACCTCGTATCGGCCGCGGCGTGCATCGGCCTGCAGTTCTTCTACCTGTCCGGTGTGCTGCAGAGTTGGCTGCGGGCCGCGGGCTTCGCCACGATGCTCACCGCCTTGTACGGCGTGCTGTACATCCTGCTGAAGTCGGAGAACAACGCGCTGCTGATGGGCTCGCTGCTGCTGTTCGGCATCCTGGCGGTCATCATGTGGGTCACCCGCAAGGTGGACTGGTACGCCCTGGGCACGGAACTGCGCTGAGGCCATCGCGATGCTCGATCTTGCCACCTTGCACCGGCGCGCCCGTCGCGTGCTGCCGCTCCAGATCGATACGTGCCGCGTCGTCCTCGACGCGGCAGGCGAGGCGGGACTGGCGGCCCTCCTGCTGCCGCTGCGGCACCGGCATTGCGGCAGCATCGTGTTCGAGTTGTCCCGTGACACCGTATCGGTGCTCAGGGCGCGGTCGCTGGCATTCCTGCAGGACGCGCGGACGGCCAGGGAAGGCCTCGGGCGTCGCAGCGCACCCCTGGCCTACGACGCCTGGCGGCCGATGGCCGCGCATCCGGCAAGCGGATTCATCACGACGAGTCGCGACCGACACGCCTGCCTGCGGCTCGACCTCCGCGGAGGCCTTGCGATCTACGCGTGGGACGACGCGGCGTCCATCGCGCCCCTGCACTGAGTTCGCCCCGGCCGGTGGCGCGCCCCGATCTCCACGGACGGAGCCGGGCACGCCACCGCCTTCTTGTGTGCGTGGCATAAGCACATGAGCGCTGGTTATCTGTCAAAAGGTATAAGCCGCGCGGCACGACGACATGCGGCGCGTAAGCTCGCGGCAACACTCAGCGGAGCCCGTGCATGCGTCTTCTTTCCCGCCTCGCCGTACTCGGCCTGTCCTTGCTGGCCTTGCCGGCGCTTGCTGCGGGTACGGCGGCCCCGCGCATCACCGTGATCTACGACGCCTTCGGCGACGATCCCGCGCTGGAGAAGGACTGGGGGTTTGCCGCCCTGGTTGAAGCCGGTGGCAAGCGCATCCTGTTCGATACCGGCAACGACGCGGCGATCTTCGCGCGCAACGTCAAGGCCAAGAACGTGGACCTGTCCCGACTGGATGCGGTGGTGATGTCGCACCGCCATGCCGACCATATGGCCGGACTCGTCGAAGTGCTGAAGGTCAATCCGCAGGTGCCGGTCTACGCGCCGCAGGAGGGCTTTGGCATCTACGGTTCGTCGCTGCCGTCGAGCTTCTATCGCAAGGACGCCACGTTGCCGGCGCGCATGCGTTACTACGATGGCGAGCCGGCGGAACGGCTGCAGTTCGGCCGTGCCTGGCCGGCCGGCAACTTCAAGCCGCTGGCCGAGACCACCGAGATCGCGCCGGGCGTCTGGACGATCGCGGCGGTCTCCGACGCGCCGGGTACGCGCGAACTGCGCGAACTCTCGCTCGCCATCCGCACCGACCAGGGCCTGGTGCTGGTGGTGGGATGCTCGCATCCGGGTATCGCGAGCATCGTGGACGCGGCGGCGAAGATCGATCCGCAGATCCATCTGGTGATCGGCGGCTTCCACTTCGTCAACGCCGACGACACCGCCATCGCAGGCCTGGTCGGCGCGCTGAAGGCGCACGACATCCAGTACATCGCACCGGGTCACTGCACGGGAGAGCCCACGTTCGCCGCCCTGCTGAAGGCCTTCGGCGACCGCTACCTGTACGCCGGCGTCGGCGCCGTGCTGGACTTCGGCAAGGACGGCATCGCGTCGCGTCCGCGCGGCGTCGGTCTGGGAGACGCCGATACCGTGCACTACCGCCTGCTGGCCCAGGACGGCGAGCACGCGCACCGGCACGTGGCGCACGTGCACTGAGGAAGGCCTCGACAACTCTCTTGCCCGTCGTTCCCACTTAGGCGGGAACCCGGCGCCTTGCCGGTTGAACATGTGAAGTCACCGGATCCCCGCCTGTGCGGGGGATGGCGGCTGCTGTTCCGGCCTGCTCCAAGGCCGGGTCTGCCAGCATGCCGCTACACTGACGGCATGACGCCTGCCTACACCATCGGCCTGTACCGCGGGCCCGAGATCACGCCTTGGCTGGACGACGTCGCGCGCCTGCGCGTGGCGGTGTTCCGCGACTGGCCCTATCTGTACGAAGGCGACCTCGACTACGAGCGCGGCTATCTAGATGCCTACGCGCGTTCGGCCGAAAGCCTGTTCGTGCTGGCGATGGATGCGGGGCAGGTGGTCGGCGCTTCCACCGGCCTGCCACTGGCCGACGACACCGCGGCCTTCCAGCAACCGTTCCTCGACGCCGGGATGGATCCGGAAGACGTCTTCTACTTCGGCGAATCCGTGCTGCTCCCCGCGTACCGCGGCAACGGCATCGGCCATGCGTTTTTCGACCACCGCGAAGCGCACGCCCGCGCGCTGGGCCGGTTCTCGTGGACTGCCTTCTGTGCCGTGGACCGCGAGCGCGACGATCCGAGGCAGCCATCCGGTCACCGCGGCAACGAGGCGTTCTGGGACAAGCGGGGCTATACCCGTCAGCCGGGCATGACGATGCGGTTGGCCTGGCGCGAGATCGGCCACGGCGAGATCGATCATGCGCTGACGTTCTGGTTGCGCGGGCTGGAGCCGATGCGATGAAGGTCGCCGTCGCCAAGTACGTCATCCAGGCACCGGCGGATTTCGCCGCGTTCGCGGCACGGCAGGCGGACGTGCTTGCTGGAGCCGCCGCGCAGGGCGCACGCGTCGCCGTACTGCCCGAATATCTGTCGCTGGAGCTTGCGGCGACGTTCGATGCCGCCACGCAGACCGACCTGCACGCCTCGCTGGCGGCCATCCAGTGCTACCGCAGCGACTGGCTGGCGTTGTATGCGCGGCTGGCGAAGGAACTGGACGTGCACATCGTCGCGGGCACCTTCCTGCTGGCGCATGGAGAGGGTCGCTACCGCAACCGCTGCGACGTGTTCACGCCGCAGGGCGTCCATGCGTGGCAGGACAAGCTGCAGCTGACCGGCTTCGAGAAGGCGCTGGGCGTGATCGACGGCGGCGATGCGCTGAAGGTGTTCGAGCTCGACGGGGTCCGCGCGGGCGTGTCGATCTGCTACGACAGCGAGTTTCCGCTGCCGGTGCGCGCGCAGGCCGACGCCGGGGGGCGCCTGTTGCTGGTGCCGAGTTGCACGGATACCGGCGCGGGGGCGATGCGCGTGCGCGTCGGTTGCCTGGCGCGTGCGCTGGAGAACCGGATCTTCGTCGCGCAGTCGGTGACCGCGGGCGAGGCGGCATGGAGCCCGGCGCTGGACATCAACACGGGCGAGGCCGCGATCTTCGCACCGATGGACCGCGGCCTGCCGGCCGATGGCGTGGTGGTGCAGACCTCGGGCGAGCAGGTCTGGGCCATCGCCGATCTCGATGTCGATGCGCTCGACCGCAGCCGCGCCGATGCGCAGGTGGCGAACGACCGCGACTGGACAGGCCAATTGCAGCCCGCCCTGCGGCGCGCGCGGGTGGAACGCCTGGACTGAGCGGCGGCACCGCTCAGCGTTCCCAGCCGAAAACCTCGACCAGCGGCTTGCCGAACACGTCCGCGATGCGGAAGGCGCATTCCAGCGTGGGCGAGTATTTGCCGGCCTCGATCGCGGCGATGGTCTGCCGCGTCACGCCGACGCGCTTGCCCAGGTCGGCCTGCGTCATCTCGCCCGCCAGGAAGCGCAGCGTGCGGATCTGGTTGGTGACCCGCCCCTCAGACACGCAGGCCTCGGCGATAGCCGTGGATGATCAGGCCAGAGTGGACGAACTCCGACGCCGCGATCGCCAGCAGGGTGGTGTGCACGATCGCCCAGCCGCCGGTGGTGAACGGCATCACGCAGCCGACCAGGATGATGCCGGCCATCAGCACGTAGTAGGCGTAGAACGACGCCCGCGCCTCGATGCGTCGGTCGCGTTCGTCGCTGGGGACCAGGCGCCCCTCTTCGTCGCGCTCGCGCGTGACCATCCAGGCGACCGCCGCGACGATGCCCAGCGACCCCAGCGCCATGGCCAGCAGGCCGATCCGCTGCCCCATGTGCAGGGAAGCGACCGCCTCGGCATTGACCGAGATATAGGTGAAGTACAGCGCGAAGACGACGGCCAGCGCCGTCACCCAGACCCAGGCGAAACGTTCCCTCGACAGCATGGTGCTCTCCCCGTTGGTGGATGGACGGGAGAGAAGGTAATCATGGCTTGACTCAATGTCAATAATTTATAACATGGAGTTATTGAAACGTAACTCCAAGTTCGCCAGGATTTGCCTGGCGCAGAGTCAACCCAGGAGGCTGACCCCCGGCACCAGCCAGATCGACAGCGTGGCGAGGCTGGTCCCGATGGCCGTGGCGGCCAGCACGTCGCTGGGGTAATGCAGGCCCAGGACCACGCGCGAGGCCGCCACGCAGGCGGCGAACGGGATCAGCAAGGGGGCCAGCGCCGGGTAATGGGCCAGCGCCACCAGGGTGAACGCGACGGCATGCAGCGTGTGGCCGGACGGGAAACTGAACTCGTCCAGGGGCGCGATCCATGCGCGGATGCGCACGTCGGAAGCGAACGGGCGCGGACGGCGCGTCCAGCGCTTCAGCGCCTTGTAGAGGGTCAGCGCGATCACGCCGGTCGCCGCCAGGTGTGCGGAAGCCGCCAGACCGTCCACGCCGTCGGCGACGATCAGCGCCGCCATCAACAGGTACCAGAACACGCCGTCGCCCAACCGGCTCACGATGGCGAAGAAGCGGCGCACACCGCTCCATTCGCCCCAGCGGTTGGCCCGCAGGCACCAGCCGGTGTCCCGGCCCAGGAAGACGTTACGCAGCGGCAGCGGACGCATGGTGGCTTCTCCGTGTCAGGGCGAGCTCGGTCAACAGGGCATCGAAATCCGCCGCCACCTGGTCCGGATGCAGGTCGCGCATCGCCAGACTCGCGGCCTGGCCCTGCGTGCGGCGCAGCGACGCATCCGCGGCCAGGCGCAGGGCGGCGGCCAGGAAGGCGTCGTCGCTCTCCACCGCTGCGCCGTGCACGCCGTCGACCAGATGTTCGCGCGCCGCACCGTAGTTGAACGCCACCGTCGGCACGCCGCTGGCCATCGCTTCCAGGGTGACGTTGCCGAAGGTTTCGCTGTGGCTGGAGAACAGGAACAGGTCGCCACTGGCGAAATGCCGCGCGAGCGCTTCGCCGCGTTGGACGCCACAGAACAGGAAGTCCGGATGCTCCTGCGCCAGCCGCTCGCGCACCGGACCATCGCCGATCCAGACGAACTTCGCGGTCGGCTGTTGTTGCTGGATCGCGCGGAACGCGCGGATCGACAGCTCCAGGTTCTTTTCGGCGGCGATGCGACCCACGTAGATCACCGCCAGATCGTCCGTGCCCAGGCCCCACGTCGCGCGCAAGGCATCGTCGCGCTGCGACGGGCTGAAATGCCGCGCATCCACCGCGCGCGCCAGCCGCACCACGCGATCGAAGCCCTGCGTCTGCAGGAACTGCGCCAGTTCGCGCGTGGGTACGAGGGTGGCGTCGGCGCCGTTGTGGAAGCGGCGCATCCAGCGCAGCGCGGTGTGCTGCAGGAAGGGCGCGCCGTAGTCGCGCATGTACTCGTCGAAGCGGGTGTGGAAGCCGGTGGCCGCCGGAATGCCCAGTCGCCGCGCCGCACGCAGCGCCGACCATCCGAGGGGGCCTTCCGTGGCCACGTAAAGGGCGTCCGGCGGTGAATCCTTCCACTGCGCCAGCAGGCGCCGCGTCGCCGGCAGGCCGAATTTCAGGCCGGGATACCGTGGCAGGCGGGCGCCGCGCACCAGCAGGGTGTCGCCGGCGTCGGCCCCATCGGCCGGCTGGCGGGGGCGGACGACGGACACCTCATGCCCGCGCTGGCGAAGGCCGGTTTCCAGCCCTTGCACGGTGAGCGCCACGCCGTTCACTTCCGGCGGGTAGGTCTCGGTGACGATGGCAAAGCGCATGCGCGGCTCCACGTTTTGCGCATGCTGGGGCTGGGAGGTGTCGCCGGTGTTTCGGTTCGGTGACCGTGGGATGACGATGCGTGCCGGGCCCGTTTCGTCAGCCGACCAGCACTCTGGCCACCGCAGGCGTGTCCCTGCTCAGGTCCACGCACAAGCCCAGCACGTTGCTGCCCCAGAACAGCTTTTCGAGGAAGGCGGATGCATGGCCAGCGCCCATGCGTTGTCTTACTCATCGACGGACCATGCGGATGGGCTCGTTCCGGCGGGATGGGCACGAAGATATTGCCGCGTACCCGGAACAAGGAGTCCGGGGTACGGCGCTTCGGCGACGGCCGCCAGTGATAGCGCGTGCGCACGGATGACGGCGAACATCCTCGTCGGGCTCCCGCTAGGCGTTGAGCGTCAGCCAGCGCCACGCGGCCAGCATGGCGGCCCACGACGCCACTCCCAGTGCCAGGGACACGCGCAGCATCGTGCCGTCCCAGCGGCGCGCGAACGACAGCGCCAGCAGCATCAGCGGCACGAGCACATCCATCGCCAGCTCCAGCGGATGCCAGGCGCGCCATGGCGCCCCGATCACGATGCACACGACCGCGCAGGCCGTCGCGCCGAGGCGGACCCATGCGGGTACCGGCCCGGATCCGGACATCGGCGAGCGGACGCCGGGATGGCTCATGCCGGGTGTCCTCCGCGCGGGGCCAGACGGTGGCCCAGCCACGCCATCGGCAGGTAGGCCAGCGCCAGGTCCACCACGGTGAACCACACGGGTGAGGGCAGCATGGCGATCGCGGCTATGCCGCCGATCAGGAAGCATGCGCCCACCCCCCACGCCGGGCCACGAGTCCGGCCAGGCGTGAGCAGGGTGGCGACGAAGGCGCCCACGAGCGTGCCGACCGCATGAGCCAGGAACGGGAACACGAAGTGCTTCGGTCCGAACAGCGGCATGGCCGCCTCGAGGCCTTCGGCGGTCGTGGTGTCGACGCCGGCGGGCGGGGCGATGACGTGGCCGCCGAGCATGATCAGCGCCATGTTGGCGACGCTGCCGACAACCACCCCGACGATGACCGCCAGGATCAAACGGAACACGCGCTTCATGACAACCTCCTGCAAAGGATGCGAGGGACTGTCCGTCGGTGGGGCCGGCCATGACGTGGGGCGACTATAGCGGAGCCATTCCGGGTTTGGGGCTGCTTCAGGGTCGAAGTGCGCTGCCCCGGAACAACCGGGCTGTCAGCAGCGCACCGGCCCCGCCCGCGAGCACGCCGATCATCGGACCCAGCACGAGCGACAGTGCTGTCGCCGCATAGGCAGGTCCATCGCAGGGCGACTCGCAAACCGTCCCGGACTTCATCGCCCACATCAGTCCGAGCAGCGTCAGATACCACCCGGCAATGAAGCTCACGAGCGCGGTCAGTGCTGCCAGGACGTACCGGATCACGCGTAGAGGGAGAATCATGGTGCTCCGGAGCGCATCGGCGGCTAGTCAAGGGGCTCGACGATCACCGCGGTGCCATAGCACAGCACCTCCGTCAGACCGGCCATTACATCGGTGGCGTCGTAGCGGACGGCGATGATGGCGTTGGCGCCCAGTTGCCGTGCGTGCTGGAACATGTCGCGGTAGGTCTCGTCGCGGGCCTGTTCGCACAGTTCGGTGTAGATGGTGATGTTGCCGCCGAACAACGACTGCAGTCCGCCCAGGAAATTGCCCACGATCGATCGCGATCGTACGGTGATGCCGCGGACCATGCCCAGGTTGCGCGCGATGCGGTAGCCCGGAAGTTCCAGTGCCGTCGTCACCATGGCGTCGTTGAGCGGCGGTAGGGCGGCGCGTAGCGCGGTGAGCGAGTACGCGGAGGACGAGTTGTAGGGATCGGTCATGCTGTTTCCGAATGGGGTGTTGGGTCGCGTGACAGGAAGGCGCGCGACGCGGTAGCTCAGGCTTCGAGGTGGCTGCGGAGTTCGGTGACGACGGCCCGCCAGTCGTGGATGTCGTCGGTCTCCTCCCACAGCTCCCGCAGTTCGGAATTGTCGGCGAGGATGCGGGTGAGCGCTTCCCGCGCCTGCGTGGTGAGGTGGGCATCGATCGTCGGCCGGAGGCGTGCGATCCAGTCTGCCAGTCCTTCCTCCTGCTGCGCGGCCAGCGTGGGGCGTCCACGTGCCGCCGCCACGATCTCGGCAGCGACGATCGCCAGCGTGGCGTCGGGCGCTTCCACGTACTCGGTCGAGGTGAGCACGTTGTCCAGTACCTCGCGGACCAGCGACAGGTCGCCACTGTCCAGCAGGTCGATCATGAAATCCGCCGCGTCGTCGTTTTCGAAAGAACCGATGCCCCAGGTGCCCATATGTTCCTCGTTGTCAGGTCATGGATGCCGCGTCCGCGGAACGGCCTGCAGCGTGCGGGTATACAGTCGATGAGGCGGTTGCGAACGCGCATGATCACCTCGGACGATGTCATGGATGCAGTCAGAACGTCAGGCTCAAGGCACCCGTCCCCCGCGCGCTGCCGTGAACAACGCATACCACTCCTCCCGGCTCAGCGTTATGCCATCCGCCGCGCAGCACGCGGCGAGCCTGACCGGATCGGTCGTGCCGACGATGGGCTGGATACCGGCGGGATGGCGCAGCAACCAGGCGAGTTGGATCGCTTCCGGCGTCACGCCTTTCTCTTCCGCCAGTTGGCGCAGCAGCGAGGACGTGGTGCGGATCACCGGGTCGGCGAACTCGGACGTGGTGGCCAGCCTGCCGCCGGCCAGCGGCGACCAGGCCTGCACCCGGATGTCGTGGAGACGGCAATAGTCCAGCGTGCCGGACGCCGAGGCGTACGCGTGCCCCGTGGTGTTGGCGACCACGCCGTCGTCGATCAGGTGATGATGCAGCAGGCTGACTTCCACCTGGTTGGCGATCAGCGGCTGCCGCACATGACGACGCAGCAGTTCGATCTGGCCGGCGGTGTGGTTGCTGACACCGAAGTGGCGGACCTTGCCGGCCGCGTGCAGCTCGTCGAACGCGCGGGCGACGCCTTCCGGCTCCACCAGCGCATCCGGACGATGCAAAAGCAGTACGTCCAGATGATCCACGCCCAGCCTCGACAGACTGCCGTCAACCGATGCGACGATGTGCGCATGGCTGAAGTCGTACCGGCCGGGCGTGCCGGGCGGATCGTCGGCGAACCGGATGCCGCACTTGGACTGCAGCACCATGCGCTCGCGCAGGCCGGGCGATGCGCGCAGCACGTCGCCGAACACCTGCTCGGACTTGCCGCGCGCATAGAGGTCGGCATGGTCGAACAGGGTGATGCCGTTGGCGAGCGCGGTCTCGGCCAGGCGCTGCGCATGACGGCGCTCGTCGGCGGTGACCGGCGTGGCGTCCCAGGCGCGGCTCAGCTGCATGCAACCGTAGGCGATGCGGGACACGGCGAGGCCGTCGGCGAGGAGGTAGGTCTTCATCGTGGCATCGCGAAAGGAGAGAGCCGCATCATGCCAGAGCGGTCGGCCCGCCTCAGTTGCGCTGACGCTCGTCACGCAGCTTCTGCGCCAGCGCCGCGACTTCCAAGGGGCGAGCAAGGTGATAGCCCTGCACGTCGTCCACGCCGAGCGCCTGCAGTGCGGCCAGTTCCGATGACGTTTCCACACCCTCGGCCACTACGTGCGACTGGGTCTGGCGGGCGAACTCGATCAGCGCCGCCGCCAGGGCGCGACGCGGCGAATCGCTGTCGATGTCGCGGGTGAGGCTGAGGTCCAGCTTGATGATGTCGGGATGGATCGCCAGCACGTGCCGCATGCTGGCGTAGCCGGCGCCGGCGTCGTCCACCGCGATGCGGACGCCCGCTTCGCGCAGCGGCACCAGCCGTTCGTTGAGCAGGCCGTAGTCGTCGACCAGCGAATGCTCGGTGATTTCGAGCACCACGCGATGCGGATCCAGATCGTCGATGTAGCCATCGATGCCGCCGCTGATGATGGTCTGCGGCGAGACGTTCAGTGCGACATAGAAATCGCCGCCGACCTGGCGCAACCCATCCAGCGCGGACAGGATGGCGTTGAGTTCCAGCCGCACGCCCAGCCCGATCTCGCGCGCTTCGGCGAACCAGACGTCCGGCGTGCGGCGCGGTTCCAGCTCGAAGCGCGACAGGCATTCCACGCCGACGATGCGGCGTTCGCTGCTGCGGTAGATGGGTTGGTACACCATGTGCGGCTGGCCCATTTCCAGCACAGACGTGATGCGGGCGACCTTCTCTTCATGCGCCTGCACGGCATCCAGGTCGCCATCGATCTGGTAGGCCAGCAGGTCGGCGAAGGCCCGCATCATGTGCAGGTCGCGTTGGCCCAGCGACAGGTTGGCGGCCAGGCTGAAGCAGCAGAACGTGCCGTAGACACGGCCGTCGCGCAGTTGGATGGGCACGCTGAGGTGAGAGCCGATCGGCACGAGCTGCGTTTCGGGAATGCGCTCGACGGCGGGGACGGCAGCCGTGTCGGGAATCAGCTGCGGGATGCTGCCCTCGACGACACGCATGCAGTAACCCTCGTCGAGCGGACTGCAGTCGCCTGGCCGGATGGGCGCACGGTCGAGCCGGGTGACGACATGGCGGAAGACCCGGTGGCTGCCATGGAATCGCTGACGAAGGCCACATCCATGTCGAGGTGCCGGCGCACCGCATCGAGCAGACGGTCCACGTTGCGCGCGATGGCCACGGCGCCCGGGCCACCGTCCAGCCAGGCGTCGGTCAACGCATCCTGCGGTTTCCTACTGTCGATCACGGGCTTCCTCCTGAAGGCAGGTACGCGATGGATAGTCGGCGACGGGGCCTGCTCCCGCCGCAAAGACGGTCGGGGAGGATGGCGTGGGGCGATGGGGGTGGATCACGCCGGAGGCCCGTGGCTGGCCGGAGTTTACCTTCAAGTCACAGTTTGGGTAACGGGGTGCGAACGGCATGTTCCGACCATGCCGCTGTTGCGGTATTCGATGCGTGAAGCGGCCGTCACCGAACGCGGCAAGCACGATGCGACGCCGCACGTCCTCACCGCCCGCGTTAGCAGCGCTGACGCCGTCGAGGGTGTTACGCCACGAACGGTTTGAACGCCACGCCCAGTCCCTGCATGTCCTCGGGCTCGCCGACCAGGTCGGAGCGCAGCAGGGGACGCGAATCGATCCATTTCTTGCTGACCACCAGGTCCAGGCGGTCGCCGCTGGCGGTGGCATCGAGACGCGGAATGGCATCGGCGTCGTGCGAGCGGTGAAGCAGCACGGCCAGGCGCAGCAGCGCGGCCTTGCGCTTGGCGCTCAGCAGCAGGCGGTCGGGCAGGGCATCGAACGCGTTCTTCGGCACGCCACGGCGGTGCGTGCGCACCAGCGCGGACAGCACCTGCTGCTCCTGACGCGAGAAGCCTTCGATGTCCGAATGCTCGAGCAGGTAGGCGCCATGCACGTGGTACTGGCTGTGCGCGATGACCAGGCCGATCTCGTGCAGGCGCGCGGCCCAGCCGAGCATGCGGGCATCGTCGTCGTCCAGTCCCCAGCTGTGCTCGACCTGTTCGAACAGGCGCATCGCGGTGGCTTCCACGCGCGCGGCCTGGAACTCATCGATGCCGTAGCGCTGCATCAGCGCCGCCGTGGACAGGTCGCGCGGATCGTTGTCACTGCCGCGGCCTAGCATGTCGTACAGGATGCCTTCGCGCATCGCCGCCTTGCTGACCATCAGGCGCTGCAGGCCCAGCGCTTCGAACGCGGCCTCCAGCACCAGCACGCCGCCGGCGATGATGGGGCGGCGGTCGTTCGACAGGCCGGGCAGCTCGATGTCCTCGATGCGGTCGGCCTGCAGCAGCTTGTCGCGGACCTGCGGCAGCGCGTCCGCCGTCACCGCGCCCTTGGTCAGCTTCATCGCCGCGCAGATCTCGCCGATGGCCTTGTTGGTGCCGGACGATCCGATGGCTTCCTGCCAGCCGAGGTTGCGGTACAGGCCAGCGAACTGCTGGAACTCGGCGCCGATCTCGGTCAGGGCTTCCTTCCAGCGCTTGCGCGACAGCTTGCCGCCGGGGAAGAAGCGGCGCGTGCTGGCGATGCAGCCGGCCTGCAGGCTTTCGCGCTCCAGCGTCTCGAAGCCGCGGCCGATGATGAATTCCGTCGAGCCGCCGCCGATGTCGATCACCAGGCGGCGCTGGCCGGGTTTCGGCGGTTGCGCGTGCGCCACCCCCAGGTAGATCAGGCGCGCCTCCTCGCGGCCGGAGACCACCTCGATCGGCTTGCCGAGCGCGGCCTCCGCGGCGGCCAGGAAATCCTGTGGATCGCGCAACTGGCGCACGGTGTTGGTGGCCAGGGCACGCACGCGCGCGCCGGGAATGTCGCGGATGCGCTGGCCGAAGCGCGACAGGCAGTCGAGGGCGCGCTGCCTTGCTGCGGCCGACAGGCCGCCCTTGCCATCCAGACCATCGGCCATGCGCACGGTTTCGCGCAGGCGGTCGACCACGCGCAGCTGGCCGAGCAGCGAGCGCGCCACGATCATGTGGAAACTGTTGGAGCCCAGGTCGATCGCGGCCAACAGGTCTCCGTCCTGGAGCGGCGGAGAAGTGGGGGAGGTCAGGGGCGCCATGCGGCCAGTTTAGCCAATGGCGCCGCGCATTGCTGCAAAGCGATGGCACGGGATGCCATCGTCCATGCGTCCTTGGGTCGCATCACACCTTCGCCAGCAACGTGCCCTGTGCCGAATGCGGCGTGTCGTCGCCGGGCGTCAGCTTGATGTAGCTGCCATCGGCCTGCAGCTCCCAGGCATTGCAGTTGTCGTCGAGGTAATTCTGCAGGCCTTCCTTGAAGACGCGCACGGCGAGGTCCTTGTCGAGGATCGGGAAGCAGGTCTCCACGCGATGCAACAGATTGCGCTCCAGCCAGTCGGCGCTGGCGCAGTAAAGTTCCGGCGCCCCGTCATTGCCGAACCAGTAGAGGCGGCTGTGTTCGAGAAAGCGCCCGACGATGGAGCGCACGCGGATGTTGTCGGAGATACCGGGCACGCCCGGCCGCAGCGCACAGGCACCGCGCACGATCAGGTCGATCCGCACGCCGGCCTGCGACGCCGCATAAAGCGCGCGGATGATGCGCGGTTCGTTGATCGCATTAATCTTGGCGATGATGCGCGCCGGCTTGCCGGCCCGGGCGAGCCTGGCTTCGCGCTCGATCTTCTTGATGAGGCCCGGATGCAGGGTGAAAGGCGATTGCAGCAGGCGCTTGAGCTTGGTCGTGGGCGCCAGGCCGGACAATTGCTGGAACAGCAGGTGCACGTCGTTGCCGATGTCCTGGTCGGCGGTGATCAGGCCGATGTCGGTGTACGCGCGCGCCGTGCCGCTGTGGTAGTTGCCGGTGCCCAGGTGCACGTAGCGGCGCAGCTTGCGGCCTTCGCGGCGCACGATCAGCAGCATCTTGGCGTGTGTCTTGTAACCGACGACGCCGTACACGACCTGCGCGCCGGCTTCCTGCAGCCGGTCGGCCACGCCGAGGTTGGCGTCCTCGTCGAAGCGCGCACGCAGTTCGACCACCACGGTCACGTCCTTGCCGTTGCGCGCGGCCTGCACCAGCGCCTCGACGATGGCCGAATCCTTGCCGGTGCGGTACAGCGTCTGCTTGATCGCCAGCACCTCGGGGTCCACCGCGGCCTGCTTGATCAGCTCCAGGACGGCGGCGAACGAGTCGAACGGGTGGTGCAGCAGCACGTCGTCGTCGGCGACCTTCTCGAAGATCGCTTCGCTGTCGCGCAGCGTGCGCGGAGTGAAGGCGGGGTACTTCAGTTCGGGCCGCTGCACCAGGTCGTAGACCTGGATCACGCGATTGAGGTTGACCGGTCCGTTGATCGGATACACCGCATTGTCGGGCAGCGCGAAGTTCTGCAGCAGCTGGCGCACGATGGGCTTGGGGCAGTCGTGCGCGATCTCCAGCCGCACCGCGGGACGGTAGCCGCGGCCGACCAGTTCGTCGCGCAGTGCCAGCGCCAGGTTCTCGACTTCCTCTTCGTCGACCACCACTTCGGAGTTGCGGGTCACGCGGAACTGGTAGGAGCCCTTCACCTCCATGCCCGGGAACAGTTCGTCCACGAACACCGACAGCACCGACGACAGCAGCACGAAGTCGTTCTCGCCCCCGGACACGCGCTGCGGCAGGTGGATGATGCGCGGCAGCGAGCGTGGCGCACGCACGATGGCCAGGTGGCCGGCGCGGCCGAATGCGTCCTTGCCCTTCAGCACCACCACGATGTTGAGCGACTTGTTGAGGATCTTCGGGAACGGATGCGCCGGGTCCAGGCCGAGCGGCGACAGGACAGGCATGATCTCGTTGCGGAAGTAGGCGCGCAGCCAGCGGGTCTGCCGCGCATTCCAGCTGTCGCGGCCGAACACGCGCACGCCGGCCTCGGCCAGGCCCGGACGCAGCACCTCGTTCCAGCACTTGTACTGCGCATCGACCAGTTCGGCGGCACGGTCGTGGATCTTGTTGAGCACGGTGGCCGGACTCATGCCGTCCGCGCCGGGCGGCAGACCGAAATCGAGCGCGTGCCGCACGGTGGCCGCGCGGATCTCGAAGAACTCGTCGAGGTTGGTGCAGGAGATGCACAGGAAGCGCAGGCGCTCCAGCAGCGGCACCGACGGGTCCTGCGCCTGCGCCAGCACGCGGAAGTTGAAATCCAGCTGGGACAGTTCGCGGTTGAGGTAGAGCGCCGGGTCGCGCAGCGCATCTTCGCCGGTCGCGGTGGCGGGCGTCGTATCCAAGGCGGCGTTCATGCGGGCTGGCTGTCCGTAGTGAGAGAGGCGGGGGCGTCGAGGCGCGGTTCGACGCGATCGGCACCGAAGTGGATGGAGAACACGCTGCCCTGGCCGACCTCGCTTTCGATCTCGAGGCGCGCCTGGTGCAGGTTCAGCACGTGCTTGACGATCGACAGTCCCAGGCCGGTGCCGCCGCTCTCGCGCGAACGGCTGGTGGACACGCGGTAGAAACGTTCGGTGATGCGAGGCAGGTGCGCGGTCGGGATGCCATAGCCGGTATCGCGCACGCTGAGCACGGCGCCCTCGCCCTCAAGCACGAAACGGACGGTGATAGTGCCGCCGGCGGGCGTATAGCGCACCGCGTTGCTGACCAGGTTGGAGAAGGCGCTGTGCAGTTCCTTGTTTGAACCGGACAGGTCCACATTCGCCTCGTCCTGGACCACGATGGTGTGGCGGCGCTGGCTCAGCGCCTCGGCCTCGCGGCGCAGGGTGGCCAGCATCGGCGCCATCGCCACGTTCTCGTCGGGCAGGCTGTCCTGCGCTTCCAGCCGCGACAGCGTCAGCAGGTCTTCCACCAGTTGGGTCATGCGCTGCGACTGCTTCTGCATCTCGGCCAGCATCGGCGCCCAGTCCGGATACTCGGTGGGCTCCAGCATGTCGAGGTAGCCGTGCACGACGGTCAGCGGCGTGCGCAGTTCGTGCGAGACGTTGGCGACGAAATCGCGGCGCATCTGTTCCAGCCGCAGCAGCTTGCTGACGTCGCGCGCGACCAGCAGCCAGTATTCGTCGGAGTAGGGGATCAGCCGCAGGTTGAGGCGCAGGTGCGGATCCACCGGCGAGGCGGCATCGAGCATCGGCTCGGCGTTGCGCCCGCCGGCCAGCCAGTGCGACATCGGCAGCGGCTGCAGGCGGTCGCCGACCGGGGCGCCGATGTCGGCGGGATACTGCAGGCCCAGCAGCGTGCCAGCGGCCTTGTTGAACCACTGCACGCGCTGGCTGTTGCGTTCCACCACCACCACGCCGTCGGGCAGGGCGGCGGCGGCGGCGCGGTAGGCGCGCAGCATGTCGAGCAGGCGACGCTTGCGCGTGCGCATTTCGGCCTGGCCGCGGAACAGCAGGCGGTCGAGTTCGTTCCAGACGCCTCTTCCCTGGGCCGGTTCCAGCCGCTGGCGTGCGGTCAGCCGCAGCAGCACCTTGCGCAGGCGCCAGTAGTGCCACGCCACCACACCGAGCGCGGCGACGGTGACGACCGGCCAGACCTGACCCAGCAACAGCCCGGCCACGACCGCCAGCGCCAGGATCAGCGCCAGCTGGCCGAGCGTCTTGAACCAGGCGGAACGGATGTCGTGGGGCATGGACCGATTGTGTCAGATGTCTATGACAGCCCGCGCAGGCGGCGGGATCGCGCCGCCCGACAGGTCACATCGCCGCGGAGAAGCGATAGCCCGAGCCGCGCACGGTCTGCACCATGTTCTCCAGGGCGTGCGGCTCCAGCGTCTTGCGCAGGCGGCGGATGTGCACGTCGACGGTCCGTTCTTCCACGTAGACGCTGCCGCCCCAGACGTGGTCGAGCAGTTGCGTGCGCGAGTAGACGCGCTCCGGGTGCGTCATGAAGAAGTGCAGCAGGCGGTACTCGGTGGGGCCGATGGCGACCGGCGTGTCGCCGGCGAACACGCGATGGGCGGCGCCGTCGATGCGCAGGTTGCCGACCGCCACGCTGCCGTCCTCGTCGTCGTCGCGCGAGCGGCGCATGACGGCGCGGATGCGCGCCAGCAGTTCGCGTGCGGAGAACGGCTTGACCACGTAGTCGTCGACACCGGCCTCCAGGCCGCCGACCCGGTCGTTCTCCTCGCCGCGGGCGGTGAGCATGATGATCGGGACGTCGCGGGTCATGGCGTCCTTGCGCCAGCGGCGGGCCAGTTCCAGGCCGCTGGTGCCGGGCAGCATCCAGTCGAGCAGGATCAGATCGGGGACGCGGTCGGCGATGGCGTTCTGGGCTTCACGTGCGTCGCCGGCGTGGATCGGCTCGTAGTCGCCCTTGCGCAGGGCGAACGCCACCATGTCGCGGATGGCGGGTTCGTCGTCGACGATCAGGATGTGCTTCTGCACGCAGGATCCGGGTGCGAGGGGGACCGTGCCAGTAGACGACAATTTTGTGACGTTTACATGACATGCCGCGGGACTGTCATGACCGTGCCGCGGCAGGGGGTCAGCGGCGTTCGACGTCGGGGTCGCGGACGCCCTGGCGGCGAAGCTCAAGCACTTCCGGAGTGATGACGGCGATACGGGCATCGACCCTGGCCCGTGCGTAGAAGTCCAGGTCGCTCTGCTTCTTGAGATTCTGCAGCTGGATCAGCGCCTGCTCCGGCCGGCCATTCAGGTAGGCGGCTTCGGCATAGGCCTCGCCGGCGCGGGCGGTGTCCCCGGCCAGTTCGTTGGCGCGGGCGAACTGCTGCTGGAACACCGGGTCGTCGCCCGCGCGGGCCATCAACGGGCGCAGGACGGCCTGTGCGCGCTGGCCGGCCTCGCGGCCGCCTTGCTCGTTCAGTACCTTCGCGTAGGTCAGCGCGACCGGCCGGTTCTGCGGGAAGCGCTGCACCAGCGCGTCGAAACGCCGGTTGGCGGCAGCGGCGTTGCCCGTGCGCGATTCGGCCTCGCCCAGCGACAGCGCCACCCAGAGGTTGTCGGGGTTCTCGTCGGCCAGCCGCTGCAGTTCGGTCAATGCGGTGCGGATGTCGCCGCCCTGCAGGTGGGCCACCGACAGCCCGTAACGCTGCGGCCCGGTCAGCGGCTTGCCCGCCTGCCGGCGCAGGGTCTCGTATTCCCGGACGGCAGCCGACGGCGTGCTGGCGCTGAGCGCCCGCAGGCGCTCGCGGGCCCAGTCGAACTGGCCGCTGTCGCCCTGCCGGAACGCCAGCGAGGGGAGGGTGACGGGGATCGGCAGCAGGGGATTGTCGCTGCGGGTTTCCGGCAGGGTAATGCCGGTCCGGTCGAAGCGCTCCACGCGCTCGCCGCCGGGGACCGTCGTCACGGCGGTGACCTGGTTGCCCCGCATCTGGTCGGCGCGCTGGCGGGCCTCGCTGATGCGGGTCGTGGTAACGGGGTGGGTCTGCAGGTAGTCGGGGATCGTTTCGCGCCCGCTGCCGCGCGCCACGCGGGTCGCCTGCTGCAGCTTGGCGAAGAAGCCGGCCATCGCGTCGATGTCGTAGCCGGCGCGGGACAGCGTGCGGATGCCGACACGGTCGGCTTCGGATTCGTTGGAGCGGGTGTAGTCGATCTGGCGCTGCTGCATCAGGCCCATCGCCGAGGCGATGGCGGCCTGGGAGGCGTCGCCGCTGGAGCTGCCGCCGGCGGCCTGCGCCAGCACGATGGCGCCCAGCATGCCGAGCAGGATCGGCACCTGGTCGCGCTGCGCGCGCTCCACGCCACGCAGGACGTGCTGTTGGGTGACGTGGGCGATTTCGTGCGACAGCACGGCCGCGACCTCATCCTCGCGATCGGCCGTCAGCACCAGGCCGGCGTTCATGCCGATGTAGCCGCCCAGCGTGGCGAAGGCGTTGATCTGCCGGTCGCGCATCATGAAGAAGGTGTAGGACTGCTGCGGATTGTCGCTATCCGCACCGAGCCGTCCTCCGACCCCCTGCAGCCAGTCGGTCACCAGGGGGTCCTCGAGCAGGTAGCCGTAGTTGCGCAGTTCGCGCAGCATCATCCCGCCGTACTGCGCCTGGCGGGCCGGGGTCAGCAGTTCGCCGGCGGAGGAGCCGATGTCCGGCAAGCGGCTTTCCTGCGAGGAGGCCAAGGGCGCCGCGAGGGTCAGGGTCAGGACGGTAGCGAGCAGCAAGGGACGCAAACGTGGCTCCGTGGCGGATAATGGGCGTCTCGATCAGGATGACCGGTCGTCGATCCGGGCGAGTGAATACGTGGTTAACCGGACAGGTTCCGGTTCGCACTGTTCCACTGCGTTCACTGGAAGACGGCGCGACCTGCCCGATATTGGCTGGGACCGATTTCCCTCCCTTTCGTTCCGGAGACTCCCTTGAGCGACACCCCGCAAGGCGCCAGTGCGCCGCAGATCACCCTCTACAGCACCGCCATCTGTCCCTATTGCGTGGCGGCGAAGAACTTCCTCAAGAGCAAGGGCCAGACCTGGACCGAGGTGCGGATCGATCTGGACCCGGCCGAGCGCGAGAAGATGATCGCCAAGGCCAAGCGCACCAGCGTGCCGCAGATCTTCGTGGGCGAGGTGCACGTGGGCGGCTATGACGACATGATCGCCCTGCATCGCGCCGGCAAGCTGGAGCCGCTGCTGGCCGGAGATGCCGCGTGAGCGGGGTCGACGACAGCCAGGACCGGGTGAAGGCCTTCACCGAGTTCCGCCAGCGGATGAACAAGCGCATCCTGGACGAACCGAACCAGGTCGTCCGCCGCTTCTTCGCGCTGGATACGCAGACCTACCAGGCCGGCGCGCTGGACGTGAAGACCAAGGAACTGCTGGGCCTGGTCGCCTCGATGGTCCTGCGCTGCGACGACTGCATCAGTTACCACGTCGCCCAGTGCAAGGAGGCCGGGGTCACGCGCGAGGAGTTCTTCGAAACCTTCTCGGTGGGTCTGGTGGTCGGTGGCTCCATCGTCATTCCGCACCTGCGCCGCGCCGTGGATTTCCTCGACCAGTTGGAAGGTGGGCAGGCCGACGCGCCGGCCGCGCACGACCACGGTTGATGCACCGCCCTGCCCGCGGGGGAAGGGCTCAGACCATGGTCGATTAGGGGACTTGCCGGCCGTTCGGGCATAATTGGCGGACAAATCTTTCTTTTCGCGCCCGCCGTGGCCCTGTCCGGTGCGCGCCCCTGTTCGGAAACCCCACTCAATGACCCAGACGATTACGGTCATCCGCGGCGACGGTATCGGCCCGGAGATCATGGATGCCACCCTGTACGTGCTGGACGCACTCAAGGTCGGCCTGACCTATGAAGATGCCGACGCCGGCCTGGTGGCGCTGGAGAAGCACGGCGACCTGCTGCCGCAGGCCACGCTGGACTCGATCCGCAGGAACGGCGTGGCGCTGAAGAGCCCGCTGACGACGCCGGTCGGCGAGGGCTTCAGCTCGATCAACGTCGCGCTGCGCCGCCATTTCGACCTGTACGCCAACGTGCGTCCCGCCAAGTCGTTCCCCAACACCAAGTCGCGCTTCGCCGACGGCGTCGACCTGATCACCGTGCGCGAGAACACCGAAGGCGCCTATATCGGTGAAGGCCAGTCGATTTCGGAAGACGGCGAAACCGCGCTGCTGACGCAGAAGATCACCCGCAAGGGCTCCGAGCGCATCGTCCGCTACGCCTACGACCTGGCCCGCAAGACCGGCCGCAAGAAGGTCACCATCGTCCACAAGGCGAACATCCTCAAGACCACCTCGGGCCTGTTCCTGAAGGTGGCGCGCGAAGTGGCCGCGCAGTACCCCGAGATCCAGACCAACGAGATGATCGTGGACAACACCTGCATGCAGCTGGTGATGCGTCCGGAGCAGTTCGACATCATCGTCACCACCAACCTGTTCGGCGACATCATTTCCGACCTGTGCGCCGGTCTGGTCGGCGGCCTGGGCCTGGCGCCGGGCGCCAACATCGGTGCCGACGCGGCGATCTTCGAGGCCGTGCACGGCTCGGCGCCGGACATCGCCGGCAAGGGGGTCGCCAATCCCTGCGCGCTGCTGCTGGGTGCGGCGCAGATGCTCGACCACCTGGGCCAGCCGGAGAAGGCCGAGCGCCTGCGCGCGGCGATCATCGCCACGCTGGAAGCCAAGGATTCGCTGACCCCGGATCTGGGCGGCGACGGCACCACGATGTCGTTCGCGAAGGCCATCGCCAGCCGCGTCTGAGGCCGGCGTCAAGGCAGGACGGAAACGGGACGCGCAGCGTCCCGTTTTTGTTTGCGTATGTCCCATCCATGAGGTTGGATGCGAGGCGAAGGGCACGCACAATCCGCGGCCCACGCAGAAGGCCCTGTTCATGTCCGTCCGTCCCAGCGCCCTGGCGCTGACCCCGTTGCTGCTGTTCCTCGCCCTGTTCTTCGGCGCTGGCCTGTACTACACCGGACAGGGCGATGCGATGGGCTTCTACCGGTTGCATGCACCCGTGGCGATCCTGCCGGCCATCGCGCTGGGCCTGTGGATTGCGCATCGCGCGCGCGTCAGGGCGATGGATACGTTGCTGCAGGGTATCGGCGACAGCAACATCGTGCTGATGTGCCTGATCTTCCTGCTGGCAGGCGCCTTCGCGATGGTGACGAAGCAGATCGGCGCGGTGGACGCCGTGGTCGCGCTGGGCGTCGGGGCATTGCCGCCGGCCTTGATCCTGCCGGGCCTGTTCCTGGTCGCGGGCTTCCTGTCGCTGGCGGTGGGGACGTCGATGGGTACGATCGCGGCGGTCACGCCGATCGCCCTCGGCGTGTCCGATGCGGCCGGCATCGACCGCGCGCTGATGGTGGGCGCGGTCATCGGCGGGGCAACCTTCGGCGACAACCTGTCGGTGATCTCGGACACGGCGATCGCCGCCGCGCGCACGCAGGGCTGCACCGTGCGCGAGAAGTTCCGCGAGAACATCAAGATCGCACTGCCGGCCGCGGTGCTGACGCTGGCGTTGCTGGCGGTGGTGGGCGATGCCTCGCCGGTGGAGGCCGCCGAACCGACGTCGGCCTGGCTGGTGCTGCCCTATGTACTGGTGCTGGCCCTCGCCGTCAGCGGGCTGGACGTACTGGTCGTGCTGACCATCGGTCTGGTGGTCGCCGGCCTGTTCGGCGTGTTTTTCGGTCCGCAGGACTATGGGTTGCCAGCCTTCACCGACGATATCTACGCCGGCTTCGAGAGCGTGGTGGAAATCACTCTGCTGGCGCTGTTCATCGGCGGCCTGGGCGCGTTGATGAAGGCCAGCGGTGGCCTGCACTGGCTGGCAGGGCAGATCTCCCGGCTCGCGCGCGGCAATACCGGGCGTCGCACGGGGGAATGGTGTATCGCGGCGCTGGCTTCGCTGACGGACGTGTTCACCGCCAACAACACCGTCGCCATCCTGATCAGCGGTGGAGTGGCCCGCGACATCGCCGAGCGCCACGACGTGCCGCCGGCACGCGCGGCCAGTGTGCTCGATATCTTCGTCTGTATCGTCCAGAGTCTGCTGCCGTACGGCGCGCAGATCCTGCTGGCGGCTTCGCTGGCGGGACTGTCGCCGCTGGCGCTGATGGGCAAGGTGCACTACTGCTGGCTGCTGGCCGGCGTGACCATCCTGTTCATGGTCTGGCCGTCGCGCCGCCGCCGGCACGCCGCGACCGCCGGGGGCTGAGAACCAAAAAGGGCGCCCGAGGGCGCCCTTTCGTTGAAAGCGTTTCGATGCGTCAGTCGCGCGACTGCAGCTTGGCCAGCAGGCGCAGGAACTCCAGGTACAGCCACACGAGCGTGACCATCAGGCCGAAGCCCGCGTACCACTCCATGTACTTCGGCGCGCCGGCTTCGACACCCGACTCGATGAAGTCGAAATCCAGCACCAGGTTCAGCGCCGCGATCACGATCACGAACAGGCTGAAGCCGATGCCGACGATGCCGCTCTCGTGGATCAGCGGCACGTCCTTGCCGAACATGCGCAGTACCATCGACAGCAGGTAGACCAGCGCGATGCCGCCGGTCGCGGCCACCACGCCCAGCTTGAAGTTCTCGTTCGCCTTGATCAGGCCGCTGCGGTAAGCCATCAGCAGCGCGAACAGCGTGCCGAAGGTCAGCATCACCGCCTGGGTGACGATGCCTTCGTACATGTGGTTGTAGAGCGCGGAGATCGCACCGAGGAACAGGCCCTCGACCAGCGCGTAGAGCGGTGCGGTGACCGGCGCCCATTCCTTCTTGAAGATCGTCACCAGGGCCAGCACGAAACCACCGATCAGGCCGCCCCACAGATAGCCCATGCCGGTCGCGCCTTCCTGCGTGACTTCGATCTGCGACCAGGAGAATGCGCCCGTCAGGACCGCCAGCAGCAACAGGATCCCGGTCTTGTTGACCGTACCATTGAGCGTCATCGCCTCGCCATCGCGCGCCACGACGGCCCCGCTGCCGAGGTCGAGGAAGGTGGATTCCTTCAATGCCGGATTGCCGCTGCGTACCATGGTTCCCTCATGTGGTTGCCGGACGTCTGTCCCCAGTGCCTGAGCATATCGCAAGCCGTGGTCCGCCACGTTCTGTTTGACAGCAGGGCCGCAGGTTCCGACAATACGCGGCCTCGTTGGCGTCCAGACGCCATGTCGGGACCCTCGTCGGGGTATAGCGCAGTCTGGTAGCGCATCTGGTTTGGGACCAGAGGGTCGGGGGTTCGAATCCCTCTACCCCGACCAGCACGATGCACGGCCCGCGTGTTCCGGCACAACGGGGATGCGACAATCCGGACCGGGCGCCCGTAGCTCAACCGGATAGAGCACCGGCCTTCTAAGCCGGCGGTTACAGGTTCGAGTCCTGTCGGGCGCGCCAACGCCGGTGCGGTCCGGGAGGATGCAGGTTTCAGTGGTGGCTGTAGCTCAGCTGGTTAGAGTACTGGATTGTGATTCCAGATGTCGGGGGTTCGAGTCCCCTCAGCCACCCCACTGTTTGCAGGACGTCCGCGGTGCGGGGGTTCACAGAAAAAAGCGATGCGGTTACACTACGCGTCTGATGTTTCGGGGCCGTTAGCTCAGTTGGTAGAGCAGTTGACTCTTAATCAATAGGTCCAAGGTTCGAATCCTTGACGGCCCACCAATCCCGAATCGCCCGGCTCACGCCGGGCGTTTTCTTTTGCGGCGTCATACGCCGGGCGGGTCACGGCGCGTTCGGGGTTCGTGGCGAATCGAGGGTGGGGGCGCGGTTCGAATCCTCGACTGCCCGTCAATCCCGAAAGCCCCCGTCACCGGGCGCTTTTTCTTGCCGGTTCCGGCAGGTCGCCGGCTACAATGCGGCACCTGCGAAAGTGGCGGAATTGGTAGACGCACTGGATTTAGGTTCCAGCGGGTAACCCCCGTGAGGGTTCGAGTCCCTCCTTTCGCACCACGCCTGGCTTAACCCCCTGCACGACACGGACATCGTCGTGGTGCCCGGATGGCAAGCCCCCGGCCGCTGCCGGGCTGCGCCGTCGAAGGTCCGCCCTGGCCCGGCAAGCGGCTTGCCGCCTTTGGCGTCCTCATTTCGGCCAAGGGCCTCAACGCCGATGGCTGGGGTCCGATCACCGCTGGCAGCCCGCTACGGAATCGGCGAAACTAGCAAGTTCCGCCGGGAGGGGCATTGCGCCTGCGTCCCAGGCGTCCCGGATTATCAACATCGCCCCGGCTGAGCCGTGGCCGCAGGAGTCAGTGAGTATGCAAGTTTCGGTCGAATCGGTCGGCAACCTCGAGCGCCGCATGAGCTTCAGCCTGCCGGCGGAGCGTCTGGACACCCATATCGGCGGTCGTCTGCGCGAGCTGTCGCGCACCGCGCGCATCAAGGGCTTCCGTCCGGGCAAGGTGCCGGCAAAGGTCATCGAGCAGCGGTTCGGCGACCAGGTGCGCGCCGAAGCCCTCGACGGCCTGCTGCGCGAAACCTTCAACAATGCGGTGCGGGAGCAGGAACTGCAGCTGGCCGGCAACCCGCGCATCGAAAAGCAGGGCGAGGGCGAACTGGACTTCGTCGCCACCTTCGAGGTGGTGCCGGACTTCGGCGATGTCGACGTCGCCAAGCTGAACGTGGTCCGCAATACGGCCGATGTCACCGATGCGGACATCGACCAGATGATCGACAACCTGCGCATGCAGCGTCGTACGTTCCAGGCCGTCGAGCGCGGCGCGAAAGACGGCGACCGCGTGACGCTGGAGACCTGGTCGCAGGCGGGCGATGAGCGCATGCCCGCCGAAGGCGCCGAGAAGGGCGCCACGCTGATCGGTTCGGGCGTGATGTTCGGCGAGATCGAGCAGGCGCTGATCGGCCTGGCGAAGGGCGACGAGAAGACCGTGTCGGTGACGTTCCCGGCCGACTGGCGCGTGCCGCAGCTGGCGGGCAGGCAGGTCGACGTGCACGTGAAGGTCACGGACGTGGCGGAGTCGGTGCTGCCGGACGTCGATCGCGAGTTCATCCGCAGCTTCGGCGTGAAGAGCGGCGACGCCGAGCAGTTCCGCGCGGACATCCGCAGCAACCTGGAGCGCGAACTGAAGGGTGCGCTGATGACCCGCCTGCGCCGGGAAGTCGGCGAGCAGCTGATCGCCGCCTACGCCCACGTCGAGATGCCGCCGCGCCTGGTCGAAAACGAGGCCCGCGTGATGGTCCAGCAGGCCGCCGAGCAGGCGCGCCGCCAGGGCCAGCAGGTGCAGATTCCGGACAACGCCCATGAAGGTTTCGTCGATGCCGCCCGCAAGCGCGTGCTGGTCGGCCTGCTGGTGGGCGAAGTGGCCCGCAAGAACCAGCTCCGCCTGGACCCGAAGCGCCTGAACGAGACGCTGCGCCTGATCGCCTCGACCTACGAAGAGCCGGAACAGGTCATTGAGTTGTACCGCAACGATCCCCAACTGATGAACAGTCTGCAGGGTCGTGTGATGGAAGAGCAGGTGATCGACTGGATCGCCGAGCGCGCCCAGCACACCGAGCAGGCGCTTTCCTTCCAGGAAGCCATCCGCAACTGATCCGGGCGCCCCGCCCGGGCAGGAGGTCCGGCTATCCTAGGCCGGACCTTCCCTTGAACGACAGGCGCGAGAACCGATGAGCATTCAAACCCAAGCCCTCAACCTGGTGCCGATGGTGGTCGAACAGACCAGCCGCGGCGAGCGCGCCTACGACATCTATTCCCGCCTGCTGAAGGAGCGCGTGATCTTCCTGGTCGGCGGCGTGGACGACCACGTGGCCAACGTCATCGTGGCGCAGATGCTGTTCCTCGAGGCGGAAAACCCCGAGAAGGACATCAGCCTGTACATCAACTCGCCCGGCGGCGTGGTGACGGCGGGCATGGCCATCTACGACACCATGCAGTACATCAAGCCGGACGTCAGCACGATCTGCGTCGGCCAGGCGGCCAGCATGGGCGCGCTGCTGCTGGCGGCGGGCGCGAAGGGCAAGCGCTACGCCCTGCCGAATTCGCGCGTGATGATCCACCAGCCGCTGGGCGGCTTCCAGGGCCAGGCGACGGACATCGACATCCACGCCCGTGAGATCCTGACGCTGCGCGCGAAGCTGAACGCGATTCTGTCCCATCACACCGGGCAGTCGCTGGAGACCATCGAGCGCGACACCGAGCGCGACAACTTCAAGAGTGCGGCGGACTCGCAGGCCTATGGCCTGGTCGACCAGGTGCTCGAGCGTCGTCCGGAAGATTCCATCCAGTCGGCCTGACCTCCGGATTGCCGCTTTTCAGGCACAAATCCCCCTGTTCACGGTCCCGGCAGACAAGCCGGGACCGTGTGCTATTCTCCGACCGAAAGCCCTTCCGGGCGGGTTGAGCGACCGAGTAATACCAGCATGAGCGAAGATCGTCAGGGCCGTTCCGGCGACAGCACCAAAATCCTGTACTGCTCGTTCTGCGGCAAGAGCCAGCACGAGGTCCGCAAGCTGATTGCGGGTCCCAGCGTGTTCATCTGCGATGAATGCGTCGAGCTGTGCAACGACATCATCCGCGAAGAGCTAGAGGAGAAGGCGCAGTCCGCACGCAGCCACCTGCCCAAGCCGCGCGAGATCCTCGAGGTCCTCGACCAGTACGTGATCGGCCAGAACCGCGCCAAGCGTACGCTGGCGGTGGCGGTCTACAACCATTACAAGCGCATCGAGAGCCGCAGCAAGAACGACGAGGTCGAACTGGCCAAGTCGAACATCCTGCTCGCCGGCCCGACCGGTTCGGGCAAGACGCTGCTGGCCGAAACGCTGGCGCGCCTGCTCAACGTGCCGTTCACCATCGCCGACGCCACCACGCTGACCGAAGCCGGTTACGTGGGCGAGGACGTGGAGAACATCATCCAGAAGCTGCTGCAGAAGTGCGACTACGACGTCGACAAGGCGCAGCAGGGCATCGTCTATATCGACGAGATCGACAAGATCTCGCGCAAGAGCGAAAACCCGTCGATCACCCGCGACGTGTCCGGCGAAGGCGTGCAGCAGGCGTTGCTGAAGCTGATCGAGGGGACCGTCGCCAGCGTGCCGCCGCAGGGTGGCCGCAAGCACCCGCAGCAGGAATTCCTGCAGGTCGACACCAAGAACATCCTGTTCATCTGCGGCGGTGCGTTCGCCGGACTGGACAAGATCATCCAGCAGCGCAGCACCGAAGCGGGCGGCATCGGTTTCGGCGCCAAGGTGAAGAGCTCCGAGAAGAAGTCGGAAGTGGGCAAGGTGCTGTCGGAGGTCGAGCCCGAGGACCTGATCAAGTTCGGCCTGATCCCCGAATTCGTCGGCCGTCTGCCGGTCGTCGCCACGCTGGAAGAGCTGGACGAGACCGCGCTGGTCAAGATCCTCACCGAGCCGAAGAACGCCATCACCAAGCAGTTCAAGAAGCTGTTCGAGATGGAAGGGGTGGAGATCGAATTCCGTCCCGACGCGCTGTCGGCGATCGCCCGCAAGGCACTGAAGCGCAAGACCGGCGCGCGCGGCCTGCGTACCATCGTCGAGTCGGTGCTGCTGGATACGATGTACGAACTGCCGTCGCTGGAGAACGTCAGCAAGGTAGTCGTCGACGAGTCCGTGATCGAGCACAAGTCCGAGCCCTACCTGATCTACCAGAATCCGCCGGCACCGAAGGTCGCCTCGGCCGAGTGATCCGGCCTGCAGGTTCTGTCTGACAGGCGCCCGTGTGGCGCCTGTTCAGTTTTGCACGCCCGCCGACAGGTCGCCGGTGCCATCGGGGTTTTGGCGACGCTCTTGCATCCCTCCGGCGATGGCCCCATAACGGGCCCATTGGTGCCTACGCACCCCCGCATTCCGCACTCGCTGGAGCCCCCATGCCCCGCCGTCCCCAGACTGAAATCCTCGACCTGCCGGTCCTGCCGCTACGCGACGTGGTGGTCTTCCCGCACATGGTGATCCCGCTGTTCGTCGGCCGCGACAAGTCCATGCGCGCGCTGGAGCAGGCGATGGAGGCCGACAAGCGCATCATCCTGTTGGCGCAGAGGTCCGCCGAGACGGACGATCCCGCGGCCGCGGATCTGTACACGGTCGGTACGCTCGCACAGGTGCTGCAACTGCTGAAGCTGCCCGACGGCACGATCAAGGTGCTGGTCGAGGGCACGACACGGGTGAGCGTGTCGAACGTCGTCGAGCGCGATGGCTCGTTGTACGGACAGGGCGAGGAGATCGATTCCACCGATGCGCGCGAACCGCGCGAGATCGAAGCGGTGGCCCGTTCGCTGATGGGCCTGTTCGAGCAGTACGTGAAGACCAACCGCAAGCTGCCGCCCGAACTGCTGCAGACGCTGGCCGGCATCGACGAGCCCAGCCGCCTGGCCGACACCATTGCGGCGCACCTCGGCGTGCGCCTGAGCGACAAGCAGCGCCTGCTGGAGACGGTGGAGGTCGGCGAGCGGCTGGAGCTGCTGGTCGGCTTCGTCGACGGCGAGATCGATGTGCAGCAGCTGGAAAAGCGCATCCGTGGCCGCGTCAAGTCGCAGATGGAGAAGAGCCAGCGCGAGTACTACCTCAACGAGCAGATGAAGGCCATCCAGAAGGAACTGGGCGAGCTCGACGAGGCGCCCAACGAACTGGAGGAACTGGCGCGCAAGATCGCCCAGGCCGGCATGCCCAAGCCCGTCGAGACCAAGGCGCGCAACGAGCTCAACAAGCTCAAGCAGATGTCGCCGATGTCGGCGGAGGCGGCGGTCGTCCGCAACTACCTCGATTGGCTGCTGGGCGTGCCATGGAACAAGCGCACCAAGGTCCGTAAGGACCTCAAGGTCGCGCAGGACACGCTCGACGCCGACCACTACGGGCTCGAGAAGGTCAAGGAACGCATCCTCGAATACCTCGCGGTGCAGTCGCGCGTGAAGAAGCTGCGCGGCCCGATTCTGTGCCTGGTCGGTCCCCCGGGCGTCGGCAAGACCTCGCTGGGCCAGAGCATCGCCAAGGCGACCAACCGCAAGTTCGTGCGCATGTCGCTGGGCGGCGTGCGCGACGAAGCAGAAATCCGCGGGCATCGCAGGACCTATGTCGGTTCGATGCCGGGCCGCATCGTGCAGAACCTCAACAAGACCGGCAGCAAGAATCCGCTGTTCGTGTTGGACGAGATCGACAAGATGTCGATGGACTTCCGGGGCGATCCGTCTTCCGCGTTGCTGGAAGTGCTGGATCCCGAGCAGAACAACGCGTTCAACGACCACTACCTCGAAGTGGATCTCGACCTGTCCGAAGTGATGTTCGTGGCGACATCGAACTCGCTGAATATCCCGGGTCCGCTGCTGGACCGCATGGAAGTCATCCGCATCCCGGGCTACACCGAGGACGAGAAGGTCAACATCGCAGAGCGCTACCTGGTGCCTAAGCAGCTGAAGGCCAATGGTCTGAAGCTCGACGAGCTGAAGATCGCGGAAAGCGCGATCCGCGACCTGGTTCGCTATTACACGCGCGAGTCCGGCGTGCGCAATCTTGAGCGTGAAGTCGCCAAGATCTGCCGCAAGGTGGTGAAAGAGATCGCATTGGCGGGTCCCAAGCCGGCCAAGAAGAAAGCGACCGCCATGCAGGTCACTTCGAAGAACCTGGAGAAGTACGCAGGCGTGCGTCGCTTCGATTTCGGCCGCGCCGAGGAGCAGAACGAGATCGGTCTGGTCACGGGACTGGCCTGGACGGAGGTCGGTGGCGACCTCCTGCAGATCGAGGTCGCGCTGGTGCCCGGCAAGGGCGGCATGCTGCTGACCGGCCAGCTCGGCGACGTGATGAAGGAGTCCGGCTCCGCGGCGATGTCGGTGGTGCGCGGTCGCGCCGTGAGCCTGGGCGTGGACGCGGAGTTCCTGCAGAAGCACGACGTGCACCTCCATGTACCGGATGGCGCGACGCCGAAGGACGGGCCGAGCGCGGGTATCGCGATGGTGACCGCACTGGTGTCCGCGCTGACCAAGAACCCCGTACGTGCGGACGTGGCGATGACGGGTGAAATCACGCTGCGTGGTCGCGTCACCGCGATCGGCGGCTTGAAGGAAAAGCTGCTGGCGGCGCTGCGTGGCGGCATCACCACCGTCATCATTCCCGACGAGAACAAGAAAGACCTGGCCGACATCCCGGCCAACGTCACCCAGGGCATGAAGATCGTGCCGGTGAAGTGGATCGACGAAGTCCTCGATCTCGCGCTCGAACGACCGCTCGCGCCCGTCCCTGCCGCAGGTGGAGAAGGCGGCGAGCGGGTCGTGCCGGCTACCAAGAAAGAACGCGGCAAGGGGTCGCAGCAACCCGGCGTGAAGCATTGAACGTGATGACGGGCGGTGCATGTCATCGCCCTGAAACCCGCGCCGTTACAGGGTTTTCGGCTTGCGCGGCATTTTTCGCACTGGTATAACGGCGTCACCCGCATGCACGAAGCAGTGCTTCGTAGCGCGTGGACATCACGACCGGTTCCGGCTGGCGAACGAAGCCAGAGGTTCCGGTCACTCATTCCGCGGTTGTGCCGCACAGGGAGTTACTCAATGAACAAAACCGAATTGATCGATGCCGTCGCCGACGAAGCCGAAGTGTCCAAGGCCGAAGCCGGCCGCGCCGTCGACGCCGTCATCTCCAGCATCACCAAGGCCCTCAAGAAGGGCGACAGCGTGACGCTGGTCGGCTTCGGCACCTTCCAGGTCCGCAAGCGCGCCGCTCGTACGGGTCGCAACCCGAAGACCGGCGACACCATCAAGATCAAGGCGTCCAAGAACCCCGCGTTCAAGGCTGGCAAAGCCCTGAAGGATGCCGTAAACTAATCGACTCGCTGCCGATGGCAGGGTGCGATCACCCGGGTGCTTAGCTCAGCGGTAGAGCGTCTCCCTTACACGGAGAGGGTCGGGGGTTCGAAACCCTCAGCACCCACCACATCGGGGCGATGCGAAGTCAAAAAAATTGTTGGATGGTCTAGCGGAAAGCGCTGAAATCGTCTTACAATGTTCGTCTCAGCGCGGAGTGGTAGTTCAGTCGGTTAGAATGCTGGCCTGTCACGCCGGAGGTCGCGGGTTCGAGTCCCGTCCACTCCGCCATTTCACCCAGAAAGCCCGCGAAAGCGGGCTTTTTGCTGTCCGCGCCGCGCAAGGGGGACGTTGTCCTTCCGCGCGCTCCGATCCGCCGGGCGGCGAGACGCCGATGCCCGGGCGCGCTAAACTGCGCGGCTGAACGAATTCGGGTCCGTGCGCACATGCTGCAGAAACTCCGCGACAAAACCTCCGGCTGGATCGCCAGCCTGATCCTGGGTCTGCTGATCATCCCGTTCGCCTTCGTGGGCGTGAACGAGTACGTCACCGGCGGCACCGCCGGTGACGTGGCGCTGGTCGAGGCGCCGCCGGCATGGTGGGAATCCGCGCCGCAATGGTGGCCGGTGTCGACGCTCTGGCAGCGTGAAGAAATCACCCAGGACGAATTCCGCACCGCGTTCGAACAGGCGCGCCAGCAGCAGCGCCAGGCGCTCGGGGATGCCTTCGATCCACGCGAGTTCGAAAGCGCCGACAACAAGCGCAAGGTGCTGGAACAGTTGATCGACCAGAAGGTGCTGGCGCTGGGCGCGAAGCGCGCGGGTATCGTCGTCGGCGACGCGGCCGTGCAGAAGATGATCGCCAGCGAACCGGCCTTCCAGATCGACGGCAAGTTCAGCCCGCAGCAGTACCAGTTGCTGCTGTCGTCGCAGGTGCCGGCGATCTCGCCGCTGCAGTTCGAGCAACAGCAGCGCGATCGCCTGCGCATGATGCTGGTACCCCAGGCGATCGGCGAGTCCGACTTCGTTACCGAAGGCGAGCAGGCGCGCATGTGGAAACTGCTTGGCGAGACGCGCGACATCGGTATCGCGCTGCTGCCGCCGGTGGCGGAGGACACCGCGCCCGTCACCGACGCGCAGATCAAGGCCTGGTACGACGGGCACAGGAGCGATTTCAAACAGCCCGAACAGGTGTCGCTGGAGTATCTGGAGATCAACGGCGCAACGCTGCCGGCTGCGGCTGCGCCCGATGAAGCCGCGCTGCGCAAGCGCTACGAGGCCGAGAAGTCGCGTTTCATGTCGCCGGAGCAGCGCGTGGTGGCGCACATCCTGATCGCGGCCGACGCGAGCGCCGATGCCGCCACGCAGAAGAAGGCCGAAGAGAAGGCGGCTGCACTGGCCAAGCAGGCGCGCGAAGGTGCCGACTTCGCCGCGCTCGCGCGCGCCAACTCGGAAGATCCGGGTTCGAAGGACGCGGGCGGTGAACTGCCGCCGTTCGCGAAGGACGGCTCGATGGTCAAGCCGTTCGAGGACGCGGCGTTCGCCATGCAGGCCGGCGAGATCCGCGGTCCCGTCAAGAGCGACTTCGGTTACCACGTGCTGCAGTTGAAGCAGATCAATCCCGGTACCGGTCGCAGCTTCGAGGACGTCCGCGGCGAACTGGCGGCGGAAGAGGCCAGTGGCGAACGCGACCGTGCCTACAACGATCTGGCGGGCAAGGTGGTCAACGAGACCCTGAAGAACCCGACGTCGCTGGCGCCGACCGCAGAGGCTACCGGCCTGCCGCTGCAGAAAATCGGTCCGTTCTCGCGCAATGCGCCCGAGGGCATCGCGATGGTGCCGGCGGTGCTGCGTGCGGCGTTTTCCGACACGCTGGTGCAGGATGGTTTGATCAGCGAGCCGATCGAAATCACGCCCAGCCACAGTGTCGTGATCCGTGTATCCCAGCACACGCCGGAGCAGGCGCTGCCGCTGGACAAGGCACGCGATGCCGTGGTGCTGGCCATCCGCGCGGACCGCCAGGAAAAGGCCGCGCTGGCCGCGGCGGATGCGCTGGTTGCCCGTGTGCAGAAGGGCGAGTCGCTGGCGACGGTCGCGACGGCAGAGGGGTTGCGATTCAACGAATTGCCAGGGCTGCGCCGCGGCATGCCGATGCCGACCGCCGAGGCCAACGAGGCGATCTTCGCGGCGGGCCGTCCGGCGGAGGGTAAGGTCGTGGCGGGCAAGATCGCGCTGGGCGATGGCGCCTTCGCGGTCTTCACCGTCAACAAGGTGACCGACGGCGCCATCGCGGACATGCCGGCGGAAGAGCGCGCGACCATGCAGCAGCAGCTGGTGCAGCTCAACGGCGGCATTGCCACGCAGGCCTACGTGGATGCACTGCGCAAGCGCTTCAAGGTGAAGGTGTTCGAAGAGCGCCTCTGATCCTCTCGCCTCGTGGACTACAGGAATCCCGCCGTCAGGCGGGATTCTTTTTCCGGCGATCAGTCGGTAGCTGCGTCCAGTTTCAGCACCATGCCGGGGCGGAGGACGGCGTCCGCCTTGAGGCCATTGATCTGCAGCAATCGTGCGGATGTCGTGCCGTAGCGGCGCGCGATGGTCCACGCGGATTCGCCGCTCTTTACGGTGTGCGTGCGTGCGGCGGACGCTCCGTCCTCGCTCCTGGTCCCGGTGGTTGCCGCGGCAGTGGACAGCGACGGCGATGCCGGAGCGTCGTCCGTGCTCGCGCTGGTCGGCGCCAGCAGCCGGATCGGCTTGCCGCCCTGGCTGAAGCGGCCGGCGAGGGCAGGATTGAGCCGCTTGAGCAGCGCCGGCGGCTGCTGTTGCTGCCTGGCCCAGGTTTCCAGGGTTGCATCGCCGGGCAGGAGGTGCGCTGCGAGGCGCGGCACCGGGCGCTCCATCTGCTTGAGCCAGGCGTCGCGGTCATCGGCCTGCTGGAAGATGCAGGCGAGCGCGTGCAGTTTCTCCACATAGGCGTAGGTGACGCCGGACAAGCCCGGCAGTTCCGCCGGCCTCGCGTTGCGGGCATTCATCCCGGCACGTCGCATCGACTGCAGCAGGCGGTACTCGCCCGCGTTGTAGGCCATCACCGCCAGTCGCCAGTCGCCGCCGAACATGCCGTGCAGCGTCTTCAGGTAACGGACGGCGGCCTGGGTGGAATCCACCGGCGACAGCCGGCCGTCGTAGCCGTCGCGCATCGGCACGCCGTGGTTGCGAGCGGTGATGCCGATGAATTGCCACAGCCCTGCCGGCCCTTGCGGATTGCGGGCGCCGGGCTTGTAGCCGCTCTCGACGAATGGAATCAGCGCGAATTCGGTGGGCAGGTGCGCTTCCCGCAACGCATCGACCACGTAGCCGAACAGTGGCAGCACATCGTCTTCGGCGCGCGCCAGCTGACCGGGCGCGTGGCTGAAGTGCTTCTTCCATCGTCCGTTGGTCGCCTCGGCGTCGCACTCCGGGTCGGCAAGGCCATCGCGGAAGCGCTGGTAGATCTCCAGCCCGCTGCGCTGGTGGCTGGCGGGAAGCGTGGCCGGATCCAGCGGCGGCGCGGACGTCGCAGGCAGTGCTTCGCCGGCTGGGTCGGCGGCAGGTGCGGCATGCGGCATCAGGGCCAGGCCCGCTGCGAGCAGGGCAAGATGCAGTCGATCGCGCGGCCTCATGCGCGGAAATCGTTCTTCCATTGCCGCAGGGTGGCGAACGTCTCCACCCGGTCGACCGGCGGGCGACCCAGACGGTGGGCCACGGCGGCGCGCACGGCCTCGGCGTCCACGCGCAGGAAAGGGTTGGTCGCAAGTTCGCTGGCGAGCGTGACGGGCAGGCTGGGCCGGCCCGCCTGGCGCATGCTGCGGGTTTCCTCGACGCGTCGGCGCAGGGCCGGGTTGTGCGGATCCACGGCGCTGGCGAATGCGGCATTGGCCAGCGTGTATTCGTGGCCGCAGCAGACCAGCGACGATGGCGGAAGCGCCGCGAGGCGTTCCAGGGACGCCAGCATCTGCCCCGGGGTGCCTTCGAACAGGCGCCCGCAGCCGAGGCTGAACAAGGTGTCTCCGCAGAACAGATGCGGCGGGCCGTCGTTGCCGCCGCCATGGAAGGCGATGTGGCTGCGTGTATGTCCCGGTACGGCGAGCACCGAAAGCCGCCAGTGCTTCACGTCGACGGTATCGCCCTCGCCGACGCACTGCGTCGCGTCGGGAATGCGTTCGTCTTCGGGGGCGAAGACCGGCAATGTCGGCCAGCGCGCGCGCAAGGCGGCGATGCCGCCGGCATGATCCGGATGGTGATGGGTGACCAGCACCGCCGCCGGCCACAGGCCGTTGCCGGTGGCGGCCAGTACCGGCGCCGCATCGCCGGGATCGATCACCAGCGCGTCGCCCTCGTCGTCGACCAGCGCCCAGATGTAGTTGTCCTCGAAGGCAGGCAAGGCGAGCAGGCGCATCGGGGAAGGGGCTCCGGCAGGGGGACGGACGCCCGGTGGCGGCGTCCTCTACAATCCGAACATGCCTGCGTTCGCGTTTACCCGTCAACCCGATCCCCTGGCGTGGTTCGGGTCGGGCCACGGCGGACCGCTGCTGGCGTCGGAACAGGCCCGGATCAGCCAGGCGCTCACCAGCCGTACCCCGCAGCCCTGGTTGTGGATATCGCCGGCGGGAGCGGATCCTGCCCAGGCCCCGGCGACCCGCGGCGTCCGGCTGCATGCAACCGCCGGTTCCCGCCGCCTGACGGGACACGTCGCATGCGGATTGCCGCTGCCGCTGCCCACCGAAGCCATGGGCGCGATCGTGCTGCAGCACGTACTGGACGTGGGCGACCCGCAGCCCCTGCTGCAGGAGTGCTCCCGGGTACTCGAGCCCGGCGGACGTCTGTGGCTGTTCGTATTGAATCCCTGGAGCCCCTACCGGCTGCGCTGGCGCGGCGCCGGACTGGTGCCGCGGACGCTGGACCAGTGGCGCCTGCAACTGGCCGCCGCCGGTCTGGTCGTCTCCGAGCACGTCCTGCATTACGGCCCCGTATGGAAGGGGGTTGCGGACGCCCCCGGTCACGGACCGGCGCCGTTCCGCGCCGCCCGCCTGCTGGAAGCGGAGAAACGCGTGGCCGGCCTTATTCCCCCCGCACCGGTGGCGCGCGCCTGGCGCGCCGCGCCGGCCGCCTGAATCCCGATCACGAGGACACATGAAACACGTCAGCATCCATACCGACGGCTCCTGCCTGGGCAATCCCGGTCCCGGTGGCTGGGCGGCGCTCCTGCGTTATGGCGAAAAAGAGCGCGAAGTCGTCGGCGGCGAAGCCCAGACCACCAACAACCGCATGGAGCTGATGGCGGCCATTGCCGCGCTGGAGGTATTGACCGAAGGCTGCGAGGTCACCCTTCACATCGACTCGCAGTACGTCCGGCAGGGCATCACCGAGTGGATGCCGGGCTGGGTGCGGCGCGGCTGGAAGACCGCAGGCGGCGATCCGGTGAAGAACCGCGACCTGTGGGAACGGCTGCATGCGGCTACCGGTCGCCACCGGATCGACTGGAAGTGGGTCAAGGGCCATAACGGCGATCCCGACAACGAGCGCGTCGATGTGCTGGCGCGCAACGCGGCCATGCGTTTCCGCAACGGAGCGGTGGCGTGACCGCAGCGCTGTCGCCGGCCCAGCTCGTCGCCGAGACACCCCGTCTCCGGCTGCACGCGATGGTCGATCACGACGACGCCGACGCGGCGCTGATGCTCGCGCTGCTCAACGACCCCGGCTTCATCCGCCATATCGCCGACCGCGGCGTGCGGACGCTGGAGCAGGCGCGCGACTACCTGCGCAACGGCGCGCTGCGCAGCTACGCTCAGCACGGCTTCGGCATGTACGCGATCCGGCGCAGGGACACCGGCATCCTGATCGGCAATTGCGGGCTGGTCAGCCGCGACGGCCTGGATGGGCCGGACCTGGGATACGCCCTGCTGCCTGCGCACGCGGGGCAGGGATTCGCGTACGAGGCGGCGCGGGCCGTCATCGCCGACGCCCGCGACCGGCTCGGCATCGCCCGCCTGCATGCCATCGTCAATCCCGACAACGTGGCCTCGATCGGGCTGTTGCAGAAACTGGGATTCGAATTCGACAGAATGATCGCGCTCCCCGCCATCGAACATCCGGTGGACCTGTTCCACCTGCACCTCTCCAAGGAAGCCGCCGTCTGATGCGCCAGATCATCCTCGACACCGAAACCACCGGCCTGGAATGGAAGAAGGGCAACCGCGTCGTCGAAATCGGCTGCGTCGAACTGCTGGAGCGCCGGCCCACCGGGCGTACCTACCACCAGTACATCAACCCGCAGCGCGAGTTCGAGCAGGGCGCGGCCGAAGTGACCGGCCTCAGCCTGGAGTTCCTGTCCGACAAGCCGCTGTTCGCTGCGATCGCCGACGAATTCCTGGCCTTCATCGACGGTGCGGAACTGATCATCCACAACGCGGCGTTCGACGTCGGCTTCCTCGATTACGAACTGTCCCGACTGGGCGAGCAGTACGGCCGGCTGGCCGACCGGGTCACGGTGGAGGATTCGCTGCTGCTGGCGCGGCAGCGTTTCCCCGGCCAGCGCAATTCGCTGGATGCGCTGTGCAAGCGTCTGGGCGTGGACAACACGCACCGCCAGCTGCACGGCGCATTGCTCGATGCCCAACTGCTGTGCGATGTCTACCTCAATCTGACCGCAGGCCAGCGCGAAATCGGCTTCGGTGGCGCGGAGGAGGCCACGCCGGGCTCATCGACGGTCGTCGTCCATCAGTTCGATCCTGCGGTCGCGGGCGCGCGGCCCCGCGTCGTGGCCTCCGTCGAAGAACTGGCGGCACACGACGCGCGGCTGGCGACGTTGCGCAAGAAGGCGGGTGGCCGTTGCCTGTGGGACCCACCGGTACTCGAGGCCGGTTGACGGCCTGTCACGGCTCAGTGACAGCGCACCAGGATGGCGGTGACGTTGTCCGAGCCGCCGCCGTCCAGCGCCGCCGCGATCAGCGTGTCGACGCATTCCTGCGCGCTGCAGTCGTCGTGCTTCAGCGTGGCGGCGATGCTGGGGTCGTCCACTTCCTCGGTCAGGCCGTCGCTGCACAGCAGCAGTTGCATGCCCGGACGCAGTTCGCCGGTCATGGTTTCCACGTTGAGATGGGTGGGGTCGGTGACGCCGAGCGCCTGGGTGACGACGTTGCGGTGCGGATGGGTGCGGGCCTGCTCGCTGGTCAGGGCGCCCTGGGCGATCAGTTCCTGCACGTAGCTGTGGTCCTGGCTCAGCTGGGCCAGCTGGCCCTCGCGCCAGAGGTAGGCGCGGCTGTCGCCGACCCAGGCTACCTCGAAGCGGTTGCCCTGGATGCGTGCGGCCACCACCGTCGTGCCCATCGGCAACGTGTCGTTGCGGCGACGGGAGGTGCGGATGATCTCCTCGTCGGCGATCCGGATCGCCTGCGCCAAGGGCGTGCCGTCCCGGATCTCGCGGACGATGGTCTCGCGCGCCAGCGCGCTGGCCACTTCGCCGCAGGCGTGTCCCCCCATGCCATCGGCCACCAGCCACAGCCCCAGCTCGCTGTCGCCGTAGTAGGTGTCCTCGTTCAGCTCGCGCCTGAGGCCGACGTGGGAGATGTGGCCGAATTCGATCATGGTGCCCTGTCTGGTGCGGACGGCTTTTTCCTATCCGCTGTTACGCAATGATCCGGTCGGACAGGACATCGGGCAAGGTCGACGCGCCTTCCGGGACTTGCAAGGGTTCATCGACGTAGAGAAAAAGTGATGCGTCGGCACGGCGCACGTGCCGGTCCGCTTGTCCGGATGCGGTCCGCCACGTATGATTCACGGCCCCGGGGGAGCCCGGGGCCACCGGAGAGGTGGCAGAGTGGTTGAATGTACCTGACTCGAAATCAGGCATACGTTAATAGCGTATCGAGGGTTCGAATCCCTCCCTCTCCGCCAGTTTCAAGCAAGCCCCCGCAAGGGGGCTTTTGCGTTTCCGGCGACCCGTGATGCGCAAGGCCTGCGCGATGGCGGAGCTAGAATGGCCTTCTTTCGCCGGAGACCCCCATGTCCGAGATTCTCGTCCCCGTGTCCTTCGGGGAACTGCTGGACAAGATCGCCATCCTGCAGATCAAGTCCGAGCGCATGAGCGACCCGGCCAAGCTGGCTCATGTGCGCGACGAACTGGCCGCGCTGGAGAAGACCTGGATGGGCCACCCGGTGGCGGGAACCGACATCGTCGAGCTGCGGGCCCAGCTGAAGGCCGTCAACGAGCGCTTGTGGGTGATCGAGGACGACGTGCGGCTGAAGGAGAAGGCGCAGGCGTTCGACGATGATTTCGTCCGCCTGGCTCGCAGCGTCTACTTCGAGAACGACGAGCGCGCCCGCATCAAGAAGGCCATCAATCTCGCGCTGGGTTCCGCCTACGTGGAAGAGAAGTCGTACCAGGACTACCGTACGGCCGGCACGCCCTGACGCCGGAGGCTCAGGTTTGAAGATCGCTCCGGCGCCGTTCGAACGCCGCGATGCCGTCGTCGACGGTGACGAGTTCCATCACGCCGTCATGTTCGATCTTGGTGCCCCATTTCAGCTCGGCGGCCGGCTTGCCCTTGTAGCGCCGCGCCGCGTCGTCGTAACGGTCCACGCAGTAGCGCACCGTGGAGTAGGGACCGCTGCGGTGCGGATTGCTGGCGGCATGCAGGCCGAGCACGGCGGCGCCCATGGCGTTGGCGATATGCATGGGGCCGGAATCGGGCGTCATGACCAGGTCGGCGCGCGCCAGCAGGGCCGGTAGCTGCTTCAGCGTGTCCTTGCCCACCAGGTCGAGCACCGGTGCCTGCATGGTGGCGATGATGGCGTCGGCGGTCTGCCGTTCCAGGTCGCTGCGTCCGCCGCACAACACCACGCGCCAGCCCTGCGCGACGGCGTGGTCGGCGACGGCGGCGTAGCGATCGGCGAACCAGTTGCGGCGCACATGGCTGGAACAGGGCGAGATCACCAGCGTCCGCCGTTCGTCCGCCGGCCACTGCGCGGCGGCCCACGCATGTGCGTCGGCGGGTACCGGCAGGTCCCACACCACCTCGGTCTGCGTCAGTCCGAGCGGCTCGCAGAAGCTGCCCATCGCGTCCAGTACATGGATCCCCGGGCGGTCGGGGATGCGTTCGCTGACGACCAGTCCGTGGAGGTCTTTCGAGCGGCTGCGGTCGTAGCCGATCCGTCGCCGGGCCGGGATGAAGGCCGACAGCAGGTTCGCGCGCAGGGCCACCTGCATCTGCAGCAGCGCGTCGAAGCGCCCCGGCAGTTCCCGACGCAGCGCACGCATGCCGGCCAGCCCCGTCTTCTTGTCGTAGGTGTGGAAGGTCACGCCTTGCAGCCCTTCGAGCAGCCTGAAACCGCCCTTGTCGATCACCCAGTGCAGGTGCAACTGCGGCCAGTGCCGTTGCAGCGTGCGCACCAGCGGCACGACATGGGTCACGTCGCCCAGGGCGGACAGGCGCAGCAGGCACAGTGAGTGGGGAATCGTGGACAAGTGTTGTTAGACTCGCTGGATGGTCGGTTTTGACGCTTCGGAATCCCTGACGCCGTTCCGCGAAGGCAGCGGATACGGTGCGATTCTGTTCGACCGCAAACACCTGCGGCAAGCGGATCCGGACTGGTTCGTCCCGGAGAAGTGGGGCGAACGCGCCCGGCCGGTCGATAGTGGCGGCCGGGGCAGCGCCTGGTTCATCGATGCGCCCTCCAGTCAATGCGTGCTGCGCCACTACCGGCGTGGCGGACTGGCGGCGCGTTTCAGCCAGGACCGCTATCTGTGGCATGGGCCCGACAGGACCCGCAGCTTCGCCGAGTTCCGTCTGACCCGCGCGCTGCTGGCGCGTGGCCTGCCGGTGCCTCGGCCGGTGGCGGCCAGCTATGTGCGCGATGGCATGTTCTATCGGGCATCGATCCTGGTGGAGCGGCTGATGGAGGTGCGCACGCTGGCCGACATCGCCGGGCAGGCCGAGGGGCACGCGCCGTGGGAAAGCACGGGCCGGCTGGTGGCGCGCTTCCATCGGGCCGGTCTGGACCACGCGGACCTCAACGCCCAGAACATCCTCTTCGACACCAGCGGACATGGCTGGCTGATCGACTTCGATCGCGGCCGGCTGCGCATTCCCGCCACGGCCTGGCGCGAGCAGAACCTTGCACGGCTGCGGCGCTCGCTGCTCAAGCTGCGCGGCTCCCGCAGCGAGGACGACGTGGGGCACGACTTCGCCCACCTTCGCCGTGCCTACGACCACGCCTGGTCGCGGGGCTACTGACATGGGCTGGACGTTGCGCTTCCTGGGCGTGGGCAACGCCGGCGCGGTCGAGCTGGGCTCGGCGATGGCGACACTGGAGCGCGACGGTGCGGCGTGGCTGACGATCGATTGCGGCGGAGAAGGACTGACCGCCTACCAGGCCCGTTACGGCGGCATGCCCGATGCGGTTTTCGTCACCCATGTGCATCTGGACCATGTCGCCGGCATGGAACGGCTGTTCGTGGCGAGCTACTTCGACGCGACGCGTCGCGGCAAGGTGCGGCTGTACGTGCCGGCGCCGCTGGTGCCGGTGCTGCACCAGCGCATCGCCAGCTATCCGAACGTGCTGGCCGAGGGAGGCGCGAACTTCTGGGATGCGTTCCAGCTCATTCCGGTCGGCGATGCGTTCTGGCATGACGGGCAGCGGCTGGAGGTGTTCCCGGTGCGCCACCACTGGCCAGATACGGCGTTCGGCCTGCGCCTGCGCGGCAGCGTGGTGTGGACCGGCGACACGCGCCCGATCCCCGAGATGCTGGCCCGCCATGCCGATGCCGGCGAGGCGATCGCGCACGACTGCGCACTGCACGGCAATCCCTCGCACAGCGGCATCGACGATCTGGAACGCGAGTACCCGGCGGCGTTGCTGGCCCGCTGCGTGCTGTACCACTACGCCAGCGAGGCAGACGCCGGGGCACTGCGCGCGCGCGGCCATCGCGTCGCGGTAGCCGGGGAGGGCCTCGCCCTTGCCGACCCGTTGCCGATCGCACTGCCGTGACCACCGACTCGCTGCCACGCGATCTGCTGGGGCGTCCGCTGCACGACCTGCGCCTGTCGGTCATCGACGCCTGCAATTTCCGCTGCGGCTATTGCATGCCGGCCGACCGCGTACCCGAGGACTACGGCACCGACGCATCGCAGCGGTTGTCCTTCGACGAGATCGAGACGCTGGTCCGTGCCTTCGTGCGGCTCGGTACGCGCAAGCTGCGGCTGACCGGCGGCGAGCCGCTGCTGCGCAAGGGGTTGCCCGAACTGGTCGGTCGACTGGCGGCGATCCCCGGGCTCGAAGACATCGCCCTGACCACCAACGGCATGCTGCTCGCGCGCCAGGCGAAGGCATTGCATGACGCCGGGCTGCGGCGCATCACCGTGAGCCTGGATGCGCTGGATCCCGAGACATTCGCCGACATGTCGGGGCGGCGCGGTCGGGTCGAAGAGGTGTTGGCGGGCATCGACGCGGCCATCGCGGCCGGATTCCGGCGACTCAAGATCAATACCGTCGTGCAGGGCGGCGTCAACGAACACCAGGTGCTGCCGCTGGTCGAGCGCTTCCGCGGTACCGGCCATGTGGTGCGCTTCATCGAGTTCATGGACGTCGGCGACAGCAACGGCTGGCGCAGGGACCGGATGGTGCCGTCGTCGGTACTGCGCGACCGCATCGCCGCCCGCTGGCCGCTGCATCCGCTGCAGGCGGACTACCGCGGTGAAGTCGCGGAGCGCTATGGCTTCGACGACGGCAGCGGCGAAGTCGGCTTCGTCAGTTCGGTGAGCACGCCGTTCTGCGGCGACTGCCACCGTGCGCGCGTTTCCGCGGACGGGCGGCTGTTCACCTGCCTGTTCGCCGCGGACGGTGCCGACCTGCGCTCCGTTGTCGCGCAGGGCGAGGAGGCACTGGCGGCGCATGTGGCCGAGCGATGGCGCATGCGCGGCGACCGCTACAGCGAACTGCGCGGCAGCCCGGAAGTACGGGACCGCCGGCGTGTCGAGATGTATCTTATCGGCGGTTGAACCACGCAGGATCCGCATGCCACGCAAGACCCTGACCCATCTGGATGCCGCTGGCCGTCCCGCCATGGTGGACGTATCGGGCAAGGCATCCAGCGCGCGAGAGGCGCTCGCCACGTGCCGCGTCCGCTTCCCCGGCGAGGTGGCGCGCGAACTTCGACGCACCGGGCTGCGCAGTTCGAAGGGCGGCATCGTGGACACGGCCATCATCGCCGGCACCATGGCGGTGAAGCGCACGCACGAACTGATCCCGTTCTGCCATCCGCTGCCGATCGACGGCTGTCGACTGGCCGTCGACTGGGACGGCGATGCCACGCTGCGCATCGACTGCCACGTCCGCACCGTGCATCGCACCGGTGTGGAGATGGAGGCGCTGACCGGCGCGACGGTGGCCGCCCTGACGGTCTACGACATGTGCAAGGCGCTGTCGCATGCGATCGTGCTGGGGCCGGCGAAGCTGGTGGGCAAGCGGGGTGGAAAGCGCGACGTGGGGCAGGTGTGATGACGACAGTGACGCTGCTCTATTTCGCCAGCCTGCGCGAGCGTGCCGGCGTCGCCGGCGAAGCGGTCGCCACCGACGCGCCGGACTTGGCCGGCCTGTACGACGAAGTGCAGGCGCGGCACGGGTTCACCTGGCCGCGCGAACACCTGCGCGTGGCGGTGAACGGCGAGTTCGCGCGCTGGGGCGATGCGCCACTGGCGGACAGCGAGATCGCCTTCATCCCTCCCGTGAGCGGGGGCTGAGCATGCCGGGCTTCCAGTTGTCCGAAACCCCGCTCGACATCGCCCCCTTGCGTGCCGGCGTACTCGATCCGCGCGCGGGTGGCTACGCCAGTTTCGAAGGCTGGGTGCGCGACCATCAAGCTGGGCGCGCGGTGGACGGGCTCGACTACGAAGCCTATGCCGTGCTGGCGGAACGCGAGGGCGAACGCATCATCGCCGAAGCCAAGGCGCGCTTCGACGTGATCGACGCCTGTTGTGCGCATCGCGTGGGCACGCTGGCCATCGGCGACCTCGCGGTCTGGGTCGGCGTGAGCGCGGCGCATCGCGGCGCGGCGTTCGATGCCTGCCGCTACATCATCGATGAGACGAAGCGGCGCGTGCCGATCTGGAAGCGCGAGCACTACCGCGAAGGCGATGCGGACTGGCTGCACCCGATGGCGGAGGAGGCATGAGCGCGATGCGGACGTTGCTGTTCTCCCTCGCGCTGGCAGGCATGACCGGTGTGCCGTCGCCCGCGGCGCGTGCGGCGGAATTGCTGGTCGGCAACAAGTCCGCCGATACGGTGTGGCGCCTGTCGTTGCGGGACGGTCGCAGGACGGGCGAATTCCGCACCGGCGACGCGCCGCACGAGATCGCGGTCGCGCCGGATGGGCGCTTGGCGGTGGTGACGAACTACGGTGGAGCGAAGACCGGCAGCACGTTGTCGGTGCTGGATCTGGTCGGCGGTACGCCGACGCGGTCGATCGACCTGGGCCAACACGGTGCGCCGCATGGTCTACGCTTCCTGCCGGATGGCCGGCGCGTGCTGGTGACGACGGAAGCGTCGGCCAGCGTGCTGATGGTCGATGTCGGGACGGGCGAGATCGAACGTGAAATCGATGTCGGGGCGGGCACCGGCCACATGATCGCGGTATCGCCTGACGGCAAGGCCGCCTACGTCACCAAGATACAGGCCGGTACATTGAGCCGGATCGACCTGCAGACCGGCACGAAGACCGTCGAGCGGCCAGCGGGCAAGGGCGCGGAGGGCGTCGCGGTCCGGCCGGACGGCGCCGAGGTCTGGGTGACCAACCGCGAGGACGGTACGCTGACCGTGCACGATCCGCGCACGCTCGCGGTGAAACGCAGGATGAGCAGCAAGGGGTTTCCGATCCGCGTCGTGTTCTCGGACGATGGCACGCTGGCGTTCGTCACCAACGCGCGCGCGGCGACGCTGGCCGTGTTCAATGCGCGCACCAAGGTGCCGGTCGCGACCGTGCCGCTGTCGCGCGACGACGTGACCTACCAGCCCACGATGCTGGGCAATGCGGCACTGCCGATCGGCGTGGTGGTGGCGGCCGACCGGCCGCGCGCCTACGTGGCCATCAGCGGTGGCGACCGCATCGCGGTGATCGATACGCAGCGATGGCAGGTGATCGACTACTGGGTCACCGGTCGCGAGCCGGATGCGCTGGGCATCGTCGCGCAGTGAAGGCTGCAAGGGCGGCAGCTTCCGCCTCGCGGCATGTCCGTGACCTTGGGAGTGTGATCCCGTCGCAACGGCCTGGATCAGCGAATAGCCCGAGCCTGGAAAGGCGGTAGCCCCGCCGGCTGACCGCGCCCCGCGATACGTCCGTCGCAACGGCAAGTGACATTGAAAGGCCGACGCTTGAAAAGGCGGTAGCCCCGCCGGCTGACCTCGGCGCCCGCGTTGATCGATACCGTTGCTGCCTTCCGGCCCTGGCGGGATTTTCGACCTAGCGTCGCGAGGGGCCGACGGGGCCACCATAGACACGAAACCGCGCCGGAGCGCGGTTCGTCGTCGTTCCACCGGGGCGGAACGCGATGAAACTGGCGGAGAGAGGGGGATTCGAACCCCCGAAGCGCGGTTTAGACGCTTACACACTTTCCAGGCGTGCTCCTTCAACCACTCGGACACCTCTCCGGGACCTGAACGCGACCGGGGCCGCTTTCAGGGGCGTGAATTCTAGCCTTCGCAGGGGAAGGCCACAAGCGAAGCCGTTCCGTGGCGGCGGAGCGGAGGGACGGCGGGCGGGGCGTGGCACAATGTCGGCATGTCCTACCTCGTCCTCGCCCGCAAGTGGCGTCCCAAGCGTTTCGCCGAGCTGGTGGGCCAGGAACACGTGGTCCGCGCGCTGACCAACGCGCTGGACAGCGGCCGGGTCCACCATGCCTTCCTGTTCACCGGCACGCGCGGCGTGGGCAAGACCACGATCGCCCGCATCTTCGCCAAGTCGCTGAACTGCGAGAAGGGCACCAGCGCCGATCCGTGCGGCCAGTGCCCGGCCTGCCTCGACATCGATGCGGGCCGCTACATCGACCTGCTGGAGATCGACGCTGCGTCGAACACCGGCGTGGACGACGTGCGCGAGGTGATCGAAAACGCGCAGTACATGCCGTCGCGCGGCAAGTTCAAGGTCTACCTGATCGACGAAGTCCACATGCTGTCCAAGGCCGCGTTCAACGCGCTGCTGAAGACGCTGGAAGAGCCGCCGGAGCACGTGAAGTTCCTGCTGGCGACCACCGACCCGCAGAAGCTGCCGGTCACCGTGCTGTCGCGCTGTCTGCAGTTCAACCTCAAGCGGCTGGACGAGGAACAGATCCGCGGCCAGATGACCAAGATCCTCGGCGCCGAGGCGATCGAAGCCGACACGGCTGCCATTGCGCAACTCGCGCGCGCGGCGGATGGCTCGCTGCGCGACGGCCTGTCGCTGCTCGATCAGGCCATCGCCTACGCCGGCGGCGCCCTGCGCGAGGACGGCGTACGCACCATGCTGGGCACCGTGGACCGCACCCAGGTCAGCGCCATGCTCGCCGCCCTGGCCCAGGGCGATGGCGAGGAACTGTTACGGGTGGTCGCGCGGCTGGCGGAGTTCTCGCCGGACTGGGCCGGCGTGCTCGATGCGGTGGCCGAAGCGCTGCACCGCATCCAGGTGCGGCAGCTGGTGCCCTCGGCGGATGTCGAGGCGGAAGGCGTCGATGTCGACGCCTTCGCCGGACAGCTGCGGCCCGAAGTGGTCCAGCTCTGGTACCAGATGGCGATCAACGGACGCCGCGACCTGCACCTGGCGCCCAGCGGGCGAGCGGGCTTCGAGATGAGCGTGCTGCGCATGCTGGCGTTCCGTCCGGCGCAGGCCGGCGAGATGCGTGGCGAGGCGCGTGCGCCGGCGGTGTCGACCGCCGTGCCGGCCACGCAACAGGCATCCGCCATGCCGGCTCCGGTGGCGCATGCGGCTGCCACGCCGGTACCGGCGATGCCGCCGCAGCAGATGGCGCGCGAAGAAGCGCCTGTGCCGCCGCGTCCTCCCGTGCCGAAGGCCGAGGATTTGCCACCATGGCAACCGGCTGAAGCGGCGCCCGTCATGGCAGTCGCGGCGCCGGCGATGCCGGTCGACATCGGCATCACCGACGCCGAGACCTGGCTGCACTTCGCCGGCAACTGCGGCCTCAAGGGCGTAGGCAAGCAACTGGTCGACAACGTCGCCTTCGCCGGCTACGCGAACGGCACGCTGACGCTGGCGCTGGACAGCGGCTTCGACTACCTGCGTTCGGAACGCACGCTCAACGAACTCGGCGACGCCATCGCCAGCCGTTATGGCGTGGCGCCTCGCCTCGCGTTCGCCACGACCACCTCGGACGGCGAAACGCTGAAGGAGCGCAGCCACCGGCAGCGCGACGAGCGCCAGAGCATCGCCGAAGAAACCTTCATGAACCATCCGGATGTGCGGCAGCTGATGCAGCAGCATGGCGCCAGGCTCGTCCCGGACTCCATCCGACCTTACGAAGAGTGATCACGACATGCGTGGAAACATCGCCCAACTGATGCAGCAGGCGCAGAAGATGCAGGAGAACCTGCAGCGCGCCCAGGAAGAACTCGCCAAGCTGGAAGTCACCGGCAACGCCGGTGGCGGCATGGTCAGCGTCACGCTGACCGGCGCCAAGGAGTGCCGCAAGGTCCGCATCGATCCGTCGCTGCTGTCGGATGCCGAGATGCTGGAAGACCTGATCGCGGCGGCGTTCAACGACGCGTCCAACAAGGTCGATGCGGAATCGAAGTCGCGCATGGGCGCGGCCACGGCCGGCATGCCGCTGCCGCCGGGCATGAAGATGCCGTTCTGATTCCGGCCGGGACCGGATGACGGCGGCGCATCCGCCGCCGGTCCCGGGAACGATCATGTCCAGTCCGCTGCTCGAACAGCTCATCGAAGCGTTGCGCGTGCTGCCCGGCGTCGGGCAGAAGACCGCGCAGCGCATGGCTTACCACCTGCTCGACCGCGAACGGGACGGCGGCAAGCGACTGGCCGGCGTGCTGGACGAGGCGCTGGACCGCATCGGCCACTGCGAACACTGCCGCGATTTCACCGAGGGCGCGATCTGCGCGCTCTGCGCGAGCGGCAGCCGCGACCGCCACCAGTTGTGCATCGTGGAATCGCCGTCGGATCGCCTGGCGATCGAGCAGGCCACCGGCTACCGGGGCGTCTACTTCGTCCTGCATGGCCGGCTGTCGCCGCTGGACGGCATCGGCCCGCGCGAACTGGGACTGGACGCGTTGTCGGCCCGTCTGGCGCAGGGCGAAGTGACCGAATTGATTATCGCCACCAACCCGACGGTCGAGGGCGAAGCGACCGCGCACTACCTCGCGCAACTGGCGCGTCAGCAAGGCGTCCGTCCCAGTCGCCTGGCGCACGGCGTGCCGCTGGGCGGCGAGCTGGAGTACGTGGACCGCGGCACGTTGGCGCACGCCTTCGGTGGCCGCAGCGAAATGACCTGACCGAACGAGCACGAGGACGCGACTCCATGGCCGACACCATCTTCGCCAGGATCATCCGCCGCGAGATCCCCGCCACCATCGTCTACGAGGACGACGACGTCCTCGGCTTCAAGGACATCGCCCCGCAGGCGCCGGTGCACGTGCTCTTCATTCCCAAGAACGAGGCGATCCCGACGCTCGACGACATGCGTCCGGAGCAAGCGCACCTGATCGGCAAGCTGGCGATGGCGGCGGCGGAGTACGCGCGCCGGGAAGGCTTCGAGCAGGACGGCTACCGTATCGTGATGAACTGCCGCGAGAACGCCGGGCAGACTGTGTTCCATATCCATCTGCACCTGCTCGCCGGGGCGCCGCTCGGCCGCTTCGGCACGCCGGGCTGAGCGCCCATCCACGCGGTCGCCGGACAAGAAAAAGCCGCTCGATGAGCGGCTTTTTCGTCCGTTGCAGCGTGGCGACTTACCACCAGCCCCAGCGGCCCCAGCGCGGACCCCAGAAGGGGTCGTAGTACGGATAGGGGCGGACGACTTCGACCTCCCGCACTTCGGGCCACAGGTAGACGACGTCGGCGGCCACGCGCGGCAGCTGGTAGTCGTAGTCGCCGATGCGGGTGCTTTCATAGCCCTCGATCTTGCCGACGAAGGTCACTTCGCGGCCTTCGGCGAAGACGGCGGGATCGTAGAAGCCGGCACGGCAGGCGATGAAGCGGCCGTCGGTGGCGTCGGGTGCCGTCGACATCGGGCGGCCGGTGGCGTTGAGCGGTCGCGACACGAGCTGGAAGCAGGTGGAGTTCTGTCCTGGCGTGGTGCTGATGATGCGGCCGCCCCAGCGTACCGGTGCACCGACCTGCGGCGCGCCGACGGAGTCGCGTGGATTGACCTGGGTGAAACTGCCCTGCAGCGGCTGGGGAGCCGTGGCGCAGGCGGAAAGCAGCACGGTGGCTGCGGCGACGACGGCGAAGCGAAGGTTCATGGCCAGTCTCCAGCGGGTTATGGGCGGTGCCGGTGCAGGTCTTCGATCAATGCCCGGTGCGCTCCCTGACCCGGAGCGTAGCGCGCATCGGCGAAACGCCGGCTGAGCGAGAGCAGGGGCTGGGCGGCCTGCTGCCGCGAGCCCGCCACCCGCTGCGCCCATGCGTCCGGGCTCTCGTGCGGCGCCCGCCCGAGTCCGAGTCGGGCGTAGCGCGCGCCCAGCCGGTGCCAGGCGCGCAACAGCGGATCGCGTTCGCGTTCGCCGCGTGCCAGCAGCCAGGCCATCCATGCGAGTGCGGCAAGGGCGAACAGGCCGAACAGCGCGGTCAACGCGCCGCTGCCGAGCCGCTTCGCGCCGAAGCGTTCGAACATGCGCGACTGCCGCGTGGCATCGAAGCCGAGCACCAGGTCGTTCCAGCCGCGGCGCAGCCAGTCGCCCACCTGGCCCAGATCGCCAACCCCGATCAGCTCGCCCATGGCGCCCATCGCGCCACGCGAGCGCAGTCGATCCTCGAGCGTGTCGTAGATGCGCTCCGGCGCCACCGCCGCCGTGGGATCCACGCGCACCCAGCCGCGCTGCGGCAGCCACACTTCGGCCCAGGCGTGCGCATCCATGTTGCGCACGATCCAGTAGCGGCCCAGCGGGTTGTAGACGCCGCCGACGTAGCCGGTGACCACGCGTGCCGGTACTCCCGCCGAGCGCATCAGGAAAACGAAGGACGAGCTGAAGTGTTCGCAGAATCCCTGCTGCTGGTCGAACAGGAATTCGTCGACGGTGTCGCGACCGGGAAAGGGCGTATCCAGGGTGTAGCCGAACTCCGCGCGGATCCACTGCAGCGCGCGCGCGACGATGGCGGCGTCGTTGCCGCCGGCTTCGTTGCGCCACTGCGCCCCCAGTGCACGCGTGCGCGGGTTGAAGCCGGCCGGCAGGCGCAGCGCCTGCTGGCGCAGCGGCGCGGCGAGCTCCGGCTCGAACCGCGTGGGTGCGGAAGACTGCAGCCGCCAGCGCGTCAACGCAGTCAGCGGCGTGGGCAGCCTGACGCTGTAGTCGCGGCGCATCCACGTGCCTTCGGGCGTGGTCGTGGGCAGATCCAGCGCGACCAGGTCGCGACGCTCGGTCGGCTCCACATCCATCTGGTAGTCCCATACCACCTGAGCCCGTTCGGTGGCCGGCGTGGATGGCGCCGCGTCCTCCCGCCCGTTGCCGCGCGTCCAGGTGCGCCCGTCGAAATCCGACAGCACGGGACCGCGCCAGTACATCTGGCTGGTGGGTGGGGTGGCGCCGAAGAACTGCACCCGCAGCGCAGGGGCTTCGTCGGCGATCAGGTCCAGGTAGCTGCCCGGTGTCATGTCGTCGCTGAGTCCCGGCCTGGCCAGCGCCCGCTCCGGCACGCCCCACAGGGGCGACGGGAAGCGCGGAAACAGCCAGAACGCCGCGAGCATCAGCGGTACGCCCAGCGCGACCAGCTTGCCGATCTCGCGTACCTGCTGCAGCGGACGCATCGTGCCGGCCAACGCGGCGGCTTCCGCATCGGCGAGCCGGTGCAGGGCGACCAGGGCACCCAGCACGCTGCCGAGGCCGAGCGCCATGCTCAGTGGCCCCTGGTCGAGCAGGAACGCAGCGAAGGGCGCGAACAACGCAAAGCCGAGCAGGCTGCGGTTGTCGCGCAGTGTGCGCGTTTCGGCTGGCTTGATCGCCAGCATGCCGGCCAGCAGGGCGCATCCCGTATCGCGGCCAAACTGCATGCCGGTGATGGACATCACCGCCGCCACCAGGGCCAGCGCCAGCAGCAGGCGCAGTACGCCGGGCAAGGGCCGGCGCCACGAGGCGAACGCCATCAGCACGGCGGTCGCGCCGATGCCCACCGCCAGCACGGGCGGCAACTGGACCAGCAGCGCCAGCAGGCAGGCGCCGGTCGCGGCCAACGTCCAGCGCCGGCTGCGGGCATCCAGCGTGGGCGCGTCAGCGTTCTTCATGCGGAAGCAGGGCAAGCGCGCGCAGGCAGAGGTGGCGATGGGACGAGCCGTTGGCGGGCCCCAGTGGGGGCTGATCCGGCAGGGTCAGCCGGTAGCGCAGGCCCTCGCGTTCGGCCGCTTCCACCCAATGGGCCAGGCGCTGGATGCGACATTCGTGCGGAAGCGACGCCAGTGTGCTCCATTCCAGATCCACATCGCGGCCCAGCGGCTGCTCGTAGTCGCGCACCAGCAACTGGTCGCGGCGTGCCGACGGCTTCCACGCGATTGCACGTCGTGCATCGCCGGCACGATAGTTGCGCAACTGATGGACGTCCTCGCCGGCAGGATCCAGCCGCGCCCGGATGCCGGCATCGCCGGCGTGCGGCAGTGGCGGCCCCTGCACTTCGGCGGCGGGATAGACGAGCAGCGGTGTTTCCGGCCATATCCAGGCCCAGGCCCTCGCGAGGCCGAGCGGTTGCGTCGTCGAGAGGCGCACGCGGTCCAGGTCGTACCAGCCGCGCCGCACGGTCGGCAGCGCCAGTGCGATCACCTGGCCCTCCGACGGCGGCAGCGCGGCGTAGGTGTGTTCGCCGGCGGCCTCCAGACGCAGGCCGTGGCGCGTGCGTGCATCGCGCGAGGCCAGCGCGACGTGCAGCAGCAGCGGCGCACCGACGGGCACGGGCTCGGCCGACATCGCCTCGATGCGCAGGCCGGCCAGTTGCAGGTGCGCGAAGATCAGGCTGGCCAGCGCGGTGGCACCGAGCAGCAGCGCCAGCAGCAGGGCCGGATTGTTGTTGTAGTTCAACGCGCCGAGCATCATCGCGAACACCAGCGCGGCGAAGAACAGGCCGAACCCGGTGGGCAGCACGTAGATGCGCCTGCGGTCGAGGAACACCGGCAGCGATTCGGGGCGGCGGGGCCGTGCGAGTCGTGCGAAGCGGCGGGCCAGCGTGGGCGCCACGCTCAATCCACCGGTACCGCACGCAGGATCGCGTTGGCCAGCGCAGGCGCCGACGCGGCCTCCGCTTCCGGCACCAGGCGGTGCGCGGCGACGGCGGCGAACAGGGCCTGCACGTCTTCCGGCAGCACATGCCGACGGCCCAGCAGCAGCGCGTAAGCGCGCGCCGCGCGCAGCAGGGCGATGCCTGCGCGCGGCGACAGCCCGACGCGCACGCCGGGATGCTGGCGGCTGCGCGTGAGCAGTGCCTGCACGTAGTCGATCAACGCATCGCTGGCATGGATGCCGTTCACCGCCTCGCGCAGCGCGAGTACATCGTCGGTCGACAGCAGGGGCATCGCCTGCGCGATCATCATGCGGCGATCACTGCCGGCCAGCAGTTCCCGTTCGGATTCGGCACTGGGGTAGCCCAGCGCCAGGCGCAGCAGGAAGCGGTCCAGTTGCGAGTCGGGTAGCGGATACGTGCCGGAAAGATCGACGGGGTTCTGCGTGGCGATCACGAAGAACGGTTGCGGCAGCGCGTGGGTGACGCCGTCCAGCGTGACCTGGTGCTCGGCCATCGCTTCCAGCAGCGCGCTCTGCGTGCGCGGCGGCGCACGGTTGATCTCATCCGCGAGCAGCACGTTGGTGAAGACCGGTCCGGGATGGAAGGTGAAGGCCCGTGCCTGCGCATCGTAGACCGACACGCCCAGCACGTCGGCGGGCAGCAGATCGGACGTGAACTGCACGCGCTGGAACCCCAGTCCGAGCGTGGCGGCCAGCGCATGCGCCAGGGTTGTCTTGCCCAGGCCCGGCAGATCCTCGATTAGCAGGTGTCCGTCGGAGAGCAGGGCGACGAAGGCGAGCTGCACTTCGCGCGACTTGCCGAGCACCAGCGAATTCACTTGCGCCTGCGCGCGGGTGAGGGCGTCGGCCAGGCCTTCGGATAGCATAGGGCGGGTGCTGGGGATGGCGGACATCGCGCTCTCGGTTTCCGATCGTGGGTTGAGGGCAGTGTAGCGAGATGGACGAAGAACGACGCGCGCGACGATGGTTCCTTGCCGTATGGGCAATCGTGACGGTGGTCAAGATCGCGGTCGCCGCACGCCTTCCATTGTTCGTGGACGAAGCCTTTTATTGGCAGGAAGGGCGGCATCTCGCCGCCGCCTATTCCGACCTGCCGGGACTGACCGCATGGCTGACGCGGCTGGGCACCGAGCTGGGAGGACACCATGTGCTCGCGGTGCGGGCGCCGTTCCTGCTGATGGCGGCGCTGCTGCCCTGGCTGGTCGCGCGGAGCGCGGCGCACTGGTTCGGCGCGACGGTGGGCTGGCAAGCGGCGCTGCTGGTCGTGTTGATGCCGCTGTCGGGCACGCTGGGCCTGCTCGCGTTGCCGGACGTGCCGATGGCGCTGGCCACCGTGCTGTGCGCGGATGCCGGTGCGCGCCTGCTGCGCGAGGTCGATGCCATGTCCGCGACCGAACTGGCGCTGGGCTTGATGCTCGGTGCGCTCAGTCACTACCGTTTCATCGGCGTGATCGGCGTCGGCTTGCTGGCGATGCTCTGGTTGCCCGAAGGCCGCAAGGTGCTGCGCGACGCACGCGTGTGGGTCGCATTGGCCGTGGGCATCCTGGCGTGGGCGCCGTTGCTGGCGTGGAATCTGGAATATGCCGATGCCGGCCTGCGCTTCCAGTTGCTGGACCGGCATCCCTGGCGCTTCCATGGCGATGGGTTCCGCTTCGTGCTGGTGCAGGCGGCGATGGCGACACCGCTGCTGTTCTGGGCCATGCTGGTGGTCTGCGTGCGCGGCATCCGGGGCACGGGACAGCCCGTCACGGCGTGGCGTTATTTCGCGCTGCTGGGAGCCGTGTCGACGTTGGGCTTCTTCGTCCTTGGTTTCTTCGCCGACAACGAGCGCGTCAGCTTCCACTGGCCGTTGCCGGGCTATCTGGCCCTGCTCGTCGTGGTGCCACTGCTCCTGCGGGAATGGTCATCGACACGCCGACGCGCAACGTGGGGCGTCGCCGCGCTCGGCGCGATCCTGATGCTGGGGTACTACGTCGCGGTCTCGCTGCCGGGAACGCGGGCGCAGGTCGCCGGCGGCAAGTACTACCCGGAGAATTTCGCGGGCTGGGACGTATTGGCCCGGGAAGTGCGGGCGATGCGCGCGACCTTGCCGGAAGGAACCGCGCTGGTGGCGGACAATTTCAAGACGGGTGCAGCGCTGGGTTTCGCCCTCGGCGACGCGGACATTCCGGTGCTCGACCATCCGCTGAACCGCAAACATGGGCGCGCGCCGCAGCTCCAGTTGTGGGGGTTGCAGCACGACGGTCCACGCGATGGGCCCGTGCTGCTCGTCGTCGGTGCGACCGACGTGAAGTTCAGCGCGCTGCTCGCCCACTATCAGCAGTTGTGCCGGGTCGTCGGCCCGTTGCCGCCGGCGCGCGTGGTGAACATCGATCACGGTGCGCGCAGGTTCCTGTTGTTCGCCTTGCCTGCAGCGCGCGTGCAGGGCGAATGCGTCACGCCGGCCATCGCCAACATCGACGTGCCCGAAGCGGGCGCCCGCGTGGAGCGCCGTTTCGACGTCGGCGGCTGGGCGGTGAAGGATGTCGTGGGCGTGGAGAAAGTGGAGGTGCTGCTCGATGGCCGTGTCGTTGCCATCGCCAAGGAGGCCGGCGCCAACGAATGGCTGAGGGGCTTCCTGAAGGGGGCTTCACGTGATCCGCGCATGCCGCGTGTCCAGTTCACGGCCGAGGTCGACGTCGGCGCTGTGCCTGCGGGACGGCACTGGCTGGGCCTGCGGGTGACCGGCGGCGACGGCAGCGTCGAAACCTGGGCCGAGCAGCCGGTCGAGATTCGGTGACGCTACGGCTCAGGGCAGGTCGAAGCCGGCCTCGCGCAGCATCCGGGACACCGCGATCAACGGCAGGCCGACCAGCGCGGTGGGGTCCGACGATTCGATCGCGTCGAACAGGGCGATCCCCAGCCCTTCCGATTTGAAGCTGCCGGCGCAGTCGAAAGGCTGCTCGGCGTCCACATAGCGCTCGATCTCGGCGGTGGAAAGCGCGCGGAAGCTGACGGTGGTGACATCCTGGGCCTGCAGGGTTTCCTCGTCGCGGACCAGGCAGACGGCCGTATGGAAGCGCACCTGACGGCCCGACATGGCCGTCAGCTGGGCGATGGCGGCCTCGCGATGGCCGGGCTTGCCCAAGGGCTGTCCGTCCAGCTCGGCGGCCTGGTCCGAGCCGATGACCCAGGCCCCCGGGTGCTGGCGGGCGATGGCCCCGGCCTTGGCGCGGGCCAGCCGGACCGCCATGGCCGGCACGGATTCCCCCTCCTGGGGCGTCTCGTCCACCTCGGGACGCGCGATATGGAGCGGCAGGCGCAGTCGCTCCAGCAGTTCTCGCCGGTAGCGGGACGTGGAGGCGAGCATCAATGGCATGGGGGACGGCACCGGCAGGACGGGGCGGGGGAGTCTGCCCGCCGGCAGGGCCGGCGGCAAGCCATCCTTGCCGCCCGGGGTGGTTTGACAGGTCGGCATTTGATCCTTAGCATTCAGCGGCTTATGTCCGCGAATACGCCCGAGATGTTGGATGCTTGGCGCATGGTCGCGACCCGGCGCAGTTTTGAAGGCCGGCTGCCGTTGTCCTCGATGACGCGTTTGCAGGGCCTTCTTGTCGATACCGAAGGCGACGTGCGTTACGCGATCGAGTTCGATCACGACGCGCTGCGGGTGCCTTACATCGCGCTGCGGATCGAGGCCGGACTGCCGCTGGTATGCCAGCGCAGCCTGCAGCGGTTCGTGTTGCCGGTGACGGTGGAGCAGCGGCTGGGGCTGGTGCGCAGCGAGGACGAGGAGTCCGCGCTGCCGCCCGGCTACGAAGCCCTGCTGGTGCCGGAAGACGGCATGCTGCGCCCCGCCGACCTGGTGGAGGACGAACTGGTCCTCGCCGTGCCGGTGGTGCCGGTGGATCCCGCGTCCGAGGCCATCGAAAGCGAGTGGGCCGCGGACGAAGAAGAAGTGGCGAAGACCAGTCCGTTCGCGGCGCTGGCCTCGCTGAAGAAGAACTAGCCGCTACCGCGGTCTGGCAACACGAACCGCAAGGTTCACCAACAGATACAAGAGCTGGAGCAATCCCATGGCTGTGCAGAAATCCCGCGTCACCCCGTCCCGTCGTGGCCAGCGTCGTTCGCACGACGCGCTGACCGCCAAGCAGCTGTCGACCGACCCGACCACGGGCGAGATCCACCTGCGCCACCACGTGACCGCCGACGGTTACTACCGCGGCAAGAAGGTCATCGCCACCAAGACCTCGGCGGTCGAGGAAGATTGATCCGTGCGGCGCGCCCTCGCAACGGGCGCGCTTTCCGCATGATCGATGACAACCAGGGCCCGTCGTCGGGCCGGCAATGGGAGCGTGCATGAGCGAGCCGGGTAACAAGGGGCGCATTTACGCGCGCATCGCCGGGACGGGCAGCTATCTGCCGGAAAAGGTGCTGACCAACGAGGACCTTTCGAAGCTGGTCGATACCAGCGACGAGTGGATCCAGTCCCGCACCGGCATCCGCGAACGCCACATCGCCGCCGAAGGCGAAACCGCCGGCGACCTGGGCTACCAGGCCGCGTTGCGCGCGCTCGAGGCTGCCGGCGTCGATGCGTCCGAGATCGACCTCATCGTCGTCGGCACCACCACGCCCGACCTGATCTTTCCGTCCACGGCCTGCCTGATCCAGGCGCGCCTCGGCGCGGCCGGCTGCGCGGCGCTGGACGTCAATGCCGCGTGCTCGGGCTTCATCTATGCGTTGAGCGTGGCGGAGAAGTTCATCCGCTGCGGCGACGCCAGGACGGCCCTCGTCATCGGCACCGAGACGCTCAGCCGCATCGTCGACTGGACCGAGCGCACCACCTGCGTGCTGTTCGGCGATGGCGCGGGTGCGGCGGTCCTGAAGGCCGACAGCGAGACCGGCATCCTCAGCACCCATCTGCATGCCGACGGCAGCAAGAAGGAACTGCTGTGGAACCCGGTCGGCGTGTCGGCCGGGTTCAAGGCGGACGAGCCCAACAACGGCATCCGCATCGAGATGAAGGGCAACGACGTCTTCAAGTACGCCGTCAAGGCGCTGGACAGCGTCGTCGACGAAACGCTCGATGCCAATGGCCTCGACAAGCACGACCTGGACTGGCTGATTCCGCACCAGGCCAACCTGCGCATCATCGAAGCCACCGCCAAGCGTCTGGACATGTCGATGGACCAGGTCATCGTCACCGTCGACAAGCACGGCAACACCTCGTCCGGCTCGGTGCCGCTGGCGCTGGATACGGCAGTGCGTTCCGGTCGCGTTGAACGTGGCCAACTGCTGCTGCTCGAAGCGTTCGGCGGTGGTTTCACGTGGGGCTCCGTGTTGCTGCGCTACTGATCCGCACGCGCGCACCATCTCCGGAAGGCGATGCTGTGAAGCATCGCCTTCTTCGTTTCCGCCAGCGCTCGTCTGCGACGGCGACGATGCAATGCACGTACGCATGCACGGCTGCGCATACGCCCCGGTACAGACAATCCGAAGGGTTCGCCCGTATCATCGCCGCCTGATTTCACGCAGGGTGCCGCAGTGACTTCCACGCAACTCGCTTTCGTCTTCCCGGGACAGGGCTCGCAGTCGGTCGGCATGCTGGCCGAACTGTCCGACCTGCATCCGGTCGTGCGCGAGACGTTCGCCGAAGCCTCCGACGGTGCCGGCGTCGACCTGTGGGCGCTGTCGCAGGGTGGTCCCGAGGAAATGCTCAACCGGACCGAATACACGCAGCCGGCGCTGCTCGCGGCCGGCATCGCCGTGTGGCGGGCGTGGCAGCAGCAGGGCGGTGCGCAGCCGTCGCAGCTGGCCGGCCACAGTCTGGGCGAGTACACGGCGCTGGTCGCTGCCGGCGCATTGTCGTTGAAGGACGGCGCGCACCTGGTCCGCCTGCGCGGCCAGCTGATGCAGGACGCCGCGCCCGCGGGTGTCGGCGCGATGGCGGCGGTGCTCGGCGCCGAAGATGCGCTGGTGGCCGAGGTCTGCACGCAGGCGTCCGACAGCAAGGTCGTCGTGCCGGCCAACTACAACTCTCCCGGGCAGATCGTGATCGGTGGCGATACCGAAGCCGTCGATCGCGCGATCGCGATGCTTACCGAGCGTGGCATCCGCAAGGTGGTCAAACTGGCGGTCAGCGTGCCATCGCACACGCCGCTGATGCGCGAAGCGGCCAACCGTCTCGCCGAGGTGATGGCGGGCCTGCACTGGCATGCGCCGTCGCTGCCGGTCGTGCAGAACGTCGATGCGAACGTGCACGCCGGCATCGATGCGATCCGGGATGCGTTGGTGCGCCAGCTGTATCTGCCGGTGCGCTGGACCGAGTGCGTGCAACTGCTGGCATCGAATGGCGCCGTGCGCATCGCCGAGTGCGGCCCCGGCAAGGTACTGGCCGGTCTGGTGAAGCGCATCGACAAGGGCCTGGATGCGCGCGCCATCGGCGGGGTCGGCGATTTCCAGGGCGCGCTCGCCGACTGGCCGTCCTGATACGCGCTCGCACGCGTTCCCTTATCCTGTCCGTCGCGATCGCGCGGACCCTCCCCGAGGATCTCCATCATGAGCAAGCCCCTGCAGGGTGAAATCGCACTGGTCACCGGCGCCAGCCGTGGCATCGGCGCGGCCATCGCGGACGCGCTGGCCGCGCAGGGCGCGACCGTCATCGGCACCGCGACCAGCGCGTCGGGCGCGCAGGCCATCGGCGAGCGACTCGCCGAGGCGGGCGGTCATGGTCGTGAGCTGAACGTCACCGACGCCGGTGCGGTTGATGCGCTGATCGACGGCATCGCCAAGGAGTTCGGCGGCATCTCGATCCTCGTCAACAACGCCGGCATCACCCGCGACAACCTGCTGATGCGGATGAAGGACGAGGACTGGCAGGCGATCCTCGACACCAACCTCACCAGCGTCTATCGCACGTCCAAGGCAGTGATGCGCGGCATGATGAAGGCGCGCAAGGGCCGCATCATCAACATCGCGTCGGTGATCGGCGTGACCGGCAACGCCGGGCAGGCCAACTATGCCGCGGCCAAGGCCGGCATCATCGCGTTCTCCAAGTCGCTGGCGAAGGAGATCGGCAGCCGCGGCGTGACTGTCAACGTGGTCGCGCCCGGTTTCATCGCCACCGACATGACCAAGGACTTGCCGGAAGAAACCAAGACAGCGCTCGCCGGCCAGATCGCATTGGGTCGCCTGGGCGAACCGGCCGACATCGCGAACGCGGTCGTGTTCCTCGCGGGTCCTGCGGCCGGCTACATCACCGGTGAGACCCTGCACGTCAACGGCGGCATGTACATGCCGTAAGAATTAGCTGTAAGTGGTTGATTCGGTGGCGTTTGGCGATACCTGCCCCCCGCCGCCGGTTTCCACTACACTATCCCCGGTTTGCCCTCGCCCCGCGTCGGCAGAATCCAACACGTCACCCATCTCCGTCTGGAGCGAATCCATGAGCAGCATCGAAGAACGCGTCAAGAAAATCGTCGTCGAACAACTCGGCGTTAAGGAAGAGGAAGTCACCACCAGCGCATCGTTCGTCGATGACCTGGGCGCCGACTCGCTGGACACCGTTGAACTGGTGATGGCGCTGGAAGAAGAGTTCGAGTGCGAGATTCCGGACGAGGAAGCCGAGAAGATCACTTCGGTGCAGCAGGCCATCGACTACGTCAAGGCGCACGTCAAGGCGTAAGTCCGGCCGTTGCAGCAAACCGTGTCGGGGCCGCGCATGCGGCCCCGCGCGTATCCGGCCCCATCCGCCCGCGAAGTGCGGGATACGGCCGTCAAGATCCAAGAGGAATCCGATATGAGCCAGCGTCGTCGCGTCGTCATCACCGGCATGGGCCTGGTGTCCCCCCTGGGCAATGACATGGCCACCAGTTGGGACGGCATCGTCAACGGGCGTTCGGGCCTGGGCCCGATCACCACCTTCGATACCGAGGGCTACAGCACGAAGATCGCGGGCGAGATCCGCGGCTTCGATCCCACGGCCTTCGTGTCGCCGAAGGACGTGAAGAAGATGGACTCGTTCATCCACTACGGGCTGGCCGCATCGCTGATGGCGATGGACGACGCCAGTCTGGACGTGACCGAGGCCAATGCCGAGCGCATCGGCGCGATCATCGGTGCCGGCATCGGCGGCATCCTCGGCATCGAGGAGACTGCGGTGAAGCTGCACGAAGGCGGCCCGCGCAAGATTTCCCCGTTCTACATCCCCAGCACCATCATCAACATGCTGCCGGGTCACCTGAGCATCATGAAGGGGCTGAAGGGTCCCGGTTATTCGGCGGTCTCGGCCTGCGCCACGTCCAACCATTCGATCGGCATCGCCATGCGCACCATCCAGTACGGCGACGCCGACGTGATGATCGCCGGCGGCGCCGAGCGCGGCTCGTCGCCGACGTCGGTCGGTGGCTTCTGCGCGATGAAGGCGATGTCCACCCGCAACGACGATCCCGCGCGCGCCTCGCGTCCGTGGGACAAGGACCGCGACGGTTTCGTGCTGGGCGACGGCGCCGGCATCCTGGTGCTGGAGGAGTACGGGCACGCCAAGGCACGTGGCGCGCGCATCTATTGCGAACTGGCCGGTTTCGGCGCCTCGCAGGACGCGTTCCACATGACCGCGCCGAGCGAGAACGGCGAAGGCCCGGCGCGTTGCATGCTGTCGGCCTTGAAGGACGCCGGCCTGAATCCGGACCAGGTCGAGTACCTCAACGCCCACGGCACGTCGACGCCGCTGGGCGACCTGGCCGAGACGCTGGCGATGAAACGCGCGCTGGGCGACCACGCATACAAGATCATGGTCAGCTCCACCAAGTCGATGACCGGGCATCTGCTGGGGGCGGCGGGTGGTGCGGAAGCGATCTTCTCCGTGCTGGCCATCCATCACGGCATCATCCCGCCGACCATCAACCTGGACGAGCCCGGCGAAGGCTGCGACCTCGACTACGTGCCGAACACGGCGCGCGAGAAGAAGATCGACGTCGCCGTTTCCAACGGTTTCGGCTTCGGCGGCACCAACGGCACGCTGGTGTTCAAGCGGATCTGATCGGCCGAGGTCAGCACCGACGTCGCCCCGGCGCAGGCCGGGGCCCAGCGTCTTACGCTTCATCTGCACAGCACGTCACCGGGTCCCGGCCAACGCCGGGATGACGAGTCCATGATCGAAACCCGCGCGCTCCCGTCCGACACCGACCTGCTGTCCCTGCACCGCCTGGATCCGCAACGCTATCCGGTGCTGCTGGAGTCGGTCGCGTCCGGCACCGCGCAGGGACGCTGGGACTTCCTGCTGGTGGCCGACGGCACCGGCCTGCGGCTCGAGGCCGACGGCATCACGCGGGATCTGCAAGGGGGCGTGGAAGCCGGCGATTTCCTCGCCGTGCTCGACCGCCACTGGCAGGCGCAGCGCATCCCGCGCGAAGAGCCGCGCTGGCCATTCCGCGGTGGCTGGGCGTTGCTGCTGGCGTACGAACTGGCGCAACAGGTGGAACCGGTGCTGCGGCTGCCGCAGGCGCCGGCGGCACCACCCGTCGCGCTTGCGCTGCGCTGTCCCGCTACCGTGCTGCGCGATCGCAGCACCGGCGATCGCGTGATCGTGGCGGAGGCGGGGCAGGGCGATCTGATCGCGCGCATCCTGGACGATGTCGCGCGGGCGGCGCCGTTGCCGCCGTTGCCGGCCTGGCAACCACCGGCCCGCATCGACGAGGACGACCCGCAGCGCTTCACCGACGGCGTCAATCGAATCCTCGACTACCTGCATGCAGGCGACATCTTCCAGGTGAATCTGTCGCGGGCGTGGCGTGCGCATTTCGACGCACCGCTGGATCCCGCTGCGTTGTACGCGCGCCTGCGCACCGCCAACCCCGCGCCGTTCGCAGGCCTGTTCGCCACGCCGGACTGGACGGTGGTCAGCTCTTCGCCGGAACGCCTGGTGTCGGTGCGTGGCGAGGTCGTGGAGACCCGGCCCATCGCCGGCACGCGCCCGCGCTTCGAAGGCGACGACGATGCGGCGCGCATCCGCGAGCTGGTCGGCCATCCGAAGGAGCGCGCCGAGCACGTCATGCTGATCGACCTGGAACGCAACGACCTGGGCCGCGTCTGCACGCCCGGCAGCGTGCAGGTCGACGAACTGATGACCGTCGAGAGTTACGCGCACGTGCACCACATCGTCAGCAACGTGCGCGGGCACCTGCGCAGCGACGCGACACCGGGTGAGGTCATCCGCGCCACGTTCCCCGGCGGCACCATCACCGGCTGCCCCAAGGTGCGCTGCATGCAGATCATCGCCGAGCTTGAACAGGTGCCGCGCGGCGCCTACACCGGCGCCTTCGGCTGGCTGAACCGCGACGGCGATCTCGACCTGAACATCCTGATCCGCAGTGCCGAAATCGTCGCCGACGGCACGGGCAGCGTGGCCCGGTTCCGCACCGGTGCAGGTATCGTCGCCGACTCGATCCCGGACAGGGAACTGGACGAGACCCGGGCCAAGGCTCGCGGCGTGCTGCGCGCCCTGGAAGGCTGATGCCGGGGCTTCCGTCTCCTGCGCCTACAGCCTGAGACGGCGACCGGGTATCCTGCACGGCCTGCTTCAGACACCGAGGATCGCGTGGCGTCAGCACTCAAGCGCGGTTGCCGCTTCATCGTCATCACCTTCGTCCTGCTGTTGGTCCTGGCGGCGGGAGCGGCGTTCTGGCTGTGGCAGGGCCACCGCGGGTTCGCGGACGCGCCCATCGGCGGCGTATCGGCCGATGCGACGGTCGAGGTCGCGTCCGGCGATGCGTTCCCCACCGTGTTGCGCAAGTTGCGCGCGGAAGGGGTGTCCTCGGGGACCGATCTGCAATGGCGGCTGCTCGCCCGCGAGACCGATACCGCCAGCCAGCTCAAGGTCGGCGAGTACGCGCTGGAACCGACCCTCACGCCCCGCGAACTGCTCAAGCGCATGCGCGAGGGCCGCACGCTGCAGTACCGTTTCACCATCGTCGAAGGCTGGAACATCCGCCAGCTGCGCGCCGCGCTGCGCAACGCCACGCCGCTGCAGCAGAAGACCGCGGACCTGAGCGATGTCGAGCTGATGGCGGCGCTCGGCCACGCCGGGCAGCATCCCGAGGGCCGCTTCCTGCCCGAGACCTACGTCTACACGCGCAGCGAAACCGACCTGGACGTGCTCAAGCGCGCGTACGCCGCGATGGAGAAGACGCTCGACGGCGTATGGCGGGCGCGTGCGCAGGATGTCCCGCTGCAGTCGGCGGAAGAAGCGTTGATCCTTGCGTCGATCATCGAGAAGGAGACCGGCATCGCCGAGGAGCGACCGGCCATCGCGGGCGTATTCGCGCGCCGGCTGAAGCTCGGCATGCCGCTGCAGACCGATCCCACCGTCATCTACGGCATCGGCAGCAGCTACGACGGCAACATCCGCAAGCGCGACCTGCTGACCGACACGCCGTACAACACCTATACGCGCCGGGGCCTGACCCCGACCCCCATCGCGATGCCCGGCGCGGATGCGCTGAAGGCCGCGGTGAATCCGGCGCAGGGTGACACGCTGTTTTTCGTCGCGGTCGGCGACGGCAGTGGGCGCCACATCTTCTCGGCCACGCTGGCCGAGCACAACGCCGCGGTCGCCCGCTATCTGGTCACGCGCCGCGAGACGCTGCGCAAGGCGGAAGCGCCATGAGCGCGGCCCTGCTGTCGCAGCCGCGGCTGATCACGCTGGAAGGCGGCGAGGGCGCCGGCAAGACCAGCGCCATCGCGGCCATCCGCGACCGCCTGCAGGCCGCCGGCCATGACGTGGTGCTGACGCGCGAACCCGGCGGTACCCCGCTGGCCGAGCGCATCCGCGAACTGCTGCTCGGTGCGCAGGACGAGCCGCTTGCCGCCGAGGCCGAACTGCTGCTGATGTTCGCGTCGCGTGCGCAGCACGTGCGCGAAGTGGTGCGTCCGGCGCTGCGGCGCGGCGCCTTCGTCATCAGCGACCGCTTCACCGATTCGAGCTACGCCTACCAGGGCGCCGGCCGCGGACTCGATCCGGAGTGGATCGCCGCGCTGGAATGCCGCGCGGTCGGGCTGAAGCCCGGCCTGACCCTGCTGCTCGATCTGGACGTGCGCGAAGGCCGCGCGCGTACCGCCGGTCGCGACCTGTGGCCCGATCGCATCGAGAGCGAACAGGACGATTTCTTCGAGCGCGTGCGTGCCGGCTTCCGCGCGCGTGCCGCCGCCGAGCCAAAGCGCTTCCGCGTGATCGATGCCGCCCAGCCGCCAGCGGGCGTCGGTGCCGACGTCGATGCGGCCATCGGCGCCTACCTGCGTACGCTGACCGACAGCGACCTGGCATGACGACCGTGTTCTTGCCCTGGCAGCAGCGCGCCTACGACCAGGCCGTCGCGGCACTGGACTCGGGTCGCCTCGGCCACGGCCTGCTGGTGTGCGGTCCCGCCGGTCTCGGCAAGCGCGCGGTGCTCGACAGGCTGGCGCGCCGCGTGCTGGCGCAGCAGCGCGATGCGCAGGGCGAACCCACGCCGGACGACCGCAGCGCGCGGCTGATCGATGCGGGCACGCATCCGGACCTGCAGGTCGTCTCGTTCGTCGCGACCAAGGACGGCAGCAAGCTGCGCACCGAGATCGTCATCGACCAGATCCGCGAGGTGTCGCAGAAGCTGGCGCTCACGCCGCAGTACGGCGGTGCGCAGGTGGCGCTGATCGATCCGGCCGATGCCATCAACCGGTCGGCCTGCAATGCGTTGCTGAAGACGCTGGAAGAACCTGCGCCGAACCGTTACCTGTGGCTGGTCAGCGCGCAGCCCGCGCGCCTGCCGGCCACCATTCGCAGCCGCTGCCAGCGCATCGAGTTCCGCCTGCCGCCGCGCGACGAAGCGCTGGCCTGGCTGCATACACAGGGCCATGCCGCGGCCGACGCGACGCGCGCGCTGGACGCTGCGCGCGGCCATCCGGGCCTGGCCGACGACTGGCTGCGCAACGACGGCCTGGCACTGCGCGAGGCCGTCGCACGCGACCTGCAGCGACTGGAGAAAGGCGAGGTCGGCGTGGTCGAGACCGCGCAGCGCTGGGCCAACGACGAACTGGCCGATGCGCGGCTGCGGCACGCGGCCGACCTCGCGCTGGCACAGGCGGGCACCGTCGGCTTGACCGATCCGGCCCGATTGAACAAGCTGGCCGCCTGGTTCGACGCCGCCAACCGCACCCGAGACCTGTTGAGGACCACGGTGCGCGGCGACCTGGCCATGGTGGAACTGCTGCTGGCCTGGGCCGGTGGCGATCGCGGGCGCGCTGTCGGGGCGCGACGCTGACCGAAACACGGAGACGTCGATGAATGCAGCAGGTGGACGGCAGGGCATCCTGTCGCTGGCAGTGAAGGACAAGGCCGCGCTGTACAACGCCTACATGCCGTTCGTGAAGGGCGGCGGCATCTTCGTGCCCACGCCCAAGCGCTACTTCCTGGGCGACGAGGTGTTCCTGCTGCTGACCTTGCCCGAATCCAGCGACCGCCTGCCGGTGGCCGGCAAGGTCGTATGGGTGACGCCGGTCGGTGCACAGGGCAATCGCGCGGCCGGCATCGGCGTGCAGTTCGCCGAGAACGGCGAGGGCGAAGCCATCAAGAACCGCATCGAGACGATGCTGGCCGGTAGCCTCAACGGCGAGAAGCCGACGCATACGATGTGAGGCGGATGACGGCCGCATCGCGCCGTCCCCGCGTCCGGCGATCCTGCGGATGGCGGTTTTCATGAGGCGGCTCAAACCGAGCGCACTGGGTCTGTTCCTGGCCGTGGTGTTCGCCAGCGCCGGCACGCTGGTGTTCGTCACCGCCGAACCGCGCGTGATGGTGCACCCGAACTCGCCCAGCCGCGCCGGGCTTTTCCCGCGGCGCATGCATGTCGAGGAAGCCGGCAAGCGGACCGTGCAAGGGTACGGCGTTGCGCTGCTGGCATTCGGCATCGGTATCGCCGCCGTCTCGCTGTATACCCCTCGCGAGTAGCGAGCCACCTCGGGTTGCGGCTCCATGCCGGCGCATGTCGATTCCCGGTCGCCTGCTTCGTCGTCGGTTCATCACCGTCTGAAGGAATTCCAATGAAATACCTTGGCCTCGCCTACTTCACCCCCGAGAAGTTCGCCGCGATGAGTCCGGAGGATGTCGAGGCACTGGTGAGCCAGTGCCCTGCGCTGGACGAAAAGATGCGTGCCACCGGCAAGGTCCTGGTCTCCGCGTCGCTCGGCGACCTGGACGGTTGGCGAACGCTCCGCCCGCACCACGGCAAGACGCAGATCAGCGATGGCCCTTACACCGAGTCGAAGGAGGTGGTGGGCGGGCTGTTCATCATCGAGGCGGACAGCCACGACGAGGCGCTGCGCATCGCGTCCCTGCATCCGGCTGCCACGCTGGGGGAAGAAGGCGGCTGGGCCGTCGAGCTCGTTCCCATGGACTTCTACCAGGCCCGATGAAGGGACGGGCGTGCCGCGCCCCGGACGGATCGTCGCCTGTCGACGGGTCCCCGCACCTGCCACGCGTTCACGCCGGAATACGCGCGATCACCTTGATCTCGAAATCGAAGCCCGCAAGCCAGGTCACCCCGACCGCGGTCCAGTTGGGGTAGGGCGCGGTCGGGAAGACGTCGCCCTTGACCTTCATGATCGTGTCGAACTGGCGCTCGGGATCGGTATGGAACGTGGTCACGTCGACGATGTCGTCCAGTCCGCAGCCGCCGGCCTTCAGGGTCGTCTGGAGGTTGTCGAAGGCGAGGCGTACCTGCGTTTCGAAGTCCGGCTCGGGCGAACCGTCCTGGCGGCTGCCGACCTGTCCGGAAACGAACAGCAGGTCGCCCGAGCGGATCGCCGCGGAGTAGGCGTGCATGGCGTAGAGATCCTGCCGGCCGGCGGGGAAAATGGCATCGCGGGATGTCATGGGAGTGCTCCTGTCATGGGGGGTGTGCGGACCGGCGGTCCGCGGCATGGCGATCACTCTAGGCAGCGCGGCAGGCGGGAAAAACCGGCCTATCCCGGGAACACTGTTTGTAGAATCGAAACAATTCCGCCTGTTGCTGGAGTCCGCATGGACCGTATCGACGCGATGCAGGCCTTCGTCCGCGTAGTCGAGACCGGCAGCTTCACCAAGGCGGCCGATACGATGCAGGCCAGCCGGACGCGGGTGACGCAGCTGGTGCAGCACCTCGAGGCGCATCTGCGGGTGAAGCTGCTCCACCGCACGACGCGCAAGGTCAACGTCACCGCCGATGGCGCGGCCTACTACGAGCGCGTCGTGCGCCTGCTCGCCGACCTGGACGATGCCGAAACCAGCCTGTCGGCCGCATCGGCGTCGCCGCGAGGCCGGTTGCGCGTGGACGTGCCCGCGCCGCTGGCGAGCCTGGTGCTGGTACCGGCGTTGCCGGAATTCCATGCCCGCTATCCGGACATCCAGCTCGATCTGGGTGCCAGTGATCGCAAGGTCGACCTGATCGACGAGAACGTGGACTGCGTGCTGCGCGGGGGCGAGCTCACCGATGTTTCCCTGCGCGCGCGCCATGTGGCCGACCTGCCCTTGGGCGTGTATGCGGCGCCCGCCTATCTGGCGCGCGCGGGCGTGCCGGCGCATCCGTCGGCGCTGGAGGATGCAGGTCATCGGATCGTGGGTTATCGCAGTTCCCGCACCGGCAATCCGCTGATGTCGTCGATGCGACGCGGCGACGAGGACGTGCGCGTGCAGGGGCGCCATGTGCTGTCGGTCGATGACGGAAATGCCTATCTCGCCGCGGGATTGGCGGGTCTGGGCGCGATGTGGCTGCCGATGTACATGGCGCGCGGACCGCTGGCGCGGGGCGAACTGGTGCGCCTGTTCGACGACTGGCAGATCGCTCCCATGCCGATGTACCTCGCCTTCCCTCCGAGTCGGCACGTCAGCCGCAAATTGCGGGTGTTCATCGACTGGATCGTGGAACTGCTGGCGCGGCATGCACCGGCGATCCAGCCGCCTGGCTAGCCTCCGTCCACACGTTTCGCCTTGGCGCGCCTGCCGCCCTCGCGTCAGTCGTCGTCCGCCGGTGTGATCCGCGCCTTGCCGACGCGGCGGCGCTCCAGCGTCAGCGCGTCGATGCGCCAGTCGCCGGAGCGGACGGTATCGCCGACGTCGGGCAGGCGTTCCAGCGCATGCAGGAACAGGCCGGACAGGCTGACGTAGGCCGGATTGCGCTCGAGCGCGATGCCGGTGGCGCGCTCCACGTCTTCCATCGACATCGAGGCGTCGACGATCCAGCCGGCATCGGTCTGCTCCGCGCCGTAGTCCGCATCGCGCGTATCCGCCAGGTCGCCGGCGATCGCGGCGAGCAGGTCGTTGGGAGTGACGACGCCCTCGACGCTGCCGTACTCATCCACGACGACGGCCAGCGGGATGGCGTGCTGCTTGATGCGTTCGAGGGCGCGCAATGCCGTCGTGCCTTCGGGCAGCGTCAGTGGTTCGCGCAGGTAGTCCGTCAGGACGAGCGGCTTGCCGGCCAGCACGCCGGCCAGCAGGTCGCGGCTCTGCACGACGCCCTGCAGGTTGTCCAGTTCGCCGTCGCCCACCAGCAGGCGGGTGTGCGGCGACTGCGTCAGTTGCTGCGCGACGTGATCGGTCCCTTTCCTGAGGTCGATCCACTGGATGTCGGTGCGCACGGTCATCACGCTGGCCACCGAGCGGTCCGCCAGCGTCAGTACGCTGCGGATCATGTCGTGCTCGACCGCCTCCAGCCCGGGTTCCTGCTGCGCCTCCGTGTCCGGCGTGCCGTCGCTGGCGTCGGTGGACGGGCGCGAGCCCAGCAGGCTCATCACCGCATTGGCGGTGCGCTGCCGGAACGGCAGCCGTTGCGCATGCTTCTCGCGATTGAAGCGCGACCACTGGTTGAACGCCTCGATCAGGATCGAGAACACGATGGCCGCGTACAGATAGCCCTTCGGAATCTTGAAGCCCAGGCCCTCGGCCACCAGGCTGAAGCCGATCATCAGCAGGAAGCCCAGGCACAGCACGACCACGGTCGGGTGGCGGTTGACAAACGCCGTGAGCGGCTTGCTGGCCAGCATCATCACGGCCATCGCGATGATCACGGCGGCGAACATCACGCCGAGCTGGTCGACCATGCCGACCGCGGTGATGACCGAGTCCAGCGAAAACACCGCGTCGAGGATGACGATCTGCGTCACGACCACGCCGAAACTGGCGTAGACCTTGCTGCCGCCGGCCTCGTGAGCACGGCCTTCAAGGCGCTCGTGCAGCTCCATGGTGGCCTTGAACAACAGGAACAGGCCGCCGACCAGCAGGATGAGGTCGCGTCCGGAAAAGGCATGGTCGAAAACGGAGAAGAGCGGCGCGGTGAGCCGCATGATCCACGAGAGCGTCGCCAGCAGGCCGAGCCGCATCAGCAGCGCCAGGCTCAGGCCGATCAGGCGCGCCTTGTCGCGCTGATGGGGAGGAAGCTTGTCCGCCAGGATGGCGATGAAGACGAGGTTGTCGATGCCGAGGATGATCTCGAGCACCACCAGTGTTGCCAGACCCATCCAGATCGTCGGGTCGGATAACCATTCCATGCAGGTCGGATGAAGCGGAGGGGCCTGGATCATCGCATGCGCATTGCGACCTGCTTTTCCTCTCGATGCGTTTAGCTGAATCCGTTGTTCATGTTGATGCGCGGCCGGCGCACGCGTCGTCGACTTCCGCGATGTCTTGCACCGAAGCAGGGCGTCGCGCGGTGGCATTCGTTCCTGTCCAGCGCTTAGTATCGCTGTCGCTGCTCCAGCCGGCGCACGGCCACGCCAGAGCCCTCCAGCCACTCACGAGGAGTCATCCATGCGTCCTGTTGCGCACTACGTTCCTGCGTCCTTGAAGGCGCTTGTCTGCAAATTCGCCGTCACCGGCAGCCTGTTGCTCGCACTCGCCGCGTGCAAGCCGCAAACGACCGCCGCGGATCCTGCCGCAGGAACGCCTGCGAAGGCGGGCGGTGGCGAAGTGAACCTCTACACCACGCGCGAGCCCGCGCTGGTGCAGCCGCTGCTCGATGCGTTCACCGCTCAGACCGGCACGAAGGTCAACACGGTGTTCGTCCGCGACGGCCTGCCGGAACGGCTGCGCGCCGAGGGCGCACGTTCGCCGGCCGACGTGCTGATGACGGTCGACAGCGGCAACCTGCTGGAACTCGTCGATGGCGGACTGACGCAACCCGTCGCGTCCGGAGTGCTCGACGCCGCGATCCCCGCGCACCTGCGCGCGGCGGATGGCCAGTGGTTCGCGCTGTCGCTGCGCGACCGCGTGCTGTATGCGCGCAAGGACCTGTCGTTGGCCGGCTTCGCCTACGAAGACCTGGCCAGGCCCGAGTGGAAGGGCAGGGTCTGCATCCGGTCCGGCCAGCATCCCTACAACGTCAGCCTGATCGCGGCGATGATCGCGCATGCCGGCGAGCCCGCCACCGAGCAATGGCTGCGTGGTGTGAAGGACAATCTGGCGCGCAAGGCCGCCGGGGGCGATCGCGAAGTCGCCCGCGACATCCTCGGCGGCATCTGCGACATCGGTATCGCCAACGCCTACTACGTCGGCCGCATGAAGAACAGCGAAGAGGGCTCCGAGCAGCGCCAGTGGGGCGATGCGATCCAGGTGGTGCGTCCGGTGTTCGCGTCGGCGCAGCCCAGCGGCACCCATGTCAACATCAGCGGCGCGTCGGTGGCGAAGTTCTCGCCGAACCGCGACAACGCGGTGAAGCTGCTGGAGTACCTAGTGTCGGATGATGCGCAGAGCCTGTACGCAAAGGCCAACTACGAGTATCCGGTGAAGGCGGGCGTGGAACTCGATCCGGTCGTCGCCAGCTTCGGCGAGCTGACCAGCGACCCCCTGCCGTTGCGGCAGATCGTGGCGCAGCGCAAGAAGGCCAGCGAACTGGTCGACCGCGTGGGCTTCGACCACTGACAGCCCGGCGATGAGGATGGTCCGTCGCCTGCCGGGAGGATGGCGCATCGCTGCGGCCGGCATCGGACTGGTCGCCATCATGCCGCTGATCGCGCTGGTGGCGGAAGCCGCGCAAGGCAGCGGTGGTACCTGGGCGCACCTCGCGCGCCACGTACTGCCGCAAGCGGGCGTGAATACGCTGGTGCTGCTGGCGGGTGTCGGCGCCATCGTCGGCGTCGTCGGAACCGGCACGGCGTGGCTGGTCACCGCCTTCGAGTTTCCCGGGCGCAGCACGATGGCGTGGGCGCTGTTGCTGCCGCTGGCCGTGCCCACCTACATCGTGGCCTACGTCTATCTCGACCTGCTGCATCCGCTGGGGCCGCTGCATGGCGGCTTGCGGACGGTGCTCGGGATCGACGATCCGCGCGATCTGCGCCTGCCCGACGCGCGCTCGCTGGCGGGCTGCATCGTGCTGCTCGGCTTCGTGCTGTATCCGTATGTCTATCTCACCACGCGCGCGATGTTCATGACGCAGGCGAGCGGACTGCTGGATGCCGCGCGTTCGCTGGGCACGCCGGCATCGGCGCTGTTCCGCCGGGTGGCGCTGCCGCTGGCACGCCCCGCGATCGCCGTCGGCGTGGTGCTGGCGCTGCTGGAGACGCTCAACGACATCGGCGCGTCCGAATTCCTGGGGGTGCAGACGCTGACGGTGTCCGTCTACACCACTTGGATCTCGCGCGGTGATCTCGCCGGCGCGGCGCAGATCGCGCTCGGCATGCTGGTATTGGTGCTCGCGCTGATCGCGCTGGAGCGCCACGGACGGCGGCGACAGCGCTACGCGACGGCGCGTCGTCCGCAGCCGATGCAGCCTGCGCGGCTGCATGGCGTCATGGCTTTCGCCGCGCTAATGGCGACGCTGCTGCCGGTGACGATCGGGTTTGTGCTGCCGTTCGCGCACCTGGTCGTGAGCGGTTGGCAGCGCTGGCGACAGTCGGGCCTGTCGCCGCAACTGCTGGACAGCCTGTGGAACACGTTGACGGTGGCCGTGACCGCCACCGTGCTCACTCTGGCCGCGGCGCTGGGGGTGGTGTGGGCGTTGCGGCTTGCGCGCGCGCGGCGTCGGTCGCTCGTGGAAACTGTCAGCCTGCGCAGCGCCAACCTCGGCTATGCGATTCCCGGTACGGTGCTGGCGCTGGGCCTGCTGGCGCCGCTGGGTGCCTTCGATGCCGGTCTGTCGGCGCTGCTGGCGTTCTCCGGCGTTCCGCCGCAACTGTGGCTGATGGGATCGATGGCGGCGCTGGTCATCGCCTACACGCTGCGGTTCCTGACCATCGCCATCGGCAATCTGGAGGCGGGCATGGAGCGGATCGCGCCTTCGCTGGACGAGGCCGCGCGCAGCCTGGGCAGGACGCCGGCCGCGACGCTGCGCGGTGTGCATCTTCCGCTGCTGCGGCCGGCGTTGGCCGCCGCCGCGTTGCTGGTGTTCGTCGACGTGATGAAAGAACTGCCCGCGACGCTGCTGCTGCGGCCGCTGGGCGTCGACACGCTGGCGACCTGGCTGTACGCGGACGCGGCGCGCGGCGCCTATGAAGAAGGCGCCATCGCGGCGCTGCTGATCGTGGTGGCCGGCCTGCTGCCGGTCGTGCTGCTGGCGCGTGCCGGCCATCGCATGGGGAGGCACCCGGCATGACGCAGGACGCATGGCTCGTACTGGAAGGCGTGCGGGTCGGATATCCCACGCCGGATGGGTGGCGGGCGGTCGTGCAGGACCTGTCGCTGGCGCTGCCGCGTGGCGAAGTCGGTGCGCTGCTGGGCGCCTCCGGTTGCGGCAAGACCACGGCGTTGCGCGCCATCGCCGGTTTCGAGCCGGTCGCCGCAGGGCGCATCGTGCTCCACGGCATCGCGCTTGCGGGGCGGGGCACTGCATTGGCGCCCGAACAGCGGCGCGTGGGCATGATGTTCCAGGACTTCGCGCTGTTCCCGCATCTCGATGTCGCCGGCAACATCGGCTTCGGCATCCGTGCGCTGGCATCGAAGGCGCGCGAGGCCCGGATCCGCGAGTTGCTGGAACTCGTCGGGCTGGAAAACGCCATGCGCAGCTATCCTCACGAGCTTTCGGGCGGACAGCAGCAGCGCGTCGCACTGGCGCGCGCACTGGCGCCGCGCCCATCGTTGCTGTTGCTGGATGAGCCGTTGTCCAGCCTCGACGTGCTGACCCGCGCGCGGTTGGCCGGCGACCTGCGCACCCTGTTGAAGGCGGCGGAGACGACGTCGCTGTTCGTCACCCACGACCAGGCCGAGGCCTTCGCCATGGCCGACCGCGTCGGCGTGATGGCGGAAGGCCGGCTGCTGCAATGGGACCGTCCCGAACGCCTCTACCGGCGGCCCGCGCATCGCGCCGTCGCCGCCTTCATCGGCCGCGGCACGCTGGTGCCGGCCTCCGCCCTGCAGGCGGGCGGCGACGGCGACGTGCTGCTGCGTCCCGGTGGCCTGCGCCAGGATCCGGGGGGGCGCTTGTCGGGCGTGCTGATCGCGATGACGTTCCGTGGCCCCCACTTCGAAGGACGCGTGCAGTTGCCGGAGGGCAGTGTCGTCGAGGTCGATCTCGGCGTCGCGGAGCCGCCAGCCATCGGCAGCGCCCTGACGCTGGCGTGGCACGACGCGTCACCGATCCGCTTTCCGGCCTGAGGCTCAGCGTTTCGCCGCCAGCGCGACCGCGTCCGCGCCGGCGGGAAAATGCAGTTGGCCGTGCGCATCGTGGACCGCGCGCCAGACGCCCTCGGCCACATCGCGTTCCATCGTCACGGCGGTACTGCGGCCGAGTCCGGCGAACACGCTGTGCGCGAACGGCTGGTACGCCTCGGGAATCAGGCCCTGCATGCGCTGCTGTCCGTTGGCGGTGAACCGGGTGGAAGGTCCATAACCGGGCTCCACCAGCGCCACGCGCACATCGAAGGCTTCGAGTTCATGGCGGAGCGACGCCGTGAAGCCTTCCACCGCCGTCTTGCTCGCGGTGTAGGCGGCGACCAGCGGGAAGGGCGCCAACGTGGCGCTGGAAGTGACGTTGACGATAACCCCGGCGCGACGCTCGCGGAACTGCGGAATCACCGCCTGGCACATCGCCATCGTGCCGAAGGTGTTGGTCTCGAATACCTCCCGCACGGTGGACATCGGCGTGGCCTCGAACGCACCGAACAGGCCGATCCCCGCGTTGTTGACCAGCGCATCGATCGGACCGGCCTCATCGATGGCGGCGGCGATGCTGTCGGGCCGGGTGACGTCGAGGGCCAGGAGGCGTAGTCGCGGTGAGGCGGGGAGCAGGTCTTCGCGAGGCTGGCGCTGCGTGGCGATGACGTTCCAGCCCTGGGCGAGGAAGTGGCGGGCGGTTTCCAGGCCGTAGCCGGAGGAGCAGCCGGTGATCAGGATGGTCTTCATGTCGTTCTCCGTGGGTTGACGAGGGAGGCACGATAGGCCAGCCTTTCCGGATGATCGATAACAGATCATCCGTATCTTTTTAGCCAGAGTCCGAAATGGCGGATCCGCTTTCCGACGTCGTCCAGCTGCTGCACCCGCGATCGGTCTTCGCCAATGTCATCAGCGGCAAGGGCCAATGGGCGGTGCGCTACGCCGACTACGGGCTGCCGGGCTTCTGCATCGTGCTGGAGGGCAGCGCATCGCTGGCGGTGGACGGGCACGCGGCCATCACCCTCCGCGCGGGCGATTTCGTGCTGTTGCCCACCACGCCTCCGTTCACGCTCTCCAGCTTCGCGCCGGCACCCCCGGTCTTCATCGATCCGCGCGTCGAACCGCGTGAGCGGGGCGAGCGGCGCCATGGAGAGCAGGAGGGGCCGCCGGACATGCGCTCGCTCGGCGGTGCGTTCCTGTTCGACACCCGGCAGGCGGGACTGCTGGCCTCGCTGCTGCCGACGATCGTCCATGTGCGGGGATCGCAGCGGCTGATGCAGCTCGTGCAGATGGTGGGCGAGGAATACGAGGAGCAGAAGCCGGGCAGCGACTACCTGCTGTCGCGCCTGGTCGAGATGCTGCTGGTCGAGGCGATGCGCTGGACCACGGCCGTCGATGCGCCTCCCGGCCTGCTGCGTGGCCTGGGAGACGAACGATTGGCGAAAGCGCTGGCACGGATACACGCCGATGTCGCGCATCCCTGGACGGTGACGGAACTGGCGAAGGCCGCCGCGCTGTCGCGTTCCACCTTTTTCGAGCGCTTCACCCGCGCCGTCGGCGTGGCGCCGATGGAGTACCTGATTGCCTGGCGCATGGAGATCGCCAAGAGCCTGCTGAAGGGAGGGGGTCTGACGGTGGCCGAAGTCGCCGAGCGCGTGGGCTATGGCTCGACCAGTACCTTCAGCGTGGCCTTCAGCCGCTGTGTCGGCGAGCCGCCCCGTCGCTATGCGAGGAGTGGTGCGCCCTAAGTACGGACATCGGGCGCGAGCCCTCGCGGGTAGAACCGCCTCTACGCGCGCACGTGTTCCGCATGCGCGCGTCTTTGTCCCGGACGCCAAGTGAGGCAGGGATCGCGACGGAGCGGAATCGACGTGCCCAGGCATCGGTGCGGGAATACGTTAAACGGTAATCACGAACCTGACTTGGCGAAGGCGTGTTTTATGCCTTGCGAGGCATTGCACGGGGACTGAAGGTGGAGGCAGGATGCACTGGGAAATGTGACAGGAAATACCCGCACCAGCCGAATTGTCTTCGCGTTAACCAACAAGGAGTGATTGGGATGACAGGTCTTGGGCGTAGTGTCTTGGGGGCGGCCTGTCTGGCGCTGATCTACTTTCCTTCAACGGCCGCGCTGGCGCAAAGCGGCACGGTCACCGTCGAGTGCCATTCGGTCAGTTACCAGTACAGCGAGTGTCGCGCTCCCTTGCGTGCGCCGCAGCTGATCCACCAGATTTCGGGCAGTGCCTGCATCCTGAATCGCACGTGGGGATTCGACCGTCGCAGCCAGCGTCTCTGGGTCGATCAGGGGTGTTCGGGTGTGTTCGCCGACGTGGGCGGTTACCACCACGGCAGCAGCGGGACATTCGATCCGGGAAGCCGACGCTATGACGACCGCGGTCGCGACGTGGGCCTGCTCGTGCTCGGGACGCTCGCGGGCGCCGCGCTGTCGTCTTCCGACCGCCACGAACACTACTCGAACTACCGGTCGGACACGCATTCCTACGCGCACGGCGGCTACGACGGCTGCCACGGCATCGGCTGCATGGTCGATCCACCGAAGGACGGCAGCGGTGCCGACGCCATCGATACCCGGCCCTCGTTCGACAAGCAGGGCAACCCGAACTTCGACACGCAGGGCAACTGGATCGGATGCCATGGCGTGGGGTGCGATGTCGATCCTCCCTCCGACACCAACGACTGACCCGGAGCCGCCGACATGCAGAGAACATTCCTCTTTGCGGCCGCCATGATGCTCGGCGCGACAGCGCACGCGCAGGACAATACCGGCGCGATAGACCAGCAGACGCAGAGCGCATCGTCCAGTTCCACCACGACTACCACGACCGCGGGCTCGGATTCGACATCGAACGATCCGTTCGACAATGCGGGCTCAGCGGAAATGAGGGCCTGGGAGAAGAGCAACGAGAGCAGCACGTCGTCCAGCAGCACCAGCGGGTTCGGTATCGGTTTCGGGCGCGACAACGATGAGCATGAAGACGACCGGCCTGCGTGGTCCAAGCATCGACCGTCCCGTCCCTCGCCCGAGCAGATCGAAGGGACCTACAAGGTCACCGCCAGCACGGGGCAGTTTCTCTGCAACGTCACTCTGAAGGCCAGTCCGTTCTTCGATGGATACTGGGCGGTGACGTCGACGGGATGTCCGGACCTGTGGAAGGTCTCGCGGTGGGATTTCCAGGGTCCTTCCATCGTGCTGACGAATTCGTCGGGCGATGTCTATGCATCCTTCTGGCCGCGCGCACGGGATCTGTGGGTCGGCCAGTCGACGGCATCCGGGCAGCGTCTGTCGCTCAGCCGCTGAGCACGGCGCGCTGACGGTCACCTCGTTGGGTAAGCCAATCGCATAGAGGACGCGCCATGAAATCTCCGATACTCGTTCTGGCCGCCGCGGGCGTGGCCTGGGGCATGCCGGACGTCGCGCTGGCCGTCGAGCCCGTGGATCGCATCAAGATTTCTGCCGGTTCCTACGTGATCGACCACGATGTGGATCTGCGCTGGGACTCGCCCGATGCCGGAACGGGCAGCAACGTCAACTTCCATCGCGATCTGGGCTTCGATGATTCCCGGTCCGATCTCTTCTGGTCGGTCGACGGCGTGGTCGGCGGACGCCACAAGCTGTCCGCGTTCGGATACGGCTACGACAGTGGCGGTCAGCGTGTGCTCGACCGGGACCTCATGATCGACGATTCGCGATTCCCTGTGGATGCGGCCTTCTCGGGCGACATGGACGTGAGCATCGCGGGCGCGGCCTATACGTGGCTGTTCCATCGAAACGATCGGAGTGCGGCCGGTGTCGGCATCGGTGCCGTCCGCTACGACGTCAGCGCCGACCTGGCCGCTGCGCTGGCGACCGGCGAAGGACTGGTCACCGCAGAAGAGCGCTTCGACGAGCGCGCATGGGCACCCATGCTGCGCGTTGAATACCATCGCTCGCTGGGGGAGCGATGGCGGATGGGCGGACAGGTTTCCTATGTCAGGAAGCCGGGCGGCGATACCTCGGGCCACGCGATGGACGCGAATGTCCATCTCGAGTATTTCCCCTGGCAACACGTGGGATTCGGCCTTCGCTACAACTACAACGACATCGACCTGGATTTCGATCGCCGCCGCTTCACCGGTGGACTGAACCTCAAGAATCGCGGGCCCCAGGTCGCGGCCATCCTGAGGTTCTGAGCATCGCGTCGGACGGCGCGGGACGGGTGTCCACGGGCCGCGTGGCTCAGGCAGGCCGCTTCGCACGCCGCAGGAAACGGATCGCGGCGTTCTCCCACTGGCGCGGCCCGCTGGCGCCGCGCGCCGCGCGCTGCAGTTCGCCGGCCTCCCAGCCGCGGAAGACGCGCGGATCCACGTAGTTCTTTTCGCAGATGCGCGGCGTGTTGCCCAGCAGGTCGGCGGTGCCCCGCAGTACCGCCTGCCGGATGCGCGCGCGCTGCGCGTCGTCGCCCGCGTCGGGAGACGCCACGCCCGCCAGCGTGCGGAAGGCGAGCAGCGTGGCGCCCAGCGTGCGGAAGTCCTTGGCCGTATACGGACCCTGCAACTGGGCCTGCAGGTACGCGTTGACGTCGCCGGAAGTGATGCGCTGTACGCGCCCGTCCTCGCGGTACTGGAACAGCGCCTGTCCCGGAAGCTGCCGGCACTGGCGCACCAGCTTCACCAGCCGGGCATCGGACACGCTGGATGCGAGCGGCTTGCCGCCCTTGCCGCGGAAAACGAAGTGCACCTGGCTGCCGGCGATGAAACGCGCATGCACGTTGCGCAGGGTGGTGAGTCCGTACGAGCCGTTTTCCTTCTGGTAGCTCTCGTTGCCGACGCGCAGCAGGGTGTGTCCGAGCAGGGCGACGACCAGCGCGACGACCTTGTCGCGCGGGAAGCCCGGCAGGGCGAGGTCGGCGCGCACCTGGCGACGCAGCCGCGGCAGCGCTTCCGCGAAGGCGATCAGGCGGTCGTACTTGCGCGCGCCGCGTTCGGCCTGCCAGGCGGTGTGGTAGCGGTACTGCTTGCGGCCGCGGGCATCACGGCCCGTCGCCTGCAGGTGCCCGCGCGCATCGGCGCAGATCCACACGTCCGTGTAGGCCGGCGGGATGGCCAGTTGGCGGATGCGCGCCAGGGTCGCCGCATCGCGCACGGCGCGTCCGCGTGCGTCCACATAGGTGAAGCCGCGTCCCTGCCGCCGGCGGCGCAGGCCCGGCATCGCATCGGTGGTGTAATGCAGGCCGGCCAAGGCGCCTCAGAACTCGTCGACGTACTCGAGTACCAGCCCGTAACGCTCGCCGATCTGTTCGGCGGTGGCGCGCACGGTATCGGCGTAGGGCGACGCGACTTCCACCTCCACCGCATGCACATCGCTGGCGCCGATATCGTCGGGCAACCCGGCGGAACTGGAATCGTCGTCGTCCATGTGCGGCATCAGGTCCGCCAGTTCCTCCAGCCGTTCCACGCCCTCGACACCCTCCAGCGCCGCCATCAGGGCATCGAAGCCGGTGGCCGGGCCGGTCGCCCGCAGTCTGATCGTCGTCATGCCCTTCCTCCGCGCCGCGCGCGCTTCTTGTTGGCCGGACGTTAGGTCTGCGCGAGTCACGCCCTTGTGAAGCCGGCAGGCAAGCGCGATACGACATTCAGCAACGGGCGCGTGGCGTGCGCGTCCATGCATCGTCTGGCGTCATCTCCACGGCAGGTGTCGGTGACCGATGCGTCAGATCCGGATCGGGAACACCGTGCATCCTTTGCCCGAGCGTATGCGCGGCGAAGGATGTCCGGCCGCGCGGCAGCGGGATCCTGGCGAAGGTTTTCAACGTTCCAGTGCCGGTCCATGATGGCGTCCACGTCCCATGGTTCTCTCGGCGACGCGACCATCCGGCAAGGAGGCGACATGGAAACAGAGATCCGGCAACAGGAAGAAGCGCTGCGCATCGCGATGCTCACCAGCGACGTGGCCGCCCTGGACGTCTTGATCGCGGACGACCTGATCTTCGTGGGCCCTTCCGGCGATGTGTTCCGCAAGCAGGACGACCTGGCACTGCACCGGTCCGGCCGGCAGACGTTGAACATGGCCGAGTGGCGATCCGTGGAGATCGTCATGCAGGGACAGGCGGCGGTCGCGCTGGTTACCGCAGACCTGGCGGGATCATTCGACGGAGCCGCGTTCCGAGGTCGCTTCAGGTACTGCCGCTTCTGGGTAAGGCATGCCGATGGCTGGAAGGTGCAGGGTGGTTCGGTGGTCGCGCTGGCATCTCCAGGCGATGCGGGCGAGGTCCAGACGCAGGCCGGATAGACGGCGATCTTCTTGCGGCCTGTCGGGCCATGGGCATGGCGCAGGCGCGGTAGCGCAAGGTCTGCTTCCGGCGGGATGCGGACCCCAGGCACGCGTCAGCGGGGTGCGGGTCCCGAAAACATGCGACCTGCCGTGTCTGCCCGGTAGACGGCGAGATAGCACTGCAGGCGCTGCGGCGGCAGCATGCCTGGCATGACACGTCGCGGGCCGCGATTTCCCGACGGCGGACGCAGAGGACGGCGCTGCGCCGGTGCCAGGGCGGACGAAGTTCTGCGGGCATCGTCTGTCGCTGGTGCACAATGCCGCGCATCGAACAGATCGGGATGCACCATGGACATCGAGAACCTGCTGACGGCCGCGTTGCGGGAGGCCGGTTACGGACAGGACGCCATCGGCTCGGCCATGCCGAGGATCCTGCGCATCCTGGAAGCCGAGGACGTACGGATCGAGCTGGGGCGTGCGCTGTCGCGCAAGGAGCGTGAGTACGTGCGTCTCCAGCTCGAACTGGGGCTGAGCGTGCGCGAGGTGGTCGCGGGGCTGCAGAAGTAGGCGAAGGCCATGCGTCCGCCGGCTATCGACGGATTGGCGGCCAGCACGCTGCAGTTGCCGCCCGGCCCATGGGCGACAGTGCTCGATTGTCTGTGCGAACGGTTTCCTTCTGTCCCGCGGGCACAATGGCTCCTGCGGATGGTGCGCGGGCGCATCGTGGACGGCACGGGGCGCGTGGTCACGGCGGAGACACCGCATCGCGTCGGGCTCGACATCCACTACTACCGCGAAGTGGAGGATGAGCCTGCGATCCCCTTCGGCGAGGTCATCCTGCACGAGGACGCGGACGTGCTGGTCGCCGACAAGCCGCCGTTCCTCCCGGTCGCACCGGCGGGAGTGCACGTGCACGAAACGCTGCTGGGGCGCCTTATCCGCCGTACCGGCAACACCGGGCTGGCGCCGCTGCACCGGATCGATCGCGAGACCGCCGGACTGGTGCTGTTCTCCACGAATCCCGGCAGTCGCGCGCGCTACCAGGCGCTGTTCCGCGAGCGGCGGATCGAGAAGGGCTACGAGGCGATCGCGCCGGCGCTGCCCACCGTGATGTTTCCCCACACGCATTCCAGCCGGATCGTCGCCGGTGACCCGTTCTTCCGCATGCAGGAAATCGAGGGCGCGCCGAACAGCGCGACCCGGATCGACGTCATCGCACGCGGCGATGCCCGCTGGCGCTACGCGCTGGTGCCGGTCACCGGCCGCAAGCACCAGCTGCGCGTGCACATGGCGGCGCTGGGCGCACCGATCACGGGCGATCCGCTGTATCCCGTGGTCCGCCACCGTGTTGCCGGCGACTATGCGGCGCCCCTGCAGTTGCTGGCGAAGCGGCTTGCGTTCAGTGATCCGCTCAGTGGCGAAGGACGATGCTTCACGAGCGGCTTCGCGCTGGGTGGCTGATCGCCGGTGGGCAGGGTTCCGTCGGCGCAGGACGCGCTTCGTCGCCGCACGGTGGCGGCCCATCCGGCGTGCGTCCATGCTCCGCAGTGGGAGGGGCGCCAGGCGGGCGCCCCCCTATCGGGCCGGATGGCCGGGGAGGCAGGATGCGGACAGGAAGCGTGTGGCGGCGGATCGTACTGGCGGGGATGTTGGTGTCCGGTCACGCCGGCGCGGTGGAAGCGCCGGTGGCGGGCGAGGGCATTGATGCGCGGATCGAGAGGTCGATGGCCGAGGCGGGACTGGTCGGCGTGGGCGCCGCGGTGATCGTCGATCGCCGTGTGGTGTGGTCGAAAGGCTACGGGTTCGCCGATCGCCAGCGTGGTGTGCCGTTCACGCCCGACACGTCGATGAACATCGCCTCGATCACCAAGACGGTGACCGGCGTGGCGATGATGCAGGCGGTGCAGGCGGGAAAGCTGTCGCTGGACGAGGACATCAATACCTATCTGCCGTTCAAGGTGGTGCACCCGCAGTTCCCCGAGGCGCGCATTACGCTGCGCCAGCTCGCCACGCATACGTCGGGCATCGACGATCGCTGGGCGGTGTACCAGCGCCTGTATCACTGGGGAGGAGACTCGCCGGAAGCGCTGGGCGATTTCCTGCGCGGATACCTGGTCGCCGGCGGCAAGGACTACGCGGCGGACAACTTCGTGCCGCACCGGCCGGGCACGCATCGCGCCTATTCCAATATCGGCGCAGGGCTGGTGGGCTACATCGTCGAGCGGGTGATGGGCGAACCCTTCGATGCCTACACGCAACGTACGATCCTGGCGCCGCTGAAGATGACGCGCAGCCACTGGTTCCTGTCGCAGCGGCCGGCGACCGAGCGGTCCACGCTGTACGTCTCGCAGGGCGGGTTCGGCATTCCGATGCCGGAATACGGCCTGGCGACGTATCCGGACGGAGGACTGCGCAGTTCGGTGGCGGACCTGTCGCGGTTCTTCATCGCGGTCCTCGGCGACGGCAGCCACGATGGCGCGCGCATCCTGTCGCCGGCATCGGTCGCCGAACTGCGGCGCTTCCAGTACACGCCCGGCCACACGCCGGACAACGTGGTGCCTGCGGAGAAGAACTCGGGCCTGTTCTGGGCCACCAAGTTCGATACCGCCTACGTCGGCCATGGCGGTTCCGACCCGGGCGTGCACACCGCGATGCTGGCCAATCCCGCCGGCGATGTCGCCGTGGTCCTGTTCGTCAACACGTCGGTGGACGATCGCGACAGCAAGGTCTACGTGCAGGTGTTCGACGCACTCTGGCAACATGCGCTGACGTTCAAGTCTTCGAGGAACTAGCGCTTGCGCATGGTCCGGTACGGAATGGCGGTTCTGATGGGGCTGGCGGCGCAGTGGCTGTCGCCGGCCGCCGCAGCGGACGGCGTGGAAGCACGCATGCCGCCGCCGGCGTATCTGCCGGCGCTGGCGGGCGACTACTTTCCGCTGACCGATCCGGGCTCCGGTCGCGTGCACCACATCCACGTGCGTTATCCCGAGGGATACGATCCCGCAGCGGCCACGCGCTATCCGGTGGTGTACGTGCTGGATGGCGACAGCCTGTTTCCGCTGCTCGCGCCGACGCACCTGTTCCTGCATTACGACGAGCAGCTGCCGGAGGCGATCGTTGTCGGCATCGCCTATGGCAGTTTCGATCCGGCCATCAACAAGCGGCACGTCGATTTCACGGCGCCGGGCGGCGACACCACGGCGGAGCAGGGCGGGGCGCCGGGCTTCCTCGCCTTCCTGCGCGGACGACTGATGCCGGAGGTCGAGCGCCGCTATGCGGCCGATCCGACGCGGCGCGTGCTGCTGGGGCAGTCGCGGGCGGGTTACTTCGTGCTGTGGTCGGCACTGCAGGATCCGGACCTATTCTGGGGGCGCATCGCGAGCAATCCCTCGCCGGGCCCGGCGCGCGAGCAACTGTTCGTCGAACCGCGGCCGCACGCGCGCACGGACCTGCGCGTGGTGGTCGCCAGTGGCACGCGCGACACGGTGGAGCGCCGGCGCATCGCGCGGGCATGGACGACGCACTGGGGCGCGCCTTCGTCGCGGGCACCGTGGCAGGTCACGCTGCTGACGCTGCAGGACGGCACCCACGCGGCGACGATCGGCGAAAGCTATCGACGGGCGATGGGGTGGCTCTTCCGCGAACGGACGACCTCGCCACCGCGCTGACGCGGATGAACAGGCGCAGGCACTGGCGCAGCGCGACATTCACGCGTGTAGGTGCGAGGCGATCCGTAACGGGGTTCACAGATCGCGACCGGTTGTCGGAAATCGGCACGCGATGTCACACGCGCGGCGTGCAGGCCGCTTAGTCTTGAGGCATGGACTCCTTGGCCGACATCCGGGCCGTCCTGGCCGCCGCGGAGCAGCGCATCGAACTCGGTGCGCTGCGCGAGGACCCGCGTGTGTTCATGGATACGTTGTGGCGGCACGTCTACGATCCCGCGCCTGACGACCTGCAGCCTTATGTCTGGGCCAGATTGACCGATTTCTCGGTGCAACTGGGTGTCATGGGCGACATGGCGTCTGAGCGAAGCCCGGTGTGCGCGCCGCCGGATGTCTACGCGCGCCGCTGAGGAGACGTCTCCTTCGTCTCACATTGATGCCCGACATGACCTGCGCCCGGTGCGGGCTGCGTTGTGTCGATCAGGAACACAGAACATCCCGTCACCGCATGAGCTCCGGCACCACGATCCGTCCCGCCCGCCTGTCCGAGGCGCCCGCCCTGTCCGACCTGATGCGTCGCACCTTCGTGGCAGCCAACGGCCACTGCAGCACGCCGGAGAACGTGGGCGCCTTCCTCGCCCAGGCCTACACGCCGGAGCGGCAGGCGCGGGAGATCCGCGATCCCGACACGCTGACGCTGATCGTCGAGCAGGACGGCGCCTGGGCCGGCTTCGCGCAGCTGCGCTGGGGTACGGTGCCGCCGCCCGAAGTGACGCTGCGGCCGGCGGTGGAACTGGGCCGCATCTACCTGGACGCCGCGTTCCACGGCAAGGGCATCGCGGCGCTGCTGGTGACGCACCTGCTGGCGGCGGCGCGGTTGCGCCATTCGCGATCGGTGTGGCTCAACGTCTGGCAGGAATCGGAGCAGGCGATCCGCTTCTACCGCAAGCATGGCTTCCAGATCGTCGGGCGTTCCATCTTCCAGGTGGGCGACGATCCCAAGGAAGACTGGGTGATGACGCAGAACCTGCCCGTCGACTGACGCCTCGATCTGCGCGCAAAGAAAAAGCCGTTCGAATGAACGGCTTTTTCGTGTCCGCGATGCTTACGCCGTGGGCTGGCGCAACACTGGGTTGTCCCAGCCCGGACGCGGGGCGAAGCGGTCGCCGTGGCGCGCCTGCAGGGCCTTGAGCTTTTCCAGCAACGCGTCGGGGCCGACGGCCTTGACGTGTTCGATCGGGCCGCCGCGGAACGGCGCGAAGCCGGTGCCGAAGATCACGCCGGCATCGAGCAGGTCGCTGTCGGCGACCACGCCATCGTGCAGGCAGGCGACGGCTTCGTTGAGCAACGGCAGGATCAGGCGGTCCTCCAGATCGTCCGGCGCCTTGTAGTCGGATGGCACCTGCGGTTTCACCGGCTTGCTGCCTTTGTCGGTTTGTTCCCACTTGTACAGGCCCTGGCCGTCCTTCTTGCCGCGCTTGCCGGGCTCCACCGTCGCCAGTGCCGCGGGCAGGGTCAGGCCGAGGAACGGCGAGAGTTCGGCGCCGACGCCCTGCGCGACGTCCAGGCCGACTGTGTCGATCAGTTCGATCGGTCCCATCGGCATGCCGAACTTCACCGCGGCCTTGTCGATGACCGCACCGGGGATACCTTCGGCGTAAGCGGTAGCGGCTTCCAGCATGTACGGAAACAGCACGCGGTTGACCAGGAAGCCGGGCGTGCCGGCGACCGGCACCGGGAACTTGTCCAGCGCCTTGCAGAACGCGGCCAGGCGCTTGACGTTGGCTTCGTCCAGCGCGTCGTGCTGCACGATTTCCACCAACGGCATCAGCGCGACCGGATTGAAGTAGTGCAGGCCGGCGAATTGCGCCGGACGCTGGATATGCTCGCGCAGTTCGGTCAGCGGAATCGACGACGTGTTGGTGGTCAGCAGCGCGTCGGGCTTCAGGCGCGGCTCGACGGTCTGGTAGAGCTCGCGCTTGGCTTCCGGGTTTTCGATGATCGCTTCGATCACCAGGTCGGCCTGCGGCACACCTTCACCGGTCAGGTCGCCCTTCAGGCGTGCGGCCACCGCAGGACGCTTGCTCTCGTCCTTCACTCGCTTGGCGAACAAATCCTGGGCACGCGACAGCGCACCGTCGATGAAGCGCTGCTCGCGGTCCTGCAGGGTGACGTTGAAGCCCTTGTAGGCGGACCATGCCGCGATGTCGCCACCCATCACGCCCGCGCCGACGACGTGCACGTTCGCGATGCCATGATCCTTGCCGCCCAGGCCCTTCAGGCGCTCTGTCAGGAAGAAGATGCGGATCAGGTTGCGCGCCGTCGGCGTGCCGGCCAGCTTCACCACCGCCTTGCGCTCGGCGTCCAGGCGCCCCTGGATGCCCTTGCCGCCGGCGGTCTTCCACACGTTGATCAGTGCGTACGGCGCGGGGTAATGCGCCTTTGGCGCCTTGCGCGCGACCTGCTTGGTCATCTGCGGCGCGAGAAGCTGCCGTGCCAGCCAGCTGTTGCTGATCCAGCCGGTGAAGCGCTGCTTGAACGCACGTTTCGGGCGCGAGGCGATCAGCGCCACCGCAGCGTCGACCAGCACGGCGGGCTCGGCGATCTTGTCCACCAGGCCCATCGCCTTCGCCGAACTGGCCGACAGCGTACGGCCGGTCAGCATCATGTCCATCGCCTTCGGCGACCCGACCAGGCGCGGCAGGCGCGCGCTGCCGCCCCAGCCGGGGAAGATGCCCAGCTTCACTTCGGGCAGGCCGATGCGGGTGGACGGATCGCTGCTGGCCACGCGGTAGTCGCAGGCCAGCGAGATCTCGGTGCCGCCCCCCATGCAGAACCCATGGATCGCGGCGACGGTCGGGCAGGGCAGTTCGGCCAGCTTCTGAAAGACGGCCTGGCCGCGGCGGATCGCATCGTTGACGGTGCCCTTGCGGTCGAACGCCTGGAATTCCTTCAGGTCCGCTCCGGCGATGAAGCCCGATGCCTTCGCCGAGCGCAGCACCACGCCCTTCGGCGGATCGATGGCCAGGCGTTCGATGATGTCGGCCAGTTCGATCAGCACATCCTGCGAGAACGCGTTGACGCTGGCGCCCTGACGGTCGAAGGCGAGCACGACGATGCCGTCGTCGCGCAGTTCGGTCTGCCAATGACTGAATCGCAGCCCATCGAAGTTCGTGGCCATGCAGGGGACCATCCGTTCACGTATGGATAAGGCCGCTATCATCCCGAGGTTGTTTCGTCCCCGTCAAATCCACATATGGAAAGGGAACGCCGTCACGGGCGTGGCCGCAGCAAGGGAGAGGATCCCGTTGCGCAGGTTAAATTCTTGATAGGGCAACGGTTTGGACAAGGCGTTGAACTTTCCCCCGCTAGCGCGGTCACAGGGCCCGGCCACCGCCGAGCCGACAGGAGTGCGGCCCGGCATGGCCGAAGTTGATCCAACCCAGGAGCTGGACCTCGAGCTGGTCAGGCGCGTGCAACGCGGCGACAGCGCGGCCTTCGACCTGCTGGTGCGCAAGTACCAGCATCGCGTGGTGGCGCTGATCGGGCGTTACATCCATGACTGGAGCGAGTGCCAGGACGTGGCCCAGGAGACCTTCCTGCGTGCGTATCGCGCGCTGGGGAATTTCCGGGGCGATTCCCAGTTCTATACATGGCTGCACCGCATCGCCGTGAATACCGCCAAGAACCACCTGGTCGCGCACAACCGGCGTCCGCCTACCGCGGACGTCGATGCCGCCGACGCCGAGCAGTACGACATCGGCGCGCGGTTGCGCGACACCGACACCCCTGAGCGCGAATTGATGCGTCAGGAGATGGAGGCGACGGTGATGAAGGCGGTGGACGGTCTGCCGGAGGAACTGCGGACCGCGATCACCCTGCGCGAGGTCGAAGGTCTCAGCTACGAGGAGATCGCGCAGAAGATGGACTGCCCGATCGGCACCGTGCGTTCCCGCATCTTCCGGGCGCGCGAGGCGATCGACGAACAACTGCGTCCCCTGCTGGACGTGGACAGCACAACCCGGGAGCGTGCCCGCTCATGACCCCCCGCAACGAGACACCGATCATCGACAAGCTCGACATCCACCATCGCCAGCAGCTCTCCGCCCTGATGGACGGCGACCTGCCGGCCGACGAGGCCCGTTTCCTGCTGCGCCGCCTGCAGCACGATCACGAGCTGGCCGGTCGCTGGGAACGCTGGCAGCTGTGCGGCGACGTGCTGCGCGGCCAGGGTCGCGCACCGGCCCCCGCGGGTTTCGCCGAACGCGTGGCGCAGGCGATCGCAACCGAATCCGCATCCCCTGCCGCTGCCCAGGCGACGACGCAGGCGCGTCCGCGCAATCTGCTCGCGCGTTGGGGTGGTGGCGCGCTGGCGGCCTCCGTGGCGCTGGTGGCGTTGTTCATGGCGCGCCAGCAATCGCCGCAGGACGTGCCGGTGAGCGAGGGCACACGCGTGGCGTCGGCCCAGGCGACGTCGCCTGCCGTGGTCCCGGAATCCCCGTCGGCACCGGCGCCGGATGCCGAAGCGTACGCAGCAGCGGCCGTCGCCGTGGCGGCGAGCGTACCGCGGCGGCAGGACAGCGCGCGCCGCAGTGCGACGCGCAGCCAGCAGGCCGCCCGCAGCGCGCAACGCGTGGCGAGGGCGGAGGCTCCCGTCCGTGCGAGCGGTGCGATGCAGGGCGCGCCGCTGGAGGCGGTCGCCAGCCTCCCGGCGTCAGCGCCCACGCATGCGTCCAACCCGTTCTCGCACGGTGCGCAGGAGCCCGCGGTATCCCGCCCGTGGCCACGCTCCGCACTGTCGGCTTATCCGTCCGCCAGCGGTAGCCTCACCACGGGCTACAGCTCGGATTCGGCGACCCGGACGTTCTACCCGTTCGAGCCCCGTCTGCCGTCCAGCGCGCCGATGGCGGCTCCCGTCGACGTGCCCCGCGACTGACATTCCGCGCATCCGGCCCGACGCCGGACGTACGCGACATCCCGCTTCACTTTCCTTATCGAGGCATGCATTCGATGACCCCACACGCCCGTCATAACCTGCTGGCCCTGCTGATGCTCACCGCTCCGCTGGCGGCCTGTGCGCAACAGGCCGATGCGCCGGCCGCTCCCGTTGCGGCAGCGGCGCCTGCCGTTGCGCAGTCGGCCGCACCCCAACTGGTCACCGGACTGCCGGACTTCACCCAGCTGGTCGAGCAGGCGGGGCCGGGCGTGGTGAACGTCGAGGCCACCGTCGGCTCGCGCCGCAGCGCGCAGGCAAGCGAGGAAGCGGACATCCCCGAGATCTTCCGTCGGATGTTGCCGCCGGGCTTCCAGATGCCCGGTCCCGGGCAGCAGGGGCCGCAGCGTCGCGGTACCTCGATGGGGTCGGGCTTCATCATTTCGGCCGATGGTTACGTGCTGACCAACCATCACGTCGTGGACGGTGCCGACGAGGTCAAGGTGACCCTGCCTGACCGCCGCGAGCTGACGGCCAAGGTGGTCGGCAGCGACCAGCAATACGACGTGGCGCTGCTGAAGGTCGAGGCCAAGGGCCTGCCGACCGTGCGCATCGGCAACTCGGCCGCGCTGAAGCCGGGCCAGTGGGTGGTGGCGATCGGCTCGCCGCTGGGGCTGGACCATTCGGTCACCGCCGGTATCGTCAGCGCGGTCGGCCGCAGTGCGTCGGCCGAGCAGCGCTACGTGCCGTTCATCCAGACCGACGTGGCGATCAACCAGGGCAATTCCGGCGGTCCGCTGCTCAATACGCGTGGCGAAGTGGTCGGCATCAATTCGCAGATCTTCTCGGTGTCCGGTGGCTACATGGGCATCAGCTTCGCCATCCCGATCGACCTGGCGATGAGCGCGGTGGAGCAGCTCAAGTCCACGGGCAAGGTCAGCCGCGCGATGCTGGGCGTCAGCATGCAGAACATCGGTGCCGACGAGGTGAAGGCGTTCGGCCTGCCCGATGCCAACGGCGCGCTCGTGGTCACCGTGGAGCCGACGAGCGGCGCCGCGAAGGCGGGCATCGTGCCCGGTGACGTGATCACCGCGTTCAACGGGCGCAAGATCGGCACGCGCGAGGAGCTCCCGCCGCTGGTGGGTCCGCTCGGCGCGGGCAGCAAGGCGGTCGTCACCGTGTTCCGGGATGGGAAGTCGCGGGACATCGATGTGGTTCTCAGTGCACTGCAGGAATCGACGGAAACGGCGGGAGCGCCGCGGACCGCTCCGGACCAGCCGGTGGCGCCGTCGGGCAGCAATGCCCTGGGTATCCAGACCCAGCCCCTGGACGCGGCGACCCGCAAGCGCATGGGGCTGGAGGGGCAGGGAGGCGTCATGGTCAGCCGGGTCGATGGCGCCGCCGCGCGCGAGGCGGGCCTGTCGCCCGGCATGGCGATCCTGCAGGTGGGCCGCACGAAGGTGGAAACGCCCGCCGCGCTGGACCGTGAACTCGCCCGGGCAAAGGCGGGCGATACCGTCATGTTGCTGGTCCAGCACCCCAGCTACGGGACGCGCTTCCTGGCCATCACGCTCGACAAGCGCTGAGTTCCTGCGCATTGCACCCCGCCCCGCCGCATGGCGGGGCGTCCTCGCTTCGTGTCGGCCTGGACCCGGATCGGCAAGCCGTACCGCCGTCCGTGCGATAATCGCCCGTTATTCCTGACGACGGCACAGGCCGCCGCCCCTCCCCATGTCCTCCGATTCCATGCGGAATATCCGCAATTTCTCCATCATCGCGCACGTCGACCACGGCAAATCGACGTTGGCCGACCGCATCATCCAGCTCTGCGGCGGCCTCGAGGCCCGCGAGATGGAAGCGCAGGTGCTCGACTCCAATCCCATCGAGCGCGAGCGCGGCATCACCATCAAGGCCCAGTCCGTGTCCCTGCCGTACAAGGCCAAGGACGGGCAGGTCTACCAGCTCAACTTCATCGACACCCCCGGCCATGTCGACTTCTCCTATGAAGTCAGCCGTTCGCTGGCCGCCTGCGAAGGCGCGCTGCTGGTGGTCGACGCCGCCCAGGGCGTGGAAGCCCAGTCCGTCGCCAACTGCTACACGGCGGTGGAGCAGGGCCTGGAAGTGGTGCCGGTGCTGAACAAGATCGACCTGCCGACCGCCGACATCGAGCGCGCGAAGGCCGAGATCGAGGCCGTCATCGGCATCGATGCCGACGACGCCGTCGCGGTCAGCGCCAAGACCGGACTCAATGTCGACCTGGTGCTGGAGGCGATCGTCCAGCGCATCCCGCCGCCGCAGCCGCGCGACACCGACAAGCTGCAGGCGCTGATCATCGACTCGTGGTTCGACAACTACCTGGGCGTGGTCTCGCTGGTGCGCGTGATGCAGGGCGAGATCGGCCCGAAGAGCAAGATCCTGGTCATGTCGACCGGCCGCACCCACGAAGTGGACAAGGTCGGTGTGTTCACCCCCAAGCGCAAGGAACTGAAGAAACTCGGCGCGGGCGAGGTGGGCTGGATCACTGCGTCGATCAAGGATGTCCATGGCGCCCCGGTCGGCGACACCCTGACGCTGGCCGGCGATCCCGCGCCGGGCCCGCTGCCGGGCTTCCAGGAGATGCAGCCGCGCGTGTTCGCCGGCCTGTTCCCGGTCAACGCCGAGGACTACCCGGCCCTGCGCGAGGCGCTGGAGAAGCTGCGCCTGAACGACGCCGCGTTGCGCTTCGAGCCGGAAAGCTCGGAAGCCATGGGCTTCGGCTTCCGCTGCGGCTTCCTCGGCATGCTGCACATGGAGATCGTGCAGGAGCGCCTGGAGCGCGAATACGACCTGGACCTGATCACCACGGCGCCGACCGTCGTGTATGAAGTCCTCAAGACCGATGGCACGGTCATTTCGCTGGACAACCCGGCCAAACTGCCGCAGTCCAACCTGATCGAAGAGGTGCGCGAGCCCATCATCCGGGCCAACATCCTCACGCCGGAAGCCTATATCGGTTCCATCATCAAGCTGTGCGAGGAAAAGCGCGGCGTGCAGATCGGCATCCAGTACCTGGCCAGCCAGGTGCAGATCAGCTACGAACTGCCGATGGCCGAAGTGGTGCTCGACTTCTTCGACAAGCTGAAGTCGGTCAGCCGTGGCTACGCCTCGCTGGACTATTCGTTCCTGCGCTTCCAGCCGGGCCCGTTCGTGCGGCTGGACACCCTGATCAACGGCGACAAGGTCGATGCGCTGAGCCTGATCGTGCACCGCAGCCATGCCGACCGGCGCGGTCGCGAGCTCACCGAGAAGATGCGCGAACTGATCCCGCGGCAGATGTTCGACGTGGCGATCCAGGCCGCGGTCGGCTCGCAGATCATCGCGCGCAGCACGGTCAAGGCGATGCGCAAGAACGTGCTGGCCAAGTGCTATGGTGGCGACATCACCCGCAAGAAGAAGCTCCTCGAGAAGCAGAAAGAGGGCAAGAAGCGGATGAAGCAGGTGGGCCGCGTGGAGATTCCGCAGGAAGCCTTCCTCGCGGTACTGCAGGTGGATAGCAAGTAGGTAGTCCCTTCTCCCCGTGGGAGAAGGGGGCGCGTAGCGCCGGATGAGGGTACGGCGAAGTCCATCGAGCCGGCGGTGCGTGGACTTTGCCGTACCCTCGCCCCAACCCCTCTCCCGGTGGGAGAGGGGACATTCAACGGAGCGTGTATGGTCTGGTTTGAAACAATCCTCGTGGTGCTCACGCTGCTGACCGGCGTGGTGTGGCTGGCCGACAGGCTGTTCCTCGCCAAGCGCCGCCAGGCGAAGGGCGGGCTGCTGGATGAGGAGCCGGTGCTGGTCGACTACTCGCGCGCCTTCTTCCCGGTGCTGGCCGTGGTGCTGGTGCTGCGCAGCTTCATCGCCGAGCCATACAAGATCCCGTCCAGCTCGATGATGCCGAACCTGCTGATCGGCGACTTCATCCTGGTCAACAAGTTCGCCTACGGCCTGCGCCTGCCGATCACCAACCAGAAGTTCCTGGCCATCGGCGAGCCCAAGCGCGGCGACGTGGTGGTGTTCAAGCCGCCGCACGACCCGGAGAACAACTGGATCAAGCGCGTGATCGGCCTGCCCGGCGACCGCGTGGGCTTCCACGGCGACACCGTGTACATCAACGGCCAGCCGCTGACCTACGAAAAGATGGGCGACTACGTCGGACATGGCAGCGGCGCCGGCGAGACCGGGGCCGCCCTGCTGCGCGAGAACCTGCCGGGGCGTCCGCACACCGTGCTCGAATGGCTGGACCGCAGCCGCCCGGAGGGCCAGGGCGACTGGGTGGTCCCGCAGGGCCAGTATTTCGTCATGGGCGACAATCGTGATAATAGCGAGGACAGCCGGTTCTGGACCCAGACGCATTTCCTGCCGGAGCAGAACCTGCGGGGCAAGGCGTTCCTGGTCTGGCTGAACTGCGAGGGCTGGGTCTGCAAGAATGGCTTCGATGCCTCGCGCATCGGCAACGGCATCGAGTGATCAACCAACGCTAACGGGGACGATGGGGGAATGACGATGAAGCGCAAGCAGAGTGGCATGACGTTGTTGAGCTTTGTGGTGGTGCTGGGCGTGGTGGGCTTCACCGCCTACGTCGCCATGCGCCTGTTCCCGATGTACCAGGAGTACTACGCGGTCAAGTCCTCGATGAAGGGGTTGGCCAACGAGCAGGGCGTCGCGGACATGGATCCGGGCCGCATGAAGGAACTGTTCTTCCGGCGGCTCAACATGAACTACTCGAACAGCATCAAGCCGGCGGACGTGAAGATCGAGCGCATGGAAGGCGGCTGGAACATGTCCGTCAGCTACGAAGTGCGTCGCCCGCTGGTGGGCAACCTGGACGTGGTCGGCAACTTCAGCGCCGAACAGGCGATGACGCGGCGCGGCGCGGACTAAGGGTTTGGCGGTTGACCGCATCGGTCATGCGTTCGCCGACCAGGGCCTGCTCGCACAGGCCCTGACGCATCGCAGTGCGGGCGCTCCGCACAACGAACGCCTGGAATTCCTGGGCGACAGCGTGGTCAATTTTCTCGTGGCCGAGACGCTGTTCCAGCGCTGGCCCAAGGCCGACGAGGGTGCGCTGACGCGCGCCCGTGCCGAGCTGGTGCGTGAAGCCGCGCTGGCGACCATTGCGCGCCACCTGCAACTCGGCGAGCGCCTGACGATGGGGCCGGGCGAGATGAAGTCGGGCGGCCACCGCCGCGACTCCATCCTGGCCGATGCGCTGGAAGCCGTCGTCGCCGCGATCTATCTGGACAGCAGTTTCGAGACCTGTCGCGCCGTGGTGCTGCCGTGGTTCGAGGCGTCGCTGTCCGCGCTGCCGGTCGGGCGCCCCGAGAAGGATGCCAAGACCCGCCTGCAGGAGTGGCTGCAGGGCCGCCAGCGTCCCCTACCGGTGTACGAACTGGTCTCCGAAAGCGGCGATGACCACGCCAAGCTCTTCCTTGCGCGCTGCACGACGCTGGATCCGCCGCTGACGGCGGACGGCGAGGGCACCTCGCGCCGCAACGCCGAGCAGGTCGCCGCGGCGGCACTGCTCGACAAGCTCGATATTTCGAAGTGAGTACTCCCGGTGAGTAAAACCCCCTCCCACCGCAGCGGCAGCGTCGCCGTCATCGGTCGCCCCAATGTGGGCAAATCCACCCTGACCAACGCCCTCGTCGGCGCCAAGGTCAGCATCACGTCCAACCGCCCGCAGACCACGCGGCACCGCCTGCTCGGCATCGCGACCTTCGCGGCCGGCAAGGACAGGCCCGCGGGGCAGATCGTGCTGGTCGACACGCCCGGCCTGCACAAGCAGCAAGGCAAGTTCTCGGCCTCGGCGATGAGCCGGGTGATGAACCGTGCCGCCCGCGGCGCGCTGGAGGAGGTCGATGCCGCCCTGATGGTCGTGGAAGCCGGCCGCTGGGACGAAGAAGACACGCTGGCCTACAACGTGTTGCGCGACGCCGGCATTCCGGTGGTGCTGGTGGTCAACAAGGTCGACCGGATCAAGGAGAAAGCGGCGATGCTGCCGTTCCTGGCCGAGGTCGGTCAGGACCGCCAGTTCGCGGCCGTCCATCCGGTGTCCGCCCTGAAGCGAAATGGCCTGGACGCGCTGGTGAAGGACGTGCTGGCGTTGCTGCCGGAGCAACCGCCGATGTTCGGCGAAGACGAGATCACCGACCGCAGCGAGCGTTTCCTTGCCGCCGAGCTGGTGCGCGAACAGCTGATGCGTCAGCTCGGCGCCGAACTGCCCTATGCGACCACCGTCGAGATCGAGAACTTCACCACCGAAGATTCACCGAAAGGCGAACTGGCCCGCATCGGTGCGGTGATCTGGGTGGAGCGCGAGAGCCAGAAGGCCATCGTGATCGGCAAGGGCGGGGCACGGCTGAAGGACATCGGCAGCAAGGCACGCCAGCAGATGGAGCACCTGTTCGGCCGCAAGGTGTTCCTGGAAACCTGGGTCCGCGTGCGCGAAGGCTGGTCCGACGACGAAACCGCGCTGAAGGCCTTCGGCTACGAGTGAGCCCCGGCGACGTCCGGCTCCATGCGCCTGAGCGATACCGCCTTCGTCCTGCACACGCGTCCCTGGCGCGAAACCAGCCTGCTGGTCGAGGTGCTGAGCCGCGAACAGGGCCGCCTCGGCCTGATCGCGCGCGGTGTGCAGGGACCGAAGAAGCATGTCCTGCGCGCCGCGCTACAACCGCTGCAACGGATCCGCGTGGACGCAGACCTGCGGGGCGAACTGGCGCGCATGGTGAGCGTGGAAGCGCTCGACGCCGCGCCGCAACCGGCCGGCGGCGCGATGCTAGCTGCGTTCTACCTCAACGAACTGGTGCTGCGGCTGGCGCCGCGCCACGATCCGTTGCCGGACCTGTTCGACGCGTATGCGCGCACGCGCGAGCAGCTCCGCCAGCGTGAAGGACTGGCGTGGTCGCTGCGCCGGTTCGAGCGCGACCTGATCGAAGCATTGGGTTTCGGCTTCGCGCTCGATTGCGATGGCGATGGCGAGGCCATCGATCCGGCCGCCCGCTACCGGCTGGATCCGGAACACGGGCCGCGGCGCCTGCACAGCGATCGCGGGCACGGCGAACGCAGCCAGGCCGCCACCGGGCGTGCGTTGCTTGCCCTGGCCGAGGACGTGCCGCCATCGCCCGACGATCTGGCGAGCCTGCGATTGCCGATGCGATCCGTGCTGGCGCATCACCTGGGCCCGCGCGGACTGAAATCGTGGGACATGATCGGCGAACTCGGGCGGCTGAAGCGCGCCGGCGGCGCGGCCGACTGACGGCCCTCAGTCCGGGCCGGGCAACAGGCGTCCGCTCGTCGCCACGAACGCATCGCGCAACGCGGTATCCGCAGGCGCCGCATGCCAGCGCGAGGCGACCTCCGCCAGTGCCGCGGCGCCGGCGAAGCCGCAACTGGCCTGCAATCGATGGAGCTGCGCGCGCAGCGCTCCATCGTCGGCGTGAGCGAAGGCGTCGAGGCAGGCCGCTCGCGTGGCGGGGAGTTCCGACAGGAACAGCTGCCGCAGCGTCGCGACATGGTCGCGGTTGCCGGCGAGGGCGGCGAGGGCGGCCGCCTCGTCCCAGTCGGGGCGCACCGAGGGAACATCGCACCCTGTGTTTCCCAATGCGGCGTACATCGCGTCCTGCAGCGCCCGTGCCGACAGCGGCTTCACCAGCACATCGGAGAACCCCGCCTGCAGCAGGCGTTCGCGCATCGCGGCGGTCGCATCCGCCGTATGCGCCAGGGCAACCGCGGCGGCATCGGCCATGCGCAGGTGCTGCAACAGGACCGTACCGGGCCGTCGGGCAGGTTGGCGTCGATCAGCCAGGCGTGGAAGGGGCCCTTCGCGGCCAGCGCTTGCGCACAGTCTTCCGCGATCTCCACGCGCGCGGGCAGCGTCTCCAGGGCGGTCGACAGGAACAGCGCACTGACGGGATCGTCTTCCACCAGCAATATCGAGGGCGTCGTGCCGGGGGCGAGGGGCATGCTCGGGCTTCGTGCGGACTGGCCTCATCTTAGCCCCGGCGGGCGTGGCGGGCGGCCATGCGACAATGCCGCCCCCGCCGAACACACGCAGCCTGACGCCACGTGGCACGTACCCGCTCCCCCCGCATCGACAAGACCCCCTTCGAAGCCACCATCACCGATCTGACCCACGACGGCCGCGGCGTCGCCCGCCGCGACGGGAAGGCGGTGTTCGTGTCCGGCGCGCTGCCGGGCGAGCGCGTGATGGCCGAACAGACGGCCAAGAACCGCCATTTCGACGAAGCCAGGACGCTGGACCTGCTGGAGGCCTCGCCCGACCGCGTCACGCCGCGCTGCCCGCACTTCGGCACCTGTGGCGGCTGCGTGTTGCAGCACCTGGACGAAACCCGGCAGATCGAAGCCAAGCAGCGCGTGCTGCTGGAGAACCTGGAGCGCATCGGCCACGTGACGCCGAAGGCCGTGCTGCCGCCGCTGACCGGGGCCAGCTGGGGCTACCGTCGCAAGGGTCGCTTTTCGGTGCGACGGGTCAACAAGAAGGACAGGACGCTGGTCGGTTTCCGCGAACAGGATCCGCGCTTCGTCGCTGACCTGTCCGAGTGCCATACCGTCATCCCCGACATCGGAAACAGGGTTTCCGATCTCGCCGCCCTGGTCGAAAGCCTGGACGCGCGCGAACACATCCCGCAGATCGAATTCATTGCGGGTGATGCGAGCGCCGACTTCAACGGCATCGCGCTGGTGTTCCGCCACCTTCAGCCATTGAGCGAGGGTGATCGCGAAAAGCTGGTCGCGTTCGGTCAGGTCAGCCGTTTTGCCGTGTTCCTGCAGCCTGGCGGGCTGGAAAGCGTGCATCCGCTGTGGCCGGAGGCGCCGCACCTGGCGTTCGCGCTGGTGCCGTGGGACGTGTCGCTGACGTTCCGTCCGCTGGACTTCATCCAGGTCAACGCCGCGCTCAACGAGAAGATGATCGCGCGTACCTTCGAGCTGCTGGCTCCGCAACCGCAGGATCGCGTGCTGGACCTGTTCTGCGGCCTGGGCAATTTCACCCTGCCGTTGGCGCGCCTGGTGGGCGAAGTGGTCGGCGTGGAAGGCGATGCCGGGCTGGTGGCGCGTGCGCGCGAGAACGTGGAGCGGAACGCCCTGTCGAATGCGCAGTTCCACGCCGCCGACCTGACCCAGGACCAGCGTGGCACGACATGGATGCGGCAGGGCTTCGACAAGCTGCTGCTGGACCCGCCGCGCTCCGGCGCCATCGAGGTGCTGCAGCAGCTGCCGCTGAAACAGTTCGATCGCATCGTCTACGTGAGCTGCCATCCCGGTTCGCTGGCACGCGATGCAGGCTACCTGGTCAACGAGCAGGGTTACACGCTGGTGTCGGCGGGCGCCATGGACATGTTCCCGCACACGGCGCACGTCGAGTCCATCGCGCTGTTCGAGAAACGCTGATGGGCATCGAGATCGAACGCAAATTCCTGGTCCACGGCGATGCCTGGCGCGAAACCGCGCACGAGGTCGTGGCGATGGCGCAGGGTTACATCAACGACATGGGCGCGATGGATCGTGGCGAACAGAAGGCGTCGGTGCGCGTGCGCATCCAGGGCGACACGGCCTTCCTCAACCTGAAGTCGCGCGAGTTGGGGGCCACCCGGCAGGAATTCGACTATGCGATCCCGGTCGCCGATGCGCGTGCGCTGCTGGCGCTGTGCGTGGGGGGCGTGATCGACAAGCGACGCCATTACGTACGACACGAAGGCCATCTGTGGGAGGTGGACGAGTTCCTGGGCGACAACGCCGGCCTGGTGGTGGCGGAAATCGAACTGGACCGTGCCGATGAAGACTTCGTGAAACCGGCCTGGGCCGGCAAGCAGGTCACCGACGCCGCCCGCTATTACAATCTGGCCCTGGCGTCGCGGCCGTACACGCAGTGGTCGGACGACGAACGCGCCGCCACCGACATTCCCTGAGGACTTTCCGAAATGCTCGTCATCGGCATCGCCGGCACCGAACTCACCGCGCAGGAGCGCGACTGGCTGCAGCACGACGCCGTCGCCGGCGTCATCCTGTTCACCCGCAACTTCGCCTCGCGCGCGCAGGTGGCGGAACTGTCGCAGGCCATCCGCGCCGCGGCGCCGCGCCCGCAGCTGGTCTGCGTGGACCAGGAAGGCGGTCGTGTGCAGCGCTTCCGCGACGGCTACAGCGACCTGCCGGCGCTGGACGTGTTCGGCAAGCTGTACGCACAGGATCCGCAGGCCGCACTGCAGCGCGCCGAGGAGCATGCCTGGCTGATGGCCAGCGAGATCATCGCCAGCGGCGTGGACCTGAGCTTCGCGCCGGTCGTGGATCTGGCGCGCGGCAACCGCGCCATCGGCAACCGTGCGTTCGACGCTGACCCGCAGATCGTCGCCGAGTTCACACGCGCCTATGTGCGGGGCATGCACGGCGCCGGCATGGCCGCCACGCTGAAGCATTTCCCCGGCCACGGCACCGTGCTGGAGGATACGCATTTCGACGACGCCGTCGATCCGCGACCGCTCGACGTATTGCGCGCCGAGGATCTGGTCCCGTTCGTCGCCGGCATCGAGGCCAAGGCCGATGCGGTGATGATGGGGCACGTGAAGTACCCGGCCGTCGCACCGGAGCCGGCGGGCTACTCCCCGTTCTGGATCCAGAAGATCCTGCGCGACGAGATGGGCTTCCGGGGCGTGGTGTTCTCCGACGACATCGGCATGGCCGCGGCGTTTTCCGCCGGCGGCGTGAAGCAGCGCATCCACGACCACCTGGATGCCGGCTGCGACGTGGTGCTGGTGTGCTCGCCGAAGCTGGTGGACGAGTCGTTGAAGGCGGTCGAAGGCCGTGCGCTGAATACCGCCGCCGTGCTCGGCGTACTGGGTCGCGGTGCGCTGGGATGGGACGGCCTGATCGCCGACGCCCGCTACGGCAGCGCCCAGGCCGACGTGATCGAAAACCTGAAGGGAGTGGTGTGATGGAATCGCTGGGCAATCCGCGACCGAAGCTGGCCGATGCACTGGCCAATGCCGACCTGCTGGTCGACCGTGCGACGATCGATCGTGCCATCGTGCAGATGGCCGCGCCCATCGCGCGCGATTATGCCGGTGAAGTGCCGGTCTACCTGACCATCATGCACGGCGCGCTGCCGTTCGCCGGACAGCTGTCGCTCGAACTGGGCGCGCTGGGGCTGGACCTGGAATTCGACTACCTGCACGCCACCCGCTATCGCGGCGAGACCACGGGCGGCGAACTGGTGTGGAAGCACCGGCCCGCGACCGCGCTGTACGGCCGCCGCGTGCTGCTGGTGGACGACATCCTCGACGAAGGCCACACGCTGCTGGCGGTCAAGCAATGGTGCCTGGAGCAGGGCGCCACCGACGTGCGCATCGCCGCGCTGACCACCAAGCAGCACGACCGCTGCGTGGAGGGCATCTGCGCGGACTACGTGGGCCTGGAAGTCGCGGACCGCTACGTGTTCGGCTTCGGCATGGACTACCACGAGCAGGGTCGCAACCTGCCGGGTATCTACGCATTGAAGGAATGAGCATGGCCGACCTCGCGCTCGCCGTCATCGGCGGTACCGGCGTCTACAAGCTCGCCGACCTGCAGGATGTCGAGACCCGCGAACTGGACACGCGCTTCGGTGCGCCGTCGGGTCCGGTCCGCATCGGCACGCTGGGTGGACGGCGCGTGGCCTTCCTCGCGCGCCATGGCGAAGGCCATTCGGTACCACCGCACCTGGTCAACTACCGCGCCAACCTGCAGGCGTTGAAGGACCTCGGCGCGACCCGCGTGCTGGCGCTCAACACGGTGGGCGGCATCACCGAGGCTTGCGGCCCGCGCGTGCTGGCCTGCCCGGACCAGTTGATCGATTACACGTGGGGCCGCATCGCCACGATCTGCGAAGAGCCGGGCAGCGAGGTGCTGCATGTCGACTTCGGCGATCCGTACACGCATTTACTTCGTCAACGGATCCTCGCGGCGGCCCGCGAGGCGAACGTCGACGTGCTCGACGGTGGCTGCTACGGCGCCACGCAGGGGCCGCGCCTGGAGACGCGCGCGGAGATCCGCCGGATGCGCCGGGACGGCTGCGATCTGGTCGGCATGACCGGCATGCCGGAAGCGGGGCTGGCGCGGGAAATGGGCCTGGAATACGCCTGCCTCGCCATCGTCGCGAACTGGGCAGCAGGCTGCGGCACGGATGAGGAGATCACCATGGACGAGGTCCTGGCCAACGTGGCCGCCGCGTCCGCCGGGATCCCCGCCCTGGTGGCCGCGCTGGCGCGAGGGTGATTGTCAACACGCGCAGAGCTTTGCATACTCGGCGGGTGTGACGTCACGCCACACATTCCACCCGCATCCAGAAAAGGAAATACAAGCGCTATGCCGTACGGTACCGTGAAATGGTTCAACGATGCCAAGGGCTTCGGATTCATCGCGCCAGAAGATGGCAGCGCCGATGTCTTTGCGCACCACACCGCCATCAACAGCAAGGGCTTCCGCAGCCTGCAGGAAGGCCAGCGCGTCAGTTACGAGCTGACCCAGGGCCCGAAGGGTGCACAGGCGTCCAACATCACGCCGGCAGCCTGATCCAAGACGATTTTCTTGAACCCCGCTTCGGCGGGGTTTTTTAACGCCTGCCGTTTCCGCTGCACCGGTTTACCGCACGACGAAGGATGGCCGCGCGCCATGGATGCCCAGCACATCGCGATCATCGGCTACGGCACCGCCGGCCAGGCAGCCGCGTTGCTGCTGGCGCGCGACGGACACCGGGTGGAGGTGTTCGAGCGCGCGCCGGAACTCGGACCCGTGGGCGCCGGCTTCCTGCTGCAGCCGACCGGGTTGCAGGTGCTGTGGGAACTGGGGCTGCTGAAGGACGCGATGGCGCACGGCCGGCGCGTGAATCGCCTGTACGGCGAGACGCCATGCGGCCGCGCAGTGATGGACATGCGTTATGCGGGGCTCGATGCACGGCTGTTCGGCCTGGGCATGCAGCGCGGCGCGCTGTTCTGGCTGCTGGCGGAAGCGTGGGCCGAGCACGGCGAAGTGCATCGCGGCCATGCGATCGAAGAAGTCAGCGACGACACCCGCCGCATCCGCGACCGGCACGGCCGCTGGCATGGCCCGTTCGACCTGGTGATCGCGGCGGATGGATCGGCATCGAAGCTGCGCGGCGCCACCGGGGCGGTGAAGCGCGAGACCGTCTATCCCTGGGGCGCGCTATGGCGGCTGGTACCGCAGGGCGACTGGGCATGGGGCGACGAACTGCGCCAGCGCTATGTGGCCGCGCGCAAGATGATCGGGCTGCTGCCGGTGGGCACGCGGCCGGGCGACGACACGCCGCGGCTGAGTTTCTTCTGGAGCCTGCCGATCGCCGACTTCGATGCGTGGCGGACACGTGGCCTACCGGCATGGCGCAAGGACGTCGCCGACCTGTGGCCCGATGCCGAGGCCTGCTTGGCAGATACGCTCGATGCGGACCAACTGGCGCGCGCCAGCTACCGCGACGTCACCCTTCGACAGTGGCACCGCGATCGCCTGGTCGTGCTGGGCGATGCGGCGCACGGCATGAGTCCGCAGCTGGGCCAGGGCGTCAACATGGCGCTGATGGATGCGCTGGCCCTGCGCGACGCCTTGCGTACGCAACAGGACATCTCCGCGGCGTTGTACGCCTACCAGCGCGAGCGGCAGGCCCATGTCGGCGTCTACCAGTTCTGGAGCCGCTGGCTGACGCCGATCTTCCAGTCCGATCTCGATTGGATCGCCCATGCGCGCGATGTCGCGTTCCTGCCGGCGGGCCGCCTGCCGGGTGGGCGGGGACACATGCTGCGGGTGCTGAGCGGCACTCAACATGGTTTCTTCGGGACATTGAAGCTGAAACCCGGCTTCCTTGCGGCATTGCAGAACGATCCGGCCCATGGCCGTCATCCCGGCGCAGGCAGGGATCCAGCGACCTCCGGTCGTTGAAACACCGAGGCGGTGGTTCCGCCTTCGCGGGAACGACAAGCCACGGCGCATTGTTCAGGGCAATCCCGGTATCGGGCTCTCCCTGCATCATCGGGCACAATCGACGGCGACAACCCGCCGTGGGAGCCGGTGATGGATGACCTTCCTCCGTTCGAAACGCATCGCGTGGAGAACCAGCCGCCGCCGTTCGAGCCGCGCGATCTGTGGGCGGACGACGTAGTCCTGCGCGAAGGCTCGGTGCGTGAAGGCGCAGCGGCGTTTGCTGCAAGGCTTGCAGCCTACGGCACGTTGGCCGGCGATGAGCTCTATCGCCTTGGCTTCGACGCCAACCGTGATCGTCCGCGCCTGCGGACGCATGACCGCACCGGGCAGCGCATCGACCTGGTCGAGTTCCATCCCGCCTATCACCGGATGATGGAGGTGGCGAAGACGCATGGCGTCGCCGGCCTGTCGTGGCACGAGCCCGTCCCCGGCGCGCATGTCGCGCGCGCGGCGCTCAGCTACCTGCATCACCAGGCCGAGGCGGGCACCAGCTGCCCGCTGACGATGACGCATGCCGCGGTGCCGGTCCTGCAGCGCGAACCCGGACTGCGTACGTGGGCGGCCAAGGCGGTCGCGCCGCACTACGATCCGCGCGACGTGCCCATCGCAGGCAAGGCCGGCATCACGCTGGGCATGGGCATGACCGAGAAGCAGGGCGGCTCCGACGTGCGCGCGAATGCGACCACGGCGACACCGGCGGGCGATGGCATGTACGCACTGGTCGGGCACAAGTGGTTTTTCTCTGCGCCGATGTGCGACGGTTTCCTGGTGCTGGCGCAGGCCGAAGGCGGCCTGACCTGCTTCCTGATGCCGCGTCGGCTGGACGATGGTGGCAAGAACGCGTTCCGCCTGATGCGGCTGAAGGACAAGCTGGGCGACTGGGCGAACGCATCCAGCGAAGTCGAGTTCGCCGGCGCGCGCGCCTGGCGTGTCGGTGAGGAAGGGCGGGGCGTGGCGACCATCATCGAGATGGTGATGCTGACGCGGCTGGACTGCATGCTGGGCGCCGCGGCCGAGATGCGGATGGCATTGGCGCAGGCGCTGCACCACGCACGCCACCGCGCCACGTTCGGAAAGCCCCTGGTCGAGCACGCGTTGATGCGCAACGTGCTGGTCGACCTTGCGCTGGAATCCGAGGCCGCCACCGCCTTCGCACTGCGCGTGGCACGGGCGGTCGATACGGCGCCCCAGGCTCCGCACGAGGCGGCACTGGCACGCGTCGCTACCGCAGTGGGCAAGTACTGGATCTGCAAGCGTGCGCCCGCGTTCGTCAACGAAGCGCAGGAATGCCTGGGTGGCGCGGGCTATGTGGAGGAATCGATCCTGCCGCGCCTGTACCGGCAGGCACCGCTGAATTCGATCTGGGAAGGCAGCGGCAACATCCAGTGCCTGGATGTGCTGCGGGCGTTGTCGCGCGAGGCCGGCACGCGCGAAGCGATCGCTGCGGAACTCGCGTCCGCTTCGGGCAGCGACGCGGTCTACGACGCGTTCGTCGACCGCCTTCGGACCGACCTGGCAGTGGCAAGCGAGGCCGGCGCCCGCATGCTCGTCGAACGACTGGCGTTGGCGCTGCAGGCGGCCGTGCTGCTGCGTGCCGGCAGTCCGGCGGCGACGCTGTTCGTGCGTAGCCGGCTCGGCGGCGCGCACGGACTCGCGTTCGGCACGTTGCCCGACGACGCGGATGCTGAGCCGCTGTTGTCCCGGGCGCTGCCGGCATGAGGGCCTGGCGCTGGCCGGTCATGCTGCTCGCAGCCCTTGGCCTGTCATCGCAGGCGCGTGAACGAGACCCGTGGCCGCCGCCGTTGCTGCCGACCCCGCAGCAGGCGGACGCGATCCACGTCTACAAGGCGCAGCGGAGGATGGAGCTGCTGCGCGACGGACGCGTCATCGCGACGTACCGCATCGCCCTGGGAGGCGCGCCGGTCGGGCACAAACGGCAGCAGGGCGACCAGCGCACGCCCGAAGGCGACTACCGCATCACCTACCGCAACGCGCGCAGCCGCTTCCATCTGTCGCTGCGCGTGTCCTATCCGAACGAGGCGGATCGCCGGCAGGCGGTCGCACGCGGCGTCGATCCCGGCGGCGACATCATGATCCATGGCGCGACGCCACCCGGTTCGCAGGCAGACTGGACGGAGGGCTGCATTGCGGTGACGAACACGGAGATGGAGGCCATTTGGCAGCGCGCGCCGGTCGGCACACCGATCCGTATCACGCCCTGAGGGCGTCGCCGCTCAGCGGGCCCCGCCGCGCGAGAGGGCGCGCGAACCGGTGATGATCAGGCGGACCATTTCCGAAAGCTGTTCGATCAGTTCCGGGTCCTTCTCCGGTGGCAGGTCCATCGCCGTGGCGCCCATCGCGAAGACCAGGCGGGTGATCGCCTTGGAGACCAGCGCGGGTTCGTACAGCGGCGCGTTGTCGCGCGCGGCCAGCCGGATCAGGTCGATGCAGAGTTCTTCCTCGAAGAACTGCAGTTCGCGCTCCACCGCATGCTTGAAGGCGTCCGAGCCGACGTTGCCCTCGCGCAGCAGTACGTGCAGCAGCTTGTCGTCGGCGCGCAGCTGCTCCATGAACGCCTCCACCGACCCGCGCACCACGCTGCGGTCGCTGCTGGTCGCGCGGTGCCTCGCCTCGCCGATGATCTTGCGCAGCGAGCGGCCCGCCAGATCGATCAGCGCCACCGCCAGTTCGTCCATGTCGCGGAACTGGCGGTAGAAGCTGTTGGGCGCGATCCCGGCCTCGCGGGCCACCTCGCGCAGGCTCAAGGTGGAGACGCTGCGGTGGGGACCGACCAGCTTCAGCGCGGCCGCCATCAGGTCTTCGCGCGAAATGGACGCCTTGCGGCCGGGGCCGTGGTCGTCCTGGAGCTGCGGTTGCGGGTTCGGAATCACGCGAAGGGGCCGGGCATACGGAGTGGTAGGGGCATCATAGCCTTGTAAATTAATATACAAGTGTATACACAGGCGTCTTCACGACGGTATAGTGAGGCCATGAACGCCCAGATCCGTCCGACCTCCCGCCGGCCCGGTCCCCTGAAACGCCTGATCCGGCCGTTGGTGAAGCCGGACATCTTCGATTTCTGGGCCACCCGTTTCCACCGCACCTGGACCTGGGAACGGCCGCTGGCACGGCTCGTCGGGCGCGAAGTCGCCTCGGCCGATGCCGTGACCTTGCTGTTCAAGCCCAATCGCCACTGGCACGGCCACCGCGCCGGCCAGCACGTCAACCTCGGCGTGGATGTCGACGGCGTCCGCATCACCCGCAGCTACAGCCTGACCGAGCCGCCGCGTGCGGACGGCCTGCTGCCGATCACGGTCAAGGCGATCGAGGGCGGCAAGGTAAGCCGCCACCTGTGCCAGGATGCCCGCATCGGCGACATCGTCGAGCTGGGCCAGGCCTTCGGCGAGATGACGCTACCTGCGTTGTCCAACGACGCCTTCCTTCTGCTGGCCGCCGGCAGCGGCATCACTCCGCTGATGGCGCTGGTGCGCGAGCTGGCCGGGCAGGGCATGCACGCCGACCTGACCCTGCTGTACTGGGTGCGTCGCCGCGAAGAAGCCTGCTTCCTCGACGAGTTGCGCGCACTGGCCGCCGAACATCCCCGCTTCCGCCTGCGCCTGTTGTTGACGCGTGATGCCGCATCGGCCGCCGACGAGGCCGAAGGCCGCCTCGACGACTCGTTGCTGGCCGCGCATGCCGGCGACCTGGCCGCGCAACAGGTGATGGCCTGCGGTCCGGGCGGATTCGTCGAAACCGCGCGCGGCCTGCTGGCTTCGCGCGTCGCCGCCTTCCGGGCCGAAGCCTTCACCGCGCCGCCGGTGACGGTAGTGGACGAGGGCGAGGTCGACATCCGCCTGCAACGCAGCGGACGCACGCTGCGCGTGGCGCGGGGTACTTCACTGCTGGACGCGCTGGAAGCGCAGGGCCTGAAGCCGCCCTCCGGCTGCCGGATGGGCATTTGCAATACCTGCGCCTGCGGCAAGTCCGCCGGCAGCACCCGCCACCTGCCCAGTGGTGAGCTTGCGCACGAACCCACCCAGGCGCTGAAGCTGTGCATCCACAGCGCCGCCACCGACCTCGAGCTGGATCTCTGATGGCCTCCTCCCGCAACCGCAAGCTCACCGCCGCCGAACTCGACCGTTTCGGCGAAGAACTGGACGCGCTGCGTGCGCGCACCGTGGCGACGCTGGGCGCCCGCGACGCGCGTTACATCCGAAACGTGGTGAAGGCGGTGCGCTACGCCAACCTGACCGGGCGCGTGTTGCTGTTCGCCGCGGCCGTGGCCGGTGGCCTGTGGCTGGCCGACAGCGCCGTGGGCTGGTTGTTCTGGGTGCTGTGGGCACTGGGCGCGTTCTCGCTGGGCCTGGGCAAGATCCTGGACAACATGGAGCTGGGCCACAACGTCATCCACGGCCAATACGACTGGATGGGCGACCCGCAGCTCAACGGCAAGACCTACGACTGGGACATCGTCGCGACCAGCGACAACTGGCGGCACACGCACAATTTCCGCCACCACACCTACACCAACGTGCGCGGGCTGGACGACGACATCGGCTACGGTCTGCTGCGCATCTTCCCCGAGCAGAAATGGCGGCCGTTCTACCTGGTGCAGCCGTTCGTCGCGGTGGTGTTCGCGCTGCTGTTCCAGTGGGGCATCGCCATCCAGGACCTGAAGCTGGGCCGCTGGTGGAGCGGCAAGATGACCAACAAGCAGCTGCGCCGCAAGTCCGCGCCGGTCGTGCGCAAGATGGGCAAGCAGCTGGCGAAGGACTACGTGATCTATCCGGCGCTGGCCGGTCCGTTCTTCCTGCCGGTGCTGCTGGGCAACATGGTCGCCAACGGCCTGCGCAACGTGTGGACCTACGTGATCATCTTCTGCGGCCACTTCACCGCGAATGCGGAGACGTTCCCGAAGGAATGCATCAAGAACGAATCGCGCGGCCACTGGTACCTGCGCCAGCTGCGCGGCTCGTCCAACCTGCGCGGCGGGTTCCTGATGAACGTCATGTCGGGCAACCTGAGCCACCAGATCGAACACCACTTCTTCCCCGACGTGCCGGCCAATCGCTACGCCGAGATGGCGAAGGAAGTGCGCGCCATCTGCGCGCGCTACGGCCAGCACTACAACACGGGCACGCTGCTGACCCAGTTCGGGCAGGTGTGCTGGCGGATCGTGCGGCATGCGTTCCCGAGCCGGCCGCGCCGTCTGCCGTCGCTGGTGCAGGCCGACGCGGTGGCGTAAGTCCTCAGGGGCTCTCAGGCGCCGCGGCCTTGGCCGCGCGCGCCACATCGCGCTTCAGACGCCACTCGGCGAAGAACGAGGCCGAGATCAGGGCGGTGCCGAGCAGGCCCAGCCACTGGAACCACGGATTCTCGAAGACGTCGTCGGCCAGGTCGTTGCCCTGCAGTTGCAGGCGCAGCAGGCGTACCTCGGTGGCGAGCGCATCCGTGCCACGCTCGCCGTGATGCAGGGCTTCCTGCGCCTTGATCGTCAGCTGTGCCATCGCGGCCCGTGACACGGCATCGTCGTCCGGCGTGCGTTCCACCACCACCACCAGCGCACTGGTCACCAGAATCAGGGCGGTGCCCAGCCCGCGCAGCAACGGCGGCAACGACTCGGGGATCATGCGCGGCTTCCGGCCGGGAGACGGCCGCATCCTAGACCACGCGGCGCGCGGCCGTCACCGCGTCGGGCCTGCCGTCATTACCTTCAGTCGAGGAACTGCAGGCGCGCCAGTTCCGCATACAGGCCATCCTGTGCCAGCAGTTCCGCATGCGTGCCCTGGGCGACGATGCGGCCACGGTCCATGACCACGATGCGGTCGGCCTTCAGCACGGTCGCCAGGCGATGCGCGATGACCAGCGTGGTGCGCCCGTCCATCAGGCGCTCCAGTGCCTGCTGTACGGCGCGCTCGCTCTGTGCGTCGAGGGCGCTGGTCGCTTCGTCGAGCAGCAGGATCGGCGCGTCCTTCAGCAGGGCGCGTGCGATGGCGATGCGCTGCTGCTGGCCGCCGGACAGGCGCGCGCCGCGCTCGCCCAGCGGGCTGCCGAAGCCGCCCGGCAGCTCGCGGATGAAGTCATCGGCTTCGGCGGCTTCGGCGGCGGCCTGCAGTTCGGCATCGGTCGCGTCGAGTTTGCCGTAGCGGATGTTCTCGGCGGCGCTGGCGGCGAAGATCGTCGGCTGCTGCGGTACCAGGGCGATGTGTTCGCGCAGGTCGGCCGGATCCAGTTCCCGCAGATCGACGCCGTCGACGCGGACGCTGCCGGTCTGCGCATCGTGGAAGCGCAGCAGCATCGAGAACACCGTGCTCTTGCCGGCGCCGGACGGGCCGACCAGCGCGACCGTTTCGCCCGGATGGATGGTCAGGTCGAAATCGTCGAGCGCGGGCAGGTCGGGCCGCGAGGGGTAGTGGAACGAGACCTTGTCGAAACGGATCTCGCCCCGCACCGGGACAGGCAGCGTGCGCGCGTTCGCGGGAGCGCGGATCGCCGGCGTTTCGCCCAGCAGTTCGGCGATGCGGCCCATGCCGCCGGCTGCGCGCTGCAGTTCGTTCCAGACTTCGGCGAGTGCGCCGACCGAGCCGCCGCCGATCAGGGCGTACAGCACGAACTGGCCCAGCGTGCCCGCGCTCATCGTGCCGTCGATGACGTCGTGCGCGCCCGACCACAACACCAGCGTGATCGCGCCGAAGATCAACGTGATCGCCGCCGCCGTGACCCACGCCTGCGCGCGGATGCGGCGGCGTGCCGTGTCCACGGCGGTGGCGATGGCGGCACCGAAGCGGCCACGCTCGTAGGGCTCGCGTGCGTGCGCCTGCACCGTGCGCACGGCGCCGAGGGTCTCGCTGGCCAGCGTATTGGCGTCGGCCACGCGGTCCTGGCTGGCGCGTGACGCCTTTTCCAGGCGGCGCGCACCCAGCACGATGGGCAGCACGGCCAGCGGGATGCCGATCAACGCGAATGCCGCCAGCCGCGGACTGGTGACGAAGAGCATCGCCAGGCTGCCGATCACGGTGACGCTGCTGCGCAACGCGACCGACATGCTGGTGGCGACGACCGTGCGCAGCAGCTCGCTGTCGGCGGACAGGCGCGACACCAGTTCGCCGCTGCGGGTGCGGTCGTGGAATTCCGCGTCCAGGCCGATCAGATGGCCGTAGAGCTGGCCGCGCAGGTCGGCGACGACCTTCTCGCCCAGCAACGACACGAAGTAGAAGCGCGCGGCGCTCGCCAGCGCCAGCACGACCGCCACCACGAACAGGAACAGGAAGGCGCGATTGATGTTGGCGCCATCCGTGAACCCGTTGTCGATCATCTGGCGGAATGCGACCGGCAGGCTCAGCGTCGCCGCCGATGCCAGTGCGAGCGCCAGCAGCCAGGCAGTGAACAGGCCGGCATGCTGGCGCACGAACGGCCACAGGGCGCGCAGGGTGCCCAGCTTGGCCTTCGGTTTGGCGGCGGCGCCGTCGGGGGTCTCGCTTGGGGTGCTCATCGGGGATCCGTCTTCGAAGCGGTTGTGGAAGAGGCTTCAGCCCCGACCAGGCCGCCATGCCTCCGCCATACCGGAAGCCCCTTCCACAAACACCTGCCGTCCACCGTCGGGCTCAGGTGGGTTCCAAAACGCGCACCCGGTTACGGGTGGCGTCGCGCAGGTGCGATTTCAAGGCATCGACGCGATCCGCCGGCACTTGCACGCGCAAACGGGCACCGTGTTCGTCGAAGCCCTCATCCTGTTTCACCGCCTTGTGGAGCGCCAGCGCCGCGTGTACATGGCCCAGATCGTCGAACGGGCAGGTCAGTTCGACGATCGCCAAAGCGACGAGCGGCTCCCGTGGCGCCTGTCGCAGGCACTCCGCGGCGGCGGCGCCATACGCGCGGACCAGGCCGCCGGCCCCCAGTTTGATGCCGCCATACCAGCGGGTCACCACCACCATCACCCGATCGAAGCCCTGGCCATCGATCGCGGCCAGGATCGGCCGGCCTGCGGTACCCGCAGGCTCACCGTCGTCGCTGGAGCGGTATTCCTGACCGATCCGGTAGGCCCAGCAGTTGTGGGTCGCGGCCGGATCGCCGATCTCGCGCAGGAAGGCGAGTGCGTCCTCGGCGCTGGCGACCGGCGCGGCCTGCGTGAGGAAACGGCTGTGCTTCACCTCCAGCGAATGCGAGGTGCGCGCGGCAAGGGTATCGCTCACGGATTGCCGAGCAGCGGGCGCAGGTCGTCCGGCACACGCTGGAACGGATGCTCCTGCACGAACAACTGCAGGCTGCGCAGCGCGTTGGCGTCGTCGCCGAGGTCGCGGCGCAGGCGGATACGGTCCAGCCATTCCTCGGGCGGCAGCCGCATATCCGCATCCACCGGCACCTGCAGGTCGGTGCGACGCAAGGCATTGCGCGCGGCGCTGGGCTGGATGCTGCCTGCGCTGGCGGCCGGAGGCGGGGGAGGAGGAGGCGCGGCGGCAGGCACAGGCGCCGATACGGCCTCGCGCGTCCTGACCCGGCGGTCCTGCGACTTCACCCGACTGCCGGTCACCGCGATGGCGTCGAGCGTACGCTCGTCCTCGGCCTTGGCCGCCTCCTGCCTTTCGGCGCGATAGCGGGCCTGCTGCTCCTGATCCTGCTGGGCGTCGCGTCGCACCGCCTGTTCGCGCATGGCCGTTTCCGATACGTCCGCCGCGACGGCCGCCGCGGCAGGCGCAGAATACGAATAGGCATCCGCGTCCGCAGGGAAGGCTTGCGGCGCTTCGGGGGCCGGGGGCGCGGGCGGGGTCGGCACCGGCACCGGGATCAGCGACAGCGGGCTGCGCTTCAGCACGGGCTCCTGGCGGGCGGCGGCTTCCGCATTCTGGCGCGCGGGCCCGGATGCGGTGGTGGCACGCTCGACGGGCGACGGTGGCCGCACTTTCGCTGCCATTGGAGCAGGAGCCTCCTGCATTGCCGGTGCGGGTGACGGCATGTCGGCGACCGGTGCGGCAGCGTCCGCAGCGGCGTTGTCGGGTGCTTCGATGACGGCGGGGAGCGACTGCTCGGACGCCATCGGAGCCTCACTGGCCACCGGCACCTCGTGCATCGGACGAAGTTGCCAGGCAACGCCGGCGGCGAGCAGCACCGACGCCGCCACACCCATGCCGATAGGCCAACGGCGGCGCGAAGGAGGCGCCTGCCCGCCCGTGGCGAGGGTGCCCTGCACGGCCACGCGCGCCGCACCCAGGATGCGCGCATCCAGCTCGGGCGACGGACCGCCGTGCGGTCCCAGCCGGGACAGCGATTGCGCGAGGGCGCGCTCTTCGGGGGTCAGGGGCTCGTGGGGCATGCTCATTCGTTCAATCTCGTCCGCAACCGGTCCATCGCATACCGCAGGCGCGACTTCACGGTTTCCCGGCCCACGCCGGTGATCTCGCCGATCTCCTCCAGGGTCAGTTCCTGCTCCAGCCGCAGCAGCAGTACTTCGCGCTGCTCCGGCGGCAACTCGTCCATGGCCAGTTGCAACCGCCGGCGCTGCTCGAACTCGGACAGTTGCCGCTCCGGCGTATCCGGGTCGGGCACGCGTGCCGTGCGCTCGTCGGCATCGACCGGCGCCGCGGGCCGGTGTTTCGACGCACGCCAATGGTCGTTGAGGCGATTGTGCGCGATCCGGTACAGCCAGGTCCCGAACGCCGCTTCCGGTTTCCAGCCCTCGCGCGCGGCGATCACGCGCTGCCAGGTGTCCTGGAAGAACTCGTCGGCCAAGGCGGCATCGCGCAGATGCCGCAGCAGGAACCGGTACAGCGGCCCGCGGTGGCGCGCGTAGAGGTGTTCGAACGCCGACGCGTCGCCCGCGGCGTAGGCCAGCATCAGGGTCTCGTCGGCGGGTTCAGCCAGGTCGTTCACTGCCGCCAGCGTAAGCGGTCCCTGCGCGCTCGTGAAGCTGGTGCAGGGCCTCGGGCCCGCCGTGTTCATCCGGCACGGGTCGCGAGGAGCAGGGCCAAAGGCGACGAAAACGGTGGGAGCGTGGGAGGTGTGCACTGCACGGCAAACGGCCGAGGGCCCGCGTCGGGGTTGTCGTGGCTGTTTCCGTTCAGGGGGCGGCAGGCGGTATGCTCGCCGCGGGGGACTTCCGGATACCACACGCCGACTCGGTCGGACCAAGGCCATGCCTACGCCATCGATCAGCGCCGACAACCCGGCCAGCGCGGACGCCTCCCCGGCGGAACGGATCGCGGGTGTCCTGCGTGGGCTGCTGCCCGAGGGCGCGGAACTGGCCGTCTGCTGGCGCGACTGGGCGCTGGGCAACGCCAGCGGTGCCACGCCGGGCGCCTCCGGCGCGTTGCGGCGGCGCGCCGAGCATGCCCTTGCCGAAGCCGTGGTCGAACACGACGGTCCCGAATCGCGCGCCTATGCGTGGGACAACGCCGACGGCAATGCGCGGGTCGCGCTGGCGCTGGCGCTGCCGGCGCCGCTGGCGGAGGCCGAGGAGGCGTCCTGGGTCGTGCTGGCGCGCACGCTGCTGGTGACCTCGCTGGACGCCTCGCGGGCGCAGGCGCGCGTGGTGTCGCTGGAGAAGTCCAAGCGCCTGCAGCAGGCCCTGTACGAAATCGCCGACCTGGCCGGCGCCGACCTCGAGATGCCGGAGATGCTCCGCCGCATCCATGCGGTCGTGAACTCGCTGATGTACGCGGAGAACTGCTACATCGTGCTGTACGACGACCAGCGCCGCAGCGTCCGTTTCCTCTACTTCGCGGACCAGCGCGACCCCTACATCGCCGAGCCCGAGCGCGAGTTCGGCGAAGAGGAGATGGTCAACAGCATGACCTTCGCGCTGCTTCGCCACGGGCAGCCGCTGCGCGGACCGTCGGCGGTGATCCGGCAGAAGCTCGGCGTGGTGCGCGATCCCTCGCACGGTCCGGACAGCCTGGACTGGCTGGGCGTGCCGATGCGCCGGGACGACCATGTCTGCGGCGCGATCGTGGTGCAGAGCTACGACGCACCCGCGAGCTATGCCGACGAAGACCGTGCGCTGCTGGGCTACGTGGCGCAGCACATCCTCACCGCGCTCGACCGCAAGCATGCCCATGTCGAGCTCGAGCACCGCGTGGCGGTGCGTACCCACGAGCTGCAGCGCGCCAACCGCGAGCTGCAGGCCGAGATCATGGAGCGCAAGCGCGCCGAGAAGCTGCAGCGCGCGCTGTTCCGCATCACCGACCTGGCCATCACCTCGGAGAGCCTGGAGCGGTTCTACGCCGACGTGCACACCGTGGTCGACGAACTGATCAATGCGCGCAATTTCTATATCGCGCTGGTGTCGGACGACGGCAAGGACCTCAACTTCCCGTACACCATCGACGAGCGCGATCCGATGCGGAAGACGCGACGAATGACCAACGGCCTGACGGAATACGTCATCGATACCGGGCGTCCGTTGCTCGCCGACCGCGAGGTGATCGGCCAGCTGGCAGGCGCCGGCAAGGTGCTGCAGCACGGGCCGCCGGCCTTCAGCTGGCTGGGCGTGCCGCTGTTCCGCGGCGAAGACGTGGTCGGCGCCGTGGTCGTGCAGAGCTACTCCGAGGAGGTGAAGTTCACCGCGCACGACCAGAACCTGCTGACCTTTGTCGCCCACCACATCGGCAACGGCCTGGACCGCCAGCGGGCGCAGGAGCGCCTGCGCAGCGCGCATGCCGAACTGGAACGCCGCGTCGACGAGCGCACGCGTGAACTTGCCGAGGCGAACCACCAGTTGCGCTCGCAGATCGGCGAGCGCCTCCGCGTCGAACAGCAGCTGACCCATCAGGCCACGCACGATGCGCTGACCGGTCTGCCGAATCGCCCGCATCTGCTCGATCGCCTGTCCGCCGCCATCGAGCGGGCGCGGCATGGCGACGGCCAGGCGTTCGCGGTGCTGTTCCTCGACCTGGACCGGTTCAAGCTGGTGAACGACAGCATGGGCCACGCCGCCGGCGACGAACTGCTGGTGGAAGTGGCGCGCCGCATCACCATGAGCGTGCGCGACGACGATGTCGTCTCGCGCTTGGGCGGCGACGAATTCGCGCTGCTGGTCGAGTACGCCGAAGGCGTGGAGAACGTCCGCGAATTCGCGCAGCGTCTGCTGGCCGTGCTGGGACTGCCGATGTGGGTGGCGGGGCGCGAACTGTTCCCGTCCGCCAGTCTCGGCATCGCGGTGTGGCATCCGCGCTACCGCAACGGCGAGGAACTGCTGCGCGATGCCGATGCGGCGATGTACCGCGCCAAGGAGCAGGGGCGCGACCGCTGCGCCATGTTCGACGAAGCGATGCGCGAAGCCGCCGTGCAGAGCCTGGACCTCGAAGCCGATCTGCGCCGGGCGATCAACCACCGCGATTTCCTGCCGTTCTACCAGCCTATCCGGCGCATGGACGACGGTCGCGTGATCGGCCACGAAGCCCTGCTGCGGTGGCAGCACGAGCGGCGTGGCTTGCTGCTGCCGGCGGAGTTCATCGGGCTGGGCGAGCACAGCGGCCTGATCGAACAGGTCGACTGGCTGCTGTACGAACAGGTGGTGCGGCAGATCGCGCGCGGCGTCGAGGGCTACATCTCGGTCAACGTCTCGCCGCGGCATTTCCGCTCGCCCGATTTCGGCGATCGCCTGCTGGCGATGTTCGAGGCGCAGGGCGCCGATCCGTCGCGCCTGCGGCTTGAAATCACCGAGGTCGCGCTGCTCGACGATGCGCCGCGCACGCTGCGCATCCTCCGGACGTTGCGCCAGCACGGCATCCTCGCGCAGCTGGACGACTTCGGTACGGGCTTCTCCGCGTTGTCCTACCTGCACCGGTTCCCGATCTCGGCACTGAAGATCGACCGCAGCTTCGTCTCGGGCCTGGGCAACGAGGCGCGCCCGGAAAGCCTGGCACTGGTGCGCGCCATCCTGGCACTGGCCAGCACGCTGGGCATCGAGACGATCGCCGAGGGCGTCGAAACCGAGGAGCAGCGCCAGGCGCTGATCGAACTGGGCTGCCACCTCGGCCAGGGCTACCTGCTGGGGCGGCCCGCCGCGCAGATGGAAACGGTGGTGGTCGACGCCGCTTGAGCGTGCGCCCAGCCTGTGGCGCTAGCGGATGTCGATGGACTGCCCGTCATAAGCCTGCAACTGTCCCGACCTCGTGGTCTCACCGGTGCCTGGAACGGTTCGCCAGTTGAGCCAGAAGTCGCCACCGCAGATCCGTCGGAATTTCACGCTGATGGTTTCGCCAGCGGGAACATCGACCTGTTCCACTGACGAGAGAGTCAGTGCGGCGGCGCCATCGTAGACAGGCTTGCCGAAGTCTTCCGGTAGTGGCGCCGGAAGCGTCCGGCCCGCGTCGAAACTCTTCAGCTGCACGGTGACGGCGTGCGGTCGGTGATTGACGACTACGATGCGGATCCCGCAGCTCATCGCGAACGACGAAGAGGGGACGAGCAGCGCGACAAGCACGACGAGCTTTCGCATTGTCATGGTGTCAGGGCCCTTGCTAAGAAAGAGAGCGAGGCGGGGCCCATGTCTGGACCCCGCCGCCTCCGCTTCACTCGCCGGCAATGGCGGGCGCGTCGCCGTCTACCGCCACCAACCGGTGCGCCTGTTCGATCATGCCGACGAACTCCGCCTTCAGGCCGTACGGATCGCGCCCCGTTGCGGCACGCGCGGTGTGTGCGACGTCGTTCCAGGTCCAGCCATCGATGCGCTTGCCCCCACGCAGCAGGTCCGCATACGCCGCCACCGCACTGGCGAAACGGAAGGCATCGCTGGGTTGCGTGGTCAGCGACGTCCGGGCGATCGGCGTCTCGATCAGGCGGCTGGTGTCCTGCCCCGGCAGCTTGTAGCGCAGGCGCACGCGCGCGACTTCCGTTGTCGCCGCATCGGCCGCCACCTGCTTGCCGCCGTAGCGCAGCGCGGGCAGGCGATCCGCGCCGCTGCCGACCGGCGTGATCTCGTACAGCGCGGTGACTTCGTGGCCTGCGCCGATATCGCCGGCGTCGACCTTGTCGTTGGCGAAGTCCTCGTTGGCCAGCACACGGTTCTCGTAGCCGATCAGGCGGTATTCGGACACCACGGCCGGATTGAACTCCACCTGGATCTTCACGTCGCGGGCGATGGTCAACAGCGTGGACTGCATCTCGTCCACCAGCACCTTGCGGCCTTCTTGCAGCGTGTCGATGTAGGCATGGTTGCCATCACCGACATCGGCCAGCTTCTCGGCCAGCGCGTCGTTGTAGTTCCCGGTGCCGAAGCCGAGCGTGGTCAGCGCGATGCCCGATGCGCGCTGGTCGGCGACCAGGGTCTCCAGTGCATCCGGGCTGACCGTGCCGACATTGAAATCGCCGTCGGTCGCCAGGATCACGCGGTTCACGCCGTCCTTGACGAAGGCCTGCTGCGCCATTGCGTAGGCCAGGCGGATGCCGTCGCCGCCGTTGGTGCTGCCGCCGGCCTGCAAGCGGTCGAGAGCGGCGAGGATCTCGTCGTGCCGGTTGCCGGGCGTCGGTGGCAGGACCAGGCCTGCAGAGCCGGCGTAGACGACGATGCTGACGCGGTCCTGGGCTCGCAGTTGCGGAACCAGCTGGGCGAAGGACTGCTTCAGCAGCGGCAGCTTGTCCGGCGATTCCATCGAGCCGGAGGTGTCGAGCAGGAACACCAGGTTGGACGGCGGCAGTGTCGCTTTCGGTACGTCGTAGCCCTTGATGCCGACCATCAGCAGCTGGCGCTTCGCGTTCCATGGCGCAGGCGCGAGTTCGGTGGTCACCGCGAATGGGCGGCTGCGATCGGCCGGTCCGGCGTGGCCATGACGGAAGTAGTTGATGAACTCCTCCGCGCGCACGGCGTCGGCCGGCGGCCGTTGGCCTTCGCGCAGCATGCGGCGCACGTTGCTGTAGCCGCCGGTGTCCACGTCGACGGAAAACGTCGAGACCGGCTCGTCCAGCGTGCGGCGAATCGGATTGTCGTCGCGGTCGGCGTACTTCTCGGTGTTCGCCGGACTCGCCTGCGGGACCATGGCCACGCTGGCGATGCGGTATTCCTGCCTCATCACCGGCGCGGGCGGTGGCGGCGGCGATGCGGGCGCGTAGGCATGGCCCGTGGCCATCGCGGCTTTGGCCTGGTCGCCGCGCAGCCGGGCGCCGGTGACGGTCACGCGATCGAGCCTCGCCTGTTCGCGATGCGCGACGGGTGCGGCTTCGCTGGCGGCATACGCATCTGCCGCCGCGGTGGCCGCGTCGGCGTCGGGGGACGACTGGGCGGTGGGACTGGATTGGCAGGCCGCAAGCAGCGCGGCGGTCAGCAGGGTGACGGTCAGGCGGTGCGACATGGCGCGACTCCGTGTGTGTGGGACAGGGAGTCGAACGCGCGGGGTCGGAAAACGGGGTTGGACGGAAGGTCGCTGTTTTTTCGCCTGGTCTCCGCGATGCGCCTGGGAGTGTCAGTCGATGGCGCCGACATCCATGCCGTCATAGGCATCCAGGCCGTGCTCATCGGCGAAGCGGTACAGCGCCCGGTTGCGCTCGTCGAGGCTGTCCGGCGTATGGACCTCGGTCTTTTCGACATGCAGCCACCACAGGTCCGGGTCCTTGCGGTTGTCCTTGTCTTCCAGATACAGCGCGATCACCCGATAGCCCTGTTCCTGCAGCAAGGGGACCACCGCCTCCAGCGGCGCGCGCGTACGGTGGGTGAAGAAGTATCCCCACACCAGGGGCTTCCTCAAGTCCCACGGCGTTTCCCTGGCCATGTTGTCGAACATCTCGACCAGTTGTTCGCGGGTGATCATGGGGGGGCTCCTGATGTCGGGGGCGGCGCATCTGCCGCGTATTGAAATGGATGTCGCTGACGAGGATCCGCCGATGTGCCGCGGCTATTCCGCGCGCAGCTTCAGGTGGCCATCGCCGACCTGCGCATCGATACACTCGCCGGGTCGTACCTGCGCCACCGAGCGCACCAGCGTGCCGTCTTCTTTCGTCACCAATGCGTAGCCTCGGGCGACGGTCGCCAGCGGGCTGACGGCTTCCAGCGAGCGGGCGAGGGCGCGCAGGCGCAGGGCGTCGCGTTGCAGGGTGCGGGCGACGGCGGCCTGGGGGCGGGGGGCAAGGGCGAGCAGGCGGGCGCGCAGCTGTTCCAGCCGACGCTGCGGCGCATGCGCGCGCAGAACGGCGTCGGCATGGCGGAGTGCGGCCAGGCGGCGCGCCTGCCGGTCGCGCCACAGTGCGTGCAGGCGTCGCGCAGCGTCTTCCCGGCGGCGCCGGAACAGTTCCAGTCGCGCCTGCGGGCGCAGTGCGTTCAGGCGCAAAGCGGCGCGGTCGGCGCGTTGCATGGCGTTGCGCAGGCGGTGCGCCTGGGTGGTGGCGAGGCGCCGTTGAAGAACGCGCAATCGTGTCAGCAGGTCGCGTCGATCCGGCACCAGCAGTTCGGCGGCGACGGAGGGCGTGGGTGCCCGCAGGTCGGCGGCGAAGTCGGCGAGTGTGAAGTCGGTTTCGTGGCCGATCGCGGACACGACGGGAACAGGCGAGGAGGCGATGGCGCGCGCCAGGCGCTCGTCGTTGAAGGCCCAGAGATCCTCCAGCGAGCCGCCACCTCGGGCGACCAGCAGCACGTCGTAGCGACCGCTGCGCGCCGCGCGCTGCAGCATGTCGACGATCTGTGCGGCCGCCGCCTCGCCCTGCACCTGCACGGGCAGTACATCGACCTCCAGCAGGGGGAAGCGTCGCTGCAGGACGCTCAGCACGTCGCGCACTGCCGCACCGGTCGGCGAAGTCAGCACCGCGAGGCGCTGCACGTGGGCGGGCAGGGGGCGCTTGCGCGCGTCGTCGAACAGACCCTCTGCGGTAAGCCGGGCCTTCAGTTCCTCGAATGCGCGCCGCAGTGCGCCTTCGCCAGCTTCCTCCAGGCTGTCGATCACCAACTGGTAATCGCCGCGCGCTTCGTACAGGGTCAGTCGTCCGCGCGCTAGCACGCGCAGGCCTTCGCGCGGCGCGAACTTCAGCCATTGGCTCTTGGGCTTGAACATCGCGCAGCGCACCTGCGCGCGCGCGTCCTTCAGCGTGAAATACAGGTGCCCCGAGGCAGGACGGGTGACATTGCCCAGCTCGCCCTCCACCCACACCAGCGGGAACGCGCCTTCCAGCAGGTCGCGCGCCAGCGTGTTCAGTTGGGTAGGCGTCAGGATGTCGCGGGCGGTGTCGGTCATGGCGCAAGGATAAACGGTGGAGACGATCGGCGCCGCGAAGGCGCCTGCGTCAGCCGGTCGCAGCCAGGCGGGCGGATTCCATGGTGCAATGTCGCCTTCCCGTAAACGGACATCCCGCAATGCCTGTTGCCTCTGCTGGCGCCACCGCATGCCGAATCCTTCTTGCGTTGCTAGCGATGGCATCGTTGGGCGCGTGCACGCCGCCGGAGCGCGGGACGGATCAGGGGGCGCCCGCCGCCGCATCACCGGTCGTCGAGGCATGGACGCTGCCGACGCCACCGGGTGCGGCGCAGCCGGATCTCGTCGCAGCGCCGGACGGTACGTTGCTGCTGAGCTGGCTGCAGCCTGCAGGTGAGGATGCACTGCGGTTCCGGATGAGCCAGTGGAAGGGCGGCGCCGGCTCCGCTGCGTGGACGCCGTCGGCCACCATCGCCGAGGGCGCTGACTTCTTCCGCAACTGGGCGGACACGCCGCATGTGTTCGCGCTGGAGGACGGGTCGTGGTGGGCGCACTGGCTGCGCAGCACCGGGCCGTCGCGGATGGACTACGGCATCGATCTGGTGCGCTCCGATGACGGTGGTACGACATGGACATCGCCGCAGCTGGTGCATCCCGCCGGTACGCCCGGCGACCACGGCTTCGTGACCTTCTGGCCGCAGGCGCGCGATCAACTGGGTATCGCCTGGCTCGACAGCCGGCAGAAGGCCGCCGCCGGGCACACCGGCCATGACGCGGGCGGGCACGATCACGCCGGCGGTGCCGCGATGATGCTGCGCGCCGCGGCGTACGACACCCAGGCAAAGCAGACGGGCGAGTGGCCGCTGGATGTGTCCACCTGCGACTGCTGCTCTACCTCGTCGGCGGTCACCGATCGTGGCGTGGTGGTGGTCTACCGGGGACGCAGTGCGGGCGAGATCCGCGATACGCGCATTGTGCGCTTCGATGGCGAGCGGTGGACGACGCCGCGTGACGTGCATGCCGATGGCTGGCAGATAGCGGGTTGCCCGGTCAACGGTCCGATGGTCGTCGCCGATGGCGCCACCGTCTGGGTCGCCTGGTACACGGAAGCGGGCGGCATGCCGGAACTGCGTGCGGCACGCTCCGATGATGCCGGCGATACGTTCGGCGCGCCGGTGACGCTGGCGAAGGGCGCGCAGGTGCTCGGTCGCCTGGGGCTGGCGCTGGCCGGTGATCGCCTGCTGACCAGTTGGCTGGAACAGACACCGGACGAGCGCCAGACGCTGGTGCTCGGCCGCTACGATGCGGCGTGGAAACAAGGGCAGCGCGTCGAAGTTGCGACGCTGTCGTCGCGAGGACGCGCCAGCGGGATTCCGCGGATGCAGTGGCAAGGCGATGCCGCCTGGCTGGCGTGGGTGGATGTGGACGGCGAAGCGCCGCGCATCCTCGGTGCGCGCGTGCAGTTCCCGCGATGAGGTAGGGTGCGACACTCCGTCGCGCCTGATCATCCCGGCTCCACCGCTTAGAATCGCCGTGTGATCCGTTCGTCCGCCTTCCTGCGACCGATGCTGCAGCTCGCCTTGCTGGCGGTGCTGCTGATGGCGTTCGCGCCGTCGGTCACGCGCTGGGTCGCGAGTGTCGGCACGCAGGTGATGGCGGGCTGGACCGAGTTGTGCACCAACGATGGTATCAAGTGGGTCGATACCCGCATCGAATCGCCTGTCGAAAAGAAGTCGCCGGCGCCCGCAGGCATGCCGATGGGGGTGGACTGCGCCTACTGTGTGCTGGCAGCGGCGCTGCCATTGCTGTTGCTCAGCATCGCCTTGTTGTTCCCGCGCGTTGCCGGTGGCGTCGTCGCGCGCGTCGTCCCGCTTCCACTCGCAAGACGCCTGCGTCTGCGTGGCCTCGGCGGACAAGGACCGCCGATCCTGCTCTGAACCACAAGACCCCCGACTGACCATGCGGCCCGCGCGCCGCGTCCTTGTGCTTTGGAGTTTCCATGTTCTCTGTTTTCCGGACGACGCTGCCTGCGTCGCGCCTGTCCGTGGCTGTCGCCGCGGTCCTTTCGTTCCCCGTTCCTGCTCTTGCCGCCGAATCCGTCGTGCTGCCCGATGGTTCCCGCGCCACTCAGCTCGATACCATCGAAGTCAAAGGCCATAAGGCCGGCCTGGATCAGGCGGCGGGCACCGGCACGCGCCTGACGCTCAGTGTGATGGAGACGCCGGCCTCTATCACCGTCATCGACCGTGTCACCCTCGATACACGCGGCGTGCGCACCACTCAGGAAGCGCTGGCCGGCATCCCGGGGCTGACCGTTGCGTCGCCGCCGGGCAACGGCAACACAGTGACGTACCGCGGCTTCTCCGGCAGCCAGATCACCCAGCTGTTCAACGGCATCGATGTGCAGTACGCCAGCATCGCGGCACGTCCCGTGGATGCGTGGCAGTACGAGCGGGTTGAGGCCATCGGCGGACCGTCCAGCTTTCTCTACGGCGCCGGCGCGGTCGGTGGCACCATCAACTACGTGACCCGGCTCGCGCGGCTGGAACGCGACGAAGCCGCTGTGCAGGCGTCGTGGGGTTCGTTCCGCGACGGCACGCTCGCCATGGGCGCCAACCTGCGCATCGGCGGCGATGCGCGCCAGGCCGTTCGCATGGATGCGAGCGCACGCGATGCCGACAGCTGGGTCGATGGACAGCGGCGCGAGGCGACCACGCTGGCAGCGTCCTGGCTGGTCCAGGTGGCGCCCACGCTGCGCCACACGGTAGCCGTCGAACATCAGCAGGAAGACAGCCATCGCCCGTACTGGGGTACGCCCGTGCGGCAGCCGGCGACCGGTCGCCTCTTGGTGCTGCCGCAGACCGTCGGCCGCAACTACAACGTTGCCGACGGCTACTACGGGCAGGACGTGCGCTGGGCGCGCTCGCTGCTGGAATGGACGCCGGGCGAGCGCGATACCGTGCGCAACACGATCTACCACTACGACGCGCTGCGCGACTACCGCAATGTCGAGAGCTACCGCCTGACCGCGGGCAACGACGGCGTCGTCCGCTCGGGCGCACTGTTGCAGCGCCACGACCAGCAGGTCTACGGCAATCGCCTCGAATGGGCGCGCACCGGCACGGTATTCGGTCTTCCGTCGCAATGGAACACTGGTCTGGACGTCAGCTACAACCGCCAGACACGCTTTCCGCTGTCGCTGTCGGCGACCATCGACACCGTGCCGCTGGACGCGATTACACCAGGACGTTTCCTGGATGTCCCCGGCGCGGCCCTTGTCCACACGCCGGACCGCACCAACCGCCTGCACACGCAGGCGCTGTTCGTAGAGAACCTGACCGAACTGACCCCGTCGCTGTCGCTGCTGACCGGCCTGCGGCGCGACCGCATCGTGCTGGACGTGGTGAACCATCGCGCGGTGTCGCCGACCAATCCTGCCCGGTTCGAACGCGACTACACGCCGATAACCGGACGCGTCGCGCTGAACTGGATCATCACCCCGCAGGCGAGTCTCTACGCGCAGTACAGCACCGCGGCCGATCCGCCCGCCGGCATCCTCAGTACGGCGAACTTCGCCACGCTGCGTGATTTCGATCTCACGACCGGTCGACAGGGCGAGGTCGGCGCGAAGGTCCAGTCGGAGGACGGGCGCAGCTTCGCCACGCTGGCGGCCTACCGCATCGTCCGCCGCCATCTCGCCATCACCGATCCCGCCCATCCCGGCCAGACGCTGCCGGTCGGCCGGCAATCGTCGCGCGGTGTCGAAGCCGCCTTCGGCTGGCGTCCGCTCGCCGCGGTGAGCGTGCAGGGCAATCTTGCCTGGGTCGATGCCACGCTGGACGAGTTCTACGAGAGCATCGGTGGCGTATCGGTGTCGCGGGCGGGCAACCGGCCCATCAACACGCCGTCGCGCGTGGGCAATCTGTGGGTGGATTACACCTTCGGTCCACGCTGGTCGGCAGGCATCGACCTGCGCGGCGTGTCGTCGCGCCATGCCGACGCCGCGAACACGCTGTCCACGGCGGGCTACGCCACCTGGGGGGCGCATGTCGACCTTCGCTGGACGGACGCCACGACGTTGACGCTGCGCGGCCGCAATCTGGGCGACCGGACCCACGCGATCTATGCGCTGGGCAGCACGATGGTCTATCTGGGCGATCCACGCAGCTGGGAGGTGGTGCTGCGCAAGGCGTTCTGATGCGGTTGCGCACGGCGGCGATGCGGATTTCGGTAAGGTAGCGGCCGGACAACCGGAGGACTCCCGCCATGCGCGGTCTCGACTTCAGTTCGTGGCAGGGCCTGTTGACCACGTTGGCGGGACTGGCGCTGATCACGCTGATCGGCGTCGGCATCCGCCTGCTGGTGATGCAGACGGTGCAGGAGCGGCGGGCGCGCGAGAACCGCCAGATCAACGAGCGCCTGCGCACGCTGATCGCCGCCTACAAGACGCTGGGCGGCTCGTTCACCGGCGATCTCGACGTCGATCCCACCCATCTGCGCGAACTGCGCCAACGGGCGCGCGAGGGCGGTCTCGACACCGGCGATGACGGCAGCGACCGTTCGCGGCGCATCCGCGATGCGGTCGAAGCCGCGTTGTCGGACATCATCCTGCTGGGCACAGACGACCAGGTGAAACTGGCGGCGCAGGCGGCGACCGACCTGGCTGCCGGGCGTCCCATCCACACGCATGCGCTGGTGGTATCGCTGCGCGATTTCATCCGCAGCGTGCTGGACCTGGAGCCGATCCCCGCAGGACTCGATATTCCCCGCCAGGGTCCGGCACGGCCGGTCGCGGCAAAAGGGAAGGGCGAGGGCGGCGGCAAGGGCGAAGGCCGCGGCGACGGCGCGCGCGGAGGCGGTGCAGGGGGGATGGGTGCGGGCATGGGGGCCGGCACAGGTCTCGGCATGGGGGCCGGCATGGCGATGGATCCCGACCGCGATTCCCCGCGCTGACGGCTATTCGTCGATCCAGCGGCGCTCCGGGCCGGGGCGCTTGGCCAGCTTGCGCTGCAGCGAGCGCCGGTGCATGCCGAGCAGGCGCGCGGCGGCGGAGATATTGCCTTCGGTCTCGGCCAGTGCCTGCTGGATGTGTTCCCACTCCAGCCGGCTCAGCGGCGTCATGGTGTCGTCCGTGGCGCTGGCGTCTTCGCCCGTGGCCGGGGCTTCCAGTCCCAGCGCACGCAGGATGGTCGGGACGGTCGCCGGCTTCGGCAGGTAGTCGTCTGCGCCACGCTTGATCGATTCCACCGCGGTCGCCACGCTGGCGTAACCGGTGACCAGCAGGATCTGCATGTCGGCGCGCAGCGCACGCAGCGGCTCGATCAGGCTCAGCCCGGAGTCGGCGCCCAGTTTCAGGTCGACCAGAGCGAAATCGGGCCGGTACTCCCGCGCCCGTGCCAGCGCACTGGCGGCGTCCAGTGCGATCTCGGTCTGGATGCCCTTGCGCGCCAGGCTGCGCTGCAGCGTGCGCGCGTACAGTTCGTCGTCGTCGACCAGCAGGCCTTTCATCGGTTGCCTCGTGTCATGGGGTTTCGTCGTGGTGCGCCACCGGCAGGCGGAATTGCACCTGTACGCCTTTCGGCGGCACGGCGCGCATGGTCATGCGCCCGCCCAGCCGCTCGATGGTGGCGTGCGACAGGGCCAGGCCCACGCCCATGCCCTCGGGCTTGCTGGTGCGGAACAGCTGTTCGGACTGGAACGGCAGCGCTTCGTGGAAGCCGTTGCCGTAGTCGCGCACGGTGCCGACGAGCTCATCGCCTTCGCAGCGCAGGTCCAGGTCCACGCGCTGTGAGCCGGCCTGGCGGCTGGCATCGGCGGCGTTGTTCAGCAGTGCCTGCAGCAGGTGGCCGGTGGAGGCGTCGGTCGCCAGCCACGCCGGCAGCGTGCCGCTGCGCTGCAGCTCCACGGTCGGGCGGATCAACCGCCAGCGCTGCACCACGTCGTCCAGGTCCACGCGCTGGTTCACGCCGAGGTCGGCGGATGCAGCGAGCGCGCGCACGCGGTCGCGGCACAGGTCGATCAGCTGGCGCATCGTGGCCGCGTCCTCGCGGATATCGGGCTCGGCGGCATGCTCGCGGATGTCTTCGGTCAGCAGTGTCATCGTCGCCAGCGGCGTATTCAGTTCGTGCGCGACCGCGGCGGCATGGGTGGCCAGCGCGACAATGCCCTCGTTGCGGGCGAAGCGCTCGCGCAGGCGTGCCAGTTCCTGTTCGCGCAGGCGCAACGCGGCGACCAGGCGGGTGGAGAAGTACAGCACCACCGCGGCCGACAGCACGAAGTTCACCGCCATGCCCCACAGGTGCACGTTGAAGCCGTCGCCATGCAGGTGCGGCAATGGGCGGCCGAACACGGCGGTCAGCACGTAACCCACCAGGCAGGCCACGCCGGTGGCGATCACCCAGCGCAGCGGCAGCGCCAGCGACGACACCGCGATCAGCAGCAGGAACATCGAGCTGAACGGATTGCCGATGCCGCCGCTCCAGGCCACCAGCCAGGACAGCACCGCCACGTCGACCAGCATGTGGGCGAAGGCCTCGGCGGCCCGTTCCTCGCCCGGGCGGCGGCTGCGCCAGGTGGCGTAGACGTTGAACAGGGCCAAGGCCCCGATGCCCGCCCACAGCGGCCAGCGGGGCAGGTCGATGCCGAGCGGACCCAGCGCCACCAGCACCGTCACCGCCTGGCCGACGATCGCCACCCAGCGCAGGTTGCACAGCGTGCGCAGGAACGACGGCGACAGGGTCAGCAGGGTATTCGGCATGTCCACATGCTAGTGCAAGCGTGCCTGTCGGGCCTGCGGCATGGCGTCGCAGGCGCGCTGGACCAGACCGGCGGGGCGCCCACGCTACAATGCCCGCATGCACGACGCCGTCACCCGCCCCACGCCCCCCACCGACGCCGCGCCCTGGCCGCGCCGCATCACCCAGGCCGTCCGGATCGGCAATGCGACCGTCGGCGGAGGCCGTCCGGTGGTGGTGCAGTCGATGACCAATACCGACACCGCCGATGTCGCCAGCAGCGTCAAGCAGGTGGCCGAACTCTGGCGCGCCGGGTCGGAAATGGTGCGGCTGACGGTCAACAATCCGGAATCCGCCGCCGCCATCCCGCGCATCCGCGAAAAGCTGGAGATGATGGGCATCTCGGTGCCCCTCATCGGCGATTTCCACTACAACGGCCACCAGTTGCTCGCGGGCGAACCGGCCTGCGCCGAGGCGCTGGCGAAGTACCGAATCAACCCGGGCAACGTCGGCTTCGGCAAGAAGAAGGACACCCAGTTCGCCCAGCTGATCGAGTTCGCGATCCGCTACGGCAAGCCGGTGCGCATCGGCGCCAACTGGGGCTCGCTGGACCAGGCGCTGGCGGCGCAGCTGATGGACGAGAACCATGCCCGCGAAGTGCCGTGGGATGCCGGCCGCGTGCTGCGCGAGGCGTTGATCCGGTCGGCGGTGGATTCGGGTGAGCGCGCCGTCGAGCTGGGCCTGCCGCGCGACCGCATCGTGCTGTCGGCCAAGGTCAGCGGCGTGCAGGAACTGATCGCGGTCTACCGCGACATGGCCAGCCGCAGCGATTTCGCGTTGCACCTGGGCTTGACCGAAGCCGGCATCGGCAGCAAGGGCATCGTCGCGTCCGCCGCCGCGTTGTCGGTACTGCTGCAGGAAGGCATCGGCGACACCATCCGCATCTCGCTGACGCCGGAGCCCGGCCAGTCGCGCACGCAGGAAGTGATCGTCGCGCAAGAGCTGCTGCAGACCACCGGCCTGCGCGCGTTCACGCCGATGGTCACCGCGTGCCCGGGCTGCGGCCGTACCACGTCGGAGTTCTTCCAGGAACTGGCCAAGGTCGTGCAGGAACACGTGCGCGGCAAGATGCCGGAATGGAAGGTCACCCACCCCGGTGCGGAGAACATGACGCTCGCGGTGATGGGCTGCGTGGTCAACGGCCCCGGCGAATCGCGTCACGCCAACATCGGCATCTCGCTGCCGGGCACGGGCGAGGCGCCGGCAGCGCCGGTATTCGTCGATGGCGAGAAGAAGGTGACCCTGCGCGGCGAGAACATCGCGCACGAATTCGTCGCGCTGATCGACGACTACGTCGAGAGCAAGTACGCGCGTGTCGCCGGCTGAGAGGTTGGCCCAGGGCCGGCGCTTCATCGCCAGCCTGCTGCGCGAGCATGGCGGACGCCTCGTCCTGTTGTTCCTGTGCCTGCTGGCGCCGCTGTGGGTCTTCGTCGAACTGGCGGACGAAGTCCACGAACTGGAAGCGTTCTACTTCGACGACCCGCTGCTGTGGCGCGCGCACGCCATGGCGGGTCCGGCGCTGGACCGTTTCTTCATCTTCGTTTCCGCGATCGGTTACCAGTGGGGCGTGGTGCCGGTCGACATCGCGCTGACGATCAGTCTGCTGATCGCACGGCGCTGGCGCGAAGCCACGTTCGCCGGCGTGTCGTTCGCGGGCTCGGCGCTGCTGAACATGGCGACCAAGCGGTTCTTCCAGCGCGACCGGCCGACGCTGTGGGAATCCATCGCGCCCGAGCACACCTTCAGTTTCCCGAGCGGTCACGCGATGGGTTCGGCGACGTTGGCGATGGTGGTCATCCTGTTGTGCTGGCACACGCGCTGGCGCTGGCTGGCGGTCGTGCTTGCCGGCAGTTTCGCGTTGCTGGTGGGTGCGTCGCGCATCTACCTGGGCGTGCATTACCCGTCGGACATCCTGGGCGGTTTCGCCGCCGGCGTCGCCTGGGTGTCGGGTGTCTACCTGGTGCTGTTCCGCATGCGCGGTCGGCCGTGGCAGGCGGGTTGAGCGCATTCCGTTTTCTGTAGGAGCGACGTAAGTCGCGACCGCGGGAGGGAAATGACCAGGATGCGTGCGCCATGGTGCGCTGTCAGCGTCGGGCTGGCGACAGCAATGTTTGAGCTGATGACGTGCGGTCGCGACTTACGTCGCTCCTGCAGTGGAACTGTCGCTAGGGCGCATACGCCCGCTCGCGCTCTTCCTGCAGGCGCTGGCGCAGGTACTGGTCGCGGGTCAGGCCGGCGGGCACCGAGGTCATCGCCATCACCTCGGCCACCACCTCTGCTTCGCGTGTCTTGTAGGCCTGGAACCGGGGGTCGCTGGCCTGCTGGGCGGCGAATGCGGCCATGCGCTGGTCGGCATGCGCGCGGTAGCGGTCAGCGATGGCGGCGACCGCTTCGGCCTGTTGCGCGGGATCGTCGACCGTCGCCTTGACAAGGGCCGTGCGCAGCAGCACGGCCTCGCCGGCGGACAGGCCGCCTTCGGCTTCGTAATGGTCGATCTGCCGCGTCAGCGCATCGGCGCGCTCGCTGCGTTCGACCGCGCGCAGCGACGGCGCACGCGCGAAGAAATCCTTCGCATCGGCTTCGAAGCGCTGCCGGTCGCGGTGCGCCTGCGCTTGCGGCGTGGCTTGCAGAGAAGCCAGCGTCGACGATGGGGTGTCTCTGGCCGGAACCATGGAGCCGGAGGCGTTCGCTGGCGGCGTGTCGGACGCGTCGTTCTTCCACCAGAGCACGGCGGCCGCAAGGACCAGAAGCGGGACGAGCAGCGTCAGCAGTTTCTTCATGCGGAACTCCCTGTGCCGGGGCCGTCTTTGCCTGACGGCCCCGGACACGGCCGTCAACCCAGCAGTTGATCCACCAGCCAGTACAGCAGGTTGAACGGCTTGGCCTTGTCGGCCTTGTCGTCCTGCTCGCTGGCATCGAGCACCTTGCCCTGGCCGTCGAGCACGCTGTCGATGAAGTGCTTCAGTTCCAGGTTCTGCGCCTGCACGTCGGCGTTCTTGAAGTCGACGATGGTGGTGCAGTGGCTTTCGTTGAGCGCGCGGTACTGCGGGAAGTAGCCGCCGAAGTTGCTCAAGGTGTTCAGGCGGTCGCGCAGGCGGGCGGTGTCGGTGTTCCAGCGCGCATGGATGCGGGCTTCCTTGGTGGCCTGGTCCGGTGCGTTGGCGATGTCGGGATAGAAGCGCTCGTACGAGTACGAGGAGTAGTTGAGATCCTTCCAGAAGTGCGTGTGGCCGAGGCGATCGTTCGCGTACTTGCTGGACAGGGCGGGATACAGGGTGCCGAGTTCGTTGAGGTCGAACTGCGGCAGGCCGCTGGCGAGGTAGGGCAACGGACCGTTCGGCTGGTCCAGGCCCCACGCGCTGCGGATCAGCGCCATCAGCGGCTGGGACGGGTAGTCGACCGGATTGCCGTTCTTCGGGGTGGGGAAGATCGGGCCGGAGTCGTCGATCAGGAAGCTGCGCGTTGGCGCCAGGTCGCGGCGCAGCGGGTGGTAGCTGGTCAGGCTGCCGGCACCGCCGGCGCTGCAGCCGGTGGACAGCATCTGTGTGGGCCGCGGCAGGTTGTCCTTCAGCCAGCTGACCACCGCGCGCACGTTGCGTGCGCCGTTGTGGTGCCACACCAGGGGCGCGTTCTGTCCGCTCGGGTCGTCGTACACCGCGACGCGGTCGCCGCTGTAGATGTCGCCCGTGCAGTACGGCACGTAGACCATGTTCCATCCCTGCGTCTTCACGGCATCGAACGGGCTGACGCGGGTGACGAACGGACTGACCAGGCTGGCGCCGGGATTCAGCAGGCCCATGTAGTCGTCGGGAATGCCGTTCGGATTGCGCGCGCCGCGGATGCCGCTCTGGCCGCTGCAACTGGCGTAGTCCCAGCAGGCGCCGCCGCCTTCCATGTAGATGATGGTGTTGCGCGTGTCGGCCACGCGGTTGACGAAGAACTTGAACGGCGAGCCGTCGCCGCAGACCGCGCCGGTCGACGGCGCCAGCTGGATGGTCTGCCAAGCGTCGTAGCGGCCGGGCTGGAAGCCGTCGTTGAAGCCGGACGGGTTCGACAGCAACGGATAGTGGCCGGCGCGCTGCGCGGCGGTGACCTTGTTGTCGGCCTTGGGCGGCGAGACCAGATTCACCAGGGTCTGCCAGAAGCTGTAGTCGCCTTCCTCCGCTTTCAGCGGGGCGGCGACCGCCAGCGTCAGCGTCGCGGCGGCGAGGACGAGGGGCAAGCGGACGGGTCGTACGGGTGCAACCATGATCGGATCCTCCGGCGAGAGTCAGAGCGGACGTTCAACGGGATGGACTGCCTTGGCGTGCGGCGCCTGTGGGGGCGGCCACCGTACGAAGGCGGATGGTGGTGCGTCCTCCTGGCGTCGGGATTAAGCCGGCGTGATGGCGTCGGCTTTGGCTGCGCAGGCCCCCGGATTGGCCGCGATGCCCCCCTTCGCGGATGCCGCAGGCGGTCAGGTAAATGCAGCGATCCCGCGTCGCAACACGCACCAGCTTCTGGTACGGACGTGCGCTTCGCGGCCGGGCAACGGATTGTTGCGGGCCTGCGGCTTGCCGCCGCGCGGGCATGGATCGAACATGCCGGCTCGCCGCGCTGCGCGGCTGAAGCGACGGGGATCGCGATGCAGGACGTGGTGGACAAGTACGGCGTGCTGCTGGTCTTCGCCAATGTGCTGGCGCTGTCGCTGGGCCTGCCGGTGCCGGCGATGCCGACGCTGATTCTGGTCGGCGCGGGGCTGGCGCTGCAGCCGGAGGCGATGTGGCTGCCGCTGCTCGGCGTACTGGCGGTGTCGGTGGCGGCCAGCCTGGTCGGCGACAGCGTCTGGTTCTACGCGGGCCGTCGCTACGGCAACCGCACGCTGCAGTCGCTGTGCCGGCTGTCGCTGTCGCGCGACACCTGCATGAAACGCACCGAGCGCTTCTACGGCCGGTTCGGCATCCGCGTCCTGTCCGTGGCGAAGTTCATCCCGGGCCTGTCGATGGTCTCGGTGCCGCTGGCCGGTGCCATGCAGGCGCGCCTGCCGCTGTTCCTGCGCTATGACGGCCTGGGTGCGGCGTTGTGGGCCGCGCTGGGGCTGGGACTCGGCGTGGTGTTCTCGCGCCAGGTCGAAACGGTCATCGACACGCTGTCGCAGCTGGGCACCGGGGCGGGCGTGCTGGTCGGCGTCATGCTGGCGGCCTATATCGGCTGGCGCTGGTGGCGCCGGCGCACGCTGCTGGCCTCGCTGGAGGCGGCGCGGATCGAGCCGGTGGACCTGGAGGCGCTGCGGCAGGCCGGACAGCCGCCGGTGCTGTTCGACATCCGCGCGCCCGGCTTCCGCGACGTGGATCCGTACGTGATCCCGGGTGCCGTGTTCGCCGACGAACGCGAACTGGGTGGCATCCTCGCGACGTATCCGCGCGACGGCAAGGTGGTCATCTACTGCGCGTGCCCGGATGAAGTGTCGGCCGCCTGGATGGCGGCGAAGCTGCGAAAGGCGGGCTTCCGCGACGTACTGCCGCTACGGGGAGGGATCGATGCCTGGCGCGGCGCGGGCTACGGAGTGGAGCGCATCGGCGGCTGATGCCGCGCAGCCGGGTCAGTGCTCGATGCAGACCCGGTTGCGGCCTTCGCTCTTGGCGCGGTACAGCGCCGCGTCGGCGGCCGCCATCATGCGGCTCACCGTGTCGCGCTCCGGCGTCAGCGCGGCGATGCCGATGCTGACGGTGATCGTCTGCGCCTCGCCGCCCGGCCTGAACACCACCGCTTCCACCGCTTCACGCAGGCGTTCGGCGAAGCCGTAGGCGGCCTCCGGTCCGCATTCGGGCAGCAGCACCGCGAATTCCTCGCCGCCGATGCGGGCGGCGGCATCGTCGTTGCGCACGTGCCGGCGCACCAGCGCGGCGATCTGCTTCAGCACGAGGTCGCCGGAGATGTGGCCGTAGCGGTCGTTGATCGGCTTGAACAGGTCCACGTCGATGATGCACATGGTCAGGTCGCGCTGGTGGCGCATCGCGCGGGCGATCTCCTTCTCCACCGTCTCGATGAAGTGCCGGCGGTTGTACATCTCCGTCAGCGCATCGTGGGTGGCGAGCTGGTAGATCTCTTCGTGGTAGCGCGCTTCCACGCTGCTGTGGCTGATGAACTTGAGGATGCTTTCGCCCAGCGTGATGTGGTCGCCGTCGGCCAGTACCGTCTCGGAGACCGGCGCGTCGTTGACACGGGTGGTGTTGGTGGCGCCCAGGTCGCGCACGCGGTAGCTGTCGCCGTCACGCCAGATCTCGCAGTGCAGGCGCGAGACGCTGTTGTGCGGGATGTGCAGGTCGGCTTCCTGCGACCGGCCCACGCGCACGCGCGCGGTGTCGATGTCGGCGCGCCGGCCCAGCCCTTCGCCATGGATCACCACCACGCACGCGGACCGGTGCGACGCCGGCCGCGGGCCGTCGCTCAGGATAGTCCGTTGCGTGGTCGGTGGATTCAGGAAGTCCCGGGACATGCGAGCGCGACAGGCAGGTGCGGGGCCGAGTGTAACGGATCGGTCGGTCAACTCACGCTTCCGCTACCATGGCCGGGCGCACCGGGGACAGTGGCATGACATCGCAACCTTACGACGACCTCGCACCGACCGAGAGCCTGGCGACGCGCCTGAAAGACGCGCCCACGGCCGCGGACGGCACGCTGGCGCCCGGTGCGCGCCTGGGCCGCTACCGGATCGAGGCCCTGCTGGGCCGCGGCGGCATGGGCGAGGTCTACCGCGCCGCGCAGCTTGAGCCGGTGCGCCGCGAGGTGGCGCTGAAGCTGATGCGCGTGCAGCGGCTGCAGGCCCGCCACCTGGCCTGGTTCGAAGTGGAGCGGCAGGTGCTGGCACAGATGCGGCACCCCGCCATCGCCCAGATCTACGACGCCGGCACCACCGAGGAAGGCTACCCGTTCTTCGCGATGGAGTTGACCGACGGCAGCCCGATCACGCGCTACTGCCGCGAGCAGCGGCTGTCGCTGGATGCGCGCGTGGCGCTGTTCGTCCGCGTCTGCGAGGGTGTCCAGCACGCGCATCACAAGGGCGTGGTGCATCGCGACCTCAAGCCCGGCAACCTGCTGGTGGACACGCTCGACGGCCGTCCGGCGCCGAAGATCATCGACTTCGGCATCGCCATGGCCGCCTCGCTGGCCGGCGACGCCGCGCTGGAGCGCGCCGGCACGCCCGAGTACATGAGCCCCGAACAGGCGCACGGCGAAGCGGGCCAGGTCGACACGCGCAGCGACGTCTATTCGCTGGGCGTGGTGCTGTGCGAGCTGGTCACCGGCGTGCGTCCGGAAGCGGCCGGCGAAACCTGGTCCGCGGAGACGCCGACCGCCGTCGCACCGTCGTCGCGGCTGGTGGCGCTGCCGGCGGCGCAGGCGCAGCAGCTGGCACAGGAGCGCGGGCTGTCGCTGGCGCGCATGCGTGGCCGGCTGAGGAGCGACCTCGACTGGATCGTGCTGAAGGCCATGCAGCACGACCGCGACGCGCGCTACGACTCGGTCGCCGCGCTGGCCGACGACCTGCAGCGGTATCTCGATGGCCGCGTGGTGACGGCCGCGCCACCGGGCCGCGGCTACGTCTGGCGCAAGTTCCTGCGCCGCCATCGCGCGGCCGCCGTCGCCGCCGGCTTCGCGCTGCTGGCGCTGCTGGGCGGACTGGGCCTGTCGCTGTACGGCCTGCAGCAGGCGCGCACGCAGCGCAGCGTGGCCGAGGCGCGCAGCGCTGAACTGGAGAAGGTCGCCGCGTTCCAGCAGTCGATGCTCGAAGGCATCGACATCGAGACGATGGGCGTGGGCCTGTCGGAAGGCCTGGTGCGCCAGGTGGGCAGCCTCGACCCGTCGGCGGTGGATGCCTTCGGCGCCACCCTGGCCAAGACCAGCCCCAACGATCTCGCGCGCGACCTGGTCGACCGGCAGTTGCTGGCCAATGCCGAGGATGCCATCGCGCGCGATTTCGCCGACCAGCCGGACGTCGCCGCCAGCCTGCGCGAGTCGGTCGGCCACGTGTATGCCGCCATCGGTCGCTACGACAAGGCGGCGGCGCATTTCGCACAGGTGGCCGACTATCGCAGTCGCGTGCTCGGCGAAGGCGCGCAGGAGACCCTGCGTGCGCGCAACGACCAAGTGCAGGCGCTGCTGGAAGGCGCGCACATCGACCAGGCCGAGGCCGCGCTGCAGAAGGCACTGCCGCGTGCGTTCGCGCTGGCGGACAACGACCGCGTGCGGGTGAAGCTGGAACTGGCGCAGGCGCAGGTGATCTCGGCCCGCGGCGACCGGCCGCGCGCGAAGGGCGTGGTCGAGGCGGTGCAGGCGCGCCTGCTGGCCCGTGCCGGCCCGGACGATCCGGCGACGCTGGAAGCCACCAACGATCTCGCCGCCGTGCAGCGCAACCTCGGCGAACTGCCCGAAGCGCGCGCCAACATGGAAACGGTGGTCGCGCGGCGCACCGCCACGCTCGGCCCCGACCACGAAGAGACGCTGTCGGCGATGGGCAACCTGGCGGTGCTGCGCATCATGAACCGCGAAAAGGAGGCCGCGATCTCCCTGCAGCGCGACCTGACCGACCGCTACGTACGCAAGCTGGGCAGCGAACATCCGGTGACGCTGCAGGCGCGCAGCACGCTGGCCACGATGATGATCGACGGCGCCGATGAAGCGTCGGTGGAGAAGGCACTGCCGCTGTTGCGGGACGTACTGGCCGCCCGCGAGCGCGTGCTTGGCCGCGACCATCCGCAGACCGTCCGCACGCGCCTGAACCTGGCCACGGCCTACGCGAAGCTGAAGGACTTCGCGGCCGCGCTGCCGCTGGAGGAGCAGGTCATCACGGCGCGCAGCCGCGTGCTCGGTCCCGCCCATCCGGACACGCTGTCCATCCTGGTCAACCATGCCGGCACGCTGCTCAATGCGGGCCAGGCCGAAGCCGCGCTGCGGCTGCTGGGCGATGTGCAGCCGCTGGCGCTGAAGACGCTGGGCGAGAAACATCCGCAGGCACAGATCACCCTGGTCATCCGTGCCGAGGCGTTGCGGGTGCTTGGCCGGGTTTCCGACGCGCTGGTGGAATACCGGCGGCTGTTCGAACTCCGCCGGCGCGTATTCGGCGAGACCCATCGGGAAACCCGCGTCGCGGCCTGGAACCTGATCGACACGTACACCGAACTCGGACGCAAGGCGGACGCCGAACCGCTCTACCGGCAGTACGTCGCACCCCTGCTGGCCGCGGATCCGAAAACGCTGGGTGACGACGACGCGGACTTCGTGCGGCTCTATCGCGAAGGCAAGCGACCGGGAAAACAGCCCACCAAGCGGGGTTGAGCCGGCGCGGGGATCATTCGCCGGGCTTGGCGGCCGAACTCGCGGCTTCCGACGCCGACCGTCGTGACAGCACGGCTTCGCGATGGGCGATGTAGGCATTCGCGCCGAAGATGATGCCGGCGCCGAGCAGCGTCCAGCGGTCGAGACTCTCGTCGAACAGCAGCCAGCCGAACACCGCCACGACGGGCAGCTGCATGAAGCTGATCGGGGTCAATGCCGACACTTCGCCGAGCTTCAATGCTCGCGTCCACAGCATGTGGCCACCGGTGCCGAGTACGCCGGCCGCGATCACCCACACCCAGGCGATGCCCTGCGGCCACTCCCACACGGCCAGCGCAGGCACCAGCGACATCGGCACCCACAGCAGCGTGGTGTAGATGACGATGCGGTCGGCCGGCTCGGTGTTGGAGAGCTGCTTGATCTGGATCGCGACCAGCGCGCTCATCACTGCGGCGAGCACGGCGATCATCGCATCGACCGTGAACTGCGAGGTGCCCGGCCGCACGATGATCAGCACGCCGACGAAGCCCAGCGCCACCGCTGTCCAACGGCGCGCACGCACTCGTTCGTTGAGCATCGCGGCGGCGGCCAGAGTGACGAACAGCGGCGTGGAGTACGACAGCGACACCGCCTGCGCGAGCGGCAGGTGGCCGATGGCCCAGAAGCCGGCCAGCATCGAGCAGATGCCGATGACGCAGCGGAAGAGGTAGCGCGGGAACTGCGTCGTCTTCAGGAAGCCAGGACCATGGCGCAGGATCAGCGGTGCCGCTGCGAGCAGGCCGAAGAAATTGCGGAAGAAGGCGATCTCGAACGTATGCAGCGACGCCGACGCCAGACGGATCGCCACCACCATCAGCGCGAAGAACACCGTGCTGCCCAGCATCAGCGCGGCGGCGCGGTAGTGGGTCGGGAGGGTTGGCATCAGCGTTCTGGATCTGCCCCTTCCCCCGCGAGCGGGGGAAGGCTGGGATGGGGGCGAACGGCGTCGCGGAGGTCGAACGTGCGGCTGATCGGTGCCGTCAGGATGAGGCGTGCCGGTCGAGTCCGTTGTGTAAGCGGGATGCAACGGACTCCGGTCGGCCCCCACCCCAGCCCTCCCCCGTGAACGGGGGAGGGAGCAGTACCCGGGGCGAGGACACCCATCATCGCGGGACTACCAGGTCGCTCCGATGATCTTCGGTTCCGGCTCGATCGGCACGCCGAAGCGCGACTGCACCGATGCGGCGATCTTCCGCGCCAGCGCCAGCAATTGCGCGCCGGTCGCTTCGCCGTGATTGACCAGCACCAGCGCGTGCGCGGCGGACACCCCGGCATCGCCGTCGCGACGACCCTTCCAGCCGCAGGCCTCGATCATCCAGGCCGCCGACAGCTTGCGGTTGTGCGCGGCATCGCCGCGGAACACGGGCAGGGTGGGGTAGTCGACCAGCAAGGCGTCGGCCTGCGCCTGCGAGACGATCGGATTCTTGAAAAAGCTGCCGGCGTTGCCGACCACGGCGGGGTCGGGCAGCTTGCGCTGGCGGAGGCGGATGACGGCTTCGCCGACGTCGCGGGCGGTCGGTGCGGTGATGCCCATCGCCGCCAGTTCTTCGCGGATGCCGGCATAGTCCAGGCGCAGCGCCGGCGTGCGCGACAGCAGGAACTCGACCGCCGTCACCAGATAGCGGGCGGGATCGCGCTTGAACACGCTGTCGCGGTAGGCGAAGGCGCACGCGTCGCGGCCCAGCCGCACGCGCGTGCCGTCGCGGCGATCGAGCGCTTCGACGATATGGATGAACTCGCCCACCTCGGTGCCATAGGCGCCGATGTTCTGGATCGGCGACGCGCCCGCGGTACCGGGAATCAGCGCCAGGTTCTCCAGGCCGCACAGGCCCCGCTCCAGCGTCCACATCACCAGCGGATGCCAGGCGACGCCGGCATCGGCGCGCACGAGGGCATGGTCGCCGTCGTCGGAGAGTATGCGCAGGTCGTGCGTGGCCATCGCGATGACGGCGCCCGGCGCATCGCCGGCGAACAGCAGGTTGCTGCCGCCGCCGATCACCAGCGGATCGCTTTCGACCACCTGCGGCAGCGCGAGAACGTCGTCGAGCGCGGCCGCATCGTCGACCTCGATCAGCCACGGCGCCCGCGCCGGAACGCCGAACGTGGTGCGCCCGCGTAGCGGAGCGTTCGCGGTGACGCGGTAGCCGTCCGTCATTCCGGCGCCACCGGGCCGCCGCTGGGCGCTTCGCGGCGGCGGCGGATGGCTTCCACGCATTCGCGGACCAGCTCGGGGCCGCGGTAGACCAGGCCGGTGTAGCACTGCACCAGCGAAGCGCCGGCCGACATCTTCGCCACCGCGTCGGCGCCGGACAGGATCCCGCCCACGCCGATCAGCGGAATGCTGTGCGGCAGGCGGGTGCGCAGCCGGCGCAGCACCAGCGTGGCCTGGCCCATCAGCGGCGCGCCGGAAAGCCCGCCGGTCTCGCGCGCATGTGCGTGCTCCTGCACGCTCATGCGGGAGACGGTGGTGTTGGTGGCGATGACGCCGTCCACCCGCATGTCGCCCAGCACGCGCGCGACCGCATCGATATCGCTGTCGGACAGGTCCGGGGCGATCTTCACCAGCATCGGCACGCGCTTGCCGTGCTGCGCGGCCAGGTCCTCCTGGGCCTCGCGCAAGGTGCCGATCAGCTGGCGCAGCGCCTGTTCTTCCTGCAGTTCGCGCAGGCCGGCCGTGTTGGGCGAAGAGATGTTGACGGTGATGTAGTCCGCCAGCGGGTAGACGCGTTCCAGGCAATACAGGTAATCGGCGGCAGCACGCTCGTTGGAGGTGTCCTTGTTCTTGCCGATGTTGATGCCGAGCAGGCCCCTGTCGCGACGCGCGGCTTCGACGTTGCGGACCAGTGCATCGACGCCTTCGTTGTTGAAGCCGAGGCGGTTGATGACGGCTTGGTGTTCCGGCAGGCGGAACATGCGCGGCTTCGGATTGCCCGGCTGCGGCTTCGGCGTGACCGTGCCGATCTCGACGAAGCCGAAGCCCAGCGCGAACAGCGCGTCGATGTGCGCGCCGTTCTTGTCCAGGCCCGCGGCCAGCCCGACCGGGTTGGGGAAGGTCAGGCCCATGAGCTTGGTCGGCATCGGCGTGATCGGCCGGGCCACCAGCGGCGTGGTGCCGGTGCGGTAGGCCAGGTCGAGCGCCTTCAGGCCCAGGCCATGGGCCGTCTCGGCATCCAGGCCGAAGAGGAAGGGGCGGGCGAACGAATACATGGTCGCGCGCGGGGTCAGTTCAACGTCGCCAGCCAGGCCATGCCGCCCAGGAACAGGAAGATCACCGCGATGCCGATGATCCACAGCAGCGCCGACACCCAGCCCAGGATCAACCCGCCGATGGCCATGCCGTCGCCGTCCAGCGTGCCTGCGCTGCGGCGGATCTCGGCGCGCGCCATGTGGCCGGTGATGATGGCCACGATCGTGCCGATGAAGGGCAACAGGGTCCAGCCGAGAATGCCCGACACGAGGCTGGCGATGGCGAGACTGCTGGTGGTGCGGACTGAGGTCATCTGAGGGCTCCATGCAGGGGTCAGGGAGACGGGTTGGGGCGGGATCGGACAAGCAAAAAAAACGCGCCACCCGTGAAGGTGGCGCGATTATCCCAGATGCGGACGCGTTCAGGGCGGCCGGCACGCGCGCGTGCCGGCGCCGCCGAGGTCAGAGGTCGAACTTGATGCCTTGGGCCAGCGGCAGCGAGTCGGAGTAGTTGATGGTGTTGGTCTGCCGGCGCATGTAGACCTTCCACGCATCCGAACCGGATTCGCGGCCGCCGCCGGTTTCCTTCTCGCCGCCGAACGCGCCGCCGATCTCGGCGCCGCTGGTGCCGATGTTGACGTTGGCGATGCCGCAGTCGCTGCCGGCCGCCGACAGGAACTGCTCGGCCGCCTTCAGGTTCTGGGTGAAGATCGACGACGACAGGCCCTGCGGCACGGCGTTCTGCATGTCGATGGCTTCGTCGAGGGTCGTGTACTTCATCACGTACAGGATCGGCGCGAAGGTCTCGTGCTGGACGACCTCGTCGGAGTTCTTCAGGCCGGTGACGATGGCCGGCAGCACGAAGTTGCCCGGCCGGTCGATCGCGGTGCCTCCGGTCTCGACCGTGCCGCCGCTGGCCTTGGCCTTGGCGATGGAGTCGAGGAACTGCTGCACGGCGCCCTGGCTGTTGAGCGGCCCCATCAGGTTGGCCGGGTCGGTCGGGTCGCCGATCTTGCCTTCGACCTGCTTGTACGCCTTGATCAGCGTGGCCAGCACGGTGTCGTAGATGGATTCGTGCACGATCAGGCGGCGCGTGGTGGTGCAGCGCTGGCCGGCGGTGCCGACGGCGCCGAACACGATGCCGGGCACGGCCAGCTTCAGGTCGGCGGTTTCGTCCAGGATGATCGCGTTGTTGCCGCCCAGTTCCAGCAGGCTGCGGCCCATGCGGCGCGCGACGCGCTCGCCGACCGTGCGGCCGACCTGGGTGGAGCCGGTAAAGCTGATCAGCGGGATGCGCTTGTCGTCGACGAACTGCTGGGCCAGCTCGACGCCGGCGTCGTTGATCAGGAAGAAGATGTCCGGGAAGCCGCCTTCCTTCAGCGCGTCGTTGCAGATCTTCATGCTGGCGATCGCGGTCAGCGGCGTCTTGTTGGACGGCTTCCAGATGCAGATGTCGCCGCAGATGCCGGCCAGGAACGAGTTCCACGCCCACACCGCGACCGGGAAGTTGAACGCACTGATGATGCCGACCAGGCCCAGCGGCTGGTACTGCTCGTACATGCGGTGGCCGGGGCGCTCGGAGTGCATGGTATAGCCGTACAGCATGCGGCTCTGGCCCACGGCGAAGTCGGCGATGTCGATCATCTCCTGCACTTCGCCATCGCCCTCGGGCTTGCTCTTGCCCATCTCCAGCGCGACCAGCGAGCCCAGCGCGTCCTTGTGCTTGCGCAGCGCCTCGCCGCACAGGCGGATGGCCTCGCCACGGCGCGGGGCCGGGGTGGTGCGCCAGATCTTGAACGCGGCCTGGGCGCGGGCGACGACCTTCTCGTAATCGGCCTGGCTGCTGGCGTGGACTTCGGCGATCACCTCGTTGGTGGTCGGGTTGATCGACTGCAACAGGCCGGCGTCGGTGGTGGTGGACCACTCGCCGCTGCCGAGGTAGGTGCCGGAGTTGGTGCTGGCAAGGCCGAGGGCCTTGAGGAGGTCTGCGGGCATGAAGTGCTCCAGGGGATCGAATGCGGGCGGCATCGCCGGAAGGCGGTGTCGCAGGGGGCACGATTCTACCAGAGCGACGCACGTCGGCCTCGCGTAACCCCGTGTTTTTCCAGAGGTTCTTGTGTAACAACCGCTTGCGCGCGCGGCCGTTGATCCGCTGGCGGGGTTTGTTCGCTTCGCCGACCGTGCGTGATCGCGTTCGGCGATTCGCCGATGGCCACGTGTGCCGCCGCATGCGATGGAAGATGGCGGCCCCGACACGATTCGAACGTGCGACCTTCCCCTTAGGAGGGGGACGCTCTATCCAGCTGAGCTACGGGGCCATCGGCGGCGATTCTCGCATGAAGCGCCGTCAGGTACGACGCGTCCGTCGATCCACCGTATCCCGCCGGCCTTCCGCATGGCACTGTGGAACGACCTCCCTTCCGTGGTCCCGCCGCATGGACATCCGTCTCGACGACCTGCGCCATCCCGCCGTCATCGCACTGCTGCAGGAGCACCTGGACTGGATGCATCGCACCTCGCCGCCCGAAAGCGTGCACGCGCTGGATCTCGACGCGCTGCGCGCGAACGACATCAGTTTCTGGACGGCATGGGACTGTGAAGCGCTCGCCGGTTGCGGTGCGCTTCGCCGGCTGGATGCCGACCATGGCGAAGTGAAGTCGATGCGCACGGCGCAGAGCCATCTGCGTCGTGGCGTGGCCGCGAAGATGCTCGACCACATCATCGACGAGGCGCGTCGCCGCGGCTACGCGAGGCTGAGCCTGGAAACCGGATCGATGGCGTATTTCGCGCCGGCCCATGCGCTCTACGCGCGTGCGGGGTTCACGCCCTGCGCGCCCTTCGGCGACTACGCCGAGGATCCGAACAGCGTCTTCATGACGCGCACGTTGTAGCGCACACGCCATTGGTTTCAGTTGCATCCATCTGAAATCATTGGCTTTGTTGCGACGCAACGCTTGACAGCCCCCCGGGGTGACGTGCTTTTCTTCCGCCATGCGCCCCCTTCTCCCGCACGCGACGTTTTCCGCACCGGCCCCGCAGCCGGTGATGTCGCGTGCAGGCACCGGGCGCACGGGTATTACCACCACCATTACCACCCTGACTCGTCGGGTGCGGTTGGTTGTGTTCGCGTAATTCGCAGACCACGGCCCCGCACCCGGATCAGGATGCAGGGCCAACCCACTTCCTGATGCGTGCCGGGCCTCCTTAACGAGGTTCCTGACCCATGTCGTCCCGCAACGCCGAAGTCGAACAACCCAAACCCCGTACCGTCGTCCACAAGTTCGGCGGCACCTCCGTCGCCGATGCCGACCGCTATCGCCACGTCGCGCAGCTGCTGCTCGCGCGCGACGAGGACGTGCAGGTCACCGTCGTATCGGCGATGAAAGGCGTCACCGACGCCCTGATCGAACTCTGCGAACTGGCGGCCGCCAATCGTCCCGAATGGCATGAAAGCTGGCATGACCTGCGTGCGCGCCACCGTGGCGCTGCGGTGGCGCTGCTGGGCGAAGCGGCGGGGCCGGTCATCGAATGGGTGGACGAGCGTTTCGAGAAGCTGGAGGACATCCTTAACGCACTGATCGTCATCGGCGGCCTGCCGGAACTCGTCCTGCAACGCGTGCAGGGACTGGGCGAAGTGTGTTCGGCGCGCCTGCTGGGCGAATACCTGACCCTGCAGGGCGAGGCATGCGCCGTGCTGGACGCGCGTGAAGTGCTGCGCGTGGACCATGGCGACCTCGGCGTGGTGGTCGACTGGGAGGTCAGCGCGCAACGGTTGGCCGCGTGGCAGGCGTCGCATCCGCAGCGCCGCGTGGTGGCCACCGGCTTCGTCGCCCGCGACCGCGAGGGCCGCTTCACCACCCTGGGCCGCAACGGCAGCGACTACTCCGGGGCGATCTTCGCTGCGCTGTACGACGCGGCCGAGCTGCATATCTGGACGGATGTCGATGGCGTGCTGTCGGCCGATCCGCGGGTGGTCCCGGAAGCGGTGCAACTGGGCGCGCTGAGCTACGACGAAGCCTGCGAACTGGCCTACTTCGGCGCCAAGGTCGTGCATCCGCAGACCATGTCGCCGGCGATGGAGCGCGGCCTGCCCATCATCATCCGCAATACCTTCCATCCGGAGCATCCGGGCACCCGCATCACCGCCGAGCGCGACGCCGTGGGTCCGGTGAAGGGCCTGACCCTCAGCGCCGACCTGGCACTGCTGAACCTCGAAGGCACCGGCCTGATCGGCGTGCCGGGCACGGCGGAACGTGTGTTCGCGGCGTTGCGCAACGCGCACGTGTCGGTGGTGATGATCTCGCAGGGTTCTTCGGAGCATTCGATCTGCTGCGTGGTCAAGGCCAGCGAAGCGGCCAAGGGGCAGGCGGCGCTGCTCGACGCGTTCGCACACGAACTGGATACGCGGCAGATCCAGCGCGTGCAGCGCCGCGATGGGGTCAGCGTGCTCGCCGCGGTCGGCGACGGCATGGCCGGCACACCGGGCGTATCGGCACGCCTGTTCGGCGCATTGGCGCGTGCACAGGTCAACATCCTGGCGATCGCGCAGGGCTCGTCCGAGCGCAACATCTCCGTGGCCATCGATGGCGCCGACGCGACCAAGGCGCTGCGTGCGGCGCATGCGGGCTTCTGGCTGTCGCCGCAGACGTTCGCGGTCGGCGTGATCGGGCCGGGCAATGTCGGCGGTGCGTTGATCGAACAACTGCGGGCTGCGCAGCCGCAGCTGCTGGGCAAGGCCAACCTCGACCTGCGCCTGCGCGCTATCGCGTCCAGCAAGCGCATGCTGCTGGATGAGCGCAGCATCGGCGCCGACTGGCGCGCGCGCTTCGATGCCAGCACGCAGTCTGCCGACCTGGACCGTTTCACCCAGCATCTGGTGTCGGCGCACATGCCGCACGCGGTGATCGTGGACTGCAGCGCCAGTCCGGTGGTCGCGGACCGCTATGCCGACTGGCTGGCCGCCGGCATCCACGTGATCACGCCGAACAAGCAGGCCGGTGCCGGACCGCTGGCGCGTTACCACGCGATCCGCGAGGCCGCGGCCGCCAGCGGTGCGCGGTTCCGTTACGAGGCGACCGTCGGCGCGGGCCTGCCGGTGATCTCCACGCTGCGCGACCTGCTGGATACGGGCGATACGGTCGTTTCGGTGGAAGGCATCTTTTCCGGCACGCTCGCGTGGTTGTTCAACAAGTTCGACGGCAGCGTGCCGTTCTCGACGCTGGTCACCGAGGCGCGCGGCTTGGGCTATACCGAGCCGGATCCGCGCGACGACCTGTCCGGTACCGACGTCGCCCGCAAGCTGGTGATCCTGGCGCGCGAGGCAGGGCGCGAACTCGCGCTGGAGGACGTGCAGGTGGAAAGCCTGGTACCCGAAGCGTTGCGCCAGGCCAGCGTCGACGACTTCATGGCGCGCCTGACCGAAGTCGATGCCGGCTTCGACGCACGGCTGTCCGCGGCACGCGCTACGGGCAACGTACTGCGGTACGTCGCCCGGCTGGACGCGGAAGGTCGCGCCAGCGTCGGTCTGGTCGAATTGCCGGCTTCGCATGCGTTCGGCAACCTGCGCCTGACCGACAACATCGTGCAGTTCACCACCCGCCGTTACTGCGACAATCCGCTGATCGTGCAGGGCCCGGGCGCGGGTCCGGAAGTCACCGCGGCCGGCGTGTTCGCCGATGTGCTGCGGGTGGCGGCGGGGCAGGGCGCGAAGCTGTGAGGCATCCGATGACGAGGAACATGGAATGGGCATGAGGCAGCAGGCAAGCGCGTTCTCGCCGGCATCGGTGGGCAACGTGGGCGTGGGATTCGACATCCTCGGCCACGTGATCGAAGGCGTCGGCGACACCGTCACCGTTCGCCGCATCGAGGCCGAGGCGAGCCAGGTGCGCATCGCGGCCATCCGCGGCGCTACCGTCGACCTGCCGCTGGACGCGCCGGGCAACACCGCGGGTGCGGCGTTGATCTCGTTGCGCGAGGCGCTGGCGTTGCCGTTCGGATTCGAGGTGGAGATCGAGAAGGGCATTCCGCTCGGCTCGGGCATGGGCGGCTCGGCGGCATCCTGCGTGGCCGCGCTGGTCGCCGCCAATGCGCTGCTGGATGCGCCACTGACGCACGAGCAGCTGTATCCGCACGCGCTGGTCGGCGAAGCCGTCGCCAGTGGCGGCAGGCACGGCGACAACCTGGGTCCCATGCTGCTGGGCGGGCTGGTGCTGTCCACGGCGGACCGGCTGGTGCGCGTGCCGGTGCCGGAGCACTGGCACAGCGTGCTCGTGCATCCGGAGGCGATCCTCGAGACGCGCCGCGCGCGTGCCGCCCTGCAGGGCGCCTACGAGCTGAAGGAGTTCGTCGCGCAGAGCGCCAACCTGGCGCTGGTGCTCGCCGGCTGCCATGCCGGCGACGCGACGCTGGTGCGCGATGGCCTTCGGGATGTGCTGGTCGAGCCGCGTCGCGCGCCGCTGATCGTCGGTTTCGATGCGGCGAAACGGGCGGCGCTCGACGCCGGTGCGATGGGCGCGAGCATCTCCGGTGCCGGCCCCAGCGTGTTCGCGTGGTTCGAGTCGCGCGGTGAGGCGGAGGCCGCCGCACCGGCCGTGCAGGCTGCGTTCGCCGCTGCCGGTTTCGACAGCCAGGCGTGGGTGTCGCCGATCAACGCGACCGGCGCCGAGTTGCTTTCCGCCAATTGATCCTTTCTTTCTTCGGGCGCCCGCTTCGCGCGCGGCGCCATCGCCACGGCAGACCATGAACTTCATCTCGACCCGCAACGCCGCGCCCGCCGTCACGCTCAGCCAGGCGATCGCCGCCGGCCTCGCTCCCGATGGCGGGCTGTATGTCCCCGACGCACTGCCGCCATCCCGGGGCCTGGCTCCGGCTGCGGATATCGCAGGGACCGCGACCTCGCTGCTCGCCCCGTTCTTCGTCGGCGATGCCCTGGAGGGCGAACTGGCCGCGATCTGCCGCGAAGCCTTCGATTTCCCCGCGCCGCTGCGCGCGCTCGGAACGCCGCGCGATCACGCGCTGGAGCTTTTCCACGGACCGACGGCCGCGTTCAAGGACTTCGGTGCGCGTTTCCTCGCCGCGAGCATGGCGCGGCTGCGGCGCGATGAAGCCACGCCGCTGACGATCCTCGTCGCCACGTCCGGCGATACCGGCGCGGCGGTGGCGGCGGCCTTCCATCGCCAGCCGGGACTGCGCGTCGTGGTCCTCTACCCGGATGGCCGCGTATCGCCGCGGCAGGCGCACCAACTGGGTTGCTTCGGCGACAACATCACCGCGTTGCGCGTGGCCGGCGCGTTCGACGACTGCCAGGCGCTGGTGAAGCGGGCGCTCAATGACGCGGAACTGCAGGCGCAGGCGCCGTTGAGTTCCGCGAACAGCATCAGCCTCGGGCGCCTGCTGCCACAGATGAGCTACTACGCGCATGCAGCACTGACCCACCGCGCGGCGACGGGGCGAGCGCTGAACGTCGTCATCCCCACCGGCAATCTGGGCAATGCGATGGCGGCGATCCTGGCGCGTGCGCTCGGCGTGCCGCTGGGCCGCATCGTGCTGGCGACCAATGCCAACCGGGTGCTGCCCGACTTCTTCGCCGGTGGCGACTACGCGCCGGCCGCCAGCGTGGCGACGTTGGCCAACGCGATGGACGTGGGTGCGCCGAGCAACTTCGAACGTCTCCGCTGGCTGTACCAGGGCGATGACGCGGCGCTGCGCGAAGCGTTCACCGCGGCCAGCGTCGACGACGCCACGATCCGCGAGGTGATCGCACGGCGTTATCGCGATCACGGCGAACTGCATTGCCCGCACACGGCAACGGCCATGAAGGTGCTGGAAGACCTGCGCGCGCAGGGCGAAGGCGGCGACTGGGCGGTGGCGGCGACGGCGCATCCGGCCAAGTTCGAAAGCGTGGTCGAACCGCTGGTCGGTCACGCGGTCGAGGTGCCGCCCGCGTTGGCCGACCTGCTGTCGCGTCCGGCGCGTGCTGCTCCGATCCCTGCCGACTACGACGCCTTGCGCGAGCGCCTGCTGGCGTAGCGGGACGTCAATGTCCTGCGTGGGAGCGACGTGAGTCGCGAACGCCTGTCGCATGGCCAGTCGCGACCTGGGTCGCTTCCACGCACCGGGCCCGCTGGGCGTTCCCCGGGCGCATGGGCGATGGGGTTGCTCCTGCGCTAAGCTCAACGGATGACGCGACATTTCCTGCCCGCCCTCCTGCTGGCCACGCTGCTGTGCGGGATCACCCCGCCTGCAGCGCAGGCCCAATCCGTGGTCTCGCCTCCCGATGTCCGCGCGTTGAAGCCGGGCGAATACCTCTGGTATCCGCAGGTCGCGCCGGAAGGACCGGTGGTGCTGGTGGTCAGCCTGGACGAGCAGCGCGCCTATGTCTATCGAAACGGCATCGCCATCGGCGTGTCGACGATCAGTTCCGGCAAGGCCGGCAAGGACACGCCGACTGGGGTGTTCACCATCCTGCAGAAGAACAAGGACCATCGCTCCAACCTCTACAACAACGCGCCGATGCCTTACATGCAGCGGCTGACCTGGGATGGCATCGCGCTGCACGGCGGCCACCTGCCGGGCTATCCGGCCTCGCATGGCTGCGTCAGGCTGCCGCAGGCCTTCGCGGAGAAGCTGTTCGGCATCACCCGCTTCGGCGATTCGGTCGTGGTGGCGAACGCGAAGGCCTCGCCGGCCAGTCTGGTGCATCCCGCGGTACTCGCGCCTGTCACGGCGGGCGGGCAGGCGGCGCATCCGGACCTGTCGGCGTACGAGGTCTACTGGAACGAGGCGGCGTCGCCCGAAGGCCCGGTCAGCATCCTGGTCAGCCTGTACGACCAGCGCGTGTCGGTGCTGCGCAACGGCGTGCTGATCGGTGCCGCACCGCTGCAGATGGTCCGCGACTTCGCGCTCAACGGCACCGTGCTGCTGGTGATGACGACCGAGATGGAGGACATCCCCAGCCTGCTCGATCCGCAACAGAAGGAACACCGGTGGGTCGCGCACCGCGTGCTCGGGGAGGCCGGCGCGCCGATGCCGCCGCTGCGCACGCTGGGCGATTCGTTCTGGATTCCGCAGGATTTCGCGCGTCGCCTGTACGGCGTGCTGAAACCCGGTACCACGGTACTGCTGTCCGACCTGCCGGGCGTGCGCGCAACGCCGGGTGACCAGCCGTCCGTGCCGGTCTTGGAATCCGACGAAGCCAGCCCCACACCCTCCATGCGCTGAGCCTTGCGGACGGAATCGGGACGCCGGCGCTTTCCCACCGATACCCGAGTCCCGTGATGAACCGATCCCGCCGCTTGCTGTCGCTGTGTATTGCCATGGTGGCCGGATCGCAATCCGGCATCGTGTTGGCAGCGTCGGCCTCGTCGTCGCCGGACCGCCTGGTCGAACGTCTGCATCGCGCTGCGCCGTCGCTGGATCGCGAGGTGCTGTCGATGGCAGCGCACGCGATGACGTGTTCGATCCGGCGCGGCGAACCCGTGCCGATGCGCCGCCTCAGCGTGATCGATTATTCGATGCCGTCGACGCAACCGCGCCTGTGGGTGTTCGATCTGGAGCGCGCGCGCCTGCTGTTCGAGGAGCGCGTCGCACACGGACGCAACACTGGCGAGAACCTCGCGACGCGTTTCTCCAACGCCACCGGCAGCTACATGTCCAGCCTGGGGGCGTTCGTCACGCAGGAGTCCTACCGCGGCGCCAATGGCTACTCGCTGCGCCTGCAGGGGCTGGAACCCGGGTTCAACGACAAGGCGCGCGAACGTGCGATCGTCATCCATGGCGCGCCCTACGTCAGCGACGCCTTGGTGCGTGCGCAGGGACGTCTGGGCCGCAGTCTGGGCTGTCCGGCGGTACGCGCGGCGGTGGCGCAGCCGCTGATCGACAGCATCCGCGGTGGGTCGTTCCTGTTCGCGTACTACCCCGATCCAGCCTGGCTGACGCAGTCGCGTCTTCTCGGTGCGGATTGCGGCGAAGGCGTTGCAGCCCATCCGGCATCGTCCGCGCCGGGCGGTTGAACCGCCTCAGATCTTGAGCGGGATCCGCAGATAGCGGCGGCCGTTCGCTTCGGGCTCGGGCAGGCGGCCCGCGCGGATGTTGACCTGCAGCGAGGGCAGCAGCAGCGCCGGCGCGGACAGCGTGGCATCGCGCGCCTCGCGCATCGCGACGAAGCTGTCCTCGTCCACGCCGCCCCCCACGTGCACGTTGCGTGCTCGCTCGTCGGCGACCGTGGTTTCCCATGCGTAATGGTCGCGTCCCGGCGCCTTGTAGTCGTGGCACAGGTACAGCGTCGTCTGCGGTGGCAGTGCCAGCAGCTTCTGGATCGAGCGGTACAGCGTGCGCGCGTCGCCACCCGGAAAATCGGCGCGCGCGGTGCCATAGTCGGGCATGAACAGCGTGTCTCCGACGAACACGGCATCGCCTATACGGTAGGAGACGCAGGCCGGCGTGTGTCCGGGCGTGTGCAGCACCTCGACCTGCAATCCGCCGAGCGGGAACACGTCGCCGTCGCGGAACAGCCGGTCGAATTCGCGGCCGTCGCCGCTGACATCGTCCAGTCCGAACAGCGGCGCGAACGTGCGCTGCACGTCCGTAATGCGCTCGCCGATGCCGATCGACGCACCAGTCTTCTCCTTCAGGTAGGGCGCCGCGCTGAGATGGTCGGCATGCGCATGCGTTTCCAGGATCCACCGCACCGTCAGGTCGTGGTCGGCGACGAAGCCCAGCAGCGTGTCGGCGGCGCGATGCGACGCACGGCCCGAGCGGTGGTCGTAATCCAGCACCGGATCGATGATCGCGGCGTGGCGGGTGGCCGGGTCCCAGACCACGTACGTGATCGTGTTGGTCGCTTCGTCGAACCAGGCGTGCAGCGCAGGGGAAGTCATGGAGATATCCAGGCTTGCTTTTTGATTTAGGTAAAACTAAATTAAGTAAAGTCTAAAGTAAAGGCGGGGCGATGCCGTTCAGGCAGCGAGAACTGGAACAACTGCGCGCCAGCGCGGCCGATGCCGCAGCGCTCATGCGCGCGCTGGGGCACGACGGCCGGCTGTTGGTCCTGTGCATCCTGGTCGCGCAGGGCGAGTGTAGTGCCGGCGAACTCGCGCAGCAGGTCGGGCTCAGTCCGTCCGCGTTGTCGCAGCATCTGGCGAAGATGCGCGACGACGGGCTGGTCGACAGTCGCCGCGAGGCCCAGAGCGTGTATTACCGCATCGCCGAGCCGCGCGTGGCGCGGGTCGTGGCGTTGCTGAAGGATATCTTCTGCCCATGAGGAAACCCCAATGACGATTCCCTCCCTTTCCCCGCACCAGGCGCATGCGCTACGCGAGAGCGGAGCCGTGCTGGTCGATATCCGCGATCGCGACGAGTACGCGCGGGAGCGCATCCCGGGCGCCCTCCTGTGGCCGATTTCGCAGGCTCCGGCGGCGTTGCCCACGGGGACGGCGACGACGGTGATCTTCCACTGCCGGTCAGGTGCCCGCACACAGGCGAATGCGGCGGCACTGGCGTCGGCGGCGGGGTGCGAAGCATTCCTGATGTCCGGCGGTCTGGAGGCCTGGAAGCGGGCCGGCCTGCCGGTTCACGTGGACCGTCGCCAGCCGATCGCGCTGATGCGGCAGGTGCAGATTGCCGCTGGCTCGCTGGTACTGTGCGGTGTCGTGGTGGCCGGGGTGGCGTCCCCGTATGGGCTGCTGCTGTCCGGCTTCGTGGGCGCAGGGCTGGTGTTCGCCGGCGTCAGCGGGTTCTGCGGGATGGCGCGCGTGCTGGCATGGTTGCCGTGGAATCGCCGGGTGGTGCCATGATCCGGCCCATTCCCCTTTCGTTCTCGCGGAGCCTTCCATGAGTGAGTCCCCCCGCATCAGCCTGACCCTCGAGCAGGAAGACGACTATGCCTTCCGCATCCGCTTCGACGAGGCCACCATCGCCGACCTGATGACCGACGAGCCGCCGCCGCTGGGCAAGGGCGAAGGGCCGAATCCAAGCCGCCTGCTGCTGTCGGCCGTGGCGAACTGCCTGTCGGCCAGCCTGCTGTTCGCCTTGCGGAAGTTCAAGAACACGCCGGGCAAGCTGGTCACCCATGCGACCGCCGACCTGGTGCGGAACGAGCAGGGTCGACTGCGCGTCGGGCACATCCATGCCGATATCCGGCTGGCCGAGGCGGGGGCGGCGCATGCGTCGCTGGAGCGGATCCTGGCCCAGTTCGAGAATTTCTGCGTGGTCACCGAGAGCGTGCGCCACGGCATCGATGTGTCGGTCAGCGTCACCGATGCCGAGGGCGTGCAGTTGCACGGCACGGCGCGGACCGAGCAGGGCGAATCCTGAGCTGCGGATGGGTGGCGGCTTGTGGGGGCGACGCAAGTCGCGATCGGGCACCGGTAACGCGTCATCGCGACTTGCATCGCTCCCGCAGGAGGACGGGAAAGGCCGGGAAATCCGGCGCTCCCGGATCGCCGCCGGTGGCCGGGCGTGGCATGATCCGGGCCTCCGCCGTCCTTTTCCGAATCCATCCGTGATCGCGCCCATCAAGGGGAAGGCCACTTCGCTGGACATCGCCCACCTGGCGGGCGTGTCGCAGCCCACCGTATCGCGCGCGCTGCGCGGCAGCCCGATGGTCAACGAGGAGACGCGCAAGCGCATCCTGGCCATCGCCGAGCAGCTCAACTACAAGGTCGACAAGAACGCATCCAACCTGCGGCGCCAGCACTCCGGCACGCTGGCGCTGCTGTTCTTCGAAGATCCGACGCCGGACGAATCGGCGATCAATCCGTTCTTCCTGTCGATGCTGGGCAGCATCACGCGGGCCTGCGCGCTGCGCGGTTACGACCTGTTGATCTCGTTCCAGCAACTGTCCAACGACTGGCAGGCCGACTACGAAGACAGCAAGAAGGCCGACGGCATCATCCTGCTCGGCTATGGCGACTACCTGGAATCGCGCAGCCGACTCGAGCGTCTGGTCGAGCAGGGCACGCACTTCGTCCGCTGGGGCGCGGTGCAACCGGATACGCCGGGGGTATCGATAGGGTGCGACAACGCCCAGGGCGGGCACGACATCACCGCGCACTTGCTGGCGCGCGGGCGCCGCCGCATCGCGTTCCTGGGGCACGCGTCGAACCACTATCCGGAGTTCTTCGAGCGTTACCTCGGCCACCGCCGGGCGCTCGAAGCGGCAGGCATTGCCCCGGATGACGCGCTTCAGACCGATGCGATCACCACCGAGCAGTCGGGTTACGAGGCCGCCAGCGCATTGCTGGCGCGCGGTGCGGCGTTCGATGCGGTGTTCGCCGCCAGCGACCTGATCGCCGTCGGCGCGATGAAGGCGTTGCGGGAACATGGCCGGCGCGTGCCCGAGGACGTGGCGGTCGCCGGCTTCGACGACATTCCGCTCGCGAGTTCCATGAATCCGGGCCTGTCCACCGTGCAGCAGGACACCAAGCTCGCCGGCACGCTGCTGGTGGAAACGCTGCTGGCGCTCGTCAATGGGGAGCCGGTCGAGAGCCGGACCATCCCGGTCCGGCTGGCCTTGCGGGGCTCGACGGGCACGGACTGATTGCCTGAAAAGGGGTGCTGGTCATAAGATAAGAATCATTCTTATTTTGGCTGAGGCAGGCATGGCCCGTGACCCGAGGTCGACCGGCAGGCGGCGGCACGGGTACCCGGCCGCGTTCGAGCCCGCCCCCGATGACCCGCACCACGCTCCGTTCCCTCAGCTTCGCCATCGCGGTCGTGCTGGCGACGCCCGTCTTCGCCGTGGCGCAGACCGACGACGCCGCAACGCTCGATGCCGTCAGGGTGTTGGCCCCGATCCCGAGGGACACCGGAACCGCGACGAAGACCGACACACCGCTGATCGAAGTCCCGCAATCCCTCTCGATCATTACGGCGCGCGACCTGCAGGACCGTGGCCTCCACAACGAGCAGAACCTGTCCGACAAGGAGTACGTCAGTACCTGCAACTCCGCCGACGGGTGCTGCTACGGTTACCCGCGCACGCTGACCGCCACGGCCCACTTTGCGCGGTAAGCGCATCCACTGCGCGGCCGATCGCTGCGCGGTGGGCGTTGTAGCCCTGTTCTTGCGCTTTCCTGGATGCAGCGTTCGATGAAGACGATCAGGTGCCGGGTAACGCCATGACGGAAGGATGGATAAGCATGCTGGCCACGCTCGCGACGTTCCTGTCGGCGGCGGCGTTGTACGCCGGCTCCCGTCATTGCCGCTGGGGCGCATGGCGCCGCGTCGGGCGTGTCGGCACCTGGGCTGGAGCATGGCTTGCCTTGGTGTCGCTGGCGTTGTGGATACACGCGCTGGGCGCCGGCGCCGGTACCTGCGCGATGCTCGGCACGTGGATGTTCGCGTTGATGGCGCTGCCCTATGTCGCCGGCCTGCGCATCGCGAACGACACACGGAGCGACGGCTGATGTGGGCGCGTGCGACCGCCGGCATCGTGCCGGGATTTTTCCTCTCGGCCGCCCTCGTCGGTCTGGTCGGCTGGCTCTTGCCGGGGCCCTGGCAATCCACGCTGGTGGCCAGCGGGCTGGTGTTCTTCCCGGTCTGGGTGGGCGTGTTCTGCGCGGGCTTCCAGTTCCGCAGCGGCGCGCGCGCCTGGGCGGTCTACAGCCTGGCCGCCGTGGCCGGGCTGGGGGCGCTGACGTTGCTGCGCCACCTGCACTGGGTGCAGTAGGAGTCGTCGCTTGAAACTGAAGTCCTCCACGCTGCGCACGTTCACCACCCTGCACACCTGGGTAGGCCTGGTCGCGGGCTTCGCGTTGTTCGTCGCCTTCTACGCGGGCGCGATCACCGTGTTCCACCATGACCTGATGGTCTGGCAGTCGCCGCATGGCGTCGAGCAGCCCGTCGGCACGCTGGACGACGCCCAGCACCTGCTCGACGAGACGCTGAAGCGCCATCCCGACGCACGCAGCTGGGTCGGCATGATGTTTCCCGGCGAAGAATCGGCGCAGCCGCTCGTCTACTGGCCGGATGCCAAGGGCACCTGGTACTACGCCACGCCCGATGATCTGGCCGGCAGTACCGAGCCGCCTGCCGCGGCACTCGCCGAACTGGTCAACGCCTTGCACTACTCCCTGGGCATCCCGGTCGCCGGCATCTACCTGATGGGTATCGTCAGCCTGCTGTACGCCGTGGCGCTGGTGTCCGGCATCGTGATCCACCTGCCCAGGCTGGTGGAAGACCTGTTCGCGCTGCGACCCGGTCGCAACCTCAAGCGGTTCTGGCAGGACGCCCACAACCTCATCGGCGTGCTGGGCCTGCCGATGCACGTGATGTTCGCCGTCACGGGCGCATTGCTGTGCCTGTCGATGGTGGTGGCCGCGGCGCTCAATCCGCTGATCTACGGCGGCAAACTGATGGAGGCCATGCCGGCCGCGCTGGACACGGCGCCGCAGGTGGCCGCAGCGGGCAAGCCTCAGGCGCCGGGACGCCTGGCGATGTGGCATGCGCGTGCCCAGGAAGAAGCCCGCAAGCAGGGACTCGACGCCTTCGAACCGATTTACCTGAAGCTCACGCATGCCGGCGATGCGAATGCACTCGTCGAGATCACCGGCGAGGCACCCCGTACCTTGGGGGTGCTCGGTGCCGTCGCGCTGAATGCCAGCACGGGCGAACTCGTCGCCAGCCAGTTGCCCGGCAACCGCGACGCCAACCACGCCACCCTGTCGATCGCCTACCTGTTGCACTTCGGCGAGTACGGCAATGCATGGGTGCAGTGGCTCTACTTCCTGCTGGGCGTCGGCGGCGCCTTCCTGTTCTATTCCGGCAACCTGCTGTGGATCGAATCGCGCCGCAAGCGGCGGCAGGCGGAGCAGGGCGCGGCGCAAGTCTGGATGGCGAAGGCGACCGTCGGTTTCTGCATCGGCGTGTGCGTGGCGATCTCGGCGGCCTTTGTCGCATCGCAGCTGTTCGAGGCGAAGGGGGCGGCGTGGGGCATCGGCGTGTCGGCCGGCGTCAATACCGCGTGCTTCGCGGTGTGGGCGGCGTGCCTGGCCTGGGCGCTGCTGCGGCCGCCGGTCCGGGCCGCCATCGACTTGTTGTGCGCCGCGGCCGTCGTCACCGCGCTGGTGCCGGTCGCGCATGGCGCCCTGACCGGTGCCTGGCTATGGCAGAGCGCCGCAGCCGGGCATACCGCGTTGTTCGCCATCGATGCCGGCGCGCTGGCGATGGCGGTCGGCTTCGCCTGGCTCGCGCGCGTGACGCGCCAACGTGCCCGCGACGGCGAGCCGAACAGCGTGTGGACGCTGCCCTCCCGCCGCTGAGGCTTATCGGGGATCGGTGATCTTGCGGGCCATCAGGTCCGCGAGGCGCGTACGGGTGTCGGCACGCGTGAGCGGCTTCTCGAACAGGAACACGCGTACGCCGTGCGCCGGTACCTCCGCCTGCAGGCGATTGCGAACGCGCTGGGTCTTGCCCGTGAACGCATCCCGCCACGTGCCGGCTTCCAGATATTCGGACACCGACAGCGTCGTCGGCGCATCGGCCTTGTTCAGCAGCACCAGCGCGGTCTGGGTGACGCCTTCGTGCTGGAGCACGCGGTAGAAAACCGCCTGGTCGCCTTTCAACCGAACATTGAGCTGCAGGCCCCGTTGCAGGGCAGGGGTGTCGCGGCGCAGCGTGGCGATGCGCTTGAGCGGCGCGAAGATCGGGCTCTGCGGTGCGGCATCGATGCGCGCCTGACCGAAATAGTTGCGATTGCCCGCGTGCTCGGCATGGCCGCGCTCGAAGCCGGTCTCGGAGCCGTAATAGATGACCGGAATGCCGCGTGCGGTGAACAGCCAGTGGTGCGCATCGATGAAGCCGGTGTCGGCGGCGTTCATCCGTGCCATGTCGTGGTTGTCGTAGAACGTCATCAGGTCGTAGGGATTGGCGTACGGACCGTCCTCCAGGTACAGCGCCTTGCCGAGTTCCTCGTAGCTGGTGCCGGGCTTCTCGAACACCTCCGTCAGCTTCGCCTTCAGCGGGAAGTCCAGCACGCTGTAGCTTCCGTTGCGCGTCCAGGTATGGCCGGCGATGCTGGCGGCGTCGTAGTTGAAGTTCTCGCCGAACATGAAGAAGCCCGGCTTTTTCGCGCGGATGCGGTCGGCGAATTGCTTCCAGAACGCATGCGGCATCCATGCGATCGTGTCCACGCGGAACGCCGCCGCACCCTGGTCGATCCACTGCTCGTACGCGCCGACCAGATAGTCCATCACCGCCGGGTTGTTCTCGTTGAAATCGGACAGCTGCGCCAGCCCGCCGCCGGTGTTGTAGAAGGCATGCATCGGCTTGCGGCGCGGGTCCAGCCGGTCGGGATCCAGGTTCTGGTGGTCGGCGACCAGCTTGCCGTCCTTGTCCCAGACCTTGCCGTACTGCGGCTGCATCTTCGGCATGGAGTAGGCCGGTGAGCCGTGGTTGCCGACGATGTCGAGCACCACGTCCAGCTTCTGCTCCTTCATGCCACGGGTGAATCCGGCGAAATCCAGGCCTTCGCTCGGCAGGTGTTCGTCCAGCTTGTAGAAGTTGATGCCCCAGTATCCGTGGTAACCGGTCTTGCCGCGGTCGGTGAACATGCCTTCCCATTTCACTTCTTCGCCGCCGGTGAAGGCTTCGTCGGGGTTGTCGACGATCGGCGTGATCCACACCGAGGTGAAGCCGAGGTCGCGGATGTAGCCGGCGTTGTCCAGCACGCCCTTGAAGTCGCCGCCCAGGTAACCGATGTTGTCCGTGCGACCCTCCGGCGCACCCGGGGTCGGACGGTCGAAGGTCGGGTTATTGCCGCCCTGGTCGCGATGGTCATTCGACGGATCGCCGTTGACGAAGCGGTCGGTCAGGACGAAGTAGACGGCTTCCTTCGCGAACGGCTCGGTGGTGCCGTAAAAGTCGTCGGCGGCGTAGGCGGCAGGCGCACCGAGCAGCGACGCCAGCAGGAGGGCGAAAGGACGTGGGCGGGGAAGTCGCATCAATGCACCTGCGGCTGTGTTGGAAGAGCGGTGTCGTGGGTTTCCCGCACACCGGCCAGCGAAAGCGCCGCGAGCAGCAGGCTGGTGCCGCTGATGACCAGGGCGAAGATGGCCTGGTTGTCGAACAGGCCACGCAGTGCCGGGCCGAGCAAGGTGGCGGCCACGATCTGCGGAATGACGATGAACATGTTGAAGATGCCCATGTAGATGCCCATCTTCTCCGCCGGCACGTGGCTGGACAGGAGGGCATACGGCATCGACAGGATGCTGGCCCACGCCACGCCGACCAGCGCGAACGAGCCCATCAGCCAGGACGGATGCGGCACGAACCACATCGACAGGAAGCCGATGCCGCCCAGCACCAGCGAGCCGGCATGCACGGCCTTGCGGTTGAGCGGCAGGCGGGCCGCGTAGAAGCTCAGCAGCAGCGCGACCAGCATCGACGACAGGCCGTAGTAGCCCATGTAGGAGCCGACCAGATCGGCGGCGTTCTGGAAGGCCGCATTCGCGCGGGTGAAGGCGGCGGCCTGCGCGGGTACGGCCATGTCGAAGAGGGCCGGATCGGGGGCCGGCGCCTTGAACACGTGTTCGGTCAGACCGGGCGTGGCCATGCTCCACATCGTGAAGAACGCCAGCCAGCTGAAGAACTGCACGACGCCCAGCCGCCCCATCTGCGCCGGCATGTGGATCACATGGTGGAGGATTTCGCTGGCGACATTGCCTTGCGCGCGCTTCTCCGCGCGGAAGCGTTCCATGTCCTCCGGCGGATACTCGCGGGTGGTGAAGATGGTCACCAGGATGCTGGCCATGAACACGAAGGCGCCGATGGCGAAGGCGATCTTCACCGAAGGCGGCACGATGCCCGGCCCCGCCTCGTTGGGCACGCCGAGCTGGGTGATGAACCACGGCAGGTTGCTGGCCACCCACGTGCCGATGCCGATGATCAGCGTCTGCAGGACGAAACCGTAGGAGCGCTGGCTTTCCGGCAGCTTGTCGGCCACCAGCGCGCGAAACGGCTCCATGCTGATGTTGATGCTCGCGTCCAGGACCCACAGCAGACCGGCGGCCATCCACAGCGTCGGCGAGTGCGGCATGAAGACCAGTGCGATCGAGCTGAGGATCGCACCGGCGAGGAAATAGGGGCGTCGGCGGCCGAGCAGCGGATGCCAGGTGCGGTCGCTGAAATAGCCGATCACGGGTTGCACCAGCAGGCCGGTCAACGGTGCGGCGATCCACAACAGCGGCAGTGCATCCTTTTCCGCGCCCAGTGTCTGGAAGATGCGCGACATGAAGCCGCCCTGCAGCGCGAAGCCGAACTGGATGCCGAGGAAGCCGAACGACATGTTCCATATCTGCCAGAAGGACAGGCGGGGCTTGGCGGTCATTCGGATTCCCTGGCGGTGCGGTAGGAGTGCGGGGTCGCGGTCGCGAGCGTCGCGGCATCTTGCCGGCATGCGAGGCCGATTCCATGCTGCACCGCAAACAACGCCGGCATGCAGGCACGTGCTCGGTAATGCGTCGTCGCTGCGCATCGCGACATCGAAAACCATTGGTGCGCCTGCGTTTCAGGGGCCGGCGCGCGCGATCGATGCGTCACGCCGCGTTCGACGCGTAGCCTTCCCATGTCGTCATCTGCATACGTATTCATGCCCGGCGACGGCGACCCGCCTGCGCGCATGTCGATGCCTCGTGGAATAGTGGCGCCCGCCGAGCGCGCCGGAGGGGTGCGTTACGCATTGCGACGGGTGCATCGATGACGAAGAACAGCTGGTGGCGTGGCGCGGTGATCTACCAGATCTACCCCCGCAGCTTCCTGGACACCAACAGGGACGGGGTAGGGGACCTGCCGGGTATCGTCGAGAAGCTCGACTACATCGCCGGCCTGGGCGTGGATGCCATCTGGATCTCGCCGTTCTTCAAGTCGCCGATGGCCGACTTCGGCTACGACATCGCCGACTACCGCGACGTGGACCCGTTGTTCGGCACGCTGGCCGACTTCGATCGCCTGCTGGCCAAGGCGCATGCGCTCGGCGTCAAGGTGATGATCGACCAGGTGCTGAGCCACTGTTCGGTGGAGCACGCCTGGTTCAAGGAAAGCCGCGAGAGTCGGGACAACCCGAAGGCCGACTGGTACGTGTGGGCCGATCCGAAGGAAGACGGCACGCCGCCCAACAACTGGATGTCGCTGTTCGGCGGCGTCGCCTGGCGCTGGGAACCCCGCCGGGAGCAGTACTACCTGCACAACTTCCTGGCCAGCCAGCCGGATCTGAATTTCCATAACCCGGCCGTGCAGCAGGCGACGCTCGACAACGTGCAGTTCTGGCTGGACCGTGGCGTCGACGGCCTGCGCCTGGACGCGATCAACTTCTGCTTCCACGACGCGCAGCTGCGCGATAACCCGCCGAAGCCGAAAGAACAGCGCGTGGGCCGCGGCTTCAGTCCCGACAATCCCTACGCTTACCAGTACCACTACTACAACAATACGCAGCCGGAGAACGTGGCCTTCCTCGAACGCCTGCGCGGGCTGCTGGACCGCTATCCGGACGCGGCCGCGCTGGGCGAGATCTCGTCGGAGGATTCGCTGGCGACCACCGCCGAGTACGTCACCGACCAGCGCCTGCACATGGGCTACAGCTTCGAACTGCTGACCGAGGACGGCAGCGCGGGCTACATCCGCGCCACGGTCGAACGACTGGAAGCGGCGATGGTCGAAGGCTGGCCCTGCTGGGCGGTGTCCAACCACGACGTGCAGCGTGCGGTGACGCGCTGGGGCCACGGCGATGCATCGCCTGCCCTGGCGGCGCAGCTGGTCGCACTGGTATGTTCGCTGCGCGGCTCCGTCTGCCTGTACCAGGGCGAAGAGCTGGGCTTGCCCGAGGCCGACGTCCCGTACGAAGCGCTGCAGGACCCGTACGGCAAGACGTTCTGGCCGAACTTCAAGGGCCGCGACGGATGCCGCACGCCGATGCCGTGGAATGACGGACGCGGGGCCGGCTTCAGCGAGGGCGCGCCCTGGCTGCCGATTCCGGCCGAGCATCGCGCGATCAACGTCGCGAAGCAGGATGCCGATCCGTCGTCGGTGCTCAATCTCGTGCGTGGATTTCTCGCCTGGCGGCGGACGCACCCCGCGTTGCGTATCGGCAGCATCCGTTTCCTCGATGCGCCCGAACCGGTGCTCGCTTTCGTGCGTGAAGCGGACGGGCAACGCGTCCTGGTGGTGTTCAATCTGTCGGCCGGCGCCGTGCAGTGGCGATTGCCGGAAGGTATCGCCGCCGACGCGCTGGACGGCCACGGCCTGCAGCGCGCGACACAGGAGGGCGGGGCGCTCTCGTTGCCGCCCCGTGGCGCGTACTTCGCGACGATCGCCTGACGCTGTCGCTCCGAACGGGCGTCGGAGCCGCTCGCATGGCGCGCAGATACGCTACACCGTCGTCATGCAGCGGCGGTCCGACATCGTGCGCGCACGTGGTGCGAACGCCGCCCTCGCGGCCTTTTTTTCCGGGCGGAATGCGCGTTACTGGCGACCGCGGAAATATGCATGAATACGTATGCAGGCCGATTTGTGCGGCTGCGCACGCCACTACCATGGCCGCACATTCCGGGGCGGTACGCCCGGTGTGGAAGACCCGGGCGATCGTGTCGTACGACGTACCCGGTTCATCGCATACAACGTCCTTGGAGAGGGGAACATGCATTACAAGCGCAACCTGCTGAGCGCGGCGTTGGCGTCCGCCATCGCGCTCGCCGCGACCGGCGTACAGGCCCAGACCGCCACCACCGCCACTGATCCGGCGCCTGCAAACGACGCGACCGAACTCGACACCGTCGTGGTCACCGGCATCCGCCGAGGCATCGAGAGCGCGATTTCCGTCAAGCGCGATTCCACCTCCATCGTCGAAGCGGTGTCCGCCGAAGACATCGGCAAGCTGCCGGATGTCAGCATCGGCGAATCCATCGGACGCCTGCCCGGCCTGGCCGCGCAGCGCGTCGCCGGTCGCGCGCAGGTGATCAGCGTGCGCGGCCTGTCGCCGGACTTCTCCACCACGACGCTCAACGGCCGCGAGATGGTCAGCACCGGCGACAACCGCAGTGTCGAGTTCGACCAGTATCCGTCCGAACTCGTCGCCGGCGTGACGGTCTACAAGACGCCCGATGCCGGTCTCATCGGCCAGGGCCTGTCGGGCACGATCGACATGCAGACCGTGCGACCGCTGAGCTTCGATGCGCCGGTCGGTACGGTGGGCGTGCGCGGCCAGCGCAACGCGCTGGGCGCCGCGGCGGATTCGTCCGCGTACGGCGAACGCATCAACGCCAGCTACATCACCCAGAACGAAGCGCGCACGTTCGGATTCTCGATCGGCTACTCGCACACCACCACGCCGATCCAGGAAAACCAGGTCGGACTGTACGAGCCGTGGCAGGCGATCGGCGACAACTGGCGCCCGGGTGTACCGTCCGGCACGTTCTACTCCGACGGCATCAAGGCGCTGCGCCGCACCGGTGAGACCAAGCGCGACGGCGTGATGGCGACCCTGCAGTTCCGTCCGTCGAATGCCTGGACCAGCACACTGGACCTGTTCCACTCGGAAGCCGAGCAGGTCGATACCGCCAACCAGCTGGAAGTGCATATCGGCGACTACAACGGCGGCTACGGCCGGCTGCAGGTCACCAATCCGTCCATCAACGGCAGCAACACGTTCACCGGTGGCACCGTCGGCAATGTGTATCCACTGGTGCGCGGCATGTACAACAAGCGCGAAGACGAGATCAACGCGTTCGGCTGGAACAACGAGTTCACCGCCGGCCAGGCGCGCATCGTCGCCGACATCGGCTGGTCGCGCGCCAAGCGTGACGAGCTCAACCTCGAGAACAACACGCAGATGTTGCCGGCGCCGCAGCTCGATACGTTGCAGCTGCAGATCCGCAACAACGGGTTTTCGCAGATCAACCCGGGTCGAGACTATTCGAATCCGGAATCGCTGTACCTGACCGGCACGATCTACGGCTCGGGCTACGGCAAGGTGCCGAACGTGGTCGATGAGCTGCGTACCGGCAAGCTGGCGGCGTCGTTCCCCGCCCCGACTTTCCTGTCCTGGATGTCCGACATCGACGTCGGCCTGAACTACGCCGACCGCGAGAAGAACAAGCGTCAGCCGGAAGGCAACATCAACCTCGGGCCGCAGGGCAACACGACGATCGCTTCGGACCTGCAGTACCGCCCGGTCGATCTGAGCTTCGCCGGCGTCGGCTACATCCCGTCTTGGAACGTACCCGCCGCAGTTGCGCGCTACATGACGTTCGAACCGAGCGACAGCGCGTTCCCGTACCTGGTCGCCAAGGCCTGGGACGTGCGCGAAAAGACCACGACCGCCTTCCTGCGCGGCAACATCGACAGCGAGTGGGGCAACGTCAGCGTGCGCGGCAACGCCGGCGTGCAGGTGCAGCGCGTAGACCAGTCCTCCGATGCGATCCGGCTGAGCGGCGGCGGCGATCCGCAGCCGATCCACATGGGCAAGACCTTCACCGACGTGCTGCCGAGCATGAACCTGGCATTCGGCTTCGAGAACGACCAGACCTTGCGTGTGGCGCTGGCCAAGCAGGTGGCGCGTCCCCGCGTCGACCAGCTGCGTGCCTCGCTTGAAGTGACGGCGTCTGACGGCCCTGACCAGGACAATGGCCTGCGCAACAGTTTCGCCAGCGGCGGCAACCCGTTGCTCGATCCGTGGCGTGCCTATGCGTTCGACGTGTCCTACGAGAAGTATTTCGGCACCAAGGCGTATGTCGCGGCGGCCTATTTCTACAAGGACCTGCGCAACTACATCTATACCCAGACCGATCCGTTCTACGACCTGTCCGCCTATACGCCGGACATCCCGCCGAACGCGAACTATCCGGGCATCGGCGTCGATCCGATCGGCAGCTACACGCGGCCGGTGAACGGCGAGGGCGGCACGCTGCAGGGCCTGGAGTTGACCGCTTCGCTGCCGTTCGACATGTTCAGCGAGGCGCTGCAGGGCTTCGGTGTGGTGGCCAGCGCCACCTTCAACGACAGCAACATCCAGATCCGCGATCCGGAGAGCGCCTCCAGCGTCGGCGCCGGCGACATCGATCTGCCCGGTCTGTCCAAGCGCGTCTACAACCTGACGGTGTACTTCGAGAAGAACGGTTTCGAGGCGCGCGTCAACCAGCGTCGCCGCTCGGACTTCATCGGCGAGATCGGCAACTTCAACGGCAACCGCACGCTGCGCTATGTCGTCGGCGAGAACATCACCGACGCGCAGGTCAGCTACTCGTTCCCGGAAGGCCACGCGCTGGGCGGGCTGAGCATCCTGCTGCAGGCCAGCAACCTCACCGACGAGGCCTACCAGACCTACGCCGGCACCAAGGACCGTCCGCTGGAATACGTCGAATGGGGCCGCAGCTACCTGCTGGGCGTCAGCTACAAGTTCTGATCCATCGCGAGACGCGTTGTCCCCAGCCCGCCGGTCATGCCGGCGGGCTTTTTCTTTGCGAGCCGATCGGGTGCGGTCTGCACGCAACAAAAAAGGCCAGGCATTCGCCTGGCCTTTCGTGTTGGATGGTGGAGCCAGGGAGGATCGAACTCCCGACCTCGTCATTGCGAACGACGCGCTCTCCCAGCTGAGCTATGGCCCCACAAGAGCGGCGCCATTCTAGCCCGCGGCGGATGCCGGTGCCAAGCCTGAACGGTCGAGGATCGGGTCCAGCACGGGGGCCAGTTCTCCGCGCCGCCAGCCGGACAGCGCGGCGGGCCACTGGCCGGATTCCTGCAGCGCTTCCAGATAGCGGCGCGAGGCCAGCACGCCGTCGGGCAGGCCGAGCTCCAGGCTGCGTGCCGCCACCGCGTCCTGCAGGCGCTTGAGCCGGGCCTTGTCGCCGTCGGTGGCGTTGCGGGCGACCGGCATTGATGCCTCATCGTCCAGCGGCGTTTCCAGGGCCTGCCAGATCGCGTCGGCCAGTTTGCGCGGGGCCTTCGGCTGCGTGTCGAACAGGCGGAGCAGGGCGCCCTTGTCCACGGGCGGTGTGCGGGCCAGGGCCACCGCCAGTTCGTTGTCCAGGATCCAGCTGCGAGGCTTGTCGTTTGCGCGGGCCTGCGTTTCGCGCCAACGCAGCAGGCGCACCAGCCGCCGCTGCGCCTCGACGTCGAGGAACTGCGCGCTGCGCATCGACAGGTGCGGCCAGCGTTCACCGTCATCATGCGCGGCGTTCTCGACGAAGCGCGCACAGTCCTCTTCCACCCAGCCCTGACGACCCGCAGCGGCCAGTTCGGCCTGCAGCATGTCGTGCACGGCGAACAGGTAGCGCACATCGTCGGCCGCGTAGTGCAGCTGCGCGTCGCTCAGCGGGCGACGCAGCCAGTCCGAGCGCGTCTCGCCCTTGGGCAGCGCGATGCCGGTGACGCGTTCCACCAGCTTCTGGTAGCCGATGCCGGCGGCCACGCCGGCGATGGCCGCAGCGATCTGGGTGTCGAACAGCGGCGTCGGCAACGCATCGCAGGCCACCTTGAACGCCACCAGATCCTCGCTGGCGCTGTGCATGACCTTGGTGATCGTGGTGTCCAGCAGCCACGGCCGCAGCGCGTCGGTCATGCCGGGCGCGAGCGGGTCGACCAGCAGCACGTCGTCCTCGATGGCGATCTGCACCAGGGCGAGCTGCGGCCAGAAGGTGCGCTCGCGGACGAACTCCGTATCCAGGCCGATCCGCGTCGGCCGGCGTTGCAGGTGCGCGTCCAGCGCGGCGGGGGTGTTGATCCAGTGGGGCACGTCTTCTCCGCGTGATGCGTCGTTTGCTCAGTCAGGCGACAATAACCTAAGGTCCCGGCTCAGCCGGTAAGGTCTGCCGGTCATGTCGGCCGGCATTCTCTCATGGGGGCCGGAGGCTCCCATCACGGAGGGTGTTTGCGCGCGATCCTCGCCGCCTTGTTGTTGTCGCTGCCGTGGCTCGCCGGTTGTTCGCGCGATGCCGCGCATCCGGACGGCGCGGACGATGGCGCCGATGCGATCCGCATGCCCAGCGTCACCGTCAGCGGCGACGACAGTGCCGTCGACGAATTGAACTGGCGTTCGCCCGCCGTTGAGCTGGCGTCCGAGGGCGCCGCGGACGCGCGCCAGCGTGCGGCGGAGGCGCTGTCCGAGGGGCGCCTGTTGGATGGCCCCGACGATGCGATTCCGCTCTATCTCGCGCTGCTGCGCCTCGATGCCACCGATGCGCGCGCGAAGACGGGCCTGGGTCGTAGCCTGGATCGTCTGCTGGACCAGGGCGCGCAGGCCTTGCGGCATGCCCAGGACCGGACCGAGTCGCTGCGCCGCGCGCGCCAGATCGCCGCCGTCGCCCGCACCGTGGCGCCGGGCGATCCCGCCGTCACCGCGTATCTCGCGCGCGTCGACGAAGCCGACCAGCTCACGCGACTGAATCTGGCCGCCGAGCGCGCCCTGCGCGAAGGGCGTCTGGGCGAAGGCGGCGGCGGCGCGCTGGCGGGCTTCCGCGAGGTACTGAAATGGAAACCCGGGCAGGCGCGCGCGATGCAGGGCGTGGCGGCGGTCGAGAGCGCCATGATCCGGCGGGCCGAGGACGCCGCGGTTGCCAGCGATTTCGAGACAGCGCGGACATGGCTGGACCACGCGGCCAAGGTCCGCGAAGACGCGCAGACCGTGGCCGATGCGCGCGTGCGCGTGGAAGCGATCCGCCTGGCGCGCATCGTCGAACTGCGCGATGCCGGCGTACGCGACATGGCCACGCCGTTGGGCCTGAAGGACGCCCGCATCAAGCTGACCGAAGTGTTGCGCATCGCCGAGCCCGGTAACCGCGTGGCGGCCGACTTCCGCCAGCGCATCGACCTGGCCACCTACTACGGCCAGTTCCGCCCGGGGCAGGCGTTCACCGATGCGCTGCATTACGGTGGGCGTGGCCCGGAAATGGTGGTCGTGCCCCATGGCGGCTTCCTGATGGGCGCCGCCGACGACGAGAACGGCGCGGCCGATGCCGAGAAGCCGGCGCACTACGTGCGCTTCGATCGCGGTTTCGCGATGGCGCGGCACGCGGTGACGGTCGGCGAATTCCGCCGTTTCGTCGAGGCCACGCAGTACCGTCCGCGCGCGACGCGCCGCGGACATTCGATCGTGTACGACGAACGCAGCGGCAACTTCGTGCGGCGCAGCGGCGTGGACTGGCGCTCCGACTACGCCGGCCAGCCGGCCAGCGACAACATGCCGGTGCTACACGTCAGCGTGTACGACGCCGAGGCCTATGCGGAATGGCTGGCCGGGCAGACCGGCCACGGCTATCGCCTGCCCAGCGAGGCCGAATACGAGTACGCCCTGCGCGCCGGCGAACAGGGCCGCTACCCCTGGGGCAACGGCCAGCCGCCACGCGGCGTCGCCAACCTCACCGGCGGCAACGACCGCTCGCCCAGCGGGCGGACTTGGAACAACGCCTTCGTCGGCTACGGCGACGGGTACTGGGGGCCGGCACCGGTGGGCAAGTTCCGCGCCAATGCCTTCGGCCTGAAGGACCTGGAGGGCAACACCAGCGAATGGGTCGGCGACTGCTGGCACGCCAGCTACCGGCGCGCGCCGGCCGACGGCGCCGCATGGTTCAATCCCGGCTGCCGGTCGCGGGTGGTGCGCGGTGGCTCGTGGGCCAGTTCCCCGGCCCAGGCGCGGGCCGCATGGCGTTCGTCCTCGGATTCGGATATGACTAATGCGCGGGTGGGCTTCCGCGTCGTACGCGGCATCTAGCCGCCAGGGAGAGGGGCATGAGGCAAGATCCTAACGGGCGTTCGCAGTACGGTCAGGGCGGCGGGCGTCGTGGCGGCGGACTGGGCAACCTGCGCTGGCTCATCCTGCTGGGCTTCCTGATCTACGGTGGCTGCTATTACTTCAGCAACCGCGTGGTCGATCCCTACAGCGGCGAGAAGGTGCTGATCGACAACTCCATCGGTGTGGAGGAAGAGAAGGCGCTCGGGCTGCAGGCCTATCAGGAGATCCTGTCGCAGGAGCGGCCGGTCGATCCGAATTCGCAGATCGCGCAACAGGTGCGCACGATCGCGCAACGCCTGATCGCCAAGATCCCCGAGGTGGAGGCGGCGATCGCGCAGGAGAAGGGCACCCAGCCGAGCGGCAACTGGAAGACCTTCGAGTGGGACGTCAACGTCATCCAGTCCGACCAGGCCAACGCGTTCTGCCTGCCCGGCGGCAAGATGGCCGTCTACACCGGACTGATTCCGGTGGCGGAGAACGCCGATGCCGTCGCCGTGGTGATGGGCCACGAGATCGCCCACGCTTTGCTGCGCCACGGCGCACAGCGCATGTCGCAGCAGAAGCTCACCCAGATCGGCCAGATGGCCGGCGCGATGAGCGGCATGGATCCGCAGCAGCAACAGATGGTCATGGCGGCGATGGGCTATGGGTACCTGCTGCCTTACGCGCGCGAGCACGAGACGCAGGCCGATGAAGTCGGCCTGATGCTGGCCGCCGCGGCCTGCTTCAACCCGGAAGAAGCCGTCCCGCTGTGGCAGCGCATGAGCGAGGCCAGCGGCGGGCAGGCGCCCCCGGAGTTCTCGTCCACCCATCCCAACCCCGGCACGCGCATCCAGAACCTCACCGCGCTGATGCCGAAGGCCAAGGAATATCGGCAGAGGTTCTGCCCGCAGGGCGCCGCACGGTGACGCGGTGGCTCCCGCGAATCGAGGGCGCGCGGCCGGTCTGGACGCGCTTGCCCCTTCCTGCGTAGAGCGAACCTCATGCCCCGCATCATCCCCATGCAACCCGTCCGGCATCTGCCGCGTGCGATCCTGTTCTACGAGAAGCTCGGCTTCACCGTCGAAGACCGGCGCGACGATTGGGGCTGGGCGAAGCTGCGCTGGGGCGAGTGCCGGGTGATGCTGGACCAGTCGATCAACGCGCATGCGGATGCGCCGCGTGGCGCGGTGCTGTACCTGTATCCGGACGACCTGGTCGCCTTCCACCGGCAGGCGCGCGACAACGGGCTGGACGTGCCCGACCTGGACGACACGTTCTATGGCATGCGCGAGTTCCGCATCGACGACCCGGATGGCAACCGCCTCTGGATCGGCCAAGCCGCGACGGCCTAGTGCATCGGGCACACCGGGACGCATCGACGGTGCTTCTGTCTCACCTTCATCGACAGCGATGGCATTCCGAACGCCATCGAGGGGGCTCGGCGCGCTCTCTTCTCACATGGAAGGCCAATGATCGGGCTCGGAACGCCAGGGGATGGCTTTCGGAATCCCATCGATCGCGTTCCGTGCTCCTTGCCCGGCACTTTTAAGCCCATCGCCGGGTTTAAACGTGCCATCGATGGCGTTGAATGTGCCGCCCATGGGTTCCGGAAAGCCATCTGCCTCAAAGTAAATCCCATCGATCGCGTCCGGATTGCGATGGGATGGCACTCGGAAAGCCATCGATCGCGCTTCGGGCTCGATGTTCGGCACTCCGGGCCTTGCACGAGGGATTGCGAGGGCGATCGATGGCGTCCGGAAGGCCATCTCGTGCGCGCGGACGCGACGCCGCTGACCGCTGGCGTGAGGTGACTGCGTTGGAGAGAGAAGCCGGTCGCTCCCGGGCGCCGGTCTCCCTCCCTCACATGGAACCCTGCCCATGGCCGTACAGCGCGACCGTCCCTATGCCGGAATGAACTTCCACGTCGACCTCGGCCTGGGCGATGGACCCGACGCCGGAGTGTCGGAGGTGCTGTTCCCCGCGGCGCGGCTGCAGCTCAACGAGTACCGCAACGGCAACGACAGGGTGCCGGAGACCACGAAGCTGTCCACGCTGACGCACTACGACAACCTGGTGCTGCGGCGGGGCGTGATCGGTTCGCTGTCGTGGTACCAGTGGTGGAACGAGGCGCGCAACGGCGGCGACGCCCGGCGCACCCTCACGGTCACGCTGCTTGACGAGCAGGGCAACCCGGCGATGAGCTGGCGCTTCCTGCGCGCCCGGCCGGCGGGTTACCTGACCTCGCCGCTGGATGCGACGGAGGCGGATACGGTGTTCGAAACGCTGGAGATTGCGTTCGACCGCTTCGAGGTGGAGTAGCCGTCAATCCCACGGACCGCGCGGTGTGTCGCGGACGTACTCCGGCACGTAGCCGATCGCCAGGCCGAGCAGAGCGCAACCGACGGCGATCGCGGCGGACGAAGGCTCCTTGCCAGCGACGTGGAACAGACCTGCGCCGACGCCGATGCCCGGCAGCAGCGGAACGATCAGGCGGGGTCGGGTGAGCAGATCCCCGAAGATCCACGCAAGCGGATTCATGGCCTGCTCCCGACGATCGACGCCGGGAGCATCGCGCGGGCGTCAGAGCTTGCTGAAAAGCGTCGCGGCCACCAGCAGGCCGAAGCCGGCGACGACCAGCCAGAACGCGTGCGGCGCGAGCACCGGCACATAGCCGAACTTCGCGGCGATGCCGCCACCGCCGAGCAGCAGCGCGATCAGCCAGACGCCGAAGGTGGGAGGAGTGAGTTTCATCGGGAGTCCTTGGTCGTGTTGTGGAGCGCCGGACGACGGTGCTCAGAAGCTCATGAACAGTCCGCCGTTGACGGGCAGGTTGGCGCCGGTGATGTAACCGGCATCGTCGGCGGTGAGGAAGGCCACCGCGCGGGCGATGTCGTCCGGTTGGCCGATGCGGCCGACCGGCACTGCGGCGACGGTGCGGTCGCGGACGTCCTGGGGCATGGCGCGCGTCATCGGCGTCTCCACATAGCCGGGCGAGACGCTGTTGACGGTGACACCCTTGCGCGCGACCTCGCGCGCCAGCGACATCGTGAAGCCATGCAGGCCGGCTTTCGCTGCGGCGTAATTCACCTGGCCGAAGTTGCCGGTCTGCCCGCTGACCGAACTGATGTTGACGATGCGGCCGAAGCCGCGCGCCTGCATGCCGTCGACGGTGTGGCGGCAGAGATTGAAGACGCTGTCCAGATTCACCCCGATCACTGCGTCCCACTGCGCCTTGTCCATCTTGCGCAGGGTCGCGTCGCGGGTGATGCCGGCGTTGTTGACCAGGATGTCGAGCGCGCCGTGGCGCGCCTCGACGTCCTGCACGAAGGCGGCGCAGGCGTCGAAGTCGGCCACGTCGACGGTGGCGGTGTCAATGTCGAGCGATGCGGTCTGTGCGCGGAAGTGGTCCAGCCGCTCGGGCGAAGCGGGCAGGTCGGCGGCGACCACCTTGCGGCCGGCGCGGGCCAGGGCCTGGCAGATCGCCAGTCCCAGCCCACCCATGCCGCCGGTCACCACGGCGATGCGTTGCGTCATGCGGAATTCCTGATGTCGCGGCTCAAAAAAAGGCCCGCGCAACGGGGCGCGGGCCGGGTTTCACTACAGGGAATATCAACGCGCGCGCGTTTTCGGCGTCTCGCGCGGGGTTTCCTTCGGCTTGACCGTGGTCGGACGGCCCATGCCACCGGTGAGGTTGCGCTGGAATTCCTGCCACAGCTCCATGTTGCGCTCGGTGAGCTGGTTCATCATGGTCCACGGCGTCTGGCCGAGCAGGTTGCCCATCTGGCTGCGGAACTGCTGCTGCTGTTCCATGAACAGCTGCATGCTGCGCTCCAGGTAGTTGCCCATGAAGCCCTGCAGCGAATCGCCGTAGAAACGGATGATCTGGCTGAGCAGCTGCGTGGACAGCACCGGCTCGCCATCCTGCTCCTGCTCGCTGATGATCTGCAGCAGCACGGTGCGGGTCAGGTCGTTGCCGGTCTTGGCATCACGGACCTCGAAATCCTCGCCATCGACGATCAGCTGGCGGACGTCCTCGATGGTGATGTAGCTGGAGATCTCGGTGTCGTACAGGCGACGGTTGGGGTACTTCTTGATGATGCGGATCGCAGCCATTGAGTCTTCGCTCTAAACGCGTATGACGGCAGCATGACGCAGCGCAACAGCCCTTGCAACAGGCCACGAGGCAGGGACGCCCTGTTCAGCAAGCGAAATTGCTGCGCAGCATCGGAACGGACGACGCCCCTTGCGGGGCGTCGGAAAAGGCGGTCTGCGCGGGCCGGTATCACCAGCCCATGTGGTGGCCGCCGTTGATGTCGAGGTTGGAGCCGGTGATCCACGCGGCCTGCTCGTCGACCAGGAACGCCACCGCGTACGCGATCTCCTCCGGCTTGCCGAGGCGGCCGGTGGGGATGTCCGCGGCGATCTTGGCGCGCACCTCTTCCGGCACCGCCATCACCATGTCGGTGGCCACGTAACCGGGCGACACCGTATTGACGGTGATGCCGAGCTTGGCGTTCTCGCGCGCCAGCGAAATGGTGAAACCGTGCATGCCGGCCTTCGCGGCGGCGTAGTTGGCCTGGCCGTACTGGCCCTTGAGGCCGTTGATCGAACTGATCTGGATGATGCGGCCCCATTTGCGGTCGCGCATGCCGTCGATCACCGGACGGGTCACGTTGAACACCGAGTTGAGGTTGGTGTTGATGACGTCGCCCCACTGCGTGGCCGACATCTTGTGGAAGGTGCCGTCGCGGGTGATGCCGGCGTTGTTCACCAGCACTTCGACCGGACCGAGCGTCTGTTCGACCTCTTTCACCATCGCCTGCGCCTCGTCGGGCGAGGTCACGTCGCCCTTCACCAACGCGATGTCGTAACCGTCGGCCTTCATCTGCGCCTGCCACGCGCGCGCCTTCTCTTCGTTGCGGTAGTTGGTGGCGACCTTGTGGCCCATGTCGGCCAGCTTCTTGCAGATGGCGGTACCGATACCTCCGGTGCCGCCGGTGACCAGGGCGACGCGCGATGTCATGTGGGGAATCTCCTTGGACCGTCCAAGCCGACGGCCAACCGATTCTAGACAGCGCCTGCGGCAGCATCGTTGTGCGCTGCAGCGAACGTCACTGACCTCACTTTTGGAAGGTTGTCGGGCAGGAATGCGCGCGTCATCGCCCGCAGCGCTGCATCGACCGTCGGTGCGTCCGCCACGACGGCGGGCCACTGGCCCAGCGTCTCCCAGGCGGCACGCAGCGCGGGCAGCGGGGCGTCGTCGTCGACCGGCAGGGCGGCCATCGACTTGGACAGTTTCTCGCCCGCGGCGTCGACGACCAGGGGCAGGTGCAGATAGTGCGGCGTCGGTACGCCCAGCGCACCCTGCAGCAGGATCTGGCGGGGCGTGGAATCGAGCAGGTCGGCGCCGCGCACGATGTCGGTGATGCCCTGGGCGGCATCGTCCACCACCACGGCGAGCTGGTAGGCCCAGAAGCCGTCGGCACGCCGCAGCACCACGTCGCCCACCTCGCGGTCCACGGCCTGCACGCACTCGCCCTGCAGCCCATCGTGGAACGCGACACGCGTCCCGTCCGCAACGCGCAGGCGCACGGCCGGCGGCCGCGTGCGGTCGCTGGCCACGCAAGCGCGATGGATGCCGCCGACGGCGGCCAGGTCGCTGCGGCTGCAGCGGCATTCGAAAGCGCTGCCGTCATCGAGCAGGCGGGCGAGCGCGTCGGCGTAGGCCTCGTGTCGCGCGCTCTGCCAGAGCACCGGTTCGTCGGAGACCAGGCCGAACGCGGCGAGTGTGGCCAACTGCTGCGGGGCCGCACCGGCTACCTCGCGCGGTGGATCGAGATCTTCCACCCTCACCAGCCACGTACCGTCGTGATGGCGCGCCAGCAGCCAGCTGCCCAGTGCGGCGACCAGCGAACCGAAATGCAGTCGTCCGGTGGGCGAAGGCGCGAAGCGGCCGCGGTACGGGGAGGGAACGGGGGTGCTCATTCGTCACAAAGGAAGAAAGCTGAACCATGTGGTCAGGAAGCCGCTTGAATTCGAGCGGGCCCAGCCGCAATTCTGCGGCGTCGACGCCCACTTTTGCACGACCCTCTGGAGATCCGAACCGTGTTCACGCGTGTTGCCCTGTTCCTTGCCACCAACTTCGCGGTACTCGTACTGGCGGGTATCGTCATGTCCCTCCTGGGGGTCAACCCGAACCAGATGGGCGGCCTGCTGGTGTTCGCGGCGATCTTCGGTTTCGGTGGCTCCCTGATCTCGCTGCTGACCTCCAAGTGGATGGCCAAGCGCGCCACCGGTGCCGTCGTCATCGAACAGCCGCGCAACGATGCCGAACGCTGGCTGGTCGCCACCGTGCAGCGCCAGGCGCAGGCCGCCGGCATCGGCATGCCCGAAGTCGCCGTCTACGACGCGCCGGAGATCAATGCCTTCGCCACCGGCGCCAACCGCAACAATGCGCTGGTGGCGGTATCGACCGGCCTGCTGCGTTCGATGACGCAGGACGAAGCGGAGGCCGTGCTCGGCCATGAGGTCGCCCACGTCGCCAATGGCGACATGGTGACGATGGCGCTGCTGCAGGGCGTGCTGAACACCTTCGTCATCGTGCTCGCGCGCGTGGTCGGCGGCATCGTCGACAACTTCCTGTCCGGCAACCGCGAGGGCGGCGGCCGCGGGTTCGGCTACTACATCATCGTGATGGCGCTGGAAGTGGTGTTCGGCCTGTTCGCCACGATGATCGCCATGTGGTTCTCGCGTCGCCGCGAATTCCGCGCCGACCATGGCGGTGCGACGCTGGCCGGTCGCCAGAAGATGATCGCCGCGCTCGAGCGCCTCAACCAGCAGCAGCGTCCGAGCACGCTGCCGGCGCAGGTGGAAGCCTTCGGCATCGCCGGCGGCATCGGCCAGGGCATGAAGAAGCTGTTCCTGAGCCATCCGCCGCTGGAAGACCGCATCGCCGCGCTGCGCGCGCAGCAGGGCACGTTCGCCTGATCGCGCTGCTCGTGCAGAGAACGGAAAACCCGCCGAAAGGCGGGTTTTCTTTTTCCGCGCCTCCAACGGCAGGAGGGCGACCACAGAAACCAGCGGGCGATCAGCTGAAGTCGTAGTTCATCGCCGGGCCCGGCGCGGCCAGGAAGTTGCCCTCCACGTAGTCGACGTTGGCGGTGAACAGGAACGCCATGGTCGCCGCGTCCTGCACATGTTCGGCCACGGTAAGGATGCCCAGCGCCTGCGCACGCTCGGCGATCTCGCGGATCTTCTGCTGGTGCTCGGCGTTCTTGCCCAGGTCCTCGCTGAAGACGCGGTCGATCTTGAGAAACGTGGGCTGGAAGTGCGACAGCAGCTGGAACGAATCCAGGCCGGCACCGAAGTGCTCCAGTCCCACCTGGCAGCCGAGCTTGGCGGCGGCCGACTGGAAGGCCTGCGCCTGCCGCAGATGGGTGAAGACCTTGGCTTCGGGCGTCTGCAGCCACAGCCGGTCGCCGGGTACGTTGTGCTCGGCGAGTCGCTTGGCGATCAAGTCCAGCAGGCGGTTGTCGGCGAAGGAGGCAGGGCTGACCTTCACCACCAGGCGGGTGTCGCGGCCGGTGCGCTTGCGCTCGGCGAGCACCTCGATGGCCCGGTTCACCACCCAGCGGTCGATGGCATCGAGCAGGCCGTTCTCTTCCGCGATGCCGATGAACGACTGCGGCGGGACGACTTCGCCGTTGGACTCGAGCCGCAGCAGGGCTTCGTACACCTCGCCGGGTTCGCCCTGCAGGTTCACCACCGGCTGGTAGTGCAGGTGGAAGCTGCCGTCCTGCAGCGCCTCCTGCAGACGCTTGATCCAGTTCTGCACGCGCTCTTCCTCGGCGCGGTCCACGGCGCCGGGGTCGAAGATCTCGATGCGGTTGCCGCCCAGGTTGGTCGCGGTCTGCAGGCCGTCCGTGGCCCGCGTCAGCACCGGGCCGACGCTGGCGATCTTCTCGCCGATCTGCACGCCGCCGATGCTGGCGGTGACCGAGGCCGAACGCTCGCCGACATTGAACACGTGCGAGGCGTAGGACGCGCGCAGCTTCTCGGCCAGCGCCGCGGTCTGCGCGTGGTTGCCGCGCAGCAGGACGGCGAACGTGCGCTCGCCGAAGCGGGCGGCGATCGTGCCCTCGTCGAGTTTCTCGGACAGGCGCGCCGCCAGGGCGGCGGCCAGCGCGTCGGCCGAGTCGATGCCGATGTCCTGCAGCAGGCGCTGGTAGTGGTCGGGTTCGAGCAGCAGCAGGGCGTACTGGTCTTCGCCTCGGGCCACCTGGGCCACCGCGTTCTCCAGTTCGCGCAGGAAGGTGGGGCGATTCAGCAGGCCGGTGACCATGTCGCGCTGGCGCAGGTCTTCGACCTCGCGGGCGAGTTCGGGATCGAACTCCTCGCGGCGGCGGAATACCACCTGCACGCAGGCTTCGCCTTCGTAGGTCGCGGTCGCGAATTCCAGCGTGGCGGGGAAACTGTCCCCGTCGATGCTGCGGGCTTCCAGTTCGAAGCGCGGCGGCGGCGGTTCGCCCTTGCTGATCTTCTTCAGCAGGGCCTTGAAGTCGGTGACGTACTGCGGGCCCACCAGGTCGAGCAGCGACAGGCCTTCGACATCCTCGAACGATTCGAAGCCGAACATCTCCAGGTAGGCGTCGTTGGCGCGGATGTGCATGCCTTCGTGGATGTAGGCGATCGGGTCACGCGAGGACGAGATCAGCGCATCGCAGCGGCGCTCGGTCTCGCGCATCTGGCCTTCCAGCCGGCGCTGCGAACGGCGCGAGTCCAGGTCCGCCCATTCGCGGCGCAGGACCGTCAGCACGTGCTCCGGGCGGCCCCGCAACGCGATGGCGCGTGCGCCGGCCGCCTGGTCGGCGAGCAGGTCGGCTTCGCTGATCGCATCGGCCAGCACGATCACCGGAATGTCCTTGCCGCTGGCGTCGACCTGGCCCAGCACGGTCGCCAGCGGGATGCCCTTCGCGGTACGCGAGGCGAGCAGCAGGTCCATCGGCTGCGCGGCGACCATCTGGCCGAGTTCGGCGGCGTCGATCGGGCGCAGGGGGCGCACGGCAATGCCTCCGTTGCGCAGCGTGGAGACGATGGCTTCCGCGTCCTCGGCGCTGTCGTCCACCAGGGTCAGTCGTAGCGTGGTGTCTTTGCCGATCTGCATGCAGCGTGTCCGCGAGGGGTGCGCGTTTAATACCTGAACACGTGAGATGAGTCCAATGCAGCCGTCGCAGATGCGTGCACGGCCTGCCGCCGTGGCGTCAGAGCGGGCGCTTGCCGGTGTCGCCGGCGACTTCCCGCACCAGGCGCGGCACCAGGTAGCCGGAGAGGCGGGCGGCGAGGGCCGCATGCAGCGCCTTCGCCCGGCCGTCGTCGACCTCGAAATGGGCCGCGCCGGCGACCCGGTCGAGCTGATGCAGGTAATACGGCAGCACGCCGGCCGCGAAACCCCGTTCGCTGAGGGCGGCCAAGGCATCGACGTCATCGTTGACGCCGCGCAGCAGCACCGCCTGGTTGAGCAGGTGCACGCCGGCCCCGCGCAGGCGTCGAAGCGCGGCATCGACCGCGCCGTCGAACTCGTTGGCGTGGTTGGCGTGGACCACCAATGTCACCGGCCAGGGCAGGCCGGACAGCCAGGCCAGCAGACCGTCGTCGACGCGCTCGGGCAGCACCACCGGCAGGCGACTGTGGATGCGCAGCCGGCGCAGGTGCGGAATGCCGGCCAGCGCGTCGGTCAGCTCGGCGAGCTTGCCGTTGGACAACGACAGCGGATCACCGCCGGAGAGCAGGACTTCCTCGATGCTGTCATCTTTGCGGATCAGGTCCACCGCCTCGCGCCAGCCATCGCGCGCGGCGGTTTCGTCGGAATAGGGGAAGTGGCGACGGAAGCAGTAACGGCAGTTGATCGCGCAGCTGCCGGTCGCCACCAGCAAGGCGCGCCCCCGGTACTTCTGGATGACGCCGGTCCCCGTTCGGGCGGCGCCATCGCCGACCGCGTCCAGGCCGTAGCCCGGGACCGGCTGCATTTCGTGGTCCAGCGGCAACACCTGGCGCAGCAGGGGATCGTGCGGATCCCCGTGCCGCATGCGGGCGACGAAGCCGCGCGGCACCCGCAGCGGGAACTGGGCCGCGGCCTGGTCGGACACCCGTTCCGCCAGCACTTCCAGCCCCAGCAGCGCCAGCAGCTCGCGCGGATCGCGCACGGCATCGCGCCAGGCCTGCTGCCAGCGGGGCGCGGCCAGCGGGGCGGGCTGTCTAGGTTCGGGGGCTGCGGTTATCATGTCGGGTCTGGAAACAAGCACCCGCCGGGTCCGGCGGGTCCCCACATTCTATCCGGCCGGCCGCCTCGCGCGGCGGGTACGCCTTACCCTCAGGAGCACACGCATGGCCAGTTACGGCATGAACGACGTCAAGAACGGGATGAAGATCCTGATCAACAACGAACCGGCGATCATCACCGACACGGAATACGTCAAGCCGGGCAAGGGCCAGGCGTTCACCCGCGTGAAGTACCGCCTGATCAAGAGCGGCCGCGTGCAGGAAATCACCATGAAGAGCACCGACTCGGTCGAGGCGGCGGACGTCGTGGATACCGACATGCAGTACCTGTATTCCGACGGCGAGTACTGGCACTTCATGCAGCAGGAGACCTTCGAGCAGGTGCAGGCCGACAAGGCCGGCATGGGCGGCGCCGAGAAGTGGCTGAAGGGCGAGGAAGACTGTGTGGTGACCCTGTGGAACGGCAACCCGATCCAGGTGACCCCGCCGAACTTCGTCGAGCTGCAGATCACCGAGACCGACCCGGGCGTGAAGGGTGATACCGCCGGTACGGGCGGCAAGCCGGCCACGCTGGAAACCGGCGCCGTCGTGCGCGTGCCGCTGTTCGTCGGCCAGGACGAAGTGATCAAGGTCGACACCCGTACCGGTGAATACGTCAGCCGCGTGAAGTGATGGGACAGCTCGCGCTCTACCTGGGCATCTGGGTGATCGGCGTGCTGATCGCCGGACTGGGCGTCATGCTGTGCTGGAACGCCACCCTGCCCAGGCTGTTCGCCGCCGTGCCCAGGCTGGGCTACGGCCGCGCGCTGGCGCTGATGCTGCTGTGCTGGCTGCTGTTCGGTGCCGGCGCCTTCGGCATCACCTACACCTTGGGCTTCGGGATCTGACCCTGCATGACCGACACTGCACCTGATACCTGCGACCTGTTGATCGAAGCCGGTTTCGTGGTGCCGGTCGTGCCGCACGGATTGGTGCTGGAAGACCACGCGGTCGCCGTCACCGGCGGCCGCATCGTCGCGATCCTGCCGGTGTCCGAGGCGCGCCAGCGCTTCGCGCCGCGGGAGACCGTCTCGCGTCCCGACGCGGCGCTGATTCCCGGCCTGGTCAACGCGCATACCCATAATCCGATGACGCTGCTGCGTGGGGTGGCCGACGACCTGCCGCTGAAGGTGTGGCTGCAGGAACATATCTGGCCGATCGAAGGCGCCGTGATCGGGCCGGACTTCGTCGCCGACGGCATCACCCTGGCGATCGCCGAGATGCTCCGCGGCGGCACCACCTGCGTCAACGAGAACTACTTCTTCCCCGACGTGCAGGCAGCGACCTACAAGCACCACGGTTTCCGTGCGCGCGTCGGTCTGCCGGTGATCGATTTCCCGACCGCCTGGGCGGCGTCGGACGACGAGTATTTCGAGAAGGCGGGCGAAGTGCACGATCAATGGCGCGACGACGCGCTGATCGCCACCGCGTTCGCACCGCATGCGCCGTATACGGTCAACGACGCCAACTTCGAACGCGTGCGCATGCTGTCCGACCAGCTCGATGTGCCGGTGCACCTGCACCTGCACGAGACCGCGCAGGAAGTGGAACAGTCGCTGGAGAAATACGGCCAGCGTCCGATCGCGCGGCTCGACCGGCTCGGCCTGGTCAACGACCGGCTGATCGCCATCCACATGACGCAGCTGACCGAGGCGGAGATCCACCTGTGCGTCGAACGCGGCGTCAGCGTGGTGCACTGCCCGGAGTCCAACCTCAAGCTGGCGTCAGGTTTCTGCCCGGCGTGCGCACTGGAGCGTGCGGGCGTGACGCTGGCCGTGGGCACCGACGGCTGCGCCAGCAACAACGACCTGGACATGTTCAGCGAAACCCGCACGGCGGCGCTGCTGGCCAAGGCGGTGGCGCAGGATGCCGCCGCGATCGACGCCTTCAGCGCCCTTCGCGCGGCCACGCTGGGCGGCGCGAAGGCGATCGGCTTCGACGACCGTATCGGTTCCATCGAGCCGGGCAAGGAGGCCGACCTGGTCTGCGTCGACCTGTCCGCACTGGAGACCCAGCCGCTGCACCATGTGGTGTCGCAACTGATCTATGCGACCGGACGGCAGCAGGTCAGCGACGTGTGGATCGCCGGCAAGGCCAAGCTGCTGCAGCGCGTGCTGGTGGAGATGGACATCGAGGGCGTGATCGCCAATGCGCGGCAGTGGCGCGAGCGGATCGCGGGTATCCGTCGCTGACAGGCCGGCGGTAGAGCCGAGCTTGCTCGGCTCCGCGGTAGCGGAAGTGCAGCACGGCAGCGGAGCAAGCTCCGCTCTACAATAGCCCGCATGACGACCACGACTTCGCCCCTCGACGACAACTTCAGCCAGGCCGAACTCGACAAGTTTGGCGCGCTGGCCAACCGCTGGTGGGACCCGGATGGCCCGCAGAAGGCGCTGCACGTGCTGAATCCGGTCCGCCTGCAGTACGTGCGCGACCGCGTGCGGTTGTCCGGCGCCACTGCGCTGGATGTCGGCTGCGGCGGCGGGCTGCTCAGCGAGGCGTTGGCGCGTGAAGGCGCGCAGGTCACCGCGATCGATCTGGCCCCGGAGCTGGTGAAGGTCGGCCGGCTGCACAAGCTGGAGTCGGGCGTACAGGTCGACTACCAGCTGCGCTCGGTCGAGTCGCTGGCCGAGGAGCGTCCCGGCAGTTTCGACGTGGTCACTTGCATGGAGATGCTGGAGCACGTGCCGGATCCGCTGTCGATCATCCGCGCCTGCCACACGCTGCTGAGGCCGGGCGGACAGCTGTTCCTGTCCACGCTGAATCGCACGCCGGCCGCGTTCGCACTGGCCATTGTCGGTGCCGAGTACATCGCGCGCCTGCTGCCCAAGGGCACGCACCACTACAAGGAATTCATCCGTCCTTCCGAACTGGCCGCCTGGCTGCGCGAGGCCGGATTCCAGCTGCAGGACGTCACCGGCCTGGCCTATGAGCCGTGGCGGCAACGCGCGCGGATGACCTCGCGCACCGACGTGAACTATCTCGCCAGTGCGGTGAAGCCGTGACGAACGGATTTCCCCGCGCCGCGCTGTTCGACTTGGACGGCACCTTGCTCGACAGCGCACCGGACATGCTGGCCACCGCCAATCGGATGCGCGCCGCGCATGGCATCGGCCCGATGACGCTGGACGTGCTGCGGCCGCACGTGTCGAAAGGCTCGCGCGCGATGCTGGCGGCGGCGTTTCCCGACATGGAGCAGGCGCCGCGCGAAGCGATGGTCGCCGAGTTCCTCGCGATCTATCAGGAAGAGCTCGGTCGCCACAGCGTGCTGTTCGACGGCGTTGCCGACATGCTGGATGCACTCGATACTGCGGGCAGTACCTGGGGCATCGTCACCAACAAGCCGGAGTACCTGGCACGGGACATCCTGCCGCAGCTGGGGTGGGAGACGCGTTGCGCGGTGCTGATCGGCGGCGACACGCTGGCCGAGAAGAAGCCGCATCCGCTGCCGCTGCAGGTCGCCGCCGAACGCATCGGCATCGCCATCGCCGACTGCGTCTACGTGGGCGACGACGAGCGCGACATCCAGGCCTCGCGCGCCGCCGGCATGCCGTCGATCGCGGCCCTGTGGGGTTACCGGCAGGCGCATGAGGATCCCGCGCAATGGAAGGCGGACGTCATGGTCGAGCTGCCGGCAGCGCTGATCGAGCCATCGACATGGCCCGCAACCCAGCGTGTTGTAGGAGCGACGTAAGTCGCGACCGCACGTCCACAGGTTTCCCTTCTACCGCCAGCACATCCGTAAACGTGCCGTCGTAGGTTCCCGAACGCACCGGCATCACGGTCGCGACTTACGTCGCTCCTACAGAGTTCCATTGCATGTCCGACTCCGCCGCCCTCGACAGCTTCCTGCAGAAATGGCGTGCGCGCTGGCCGGAATGGTCGGTGGCGGAGATCTTCGTCGCCCCCGCGCGCCGCGACCTCGCGGTCGCGTGGTTCGCGCTGCTGCAGGAATTCGACGATGTCCTGAACATCAGCGGCGATCCGCTGCCGGCGGACACCAAGCTGGCGTGGTGGAGCGAAGAACTGCGTGACTGGTCGAACCAGCGCTCGCGCCATCCGCTGGGACGCCGGCTGGAGCCGGTGCAGGCCCCGTGGGCGCCGCTGGCCGATGCGTTGCCGGCCCTGGTGGCCGCGCGCGAGCTGCCGGCCGACGGCAGCGAGGCCTTTGCGGCACTGTCGTGCTATGGCGCGGCTGTCGTGGCGGTGGAGACCGCGGTGTTGGGTCGTGCGCCGGAAGCGGATGCCGTCATCGCCCAGACGCTCGCTGCCCGCATGGCCGACATGGGGGTGGCTGCCGTGCCGGCCGCCTTCCGGCAGACGGACGACGCTTCCGCGGTAAGGGCGTGGGCATCCGATGTCCTGCACCGATGGCGGCCAGCGCAGCAGGGCGCCCGCGAGCGCCGCGTCCTCGCCGCTTATGCGCGGGGCAGGCTGCAGCGTCTGGCGCGTACGGGAACGCCCGCGCCGCTGCCGTCGCGCCCCACGCTGCTGTTCACCGGCTGGCGCGCAGCACGCGGCGACTAAGGCAGCGCATATCGTTGCGATAGCTGCAGAAGTCGCTCGTAACGGACTGTTTCATCTGGGGATTCAGGCCAAGGCGTACAATGCGCGGCATCCGCTCCCCCGTGCATGACCATGGCTCCCTCGCTTCCCGCGGCGCCCCGCGCCGATCTTCCCGATGTCGCCCACCAGCGCGTGCCGTTGGCGCGCCCCCTCGACTGGGTGGGCATGGAGAACATCGCGTTGCCGGTACGCATCGCCGACGGGCAGGGCGGGCAGCTTCAGGTCGCCGCCAGCATCGATCTGTCGGTGAACCTGGCCAACGCCGATGCGCGCGGCATCCACATGTCGCGCCTCTATCTGCAGCTGCAGGACGGACTGGCGCGCGAAGCGATCACGCCGGCCGGCCTGCGGCACCTCCTGCAGGACAGCGTCGCGTCGCAGTCCGGGCTGGCGACGAGTGCGCGCCTGAAGATCCGTTATGAAGCCCTTCTGCAGCGCAAGGCGCTGGAGAGCGATTACGCCGGCTGGAAGCGCTATCCGGTAGAGGTCGAAGCGACGCTGGTCGACGGCCATCTCGCCCTGGCGTTGTCGTTTGCGGTCGAGTATTCCAGCACGTGCCCTGCTTCTGCGGCGCTGTCCCGTCAGGCCAACGCCGAACGTTTCGCCCAGGATTTCGGCGCTTCGCCCGCGCCATCGGTCGATACCGTGCACGACTGGCTGGCCTCCGAGCGCGGCCTCGCCGCGACGCCGCATGCCCAGCGCAGCCGCGCCAGCGTGCGCGTGGAGTTGCGTCCGCAGTTCGACGAGCTCCCGCTGGTGCCGCTGGTGGATGCCATCGAAGCCGCGCTCGGTACGCCGGTGCAGACCGCCGTCAAGCGCGTCGACGAGCAGGCTTTTGCCCGTCTCAATGCCGAGAACCTGATGTTCTGCGAAGACGCCGCCCGCCGCGTCGCGTCCGTGCTTGCCACCGATGCGCGCGTTGCCAGGTACGACGCCACCGTCGCGCACTACGAAAGCCTGCATCCGCACGATGCCGTCGCCCGCGTGAGCGGCAGCAACGACTGAGATCAGGTCCGCGGGATGCGGGCTACGGTGTGGAATGTGGGAGCGACGTCAGTCGCGATCGGGCTGAGGATAAAGCTTCGCGACTTACGTCGCTCCCACAAGAGCAACGCGGGCTGCTTTCCGCGTTCGAGGACCAGCAGCGGATCGATCCTCACATCGAACCGCGCCCCCTGAAACCTGGCGCGTAAGGGTGCTCAAACGCGTCGCAACGCGCCCGGCTGGCAAACGGTCGGCGGTTACTTTCCGCGTTCGAGGACCAGCAGGGGATCGATCCTCACATCGAACCGCGCCCCCTGAAACCTGGCGCGTAAGGGTGCTCAAACGCGTCGCAACGCGCCCGGCT